>CAWHDZ010000040.1:0-302102 GCA_963828255.1 uncultured delta proteobacterium | reverse complement strand
GCCTGCATCTTCTTCGCCCGTACCGGTGCCACCGCCATGGGCCTGTGGAAGACCGATGGCACCGCCCGCGGAACCGCCCTGGTCAAGACGATCATCAACGCGGGGTGGCCCGACTCTGGCCTGTACGCGCTCACCCGGGCCGGCCGGAGGCTCTTCTTCCGCCACGATGACGCCGACGCTGGAGTGTCGTGGCTCTGGACGAGCGATGGAACGAAGGCGGGGACCGTACAGTTGACGAATCGTGCCGGCGGTCCCGCGTATCCGTTCGAACTCACGGCGGTGGGTGGCGCGCTGTTCTTCGGGGCCTACGACCGCGCCGACTCGCTGGGCGACCTGGGGCTCTGGAAGACCGACGGGACGGTGAAGGGCACGGTCCTCGTGAAGAAGTTCAATGTGAGCACCGCCGTCCCCTTCAATCTCGCCGCTTCCGATGGCAACCTGTTCTTCCAGGTCAACTACTTCGATGGCCGCCCCCAGGACAGCGAGCTCTGGAAGAGCGATGGCACGCGGGCTGGAACCGTTCCCGTCAAGGCAGTCGCATTCCCGGCATTCCCGTCGGGACCCCAGTTCACGACCATGGACGGCACGCTGTTCTTCGTCGCCCAGGACGACGTGACGGGAACCGAGCTGTGGAAGACGAACGGGACGGCCGGCGGAACACGCATCGTGAAGGACATCGCGCCAGGAGGGGAATGGTTCGGGGAGTCGTGGTACGCGTACTCTTCATGGCCTGCGTGGCTCACCAGCATGGGCGGCAGGCTCTACTTCTACGCCGTCGCGAATGACTTCGTGACCTCGCTATGGAGAAGCGACGGGACGGCGAGGGGAACCGTCAAGGTGCTGAGCCTGACCGCGGGACCCGAGTTCGGCTCGACGAAGGGCCTCACCGCCATCGGCCGGACCCTGCTCTTCAGCGACGATGACGGAGTGACGGGTCGCGAGCCCTGGCTGAGCGATGGCACCGGCAGCGGAACCCGGATGCTGGCGGACGTCGCCCCGGGTGCCGAGTCGTCCAACCCGGCCGGCTTCGTGGTCTCCGGCTCCAAGCTCTTCTTCACAGCGGACGACGCGATCACCGGAAGGGAGCTCTGGGCGATACCCTGGCAGGCAAGGTAGCGCTGTCCCGGTGGGTCAACGCGGGGACCTGCTGGGGGGGCCATCACAGCCGCCCGCGTCTCGGCGTCCCAGGAGGCGCGTGAGCCCGACGATCACGTAGACCACCAGGATGCCGAAGACGAACGCGAGGATCGCCCCGTGGACGAGCGCCGGAATCGTTCGTTCATGGCCCGGCGTCAGAGTACCGAGAGCAGCGCGAAGATGAACTGCGGGTAATAGGGGCTCTTGCCCGCCGCGTCGCCCTTCACGCGGATCGCCGGCCCGGTGGGCACGGTGGCCCAGAGGTCGGGAGCGACCCGGCTCAGCTCGTAGAGCCGGTCGTCATACCGGGCGACCAGTCCGTCCGGGGACAGGACGATGCGGACGCGCTTGCCGTCGACGGTGCCCTGGCAGGTCCACTCCGCACCGTCCCGATCCATCACCAGATTCAGGTTGGCGCCGGAGATGCGACCTTCCGTGACCTTGAAGACCCCGTCCAGGTTCTTGATGTTGCCCTTCCACTCCCCGTCCCCGCCGTCCGTGAGGTTCACGGCAGGGCCGCGGACCCTTGCCGGCCCGTAGGCCGCCGATCGGTTGTACGGGAGGGTGATCACCTCGCCGACCATCACCTCCACCGTCTGGGTGGGAGTCGCCGCGGCATCGGCGGGCCTGGCCGCTCCGGCGGGCGGTGCAGGGTCCTCGGCGACGGCGAGGGCGGGCACGACGAAGGCGAGAGCGGCGAGCAGGGAGAGAAGGCGGTCCACGGATTTCCTCCTGTCGAAGGCCATCGATGCTACCACGAGCAGAAAGCGGCCGGCCCCTGGAGGAGCCGGCCGCCGGGATTCGGGAACCGTCGGTGCTAGTTCGTGATCGTGAACTCGACGCGCTGGTTCTTGTAGCGCCCGTCCCTCGTGTCGTTCGGGGCGATGGGCCGGTTCCAGCCGAAGCCGACGCCCTCGAGACGGTCAGCGGCGATGCCGCCCTTCTCGACGAGGTAGGCCTTGACCGCCTTGGCACGGGCGTCCGACAGCTTCAGGTTGAAGTCGTAGCCGGCCTTGCCGCGCTTGGCGGAGGCGGGATCCTTGGAGGCGTGCCCCTCGACCCGGACGTTGATCCCCGGGTTGGACTTCATGATCGAGGCCACGTCGTTCAGCACGTCGTAGGAGACGGTCTTGATGGTGTCCTTGTTGGTCTCGAAGAAGATCACGTCGGAGATGACGATCTTCTTGCCCTCGATCTTCGCCTTGGCCGGAGGAGGCGGCGGAGGAGGAGCCGGCTTCGGCGTCACCTTCATGTCGAAGGCAACCACGTCGACGACCCGGTAGTCGACCTTCTGGCCGACCGCGATGCCGTCGAGCAGCGCGACGTTGTCGACCCGGATCGGGGTCATGCGCCCGTCGGGGCCCGCGAAGGTGATCGTGCCGGCGGCCTTGTCGACGGCGGCGACCGTGGCGGTGCCCTGGGCGACCACCTCGCTGGCCTCGAGCACCTCGTTGGTCCTGGAGGCGGACTGGAAGGCGCTCACCACCTCGGGCGACATCGGGGCCTGGCCCTTCTTCTCGACCAGGAAGGTGGCGGAGCGGTAGGTCTCGGCGACGATCCTGTCCTCGACGTTGACCTTCTCGAGCCCCTGGATGTTCTTGCCGGCCTTCACCGAGCGGACCTTGCCGCTCGGTCCCTTGATGTCGACCTTGCGGCCCGCCGGATCGACCGAGGAGACCACGCCCTCGAGCCTGCCGGTCTCGACGGAGCGGAACGCCACGACCTCGTAGTTCATCTTGGGATCAGGCTTGAAGGCCTGGGCATCGGCACTCCCGGTAGCGAGGCCGAGGGCCACGACTGCGACGGCGAAAAGGATCCTCTTCATCGGATGGTTCTCCTTCCCAGTGAAAGCGGCTTCGCGCCGCCTCTTCGAGCGGGAATCTGAGCCTTCCGTATATCCTACATGAAGCGGATCGCCTCCAAATTTGCGGTCCTCCCCCCGGAAAGTCACGCTGCGTCACACAGCCAGGCCGAGGAAGCAACCCGGCCGGGTACAGCGAGGGCCGGATCAGGCCACGGACGGGTCGATCCCGGACCAGGTGTGCGGGTCCAGGGGCCCCTGGGCCGGGCGTACCTCTACGGGGAACCCGGTAAGGTGGGCCATTCCGCTCATCCGCTCGATGCCATCCGGACCGTCGGCCGCGAGGAGATTCACGTTCACGCCGCGCGTCCTGGACGCGATCGACAGCCCCGTTGCGTGCTGGTGCCCCCACCCGTGGGGAAGCGCCACCGTGCCGGGCATGAGGTCGGGAAGGTACTTCACGGGCAGGCGCACCGTGGCAACCGGGGTCGAGACGTCGGCGACCGCCCCGTCCTCGAGGCCCCGCTGGACCGCGTCCTCAGGGTGCATGTAGAGCAGGTTCGTCCCCGGAGCCGCGAAGGCCGCGATGTTGTGGGTCCAGGAGTTGTGGGTACCGACCGCGCGCCGCGTCACGAGCTTGAGCTGGTCCCGCCGTCCCCTTCTCCTTCTCGAAGTCTCCCTCCAGCTTTCTCGCCTGCTCGAGCAGCCGCGGCGGAGCCAGATCGACGAGCCGGTCGTCGGTCGTCACCCGGGTCCCGAGAAAGTCCCCTCCCCGGTGGGGCTCGCGGAGCCGCCCGTGGGATTCCCGGAGCAGGGCCCGGAAGGACCCCTGCTTCGTGGCCCGCAGGATCGCCGACAGGAGCAGCTTCTGGGGAAGCGCCGGCTGCGTTCCCGTCCGGGGCGAGAGCCGCCGCATCGTCCCGAGGAGTCGCCTGGGCGACGCGGGATCCGAAGAGCGAGACCCCGCTCTCCCGGCACAGGTCGACGTAGATGGTGGCCTCGTCCCGGACCTCTCCCGGCGGCGGGAAGCAGCGCATCGGTGGCCTGGAGGTACGGCCGCTCCTGGAGCCCCAGCATGAGCGGGAAGATGAAGGGCAGGTCGGGGCGCTCGAGCGGCGAGGTGCAGGGCAGGACGTAGTGCGCGACCGATCCGGTCTCGTTCTTGAAGAGGTCGAGGGTGACGAGCAGTTCCAGCTTCTCGAAGGCCTTCCGGAGCCGCCCGGCGTTGGCCATGGTGAGGAGCGGATTCCCCCCGGTGACGAAGAGGGCCCGGACCTGCCGGTCGCCGGGGGTGAGGATCTCGTCGGCCAGGATCCCGCCCGGGAACCCGTCGTTCACCGACTGGAACTCGCCGATCCGGGACCGGTCGTTGCGCATCAGGGTGCCGGTCCTCTTCCCGAAGGCGGCGAAGTCGATCACTCCCTTGCCGACGAGCGTCCCGCCGGGCCGGTCGAGGTTTCCCGGAGACGCAGTTCGCCACCTCCTGCAGCCAGAAGGCCAGCGATCCGTTCGACCCCATGTTGACGCCGGTCGAGCGAGTAGAGCGCCGCCCCGTCCGCGGACCGGAAGGCCGCCACCATCTCCCGGAGCTTCTCCGGGGGGATGCGCGTCACCTCGGCCGTGCGCTCCGGCGTCCACGGTGCGCAGAGGTCCCGCACCTCGCCGAGCCCCTTCGCGAACCTGCCGACGCGGTCCTCGTCGACCCCGCCGGCGAGCAGCTCCCGCAGGAACGAGAGGTAGAAGAAGACGTCGGTGTCCGGACGGATGAAGACGTGCTCTCCCGCGGCCCGGGCCGTCTCGGTCCGTCGCGGGTCGACCACGAAGACCCGCCCGCCGCGCGCCTCGATGGCCTGGAGCGCCCGCGCCGGGTTCGGCACCTGGAGGAAGCTCCACTTGGAGATGACCGGGTTGGCGCCGACGATGACGAGGCAGCGGACGCGTTCCAGGTCCGGGAAGGGCTGCGTGAAGGGGAAGCCGTAGACCTCGCGGGCCACGGCGAACTTGTTGGCGCAGTCCTGGGTCGACGACGAGTACATCGACCGGGACCCGAGCCCGGTCATGAAGCCCTGCGCGAAGACCGGGTGCAGCACGCCGAACCCGGCAGCCGTTCCCACGTACATGGCGATGCTGTCCGGCCCGTGCTCGGCGCGGAGCGTGCGGACCTTGGTCCCGATCTCCCGGAGCGCGCGGTCCCAGCCGATCCGCTCCCAGCGGTCGCCGATGCGCTTCTCCGGGGCGAGCAGCCGGTCGGGGGACGCGTAGATCTCGTGCTGGCGGAGCCCCTTCGGGCAGGAGAAGCCCCGGGTCGCGACGTGGTCGTCGTCGGCCCGGACCTTCACGACCCGCCCGTCCTCGACCTCGACGACGAGCCCGCAGAGCGACTCGCAGATCCTGCAGAAGGTGGTGCGCGTCTCGATCATCGGGCGAGGAGCGCCTGGCCGTCCGTCACCCAGGATGGCCTGTCGGGATGGGTCGTCCAGGCGGCGTCCCCGGTGAGCTCGATGGCCCGGAGCACCGCTTCCCGCCCCTTCACCTTGTCGTCGTTCCTGAGCAGAACCTCTCCGAGCGCCAGCTGGTTCGGCGGGTACGAGGGGCGCAGCTCGACCGCCCTGCGGGCGTGCACCAGCGCCTCCTCGGAGTCCCCCGGACCGATCGGCCAGCCGGGCGCCCGGACGAGCAGGAGCGCCAGGACGCGGTCGGGACCGGCCTCGTCGAGCAGCGGCGCCTCCCGGGCCGTATCCCGGAGGAGCTGGGCCATCCGCTTCAGCCCGTCCTCCACGGTCGTGGGCCGGTCCCTCGCCTGGAGTCCGAGCGCGACGGCCAGCCAGAAACTGCACGGGGCGGAGGCCGGCTCGCGCCGCAGGCACCACTGGCCAGCCTGCACCGCGCTCACCGCCAGGTTGGTCCGCACCTTCACGTCCGTCTCCCGCTCGGCCAGCCAGGCCTTGGCCTGGATGGCGCAGACCAGTCCCGCAGCCTGCGACTCGTCGGCCTGCGCAGCCGCAAGGCACAGCCCCTCGGCCCGCCGGACGGCAGCCGCGTCGGGGTCGCTTCTCGAACTCCTCGGCCGCCTCCTGCAGGAGCGCGTTCGCAGGCACCGTCCCGGCCGGATCCCGCTGAAGGGCCGCGAGCGGGGGCGGCTCCTTGAGCGCCGAGGCGCATCCGGCACCGAGGAGCAGGGCGAGCCAGGCGATGCGGGCCGGGTCGATCACCTGGCCGCGGCCGCGTACGCCTTGCGAGCGGCGGCCAGGGTGGCGGTATCGAGCGGGCCGAACCCCTGGAGCCGGATGGCCTCCAGTGCGGCCGCGCCCTCGGGGCTCCCGGCCAGGCCGAGCAGGGCCTTCTCGAGCACCTTCCAGCGATCGGGCGGAAGGCGCTTCCCCACCGTCACCACGACGCCCGTGGGCATCGGAGCGGACCGGGCCACCACCTCGAGGTCCGCCGCGAAGGGCAGCGAGGGCAGCGCCGCGGCCTGCGCCCCGTCGAGCAGCACGGCGAGGTTCTCCCCGGCTGCCGCCTTCCGGAGCGACGAGAGCACCTGGCCGGTCTGCACGACCTTCACGCTCGACGGCATCCGCCCCCAGGCGGAGAGCGCACCGCCGGTCACGAAGGCAGGCGCGTACCCGGCGATGGAGTTCACCTGCCAGCCGTCGAGCGAGGCTGGCCCGGTCACCCGCCCCTTCTTCGCCACGAGCGCCCACACCTCGACGGGGCCCGTTCCCTTCTGCGCGGCCGAGAGGCGCGGCTCGAGGTGCAGGGCGTCTCCCTCCTTGAGGAGGAACGGGAGGGCCACCATGCCCATCACCGCATCGGGCTCCTTCAGGCGCTCGGCACCCGGCCGGTCCTTCTCGAAGTAGGCGGCGGCCATGGATCCCAGGGGGAGCCCAGCCCGGGCCGAGAGGGCCGCGGCGAAGGCATCCATGGAGGCCTGGGCCTCGGCAGTGGTGCCGGGGTAGCCGGGGGCGACGGCGACGAAGACCGCCGGGTTGGCGGAGAGCGCGAGGGTTGCGAGGAGCGTTGCGAGGGTCATCCGGCCTCCGGTCGGCAATCTAACCCGGGGGCCGGAGCCGACCAACCGCCATTCCCGGACCGATTGCCCTTGACCGGGACCATTGCCCTCCTTGAGTCTTGGGCGGTGAGCCCGGCCGAACCCACCGCAGCGCGTGCGGGTCCGTCCCTCCGTTCCACCGCGCTCCTCCTCACCCTGATCCCGATCCTGGCCGCGGCGTCGCCGACGGCGCCACCGCCCGGTGCGGAGGTGACCCTGCGGGACGCCCGGGTGCTCACCCTGCGTGCCTCCCGCGGCGAGGTGCCGCCCGGGGCCCGCGCGCGCGCCGCCACCCAGGCCCTCTCCGACGTGCTGGAGTCCGAGCCATCGGCGGCTGCCTCGGTGGACCTGCAGGGAGACAACGCGGCGATCCGGGTCGGGAGCATCCTGATCCTCGACCTCGGGCCGGAAGACGTCGCCGCCGAGGGCGCACCGGGAATGGCCGAGCTGTCCCGCTCCACGGCCGCGAAGATCGATCGGGCCCTCCGCGGTGAGCGGCGCCGGGCCCGCATCGCCGAGGTGGTGTTCCACGTCTCCCTCCTCGTCCTCTCCGCGCTCCTGGCCTGGCTTCTCCTCCGGAAGATGGGCGACCTGGACCGGGGGCTCGAGGCGGCGCTTCGGGAACGAAAGGGGCAGGTTCCCTCCCTCCGGGTTCGTGGGGTCGAGCTGGTCAGCTCACGAGGGGTGGCCGGGGCGCTCACCGTCGCGGTCCGGGTGGGGCGGGTCGTCCTGCAGATCCTCGTCGCCTACGCCTGGCTCGTCTTCGCCCTCTCCGTCTTCCCCTTCACGCGGGGGGCCGGGCTGCGCCTCGGGCAGGTGGTTCTCGGTCCGGCTGCGGCCACGGTCGCCCGGGTGGGAAGCTCCCTCCCTGCCGCCATCGCGGCGACCGTGGCGGGGGCATTCCTCTGGCTGGCGCTTCGGGCCGTCCGGCTCTTCTTCGGAAGCGTGGCCGCCGGGGAGACCCACCTGCGCTGGGTTCCCGCCGAGCTCGCCATCCCGGCAGGGCAGCTGGTGCGCATCACCCTGGTGCTCCTGGCAGCCGTCTTCGCCGCGCCGATCCTGACCGGCCGGGACGAGGGCATGCTGGCGAGCGTCGGCCAGGCGGCCCTCCTGGCGGTCGCCCTGGCGTCCGTGCCGGCCCTGGCGAACGTGGCCGCAGGGCTGCCGCGCCTCCTCGGGAGGGTCTACCGGACGGGACACGTGGCGGAGATCGGCAGCACCGGCGGAATCGTCCGGACGGTCGGCCTCCTCGACGTGGAGGTCGAGGACTCCTCCGGACGGCGGGTGCTCGTCCCCCACCTCGCCACGCTCCTGCATCCCACCCGCCTGCCCGGGCTCGCGGCTGCCGCCCGCTTCGAGCTCTCCATCGACCCCGCCGAGGACCAGGCCCTGGTCCGCGAGATCCTGCTTCGCACCGGTGGCCCGGGGACGGCGGCCGACCTGGTCCGGCTCGACGCATCCGGAGCCCTCTACCGCGTCGCCGGGCCCGGCGACGACCTGGCGGTGCGGGTCGCCTCCGCGCTCCGCGCCGAGGGGGTCAAGCTGGGTCGCTCCCAGCCGGGAGCGGCGGGGGTGGCGTGAGCACCCTGCAGGCGCTGTTCGTCCTCCTCGTGGTCGCCTACATGGGCGGGTTCCTCATGGGCGGGCGCGGGCTTCGCGGTCGCGGCCTTCCCTCCGGGTCCGAATGGCTCGTGGTGGGCTTCGTCACCGGTCCCGCCGCTCTCGGCCTGATGGGCGGCGCCGAGGTGTCCCTCTTCGCGCCGATCGCGCTCCTCGCCACCGGGTGGATCGCGCTCCTCGTGGGGCTCACCTTCGGCGTCGACGGCGAGAACCGGATCGGGGCCAAGTCCATCGCCCTGGGCCTCCTGGCCGGGCTCCTCTCCTTCGCCGGGGTCGCAGGCGCGGTCTGGTCCGTCCTCGACCGGTTCCCGTCCGCGGGAGCACTCTTCCCCGAACCGCCGCAGCGGGTCGCCGTGGCGGTCTGCGTCGGGGCCGCCCTGGCAGACACCTCTCGCCACGTCGCCCGGTGGGCCCGGGAGCGCCTGGGCGCGAGCGGACCGCTCCTGGACCGGGTGTCGGGCATCACCCGGACCGACGACGTGGTCGCCCTCGCCGCGCTGAGCACCCTGGTCACGCTCGACAGCTCTCCCGACGTCCTCCGGGCCCTTCCCCTGGCCGCGCTCGCGCTGGGAGGCGTTCTCGGCCTCGTCCTTGCCGGGCTCCTGGGCCGGACGCTCCGAAAGGCGGCATTCTGGTCGCTGCTCTTCGGAGTTTCCCTGCTCGCCACGGGGGTCGCCGCGCGCGTCGACCTGTCGGTCCTGGCAGTCGGGTTCTCGCTGGGCCTGGCCCTCGCGATCGCCTCCCCGCTGCGTGCGAGGGCGCGGGAGATCGCCGTGGGCGTGGAGGGCGCGGTCATCCTCCCGGCCCTCTTCCTCGCCGGTGCCAGGACGCCCCTGCTCTCGGGGCCGGCCCTCTGGATCGTCGGGGCGGCCCTGCTGGCCCGCCTCGGGGTCGCGATCGTCGTGGCCGCCCTGATCGCGGCCGTGGATCCCCGGGCGCGCCGCGGTGGACCCTGGCTCACCCTCTCCTTCGTCTCCACCGGTCCGCTGGGCATCGCCATCGCCCTGGCCGTCCACCTTCGCCATCCGGGTCCGGTGGGCGACCTCGTGCTCGCCACGACCGTGATCGCCGCCGTCGCAGGGGAGTTCCTCGGCCCGCCCGCCCTGCGTCGCGCCCTTCGGCGGGCTGGAGAGGTGCCCCCGTGAGCCCGCCCCCCGCCAAGGGACCGGGCACGCGCCTGCTCGAGATCGCCGCGCTCGCCGGCCTCTTCGCGCTCATGCTCTGGGTCGAACGGCTCGCCGGATCCCTCCCCGGGGAGTGGCAGCGGACCGGGCGCGACCTGGCCGCCATCGGCTTCTTGCTGCTGGCCGGCACCCTGGCCGCGAGCCTCCTCGAGCTGCTCCGGCTCCCGCACCTGACCGGCTTCCTCCTGGCCGGGATCGTGGCCGGGCCGCACGTGCTCCACGCCGTCGGACACGAGGCGGTGGCCGACCTCTCGATCGTCAACTCCCTCGCGCTCTCCCTCATCGCGCTCGCCGGAGGGGCCGAACTGCGGCTCGACGCGGTCCGGCGCGGCTTCAGGAGCCTGGTCGCGGCCTCGGTGATCCAGAACGGTCTCGCACTCCTGGTGATCCCCGCCACGTTCGTCCTGGCCCGCGACCTCCTCCCGTTCACGCGGGGGATGGAGCTCCCTGCGGTGTTCGCGGTGGCCCTCCTCTGGGGCGTCGTCTCCATCACCCGCAGCCCGTCGGCCGTGATGGGCATCCTGAGCCAGACCCGTCCGGCCGGGCGCCTCACCGACTTCACCGTCGGATTCGTGATGACCTCCGACGTCGTGGTGGTGGTGCTGCTCGCGCTGGTCATGACCGTGGTGCGGCCCCTGCTCGAGCCGGGCGCCACGCTCTCCCTGGCCGCCTTCGGCGAGCTCGGACACGGACTCCTGGGGAGCATCGCCATCGGGACCACCCTGGGGCTCCTGCTCGTCGCCTACCTGCGCTTCGTGGGCCGGCAGGTGCTGCTCGTGCTCCTGCTGCTCGGGCTCGTGGTGGTGGACGCCATCGCCTACTTGCGCTTCGAGTGGCTGCTCACCTTCCTCACGGCCGGCTTCGTGGTGCAGAACTTCTCCCGGCAGGGAGACAAGCTGCTCCACGCCGTGGAGCAGACCGGCGAGGTGGTGTACGTGATCTTCTTCGCCACCGCCGGTGCCTACCTCGATCTCGACCTGCTCGGGACCCTCTGGCCGGCAGCCCTGCTCTTCTTCGCGGTCCGCCTGGCCACCGCCGTGGTCGGGGCGCGGGTCACCGCCCGGATCGCCGGCGATCCCCCCGAGTTGCGTGCCTGGGGCTGGGCCGGCCTGGTCTCCCAGGCGGGAATCGCGCTGGGAATCGCCTCGCAGATGCAAGGGCAATTCCCCGCCTTCGGAGCGCAGTTCGGGGCTCTGGCGGTGGCCGCGGTGGCCCTCAACCAGCTTGTCGGACCGGTCCTGTTCAAGCTATCGCTCGACCGCACCGGCGAGACCGGCCGGGGACACGCCGCGGCGCCGTGAAGGTGTCGCTACTGACCGGAGGCGGGCCCGGGACCCTGAACCGGGTCGGGCGGGAGCTCAGCCGGCTCCGGCACGATGGCCAGGGCGGGCTCCACTTCCATCCCTGCCAGGTAGGTGTAGCCCCGCATGACGCCCTCGTAGAACTGGGATAGCCCCACGCCCTCCTTGGGCCGGATGGCGCCGTCCTTCATCCGTGCGTCGAGCGCGGTCTTCACCCTGCGGACCAGGTCGGCCGGCTCGTAGAGCAGCGACTGGAGGACCTTGTCCACGTGGTCGCCCCGGATGATCTCGCCCAGGTAGAAGTCCTCCGGGTCGTCGTCGTCGACGTAGACGTGGACCTCGTTCACCCGGCCGAACAGGTTGTGCATGTCGCCCATCACGTCCTGGTAGGCGCCGTTCATGAACATCCCGAGGAAGTAGGGCTGGCCCGGCACGAGCGCGTGCAGGGACAGGGTCTCGTCGACTCCGTCCCCCTCGATGAACCGGTCGATCTTTCCGTCGGAGTCGCAGGTGATGTCGACGATGGTGCAGTCCTGCGTGGGGGCCTCGGCGAGGCGGTGCAGTGGAACGATGGGGAAGAGCTGGTCGAAGGCCCAGTGGTCGGGCGCGCTCTGGAAGAGCGAGAAGTTCGCCATGTACTGGTCGGCGATCTTGTCGCCCAGGTCCCTCGTGTCGCGCGGCAGCCGCTTCTTCCCTCGGTTCAGGGCCACCAGGCTGCGGGCCAGCTTCCAGAAGAGCGACTCCACGGTGGCTCGCTCCTCGAGACCCAGGATGCCGAGCTTGAACATCTGCAGGGCCTCCTCCTTCTTGGCCACCGCGTCGTGGTAGACCTCGGCGCGGTTGCGGGGCGAGATCGACGCCACGATCTCCCGCATCTCCCGCACCACCTTGTGCTCCCCGGGCTGCACCACCGAGGCCGCGTTGATCTCCTCACGCGATCCGATCTCGATGCTGCCGAAGACGTTCATGATGATGCAGGAGTGGTGCGCGGTGACGGCACGCCCAGATTCCGAGACGATGTTCGGCTCGGGAACGCCCTCGTTCGCGCAGATGCGTTGCACGTTGTAGATGACGTCGGCGGCGTATTCCTCGAGCGTGTAGTTCATGGAGGAGGCGTACTCCGGGCTGCGCGACCCCACGTAGTCGACTCCCAGTCCGCCCCCCACGTCGAAGTACTCGATCCCGAGCCCCATCTTCCGGAGCTTGGCGTAGAGGCGGGCACCTTCGTTCACCGCGTCCTTGACGACGCGGATCTCGGTGAGCTGGCTCCCCACGTGGAAGTGGAAGAGCTTGCAGAGATGCTTCTTGCCGGCGGCCTCGAGGATGCGGACCGCCTCGATCATCTCCGGCGTGGTCAGCCCGAACTTGGCGAAGTCGCCCGACGACGACTCCCACTTCCCGGTGCCGCGGGTGGAGAGCTTGGAGCGCAGGCCGATCCACGGCTCCACCCCGACCTCCTCGGCGGCCCGGAGGAGCGCGGGGAGCTCCGAGAGCTTCTCGATCACCACCACGACCTTGCGACCCAGCTTCCGCCCGAGCAGGGCCAGGCGCATGTACTCGTCGTCCTTGTAGCCGTTGCAGATGGTGAGCGCCTCGGGGTCGGTGTTGTAGCCCAGCACCACCATGAGCTCGGCCTTCGAGCCGGCCTCCAGTCCGTAGTGGTAGGGGGATCCGGCGTCGAGGATCTCCTCGACCACCTCGCGCATCTGGTTCACCTTGATCGGGTAGACGCCGTAATAGCCGCCCCCGTAGCCCAGCTCGGCCACGGCCTTGGCAAAGGTCTCGTTCAGGATCCGCACCCGGGCCCGCAGGACGTCCATGAACCGGACGTTCACCGGGAAGCCCAGGCCCCGCTCCTGGATGTCCTCGACCACGTCCATGAGGTCGATGGTGGGACCGCCGGGACCGTGGGGAAGGACCACCATGTGCCCCTTCTCGTTGACCGAGAAGAAGCCGGCTCCCCACCCGGCCATGTTGTAGTACTGGATGGCCCGCTCGATCGACCAATCGGACGCGGGCGTGGATGCGGTGGCATCGCTCTTCTGCTCGGGCAGGTTCATCGAGGACCCATGTACGCCGTGGCGTCGAAAAACTGAAGGCGTTATCTAGCCCAGGTCCTTGCCAGCTGCCCACATCTCCAGATTGCCGAAGCCGGACCCCTCCGGCCCGGCCGGCCTCCGCGGCCGGCTGAAGGCGGCGGGCGGCGTCTTCGCGCAGGTCCCGGGCACCTTCCGGCTGGTCTGGGAGGCCGACCGGCGCGGAACGATCGCCATCGCGGTCCTCACCGGGATGGCGGCGCTCCTGCCCGCCCCGGTTGCCTGGGTGGGGAAGCTCATCATCGACGGGGTGGTGGAGGCGGCCGGCTCCGGCTCGCCCGAGGCGAGGGACCGGGTGGCGCGCCTGGTCCTCGTCGAGCTCGCCCTCCTGGCGACGGGGCTCTTGGTCGGGCGGCTCCTGGGACTGCTCCGCGAGCTCCTGCGAACCCACCTCGGCAATCGCATCAACGTGGGGATCCTCGAGAAGGCCCTGTCGCTCGAGCTGCGCCACTTCGAGGACGCCGACGTCTACGACAAGATGCAGAACGCCCGGCGGGAGGCGTCGTCCCGACCCCTCTCCCTCGTCATGCAGGCCTTCGGCGTTGCCCAGAACGCCGTGACCCTGGCCGCCCTCTCGGCCCTCCTCTGGCGGCTCTCCCCATGGAGCGTCCTCGTCATCGTCGTCGCCTCGGTTCCGGCCTTCGTCGCCGAGGCTCGCCTCTCCTCCGAGTCCTTCCGGGTCAACACCTGGCGGGCACCGGAGGGGAGGCGCCTCAACTACCTGGAGTGGATCCTCACCCGCGACTCCCACGTGAAGGAGGTCAAGCTCTTCGACCTCGGCCCGCTCGTGCTCGGCCGGTACCGGCTGCTCTTCACGAAGTTCTACGACGAGGATCGGCGGCTCGCGGTCCGCCGCCTCGCGGCCGGCGCCGGCTTCGGGATCCTGGCGCTGGCCGCCTTCTACGGGATGTACCTGCTCGTCGCAGCGCGAGCGGCGCGGGGCGAGATCTCGCTCGGAGACATGACCCTCTACCTCGTGGTCTTCCGGCAGGGCCAGTCGGCCTTCCAGGGAATCCTCACCGCCGTGGGCGCCACGTACGAGGACGCGCTCTACATGTCGAACCTCTTCGCGTTCCTCGCCATCCCGACCACGGGCGAGCGGGCGCGGGTGGACCCGCCCGCCACCGTGCCCAGAGGCCCCCCGCTCGCCATCGCCTTCGAGAACGTATCCTTCCGCTACCCGTCGCGGCCGGAGTGGGCGCTTCGCGGCGTCAGCCTCCGGCTCGAGCCGGGCGAGACGCTGGGGCTCGTCGGGGAGAACGGCGCCGGGAAGAGCACGCTCGTGAAGCTTCTCCTGCGGCTCTACGACCCCACCGAGGGGCGGATCACCTACGGGGGCGTCGACATCCGCGACCTCGATCCCCGCGACCTCCGCTCCCGCATCGGCGCCGTGTTCCAGGACTTCGTCCGCTACCAGTTCACGGCGGCCGAGAACATCGGTCTCGGGAGCCCCGCCCACGTCGAGGACCGCCCCCGCATCGCCGAGGCGGCGCGCAGGGCCGGGGCCGCGTCGCTCGTCGACTCCCTTCCCCGCGGTCTCGACACGGTGCTCGGAGGGTGGTTCGAGGCCGGGCACGAGATCTCCGCCGGGCAGTGGCAGAAGCTGGCAGTGGCCCGGGCCTTCATGCGGGATGCCGAGATCCTGGTGCTCGACGAGCCCACCGCCAGCATCGACGCCGAGTCCGAGCACGAGCTCTTCGTCCGCTTCCGCGAGCTCGCCGCAGGTCGAACCGCCATCGTCATCTCCCACCGGTTCTCGACCGTCCGGATTGCCGACCGGATCGCCGTCCTCCACGGCGGCCTGGTCGAGGAACTGGGGAGCCACCGGGAGCTCATCGACCGGGACGGCCGCTACGCCCACCTCTTCTCGCTGCAGGCCCAGGGCTACCTGGACTAGGAGATCCCCGTGCGAGGCGCCGAGCAGATCCCCTGGATGTACGACGCGGGCATGGCCCTGCTCGAGCGGCTCGGGCTCGGACCCTGGCGTCACTGGCTGACCGAGGGGGCTCGTGGCCGCACGCTCGACCTGGGATGCGGCACCGGCCGCAACCTGCCGCTCCTCCCACCCGGGGCCCGGACGGTGGGGGTCGACCCGTGCGCCCAGAGCCTGGCACGGGCCCGCCGGCGATCGCCCGGGTCCCTGCTCGTCCGGGCCAGGGCCGAGGCGCTTCCCTTCCGGGACGGCACGTTCGACACCGTCACGAGCGGGCTCGTCCTCTGCTCGGTGACCGACCCGGGACGGGCCGCGTCGGAGATGCTGCGGGTGCTCGCGCCCGGGGGATTGGTCCGGGCGCTCGAGCACGTCCGCTCGCCCCTACCCTGGAAGGCCCGTCTCCAGGACTGGAGCCAGCCGGCCTGGACCGTACTCTCCGGGGGGTGTCACCCCAACCGCGAGACGGAGCGGACGCTCGAGGAAGCGGGCCTCGCCATCGACCCCGCGACGCGGCGCGCCCGCGACACCATGCGCCGATTCGAGGCCCGGCCCAGAGGCCGCTGACCGCTATCCGGCTCGCCGGAGGATCTCGATGGCGGCGAGGAGGTCCTGCGGGACGGGGGCCTCGAACCGGCGCAGCCGACCGGTCCGCGGATGGTGAAACGCCAGCTTCCAGGCGTGGAGCGCCTGGCGCCCCACCGCCGTGGACGCCAGCCGGACCGGATCGTCGGGTGCCATCCGGGCCTCCCGGCGCACTCCGCCGTACGTGGCGTCCGCCACCACGGGGTGCCCGGCCTCGGACAGGTGGACCCGGATCTGGTGCGTCCGGCCGGTGTGGAGGGTGACCTCGGCCAGCGTTGCGCGGTCCCCGAAGCGCTCCTGGACCCGCCACTCGGTCAGGGCCCTCCGGCTCCCTTCACGACTGGTGAAGCGTTTCCGGTCTCGGGGGTGGCGTCCGAAGGGAGTCTCGAGCCGACCCTCCCGGGGCAGGTGGCCGTGGACCAGCGCCAGGTAGACCTTCTCGACCGTGCGGTCCTGGAACTGGGCCTGGAGATCCAGGAGCGCTGCCTCGGTCCTCGCCACCACCAGGCAGCCGGAGGTGTCCTTGTCGAGCCGGTGGACGAGTCCTGGCCGGTCCCCACCCGCCCCCTCGCCGCCCAGCCGGTGCAGGAGCGCGTTCACCACCGTGGAGTGGGGCGTTCCGCGGGCAGGGTGGACCACCATCCCGGCGCGCTTGTCGAGGACGATGAGATCCCGGTCCTCGTGGAGCACCTCGAGCGGGAGGTCCTGCGGGACCACGCCGGATGGCTCGGGGTCGGCGATCTCCACGGTGATCCGCTCGTTCCCCCGGAGCCGCGCCGACGCCTTGGCCGGCCGCCCGTCCAGGAGGACGTGCCCGTCGGAGAGGAGGCGTTGCACGCGGGCGCGCGACAGGGCGGGCGCCAGGCGCGACACGGCCAGGTCGAGGCGGACCCCGGCCTCGCTCTCCCCGGCCTGGTACTGGTGGCGCTCGGCCAGCGGCGCCTCGTCTCACCAGATCCGGGACTTCACGTGTCCCTTGGGGCGCAGGATGACGTCGACGATGGCCCGGTCGTAGTAGTTGGTCCGGCCGTAGAGGTCGGGAGCGACCCGGGAGCGATACAGCTCACGACCCTCCTCGAGCTCCTCCCGGAGGGAGTCGAAGAAGGTGTCCTGCTCGATGGAGCGGACGATCTTCTCCTCGTTGTAGAGCGACACGTCGGAGCAGATGGCACGCGCGAGGCGCAGGGCCTGCTCGGGTGCCTCGATGAGCGGCATGGCTCGATGCTAGCTCGCCCCCTGCTCCGGTCAAGGGCGGAGGCGCGCTATCGCCCCGGTCCGGGGCCTCCCGCTGCCCGCTCCAGGTAGGACCGGGCCACCTTCTGGCCGTCGAGCCGCAGTTCCCGGGCGATGCACATCACGATGCCGCGCAGGTACACGGCCACGGGGAGCTCGGCGAAGCGCTCCTCCTCGACGGCCTCGATGTGCAGCCTGGAGAGCTTGGTCCGCTCCGACATCTGGGCGACCGTGAACCCGCGCGACTCCCGTGCCTGGCGGATGAGATCCCCGGTCCACGCGGCTCCTGCCGGAGGAACGAAGGGCTTCGGCGGCTCGACGACCGGAGGGGGGGAGCGGCCACGGGGGGCGGGGCAGACGGCGAGGCTGGCTCCTGCGAGGGACGGGCCGTTCGCGCCTCCTCGGCCGGGAGCCGGGCATCGTAGGCAGCGCGCGCCTCGGGGTCGAGCAGGACCTCGTACGCCTCGTCGATGCGCACCGCCAGGGCGTTTGCCACCTCGGGTGTGAGGAGGGTGTACGCGGCCAGCGACCCGGGACCGTACAGGACGTGGGCCCGCTCCCACGCTCGCTCGATCTCCTCCGGCGTCGCGGAGGGCGAGATCTCCAGGAGCTCGTAGAGGCTCTGCTCGAGGATTCTTTTCATCGATCCGTCCGGGAACTCGACCCTATCACGGGATCCGGCAACGCGCCCGGGTTGGGCGCCATCAGGGCGGTGGCGGGGGGAGTTGCTGCACCAGCCGTACGGGTCGCTCCCCGTCCCGCCCGTAGAGCATCCGGTAGGCCGCGTAGGAGCGCAGGACCCGCTTCACGTAGCCGCGCGTCTCCTGGATGGGGATCTCCTCCACGAACTCGTCGAGCGGGATCGACCCCCTCGCCCTCCACCAGGCCCGGGCGTTGCCCTCCCCGGCGTTGTAGGCCGCGAGTGCCAGGGGCGCCGATCCGCCGAATTGCTTCAGGAGGCCCCCCAGGTAGGACGCGCCGAGCCGGATGTTGAGGCGCGGGTCGGTCAGGTCGTGCGCGGTGGGTGCAGGGAGCGACAGACGCTTCGCCGTCTGCCCGGCGGTGCGTACCATGAGCTGGGTCAGGCCGACCGCGCCCGCAGACGAGACCACGGCGGGGTCGAGGGCACTCTCCTCCCGCATGAGCGCCTGCAGGAGGTCCGGGGGTACGCCGGCCGGCGGTGCGAAGCGGACCACCTGGTCGCGCCACGCGGGAGGATAGGCCATCTGCCAGACCCGCAGTCCCAACCCCGCCGGAGGCTCCCGGAGCACCTGCCGTCCCTGCGCCCGCAGCAGCCGGTGAGAGGCACGCGAGTCCCCGGCCCGTTCCAGCAACTCGGCGAGCAGGAGGAGCGGCTCCGGGTGCTCCTCGCTCGCTGCGAGCGCCTTCCGATCGACGGCGTTGAGCTCCTCGGCCGCCTCGCGGTCCATGTCCAGGCGGAGGAGTGCGAGGGCGGCCCGGAAGTGGGGGTCCCCGGAGAGCGGGCCGGATCGGTACCGGAACCCCTTGTGGCTCTTCCCGGCGGGTCGAGTCTCGGCCACCTTGCGCCCCGTCTCGGCCAGGCGTGCCCGAGAGAGCAGCCCGTAGTAGTCGCCCGGGTAGCGCCGCAGGACCTCCTCCCAATCCTTTCGCGCCTTCCCGCGGTCCCCCTTCCCGTCTCGCTGGAAGAGCGTCCTGCCCCTCCAGTAAAGGGCGCGTGCGTGCTCGTAGGGGTCCGAGGCTCGGTAGAGCACCTCGATGCGCGTGAAGGCGGCCTCGGCACCGTCGAGGTCTCCCTGGCGGCGGCGGAGCCACCCGGAGCGAAAGATGGCGTCGGCCCGGTAGTCACCGGCGGGATACAGCGCGACCAGCTCGTCCAGCTGGTCGAGCGCCTCCTCGACCCTCCCGTCGCGAACCAGCAGGTCCGCCGCGAAGTAGAGGGCGTCGTCCGACTGGGAGTGCTCCGGGTACTCCTTGGCGAATCGCCGGTAGGTCTCGATGCCGGACGCGTTCTGGACGTTGGCCCGTGCCACCGAGAGCAGGTAGAGCGCACGGGGGCGCAGGGCCGGATCGGTGCAGTTTTCCACGACCGGACCGAGTTCCTCGGCCGAGGGACCGTACTGCCTCAGCTTGCGAAGGGCCTTGCCGCGCACGAAGGCCGCCCGGCACGAGAGCGGCGCATCCGCTGCCACCGGAGGAAGCCGCTCGCCGACCCGCCGGGCCGCGGCGAGCGCCTGCTCGTTGCGGTTCCAGTCGAGCAGCGCCTCCGCCCGGCGGAGCGAGTCCTCGTCCCCGGGCGGGCCTCCGTCCGGAGGAGGCAGCGCCTCCAGCCGGTCGAGACACTCCTTGGCCTCCCCGGAGAGTGCGTGGCCGGCCCAGCAGTCGAGGAAGAGACGCCTGGCCTCGGGGGCACCACCCGGCTGGTCGGCGAGGAGCCTGCCGGCCACGAGCAGCGCCCGCGGCGCGGGGTCTCCTCGCGACAGATCTCCAGGCGCTGGAAGGGCGATGAGCGGCCGCAGGGCCTCCACGGCCTCGGAACCCTTGCCGGCCGCGGCGAGCAGGCGCGCCATCGAGACGCGCGCCTGGGGCCAGAGCAAGGACGTCGGCGGGACGCGCTCCCAGGCCGCGATCGCCCGCTCGGGGTCCCCCTCCGCCTCGGCCGCCGCCGCCGACAGGGCGTCCACCCGGTCGGCGATGGCCGGGAGCCGGGCGGCGAGCCCGGAGAGGTCCCGCGAAGCCGATTCCGGATCCCCCGCTGCGAGTGCGGCCCGGGCCCGGAGGAATCGCTGCTCCGCGGGGGTTCGCTTCGTCGAGGGGGGGCGAACGTCCGCCTCGCTCACCACCGATGGAGGCGAGGCGGCGAGCAGGAGGGCGAACACGGCGGCCGGGAGCATCGGATCGGAATCTGGGGGACGACCGCCCGCCGGTCAAGCCCGCGACCGGAACGTGGATCTGGCTTAGGATTCCCTCCGGTGGACATCCGCGACCAGGCAGCGCTCCTCGCCGCCATCGTCACCCTGGCCCTGGCCGGGGCTGCCCTCCTCCGCTCGGCGCGCCCCCGCTCCTTCACCCTCTTCGCCCTTCTCTCCCTCGATCTCTTCGTCTTCTCCACCGCCGAGTTCCTCCACGGGCTTCCCGGCGCGCAGGGCGGACACGACCTCTGGAAGCGGCTCGCCATCGGCGCCGGATCGCTCCTCCCTGCCGCGGCGCTGGCCTTCTTCCTCGAGTTCCTCGGGGTGAAGCGGCGCCCGGCGCGCCGCGCCCGGGACCTCATGCTGGCCGGTTCCATCTTCGGACTGGTGGTCGCGGTCTCGCCGCTGGCTCGCTCCGACCTGGCCCCGCTCCTGGTCGCCGGGTTCGTCCTGCTCGCGCTGGCCGCCGTGCTCTCGGTGGTCTGGCGTGAGGCCGCCGCCGCACCCACACGCGCCGACCGTTCCCGCCTCACCTACGTGCTCGCCGGGGCCATGTTCGTGGGCACGCTCGCCTTCCTCGACTTCCTCCCGCGCCTCGGCGTCCGCTACCCGCTCGAGGGACTCGGGTTCATGGCGCTCACGCTGTACATGTTCCTGCTCCTGCAGGCGTTGCTGCGGCGGAGGCTCCTCGACCTCCACGAGTTCCTCGGAAAGATCGCGGTGGTCACGCTGCTCGGCCTGGTGCTGGCGAGCATCTACGGCGGGCTCGTCTCCTGGGTCGGCGTTCGCCCCGGGCTCTTCTTCTTCAACACCCTGGTGGCGTCGTTCGTCATCCTCTCCCTCTTCGACCCCATCCGCTCCAAGGTCGAGGAATGGGTCGTGGTGAACCTGTTCCCGGAGCGCTACGAGCTGGTCCGCGAGCTGGAGACGCTGCGCGATCGCGTGGTGAACGTCATCGACCCGGGCGAGCTGGAGCGAGCCATCCTCGACGGCCTCACCGAGACCCGCCGGGTGACCCATGCCTCGCTCTGGCTCGTCTCGGAGGACCGCCCCGGGTACCGGCTCCTCGCCTTCCGCGGTCCTGAACCGGTCCCCTTCCTCGAGGCCGGCACCGCGCGGGCGCTCCTCCGGGCGGCCGGTGACGGCCGCCGCGCCGTCCTCCTCGAGAACCTCGACCGCCGCCTCGCCGAGCTGCAGGCCGAGTACCCGCCCGCGAAGGGGGAAGCCGCCGCCGCCCCGGTGCCCCCGGCGGTCTCCAGGGAGCTCGAGCGGATCGTCGACGCCCGCGAGGCCATGGCCCTCATGAAGGCGGGGATCTGCATGCCGCTCGCCGCCGGGGACCGCGTGGCCGGCTTCCTCGCCTGCTGGGACGAGCGGGTCCAGGAGGCCTTCGCCTCCGACGAGATCGCCGCGCTCATCGAGGTGTCCGACCGCTGCGCGGTGGTCATCGAGAACTCCAAGCTCTACCAGCAGATGAAGGAGCGCGACCGCCTCGCGGCGCTGGGAGAGATGGCCGCCGGATTGGCTCACGAGATCCGCAATCCGCTCGCCGCCATCAAGGGTGCCACGCAGTTCCTCGATCCCCGGCGCCTCCCCGTCGAGGACCGGGAGTTCCTCGAGATCATCGTCGAGGAGGTCGATCGGCTGAACGGCGTGGTCACCGCCTTCCTGGACTACGCCCGTCCGCTCAAGTCGAGCATGTCGCCCGGGGACGTCGGTGAGATCCTCCAGCGGACCTTCAAGCTGCTCGCACCCCAGGTCCCGGAGGGCATCGAGGTCGCGATCGACGCCGCGCCCGAGCTGCCTCCGGTCGACTGCGACGCCGAGCAGCTGAAGCAGGTCTTCCTCAACCTGGCCCTCAACTCCTTCCAGGCCATGCCCAGGGGGGGGCGCCTTCACGTCGAGGCCCGCCTCGCCCGGGACGACCTGGACGGCTGGCGGGAGCCCCGCTTCCGGGACGCCCGCGTCGAGGTCCGCTTCCGCGACACGGGCCCCGGGATCCCGGCGGATGCGCGGGAGAGCATCTTCGTTCCCTTCTACACGACGAAGGAGAAGGGCACCGGGCTGGGCCTCGCCATCAGCCAGCGCATCGTCAAGGCGCACCGCGGGTCGCTGACCGCCTCCTCGCCATCCGGAGGGGGGGCGGAGTTCACCGTCTCCCTCCCCTCGATCCCGGCTCCGACCGCGGGCGCTGCGTCGGGCTCCGCGGAGGATGGCGGACAACCGGACGCCCGGCGCGCCCGCCGGCGTCGCCGCCCGAACTGACCGTCCGCTCCCCTTCGCCGGCCACTCGTGCTAACAGGACGGCCGTGGCGCACGTCCTCATCGTCGACGACGAGACCAACATCCGCCGCGTCCTCGCGGCCATGCTGAAGCGGGACGGGTACGACGTCACGGCGGCCGAGGACGGCGAGCAGGCCCTGGCCGCGATGGACCGGGTCTCCGTCGACGTGGTGGTGACCGACCTCGTGATGCCACGCATGGGCGGACTCGACCTGCTCCGCAAGGTGGCGTCCGCCCATCCCGACGTACCGGTCATCATGATCACCGCACACGGCACTGTGGACACGGCCGTCGAGGCCATGAAGGCCGGCGCCTTCGACTACATCACCAAGCCCTTCGACCAGGACGACCTGCGCAAGGTCATCGCGAAGGCGTCCCGTGCCCGCGTGCTGGAAGGGCAGCACGTCCACCCCCCGACCGCCGAAGGGGAGCGCCCGCCCCTCGTGGGCCAGTCCCCCCCGATGCGGGCGGTCTACGACGTGATCGCTCGCGTCGCCGACTCGCCCTCCACCGTGCTCATCACCGGCGAGAGCGGCACCGGCAAGGAGCTCGTCGCCCAGGCGCTGCACCGGGGCAGCTCCCGCCGCGGCCAGCCCCTCATCAAGGTGAACTGCGCCGCCATTCCCAAGGACCTCGTCGAGAGCGAGCTCTTCGGCTACGAGAAGGGGGCCTTCACCGGCGCGGTGGGCTCGAAGCCCGGCCGGTTCGAGCTCGCCGACGGCGGCACCCTGTTCCTCGACGAGATCGGCGAGATCCCCGTCGAGATGCAGGTGAAGCTGCTCCGGGCTCTCCAGGAGTCGGAGTTCGAGCGCGTGGGGGGGATCCGGACGCTGCGGGTCGACGTGCGGCTCATCGCCGCCACCAACCGCAATCTCGAGACCCTCATCGCCGAGGGGCGCTTCCGCGAGGACCTCTTCTACCGGCTCAACGTCGTGCCCATCGCCCTCCCACCGCTTCGCGATCGCCGGGAGGACATCCCGCTCCTGGTCCAGCACTTCATCGAGAAGTACGACCGGCGCCTGGGCAAGCGGGTCGAGCGCGTCGACGAGGGAGCGCTCGAGATCCTCCTCGACTACGGCTGGCCCGGGAACATCCGCGAGCTCGAGAACGTCATGGAGCGCTCGGTCCTCTTCGCCGACGGCCCCCTGGTCACGGTGGCGCAGCTTCCCGAGACCCTTCGCGAGCGGGTGCCCGGCGCGGCGCGGCCGGTGGCCCCGCTCGGCGCGCTCGGGGCCATCGCCGCACCCAGTGGCGCTTCCATGAAGGACATCGTCCGCCAGGCCCAGTCGGAGCTGGAGCGCACCCTCATCTCGCGTGCCCTCGAGGAGACCGGGGGGAACGTCACCCGGGCCGCGAAGAAGCTCCAGATCAGCCGCAAGTCGCTCCAGGTGAAGATGAAGGAGCTCGGCCTGCGGGGGGCCGAGGAGCCGAACTGAAGGAGCCGACCGGGTCGCCCCGGCCGCCGTTCAGCGCCTCCCCCGGACCCGCTCGACCAGCGCGTAGGCCTCGCCCCGGGGCAGGCCGTGTCCCCTGGCAACCGCCCGTGCCACCTCGGTCGGCGCCTCTCCGGCGGCCAGCCGGCGAAGGATCTCCGCCTCGGCCGGCTCTGCCGGCGCCACCTCCGGCGCCTCACCCGCACCGGCGACCACCAGCGTCACCTCTCCACGAAGGTCCCCGGTGAAGCGCGCGCGCAGCTCCGAGAGCCTGCCGCGCGCGATCTCCTCGTGCAGCTTGGTCAGCTCACGGGCCAGCGCCGCGGGACGGTCGCCGAAGGCTTGCTGCAGATCCGAGAGCGTGGCCGCCGTCCGGTTCCCCGCCTCGAAGAGGACGATGGTGGCCGGGACGCTGCCGAGCCAGCGCAACGCCTCCGCGCGCGCCCCTCCCTTTCGCGGAAGGAAGCCGGCGAAGAGGAAACGGTCCGCCGCCAGCCCCGATGCGGAGAGCGCCGCCAGCGCGGCCGACGGGCCCGGCACCGGAACCACCTTCACGCCGGCGGCCCAGGCCGCCTCCACCAGGCGGCTTCCCGGGTCGGAGACCCCCGGCGTCCCGGCGTCCGTGACGAGCGCCACCGATGCGCCCGCCGTGAGGCGCGAGACCACCCGCTCCACCCTGCCCTCCTCGTCGAAGGCAGGCAGGGAGAGCAGGTCGGCGGGCCGCGCCCCGACGTGGGCGAGGAGAATGCGCGTCCGGCGGGTGTCCTCGGCCACGACCACGTCGGCCGCCCGGAGCACGTCCGCCGCGCGAGGGGAGAGATTGCCGAGGTTTCCGATTGGCGTCGCCACCACGTGGAGCGTCCCCGTGCCGCACGGTGTGTTCATCCGGCATCCCCCCCGGTGGCGTCGAAGGCCCCCTGGAAGAGCTCGAGCAGCGGGGCATCGCCGGTGCCGCTCACTGCCACCACGTCGAAGCGGATGTCGTCGTCGAGGGCGCCATGCCTCCGGGCCCAGTCGGTGGCGGCCGCCACGACCCGCAGCGCCTTTCGACGGTCCACCGTCTCCTCGGGAGCACCGTGCCCCCCGTCGGCCCGGCTGCGAACTTCCACGAAGCAGAGCACCCGGCCGTCGCGGCAGACGAGGTCCACCTCCCCGCCTCGCGTGGCGTGGTTGCGGTCCAGCACCACGTACCCGCGGCGCTCGAGCCAGGTCTCCGCCAGCCGTTCGGCATCGCGCCCCTTCTCCCTCGTTGTCGGCACGGCTGCCCTATCCGGCGCTGTCCGCCGCCTCCCGGAAGGCCACGTCGCTCGATCCGTGCACGATCTGCCGCCCCCGTGCGAGTTGCTTCAGGACGCGGGCCAGGGCCCGGCGCGAACCCTCGGGCAGGACGGCCAGGGCGTCGTCGAGGACTGCGACCGACTTCCCCGCGGCCAGTCCCTGCTCGAGGAAGGCGACCTTGAGCACCGCGAAGCACAGGTCCCGCTCGGGCGCCCCGAGCGTGACCGCGGGAACGAGCTTTCCGCCAGCCTGGACCTGGAGATTTCCGCGCTCGTCGACGAAGAAGTTGGTGAGGCGCTGACCGGAGAGCGCAGGCAGGAGCTGCAGCACGCGGGGCTGCAGCGCGCGGAGGGCAGCCCCCGGAGTGAGCCCCAGGTCCGTCGAGGCTCGCTCCATGAGCGTCCGCAGGGGCTCTCCTCGAGGTGGAGCCGCCACCGGCTCCCCCACCGCCTCCTCGCCGAGGGGTTCGAAGGGTCCTGTCTCCGCCTCCCGCTCCAGCCGCTCGATCTCCTGCTCCAGCGAGTGGACGTCCCGCACGAACCCGCCCGTCTCGCCGGTGAGCTGCCCCTCCAGAACGCCGATCTCCTGCTGCACCGCGGCTCGCTCGGTCTCGGCGTCCTGGGTCTCCGCACGTCCTTGCCAGGCGGTGAATCCGGCCTCGGCCTCGACGAGCCCGGCCCGCGCTTCCCGCGCCCGGTCGTGGAGGTCCTCGAGCTCCGCCAGGGTCGCCACCCCGGCCGATGCCATTGCCGCACGGACGTCGGCGGTCTCGCGTGCCCAGAGCTCGTTCGCCTTCCTCTCGCGGTCGGAGAGCCAGCGGGCGCGCCGTGCGGCCTGCTGCGCCTCCTCGGCCCGGCCGACCCAGCGCAGCCCCTCGAATGCGGACCAGCCGGTGGCCGGGATGGCCGCGAGCGCCAGGCTCCGCATCTCGGTGAAGAGTCCGGCCAGGAGCGCGACCGCGCCGATTCCCAGCCCGGCGAGGAATCCAGGCTGGCGCAGCAGCGGAGGAGGGACTGCGCCCGGCGCCCCTTCCTGGGCCTCCCGCTCCGCGGCCACCTTGGCCAGCGACTCGTCGCGCCGGGCCGTGACCCTTCTACAGGCGGCCAGGCGGGCCACGGGGTCTCCCAGCGTTGCGAGGGCGGCCTCCCCGGCCGCGAACGCCTCGACCCCGGCGCGTGCGGCCCGCAGGCGCTCCTTCACCTGTTCGCCAGACTTGAGCATCTCCTCCAGCTTGAAGAGATGGGATTGCGCCGCGTCCATCCTCGACTGGATCTGCTCCGCCGCGTGAGCCCGCTCGAGCTCGGCCCGGGCGGCCGCGAGCTTCCTGGGCACCTCGCCCGGACTGGTGGCGACCCTCCTCTGGGGTGTTGCCAGCATGGCCCCGGCCAGCCCGGACGGCGCCTGGCGGGAGGGGAATTCGGATGCGGCGACGGAGAGGACGGCCGCGTAGCGCTCCGGAGACGGCACTCCGGCCGCGCGCAGCACCTCGGCGATGCGCACGGGGTCCTGGAGCACCGACTGGAACGCCCGCTTCTCGTGGTCGAAGCGCTGGAGCTGGGAGCCCCCGGCCATGTCGCGGACAACCCGCCAGGTGACCCCATCGTCCCCCGTCAGGGTCAGGCCCGCTCGGACCGCACCCCCCGGCCCCGTCCCCGCCCCCTCGACCCGGAGGGCCGGGTCGGCGGGAAGATCCGGATGGAAGAGCGCCGCCACGACCCGGCGAAGCGCGGCCCCGTCGACCGCGACCACGTTGTAGCCAGGGCGCAGCGCGAGCCGTCCCCGCTCGGGCGCGAATCCGCGAACACCCTGGGCTGCGATCTCGAGCAGGAGCACGTCGAGGGAGGACTGTACTCCGCGTGTGGAGCGCGGGAAAGGTCCGCGCCGCGATCAGGCCTGCTTGCCGGAGGCGCCAGGGCCCTCTTCCTGCTGGACGCGGGCGGCCTTGCCCTGCAGGTTGCGCAGGTAGTACAGGCGCGACCTGCGGACGGCACCCCGGCCCACCACCTCGACCCGGTCGATGCGGGGGCTGTGGAGCGGGAAGATGCGCTCGACGCCGACGCCGTAGCTCACCTTGCGGACGGTGAACATGGCGCGCGCGCTTCCGCCCGACGAGGCGATGACCACGCCCTCGTAGAGCTGGATGCGCTCCTTGTCCCCTTCCTTGATCTTCGTGTGCACCCGCACGGTGTCGCCGGCACGGAAGTCCGGCAGGTCCTTGCGGAGGTACTTGGCCTCTACGTCGGCAATTTCCTTGCGCAGCATCGTCGCATCTCCCTTACAGCTCGTCGTCGCCGGCCTCGATGAGCCGGCGATCGTCTTCGTCCAGTTGCAGGCGCGCGAAAAGATCCGGGCGCCGGTCCCGTGTGACCCGGAGCGACTCGCGCCGGCGCCACCGCTCCACGCGCCGGTGATCCCCGGAGAGGAGGACCTGGGGGACCTCCACTCCGCGGAACGCCGGCGGGCGGGTGTAGTGAGGGTACTCCAGGAGGGGGGCCCCGGCGAAGCTCTCCCGGCCGGCCGAGGTCTCGTTTCCGAGAACCCCGGGAATCAGGCGGGCGGCCGCATCGACGACGCAGAGCGCCGCCAGCTCGCCGCCGGTGAGCACGAAGTCCCCGGTGGAGACCTCCATGTCGACTGCCCTTCTCACGCGCTCGTCCACCCCTTCGTAACGCCCGCAGGCGATGACCAGACGTCCGTTCTCCGCCAGCTCCTCGACCAGCCGCTGCGAGAGCGGCACGCCCCGGGGGCTCGTCAGCAGCACCCTGGCCCCGGGCAAACGTTCCCGGGAAGCCTCGATGGCGGCGGTCAGCGGCTCCGGTTTCATCACCATCCCGCCGCCCCCTCCGTAGGGAGCGTCGTCGGTGACCCGGTGCTTCCCGGAGGCGTACTCGCGGATGTCGGTCACCCGCACATCGAGGAGACCTGCTTCCCGTGCCTTTCCGAGAATGCTCTCGGAGAGATACCCCTCGCACATCCGAGGGAAGAGGGTCAGGATCTCCGCCTCCAGCCGCTTCACGTCCGGTTCCCTTTCGTGCTGCGCGCCTCCTCGTCGTCCTCGTCGAGCAGCCCGGGGGGCGCGTCCACCACCACCCGGCCCTGCTCCCTGTCCACCGTGACCCACGGGGCCAGCGGCACCAGCCGCTCTCCCCCGGGACCGCGGACCACCAGCACGTCCACGCCCCCGGTCACGAAAAGCTCCTCGACCCTTCCCAGCTCCTCCCCGGTGGCCGCGACCACCGGCAATCCCTCCAGGTCGGCCCAGAAGTGGCGCCCCTCGCCGGGGTCGCCCATCTCCTCGCGCCTTCCCCAGACCTCCGTACCCCGCAGGGCCTCGGCGGCCGTCCGGCCCTCCACGCCCTCGAGGCGAAGCCACCAGATCCTCCCCTGCGGACCTGCCGAGAGAACCCTTCGCTCCCTCTCCACCTCGCCGCTCCTCCGGAGCGCAACGCTGCTCATCCGCGCCAGCGCGCCCTCCGTTCCGGCGACTCCCACCCGGCCGTCGAGGCCGACGGCCCGGACCACCGTTCCGAGCCGTACCCAGGCCATCAGTCGAGGATGTCGACCACGGCCCGGCGCCCCTCGCGCCGCGAGGCCGCGTCGATCACCGTGCGGATGGACCTGGCGGTCTTTCCTCCCCGGCCGATGACCCGGCCCAGGTCGGCGGGATCGACCTCCAGCTCGAGGACGACCGCCCGCTCCCGCTCGACGGCGTCGACCCGGACCGCATCCGGCTGCTCGACCAGTTCCCTCGCCAGCCAGAGAAGGAGGTCGCGCATGGAGCGTGCGGGAGCCTAGGCCTTGGCCGGAGCCGCGGCCTTCGCCAGCTTGATGAGCCTGGCCACGGTCGGGCTCGGCTTGGCCCCGGCCTTGAGCCAGAAATCGACGCGGTCCACCTTCAGCTGCAGGCGGATCGGCGTGGTGGTCGGATCGTACTGGCCGACGTCCTCCAGGTAACGGCCGTCGCGCGGCTTGCGCGAGTCGGTGGCCACCACGTGGTAGAACGGCGCCTTGTGCGTTCCCGCCCTGGAAAGGCGAAGGACAACCGCCATCGGAACCTCCTCTCTTCCGGGCTACTCGCCCTTGGCCTTCGTGGCCTTCTTGTCGGACTTCTTCGCGGCCTTTGGGGCCTTCTCGGTCTTCGGGGCCTTCTCGGCCTTGGGGGCCTTTGCGGGCTTCGCGGCCTTTTCGGCCTTCGCGGGCTTCGCGGCCTTGGCAGGCTTCGCGCCCTTCTCGTCGGCAACATCGCCCTTCTCATCGACCGCGATCACGCGGTCGACGAGCTCGATGATCGACATGTCGGCGTTGTCGCCGTGGCGCTTGCCCTTGTGGATGATGCGGCTGTAGCCGCCGGCGCGCTTGGCGTATCGCTCGGCGATCGGCCCGAAGAGCTTCTCGATCACCTCGCCGTCACGGATGTCGCGGAAGGCGATGCGCCGGGCGTGGCTGGTGCCCTTCTTGCCCAGCGTGATGATCTTGTCGGCGATGCGCTTCAGCTCCTTCGCCTTGGGCGTGGTCGTCACGATGCGCTCGTGGCGCAGGAGCGAGGTCACCTGGTTGCGGAACATCGCAATCCGGTGCTCGGTGGTTCGGTCGAGCCGGCGGCCGGCTACGCGGTGCTTCATCTCGGCATCTCCCTCGGAGAGTTCGTTGGACGCCTAGGCCTTGGGGGGCACGGGCGCGGTCTTGGGGGGCCAGTTCTCGAGCTTCATCCCGAGCGAGAGCCCCATCTCGGCGAGGATCTCCTTGATCTCCTTCAGCGACTTCCTGCCGAAGTTCTTGGTCTTCAGCATCTCCGCCTCGGTCCGCTGGACCAGGTCGCCGATGGTCTTGATGTTGGCGTTCTGGAGGCAGTTGGCGCTTCGGACGGAGAGCTCGAGCTCGTCGACGGAGCGGAACAGGTTCTCGTTCAGCACCTGCTCCGGAACCGTCGCGATCTCGATGGCCGGCTCCTCGGTCTCGTCGAAGTTGATGAAGATGGAGAGCTGCTCCTTCATGATCTTGGCGGCGAATGCCACCGCATCGGCGGGGGCCACCGAGCCGTCCGTCCAGACCTCGAGGGTCAGCTTGTCGTAGTCGGTCTGCTGGCCGACGCGGGCGTTCGTGACCTGGTAGTTCACCTTGCGGATGGGGCTGAAGAGGGAGTCGATGGGGATGGTCCCGATGGGCTGCCCGGGCACCTTGTTCCGCTCGGCGGGCACGTAGCCGCGCCCCCGGCGTGCCGTCATCTCCATGCGGACCCGCCCGCCCTCGCTGAGGGTGAGGACGTGGTGTCCCGGGTTCAGGATCTCCACCTGGCCGTCGGCGACGATGTCGCCGGCCTTGATCTCCCGCGGCCCCTCCGCCTCGATGCGGATGGTCTTCTGCTCGTTGGAGTGGATCTGGAGGAGGACCTCCTTCAGGTTGAGGATGATGTCGGTCACGTCCTCGGCCACCTCGGGGATGGCCATGAACTCGTGCTCGACGCCCTCGATCTTCACCGAGGTGATCCCGGCGCCCTGCAGGCTGGAGAGCAGGACGCGCCGCAGCGAGTTGCCGAGGGTGATCCCGAAGCCGCGCTCCAGCGGCTCGGCGACGAACTTCCCGTAGGTGTTGGTGAGGGACTCCTGGTCGACCACCAGCCCGCGGGGCTTGATGAGGTCGCGCCAGTTCTTCGTGACGATGGCGTCCGCCATGGGCTTTCTCCTTTGGCCGCCGCCCCCTCCCTTCCCTCCGCAGCCCGGCGGGGTCAGGGCGCCGTGGGGCGCGCGACGCTTCGTGTTGAGGACAGATTCCGTCGAACGCGGCCGGCAGGCCGCGCCCGGCGAATCACTTCGAGTAGAGCTCGACGATCAGCTGTTCCTGGATGGGCATGGTGATGTCCTCGCGGGACGGAGCGGTCCTCACCGTGCCCTTGAACCCCGCCTTGTCCAGCTCCAGCCAGGCGGGAACTCCGCGCCGGTCCACCGCCTCGATGGCCTCGATGATGCGAGCCACCTTCTTGCTGCGGTCGCGGACGTCGACGACGTCTCCGGCGCGCAGCTCGTAGGAGGGGATGGTGACCTTGCGGCCGTTGACGCGGAAGTGCCCGTGCTGCACCAGCTGGCGCGCCTCGTTGCGGCTGTCGGCGAAGCCGAGCCGGAACACGGCGTTGTCGAGCCGGAGCTCGAGCCCGCGCAGCAGGTTCTCACCCGTGCGCCCCTTGGCGGCCGCGGCGCCGGCGAAGGCGTGACGGAAGCCCGACTCGAGGAGGCCGTACATGCGCTTGACCTTCTGCTTCTCGCGCAGCTGGACCCCGTACTCGCTGAACTTGATTCTCCCCTGGCCGTGCTGTCCGGGCGGGTACGGACGGCGCTCGATGGCGCACTTGTCCGTGTAGCAGCGGTCGCCCTTCAGGTACATCTTGAGGTTCTCGCGGCGGCAGAGCCGGCAGACGCTTTCGGTGTAACGAGCCACTGTGTTCGTCTCCTGTCCGTCTCAGACGCGCCGGCGCTTGGGGGGCCGGGTGCCGTTGTGCGGGATGGGCGTGACGTCCTTGATGAGCGAGATCTTCAGGCCCGCCGAGGCGATGGCCCGAAGCGCCGACTCGCGGCCCGCGCCCGGGCCCTTCACCATGACCACCACCGCCTTGAGGCCGTGCTCCATGGCCTTGGCAGCGGCGTCGCCCGCCGCCACCTGGGCGGCGAACGGCGTGGACTTGCGCGAGCCCTTGAAGCCGCGGGCTCCCGCCGAGGACCACGACAGCACGTTCCCGGTCGGGTCGGTGATGGTGATCATCGTGTTGTTGAAGGTGGAGTTGATGTGGACGATCCCGTTGGCCACGTTCTTCTTGACCCGCTTCTTCCCCTTCTTCGGGGTCACGGGGGACGCGGTCACAACCTCGATCCCGGTGAGATTGGGGACGGAGGGAACCGTCTCCTCGGCCTTGGCGGGGGCCGCCTCGGCCTTCTTCACCGGCTTCTCGGCCTTCTCGGCCTGCTTCTCGTCAGCCACGCTGCCTCTCCATTCTCTTCGATTTCACGCTTAGTGCACTAGCGAGGGGCCGGTGCGGCGGCCGCCTTGCGCACGAGGCCGCGCTTCGGACCCTTGCGGGTGCGGGCGTTGGTGTGGGTGCGCTGGCCCCGGACCGGAAGCCCCTTGCGGTGGCGAAGGCCGCGGTAGCAGCCCAGGTCCATGAGGCGCTTGATGTTCATGGAGGTCTCACGGCGCAGGTCACCTTCGACCTGGGTGACGGCCTCGATGGCCTCGCGGATGTGGCGAACCTGGTCGTCGTTCAGGTCCTTCGTCCGCATGACGGGATCGATGCCCGCCTTGGCGAGGATCTTCTTCGCGGTGGCCTTGCCGACCCCGTAGATGTACTGGAGCGAGATCTCGACGCGCTTTTCTGCGGGAAGATCGACGCCGGCGATGCGAGCCATTCCTCTGTCTCCGGTTCTCCGGGTCTAGCCCTGGGCTAGCCCTGGCGCTGCTTGTGGCGGGGGTTGGCGGCGCAGATGATCCGCACGACGCCCTTGCGCTTCACGACCTTGCACTTGTCGCAGATCTTCTTGACCGACGCGCGGACCTTCATGACCTTGTCACCCGACCGAAAAAGTTCTGGTACGAGACGAAAAGCCCCGCCATGCCAGCCGGCGGGACCATCGGGGGCGATCCCCTGCCCCCTCGATTTGCCATGCTCCTGACGCACCCGGACCCGACACATCGGTCCGATGCGGAGGGCGCCCTATAACACGCGAATTTTCGGCTTGCAAGCGCCACATCTCCGAAAGGGCCTGGCGCGTCATGTCCCTCCCCGGGTGAGTATCTCCGGGCCCGCCTCGGTGATGGCCACGGTGTGCTCGAAGTGTGCGGAAAGGCTGCCGTCCTCGGTGACGGCCGTCCATCCGTCCTCGAGGGTCCGGATCCCGGGGAGACCCGCGTTGACCATCGGTTCGATGGCCAGGACCAGCCCGGGGCGCAGCCAGGCTCCGGTTCCGGGCTCGCCGAAGTTGGGGACCTGGGGCGCCTCGTGGAGCTTCCGCCCGATGCCGTGGCCGACGAATTCCCGCACCACCGAGTAACCGGCCGCCTCGGCGCTGCGCTGAACGGCCGAGCCGATGTCGCCGACCCTCCCCCCGGGACGGGCCGCGGCAATCCCCGCGGCGAGGGCCTCCCGGGTGGCGGCCACCAGGCGCTCGGCATCCGGGCTCGCCTGTCCCACCAGGACGGTCTCGGCCGCGTCACCGTGGAATCCGCCCAGGATGGCACCGAAATCGAGCCCGACCACGTCTCCGTCGCGAAGGACCCGCTTCTCGGAGGGGATCCCGTGGACCACCTCCTCGTTCACGGAGATGCAGACGCTGGCCGGGTAGCCCAGGTACCCCTTGAAGGCCGGGACCGCGCCCATCTCCCGGGTACGGGACTCGGCGAGCCGGTCCAGGTCGAAGGTGGTCACGCCAGGAACTGCGGCGGCCACGAGGGCGTCGAGCACCGCGCGGACCACCCTTCCCGCGTCGCGCATCCGGGAGAGATCGTCTTCGGTCTTGAGCTGCACGGTGCTACGCGGTCCGGCCAAGGACGCGCAGGGCCGAGGCGAGCACCTCGTCGGGGGAGCCGGTCCCGGCCACCTCCGACAGGCTTCCCCGCTCGTGGTAGTAGCGCTTGAGCGGCTCGGTCTTGGACTCGTACTCCCGCAGCCGCCGGGCCACCGTCTCGGCCTTGTCGTCGTCGCGCTGCACCAGCGCCGCGCCCTCCCGGTCGCAGACTCCGGCCGTCCGGGGCGGGTTCGCGGTCACGTGGTAGACGGCACCGCAGGTCGGGCAGCTGCGCCGGCCGCTCATGCGGTCCACCAGGAGTTCCTGGGCGATCTCGTAGGAGACCGCGCGGTCGAGCTTGCGCCCGATCGACACCAGGACCTGGTCGAGGTACTCGGCCTGCGCCGTGGTCCGGGGGTAGCCGTCGAGGATGAAGCCGCGCGCCACGTCGGGGCGCGAGAGCCGGTCCTTCACCATGGCGTTGGTGACGTCGTCCGGGACGAGCCCGCCCGAGGACATGATGGCGTCCACGGTCTTTCCGAGCTCCGTGCCCCGCGCCTTGTGGTCGCGGAACATGTCGCCGGTGGAGATGTGCGGGATCTGCAGCTCCCGGGCCAGGAGCTTGGCCTGCGTGCCCTTGCCGGCGCCCGGTGGTCCCAAGAGGATGAGGATCATGCGCCTCTCCCGGCGCGCCGCCCGGCGCGTCTAGGCGTTCAGGCCGGACGCGTGGCACGCCCGCGGATGCGGGGGCCGCGCGGCCCGGTGAAGCCCTCGTAGTGGCGGGTGATGAGGTGCCCCTCGATCTGCTGCACGGTGTCGAGGGCCACGCCCACGACGATGAGCAGCGCCGTGCCGCCGAAGTAGAAGGGCACGCCGAACTGGTTGATGAGCACCGTGGGCAGGATGCTCACCGCCGACAGGTAGAGGGCGCCGCCGAAGGTGATGCGCGACAGGACGTAGTCGATGTACTCGGCCGTCTTCTTGCCGGGGCGGATGCCCGGGATGTAGCCGCCGTACTTCTTGAGGTTGTCGGCCACGTCGACCGGGTTGAAGGTCACCGCGGTGTAGAAGTAGGCGAAGAAGATGATGAGCACGACGTAGAAGGTGTTGTAGACCCAGCCGCCCGGCTGCATGAGGTCGGAGACCCGCTGCAGGAAGGGGAACCAGGAGGCCAGCGTGGCCGGGAAGAGCAGCACCGAGCTGGCGAAGATGGGAGGGATCACCCCCGAGGTGTTCACCTTGAGCGGAAGGTGGGTGCTCTGGCCGCCGTAGGTGCGCCGCCCCACCACCCGTTTGGCGTACTGCACCGGGATGCGCCGCTGGGCCCGCTCCACGAAGGTGATGAAGGCGATCACCACCACCATGACCGCGACCAGGATGACCAGGCGCAACTCGTCCATGCCCGCGCCCGGGGCCTTGTAGGCCGCGTAGAGCTGGAAGATGGCGTCGGGCATGCGGGCCACGATGCCCGCGAAGATGATGAGCGAGATGCCGTTGCCGATGCCGCGCTCGGTGATCTGCTCGCCCATCCACATGATGAAGGCGGTGCCGGCCGAGAGCGTGATGACGGTCATGATCCGGAAGGACCATCCCGGCGTGATGACCACGGCGAGCCCGGAGGGGTCGCGCAGCGACTCGAGGTAGGTGGCGATGCCGATGCCCTGGATGCCGGCCAGGATCACCGTGCCGTAGCGGGTGTACTGGGTGATGCGCTTGCGGCCGACCTCGCCCTCCTTCTGCATCTTCTCCAGCGCCGGGACCACGACGGTGAGGAGCTGCAGGATGATGGAGGCCGACACGTACGGCATGATGCCGAGCGCGAAGATGGAGAGCTGCTCGAGCGCGCCGCCGGAGAAGAGGTTGAAGAGTCCGAGCAGGCCGCCCTGGGAGGCCACGACCTTGCGCATGGCGACCCGGTCCACCCCGGGCGTGCTGACGAAGACGCCGAGACGGTAGACCGCGAGCATCCCCACCGTGAAGAGGAGCCGCTTGCGCAGCTCGGGGACCCGGAAGATGTTGGCCAGACTGTTGGTGAGCATCCCGTACCCCCCGCGCCGCCTACGCCTTGCCCTTGGCCTTGCCTTGCCCTTGGCCTTCTTCTCGGCCTTCTGCCTCTCGCCCATGGTCTGGCGCGCCGGCAGGGTGTCCACCTTGCCGCCGGCCTTCTCGATGGCCTCGCGCGCCCCGGCGGTGACCCGCTCGACGCGGACGGTGTAGGCCCCGGTGAGCTCGCCCTTGCCGAGCACCACCACGCCGTCGCCCTTGCCGCGGGCCAGCCCGGCCCCCTTCAGGGCCTGGAGGTCCACCACGCTGCCGGCCGGGAGCAGGCCGAGGTCGGTCACCTGGACCTCCTCGAACTCGAGCCGGAAGTGGTTGATGAACCCGAACTTCGGAAGGCGGCGCTGGAGCGGCATCTGACCGCCCTCGAAGCCCTCGAAGTGCATGTTGCCGGAGCGGGCCTTCTGGCCCTTGCCGCCGCGGCCGGCGGTCTTGCCAAGGCCGGAGCCCTGGCCGCGACCGACGCGCTTGCGGACCTTGGTGGCGCCGCGAGGCGCCTTCAGCTGGTTCAGCGAAGACATGAGCTTCCCTTTCTACACGCGTTGGAGCGGGGGGCGCCGGGCGCCCTCACGCGCCCTTCGACTTCCTGGCCAGGCGGCCCACCGGCGCCGGGGCGTCCACGCGCTCCCAGACGAGGAGATAACCCACCTTGCGGATCATCCCCATGGTTGCCGGGTTGTCGGGGAGGATCTTCGACGAATTGGTCTTCTTCAGACCCATTCCCGTCACCGTCGCCCGCTGGTCCGCCGGGATCCCGGAGAGTCCGTGCTTCAACGTCACCTTGATGGCTGCCATCTTGGGTCCCCTGCCCTATTCCGTCATTTCGGCAATGGTCTTGCCGCGCATCTGGGCGACGCGGTCTGCATTGCGCAGCCGCTTGAGCCCCTCGACCGTGGCCTTGAGCACGTTGTGCGGATTGCGCGACCCCTGGCTCTTGGTGAGCACGTTGCGCACCCCGGCGGCCTCGAGGACGGCGCGGACTGCGCCGCCGGCGATCACGCCGGTGCCCTCGCTGGCCGGCTTGAGGAGCACCTTCCCGGCGCCGAAGTGGCCGATCACCTCGTGCGGGATGGTGGTCCCGGACATGGGCACCTTGAACACGTTCTTCTTGGCCTGCTCGCCGCCCTTGCGGATGGCCTCCGGCACCTCGTTGGCCTTCCCCAGGCCGACGCCGACGTGCCCCTGGCCGTCGCCTACCACGATGAGGGCGGAGAAGCTGAAGCGCCGTCCGCCCTTGACCACCTTGGCGACGCGGTTGATGTGGACCACGCGGTCCGTCAGATCGAGATCGTTCACGTTGATGGGAGCAGCCATTCGTCCCTCAATCCTAAAGTGTCTAGAACTTGAGGCCGGCCTCGCGGGCGGCCTCCGCCACCGCGGCGACACGGCCGTGGTAGTCGAAACCATTTCGATCGAAGACGACATGGGTGACGCCCTTGTCGAGCGCCATCCTGGCGACCGCCGTCCCGACCTTCTTGGCCGCGGCGGTCTTGTCGTCTTCCTTCACCGCCTCGCGCAGCGCCTTGGACGTCGTCCCGGCGAACGCGATGGTGGTGCCGGCCACGTCGTCCACCAGCTGGGCGTAGATGTGGTTCAGGCTCCGGTAGACGGTGAGGCGCGGACGCTCCGCGGTGCCCGACAGCTTCTTGCGGATTCGCGCCTTGCGCTTCTCGCGCGGGGTGACCTTCTCTGCCATGTTTGCTCCTCCTTGCGCCGGCGCAGACCCAGCCGGCACATGAGCGGGCGGCCGCTAGGCCGCGCCGGTCTTGCCTTCCTTGCGGCGGATGATCTCGGTGCTGTACTTGATGCCCTTGCCCTTGTACGGCTCGGGCGGCCGGAGCTCGCGGATGCGGGCGGCGGTCATTCCCACCAGGTGCTTGTCGGCGCCGCGGACCGTGACCTTGGTCTGCTTCGGATCGACCTCGGCGGTGATCCCCTCGGGGAGCTTGAAGACCACCGGGTGGGAGAAGCCAAGGATGAAGTTGACCTCCTTGCCCTTCCCCTCGGCCTTGAAGCCGACCCCGACGATCTCGAGGGTCTTCTCGTAGCCCTTGGTGACCCCGTCGATGGCGTTGCGCACGAGCGTGCGCGTCAGCCCGTGGAGCGAGCGGGCCAGCGTGGACTCGTCGGGGCGGAGGACCAGCACCTCGCCCTTGTCCACCTGGAACTTCATCAGGGCGTTGGCCTTGAACGAGGTCTTGCCCTTCGGCCCCTCGACCTTCACCGTGGTTCCGTCCACGATGACCTTGACCTTCTCCGGGATCTTGACCGGAAGCTTTCCGATGCGGGACATGGATGCTCCTACCAGACGGTGCAGATGAGCTCGCCGCCCACCTTCTGCTTGCGGGCCTCCCGATCGACCATGACGCCCTTCGAGGTCGAGAGGATGGCGATGCCCATGCCGTTCAAGACGCGGGGAATCTGGGCGGTGTCCACGTAGCGCCTCAGGCCGGGCTTGGAGACCCGCTTGATGTCGCTGATGGCGGGCTCCCTGTCCTGCCCGTACTTGAGGAGGATGGTGATGGCCCCCTGGTGCCCGTCGTCCTTGTGCAGGACGAAGTCCAGGATGAAGCCCTCGGACTTCAACACCTCGGCGATGCGCGCCTTGAGGTTGGAGGCCGGGACCAGCACCTTCTCGTGGCGCGCGGAGGATGCATTCCGCACGCGGGTGAGCATGTCGCCAATGGGATCCGTGAAGCTCATCGATGAGTCTCCCTACCAGCTCGACTTGATGACGCCGGTGACTTCGCCCCGGAGCGCGCGATTGCGGAAGCAGATGCGGCACATCTGGAACTTGCGCAGGAATGCGCGGGGCCGCCCGCAGATCGGGCAGCGGTTGTACTGGCGCACGGGGAACTTCAACTTGCGTGCCGCCTGCGCCATCTTCGAAAGCTTTGCCATCGTGTCCGTCTCCTGGTCCGGCTACTGGCGGAAGGGCATGCCGAGGTGGCGGAGGAGGACTCTGCCCTCCTCGTCGTTCCGCGCCGTGGTGACCACGGTGATGTTGAGTCCCTTGATCTTCTCGACCTTGTCGTAGTTGATCTCCGGGAAGATGATCTGCTCCTTCACCCCGAGGGTGTAGTTGCCCTTCCCGTCGAACGCCTTGGGCGACACGCCCTTGAAGTCACGCACGCGCGGCAGCGCCACGTTGAGCAGGCGGTCCAGGAACTCGTAGGCCCGGTTGCCGCGCAGGGTGACCATCGCCCCGATGCTCTGCCCCTGGCGGAGCTTGAAGTTCGCGATGGACTTGCGGGCCTTGGTCACCACCGGCTTCTGCCCGGTGATGGCGGTCAGCTGCTCCAGCGAGGCGTCCAGGATCTTTCCGTTCTGGATGGCCTCGCCGAGCCCCATGTTGACCACGACCTTCTCCAGCCGCGGAGCCTGCATCGGGTTCTTCAACCCGAGCTCCTTGACCAGTTCAGGCCGGATCTCCTTCTCGAACCGTTCCTTCAGACGCGCTGCCATCGTTCGCTCCTTGCCTTCGTCCGGGGCCCAAGGCCTCCGGACGATGCGTTCGTTCCCTACTCGAACCGCTGCTTGCACTTCTTGCAGGCCCGCACCCGGCGGCCGTCCTCCCGGGTGGCGTGGGCCACGCGGGTGGGCTTGCCGCACTTCGGGCACACCACCATGACGCTGGAGAGGTGGATGGTGCCGGCCTTCTCGATGATGCCGCCGTCCGGATTGACCTGGCTGCGCCCCTTCTTGAGGTGGCGCTTCACCGTCATGAGCTTCTCGATGCGGACCCGGCTCTTCTCGTGAAGCACCTCGAGCACCTTGCCCGACTTGCCCTTCTCCTTGCCGGAGAGGACCTTCACCGTGTCGTTCTTGTGGACGTCCATGGCCTACAGAACCTCCGGCGCCAGGCTGATGATCTTCATGAACTTGCGGGCGCGCAGCTCGCGGGCCACCGGCCCGAAGATGCGGGTGCCGACCGGCTCGAGGTCCTTGTTGATGAGGACCGCCGAGTTGCCGTCGAAGCGGATGTAGCTGCCGTCGGGGCGCCGCACCTCGCGCGCCGTGCGCACGATGACGGCCCGGGCGACCTCGCCCTTCTTGACCTTCGACTGCGGGATGGCCTCCTTCACGGAGACCACGATGACGTCGCCCAGGGACGCGTACTTCCGCCGCGAGCCGCCCAGCACCTTGATGCACTGGACCTTCTTGGCGCCCGAGTTGTCGGCGACGTCCAGGATCGTCTGCTGCTGGATCATGGCTAGACCTCCGGGCCCTTCTCGATGATCTCGGCCACCCGCCAGCGCTTGTCCTTGGACATGGGGCGCGTCTCGACGATCCGGACCTTGTCGCCGGCCTTGGAGGTCTCGCGCTCGTCGTGCGCCTTGTAGCGCTCGGCGCGGCGGATGATCTTGCCGTACTTCCGGTCGGCGATGCGGCGTTCCACCCGCACCACGACGGTCTTCTGCATCTTGCTCGAGACCACCACCCCGACGCGGGACTTGGCCTTGCCGCGTTCCATGACTACTCCTTCTCGCCCTTGCGGTTCTCGGTCTTCGCCTTGCGGACGACGCCCAGCTGCTTCTCGCGCGCCAGCGTCCTGCAGCGCGCCACCAGGCGCCGGGTCTTGGCGAGGTCGGCGGTCGAGTCCAGCACGCCGGTGTTGAGCTTGCTCTTCATCTCGAACATCTGCTGCTTGAGCTCGACGACACGCGCCTCGAGCTCCTCGGTGGACAGCTGGCGCAGTTCGGTGTTGGTCGACATGTCGCCTCCTACAGGGTCACGCCGCGCTTCACCAGCTTCGTGGAGACGGGCAGCTTGTGGGCGGCCAGCGAGAAGGCCTTGGCGGCCTGGTCGTCGGTGACGCCCTCGATCTCGAACAGCACGCGCCCGGGCTTGATGACGGCCACGTAGAACTCCACCGGCCCCTTGCCGGTGCCCATGCGGGTCTCGGCGGGCTTCTTGGTGATGGGCTTGTCCGGGAAGACCCGGATCCAGAGCTTTCCGCCCCGCTTCACGTAGCGGCTGATGGCGACGCGGGCGGCCTCGATCTGGCGGCTGGTCAGCCAGCCGCACTCGGTGGCCGACAGGCCGAACGAGCCCTGGTTGAGCTCGGAGCCGCGGTAGGCCTTGCCCCGCATGCGCCCCTTCATCATCTTCCGGTACTTCGTCCTCGCCGGCTGCAGCATTTCTGGTTCTCCTCGAAGTGTTCCCGACGGGGAAGGCTAGGCCCGACCGCCGACCCCGGCCCGCGGCGCCTTGGCCGACTGGGGCAGGACCTCGCCGCGCATGATCCAGACCTTCACGCCGATCTTGCCGTAGGTGGTCTTGGCCTCGGCGAACCCGTAGTCGATGTCCGCGCGCAGGGTGTGGAGGGGAACGCGCCCCTCGCGGTACCACTCGTAGCGCGCCATCTCGGAGCCGCCCAGGCGGCCGGAGGTGGCGACGCGGATGCCCTTGGCCCCGAACTTGAGGGCGGTCTGCACCGCCTTCTTCATGGCGCGGCGGAAGGCGATGCGGCGCTCGAGCTGGGTGGCGATGTTCTCGGCCACCAGCTGCGCGTCGGTCTCGGCCTTCCGGACCTCGACCACGTTCAGGTAGACCTCGTTCTCGGTGAGGGACTGGAGGTCCTTCTTGATGGTCTCGATCCCCGCCCCGCGCTTCCCGATGACGATGCCCGGACGCGCGGTGTGGACGTTGATCTTCACCTTGTTGGCGGCCCGCTCGATCTCGATCCTGGAGATGCCGGCCTGGCCGAGCTTCTCCTTCACGAACTCACGGATCTTGATGTCCTCGTGCAGCCACTTGGCGTAGTTCTTCTCCTCGTACCACTTCGACTCCCAGGTCCGGATGACCCCGAGGCGAAACCCGATCGGATGGACTTTCTGACCCACGTGATCTCCTTGCGGCGCGCTTACGCGCGCCCCGCGATGCCGAGCTCCACGTAGACGTGGCTCGTCTTCTTGTCGATCCGGGTGGCCCGTCCCATGGCGCGCGGCATGAAGCGGCGGGTCTTGGGGCCGTGGTCCACGGTGAGCGTCTTCACGAACAGCGCGTCCACGTCGACGCGGCCGCCCTTGTTCTCGGCGTTGGCGACCGCCGAGCGGAGCAGCTTGGCCAGGTGCGGCGCGGCCGCCTGCGGCGTGAACTTGAGCATGGCCAGCGCGGCGCCGACCGGCATCCCGCGCACGTGGTCGGCGACCAGCCGGACCTTGCGGGGGGTGACGCGGAGCTGGCGCAGCGAGGCGTGCGGCCCGGGCTTGGGGCGGGCCGCCTCGGTGCGGGCGCGGCGCTCCTTGCGGGTGACCTTGACCTTGCGGCCAGGGGCCGGGGTCGCGGCGGTCTTCTTCTGGGTGTCGGCCATGTCCGTCCTCTACCTCTTCGGAGGCGGCGCGGAAGGCGCCGCGACCGCCTTCTTCTCGCCGGTGTGCCCGTGGAAGGTGCGGGTCGGCGAGAACTCGCCGAGCTTGTGCCCGACCATGTTCTCCTGGACGAACACCGGCACGAACTTCCGCCCGTTGTGGACCGCGAAGGTGTGGCCCACGAAGTCCGGCATGATGGTGCTCCGCCGGGACCAGGTCTTGATGACCGACTTCTTGCTCCCCTTGTTCGCGTCCTCCACCTTCTTGAGGAGGTGCTTGTCGGCGAAGGGGCCCTTCTTGATGGAACGCGCCATGTGTCTTCGTCCTCGCCGCTACGTTGCCTGGCTGCGCACGCCCCGCTTGCGGGGCGAAACGATGTACTTGTCCGTGCGGCGGTTGTTGCGGGTCTTGAGTCCCTTGGTCTTCTGGCCCCAGGGCGAGACCGGGTGCGGATTGCCCTGACCGGACTTGCCCTCGCCGCCGCCGTGCGGGTGATCGACCGGGTTCATCGCCAGGCCGCGGACGGTGGGGCGGATGCCCCTCCAGCGCGACTTGCCGGCCTTGCCCACGCGGATGCTGGCGTTCTCGATGTTCGAGAGCTGGCCCACCGTGGCCCGGACCACCTGCAGGACCCGGCGGATCTCTCCGGAGGGCATGCGGATCTGGGCGTAGTCGCCCTCCTTGGCCATGACCTGCCCGAAGGAGCCGGCGGTGCGGATGAGCTTGGCGCCGGAGCCGGGCTGAAGCTCGAGCCCGTGGATCTGGGTGCCGAGCGGCATGCCGCGGATGGGAAGCGTGTTGCCGGGCCGGATGTCGACGGCGTCGCCGGACACCAGCAGGTCGCCCACGCCGACCCCGAGCGGCGCCAGGATGTAGCGCTTCTCCCCGTCCTTGTAGTGGAGGAGCGCGATCCGGGCGGTGCGGTTGGGGTCGTACTCGATGGAGGCGACCTTGGCCGGGACCCCGTCCTTGTCGCGCCGCCAGTCGATCACCCGGTAGCGCTGCTTGTGGCCGCCGCCGATGTGACGCGTGGTGATGTGGCCGTGCACGTTCCGTCCGCCGGTCCGCTTCTTCGAGCGGGTCAGCTTCTTCTCGGGACGGTCCCTGGTGATCTCGGCGAAGTCGGCCACCGTCATGTGACGGCGGGCTGCGCTGGTCGGCTTGTAGCTCTTGACGCCCATGCTCGTTCCCCTGGCCTACTTCCCCTCGAAGAGGGCGATGGTGTCGCCTTCCTTGAGGGTGACGATGGCCTTCTTCCAGTTGGGACGGCGGCCAACCTGCCGGCCGACGCGCTTGTTCTTGCCCCGGGCGATCGAGGTGCGCACCGCGGTGACCTTCACCGAGAAGAGCTTCTCGACCGCGCCCTTGACCTGGATCTTGGTGGACTCGCGGTGCACCTGGAAGGCGTACTGACGCTCGGCCTCGCGGCCGCGCTCCGCCTTCTCGCTGATGATGGGTCGGACGATCACGTCCTGGACGGTCAGGTTCATGAGAGCGCCTCCTCCACCTTCCGGGCCGAGTCGGCGGTCAGCACCAGGTACTCGTGGCCCAGGATGTCGTAGACGTTGAGTCCCTGGGTGGCCAGGAAGTCGAAGCCCGCCAGGTTGCGGATCGACCTCTGCAGCGCCGCGTTCTCGGCCCCGTCGACCACCAGCGCCTTCTTCACGCCGAGCTTCCCCAGCACCTGGGCGGCGGCTGCGCTCTTCGGCGCCTCCGGGGCCCAGCGATCCACGATGAGGATCTTCTGCTCGGAGTTGCGCAGCGCGAGCGCCGAGCGCAGCGCGGCCTTCCGGACCTTGCGCGGCACGTCGTAGGAGTAGTCCCTGGGCTTCGGGCCCATGGCCTTCCCGCCGCCGACGAACTGGCTGGCGCGGGTCGAGCCGGACCGGGCGCGGCCGGTGCCCTTCTGCTTCCAGGGCTTCTTGCCTCCGCCGGACACCAGGGAGCGGTTCTTCACCGCGTGCGTGCCCGAGCGATCGGAGGCGAGCTTGGCCTTCACCACCTCCCAGAAGAGGTGCTCGTTCACCGGGCCTGCGAAGACCTCGTCCTTGAGGTCGATCTCGCCGACCTTCGTCCGGTCGAGGCTGTAGACGTCGAACTTTGCCATGGCGTCCTCGACTACTTGATCTCCACGTCCACACCCGCCGAGAGATCCAGCTTCATGAGCGCGTCCAGAGTCTGGGACGTGGGCTCCTGGATCTCGAGAAGCCGCTTGTGCGTGCGGATCTCGAACTGCTCGCGCGACTTCTTGTCGACGTGCGGGCTGCGGAGGACGGTGAACTTGTTGATCCGGGTGGGGAGCGGGATCGGACCGGCCACCTTGGCGCCGGTCCGCTTCGCGGTCTCCACGATCTCGCCGGCCGACTGGTCGAGCAGCTTGTAGTCGTAGGCCTTGAGCCGGATGCGGATCTTCTGCATTGCCATCTTCACGTCCTCGGCTTCTGGCCCCGGCGCGGCGCGGCCGAACTGCACCGCCGTTCGCCGGGGCTGCCTCTTCCTTGTTTACAGGATCACTTCGGCGACGACGCCCGAGCCCACCGTGCGACCACCCTCGCGGATGGCGAACCGGAGCTCCTTCTCCATCGCGATGGGCGTGATGAGCTCCACGTCCATCCCGATGTTGTCACCCGGCATCACCATCTCGACCCCCTTGGGGAGCTCGATGGAACCGGTCACGTCCGTGGTGCGGAAGTAGAACTGCGGCCGGTAGCCGTTGAAGAACGGGGTGTGACGGCCACCCTCCTCCTTCGTGAGCACGTAGACCTCGGCCTTGAACTTGGTGTGCGGCGTGATGGAACCGGGCTTGGCGAGCACCTGGCCGCGCTCGATTTCCTCGCGCTTCAGGCCGCGGAGCAGCGCGCCGATGTTGTCGCCGGCCTCGCCCTGGTCGAGCAGCTTGCGGAACATCTCCACGCCGGTGACCACGGTCTTGACGGTGGGCTTGAGGCCCACCACCTCGATCTCCTCGCCGACCTTGACGATGCCACGCTCGACGCGGCCGGTGGCCACCGTCCCGCGACCGGAGATGGAGAACACGTCCTCCACCGGCATCAGGAACGGCTTGTCCTTGGCGCGGAGGGGCTGCGGGATGTAGGTGTCGATGGCCTCCATGAGGCGGGCAATCGAGGGCTCGCCCAGGTCGCCCTTGTCGCCCTCGAGCGCCTTGGTCGCCGAGCCGCGGATGATGGGGGTCTTGTCCCCGGGGAAGTTGTACTTGGTGAGGAGCTCGCGGACCTCGAGCTCGACCAGGTCGAGCAGCTCCGGGTCGTCCACCATGTCCACCTTGTTCAGGTAGACCACGATGTAGGGCACGCCGACCTGGCGGGCCAGGAGGATGTGCTCGCGGGTCTGGGGCATCGGGCCGTCGGCCGCCGAGACCACCAGGATGGCGCCGTCCATCTGCGCCGCGCCGGTGATCATGTTCTTCACGTAGTCGGCGTGACCCGGGCAGTCCACGTGCGCATAGTGCCGGTTCTTCGTCTGGTACTCGACGTGGGCGGTCGCGATGGTGATGCCGCGCGCCTTCTCCTCGGGGGCCTTGTCGATCTGGTCGTAGGCCATGAAGGCGGCCAGGCCCTGCTGGGCCGCCACCTTGGTGATGGCGGCGGTCAGGGTGGTCTTGCCGTGGTCCACGTGGCCGATCGTTCCGACGTTCACGTGGGGCTTGCTGCGGCTGAATTTTTCCTTGGCCATGTGTCCTCTCCTCCGTCGTTGCGCGCCGGACTACTTGGTTGGGGCGGCAGCTCCCTTGCTCTTCGTGATGATGGTCTCTGCGATGCTGTTCGGTACCTGGGCGTAATGCCCGAACTGCATGGTGTAGGTCGCACGCCCCTGCGTCTTGGAGCGGAGGTCCGTGGCGTAGCCGAACATCTGGGCCAGCGGGACCTGGGCGGTGATGGCCTGGACCCCGGACCGCGGGTTCATACCCTGGATCTTGCCGCGACGCGAGTTGAGATCGCCGATGACGTCGCCCATGAAGGAATCGGGGGTGACGACCTCGACGTCCATGACGGGCTCGAGCAGGACCGGGGTGGCCTTGGCGGCGCCGTCCTTGAAGCCCATGGAGCCGGCGATCTTGAACGCCATCTCGGACGAGTCCACGTCGTGGTACGAGCCGTCGAAGACCTCGACCTTGAGGTCCACCATGGGGAACCCGGCCAGGATGCCGCCGGTCATGGCCTCCTCGATGCCCTTGCGGATGGGCTCGACGAACTCCTTGGGGATGGAGCCGCCCACCGTCTCGTTCTCGAAGGTGAAGCCCTTGCCGGGCTCCTGCGGGATGAGGCGCAGCCAGCAGTGTCCGTACTGGCCGCGTCCGCCGGTCTGACGGATGTAGCGGCCCTCCGACTCGACCTGCCGGGTGATGGTCTCGCGGTAGGCCACCTGGGGCTTGCCCACGTTGGCCTCGACCTTGAACTCGCGGAGCATGCGGTCCACCAGGATCTCCAGGTGGAGCTCCCCCATGCCGCGCATGATGGTCTGCCCGGTCTCCTCGTCGGTGTGGACCCGGAAGCTGGGGTCCTCCATCTGGAGACGCTGCAGGGCGACGCCCATCTTGTCCGAGTCGGCCTTGGTCTTGGGCTCGACGGCCACCGAGATGACCGGCTCGGGGAACTCCATCTTCTCGAGGATGACCTGCTTGTCCTCGTCGCAGAGGGTGTCGCCCGTGGTGGTGGAGCGCAGGCCGACCGCCGCCGCGATGTCGCCGGCGAGGACTTCCTTGATCTCCTCGCGCTTGTTGGCGTGCATCTGCAGCAGGCGCCCCACCCGCTCCTTGCGGTCGCGGGAGGCGTTGTAGACGTAGGAGCCGCTCTCCAGCTTGCCGGAGTAGACGCGGAAGAAGGTGAGGTTGCCCACGAACGGGTCGTTCATGAGCTTGAAGGCGAGCGCGGAGAAGGGCTCGCCGTCGGAGGTGTTGCGGATGACGTCGACGCCCTTCGGCGTGATGCCGTGGACGGGGGGCTTGTCCACCGGGCTGGGCAGGTAGTCCACGACGGCGTCGAGAAACTGCTGCACGCCCTTGTTCTTGAAGGCCGTCCCGCAGATGACCGGGAAGAACTTCATGTCGATGGTGCCCTTGCGCAGCCCGCGCTTCACCTCTTCGTTGGTGAGCGGGTGGCCGTCGAGGTACTTGGCCATGAGGTCGTCGTCGACCTCGGCCACGGCCTCCTCGATGGCCTGCCGGTACTCCTTGGCCTGCTCGAGCAGGTCGGCCGGGATCTCGATCTCCTGGTAGCCGGCGCCCATGGTCTCGTCGTCGAAGGTGATTCCCTTCATCTTGACGAGGTCCACCATGCCGCGAAACTTGTCCTCGGCCCCGATGGGGAAGTGCAGCGGGACCGGGCGGGCCCCCAGCTTCTCCTTGATGGAGGCCACCGAGGCGTAGAAGTCGGCGCCCACGCGGTCCATCTTGTTGATGAAGCAGGCGCGGGGAACCTTGTACTTGTCGGCCTGGCGCCACACCGTCTCGGACTGGGGCTCGACGCCGCTCACCGCGTCGAAGACCGCCACGGCGCCGTCGAGGACGCGCAGCGAGCGCTCCACCTCGATGGTGAAGTCCACGTGTCCGGGGGTGTCGATGATGTTGATGCGGTGCTCGCGCCAGAAGCAGGTGGTGGCCGCGCTGGTGATGGTGATGCCGCGCTCGCGCTCCTGCTCCATCCAGTCCATGACGGCGGTGCCTTCATGGACCTCGCCGATCTTGTGGGTGACCCCGGTGTAGAAGAGGATCCGCTCGGTCGTGGTCGTCTTGCCGGCATCGATGTGCGCCATGATGCCGATGTTCCGGTAGCGCTCGATTTGGGTAACGCGGGCCATGTTCTCTATCCTTCGAACCGTTCGAACCGTTGCGTACGAAAACCCGACGTCGCCTGGCGACGTCCCGACCTGACCGAGCTGTCAAAGAGCCTGCGGGTCCCTCTGGGCCCCGGCCGACCGAGTCGGCGTCTTCGATCCTCGATTCTCCTCCCGGACTACCAGCGGTAGTGCGCGAACGCCTTGTTCGCTTCCGCCATCTTGTGGGTGTCCTCGCGCTTCTTCACCGCGTTGCCGCGGTTGTTGGCGGCGTCGAGGATCTCCCCGGCCAGCTTCTCCACCATGGTCTTCTCGCCGCGGGACGAGGCATACTCGATGAGCCAGCGCATCGCCAGCGCCGTGCGCCGGTCCTGGCGGACCTCGACCGGCACCTGGTAGGTGGCGCCGCCCACGCGGCGGGACTTGACCTCGACCACCGGCTTCACGTTGTCGAGGGCCTTCTTGAAGACCTTGAGGGGGTCGTCCTTGAGGCGGTTCTCGACCACGGCGAAGGCGCCGTAGATGATCCGCTCGCCGGTGGACTTCTTGCCCTCGCGCATCAGGTTGTTGATGAACTTGGCGACGGTCCGATCCTGGAACTTGGGATCGGGCAGGATCTTCCGCTTCTCGACCACGCGACGACGGGGCATCGGATCCTCTGCCTAGCTCGGGCGCTTGGCGCCGTACTTCGAGCGGCTCTGCTTGCGGCCCTGGACGCCCACTGCGTCGAGGGTCCCGCGGATGATGTGGTAGCGGACGCCGGGGAGGTCCTTCACGCGGCCTCCGCGGATGAGCACCACCGAGTGCTCCTGGAGATTGTGGCCGACGCCGGGGATGTAGCTCGTGACCTCGAAGCCGTTGGTGAGGCGGACGCGCGCCACCTTGCGAAGGGCCGAGTTGGGCTTCTTCGGGGTGGTGGTGTAGACGCGCGTGGCCACGCCACGCTTCTGGGGAGACTCCACCAGCGCGGGAGCCTTCCGCTTGGTCTTGAGCTTCTCGCGGCCCTTGCGGACCAGCTGGCTGATCGTCGGCATTCGATCCGGTTCTTTCCTGAGGCGCGGCGGGCGAGCCCGGTGCACCTGCGACGGCTTCATCGTCAAAAAGGGCGCGAATTATACGGTTCGGCCTCGGGAAGTCAAGGCCTTCCGGTTCTCTCCGGAGACGATTTTCGCACCACGGTCCCTCCGGCGAGCAGGCTTCCAGCCGCCGGAGGCTTCGATGGCACGGCGCATCGCCGTTGAGGCGGGCAACCTACTCGCCTCGCCCTCGGATGTAAAGCGCAAGCGGTCCCGGTCGCGCGGAACCGGCCCGAGGAGCCGCCCCGCGTGGACGTGCAGCACGAGCCGCCGGTGGGTGAGCAGGCGCGTCACGACGGCCAGTTCCTCCCCGACCTCGAGCCGGAACCCCAGCTCCACCCGGCTCCTGCGGCGCAGGAACACGGCCGGGTCCTCCCCTTCGGGGACCACGGTCCCCGGCAGCCCCCACATCCCGGGGAAGAGCCCATCGTCGAGGGCCCTGGAGAGGAGCAACCGCCCTCCCCGCTCCACCCGGAGGAGGGCCAGCTCCAGGCGGACCGGGCGCCGCCGCACCCTCGGTGCGGGGATCTCCCCTTCCCTCCCGGCCTGGTGCGCCGCGCATCCCGAGGCCAGCGGGCAGGCCGCGCAGCGCGGGCGCCGGGGCAGGCACAGGGTGGCCCCGAGCTCCATGAGGGCCTGGTTCCAGTCCCCGGGCCGGCCCGGGTCGACCAGCCGTCCCGCCAGCGACGCCAGCTCACTTTTCACCTTTGGTGATTGTGACGGTCCGTCAACAAGGAAGAGGCGCGAGAGGACCCGGGCCACGTTGCCGTCCACCGCCGCCGCCTGGATGGCGAAGGCGATGCTCGCCACTGCACCCGCGGTGTAGGGGCCGAAGCCCGGGAGCGCCCGCAGCGCCGGGAGCGAGTCCGGCAGCCCTCCGTGCCGGGCCAGCGCGGCCCGCGCGGCGGCCAGGAGGTTGCGGCAGCGCGCGTAGTAGCCGAGTCCGCTCCAGGCGGCCAGCACCTCGGCGTCGTCTGCGCCGGCCAGCGCCGCGAGCGTGGGCCAGCGCGCCAGGAAGCGGCGGTAGTACGGCGCCGCCGCCTCCACCCGGGTCTGTTGCAGCATCACCTCGGCCACCCACACCCGGTAGGGGTCGGCGGCGTGCTGCGGGAAGCGCCAGGGCAGATCCCGGTGCCCGGCGTCCCACCAGGAGAGCAGGCGCCGGCGCAGCCCGGCGCGGCGCGCCGGCGACGGGATGGGAGCCGGCGACGCCAGGGCCTACTTCAGCCGGGCCTCGACCGCCGCCCAGTCGACGTTCTTGAAGAACGCCTCGACGTACTTGCCGCGCTCGAAGGCCTTGTAGTCGCGCATGAAGGCGTGCTCCCACCCGTCGAGGACCAGGATGGGCCGGAAGCCGGGCGGGACCCCGTTCTCGTGGAGGGTGACGAACTGGTTGGAGAGCCAGCCGGTGCCCGGGTCCTGGAAGGTCATGGCCCAGCCGATTCCCGGCATGGTGGCGATGGCCTTGAAGTCGGCCAGGTAGGTGGAGAGGCTGCCGAAGGAGGCCTCGATGGCCTTCGCCAGCCTGGACCCTGCCGGCGGCTCGGCCTGGGCGCCCGCGGTGAGGTTCCCGAAGTAGTACTCGTGGTTCACGATGCCGCCGTACTCGAAGCCCAGCCGGCGGGTCAGCTCGGCGTAGACCGGATCGGCGCCGGAGGCCTTGCCCTCCTTGGCCAGCCCCTCGAGCTTCTCGGTGAGCGCGTTGGTGCGCTTCACGTAGCCCTCGTAGAGCTTGAGGTGCTCCTCGATCTGATCGTTGGAGATTCCGGCGAGGCCGCGCACCTTCGAGAAGTCCTGGGGCTTGTAGAGCTTCACGCTCATGTTGTGTTCCTCCGCGGCAACGCGTGCCGCCCGTTCGGGAGTTTCCGGGCATGTAATCCACCGGCCCCCGGTCCGCTCGCCCATGTGGTAGGCAAGCGCGTGGCCGCGTCCATGCGAAAGGGTGGAAACCGGGCCGGCGCGCCCCGAACGCCCCGAACGGGCCGCACGGGGCGTCTCGGCAGGGTCGGCCTGGCCCTCCTCGCCCTCCTCGCCCTGGCCGCCGGCGCAGCCGCGGCCCTCTGGTTCTCCCTGCCCGACCCCGCGGGGTTCGCCACCCGGACGCCTTCCACCACCGCCCTCATCGAGCAGCGGCGCGCCGAGTCGGCCCGCTCCGGGAAACCCTTCCGGCCCGACTTCCGCCCGGTGGCGCTCGACCGCATCTCGCCGCGCCTGCAGCGCGCCGTCGTCGCCTCCGAGGACGCCTCCTTCTTCGGCCACACCGGCTTCGACTGGGACGAGATCCAGAACGCCGCCGCGCAGAACTGGAAGGCCGGGCGCACCATCCGCGGCGCGTCGACCATCACCCAGCAGCTCGCCAAGAACCTCTGGCTGGGCACCGAGCGGAGCTGGCTGCGCAAGGCGCGCGAGGCGTTGCTCACCGTGAAGATGGAGCGCTCCCTGGGGAAGCGGCGCATCCTCACGCTCTACCTGGACGTCGCCGAGTGGGGAAACGGGGTCTTCGGCGCCGAGGCGGCGGCGCACCGCTGGTTCCGGACCTCGGCGCGCGACCTCTCCCCGGCCCAGGCCGCGGTGCTCGCCGCCATGCTGCCCGCGCCCCGGCGCGCGGCCCTCAGCCCGGCGCCGCGCTGGCTGGCCCGCCGGGCGCGCCGGATCCTGGGGCTGCTCGAGCGCAACGGAACGGTGACGGCGGAGGAGGCGCCAGCCGCGCGGGCCGAGCTGGAGCGGCTCCTGGCCTCGCCGGCCAGCCTTCCCTCCGACCTGGAGGAGGAGCCGCCCGAGGACCGGTAGCGCCGGGGTCCCGGCTCAGCGCCGGGCGCGGAACCACTCCAGCGTCCGGCGGAGCCCGTCCTCGAGGGACACCGAGGCGCGCCAGCCCAGCACCCGCCCGGCGGCGGACGGGTCGATGCAGGAACGGCGCTGCTCGCCCGGCTTGGCGGGCCCGTGGATCGCGTCGGCGGGCACACCGGCGGCATCGGCCAGGATCCGGTAGATCCGGTTCACGTCGGACTCCACCCCGGTGCCCACGTTGAGCGCCCCGTCGTGCCGCTTCTCCGCGGCGAGCAGGTTGGCCCGGGCCACGTCGTCCACGAAGACGTAGTCGCGGGTCTGGCCGCCGTCGCCATTCACCGTGCAGGGTTCCCCGGCGAGGAGGCGCCCGGCGAAGATGGCCACCACGCCGGCCTCGCCGTGCGGGTCCTGGCGGGGTCCGTAGACGTTGCCGTAGCGGAGCGCCGTGGAGGTGATGCCGTGGGCCGCCCGCCACACCCCCAGGAAGAGCTCGCTCGCGGCCTTGGATGCCCCGTAGACCGACACCGGACGGGTGGGTTCGTCCTCCGGCGTGGGGATGCGGTCGGTCTCGCCGTAGGCGGCGCCGCCGCTGGAGGCGAAGGTCACGTGGCGCACCCCGGCCCGGGCGGCGGCGGAGAGGAGGTTCACGAGCCCTCCCAGGTTCACGTCCACGTCGTAGCGGGGATCGGCCATGGACCGGCGCACGTCGATCTGGGCGGCGTGGTGACAGAGGACGTCGGGGCGCTCCCGCTCGACCGCCTCGGCGGCGGCGGCGCTGCGCACGTCGCAGGGATAGAAGCGGGCCTGGTCGGGCACGTTCTCCCGCTTGCCCGAGGAGAGGTCGTCTACCACCGCCACGTCCCACCCCGCCGCCACGAAGCGGTCGGCGATGGTCGAGCCGATGAACCCGGCTCCCCCGGTGATGAGGATCCTTGCGGCCATGCGCCCCTCCCTCAGATCTGCTGGCGGAACCACTCGATGCTGCGCTGCATCCCCTCGTCGAAGCCCACCCTGGGCTCCCACCCGAGGAGCGCCCGGGCCCGGGTGATGTCGGGCTTGCGGACGCGCGGGTCGTCCTGTGGCAGCGGCCGGTGCTCGATGGGCACGTCCCGTCCGCAGAGCCGCTGCACCGAGCGGGCGAACGCCAGGATGGTCATCTCGTCCGGGTTGCCGATGTTGACGGGGTCGTGGTCCGGCGTGCGCAGGAGCCGCCACATGCCCTCGACGTTGTCGTCCACGTAGCAGAAGCTGCGGGTCTGCGACCCGTCGCCGAAGACGGTGAGCGGCTGGCCGCGCAGGGCCTGGGAGACCAGCGTGGGGACCACCCGGCCGTCGTCGAGCCGCATGCGCGGCCCGTAGGTGTTGAAGATGCGGGCGATGCGGGTGTCCACCTTCCGGTACCGGTGGTAGGCCATGGTGATGGCCTCGGCGAAGCGCTTGGCCTCGTCGTAGACGGCGCGCGGCCCCACCGGGTTCACGTTTCCCCAGTAGGTCTCCTTCTGGGGGTGCTCGAGCGGGTCGCCGTAGACCTCGGAGGTGGAGGCGAGCAGGAACGTCGCGCCCTTCGCGCGGGCCAGGTCGAGCGCCTTCTCCACGCCCACCGACCCGACCTTGAGGGTCTCGAAGGGCTTTTCCAGGTAGTCGATGGGCGACGCCGGCGAGGCGAAGTCGAGCACCGCGTCCACCGGCCCCTCGACCCAGTCGAGACCGTCGCAGATGTCGGCCTTCGAGAAGGTGAACCGCGAGTTCCCCTCCATGTGGCGCAGGTTGCGCATCGTGCCGGTGATCAGGCTGTCCACGCCGAGCACCGAGAAGCCCTCCGAGAGGAACCGGTCGGTGAGGTGGCTTCCGATGAATCCTGCGGCACCGAGGATGACGACGCGCTTCTCGATCATGCGGGTGACCGGCTACCCCTTCCGATCCAGCTCGTCCAGCGTGAGTTGACCGGGCAGCGCGGTGCGGTACCGCTCGAGGACCAGGTCGATGCCCTGCCGGATGTACTCCGCGACCGGCACCTTGGTCCGCTCGTTGAGCAGCTTCAAGCGCTCGTCCTGCTCGGGCGTGATGTACACGGTCGTCGAGATCTTCTTCCGGGCCATCGGTCCTGCGAACCTATGTGGCCACGCATGTAGTGTCAACGATTCGCCCCGCGTACCCTCCGTCCGTGCCGCGACCCACGGCGCAACCGCGAGTCCGGGCATTCGCGCCCCGGCCGCCGGCACGCCGGACGCTCCACCGGCGGCGATGCCCCGTTCCACGCTCGCCGCCCCGTCCCCCGCCGCCCTCCTCCCCCGGGCTCTTCTCGTCGCCGCCATCCTCCCCCTCTCCTGCGTCTCCTCCAACCCGCATCCCCGGGCGGTCGAGCAGGTTCGCCGCGGCTACACCCACCTGGGGGCCGGGGATCGAGAACGGGCCGAGGTCGCCTTCGAGCACGCACTGGAGATGGCGCCCGACCTGGCCGAGGCCCGGGCCGGGCTGGGCGTCGCCCTGCGCGCCGACGGGCGGGCCCGCGAGGCCCTGGCCCAGTTCGACGCCGCCGTCGCCGCGGACCCCGACCTGGCCGAGGGGCATGCCGGCCGGGGCGAGGCCCTGCTGGCCCTGGGGGACGCGGCGGCGGGCGAGGCCGCCCTGGGCGATTCACTGCAGGTCGATCCCGACCAGGTCGCGGCCCGGCTGGTCAGGGCTCGGTTCCTGGCCCGCCGCGCCCTGATGGCCAGCTCGGAGGAGCGGCGCCTGCTGCTCGACCGGGCCCGGCGCGACCTGCTCCACGCCGTGGAGGCCCGTCCCGGCCTGGCCCTCGTCCACCACGACCTGGGCTGGGTCTCCTGGCTGCGGGGGGACCTGGACGGCGCGGCCATGAGCTACGCCCGTGCCGCCCGGCTCGACCCCTCGATGGCCGAGGCCTGGCTGGGCGCCTGCGCCGCGCTCGAGGCCGCCGGGAGGCGCGCAGACGCCGACGACGCCTGCGCCCGCTGCGCCGAGGCAGCGCCCCCCTTCTCGAAGGCCGGCGCCCTCTGCTCGGCCCACCAACGAAGAGGGGCGCCGGATCGCGCCGGCGCCCCCTGAATCGAGACCGGTTCCCGGCCGGAACCCTGCGCTACTTCACCTGCCAGGTGTCGGCGTCGGAGAGGAACTTCACGAGCGACCTCTCGCCCTTCTTGGCCTTGGTCGCCGCGATCATCTCCCAGGTCATCTCGTCGGCGGTGGGCTTGCGGACGTCGCGGAAGATGCCGATGGGGGTCGGGAACCCGGCCCGGTCGGACAGGTTCGCCATCATGAAGGCGATGGTCGGATCGGAGCGGGTCGGGTCGTGGACCAGGATGTCCTTCTCGGTCACCCCGTCCTCGCCCAGCGTCACCACCTGGAGCTCGGCCTTTTGCCCGTCGAACCGGATGCCCTTCTTGTTGTCCTTGCCGAAGAGCAGCGGCTTGCCCGCCTCCATGCGGAGGATGGCCTCGGTCTTGACGGCCTTGTCGGTGAGGAACGTGTAGGCGCCGTCGTTGAACACCGGGCAGTTCTGGAAGACCTCCACGAAGGTGCTGCCCTTGTGGGCGGCGGCCGCGGCGATGACGCCGCCCATGTGGGCGCCCTCGACGTCGATGGAGCGGGCCACGAAGGTGGCGCCCGCGCCCAGCGCCAGCGCCGGGGCGTTGAACGGATAGTCCGGCGAGCCGTGAGGCGTGGTCTTGGTCTTCTGGCCGAGGAGCGAGGTCGGGGAGACCTGCCCCTTGGTGAGGCCGTAGATGCGGTTGTTGAACATCAACACCTTGACGTCCAGGTTTCGCCGCATCGTGTGGATGAAGTGGTTGCCGCCGATGGCGAGCGCGTCGCCGTCGCCGGTGATCACCCACACCATCAGCTCCGGACGCGACACCTTGAGCCCGGAGGCGAAGGAGGGCGCGCGGCCGTGCAGCGTGTGCATCCCGTAGTTGTTCATGTAGTACGGGAAGCGCGACGAGCATCCGATGCCGGAGATGAAGACGATGTTCTCGCGGGCCACGCCCACGTTGGGCATGGCCTTCTGGACCTGGTTGATGATGGAGAAGTCGCCGCACCCGGGACACCAGCGCGGATCGACTCCGGACTCGAAGTCCTTCTTGGTGTAGGTGGGCACGGGATTCTGGGTCTGGCCGTTTGCGCTCATGGTCGTGTTTTCCTTCCGGGCCTAGCCCAGGATCTCGTTGACCTTGGCGGTCAGCTCGCTGATCTTGATGGCCTTGCCGTTGATCCGGTTGAACTGCAGCGGATCGAGACCCGGGAAGGACATGCGCATGTAGTTGGCCAGCTGGCCGTCGTTGACCTCGGGAACCAGCACCTTCTTGAAGGCCTTGAGCACCGCGCCGAGGTTCTTCGGAAGCGGGTTGAGCCAGCGCAAGTGCACGTGCCCGACCTTCTTGCCCTGGGCGCGGAGCCGGGCGGCGGCGCCGCGGACCGAGCCGTAGGTGCCGCCCCAGGAGAGGAGCAGCAGGTCGCCGGTGGGCTCGCCGTCCACGACGACGTCGGGGACGTCCTCGATGACGTTGCGGATCTTCTGGGCGCGGGTCTTCACCATCTTCTCGTGGTTCATGCCGTCGTAGGAGACCATGCCCGACATGGAGTCCTTCTCGAGGCCGCCGATGCGGTGTTCGAGGCCGGCCGTGCCCGGGACCGCCCAGGGGCGGATGAGCTTGGCGTCGCGCAGGTACGGCATGTACTGCCCGTTGTAGTTGGGCGTGGTCTGGTACTTGACCTCGAAGGGCTTCATCTCGCCCTCCTCGGGGATGCGGAACGGCTCGGAGCCGAAGCCAAGGTACCCGTCGGTGAGCACGAGCACCGGGGTCATCCACTTGATGGCGATCTGGAACCCCTCCAGCGTCGCGTAGTAGCAGTCGGCCGGGCTGCGCGCCGCGATGACCGGCATGGGCGCCTCGCCGTGGCGGCCGAAGAGCGCGATGTAGAGGTCGGACTGCTCGGTCTTGGTGGGCATGCCCGTGGAGGGGCCGCCGCGCTGCACGTCGATGACGACCAGGGGCAGCTCGGCGATGACCGCGAGGCCCAGCATCTCCGACTTGAGCGCGAGCCCCGGGCCGGAGGTGGTGGTCACGCCCAGGGAGCCACCGAAGGAGGCGCCGATGGCGGAGCCGATGCCGGCGATCTCGTCCTCGGCCTGGTAGGTCACGACCCCCATGTCCTTGAAGTAGGAGGAGTCCTGGAGGATCTCGGTGGCCGGGGTGATGGGGTAGCTTCCCAGGAAGACCTCGCGGCCGGTGAGCTTGGCCACGGTGGCCAGCGCAAGGGCCGCGGCGCCGTTGCCGGTCACGTTCCGGTAGGTTCCCGGCGCCAGCTTGGCCGCCGGCACCCTGTACTGGGAGACGAAGAGCTCGGTGGTCTCGCCGAAGGCGTGACCGGCCTGGAACACCTTGACGTTGGCCTCGGCGATCTCCGGCTTCTTCTTGAACTTGGCCCGGATGTTCTCGAGCTGCGGCTCGGGCGGGCGGCTGTAGAGCCAGTACATCATGCCCAGCGCGAAGTAGTTCCTGCAGCGGGCCACGTCCTTGTTGGAGAGCCCCGACCCGGCCAGCGCGGCCTGGGTGAGCTTGTCCATGTCGACCGAGACGACCTTGTAGTTCTTCTTCAGGGCGTCGTCGTCGAGCGGGTGGGTCTTGTAGCCGGCCTTCTCGAGGTTGCCCTCGGTGTAGGCCCCGCTGTTGGTGATGAGGATGCCGCCCGGCCGGAGGTCCTGGAGGTTGGTCTTCAGGGCGGCCGGGTTCATGGCCACGAGGACGTCGGGCTGGTCACCCGGGGTGAAGATGTCCCTGGACCCGAAGTTGACCTGGTAACCGGAGACGCCGGCCAGCGAGCCCGTGGGGGCGCGAATCTCGGCGGGGAAGTCGGGGAAGGTCGCCAGGTCGTTTCCGGCGATGGCGGAGGCCTTGGTGAACTCCGACCCGACCAGCTGCATGCCGTCGCCGGAGTCGCCGACGAAGCGGATGGTGACGCCTTCGACCTGCTCGACCGGCCGGGTCTTTCCAGTGTTGGGTTGCATGTCGTCCTTCGTCTCCTTGACGGGGGCCTTCGCGGGAGGGGCCCTGGCGCGGCGGAATCGTCCTTGCCGGGTACCGAGGGGGTTAACTTGATGCCGGATCGCTGGATCGTTGTCAAGGCAAGAACAAACCCCCGGGAAGCGCGGAAACCGCCGCAACCACTGCGCGATTCCGCCTGGACCTTGGAGGGCCCTCAGGATTCCGGGAACATCTTCCCCGGGTTCAGGATCCCCAGCGGATCGAAGGTCGCCTTGAGGCGCCGCTCCAGCCCGAGAACCGCCGCGCCCTGCTCGTACTCGAGGAAGTCCCGCTTTGCGAGCCCCACCCCGTGCTCCCCGGTGATCGTCCCGCCCATGTCCACGGCGGCCCTGAGGATGTCGGCGACGGCCGCCTCGGCGGCCTCCCGCTGGCGTTCGCCGTCGAAGAGCACGTTGCAGTGGAGGTTTCCGTCCCCGGCGTGGCCGTAGGTGGCGACCAGCAGGCCGTGGACCTTCCCGATCTCCCGGCTGCGCGCCACCATCTCGGGGATGCGCGAGCGGGGCACCGCGACGTCCTCGGAGAGCTTGGCCGTGGCGAGCTTCTTCAGGGCCACCGACAGGTACTTGCGGGTCTCCCAGATGTCCCGGCGCTGGGCCTCGTTCTGGGCGACGATCACCTCGCCCGAGGCGCTGCCCCGGACCATCTCGGCCACCCGGGCCATCTCCGCGAAGACCTGCTCCTCGTCGTTGCCGTCGGTCTCGAAGAGGAGCGCCGCGCCGGCGCCGGGCGGCAGCTGGAACGGCGAGCCCTTCGCGATGGCCTGGACCGAGACGTCGTCGATGAGCTCGAGGCAGCGCGGGATGACCCCCTCGGCCAGCACGCGGCTCACCGCCCGGGCCGCGGTGTCCAGGTCGGGGAAGCAGACCAGCGCGGTGGCCACGTGGCGCGGGCGCGGCAGGAGCTTCACCGTCACCTCGGTGACGATGCCGAGCGTCCCCTCGCTCCCCACGAAGAGCGCGGTGAGGTCGTAGCCAGCCACGCCCTTGATGGTCTGCCGCCCCACCCGGAGGATCTCGCCGGTGGGGATCACCACCTCGAGGCCGAGCACGTACTCCCGCGTGACGCCGTAGCGGAGCGCCCGGGGCCCCCCGGCGTTCTCGGCCACGTTTCCGCCGATGGTGCAGGTGTCGAGGGAGTTGGGATCGGGCGGGTAGAAGAGCCCGTGCTTCTCCACCTCGGCCTGGAACACGCCGGTGATCACCGCGGGCTGGAGCCGGGCGGTGAGGTCGCCGGGCCGGATCTCGAGGATGCGGTCCATCCGCTCCACCGACACCCCGATGCCGCCGTGGATGGCGAGCGACCCTCCCGACTTCCCGGTGCGCGCCGAGATGGGCACCACCGGGACCCGGTGGCGCGAGGCGACGGCGAAGACGGTGCGCACCTCCTCGGCCGACTCCACCTTCACCACCAGTCCTGGTGGGAAGACCCCCAGGTCGGACTCGTCCGTGCCGTACACGGCGAGCCGTTCCGCGTCCTCGACCAGCCGCCCGGCCGGGAAGGCGGCCCGCAGCTCCTCGAAGGCCGCCGCGGTCCCCGTCCCCGCCGTCACCCGAACACCTCCACGTCGCTCCCGCTCATCGCGTCCGGCGCCTCCGCGGCGCACCAGCCCACCACCCGGGCCACGTCGTCCGCCTCCATGGCGGGCGGGAACGGGGTCTGCGCCAGCATGCGCGTTGCCACCCCGCCCGGAGAGATGGTCATCACCTGGACGCCGGAGCCGCGCACCTCCTCGGCCAGGCTCTTCGCGAAGCCGACCAGCCCCCACTTCGAGGCGTTGTAGGCCGACCCCTCGGCCGTCCCCACATGGGCGGAGATGGAGGCGATGGCCAGGATGCGCCCCCGGCCCCGCGCGCGCATCCCCGGCAGCACCGCGCGCGCCAGGAGGAAGGCCCCGGTGAGGTTCACCTCGAGCACGCGGCGCCAGGCGGCCGGCTCGAGGACCTCGACGCGTCCACGCACCAGGATCCCGGCGGCGTGGACCAGCACGTCGCAGGGGCCGAGCACCCGCTCGTGCGAGGCGCGCAGGCGCACCACGTCGGCCTCCACCGACACGTCGCCGGCGACGGCCAGCGCCGCCCCCCCCGACGCCACCACCTCGTCGACCTCGGGAGCGCTTCGCGCGAAGACGGTCACCCGCGCCCCACGCCGGGTCAGCTCCCGGGCCACCGCGGCCCCGATGCCCCTTCCACCGCCGGTGACGATGGCGGTCCGGCCGTCGAGCCTCCCGGCAGGCCCCCCGGTCACCGGCGTCTCCTCCCCTGAGCCGAGGTGGGCTGGCCCGCGGCGATGCCGAGGACCCGCCGCTGCCAGGCCGCGCTCCGGGCCATCGACCCGGCGAAGGCCTGGGCGTGGGCCCTGGCCTCGCGGCGCCGCTCGCCCCTCACCGTGAGGCACATCTGCTCCGCGTCGAGGATGCAGGCCGCGCCGCGCGCTCCCAGGTGGGCCACCAGCGCATCGGCCACCTGGCGGGCCAGGACCTCCTGGATGACCAGGCGGTGGGCGAAGCAGTCCACCAGCCGGGCCAGCACGCCGAATCCCACCACCCGGCCGCCGGGCACGTAGGCCACGCAGGCGCGGCCCCGGTACGGGAGCAGGTGGTGCGGGCAGACCGCGTGGAAGTCGATCCCGGCCAGCGCCACCAGGTCACGCCCCGGGACCTCCATGGCCTGCCCGAGGATCTCCGCGGGGTCCGCCCGGTACCCGTCGAGCAGGTCGTCGCGGAAGGCCTCGGCCACGCGGCGCGGCGTGCCCCTCACGTCGGCAGCCTTCAGGGCTGTGGCCGGGACCACCTCCGCGAGGAAGCGCGCGACGGCCGCCGCGGCCGCTCCCGTCGAAGGCCTCCTCCTAGCGCCCACCCGGCCCCCGGTAGGTCACGCAGCAGTCGGGGATCTCGTAGAGCCGCACCTCGCAGAGGCCGGTCACCCGCGGCGCCAGCACCTCCCAGATCCAGCGCGCGATGTTCTCGGCGGTCGGGTTGTCGAGGACGTCGTTCAGGTTGCGGTGGTCGGCGCGGGAGAGGACCTCCTCGGCCACCACCTCCTTGATCTTCCCGAAGTCGGCGATCATCCCGGTGGCCGGATCGACCTCCCCCTCCACGCCCACGAAGAACTTGTAGTTGTGCCCGTGGAGCCGGAAGCACGGCCCCTCGTACCGGGGGAGCCGGTGGGCGGCGGCGAAGTAGAACTCGACGTCGAGCCGCATGGTCCTGCGATCGGTGTAGTCGGTGGGCATCCGCGCCTTATAGTCGCGAACCCCGTGGAACTCCTACCCACTTCCTGCCGGGGGCGTCCCAGAACTCCCCGGTCCCCCGCGGGCGACCAGGCGTCCCCCTCGCAAGTGCCCGATTTCACGTCGCCCATGGCGGGCCATGTCATGGCACGGACGCTGCTAAAGACCCTGGTGGAGCTTTACCCGCCAGTCAGAAAACCCCCAAGGAGAAGACCCCAAATGAAGAAGATCCTCAGCGCCCTCGTGGCCGTCGCCTTCGCCCTCCCAGTCCTCGCCCAGGCCCCCGCCGCCAAGCCGGCCGCCCCGGCCCCTGCGCCGGCCGCCGCTGCGCCGGCCGCCGCTGCCCCGGCCGCCGCTGCCCCGGCCGCCGATGCCGGCCGCCGCTGCCCCGGCCGCCAAGCCGGCCGCCGCGGCCCCGGCGAAGAAGGAGACCAAGAAGAAGGCCAAGAAGGCCCCGCCGGACACCACGACGCAGCCCCAGCCGTCCAAGTAGTCAGCGGCTGATTCTGGTAGCTTGGAGGGCCGGCTGCGATCGCAGCCGGCCCTTTCCATTTCACCCAGGGTCCCGTGTCCATCCGAGCAAAGATCATCGCCCTCTTCACGGTGATCCTCGTGCTCTCCATGGGGATCGCCGCGGCGCTCGGCGCCGGCGCCGCGTCGCGGGCCGTCGAGTCGGCCGTGCGCGACCGGGCCGTCGAGGTGGCCCGGGCGGTCCGCGCCGACCTCGACCTCTCCCGGGACCTCGACCCGGCCCGTGCCGCCGACCGGCTGGCCGCCGCCCTCCGGCAGCACCGCGGCGTGCGCTCCGCCGAGCTCATCATCCGGAAGCCGGGCAAGGACGACGTGGTCCGCATGCAGTACGGCCCCAGCGGACCCGAGACCACCTTCGGGGATCTCGACTACTCCTTCCCCGCCCAGACCGTCTCGGAAGTGGTCGGCGACGGCGACGACCGCGTGGTCCGGGTCGAGCTCCCCGTGAAGGACTCCTTCTCCCACCCCGTCGCGGCCATCCGGCTCGAGGCCAGCCTCTCCGAGGCCGAGCGGCTGGGGCGCAGCCAGGCCAGGATCTTCGTGGCCTCCACGGCTCTCGCCGCCATCCTGATCTTCCTGGCCTTCTCGCTCGTCCTCAGCCGGATGCTGGTCCAGCCGCTCTCCGCTCTGGCCGGCTCGGTGGAGGGGGTCGAGTCGGGCGCCCTCGACGCCGCCGCCGTCCCGGGCACGGCGCGCCGCGACGAGATCGGGACGCTGGCCCGCGGCCTCGACGCCATGCTGGGGCGGGTGCGCGGCTTCAACCGGGAGCTGCAGGATCGCGTCGAGGAGGCCACCGCCGACCTGGCCCGCAAGAACCGGGAGCTGGCCGAGCTGAACGAGCTGCTCATGGAGGCCCGCCGGGAGCGCTCCGCGCAGGAGCGGCTGGCCGCCCTCGGACAGCTCTCCGGCACCATCGCCCACGAGCTGGGGAATCCGCTCAACGCCATCTCCGGCCACGTGCAGCTCCTGGCCCGGGACCCCGCCTGCCCGCCCGGCATGCGCGACCAGTTCCAGGTCATCGAGCGCGAGGTCCAGCGCATGACCGCCATCATCCGGCGCTTCCTCGACTCCGCGCGGGCGCTGGTGCCCCGCCCCGAGCCGGTCCAGCTCGGCGCGCTGGTGGACGAGGCCCTCTCCCTCAACGTCTCGGCGGAGGCCCGCCAGCGCATCGAGGTCCGGCGCGACGTCCCGGCCGACCTGGGACCGGCCAGCATCGACCCCTCGCTGGTCCGTCACGTCCTCGGCAACTTCATCTCCAACGCGGTGGACGCCATGGCCGGGACCGGCAGCCTCACCGTCCGCGCGCGGCGCACCGGCGACCAGCTTGCACTCTCGGTCACCGACACGGGACCCGGCATCGCCCCCGACGCGCGCAAGCACATCTTCGAGCCGTTCTTCACCACCAAGGAGGCGGGCAAGGGCACCGGGCTCGGCCTGGCCATCTCCCGGGAGATCGCCGGCGCGCTGCGCGGCCGCATCGAGGTGGAGTCGAGCCCCGGCGCGGGCGCGACCTTCACGCTCCTCCTCCCGGCGCCCCCCTCCACTCCCCCGGCTCCACGATAGGAGTCCCCGATGGAACCCGCCCACATCCTGGTGGTGGACGACGACCAGTCGAGCCGCGACCTCCTCGCCCGGATCCTCACCAGCGCGGGGCACCGGGTGACGGCGCTCTCCGACGGCAGGGAGGCGGTCGCGGCCCTGGACGCCGGAGAGCACCCCGACCTGGTGGTGTCCGACATCCGCATGGCCGAGATGGACGGGCTCCAGGTCATCGACGCCTTCCGGGAGCGCGCCCCCGACACGCCGGTCATCCTGGTCACCGCCTTCGGGAACATCGACGGCGCGGTGGAGGCCATCCGGCGCGGCGCCGCCGACTACCTCTCCAAGCCCTACGACGTGGACGCCATCCAGATCGTGGTGGCCCGGGCGCTCCAGCACCGCGAGCTTGCCATGGAGAACCGGGCGCTGCGCCGCGGCCTGCGCGACCGCTACCGGCTCGACAACGTGGTGGGGCGCAGCGAAGCCATGCTGCAGGTCTACAAGACCGCGGCACGGGTGGCCTCCACCGACGCCACGGTCCTCATCCAGGGGGAGAGCGGCACGGGAAAGGAGCTGGTCGCCCGCGCCATCCACACCGCCTCGCCACGGGCCTCCGGGCCATTCGTGGCCGTGGACTGCGGCGCCATCGCCGAGGGGGTCCTCGAGTCGGAGCTCTTCGGCCACGCCCGGGGCGCCTTCACCGGCGCCCAGGTGGCCCGCCGCGGCCTCTTCGAGGAGGCCCACCACGGGACCCTCTTCCTCGACGAGATCGGCGACATCGGCCAGAACCTCCAGGCCCGCCTGCTGCGCGCGCTCCAGGAGGGGACCATCCGCCGCGTCGGCACCAACGAGCCCATCGCGGTGGACGTTCGCATCGTGGCCGCCACCAATCGGGACATGGAGGCGGCGGTGAAGCAGGGCTCCTTCCGCGCCGACCTCTACTACCGGCTCCACGTGGTGAGCATCCGCATCCCGCCGCTGCGGGAGCGACGCGAGGACATCCCGCTGCTCGCCGAGCACTTCGCCCAGAAGCACGGCCGGGCCGAGGGGTCGGCCATCTCCCCCGAGGCGCGCGAGCTCCTGGTCGCCCACGAATGGCCGGGGAACGTCCGGGAGCTCGAGAACGTGATCGCACGGGCGCTGGCGCTGAACCCGTCGGGCGTGGTCGTTCCCGAGGACCTTCCGGAGGCCATTCGCGCCGCCATCTCCTCCCCCGCGAAGGCTCCGCTGCCCGACGTCTCCGACCGCCCCTCGCTGGCCGAGCTGGAGCGCCGCTACGCCACCCAGGTGCTCCAGGAGACGGGCGGGAACAAGACGCGGGCCGCCGAGATCCTCGGCATCGACCGGAAGACGCTCTACCGGATCCTGGGCGAGCGCGACGAGCGCTGACGCGCCCGGAGCGGAGTGGCTAGACGACCGGCGGCGCCACCGGACCGGGGGGCGACTCCTCTTCCCCGTTCAGCGCGTTCTTCAGGACCTGGCTGGGGCGGAAGGTCAGGACCCGGCGCGCCGAGATCTCGATCTCCTGCCCCGTCTGCGGATTCCGGCCAACGCGCGACTTCTTCTCGCGGACGATGAAGTTCCCGAATCCGCTGATCTTGATCTTCTCTCCGCGCTCGAGCGTCTCCTTGATGGTGTCGAACACCATCTCCACGACGTCGGCTGCCTCCTTCTTGGAGAAGCCAACCTTTTCGTAGACGCTCTCGATGATGTCGGCCTTGGTCACGCTCACCTCACCCCTTCGGGCGCCGCGGCGCCCAAGTGCTCGTGTTCGTTAGCTGAATCGGCGCGCCCTGTCAAACGAACGGTTCGTTCCGGGCCGTTCAGCCCCGGAGCTCCGCCTGGAGCTCGCTCTTCAGGCGGTCCACGATCCGCCCGTGGGCCGCGTCGGCCTCGGAATCGGTGAGGGTCCGGTCGGCCGCACGGTACCGGATGGCCATGGCGAGGTTCTTCTTCCCCTCGGGGATGGGGGCGCCCTTGTAGACGTCGAAGAGGGTCACGTCCTCGACGAGCGGCTCGGCGCGGACACCTTCCAGGACGGCCCTGGACTCGACCTCGCTCGCGACCACGACCGCCAGGTCGCGGAGGACGGCCGGGAACCGCGGAACCCCCGCGTGCCCCGGCACCAGCCGGGCGGCCTCGGCGAGCGCCGGGAAGGAGAGGTCGAAGGTGAAGACGCCGCGCGGGAGGTCGAACGCCGCCGCGACCCGCGGGTGGACCTCACCGGCGACCCCCAGGGTCACCATGCTCCCTCCGGGCGACGTCCACTCCAGGGTGGCGGCCGAGCGCGGATGGAGGAAGGTCGCGCCCCCGGCGACGAAGCGGACCCCGTCGATGCCCAGGGACTCGAGCAACGCCTCGAGCGCTCCCTTGAGGTCGTGGAAGTCCAGGGGCTCCCCGCCGGCCGACCAGCCCACCGGGTGGCGACGCCCGGTGGCCACGCCCGCCAGGCGCAGGTCCTCGCGGGCCGGCGCGTCGTCCTGCGCCCCCGCCTCGCGCGGGTGGTAGGTGCTGGCGATCTCGTAGAGCCGGACGTCCTCGACCCGCTGGCGGCGGTTGTAGGCGAGCACCTTCAGCAGCGACGGCACCAGGCTCGAGCGCATCACCGCCAGGTCGGCGCTGATGGGGTTCCGGATGGGGATCCCGGTGGGCCCTCCTCCGGGAGCGAGCGGACGGAGGTCGTCGGGAGCGACGAAGCTGAAGTTCACCGCCTCGGAGAAGCCCGCGCCCTCGAGCGCCTGCCGTGCACGCTCGGTGACGAGGGCGCCGCGCGGCTGCGCCGGGGTATCGGAGATGACTGCCGGGAGCGTCTCGGGGATGGCGTCGTAGCCCCGGAGGCGGACGATCTCCTCGATCAGGTCCTCCTCGCGGGTCACGTCGAGCCGCCAGCTGGGGACGCGGAACTTCCCGCTCTTCGCGCCGGTGGCGCGCAGCTCGAACCCCAGGGCGAGGAGCGCGGTGCGAGCCTCCTTTCGGGAAACCGGCATCCCCAGCACCTGGCCGGGGCGGGCCCAGGGCAGCTCCACGTCGAGCGGCTTGCGGCGGCGCGGGTGCACGTCCACGGCGCCGCGACGGACCGTGCCGCCCGAGAGCTCGGCGATCAGGGCCGCGCAGCGGTCGAGGGCTGGAACCACGCCCTCGGGATCGACGCCACGCTCGAAGCGGTGGGAGGCCTCGGTGTGGAAGCCGTGCCGGCGTGCGGTGCGGCGCACTCCGGTGGGCTCGAACCATGCCGACTCGAGGAGCACCCGGGTGGTCCCCGCGGAGATCTCCGAGTCGCCGCCGCCCATGACGCCGGCCAGCGCGCTGGCCCGGTCGCGGTCGGCGATGACGAGGTCGTCGGGCGAGAGCGTCCGCTCCACTCCGTCGAGGGTGACCATCTTCTCGCCCACCCGGGCCATGCGGACCACGATCTCGGCGCCGGCCACCTTGTCGAGGTCGAAGGCGTGGAGCGGCTGGCCGCGCTCGAGGAGGACGAAGTTGGTGGCGTCCACCACGTTGGAGATGGAGCGGACGCCGCATGCCTCGAGCCTCCCGGCCAGCCAGGCCGGCGACGGGCCGATGCGGACGCCCTCGACGACCCGCGCCGCGTAGCGGAAGCACCGGTCCGGCGCTTCGATGGAGACCCGGAGGCAGGTGGAGGCGGCGGGGGCCTGCTGCTTCAGCCCGGACTCCGGGTAGGCCATCGCCGCGCCGGTGGCTGCGGCCACCTCGCGGGCGATGCCAAGGTGGGAGAGCGCATCGGCGCGGTTCGGGGTGACGTTCACCTCGAGGACGACATCCTCGATGCCAAGCACCCGGGCCAGCGGCGCGCCCGGGATCGCGTCGGCGGGGAGGATGAGCAGCCCGGCCGCGTCCTCGGAGAGCCCGAGCTCCCGGGCGGAGCAGAGCATGCCGTGGGAGTCCACGCCGCGGAGGCTGGCCCGGTCGATGCGGTGCCCGGCCGGCATGCGCGTGCCCGGCGTGGCCAGCGGGACCACGTCGCCCACCTTCCAGTTGGTGGCGCCGCAGACCACCTGCACCGCCCCCTGCCCCGCCTCGACCTGGCAGACGGAGAGCTTCTCGGCCCCCGGGTGGCGCTCCGACGAGAGGATGCGCGCCGCCACCACGCCGTCGAGGGCAGCGCCCACCCGCTCCACCGCCTCGACCTCGAGCCCCACGTCGGTGAGACGCCGCGCCAGCTCCTCGGCGGGCGGCAGCGGGACGTAGGTGGCGAGCCAGGAGAGGGAGATGCGCATGTCGGTTCAGAACTGCTCGAGGAAGCGGAGGTCGTTCTCGTAGAAGAGACGGAGGTCGGCGATGCCGTACTTGAGCATCGCCATGCGCTCCACGCCCATGCCGAAGGCGAAACCGGTGACGGCGGAGGGGTCGAACCCCACGTTCTCGAGGACCTTGGGGTGGACCATGCCGGAGCCGAGCACCTCGAGCCATCCGGTGCCCTTGCAGGTTCCGCAGCGCGCGCCGGCGCGGTTGCCCGCTCCCGCGCAGATGGTGCAGGAGACGTCCACCTCCGCGCCCGGCTCGACGAAGGGGAAGTAGCTGGGGCGGACGCGGGTGCGGGTCCCGGCGCCGAAGAAGGCCCGGGCGAAGGCCGCCAGCGTGCCCTTCAGGTCGGCGAAGGTGATTCCCGGCCCCACGCAGATCCCCTCCACCTGGTGGAACATGGGCGTGTGGGTCTGGTCGTAGTCGCTGCGGTAGACCCGGCCCGGAGCGACCACCCGCACGGGCGGTGCTCCGGCCCGCTTCATGGCGCGGATCTGGATGGGCGAGGTGTGGGTGCGCAGCAGCACCGCCCCTTCCCCGCCGACGCGCCCCAGCGCCGCCTCGTCCACGTAGAAGGTGTCCTGCATGTCGCGGGCCGGGTGGTCGGCCGGGATGTTCAGGGCCTCGAAGTTGTACCAGTCGAGCTCGATCTCCGGGCCGCTCGCCACCTCGTACCCGAGCCGGGCGAAGATGGCGACGATCTCCTCGGTGGTCCGGGTGACCGGGTGGCGGTGTCCGCGGGGGAGCAGCCGCCTCCCCGGCAGGGTCACGTCGATGCGGGAGCCCTGCAGCTCCTGCTCGAGCCGGTCCTCGGCGATGCGCTGCCGCGCCCGGACCAGGAGCGACTCGACCTCGTCGCGCACCCGGTTGGCGACCTCGCCCACGCGCGGACGCTCCTCGGGCGTGAGCTGGCCCATGCCGCGAAGCACGGCCGACAGCTCGCCCTTCTTGCCCAGGAAGCGGACCCGCAACTCCTCGAGCGCCCGGTCGTCGGGCGCCGAGGAGATGGACTGCCGGGCCCCTTCCGCCAGGGCCTCCAGGTCACGGACCAGGTCCACGTTGCCCTTGGGCTCTAGGCCTGGGAGGCGCGCACCACGGCCGCGAAGTCGGACGGCAGGGAGAGCGCGATCTCGGCCAGCACCTTGCGGTCGAGCACCACGCCGGCCTTGCGCATCGCCCCGGCCAGGCGCGAGTAGGTCGTGCCGTTCAGGCGCGCGGCGGCGTTGATGCGCACGATCCACAGCGCGCGGAACTCGCGGCGGCGGCGGCGGCGGTCGCGGGTGCTGTAGGCCAGCGCCCTCTCGACCGCCTGGTTGGCGCGGCGGTATGCGTTCTTGCGGCGTCCCCGGAAGCCCTTGGCGAGCTTGAGGACGCGGTTGCGACGACGGCGAGCCTTCACACCCCTCTTGACGCGCATGGTTCTCTCCTTCTGTGCCGGCGGGGGGCCGGGAGGACTTCCTCCCGAGCACTTCGGGATCCCCGCTTGGGCGTTGTCTTCCCGTTCACCCTACCGGGCGTACGGGAAGTTCTCCTTGATCTTCTTGGCGTCGCTGTCCGACAGGTGGTCGGTCCCGCGAAGCCCACGCTTCTGCTTGGGGGTCTTCCCGAACGTCGCCAGGTGGCGGCTTCCGGCGCGGCGGAACTTCACCGCGCCGCTCTTCTTCACCTGGAAGCGCTTCTTGGCGGCGCTCTTGGTCTTGAGCTTCGGCATCTTCTTCCGTCTCCTGTGGTGCGGCGCTAGGCGGCGCCGCCGGTTTCGTTTTCGCCGGCGGCCGGGGCTGGCGTGGCCGTGGCCGTGGCGGTGGCCTCGGCGGCGGGTGCGGCGGCCGGTGCGGCGGCGGCCGGAGCAGCGATGGCTGCAGCGGCGGCGGCGGCCTTGGCCTTGTCGCGCTGCGACTGCATCATGCGCGGGTTGGGCGCGAGGATCATGAACATCTGGCGCCCTTCCATGCGGGCGGAGGCCTCGATGACGGCCACCTCCTTCAGCTCGTTCACGATGCGTTCGAGGACCTTGGTGCCGAGCTCGCGGTGGGAGAGCTCGCGGCCGCGGAACATCACGGTGACGCGGGCCTTGTTCGACTCCTCGAGAAACTCCCGGATCTTCCGGATCTTCGTCTCGAAGTCGTGCTCCTCGGTGCGAGGCCGGAACTTGACCTCCTTCACCACCACCACCACCTGGGTCTTCTTGGCCTCGCTCTGCTTCTTCTTCTCCGTGTACTTGAACTTCCCGTAGTCCATGATCTTGCAGACGGGTGGCTTGGCGAGCGGGCTGACCTCGACGAGGTCGAACCCGTTCTCCTGGGCCATCCGCAGCGCCTGCTCGATCGTCAGGATGCCGAGCTGCTCACCGGCGGGCCCGATGCATCGCACTTCCCGGGCCTTGATCCGGCGGTTGGTGCGTGCGTCGCGGCTCGTCGCTCTCTGGTCTTTTCCGTTGATGGGCGGTCTCCGTTCGTCCCCAGATCGGGGCCGGGAAAAAGCGGCGTGATGATAAGGATTTCCGGCCCGATGTCAACGCGCGTTGGGGTCCGACGAGTCCTTTCGGGCGTCGCGGATCCAGCTCATCATGTTCCGGAGATCCTTGCCCACCGTCTCGATGGGATGGACCTTCTCCGCGTCCCGGAAGGCCTGGAACCTCTTCGCTCCCCCGTTCAGCTCGCCGATGAACTCGCGGGCGAAGGTCCCATCCTGGATCTCCTTGAGAATCTTGCGCATTTCGTCCTTGGTGGCCGAGTTCACCACGCGGGGGCCGCGGGTGTAGTCGCCGTACTCGGCGGTGTCGCTGATGGAGTGGCGCATCCAGGCCAGCCCGCCTTCGTACATGAGGTCGACGATGAGCTTCAGCTCGTGGAGGCACTCGAAGTAGGCGCTCTCGGGCTGGTAACCGGCCTCGACGAGGACCTCGAACCCGTTCTTCACGAGCGCGGCCGCCCCGCCGCAGAGGACCGCCTGCTCGCCGAAGAGGTCGGTCTCGGTCTCCTCCTTGAAGGTGGTCTCGAGGATCCCGGCCCGGCCACCGCCCACCGCCCGGGCGTAGGCGAGGCCGATGGCCTTGGCCTGCCCGGTGGCGTCCTGGTGGACCGCGATGAGGCAGGGGATGCCCCGGCCGTCCTGGAACTGCCGGCGCACCAGGTGGCCCGGCCCCTTGGGGGCGATGAGCAGCACGTCCACGTCGGGGGGCGGCTTCACCTGCCCGAAGTGGATGTTGAAGCCGTGGGCGAACAGCAGGGCCTTGCCCTTGGTGAGGTGCGGCTTGATCTCCTCCTCGTAGACCTTCTTCTGGGTCTGGTCGGGGAGCAGCACCATGATGACGTCCGCCTCCTTCGCGGCCTCGGCCACGCTGGTCACCCGCAGCCCCGCCCCCTCGGCCTTGGCCCGCGACTTCGACCCGGCGTGAAGGCCGACGCGCACGTCCACGCCGGAGTCCTTGAGGTTGAGGGCGTGGGCGTGCCCCTGGCTGCCGTATCCGATCACCGCCACCTTGCGGCTCTTGAGCAGCTCGGGATTCGCGTCCTTGTCGTAGTAGATGGTCGCCATGGCCTATCCGATCACTTGAGGTTGGGGGGTGCGAGGGTCTTGAAGCCGCGCTCGAGGGCGATGCGCCCGGAGCGGCAGATCTCCTGGATGCCGTAGGGCGCCAGCCGGTCCTCGAGCGCGTCGAGCTTGCCGGCGTTTCCGCTGGCCTCGATGATCAGCGCGTCCGGGGAGACGTCCACGATCTTGGCCTCGTAGGTCTCGGCCAGCGCGCGCAGCTCGGCGTGGTTCTTCTCCGGGGTGCGGATCTTCACGAGCAGGAGCTCCCGCTCGATGAGGTCCACCGGGGAGAGCTCGCGCACCTCGACCACCGGCACCAGCTTCTGCACCTGGCGGACCACCTGCTCCACGGTCTTCGAGGAGAGGAGGACCACGATGGTCATGCGCGAGTACTCGGGGCGCTCGGTGGGACCCACGGTGAGGCTGGCGATGTTGTAGCCGCGCCGGGAGAAGAGGCCGGCGATGCGGTGCAGCACGCCCGGCTTGTTCTCCACGAGCAGGCTGACGGTGTGGCTGCTGCCGGTGGGAACCTTTTCGTCACGTTCCATGTCGTTCCTCTATTCGCCGTCGATCATGTCGTTGAGGGGCGCGCCGGCGGGCACCATGGGATACACGTGCGCGTCGGGCCGGGTGCGGATGTCCACGATGACCGGGCCGCCCTTGTGGGCCAGCGCCCGGTCGAGGACGTCCTCCAGCTCGGAGGGCTTGCGGGCCCGGAGCCCCAGGCAGCTGTAGGCGTCGGCGAGCTTCACCAGGTCGGGGAGGTCGCTGAGCGGGGTCTCGGCGAGCCGCTTCTCGTAGAAGAGGTCCTGCCACTGGTGGACCATGCCCAGGAACAGGTTGTTGAGGATGAAGATCTTGATGTTCAGTTTCAGATCGACGGCGGTGGCCAGGTCCTGGAGCGTCATCTGGAACGACCCGTCGCCGTCGATCCCGATGACGAGGGCGTCGGGCTTGCCGAGCTGCACGCCGATGGCGGCGGGCAGGCAGAAGCCCATGGTGCCGAGGCCGCCGGAGGTGATGAACTGGCGGGGCTGGGTGGTCGTCCAGTACTGGGCCGCGAACATCTGGTGCTTGCCCACGCCGGTGGTGACGAGCGCCTTGCCCTGGGTCTTCTCCCAGATGCGCCGGATCACGTGCTGGGGCTCGATGAACTCGTCCCCCTGGGCGGCGAAGTGGAGCGGGTGCTTCTCCCGCCAGTCGGCCACCTTCTTCAACCATGGCTCGAGATTGGCCCGCCCCGAGGCGGCGAAGGCCTTGCGGACCTCGGCGGTGAGCTTCGGGAGGAGCAGCTTGAGATCCCCCACCAGCGGGACCGTGGCGGTCACCAGCTTGGAGATCTCGGCGGGGTCCACGTCGAGGTGGACGATCTTCGCCTCGGGGGCGAAGGTCGAGAGCTTGCCGGTGACCCGGTCGTCGAAGCGGGCGCCCAGCGCGATGATCAGGTCGGAGTCCTGCACCGCGTAGTTGGCGAACCTGGCCCCGTGCATGCCGAACATGCCCAGGCACTGGGGGTGGGTCTCGGGGAGAGCGCCCTTGCCGTGCACGGTGGTCACCACCGGCGCCCCGACCAGCTCGGCGAACTGCGCCACCTCGTCGTAGGCGCTGGCCGTCCGCACGCCGCCGCCCAGGTAGATGATGGGGCGGCTGGCGGCGCGGATGAGCGCGGCGGCGTCCTTGAGGCGCGGCTCCTCCCGGACCGGCGGGTGGTAGCCGGGGATGTTGACGGTCTCCGGGTACTCGAACTCGAGCTCGGCGTTCTGGACGTCCTTGGGGATGTCCACCAGCACCGGGCCGGGCCGCCCGGTGCGGGCGATGTAGAAGGCCTCCTTGAGGATGCGCGGGAGGTCCTTCACGTCGGTCACCAGCCAGTTGTGCTTGGTGATGGGCATGGTGATGCCGGTGATGTCCGCCTCCTGGAAGGCGTCGCTCCCGATGAGGGCGGACGACACGTTCCCGGTGATGGCCACCATGGGAACCGAGTCCAGGTAGGCGTCGGCGATCCCGGTGACCAGGTTGGTGGCCCCCGGTCCCGAGGTCCCGAAGCACACGCCCACCTTTCCGGTGGCGTGGGCGTAGCCCTCGGCGGCGTGGGCGCCGGTCTGCTCGTGGCGCACCAGCACGTGCTTCAGCTGCTTCGAGTCGAAGAGCGCGTCGTAGATGGGCAGGATGGCCCCGCCCGGCACGCCGAAGATCCAGTCGACGCCCTCGGCCTCCAGGGCCCGGACCACCGCCTTCGCTCCCGTCATCTTTTCCCTTGCCATGATCCCTCTCGCCGTTCCGGTCAGTCCTTCGCCTGCGTCCCTAGACGGTCCCGAGCGCGCTCTTCGCCTCTTGCTCCTGCTCCTCGGGCTTGATGCGCAGCGCGATCCGGTTCACCACGTCGAGGAAGGCGCGGGCGCTCCCCTCGATGACGTCGGTGGAGAGCGCGCGGCCGCGATAGACGCCGGTCTCGTGCTCCACCTCCAGGCTCACCTCGCCCTGCGCGTCTTCACCCACCGTGACCGACTGGATGCGGTAGTCGCGCAGCTTGGCCTCGATGCCGGTGATCCGCTCGATGGCCTTGAAGACCGCGTCCACCGGGCCGTCGCCGGCCGCCGCGTCCTGGAAGCGCTCCCCGCCCGACTTGACGAGGGAGATGGAGGCCGCGGGAAGCGTGCCCGTCCCGGAGGTGGTGGAGAGCGCCACGAGCTCCCACATGGCCTGCCCCTTGAGGAGCTGTCCGTGGATCACAAGCGCCTCCAGGTCGGCGTCGTAGATCTCCTTCTTCTTGTCGGCCAGCAGCTTGAAGTCCACGAAGACGCGGTCGAGCTGCTCGTCGGTGAGGCGGTAGCCCAGCTCGGTGAGGCGCGACTGGAGGGCGTGGCGTCCGGAGTGCTTGCCCAGCACCAGCTGCGACTTGGTGAAGCCGACCTCCTCCGGGCGCATGATCTCGTAGGTCTCCCGGTGGGTGAGCATGCCGTGCTGGTGGATGCCGGCCTCGTGGGCGAAGGCGTTCTGCCCGACGATGGCCTTGTTGCGCTGCACGGAGTTGCCGGTGACCTGCTGCACCATCTTGCTGGCCGGGTAGAGCTTCTCGGTGCGGATGCCGGTGGTGACCCCGAGGACGTCGTGGCGGGTCTTGATGGCCATGACCACCTCCTCCAGGGAGGCGTTGCCGGCCCGCTCGCCGATGCCGTTCAGGGTGCACTCGACCTGGCGCGCGCCCACCTGCACGCCGGCCAGGCTGTTGGCCACCGCCAGCCCGAGGTCGTTGTGGCAGTGGACCGAGATCACCACCCGGTCGATGCCCCGCACGTGCTTGACCAGGTACGAGAGGGTCTCGGCGTAGGTGGAGGGGAGCGCATAGCCGACGGTGTCGGGGATGTTGAGGGTGGTGGCGCCGGCCTCGATGGCCGCCTCGACCACCTGGGCCAGGAACTCGAGCTCGGTGCGGGCGGCGTCCTCGGTGGAGAACTCCACGTCCTCGAACTTCTCGCGGGCCATCTTCACGCCCTCGACGGCGCGGCGGATGATCTCCTCCTTGGCCATCTTGAGCTTGAAGTCGCGGTGGATGGGGCTGGTGGCCAGGAAGACGTGGCAGCGCCTGCGGGGCGCGTCCCGCAGCGCCTTCCAGGACGCCTCGATGTCGCCGCGGGTGCAGCGGGAGAGGCTGCAGATGATGGGTCCCTCGATCTGGCGCGAGACGCCCTGGATGGCCTCCAGGTCGCCCGGGGAGGCGGCGGCGAAGCCGGCCTCGATGACGTCCACGCCCAGTTCCTGGAGGGCGCGCGCCACCCGGAGCTTCTGCCCGAGGTTCATGGAGAAACCGGGGCTCTGCTCGCCGTCGCGGAGGGTCGTGTCGAACACGATCACGCGATCGGGGGAACGGACGGCGGAGGCGGGCGTCTTGTTGTCACTCGACATGGCGGTTCTCGGGCTCCGGTTCGGGGCCGCAGGAGCGATTCTCGCCATCGAGATCGACCCCTCCGGCCGTTCAGGCGGAAGAGGTCGCGGCAGAGGGTTCAGCCTCGCCGGGAGTCCTCTCCCGCCGGGCGAAGAAGTCGATGCGCTCTGCGTACGAAAGACAAGGGACCGAGAGAATACGGATCCGGCACCACCGTGTCAACGACCCCGCCCCCCGGCGCGGTCCCGTCAATAGGGCGCGGCCCCTTCCTTGCGGAGCAGCTCCACGAAGGCCTCGATGGGCATGGTCTTGAGATCCTCGCCGCCCCGGCGGCGCGGGGAGACCCCCTTCGACTCGACCTCCTTCTCGCCGACCACGACGGTGAAGGGGATCTTCTGCAGCTGTGCGTCGCGGATCTTGGCGCCGAGCTTCTCGCTGGTCCGGTCGAGCTCGACGCGGAACCCCTCGGCCTCGAGCCGCGCCGCCACCTCGGCGGCCCAGTCGTTGAAGCGGTCGGACACGGTCACCACCCGGGCCTGCACCGGCGCGAGCCAGGCGGGGAACGCGCCGGCGAAGTGCTCGATGAGGATGGCGAGGAAACGCTCGAAGGAGCCGTAGATGGCCCGGTGGATCACCACCGGCCGGTGCTCGGCGTTGTCGTCCCCCACGTAGGCGAGGTCGAAGCGATCGGGGGCCAGGTAGTCGAGCTGGATGGTGGCGAGCTGCCACTTGCGGCCGATGGAGTCGGTCACGTCGAAGTCGATCTTGGGGCCGTAGAAGGCCCCCTCCCCCGGCTTCACCTCGAAGGGAAGGCCGACCGCCTCGAGCGCGCCCCGGAGGGCCGCCTCGGCCCGGTCCCAGGTGGCGTCGTCGCCCAGCTTCACCGCGGGTCGCGTGGAGAACTTGGCGGTGTAGGAGAGCCCCATGGCCTTGTAGACCACGTCGATCTGCCGGACCAGGGCGCGGACCTCGTCGACGATCTGCGACTCCGCCAGGTAGATGTGGGCGTCGTCCTGCTGGAACTGCCGGACCCGGGTGAGGCCGGAGAGCGTGCCCGAGGCCTCGTTGCGGTGGAGAACGTCCTGGGTGTGGTAGCGGATGGGCAACTCCCGGTAGCTGCGCTTCTGCATGGCGTAGATCAGGTGGTGCGACGGGCAGTTCATGGGCTTGAGCGACTGGGTGCAGCGGTCCTCGAGCGCCAGCTTCTCGTCGGTCTCGCTGTCCACCACGAGGAACATGTTCTCGCGGTACTTGCCCCAGTGGCCCGAGGTCTCCCAGAGCTTCTTGTTGAAGAGCAGCGGCGTCTTCACCTCGACGTAGCCGTTCTTCCGGGTGAGCCGCCGCATGGCGTCGCCGAGCAGGTGGTAGAGGGTGGTGCCGTTCTGCAGCCAGAACGCGGCCCCGGGCGCGTAGGGGTGGAACATGAAGAGCCCCAGCGCCGGGCCGAGCTTGCGGTGGTCGCGCTTGCGCGCTTCCTCCATCCGCGTGGTCCACTCGTCCAGATCCTTCTTGCTGAAGAAGCTGGTCCCGTAGATGCGCTGCAGCATGGGGTTCTTCGGATCGCCGCGCCAGTAGGCCCCTGCCACCGAGAGGAGCTTCACCACCCCGATGCGGGACGTGGACGGCCCGTGGGGCCCGAGGCAGAAATCCACCCAGTCGCCGTGCCGGTAGAGGGTGAGCGTCTTCGTCCCCCGGGCGGCGATGTCCTTCACGATCTCGACCTTGTACCCCTCCCCCAGCCTCTCGAAGAGTGCCAGCGCGTCGGCCATCGACACCTCCTCGCGGAGGAAGGGGTGGTCGGCGGCGATGGCCTCGTTGGTGGCCTTCTCGATCCGCTCGAGGTCCTCGGGGGTGAAGGGGGTCTCGCGGGCGAAGTCGTAGTAGAAGCCCTCCTCGATGGACGGGCCGATGGTGACCTGCGTCCCCGGGTAGAGCTTCTGGACGACGCTGGCCATGACGTGGGCGGCGTCGTGGCGCGCCACCTCGAGCGCCTCCGGGTTCCGGGTGGTCACCACCTCGAGCCGGACGTCCCGGTCGAGCGGGCGGGAGAGGTCCACCGGGTCGCCGTCGAGCCGGGCCACGTAGGCGGCCTTGGCCAGCCCCTGGCCGATCTTCTCGCGCACGAAGTCGCTTACCAGGGTTCCGCGGGCGGTTTCCTTCTGCGTCCCGTCGGGGAGCGTCACCTTCACGATTTCGGACATGGCGTGGGTTCGTAGCACGCGGGGATGGGGGTCGCAACCTCGCCCGGCGGTTCACTCCGAGTAACCGTAGCCTCCGGTCCGGACCCCGGTGACCCGGCCGTCGCGGACGTGGACGAAGCGCACCAGCGCGCGGGGACCGAAGTCGTAGGTCCAGGTCTCCTTCAGCACCACCGTCGCGGCCCCGGCCACCCACTGCCCGTCCCCCTCGGCCACCGCGATCTGCTCCTCGCGCACGTCGCGGAAGACCGGCTCGCCGCAGAGGGAGAGCAGCTCGTAGGTGGAGTCGCCGGCCCGGATGGAGGTGGGCTGGCAGGGGGCCCGCGGGATGTCGCCGCCGCTGCGCCGGCCGCCGGCGGCGTGGCCGTACCCGCCGGTCCGCACGTTCACCACCTTGCCGGCCTCGAGCCTCACGTACTGGAGCAGGCGCGAGGAGCCCAGGTCGTAGGTCCAGGTCTCCACCGTGATGGTGACGGTCCGTGAGGCTCCCTGCACCCGATCCCCCACCCACTCGGCGACCTGGGCGGGCCTGGACTCGACCAGGGTCGGAGCTCCGCACTTCCCGAGGAGGTCGAGGCGCGAGTCGCCGACCGAGATGACGCCGCCCGGGCAGCTCATCCCGTCGGCGGCGAGGGCCAGTGACGGGGCCAGCCCGGCGAGGATCGCGGAGACGGCGGCGAGGGCGAGCGGGAGCCGGGACACGCCGCCATCCTACGCGGATGCGGGCGGGCGCGCCTCAAGGATACCTGAACGGAATGTCAGACCCTCGTGCTCCTCTCTCCTGGTCGGAGGCAACGCACATGAAGGACCTGAAGGAGCGCGAAGTGGAGGCCCGGGCCAGGCTGGCGGAGCGGCTCAAGAGGTTGCGCGCCGAGATGTCCCGGCGCCCTTCCCCCGGCTCCGCCGTTCCCCGAAGCCAGCTCACCCGCCCCCGGGCCGAGCCCGAGCAGCCCACCTGGTGGTGGCAGCGTTAGGGCGTGGGCTCTCGCCGCCGCCGCGCTTCCGCGAGACCGACCTCGTCCACGGCCCGCTCCATCAACACCGCTGGATCGTTGCGCGTCCCCGCGATGCCCACGGCCCGCCAGCCCTCCCGCCCCAGCTCGTCCAGCCGCTCCTCCAGCTTCTCCACCCCGAATTTTCCCCCGAACCAGGGGTCGGCGGTGGTGATCAACCGGTAGGTTCGGTCGCCGATCCGGGGAAGCGCCGGAATCGCCGCCGCCACCTGCATCGCCGGGACGAAGTTCCCCGATGCCCCGTAGGCCCCTTCTGCGACCCACCTCACGTCCTCGCCCTCCACGAAGGGCGGACAGGGTGCGCCGAGCCGCCCCTTCGCGTCGAGCTCGCTGGGCTGCTCGATCAATCGCCACACGCCCTTCCAGAAGGTCTTGTTTGGCATGGAGCAGTGCATACCGGCCGGAAGGTCGCCCTGCCCCATCGGTTCCTCCGAAGCCGTCGACCCACTATGCCCCAAGAGGGGCGTTCGGCCTGGCCCGCCGGATTCCGGCCGGTCCCTGATTTCACGTCCAGTCCACCCTCCGAAGTCGTGAACGTTCCCTTTTCGGTATCCGCGGCGGGGCATTGCGCGATCAACTCCTCTCCTCGCCGAGGGCGCGGATCTGGCTCACGAGCCCGGGCAGGAGCTTCCCGCTCCCGTCGAGTTCCACGGAGGCGAAGAGCCGCCCCTCCTTCTGGTACGTGGCGCGGGTGGTCCCGATCCCGATCTTCCGCCAGAGGAACCCGTGCCGGACGGTCACCCTCTGCCCGACCTTCAGCATGTTCGCCATCTCTCCTGCCCCCGCTGCCGTCACCGGTTGGAGTGCCCGTCGGGAGTCCCGGGCAAGAAAAGGGGGCCCGGCCTTTCGGCCAGACCCCCGTGTTCTTGGTAGGCCCGCGCGGTATCGAACCGCGGACCCCTACCGTGTCAACTTGAAAAAGTGCCCGGGCACGGTGCGGCACTCTCCTCCACGATTTCTCACGGAACGCTTGCGGGAAGCTGGTTTCCTGCGATAATGCCTCTGCGTGCCCGACCATGCCATCACCCATCGAAAGTTTCCCTGCGGACGGCCGCAGGTAAACCACCTGTCGCCGGGCATGCCGCAGGTAAACCAGACGGACCCCGGGGCGGCGCCAACCGCCCCGAGGCCCTGACCAGGAACGACCACGGGAGGGTCGCCATGGCTGACACCGAGACTACCGCAGTAGCACTCTCCGACAAGTTGGTCGCAACCTTGCCGCCCGGCGAGCACACCGACGATGGCGCGCCCGGGCTGCGCCTGCGCGTCACCGCGAGCGGCGTCCGCGTCTTTCGATGGGGCGTCAAGGTCGACGGCCGGGTGAAGTGGATCACCATCGGCCGGTGGTCGCCGAAGCCCCGCGCCGGGCACGTCAGCGTGAATCAGGCGCGCGCTCGCCTCGACAAGGCGAAGGCGGCGCACAAGGCGGGCACCCTCGACGCCCTCGTCGCCGAGTGGAACCCGCCCCGCGCGAAGCCCGCCCACCTCGCCGAGGGCGCGCTCACGGTGCGCGACCTCGCGGAGGCATTCCGCCCGTACATCGCCCGCCGCCGCCGCCGCCCCGAGGTCGTGGACGACGTGCTCAAGCGCGACGTCCTCCCCGTGCTCGGGGGCCGCCCCGTCGCTTCAATCACCACCCCGGACGTGCGCCGCCTCGTCGATGGCGTGGTGAACCGGGGCGCGGCGACGCACGCCGGTCGCGTGCTCCAAGTCGTCGGGCAGTTGTTCCGCTTCGCGCAGGGCCGCGGCGACATCGTCGTGAACCCTGCCGAGCCGCTCGACGCGGGGGCCCTGGGAGTCGTCCACAACGTCTGCGACCGCGTGCTGTCGGCCGACGAGATCCCGGCATTCTGGACGGCGCTCGGCAACAGCCGCACGCCCACGGTCAAAAACGCCCTGCGCCTCCTGCTCTTGCTCGGGGTGAGGTCCGGCGAGCTACTCCTCGCCGAGTGGCCCGAGGTCAACTTCGACGACGTGCTGCCCAACGGCCAGCCGAAGCCCGAGGCCGACCGCAGGCCGATGTGGACGATCCCGGCCGAGCATAGGAAGCTGACCATCCGTGCCGCCAGGGCGGCGAAGCCGCTCCGCATCCCGCTGCCGCCGACCGCGCTCGCCATCTTCCGCGAGTTGAAGGCGCTCGCCGACAGCATCGACTCCCGGTACGTCCTCGCGTCCTTCGCTGGCGCGGGCAAGGCGCTGACCGACAAGAGTCTGAATCACTCCATGCGCCGCCTCTTCGAGGGCGAGTCCCCTGCCCTCACCTTCAAGGGCGAGAGGCCGACGCCGCACGATCTTCGGAGGACGGTCCGCACGGGCCTCGCCGCGCTCGGGGTCGCGCCGCACGTCGCCGAGGCATGCCTCGGTCACAGCCTCGGGCGCATCGTCGCGATCTACGACACGCACGACTACCTCGACGAACGTCGGGACGCGCTGGCGAGGTGGGACGCCCACGTGATGCACCTCGTCACCGGCAAGGGCGCGGACGTCGTCGCGCACCCGAAGGCGGTGCGGTCGTGACGGGCCCGGGAGAGAAGAAGGGCGCGGTGCCCACGTGGCTGCTCTTCGATCCCGACGTGACCGCCGACGACCTCGTCGCGGCTGTCCAGCGGGCGGCGTCTACAGGCTTTCGCGGTGGCGGGCCCGGACGCCTCACGACCGAGGAGGCGCGTGAGGAAGCCGAAGCGACCAACGCCGAACACGCGGCAGGCATCGCTGCGCGCCGCAAGGACGACGAACGCGGCACGGTCCCCGGACCGGCGGCCCCCTTGTCGACCCGGCGTCGTGCTGTTGCCGACGCGCGGAAGCGCCCGAAGCCGGTGCCGCCCGGCGTCCTCGAACACCTGACGCCGTCGGCGCGACGCACGCGCGAAGAATCGGAGGAACTGCACGACTACACGCAGCGCGCCCGCGACGTTGAGGAAGGCGAGGAACGAGAGGAAGGGCGCGCCGAGGGTCACAAGACGGGCCGTGTCGAGGGTCACGAGGAAGGACGCGCCGCACAGCGCACCGAGACGTCGAAGAAGGGCAGCGGCGCGAGGACGAAGAAGGCCAGGGACCGCGACGCGACGCTACTCGACGACCTCGTGGCTCTTGTCGCGGACGGCGAGAGGTACAGCGACTCCATCGCCGCCAAGCTGGGAGTCTCCGCTCGAAAGCTGGACGACCTGTGGAAGGAGGGCGTGAAGTGCGGACGTCTCGGCGCCCGCCCTCACGGCCGCCCCCGGAAGGCACCTCGCCGCTGATCGGGGAAGTGCGCAGGACCGCCGGTCGCGCGTAGTTGCGCCCGTACAAGCCGCCCCTTCCCCGAGTAGCGTTCACTCACAGCGCACTTGCGCTGGGAGGTGAACCGATGACGCAGCGCCACCGCATCCAAGCCCGGGATCTCCTACAGCGTCTCGGCAACGTCGACGCCTCGACCCTTCGTCGCTGGTACACGGACGGTGCGCCCGGATTCTGCGGGTTCCCGAAGCCGCACTATCTCGGCGTCCGCAGGCTGTGGTGGATCGACGAAATCGAGAGGTGGGAAGCCGCCAACGAGAAGACCGCGCCGCCGTCCCGCAACCTCGCGCACGCCACCACCGGCCCGGCATGACTGGCGCACGGGTGGTGAAGTGGGCCCGGGGCTGGAACGAGCGTGACTTCGCCGCCGCCGTCTGGGCAGCGGGCGGCCTCGCGCCCGGGTCCGTCGTCCTCATCGACGTCGCCCACGACGCGGAGTGCCCGAAGCTGGCGGGCGGCGGGTGCCGCTGCGACCCCGAGGTGTCGGCGAGCATCAGTCCGGCGGCGGGTGCCGCGTGAGTCCCGACGAGCGCAGCGACGAGGACGTGCAGCGCGAGATCCGCGAGCGCTTCGAGACGACGCGCGCCTACATGTCGACACAGTTGCCCGACGAGGAACCAGTCACCCCCGAGGAACGCAAGATCAGAGAGAGAGCGTGGGCGGCGAAGCGCCGATGGGAAGACATCACGAGGGACGAGGATCGCCTCCGCATCCTCGCCCGCGCTGGGGATGTGGAGGCGCAGCGCCAGCTTATAGAGAACGGCGTCGACCTCCTGCGTGAGGCGGCCGCGTCGCTCGCGGCCGCCCCGAAGCCCACCCTCGACTTGCGGTCAATCTTGATCGCCGACGTGCGGAACCCTCCCGTCGAGGAGTTCGTCCTCGACGGCATGATCCCGTTCGGAAAGTCGTCGGTCCTCTTCGGTCCACAGTCGGTCGGGAAGTCGGCCCTCGCGGCGCAGGTGGTCTTCGCCTTCGCTGCCGGTGAAGAAAGAATCTGGGGCCTGCCCCTCTACCCGGGAGGCGGCCCCGTCCTCGTCTACTCCGCCGAGGATTCCCTCGACGACTGGGTGCGGAAGGCCGCCGCCATCTCCCAGGCGACGACGATCAACGTCGAGGGCGCACTCAACCGCATCTGGGTCGTCGACAAGTCCGAGGGCGTCGCCCGTCTCTCCGAGGTCGTCACCGTTCGCCTCGGATCCGAGTCTCGACGTGAGGCCCGGCCGACGGCCGAGGCCGACGCCATCATCGAGGCGGCCCTGGGTGTCGGAGCCAAGCTGATCCTCATCGAGACGGCATCACGCCTCGTCGACGACGAGGACAACGCCGCCATGAGCGCACTTCAGTCGGCCCTCGGGCGCATCGCCCGGGCTACTGGCGCGGCCGTGATCTGCATTCACCACCCGACGAAAGCCGCGTCGAAGGACAACGACAGCGCCATCGAGTCGGCCCGGGGCGGCGGGGCATTCACCATGAATTCCCGCAACGTCCTGACCGTGTTCCCGGCCAGCAGCGACGAGGCGAAGCCGTGGGCGGACCGCTTCCCCGCTGACGACCTCGTCGTCCTGGGACACGGTAAGCCGTCTCCGTCGACTCGTCGCCACGCGCCGATCACCTTGGTCCGCTGCGACGGGGGATTCGGCGCGGTATTCAGCCTGCCCGACGACGTCGCCCTCAACCCGGAGCAGGCACAGCGCAACGCGGCCCGAGTGGAGTTGGACCGCCAGCGCGTGTGGGGGCAACTGCGCCACCTGTACGAGAAGGTCGAGGACTTCCTCCAGACCGGCCCCGTATCGCGCCACATGCTTCACCAGCGCCACGGGGAGTTGGGGCTGCCCCGTGACGCTGTGTACCCCCTGATCGAGGTCGCCCTCACCCGGGGCGTCCTCAAGATCGCCACCCGCAACAAGCGCGGCATCACCCTCGCCCTCGGGAACGACCCGCGCCGCGCCATCAACGGCGACCCGGTCCCGGACGATTCCGGAGGGTCCGAATCGTGACCCCTCCTCAATCCTCCGGAAAACCCTCCGGAGAAATACTCCGACCTATAGGGACGGGAGAGTCCGGAGTATCGGGCTACTCCGGGTCTCTCCTTCCACCCGTGGCCGCCCGGAGAGTCAGCCGGAGGATTCCGGAGAGTCCGGAGGATCGACGCCTTTCACCTACGGTGCGATGGTGAAGGGCATGAGTGCAACCAGCGAACCAGCCACCGACCGCCGCCGAGGCCCGGGGCGACCCTGGCGGCCGGGGCAGTCGGGCAACCCGACCGGCTTGCCGCGCGAGATCCCCGCCGCCGTCGCCGAGTGCCGCCGCCTCGCCCTGGCCCACGTCCCCACCGCCATCCTCCGCCTCGCCGACCTGTTGGACTCCGAGGACGAGCGCGTGCGCGTGGCAGCCGCCACGGCCATCATGGACCGCGCAGGCGTCGGGCCGCGTAGCTGGGAACCCGACCGCCTCGAAGTCGCCCACACGGTCGACGTGGACGCCATGCGCACGGTCCTCGCGCAGCGGGTGGCGGGACTCGTGGCGGCGCGCGAGTCGGTGCATGAGTTGGGCGCGTGCGCGGCGGACGCGCCTCACGAGACCCGGGCACTACCTGCCGCAGGTAGGGCACCATCCGACGAACGCGCAGCGCCGCAGGCCATTCCCGCTGACGTGGGGGGCGACCCTTGACGCAGGGAAACCTCGCAGGGAACCTCCGCGACCTTCTGCGACCCTCCCGGACGCTGCCCGGGCCGCATTCCTCGCCTCCCTGTCGCCCGACGAGATGGTCGCCCTCCTGTACGACTGGCCGACGTGGGCGAGGCCTGTCCAGCGCCCCGCCCGGCGACTGGCGGACGTGGTTGCTGGTGACCGGACGCGGTGGGAAAGACTCGCGTCCTTCGGAAACGGTGCGCGCGTGGGCGCGCGATCCTGCTGCGCGAATCGCCATCGTTGGCCGACCGCCGCCGATTGCCGCGACGTCCTCGTCGAAGGCCCGGCGGGCGTCCTGGCGGTGCATCCCGAGAGGAACGACCGACCTACCTGCCTCGGTGCGGCGCGTCCTCTTCAAATCGGCGCGATGGCGACGACGTACAGCGCCGAGGAAGCGGATCAACTTCGCGGCCCGTCGCACTCGCACGCCGTCGCCGACGAGGTCGCCTCCTGGCCGGACGCCGAGATGGTGTGGGCGAACCTGCAACTGACACTCCGCATCGGCGCGCACCCTCGCGTCGTGCAGCGACGACCCGCGCCCTATCAAGCTACTCGCGACTTCATGGCAGCGCCACGACGATCACGACGCGCGGTAGACGCGGACAACGTAGCCAACCTCGCCCGGCATCGTGGCCGACTTCTACCAGCGATGTGCGGACTCGTCTCGCGGCTGAGTTGAGGCGAGGTCCTGTTGGACATGCCGGCGCGTTGTGCGCGAGACGTCATTGACGCGACTCGCGTGTCAGCAGCGCCTGACCTTGACGCATCGTGGTCGCGTCGATCCCGCTGTCTCGAGGATCGACTTACGCATCGTGCGTCGGTCGCGAGAAGCACCTCTCTCTTCACAGCGGTCGCCGCCTGCGGGGCGCATATTATTATTTTATTTTTTTATTTATATTTTATTTTAATATTTTATTTTTTATTTATATTATTTTATATTATATTTTTAAATTTTTTTTTTTATATATTTATATTTTTATTTTTTAAATTTTTATTTTTTTTTTTACTTTTTTATTATATTTTTTTTTCTTTTTTCTCTTTTCTTTATTGCTTTATAACTTCCAAATTTACACTCCATCCCATCCCTTCATATCTTAATTCCCTCAATTGCATCACTATTTCATCCAATTTATTAACAATTCATCATATCTTACACAAAACCTTCTCATTACAACAATCGATTTTACTTTACCTTCACTTTTTACCAACATTATACAAATCTCAAAATTGCCATTCTACTCAACAGTCTCCTTTACCAAACCAATACCCTCACCTAATTCCGACATCTCCTTCACGTTATCCATCTACTCATTTTATCATTCTACATACTACTATCATTTTTATTTTTCTTCTCACTACTTTCCTACTCATTTCGTGTACTTTATAATCATCGGCACTTCATCAAACACCACGCTCTCTCAGTTCTGCATTCTTTTTTTTTCCCCAACAAATTCCTCCACAAACAACACTCTACTGTTTCGCATTTCCTCCTTCATCACACAACAAAAGCACATTTGTGTACTACCATCCTTTTAACGCTTTTCCTTATCAACTCGATCTTGCTTATTTCCGAACCAATTTAACAACATCAGTTTCATTGTGAATTTCTTCACAACTCTCCACACACTCCCGTCGGCGTGTCTCCTCTCCTCCGCGCCCGCCCGACCCGCCTTCTCCGTTCTCCGCCCCGCGTCCTACCGCGCTCTCTACAGCTTCTCCCCTCCGCCGAAATGATAACGACCCTATTAGCCGTAGCGCCCGCTACCCGCGGTGGCTTGCGGCCCCGATGGTCACGCAGCCTGCCGCCCGCAGACGCCACCGCCGCACGCCTTCGGCTTCGTACGATCGAGCCCGAGGCTCCGAGCTAGCTAGCACCTCCACGACGTCGCGAGCTTCGCTCCCTTAAGTTTCAGCCATCTCGGAGCGGTCCAAGAGCCGCCCTTCGCCATGAGCCGACGAACGCGCGACACGGTCCGGTGCTTCTTGCCACGCCTCGCCCCCGGTGCCGCCTCAGCGCGGCCTGACGCCAACGTCGAGCGTGCCCTGACCTCGGCAACCTTCACGCCGCTCGGTTCTGGTAGGCGGGCGCAGCCACCGACGAGCCCCCGCGCCTCTTCCTTCGCCCGCTCGGCATTGAGGCTACAAGCCCTCTAGGATTTGCTCGTCTCAGATTGTGCGGCCATCCGTAGGCATCGAAGGCGCCGCGTCGAGTCGTCGTGGAGTTGCTTCAGAATCGAGCTAGCCTGTCGTGATGACCTTGTCCTTTGCCGAGAGAGTCTCACCGCCGCGACCTTCTCCAGCACGTTGTAGATGTTGGTGATGGTGAGGTGGGGAACTCCTTCTGCCGCGCCTTGCGGTGCGTGTCGATGGCCTCCCCCAATGCCTCGATACTGGCCTGTACTTTGGCGAATGTACCGGGAACGGAAACGGTCGAAGCACCGAGACTTGTTGTAGCGCGGGTCATTGCCCACCCCGAGTCTCCCGCCGCTAAAGCCCAAGTTAGTGAATGCGGACGACAGAACTCCAAGGACGTAGGCATCGGCAGACCCGATAACCACAATCATGTGGTCGGGGAGCACTTCCGCCGGAAGAACTGGAAGACGCGGTGGGTCGCCGTCTCGGTGGTTGCGATGTATCTCGGAAGACCCTTCAACACTTTTCGCAGTTCTGGCCGTTCCCAGCCAAACCGCCACCAAAGCTTCCGAATACTGTCTCGGCGGTTGTGCTTTCGCTCCGGGTACACGTAGTCGAGGCGTGCTGAAACGCCTTTGGGTTCGCCGTGCGTGCCTGCGCCTCCGTCTTCCCGAAGAAGTCGATCACGTACAACTCTCTCGGAACCCTTTGAAGGTCCCTCCCACCAAGGTAGCGTCGAATCGTTCCGGGCTCGCCACCCTTTCTCATGGAGTCGGCTGTTGGGCGTCGAGGATAAACCCCGCTCCATGAAGAGCCACACCAAACCCGGTGAATCCAAGGTTTGATTGCAGGGGTAAAGCACCGGCTTTGTCGGCCCCTACGCTCAAGTCCTCATGGATTGCCGGAGCCACAGTCACGCTGAACTCAAGCGTGGACGGCTCGCCTGGTTCCTTTGAAGGCTCTTCCCGAACGATCTTCTCCAAGATGCAGAGACCCTCGTCGTGCGCTCCCACGGTCATCGCAATGCGCACGGCGGCACCCGCTTCATCGCCCACTTCCCAAGGGTGGTTAGGAATTGCCCACGCGATTCGTGTGCCGTTGGCTAGATGCTCGGCGAGCACTCGCCGATTGAATGTCTGGGTGATGCTGTTGGTGGTGATCAAGCCGAATCGTCGGACCGCGTTGCGCTCAACCAACGTGGCAGCTTTGTGCCACCAATAGAGAACGTAATCCGCATTATCCTCGACGCCCTTTGAGTAGACCTCGCGGAGGGCGTCTACGTAGCCATCCCCAAGGGTGGCACGCATCTTCTTCGTTCCCGAGAAGGGTGGATTCCCAACGATGAAGTCCGCTTGAGGCCACTCCGCCTGTCGAGCATTCTCGAAGATCTTGATCGGGATAGTGGCGGACTCGTCCGGGATCTCCTCGCCGGTTACGGGTGACTTCTTCGTCGTGACTCCATCCCACCGGGTCACGACTCGCCCCTTCGCGTCCCTCAGGATTTCCTCACGGTCCCATGCCAGTACCGCATCGCGGCACTCAATGTTTCCGAAGTCCTGCAACACGGGCTCCGGTGGAGCGACCCTGCCCCGGGTGCGGAAGTGCCATTGCAGATAGCCGATCCACAAGACCAGTTCGGCGATCTCCTTGGCCCAGGGTTTGACCTCGATGCCTAGGAACTGCCGGGGCGTGACACCGTAGCCAACGGTTTCGCCTCGGACCTGCGCCTCCTCCAACTCGGACAGGAGGCCGACGACCTCGGCCTCCAGGCGTTTGAAGATGTCGAGCGTGACGTACAGGAAGTTGCCGGTGCCGCAGGCTGGGTCGAGCACGCGCACGTGGCAGAGCTTGTCGTAGAAGGCGAGCACCGCCTTCTTTGCAGGGGCGTTCCTTCCGGCGGCCACCAACTGGCGAACCTCGGCGCGGACTAGGTCCCAATCAGCCCGGAGCGGCTCCTCGATGGTGGGTCGGACTAGCCGCTCGACGTAGGCGCGGGGCGTGAAGTGAGCCCCCAGCCGGTGGCGTTCCCGGGGATCGAGGGCTCGCTCCAAGAGTGTCCCGAAGATGGCGGGCTCGACCTCGGACCAATCGCAGGAGGCGGCCTCCTGTAACAGGAGCAACTGCTCCGCTTTCAGGGGAAGCGCATCGGGGTCCTTGAATAGGCCACCGTTGAATCGAAGCAACTTGCCCGTGATGAAGTCGGACCCATCGTTCATCGCCTTCCAAAGAGTCTGGACGCCTTTGGGAAAGGCGGAAGGCTTCACTAGCCATTGCTGCTCTAGCAACGTGGTGAAGAGCTTTTCGGGCAGCATCCCGACGTCCTCTGCGAACATCGTGAAGATGCACCGCATGAGGAACTTCGCCACACGCTCCGGTGGGTGCTTTGCCTCTTCCAGGGAGCGGGCTAACTCGGCGAGATGCGCCGCCACTTCCCGGGTTACCTTCGTCGCCTTCGTGGAAGGGTCGAGGACCAAAGGGTCGGTGAAGATTGCCCGGAAGGTGTCTACGTGGTCCGGGAGGTCTTTCAGGAAGACCCGGTTCTTCTGAGCGTTGGGGAAGGCTCGATACAGCCCCATTCCGTCGAAGGACGAGTAGAGATCGAAGCAGTAGCCAATGTCCGTCGTGAGGATGAACGGCGGCGGTTCGTCAACGGTGTCGGCGTACTGAACCGCCTGCCCGAAGGCATCCCGCATCGTGATTGCCCATTGCGAGGTCCCACGCTTCACTAGCCCGACCTTCTTCGAGTCGGCACCACCGGCCTGCTTCGCCTCTAGGATGAAGCACCCCTCCTTGTAGAGGTCGATGCGCCCGACAGTCGCGCCCTTCTCCTTCTTGAGGACTGCCTTCTTCTCGAAGGCGAACTTGTCGCCCGTCGCCGGTGAGGGTTTCTCCACACCGAGGGTGTCACAGAAGTCGAGCAGGAAGGGCTGGCAGTTAGCCCGCTCCGACCCGCTCGATCCTGACCACTTGGAGATGAACTCCTCGACCTTCATTGGGCGGCATCATACCGGGGCGGATCCAAACCAGCGAAGACTGCGCCGGTGGCCGGGGCGCGGCCGAAGGCCCCTGCCTCCGCATGATGCGGACCCTGCGGACACCGTCCCGTGGCGGCGGACCTTCACGCTAGGTGGGCCGGGCCGCCGGGTCGGGGTCATGCAGACGCGCTAGGCGCCCGTAGGAGCCCACCGCCGGTGGCTCCCATCCCCTGACACCCCACGGCCCCTCCCGACGCAAGGACGGGCCGTTTCCGGCTGTTCCTGCCGTCACCTCGGGCGTCACCTCGCCCCACCGGCGGGCGGTGGACGTCGGCGGGATCGCTAGCGATTACAGGAACGTACCCGATGGTCCCCGTGAATCAGACGATGGTCCCGGTGGACTGAGCGGCGTGGGTGGGCGGGCCTCGCGACCGGGCCGCCCGCTTCGCTTCAGTTCCCTGGCTCGCCCTCTGGAATCGGCTTGAGGCAGTTCGGCGACCGGACTCGACCCCTCGGCGCGTGCTGAAGTCGGCGGCCTCGGGGGGTGGACCCCGTGGCCGCCGGGCCGGTGGACTCCTCCTGCCGGTGCGTGGTGTGGGCTGCGCCTTGGGGTCCCTCCCCCGGGCGTGCCCCAACCCCGCCGTTCCGAGCCGTGAGGCTTCGGTTAGCTCGCGTCGCGCGACGCAAGGTCGTCCGGCAAGCCCTACACCTCGGACGGGCGATGTGCGGTGCCGCGGCCTCCACATCCCCCGGCCCGGGCCGGATCACCCACGGTCAAGTGAGCCGCGGCACAGATGCGCCGGGACATGCAGAGGGCCCGGGCCCCGAGCATCCCTACACCAAGGAGACCGTTGCCGCGTTCCTGAGGTGGCCCGAGTGAGGCACCGGCAACGCTGCCGGTGCATCGGGCGCCCGGGGAAGGGACGAGGGTTCGCCAACACGGGCGGACCCTCATCCCCTCGGGTGCCGGACACGGCTTCCCTGGAGGGTTTATCCGCGCCGGTAACCGCCGGAAGGTAAGAAAAAGGGCGCCAGGAAAACCACCCAAGCGCCCTAAGTCTTTCCACTATTTGGTAGGCCCGCGCGGTATCGAACCGCGGACCCCTACCGTGTCAAGGTAGTGCTCTACCACTGAGCTACGGGCCTGGAACTCTCGTGAAGACGGCCGTTTCTACCCGCTGGGGGCGAGGGTGTCAACGTCCGGCGGCGTCGTGGGCTCGCCGCCCCAGGCGCACGCTGGCGGAGAACGACGAGGCGTACTGGATGGCGCTGCCGGCCACCAGCGCGACCGCCAGGAATCCCAGCGCGACCACCCAGGGGGCGCTCCGCGCCGGCGGGGTGTCGTGGTAGTTGGAGGCGAGCACCACCACCACGATCAGGAACACCAGCGCGGTGGCGTACTTGCCGATGCGCGTGGGCCGGACCGGCACCGGCGCGTGGCGCAGCGACAGGAAGAGCGACCCGGCCGCCAGCAGGACGTCGCGCCCCACCACCACCCCGGTCAGCCACCAGGGCACCTGCCCCTTCACCGACAGTGCGATGAGGGCGCAGGCCACCAGGAGCTTGTCGGCGGCCGCGTCGAGGAAGGCGCCCAGCACGGTCTGCTGGCGGAGCAGGCGGGCGGCCAGACCGTCGAGCGCGTCGGTGGCGGCGGCCACCGCGAAGGCGATGAGCGCACCGTCCTCGTCCCCCGCGAGGTACAGCCAGAGGAAGGCCGGCGCGAGGACGATCCTCACCGACGTCAGCACGTTCGGGACGTTGAAGGATCCGTGCACCGCCCTGGCCTCCGGGGAGATCCTAGCAGGCCCGGTGGAGGCTCCGCATCAAGCGCGATCGCGCCGACCGCGCAGGTCGACGAAGGGCCCGTCGCCGCCGGCACGCAGGAAGGGGTTCACGAGCGTCTCCTCCCCGAGCTCGGTCGCCTCCGGCTCCACACCAGCCGCTCGCGCCGCCCGCACCGCCGACAGCCGCCCCGCCGCGGCCTGGTTGCCCGGCTCGACGCCGAGCAGGAAGGCGAGGTTCGGCTCGGCGTAGTCGTGGCCGGGATGGACCTCGAGGCGCGGGTCGAGCCCCGGGAAGACCGTCCGGAAGGTGGCTGCGAGCCGGGCCGGGTCACCTCCGTGCCGGCAGTTTCCGCACCCGGACCAGAAGAGCGTGTCCCCGGTGAGGAGCCTCCCCCTCCACTCCAGCAGCACCGACCCCGGCGTGTGCCCGGGGGCCGCATGGATCCGCAGGCGAAGCGCCCCCATCTCGAGGAACTCCGCTCCGGCGAGGTCGCGGTCGGGGCGGAACCACCCCGCGTCGGCGCCGTGACCGATCACCTCGGCTCCCAGCTCCTCCCGCAGGCGGGCGCTCCCCCCGGAGTGGTCGGCGTGCCCGTGGGTGTGAACGATCCACCGTGGGTGAACTCCGCTCCGCCGGACCAGATCGAGCGCCGTCTCCGGGTCGCCCGGGTCCACCAGCGCCGCGTCTCCCCCCTCGGCGAGCAGGTAGAGGTAGTTGTCCTTCCCGAAGCGCCGCCGCTCGAAGGTCACGCCTCCTCCGGCCAGTGGGTCAGGGCCACCCGGTTGCCCTCCGGGTCCCGGAAGAAGAGGGAGAACGGGGTGCGGCGGGCCAGGCGCACCCGGGCCGCGAGGAGCCTCCCCTCCCACGCACCCCGGTCGGCCTTCCCGATGGTGAGCGCGACGACCTGCCACCCCGCCGGGGTGTCCTCGAACGGCTCCTCCTCGGCCGGCCTGGATGCGCGCTCCAGCGCCAGGAAGCCCTGCCCCGTGGAGAGCCAGACGCTGCGGTCGAGCCCCCCCTCCGCCGGCCAGCGCCGGAGCACCGCGAGCCCCAGCACGTCCCTGTAGAACGCCTCGAGGCGCCCCAGGTCCGAGCAGCGGAGCGCGACGTGGTTCAACCCCTGCACCTGCTCCATCCCGACCTCCGGTTGTGGTCCAGGGGTGCTTTCCCCTTGCCGGTTCGACGCAGCGCGTATATGAACCCGCCCGCCTCCTCCCCCTCCCATGATCGCCAGAGACCGCATCCGCAACGTGGCCATCGTCGCCCACGTCGACCACGGCAAGACCACGCTCGTGGACTTCATGCTCCGCCAGGCCGGCATCTTCCGCTCCAACGAGACACTGGTCGAGCGGGTGATGGACTCGAACGACCTGGAGCGCGAGAAGGGCATCACCATCCTCGCCAAGAACACCGCGGTCACCTGGGGCGGGATCAAGATCAACATCGTGGACACCCCCGGCCACGCCGACTTCGGCGGGGAGGTGGAGCGGGCGCTTCGCCTGGTGGACGGCGTGCTCCTGCTCGTGGACGCCGCCGAGGGGCCTCTGCCCCAGACCCGCTTCGTGCTCTCCAAGGCGCTGGCCCTCGGGCTGCCCTCGGTGCTCGTCATCAACAAGGTCGATCGGCAGGACGCGCGGGCCAAGGAGGTCCTCGACCTCGTCTACTCGCTCTACATCGACCTGGGCGCCAACGAGCACCAGATCGACTTCCCCGTCATCTACGCGATCGCCCGCGAGGGACGCGCCGCGCACACGGTCGCCGGCGCCTTCGAGTCGGACACGCTGAAGCCGCTCTTCGACGCCATCCTGACCCACATCCCCGCGCCCCCCGAGGAGGAGCATCCGACGCTGCAGATGCTCGTCGACAACCTCGACTATGACGAGTACGTCGGGCGCCTCGCCATCGGCCGCGTGGCCTCCGGCGTGGCCCGCGAGGGCGCCCCGATCTCGGTCATCCGCGAGGAAGGCAAGATCGTCTCCGCCAAGATCGTCCGCCTCTACGTCTATGACGGCCTGAAGAGGGTCGAGGTGAAGGACGCCGGCCCGGGCGAGATCGTCTGCATCGCCGGTGCGGAGGAGATCGGCATCGGCGACACCCTCTGCGACCCCTCGGCCCCGGTGGCGCTCCCGCGCATCAGCGTGGAGGAGCCCACCATGTCGATGGTGTTCCGGGTGAACGAGGGCCCCTTCGCCGGGCGCGAGGGCAAGTACGTCACCAGCCGCAACATCCGCGAGCGTCTCCACCGCGAGGCCTACAAGAACGTCTCCATCCGGGTCGAGGACACCGAGACCCCCGACGCCTTCAAGGTGGTCGGGCGCGGCGAGTTGCAGCTCGCCGTCATCGTCGAGAACATGCGGCGCGAGGGATTCGAGCTCACGGTGTCGAACCCGGAGCCCGTCCTGAAGACCATCGCCGGCGAGGTCCACGAGCCCATGGAACTGCTGGTCTGCGACCTGCCGGTCGATGGCGTGGGCGGGGTCACTGGCGCGCTCGGCCCGCGCAAGGGGCGCATGGTGGACATGCAGCCGCTCGGCTCCGGGCGCACCCGCCTCCAGTTCCGGGTCCCGGCCCGGGGCCTCATCGGCTTCCGCTCCGAGTTCCTCACCCTCACCCGCGGCGAGGGCATCCTCTCCTCGCAGTTCGACGGCTACGAGCCCTGGCAGGGGCGCATCGACAAGCGCCAGGCCGGCGCCATCGTCTCCGACCGCGAGGGCGAGACGGTCGCCTACGCCTGCTTCTCCGGCCAGGAGCGCGGCAAGCTCTTCGTGAAGCCGGGCGACAAGGTCTACAGCGGCATGATCGTGGGCGAGCACTCGCACGACAACGACATCGAGTACAACATCTGCCGGGAGAAGAAGCTCACCAACATCCGCGCCGCCGGCAGGGACGAGAACATCCTCCTGATCCCGCCGCGCGACATGAACCTCGAGAAGTCGCTCGAGTGGATCGCCGAGGACGAGCTGGTCGAGGTGACGCCGCTCTCCATCCGGCTGCGGAAGAAGGCGCTGGACCCGAACGCGCGATACCGGATGGAGCGGGACCGCAAGCGGGGCGGGAACACAGGGGCGCCTTCAGGCGCCCCAGGAGCCACCGACTAGATCGTCCCGAACACCGGGAACGAGATGCAAAGAAGGGCTGGCGATCGCTCGCCAGCCCTTTCGCTTTCCGGGGTCCGGTTCCTCGGAACCGTTCCGTGAGTGGCTCCTGCGGCGGCTGAAGCCGCCGCTGTCACACCTTCGGCTTGGCGCGCTCGCGGACTTCCTGCTTCTTCTTGACCCTGGGCTGCCCCTTGGATGCCGTGTCCACGAAGACCAGGCCGTCGGCGTGGCCGGGGACGGCGCCCTTCACGAGAAGGAGATTCCCCTCGGCCTCGATGCCGGCGACGATCAGGTTCTGGGTGGTGATGTTGTCCACGCCGTAGTGGCCGGGCAGGTGCTTGCCCTTCCAGACCTTGCCGGGCGTCTTGCGCTGCCCGATGGCGCCCGGGTGCCTGTGGTGCTCGTGGGCCGTGGAGGAGTCACGGGCCGCGCCCTTCATCCCCCAGCGCTTGAAGACGCCGGCGAACCCGCGACCCTTCGACACGCCGGTGACGTCCACCCGCTGGTCGAGCTTGAAGACCTGGTCCACCGTGAGGACGTCGCCCGTCTTGAGCTCGCCGAGGAGCTTGGCGTCGCGGGGGCGGACTTCCTTGAGGTGGCGGAAGACCGCGGTTCCGGCCTTCTTGAAGACGCCCACCTCCGCCTTGGTGAGCCGCTTCTCCTTCTTCTCCTCGACCTCGACGAAGCCCAGCACGACTGCGTCGTAGCCGTCCTTCTCCGCGGTCTTGCGGCGGATGACGGTGCAGGGGCCCATCTGGAGAACGGTGACGGGGATGCTGTCGCCGTCGGCGGTGAAGATGTGGGTCATGCCGACCTTGCGACCCAGGAGACCAGTAGCCATGTTCGACCTCGCATTGGTCCGACCCGCGACGACCGGCCGGGGAGGACTTGCAGAAAACGGTTGGAGAGCGCGGACTTGTAGCGGAGGGCCCGGGCCCTGTCAAGCAGCTCTAGCTCTGCCGACGGGGGGTCTCCGGGGCCGGCAACTCCAGCACCCAGACCCCGTCCTCGGCGCGGATGGCCCCGCCGAGCAGCAGGCAGGCCCGGCGCGCGACGGGCATCGCCAGCGCCGCGCCGCGGGTATCGCCCGGATCGCCTCTCCTGGGGTCGGCGAGGTGTTCCTCGGTGGCCGCAGCCCCCTCCACGCGGAAGCGGGCCACCCTTCCCTTGCGGGAGCCGGTGACGCGAACCTCTGCGCCCCCACGGGCCGCCGCGAGCAGCACCCCCTCCACGACCCTGCGGGCGAGCGAGGGGTCGGCCACCACGGAGAGTCCCGACTCCAGCTCCAGCTCGAGCGAGCCCGCCCCGACGGCGGTGGCCCCCGGGAACATCTCGCGGGCCGGGATCTCCTCGACCTCGAGCGGGATTCCGCCCACGTCGAGACGTGCAGTGAGGAGGTGGTCCTCGACGAGCCGCCGCAGCCGGGTCAGGGCGCGGAGCGACATGCGGGAAAGCTTCTCCCCGCGCGGTCCCCCGCGCTCCTCGGGCGTCATCCGGGCGAGCAACTCCGCGCTCCAGAGCGCCGTGGAGAGCGGGTTGCGGATCTCGTGCGCCACGAAGGCGAGCTGGCTCGCCTTCTCTTCTGGTTCGGCGCTGGGCTCGGCCGATGGAGGGGTCGGGCGGAGTTCGCTCATGGCCGATGCATTTCATTCACGATGCTTCGCCGGGAAGAACTTCGCAAGGGGCTGCCTCGACCCAGATGGGTCAGAACCCAGACCGCCGTCGGATGGGGGCAAATTGGTGGGCGAGATGACCCATCAGGGGAGTTTCGCTTCTCGGGATCGGTAAAAAGGTAATGACCGGTACCCTAGCCATGTCCCTCGTTCTCGGCATGTGGCCGTACATTCGAGGCAATTGGGGGTCCAGCCTTCTGGCATCCCTCGTGCTCCTGGGTACTTCATGCACGAGTCCCTGGCTGCGTACCTCACCGAAGTGGGTCGGCATCCGCTCCTCACCGCGGACGAGGAACTGGCGCTCGCACGCGCCTTCCGGGAGACCGGGGACAAGCGGGCCGCCCACACGCTCGTGACCGCCAACCTGCGCTTCGTGGTGAAGGTCGCCTCCGGGTACCGCGGGTACGGGCTCCGGCTCCCCGACCTCATCCAGGAAGGGAACCTCGGGCTCATGAAGGCGGTGCAGAAGTTCGACCCCGACATGGGCATCCGCCTGGTCTCCTACGCGTCCTGGTGGATCCGGGCCTACATCCAGGCCCACGTCATCCAGTCCTGGTCGGTCGTGAAGCTCGGCACCACCCAGGCCCAGCGGCGCCTCTTCTTCGCGCTCGGGCGCACGCGCAGGGAACTCTCCCGCGCCGGAGCCGGAGCCGACGACGACCTCGACGACCGCGTGGCCAGGCGCCTCCGGGTCAGCACCGACGACGTCCGCGAGGCCGCCCGCCGCATGGAGCAGCGGGACCAGTCACTCGACGCCCCCTCCCCGGGTGGCGATTCCTCCCCGGTGGACCGCATCGCCTCGGGCGACGACCTCCAGGACGAGCGGCTCTCCTGCGCACGCGAGTCGGACCGCGTCCGCCGCGGCGTGACCGACGCCCTCGCGTGCCTCGACGACCGCGAACGCACCATCATCGAGCAGCGGTTCATGGCCGATGACCCGGCCTCGCTCCAGGACCTGGGTACCCGCCTCGGCTTCTCGCGCGAGCGGGCCCGCCAGCTCGAGATGCGGGCCCGCCGGAAGCTGCGGACCGCGCTGGAGCCGCTGGCGGCCGGCTAGAGCCCTTCGCTCACCCCATGTTGTGCTTCTTGAGCCGGTAGCGGAGCGTGTCGCGGCTGATGCCGAGGAGCCGCGCCGCCCGGGACTGGTTGCCGCTGGACCGCTCGAGCGCCTCCTGGATGAGCTTGCGCTCCGCGTCCTCGAGGACCAGCCCGTCCTGGGGGACCGCCACCGGCTTCTCGGGGCGCCGCGCGGCCGCGGCGATGGCGGCGCCGCGCAGCTCCGGGGAGAGGTGCTCGGGGCGGAGCTCCTCGGCCCCGGCGTGCAGGATGAAGGCGCGCTCGATGACGTTTCGCAGCTCCCGGACGTTGCCCGGCCAGCGGTAGGCCTGGAGCATCTGCATCGCCCCGGCGTTCACGCCCTTCAGCTGCCGCTTCATCTCGTGGTTGAACCGGGCGATGAAGTAGGCGCAGAGCGTGGGCACGTCCTCGGGGTGCTCCCGCAGGGGCGGCATGACGATCCGCACGACGTTCAGGCGGAAGAAGAGGTCGGCCCGGAACCGCCCCTCGGCGACCCGCTCCTCCAGGTTCACGTTGGTGGCGGCGAGGACCCGGACGTCGGCCCGCAGCTCGGTGACGCCGCCCACCCGCCGGAAGGTCTTGTTCTCGAGGAGGCGCAGGAGCTTGGCCTGGCCGCCGGGGTGCAGGTCGCCGATCTCGTCGAGCATCACCGTGCCGCCCTCGGCGCTCTCGAAGAGCCCGCGCTTCTGGGTGTGGGCGTCGGTGAAGGAGCCGCGCTCGTGGCCGAAGAGCTCGCTCTCCAGGAGGTGCTCGGGCAGCGCCGCGCAGTTCACCTGGAGGAAGGGGCGCTCGGCGCGGCCGCTGGAGAAGTGGACGGCCCGGGCCACCACCTCCTTGCCCGCGCCGCTCTCCCCCTCGACGAGGATGGTGGTGGAGTCGCTCCCGGAGAGGCGCGAGACCATGCTGCGCACCTGCTCCATGGCGGCCGATTGCCCCACCAGCCCGGCCAGCGCCTCCCCCCCGCCCCGCCGCTCCTCGGTGAGCGCCTGGATCTGCCGGCGGGTCCGGGCCGTGGTGAGGGCCCGTTCCACGGCGGCGTCGAGGGCCTGGAAGGGAAAGGGCTTCACCAGGAAGTCGATGGCTCCGTGCTTCATGGCCTCGACGGCGATGTCCACCGTGCTGTGCGCGGACATCATGAGCACTGCCAGCTCGGGGTACTGGCCCAGCGCCCGCTGCAGGGTGACCAGGCCGTCGATCCCGGGAAGCCGGACGTCGAGAAGCACGAGATCGGGCGTCTGGGCGGCCATGACCTCCAGGGCCTCCTCGCCCGACTCGGCCGAGAGCACCTCGTAGCCGCCGCGCTGGAGCCGCTCCCCCACCGACCAGCGGATGAGCTTCTCGTCGTCCACGACCAGGATGCGGGCGGGCGAGTTCGTCACGCGGACATCTCCAGGGATCGCTCCGGCGCCGACTTCACCGGCTGGAGGGCGATCGTGAAGACGGTTCCCCCTCCGGTCGGGCAGCGGTAGCCGATGTTCCCGCCGTGCTCGGCGACGATGCGCGCCGAGATGGCCAGGCCGAGCCCGTTGCCCTCGCGCTTCGTGGTGAAGAAGGGCTTGAAGAGGTTGGGGCGGACGTGCTCCGGGATGCCCGGCCCGGTGTCCTCGACGTCCACGGCGACCCGGCCCTCGACGAGCCGGGACCGGACGGTGAGCCGGCCCCCGGCCGCGCCCATGGCCTGGCAGGCGTTCAGGCAGATGTTGAGGAAGACCTGCTCGAGCTGGTTGGGGTCGGCGAGCACGTGCGGGACCTGGCCCAGGTCGGACTCGACGTGAACCGCGGCCAGCCGCCGCTGCTGCCGCACCAGGAAGAGGACGTTCTCCAGCACGGCGCTGACATCGGTGTCCCGCAGGTGCGCCTTGGGCGGCCGGGCGAACGACAGGAGGCTCTCCATGGTGTGGGTGAGCCGGGAAACCTGATGGCGCATCTCGCCGACCACGTCGGCCTGCCGCGGGTTCCCGCTCAGGTCCTCGGCCAGCAGCTCGAGCGCACCGGACAGCCCGGCCAGCGGGTTCTTGATCTCGTGGGCGAGGCCGGTGGCCATCTCGCCCACCGTCGCGAACCGGTCGGCCCGGACCATGCGCTCCCGGTAGAAGGCCTCGAGCTCGGCCTGGCTGCGCCGGAGGGCGGCCAGCGTGGCGTCGAAGCCGCGGGCGGCCGTTCCCAGCTCGTCGGCGCGCCCCTCGTCGGCGCGGACCGTGAGGTCGCCCGCCTCGGCGCGGGACATGGCGGCGACCAGCCGCTGGATCGGCGCGACCGCCTCGCGCCCCACGAGCCACCAGGCGATGGCGAGCAGCAGGAGCAGGGCGACCCCGGTGGTGGCGCCCAGCGTCCGGGCCAGCTCCCCCCGCGCTGCGAGCACGGGAGTGCGGGTGAAGCGGAGATCGACCCAGCCGTTGATGCGGGACTCACGGCCGTGGCAGGAGGCGCACTTCTCGACGTTGGCGATGGGGCGCACCACGGCATATTGGGACTTCAGGCCCCCGGGCTCCGAGACGACCCTCGGCTGGGAGAACGATTCCATCCCAGCCCAGGGAAGGCTGCCGATGAGGCGGCGGTCGGTGGAGTAGGCCACCTGCCCGTCCGGGCGCAGGAGGCTGATGGAGTCGAGGTCGGCCCGGTGGCTGCGCGCCAGCTCGAGCAGGTCGGGCACCTGGTTCGGCTGCCCTTCCATCATGGTCTGGGTGACCCCGGATGCGACGTTGGCCGCGAAGATCTCGGCTCGCTCCCGCTGGACCTTCTCGATGTCGGAGCCGTACGCGTTCACGGCGACGTAGACCATCGTCCCCAGCACGGCTGCGAAGAGCACCGCCGTGGGCAGGATGATCCGGGCGCGGACGCTGCGGTCCAGACGACTCCAGACTCCTCTGAGCGTTTCGATGGCCAAGGCTTTATCCGGTCAACCCCAGGCGGGTCGCAAGGACCGCGCCATTTCACCCAGCTCCCCCAGATCTGAGACGACTGGGTGAATCCACCCAGAATTCGGGGCAGTCCGTCCCGCGTTCGCACAGTGTCGCCGGGCTCCGGTCGCGGGATCTGCGCCCCATGGGATCGCCCGCGCAACCTTTGCCGAAAAGGCACGGGGCATCGTCAGGCCATCGGGGACGAGCCAGCCGACGACTGGACGTCGAAGATCCGGGCGGCCGCCGCCATCAACTGGTCGCCCCCCTCCATGTCCTGCCCCGCCAGGCGCAGGCGGACGCTGGGCTGGTGGAGCAGCTTCGACACGATGGCCCCCGCCAGGGCGTCGAGCCGCCTCTCGACCTCGGGGTCGCCGCCCAGGCGGCGCACGGTGCGCTCCACCTCCTCGCGTGCGATGGCGGAGGCGCGGGTGCGAACCGCGGCGATGATGGGGGCGGCCCGGCGCTCGGCCAGCTCGCGGGCGAAGCGCTCGACCTCCGAGTCGATGATCCCCTCGGCGTCGAGGATGGCGCCCGCGCGGGCCTCCTGGGCCTGGCGCTGGATCCGGGCCAGGTCGTCCACGTCGCACACGTAGATGCCGTCCATGTCGCCGAGTGCCGGGGGAACCGCACGAGGAACCGCCAGGTCGATGAGGAGCAAGCGCCGGTGGCGCCGCTGCTTCATGAGCACCGGGGCGCCGCGGGGTTCGAGCGCCTCGTGCGAGACCGGCGCCGCGACCACCGCCACGTCGGCCCGGACGAGCTCATCGCCGAGGGCGTCGATCGGGCGGGCCTCGCCGTCGATCTCCCGCGCCAGCGCCTCGGCATTGGCCAGGGTGCGGTTGACGACCACGACCTTCATTCCCTGGTCGTGGAGGTGCTGGGCGGAGAGACGCGCCATCTCGCCGGCTCCGACCACCACCGCCCGGCGACCCTCGAGCGGGCCGAGCACCTTCTCCGCGAGGTCGGCGGAGGCGTGCCCCCAGGAGACCCCGGAGCGGCCGATCGCCGTCTCGGTGCGGACACGCTTGGCGACCTGCAGGACCCGGGCGATGACGGTGGAGAGCTCCTTGCCCACCGTTCCCGCGTCCGTCGACTGGCCGAACGCCTCCTTGACCTGTCCGAGGACCTGCGGCTCGCCGATGACGCCCGACTCCAGGCTGGCGGCGACGCGGGAGAGATGCCGGAAGGCCTCGGCGCCGCGGAGGTCGAAGAGCGGAAGTTCGGGGTCGCCGGAGCGCTGCCGGAGCGCCTCGGCCAGGCTCGCCGACGCCGCGGAGGGACAGGCCGAGGCGGCGTAGATCTCGACGCGGTAGCAGGTGGAGAGGACGAAGACCTCGTCCACCCCGTCGAGCGCGCCGTAGGAGCGAACCAGCGCCGCGAGATCCTCGCCGGCGGCCGCAAGCCTCTCGCGGGACGAAACAGCGGCGCTCTTCCTGTCGACTCCGATGGCGACGAGCATCGACCCCTCCGGGCGAACCCAATCAGCAACCTCCGTGCCGAGCGAAGACCATGGATTTCCTTCAACTTGCCTCATATCGCGGGTGCAGCGGTTGCGCGCCATCCACCCACAAGGGTTCCCCCGCGAAAGGGATGCAGCCTCGGGATTCCCCCGCAGCCGCGGCTAGTTGCGGCGTCCGGGTGGCGAGGCGGGGTCCCCTTCCCGTCCGTCGCCGCCCAGGCCCTCGGGAACCGGCCCCCCGAGCTCCGGCCCCCCGAGCTCCGGCTCCCCGGGGTGCACGAGCCAGGGTCCGGCACGCCGCACGGTGCCAGGGGTGTTCCGCGACGGGCGGTCGGCGGTGAACTGCCGGCGGCACCGTTCGGCAGCCTCCACCACCTCCTGGAGCTCCATCGCCCGAGGCTTCACCACGGGATCACGCTGGTTGTAGCGACGGTAGTCGCGGGTGATCACGTGGGCGCCGTAGGTCCGCCACGCCGGCGTGTACGGCAGGGGCGTGAGGAGCGGGAAGTGGGTGACGTCGGCATCCCAGGCCCGCGCCCGCGACGACGTCTCGTCCACGGTGGCCGGCGTCTCGTCCGGAAGCCCTAGCCAGAAGGAGGTCTCGCAGGTGATGCCGGCCCGGCGCAGCGCCCGGACGGCCCGGCGCCCGTCGGAGACCGAGCGCTCCATCGCGGCCCCTTCGAGCCGATCCTCCGACGGCTCGCGGCACATCCCGACGTGGATCACCCCCGCGTCGCGCCAGCGCGGGAGCACCGCCTCGTCGCGGAGGACGTCGGCGACGCTGCTCCAGATCACGAGCTCGAGCCCCAGGTCGAGCTCGACCAGCCGCTCGGTCAGCTCGGCGAAGCGGCTGGCGTCGGCGGCGGGCGCGGGGTCGTGGAAGCACACCAGCTCGACCTCGTGCTCCCGCCGGAGCTGGACCAGCTCGTAGGCCACCGAGTCCGCCGAGCGCATGCGCCAGGTGCCCTCGTACTGGGTCGCCTGGCAGCAGTAGCCGCAGTGGCGGGGGCATCCGCGCGACGTGGTGATGGCCCCCATGCGCGCCCGGGGACGGCCCGCCCAGCGGTAGCGGGACAAGGGCAGGAGGTCCCAGGCCTTGGGCAGCGGGTCGAGCGCGGCCAGGCGGGGGCGCGGGGCCGTCCGGATCACCCGGCCGCCCAGCCCGAAGGCGATCCCGGCGACCCGGGCCGGGTCGTCGCCTACCGCCAGGCAGCGCAGCAGCTCCGGGAGGGTCTCCTCCCCCTCGCCGACCACGGCGAAGTCCACCGCGCCCGTGGGCAGGAACTCGGGGTACATGAACGAGGCGTGGACTCCGCCCACCACGGTGGTCCGGCCCGCGCTCCGGAGCCGGCGGCAGAGATCCATGGCGGCCGGGAAGCCGGGCGTCGCGGCCGAGACGCAGACCACGTCCGATCCGGTCTGGTGGGCGATGGCCTCGACGTCCGCGGCGCCGAGGCCGAGGGAGAGCGCATCCACGATCTCGCACTCGTGGCCGGCGGCCCGGACCGCGCCGGCGAGATGAACCAGGGCAAGGGGGAGCCAGGCTTCAGCTGACTCGACGCCCGAGTCCGGCTCAGGCGCACTCGTGAAAAGGACCCGCACGCTCTCCCCCCCGCCCAAGACGCTGATCGCTCCCCTCCCGGAGCGACCAGCGCCCTCGAGGATTTAGCAAGGACCGGGCCGTGCGCGGGAGTCGGGGACTTGCCTGAATCCGGGCGCTTGCACGAAGGGCGGGGAGCGCCGATGGGGCGCTTGCCCCACGTCATGCTGGAAAGGGGGGATTTCGCGCACCGCCCCCCGTGGCGCCGTCAGGGATCGACGCGGATGACGCCGCGGCGGAGCGCGAAGCGGACCAGCTCGGTGCGGTTGTGCAGGCCGAGCTTTTCCATGACCTTTTCGCGGTGCGACATGGCCGTCTTCACGCTGATGCCCAGGACGTCGGCGACCTCCTTGTTGGCGAGCCCCTCGGCCACCAGCTTCAGCACCTGCTTCTCGCGGTCGGTCAGGCTCTCGTAGAGGTCGTCGCCGCCCGGCGCCGCCGGTCCGGCGTCCTCCATCGCGGTCCGCGCCACCTCGGGGTCGAGCACCAGTCCGCCCTTGTGAACCGCACGGATCGCGTTGGGGAGCTCCGATCCCGCCGACTTCTTGAGCAGGTAGCCGGAGACGCCGGCCTTGAGCAGCCTCCTCACGTATTCCCTGTCCTCGTACTGGGAGAGGATGAGGATCCGGGCGCGGAGCCCGGCCTTCTTGATCTCGAGGGTGGCCTCCAGCCCGCCCAGACCGGGCATGGCGATGTCCATGAGCACCACGTCGGGGTCGAGGGTGCGGGTGGCCTCGATGGCGCCCTGCCCATCCACCGCTTCCCCGACCACCTCGATGTCGTCGCACAGGGAGAGGAGCGCCCGCACCCCCTCCCGCAGGATGGCGTGGTCGTCGGCGAGCAGAACCCGGATCCTGGACATCGCCTAGCACCCCCTGGGAAGCGGAACCTCGAGGCGGACACGCGTCCCCTGGCCCGGCGCCGAGTCGATCTTCACCTTGCCGCCCAGGATCTCCACCCGCTCCTCGATCCCCATGAGCCCGAAGTGGCGCCGCTCGGCATGGGACACGTTCTTCGGCTCGAAGCCGCGGCCATCATCCTCGATCTCGATGCGGATCACACCATCGCCCTCGGAGAGCTGGATGAGCGCCGACTCGGCGTGGGCGTGGCGGGCGATGTTGCTCATGGCCTCCTGGCAGACGCGGAAGATTGCCGTCTCGAAGGCCGCCGGGAAACGCCGGTCCGGGGCGTCGAACTCGCAGCGCACCGAGATGCCCCGGGCGGTCAGGTGGCGGTCGGCGTACCACCGGATGGCCGACTGCAGCCCGAGGTCGTCGAGGACCGAGGGGCGCAGGTCGAGGATCATCCGGTGGACCTCCTCGATGGTGTGGACCGCGAGCGCCTTGGCCTCCTCGAGGCGCGGGGTGAGCCCCGCCCTCATGGCGGCGAGCGACCCGTCGATGGCCATCACCAGCGCGGCAAGGCTCTGGCTGGTGTCGTCATGGAGCTCCCGGGCGATGCGCTTGCGCTCGTCCTCCTGGGCCGAAACCACCTTCTCGTAGAGCCGCTCCAGGGCGGCCTCGCGATCGCGCAGCTGGAGGTTGGCCCGGCCCAGCTGCACCGTCCGCTCGACCACCCGCTCCTCGAGCTGGGCGTTGGCCGCCGCCACCGCGCCGATGAGACCGGCCAGCGCGAGCCGCATCTTCTCGAGGGCCAGCGAGAGCCTCCCCACCTCGTCCCTTCCGAGGATCGGGATCTTCTCGGAGAGGTTCCCGGCGGCGATGCTCTCGGCGGCGCGGGTGAGGGCCGCCACCGGCTTCGCCACGCTGCGCGCCGCGCCCCATGCCAGCATGGCGCCGGCGCCCAGCGACACCAGGATCATCCCCACGAGCCAGGCGGGGAACGCGCCCGACGCGCCCATGACCTCGGCCGCCGGGGCGCGGGCCAAGAGCATCCAGGGAGCGTTCCCGACCACGGCCGTGGTCACCACCGACCGCCCCCGCGCGTCCTGCGCCCTGCCGGAGTGGCACTCGCTGCAGCGCCGGGACATCCCCTTGCCCTGCGCGATCACGCCCCGGACGCCCGAGCAGGCGCTCGTGACGGCGGGACGCCCCGGCTCCGTGGTGGCCAGGATGCGCCCGGTGCGGTCCACGACCTCCGCCGATCCCTCCGCCCCCTGGCGGAGGTAGCGGAGCATGACGTGCAGGTTGTGCTGGCCGGCGTCCACGATCCCGCCGGCCAGTCCGGTGATCCGCCCCTCCCAGTTCCGGACCGGGACGAGCTCGTAGACGTGCTCCCCCGAGAACCCCGCCACGAAGGGAGACACCACGGGCCGCCCGCTCTCGATGGCCGTGCGCACCACCGTGAGGTCGGCGAGGGGCGCGATGGATCGGGAACCGCGGTCGGGCTCCTCGGCGACCACGCGCCCGGTCGCGTCGAGGAAGAAGGCGCCGCCGGGGAAGTGCAGCCCCACGCGCGGGTCCCGGAGCGCCGCCCGCTCCGGGCCGGAGTCCTGGTCCTCCAGGTTCACGTGGGAGGCGGTGGCGGCCCGCTGCAGGATCTCGAATCCCTTGTTGAGCTCCTCCTCGACCTGCCCCGCCACGGTCTTCGCCGACCACTCGCGGGCCTCGACCAGCTGCCCGTCGAGGCGCGACACGCGGACGCCGAAGGCCCAGGCCAGCATCACCACCGGGATCACCGAGCTGACCGCGAGCAGCATGTAGACGCGGGTCTGCAGCGAGCCGCGCAGGCGGTCGCGGAGCGAGGCCCGCCTCACCGGCGCTCCCCGTGGATGCTGCGGGCCATCCGGATCAGGTTCTCCAGCGAGCCACGGCCGCGGAGGAGGAAGCGCCGCCCCCCGCGGGTCCACTCCATCTGGCTCCAGAGCGTCCCGTCCTCGGCCACCACCCGGGACAGGACCGCATCGTCGCCGAGGGGAGCGCTCTGCTGCTGGATCACCGCCAGGCGTCCGTGCAGCCCGTCCGGGATCGGTCCGTCCCCCGCCACCGTCTGGGCGAGGACCATGTCAGGAGCCCCGTCCGTGCCCTGGAAGGTGAGCGCCACGGAGCCGCCCCCGTCACGCGTGAAGCGCACCTCGGAGGGAGGCCAGCGCAGGGTGTCGGGGAAGTAGGACGGCAGGAGGACGCGCGACTGGATGCGCCGCTCGGCGTCCTCGACGGTGGCTGCCCGCCGGACACCGCGCGGCTGGCCGTGCAGCCAGGTGGGCATCGCGTCCAGCGTCACGAGCGCCACGGTCGTTCCCCCCAGCACGAGGGCCAGGGTCAAGAGGGCGCGTGCGCCCTCGCTCACCGTGCTTCCCGTCGCCCCTGCCACCGTGGCGGCGGTCATACCACGAAGAAGAGCAGGAGACCGAGCCCGGCCGCGGCCGCTGCGAGCCGCATCCGCGCCAGCGGCACCGGCGCCGGAGGCGGGCCGAGCAGCGCGCGGCAGCGCAGCTCGATGTCGTGGGCGCGCGCCCGGGCGATGGGCTCCGCGAGCGCGGCCGAGAGCGGCTGGCTCCCCGCCCCGGTTCCCCGGCCTCGCCCCTCGGTGGCGCGGTAGAGCTTGAGAAGGCCGCTGGCCAGCGCCAGCCGGTCCCCACAGGCCTGGCCGGCCCGCTCGTCGGCGATGCGCTCGGCGTCGCGGGCGATGGCGCGCACCAGCACCTGGACGCCGGGGTTGAACCACATGAGGGCGCGCGCCACCATGAGGGCCCAGGACAGCGTGGGGTCGCGCCGCTCGAGGTGGGCCAGCTCGTGGGCCAGGGCGGCGGCCAGCTCGTCCCGGTCGAGCAGCTCGACGGCGGAGCTGGAGATGACCACCCGGGGACGGCGCGTTCCGGTGCAGAAGAGCACCGGCGGACCGCCCTCGACCCAGGCCAGTCCCGGGGGCTCGATGCCGAGTGAGGCCGCGGCCCGCGAGAGCGCTTCCTCGGCCGGGAGGGACCCCGGCGCCCCGGGGATCCAGGGCGGGGGCCGCACGTTCCTGGCCCGCAGCCAGGGGACCAGGTCGAGAAGGAAGAGGCCAAGGCCGGCGGCGGACATGATGCCGATCCACCATCCGTAGAGCCCGGTCCCCAGGAAGGCCAGGTCGTCCCAGTGCCGGCCGGCGAAGATGGCGCGGGCGTCGCGGAAGCTCTCCTCCTCCCGGCCCGGGAAGGCCAGGAAGAGCGCCGGGACCACGAGCAGCGGCCATCCCAGGGCCAGCAGCCGGAACCCGGTCCGCTGCTCGGGCTGGCGCACCCCCCAGAGGCGGACCAGCGCCTCCACCACCAGCGCGGCGACCAGGGTGTGGAAGATCGCCTGTCCGGCGAAGTCGATCCACCTCTGGCCGCTCATTTCAGGCCCCCGGGCGAACCGCCCCGGTCACCCGTGGCCGTGGCCACCCGGCTCGCGGCCCTCGACCCGGGCCAGCTCCAGCGGATGCTCGTGCTCCATGCGCTCCCGGCTGATCTTCCCGGTGAAGATGGAGGCGTCGAAGGGGAAGACGTCGGGGTGCAGGTGGGCGTTGAAGATGTGCCAGATGGTGATGACGAGGAAGGCCATGAGCCCCTCGTTCGAGTGCGCCACCTTGGCGGCCGGGATGATCTCGCCGGGGCCGATCCGGGCCACCACCGCCGGGTACATGAGCGTGAGCCCGGAGAGGATCATGATCACGTTGCCGATCATGAGGCTCCAGTACTCCCACTTCTGCTTGTAGTCGTAGCGATCGAAGGCGGCCGGGTGGTCCTCGAGCCCCAGGTAGTAGCGGAGCGTCTTCACCGCGTCGCTGAAGTCGCGCTTGTTCACCGCCATGCTGAAGCCCACCCGCCGGGAGAGGATGGCCCTGAGCGCGCCCGCGGCGTGCCAGAGCACGGCCACGATGAGCACGATCCCGAAGAAGCGATGGATCCAGCGCACGCTGTCGATCCCGCCCATGGCCCCGATCATCCACTGGGCCCACCCGGTGGTGTAGAACTTCTGCGGCAGGCCCGTCGCCACCAGGCCGACGAAGTCGACCATGGTGACGAAGTGCTCCACCCGTTGCGCCGCCGAGAACCGGACCAGGAAGCCCGCCTCGGACCGAACAGCCGCCTCGCTCATCGTGTCGCTCCTCGCTCCGGAATCACCGACCCCCGCCGTATCGCCGTTCACCGGTTCACCACCACGCGCCAGAGGTGAAGCGCGATCTGGAGCACCAGGCTGATGAGGATGAACGGGATGAGCACGTAGTAGAAGACCTGGACGCTCCAGACCAGCGGGGACTTCTTCAGGCTGGGCTCGTAGTGGGACATCCAGGCCTTCGGGAAGTCGGCGGTGGCGCCCTCGTGGCACTTGCCGCAGGTCTTGACCAGGTTGCCCTGCATCACCGACGACCTGGGGTCGTCGGCGGGCTGGATGTCGTGCACGCCGTGGCAGTCGGTGCATCCCGCCGCCAGCCGATCGCCCTTGTCCTTCTTGCCCTTCTGCAGGGACGCCGCCATCCCGTGGAAGTCGGCCAGGTAGGTCTCCACCACGTTGGTGGAGAGGCCGTAGCGCTTCATCAGCTTGGGGTCGGTGTGGCAGCGGCCGCAGATCTCGGCGGTGCGGAGCGAGAGGGCCCCGGCGCGCGGATCGGCCACGTCGTGGGCGCGGTGGCAGTCCGTGCAGACCGGCACGTCGCCGTTCCCCTGGGTGACGGCCTTCCCGTGGACGCTGCCGCCGTAGATCTCGAAGACCTTCTTGTGGCAGGTCGAGCAGGTCGAGGAGACGCGGGTGCGCGGCTCGCCCGGCCGGCCGATGGCGTGGGAACCGTGGCAATCCACGCAGAGTGCGGCCTGGCGGTTGCCCTTCTCGGCCAGCTGGAAGTGCACCCCGTCCAGGGTCTTGGTGTAGTTCGAGAAGTGGCACTTCTTGCACTGCTCGTAGTGGGCCACCGTCACGTCGCGCCGGGTCTTGAAGGGCTTCGACTCGTGGGGGTAGTCGCCCTTGTCGGTGTGGCAGTCGGTGCAGCGGAGCATGTCGCCGTGGACCGACTTCGCGAAGGAGGCCTGGTCCACGTGGAGGGGGAGCTTCTCGCCGCTGGGGAGATCCATGGACATGGACGGGTCGCTGCCGTGGCACCCCAGGCAACCGTCCTGCTCGGCGGGTATGTCGGCGCGCGCCACCGGGGCGAGCACCGCCACCGCCAGCGCCAGCAAGAGCCTCTTCGTCATGATCGCCCCTGGTCCAGTTGGGAGGCCCGCCCGTGTTGACTGCGGGTCCTCGAATTCGACCCGACGCGTTTAGCAGATCGATAAGGGACGCGCCACCCCTACCATGGTTAAGATCCATGTATTTCCGGGGGAAATTTTACTTTCTTCATGGACGTCTGCGCACCATTTAGGGGACCTGCCCCACTACGCAGGATGCGCGCGCAACGGCCCCTTCGGGCCGCGTGCGCGCGCAACGGTTTCGCCCCGATCTGCGCGATCAGCGGTGGCAGCTGTCGCAGGAGTCGAACCCGAAGGCTCCCTTTCCGTGGCAGGCGCCGCACTGGCCGCCCTTCTCCATGACGGCGTGCCGGATGGGAGAGCCGTCGGCGGTGGCGCCCGTCTCCAGCATCTTGAAGAGCCTCGGGTGGCAGTTCGTGCAGCCCGGCCTGGCCGGGTCCAGGTGGTTCTGGTGGCTGAAGGTCACCTTCCCCGGGCTTCCATCACCCGGAGTGAAGACATGGTCGGGAGGCAGCCTGTCGAGCCCTCCGGCCACGGCGGCGGTGGCCAGCAGGGCTGCGGCGAGGACGAAGGCGCGGCGGAGGTTCCTCACGGTCCGGTTCATGGCGGGCTCCTCAGTGCTCCCCGGCGTGGCCCTTCATGGGGCGCAGCACGGGCATGCGGTTGACGATCCATCGGAAGGCCAGGATGCCGGCGACCACCAGCGCGAGCGACACGGCGATCTCCATCCAGCTCGGCCAGTAGCGAACGGGCTGGTTGTAGTTGTAGGCCACCAGCGAGACGTTGAGCCGGTTGACGACGATCCCCACCACCCCGAGGATGGCGGCCACGCGAACCACCCTCACGTGCCGGTTGCGGGCGCCCCAGGCGAACATGAGCGAGGGCAGGAGGACGAACCCGAGCACCTCCAGGAGCCACCACTTTCCGTAGAAGCCCACCCCGATGAGGCCGAGGGCGTGGTTGTCGATGACCCCCTGCAGCTTGAGGAAGAAGTAGGCGAACATCACCACGGCCCCGGCCTTGGCGAGCCCGAGCGTCAGCTTGTCGACGTCGACGTGCTGCCCCTCGAACTGGTTCGAGAAGATCCGGTGGGAGAGCGTGCTCTCCACGATGACCATGCAGATGCCGGCGATGACCGCGCTGACGAAGAAGAAGAGGAACAGCTGGCTGGAGTACCAGAGCGGGTGGAGCTTGCCGGGGGCGATGATGAAGAGGGATCCCAGGGCCGACTGGTGCATGGTCGAGAACATCACCGAGAGCACGGTGAGCCCGAGCAGCGCCTTCTTGAGCGGACGGTGGAAGCGCTCCCAGCCCAGCCACTCGAAGAGGGGGACGGAGAACTCGAGGAAGAGGACGGTGGAGTAGAGGGCCACGCACCAGGCGACCTCGAAGAGGACCGACTGGGTGCCGTTGTTGGAGAAGATCCCGATCATGTTCCAGGGCTTGCCCAGGTCGGCGATGAGCCCGATGACCGCCAGCATGTAGCCGAGGAAGCCGGTGAGGATGGCGGGCCGCTCGATGGGGTGGTACTCCTTCAGGCCGAAGATCTCCACCGTTGCACCGATGGTGAACCCCCCCGCGGCCAGCGCGATGCCGGTCATCATGTCGAAGCCGATCCACAGCCCCCAGGGCTGGGTCTGCGACAGGTTGGTGGTGGCGCCCAGCCCGGCCGCGAAGCGGTAGACCAGCACCGGCAGGCCCACGGCCAGGATGACCGCGCTGACCACGTTGAAGGGGGTCCAGAGGGACCGGAGGTACTCCCGGTAGGTCATGCCGAGGAGGATGCGGTCCTGCACCCAGGAGCCGTTGCGGCCCGGGACGGTGGCGAGGCTATCCATGGTTTCCTCCGTTGTCCTTGCCGTTGTCCTTGCCGTTGTCCTTGCCGTTGCGGTGCGAGAATGCCCAGAGCCCCATCAGGAGCGGCGGCCAGAGGGTCATGACCACCGGCGGAACCCCCAGCGCCCCCTTCACCAGCTTGGGGTACGAGTTGTCGTTGACCGCCACCTCGAACCCGAGCTTCTCGAAGGAGAGGTCGGTGATGTACATCCAGTTGGTCCCGCCGGCCTCGTGCTCGCCGTAGATGTGCTGGGTGTACTTCTCGGGGTTCCCGAACACGCGGCGCCGGGCCTCCTCGACGAGCTTGCCGCGCGTCCCGTAGGTGAGCGCGCCGCTCGGGCAGACGCCGATGCAGGCCGGCTCCTTCCCTTCGGCCTGGCGCCCCGCACAGAAGGTGCACTTGCGGACCACCGGGAGGGCCTTGGCGTACTCGTACTTCGGGACGCCGAACGGGCAGGCCACCATGCAGTAGCGGCACCCCATGCACTTGCTGCCGTCGTAGGCCACCGGGCCGGTGGGCAGCTTGTCGAGCGCCCGCACCGGGCAGGCCGACGCGCAGGCCGGCTCCACGCAGTGCATGCACTGGCGCTTCACGAACCTCGGAGCGCCGTTCGCCTTCTCGGCCCGGTTGACCACCGTGAAGCTGTCCGGACCGGTGGTCCGCGGCGCCGCGAAGGCCTTCTCGTCGGAGGGCGGGTCGGGGAGCTTGTTGGCCTCGGCGCAGGCGGCCTCGCAGCCCCGGCAGCCGACGCACAGCGTGGTGTCCACGAGGACCGAGCGCTCCTCCTCGCCGGCGACCGGTACGCGGCCCCTGGCCTGGGAAGGCGACGGGAGGGAGACGAGGGCCGCCGTGCCGCTGGCTCCGGCGACCTTCAGGAACGTCCGTCTTCCGAGCTTCATGGTTGCGACCCTTTCTTCGCGTTGGCGTCATGGAGCTCGGTCTCGAGCTCCTCGATCGTGTGGAGAGCGCGGGCCAGGGCCTCGCGGTAGAGGGTGCAGGCGCTGAACCCATCCCCCTCGCAGGCCGAGGCGGTGCTGATGCGATCGCTCGGGATGAGCTTCTTCTGGGGTGAGGCCTGGCAGAAGACCATCGTCACTTCGGTCAGGTAGGGGCAGGTCATGACGTTCGCATCCTCTGTCCGTCCCTCTTTCAAGGGGTGGGCCAGGGTGGGCCTGTCAGGACTTTTGGTGAAACACCCAGGATTCACCGGGAGTTGTACCGGGATCCCGGCAGGGACGCCGGGACGGCCCGGGACGCAGCGGTGATTTCCTCAACGGGGCGGGTTCGCCGACACCTGCGCAACGTGGCGGAATCCTGCGGGTTTGCGCGGACCACGGCGCATCGTCGAGAAAGTCACCAGCCGTCAAGATTCTCGGCACCCGTCCGGGACGGAATCAGGCCCCGGACGGGTCGGAATCCTCGCCGTCGCGGCTGAGGTGGAACTTCTTGATCTTGTTGTAGAGCGTGACGCGGTCGATCCCGAGCAGCCGTGCCGCCTGGCTCACGTTGCCCCCGGTGTGGCCGAGGACCTCGGAGATGTGGCGCTTCTCGACCTCCTCCAGGGACGACGGCTCGCCCGGGGCATTGGACCCCGGGCCCCGTGCGGGCGCCGGCGCCAGCCCCAGATCGGCCGGCTTCACGACGTCCCCCTGGGCCACGACCGCTCCCCTCTCGAGGACGTTGCGGAGCTCGCGGACGTTGCCGGGCCAGTCGTGGGCGAGGAGCGCACCCATGGCCTCCGGCGAGACCTTCACCCGCTTCTTCATCTCGGCCTCGAGACGGTCGAGGAAGTGCTCGACGAGGAGCGGGATGTCCTCCTTGCGCTCCCGCAGGGGGGGCAGCGTCACCGGGATCACGTTGAGCCGGTAGAAGAGGTCCTCCCGGAACGACCCGTCCGAGACCGCCCTCTTCAGATCCTTGTTGGTGGCGGCGATGATCCGGACGTCTACGTCGATGGGTTCGTTGCCCCCCACCCGCTGGAACTTCCGCTCCTCGAGGACCCGCAGGAGGTCGAGCTGCAGCTTGGGCGAGATGTCGCCGATCTCGTCGAGGAAGAGGGTCCCCCCCGCCGCCGCCTCGAACTTCCCCTTCCGGCGGGCGCTGGCCCCCGTGAAGGAGCCCTTCTCGTGGCCGAAGAGCTCGCTCTCGAGCAGGGTCTCGGTGAGTGCCGCGCAGCTCATGGCCACGAAGGGCCCCCCCGATCGGTGGCTCTCCTCGTGGATGGTTCGGGCCAGCACCTCCTTGCCGCTGCCGCTCTCCCCGAGGACGAGGATGGTGGAGTTGGAGCGGGCCGCAACCTGGGCCAGCTCGAAGACCCTCTGCATGGCGGCGCTCTTCGAGACCAGGTCGCGGAACCGGTGCTCCTTCTTCAGGGCCTTGCGCAGGACCGCGTTCTCCCGGACCAGGCTCTGCTGCGCCACCACCTTCTGCATGAGCAGGGAGAGCTCCTCCGGGTCGAAGGGCTTCACCAGGTAGTCGAAGGCGCCGAGCTTCATGGCGGTCACCGCGGTGTCCACGGTGGCGTAGGCCGTCATCATGATGATGGCGGCCTCGGGCTGGAGCTTGCGGGCCTCCTCGAGGACCTGGAGCCCGTCCATGCCGGGCATCTTGAGGTCCACGAGCATCACGTTCCACCGGTCGGCCTTCATCATCTCGACGGCGGTGCGCCCCTCGGGGGCGGTGAACACCTGGAACCCGTCCTCGTGGAGCCAGCCGCAGAGCGACTCCCGGACGATCTCCTCGTCATCGACCACGAGCACTCGGGTGTTCTCTCCGGTCATCTCGCCTCCCCCCCGGCCCGCCTCAGGCGGTCACGGCACTTCGAGCAGAACTCACCGCGCTTCCGGTCCACGTCGCGCGCACTCGGCGAACGTCCCATCACGCACCCGGGGCTGTCGCAGTGGACCAGGCCGAAGCAGTGGCCGAGCTCGTGGACGCCCTCCTTGGCCAGCCGCTCCAGGGCCACGCGCGGGTCGGGCAGCCCCGGCTCCCCCAGGCGCGCCGTGGAGACCACCGCCGACCGGCCATCCAGCTGGGCCTCGCCGAAGACGAAGGTCAGGATGGGGATGAAGAGGTCCTGGTCGGTCACGGCGAGCACCTTCCCGGGCGGCCCGATCCGGCCCATCCAGGCCAGGATGCGGGAGGTGGACCACTGCTTGCGCTTCTCGTCGTAGGCGTCGGGAGGGCGCGCCGCGTCCTCCCAGATGCGCACCGGTGCGCCCAGGGCCCGCGCCGTGTGGAGCCGCAGGTGCTCGAGCGTCCGGGCTCCGGGGTCCTTCTCTCCGATCCACCACAGGTGTATGGCCTCCACGTCACGTCCCGCGCGAGGCGGGCAGCCGGATGGTGAAACGCGTACCCTTGCCAGGCTCGCTGTCCACCGTCACGCGCCCCTTGTGCCGCTCGACGATCCCGTAGACCACCGAGAGCCCCAGCCCGGTGCCCTTCTCCTTGGTGGTGAAGAACGGGTCGAAGATCTTCTGCATGAGCTCGGGGGGGATGCCCGGCCCGTCGTCCTGGAAGACGATCTCGAGGCCGTTCTCCTCGGGGCGGGGCCGGGTGGTCACGCGAAGGGTCCCTCCCTTCCCCATGGCCTCGATGCCGTTGATCACGATGTTGATGAAGGCCTGCCGGAGCTGCCCGAAGTCGGCCTCCACCATGGGGACCCGGGCCAGGTCCTTGGTGACCTCGACCCCCAGGATGGCCGTCTGGTTCGACACCAGGGAGAAGACCTCCTCCACGACCTGGTTCACGTCCACGTCCTTCAGCTGCAGCGGCCTCTCGCGTGCGAAGTCGAGCAGGTTCCGGACGATGGCCGAGCAGCGCTCGGTCTCGCGCTGGACCAGCGCCAGCTGCTTCACCAGCGTCTTCCGCTCCGCCTCCCCGACCGGCCCGTGCTCGATGGTGCGGATCATGAGCTTGGCGAAGGTGAGGATGCCGGCCAGCGGGTTGTTGATCTCGTGGGCGATGGAGGCGGAGAGCTTCCCCAGGGAGGAGAGCTTCTCGGTGCGCACCAGGGTGTCCTGGGCGGCGCGCAGCTCGCCGGTGCGCTCCACCACCTTCTCCTCGAGCTGCTCGTTGAGCGACTGGAGCTCGCCCTCCACCCGCCGCAGGGACCGGAGCATCTCGTTGAAGGAGGCCGCGAGCAGCCCCAGCTCCCCACGGGAGTCCACGTGGATCTCGGTCTCCAGCTCGTCCTGGGCGACGCGGCGCGTGCCCTGGACCAGCGCCTCCACCGGCCGCACCACCCGGTGCTTGGCGACGTACCAGAAGACCGCGCCGAGAAGGAGGGCCAGCAGCGCGGTGACGAGGAGGCTGACGCGGCGGAATGCGGAGAGGTCGCGGTCCACCGGCTCGAGCGAGACCCCCACGTCGAGCACCCCGACCACGGCCCGCTCGCGCGGGTGGGCGTGGCAGGCGCTGGTGGTGCAGTCAGGACCGGAGCGGAAGGGCGTGATCATGGCGAGCACGCGGCCGCGCCGCCCCTCGTAGATCCGCGAGCGGAGCGCGTCCACCGGCACGGTCAGGCTCTCGTTCTCCTCGTGGCAGGAGCGGCAGCCCTCGGCCCGCTTGTCCACGAGCTTGCCCCTCTCGCCCGGCACCGTGGAGAAGGTGATTCGCCCTTCCTTGTTGAAGAGGCGGACGTGGTCGATCTGCCCCTGCCGCCCGATGTTGTCGATGATGGCGTAGGCCTCGACCCGCTCGTCCTTCATCATGGAGTGGCGGATCGACGCCGAGATGGTCTCGCTGAGCAGGGAGGTGGAGGCCTCGACGCCGGAGAGCCGCTGCCGTCCGATGGCCATCTCCACCACCAGGAAGGCCGCCACCGCGCAGAGCACGAGCACCGCCGCCACGCCGAGCAGCTGCGTGGAGAGCCGGTCGCGCCACGGGATGGAGTCGAGCGCCGCGCGATCGGGCGGGTGGCGCGGGCGCGGCATGCCGCGGGAGGCCGGCGCGTCCGGACCCCCGGGCTCCTGGCCCGGCGCCTGCTCTCTCGACTCCTCGTCCCGCACTCGAGCCACCCTACTCCGCCGCCGGTAATCGTCCATTGAGGAGTGTCAAGCCGACCCAGGAGACCCAGGTTCCCCTTCGGGACCGCGTCGGGGTACACAGTTCGCCATGCACGCCGTCCTCCTCATCCGCTGCGCCGACCGCCCGGGGATCGTGGCGGCGGTGTCGACCTTCCTCTTCCACCACGGCGCCAACGTGGTGGACCTCGACCAGCACTCCACCGAGGAGTCGCCCGGGACCTACTTCATGCGCCTCGAGTTCCAGACCGGGGGGCTCGACGTGCCGCTCCCCCGGCTCGGGGAGCTCTTCGGGGCGGAGGTGGGGCGCCCCATGGCCATGGAGTGGCGCCTCTCCAGCCACGCCGAGCGGCGCAGGGTGGCGGTGCTGGTCTCGCGCCACGACCACGCGCTCGTCGATCTCCTCTGGAACTGGAGGCGCGGGGAGCTGCGCGCCGAGATCCCGATCGTCCTCTCCAACCACCCCGACCTGCGCTCCGCCGTGGAGCCGTTCGGGGTCCCCTTCCTGCACGTGCCGAACGACCGGGAGACCCGGGAAGGGGCCGAGGCCCGCATGCTCGAGGTGCTGGAGGGGAGCGCCGACCTGGTGGTCCTCGCCCGCTACATGCAGGTGCTCTCTCCCGGTTTCGTGGCCCGCTTCCCGGGCCGGATCATCAACATCCACCACTCCTTCCTGCCGGCCTTCGCCGGGGCCGACCCGTACCGGCAGGCCTACGACCGGGGGGTGAAGATCGTGGGGGCCACCGCCCACTACGTCACCGCCGAGCTCGACGCCGGTCCCATCATCGACCAGGACGTGGCCCGGGTGAGCCACCGCGACGCGGTGGAGGACCTGCGCGCCCTGGGGCGGGATCTGGAAAGGCGCGTCCTCTTCCGCGCCGTGCGCTGGCACTGCGAGGACCGCATCCTCATCCACGGCAACAAGACCATCGTCTTCGCCTGACGCCCACCAGGGACGACGCCCGGAGGAGCGATGGAGCACGCACGGCTGGTGGATGCGATGGAGTCCCTGGTCCTGGACCTCCAGGCGGCGATCGCGGCCGCGATCGAGGCGGCCGACGGCGAGGGGCGCTTCGCCCGGGACGCGTGGCAGCGCGCCGGGGGCGGAGGAGGCGTGACCCGCGTCCTCGCCGGGGGCGCCCTCGTGGAGAAGGGCGGCGTCAACGTCTCCCGGGTGCACGGGCCCGTCCCTCCCCGCATGGCGGCGCGCCTCCCCGGGGACGGCGACACCTTCGCGGCGGTGGGGCTCTCGCTCGTCCTCCACCCGCGCAGCCCGTGGATCCCGACCACGCACATGAACGTCCGGCTGCTGGCCCGGGGGTCGAAGGCCTGGTTCGGCGGAGGGGCCGACCTGACGCCGTACTACCTCTTCGAGGAGGACGCCGCATGGTTCCACGGGGAGCTCCGCGGGGCCTGCGAGCGCCACAGGCCGGGCAGCTACGCGGAGTGGAAGCGGACCTGCGACTCCTACTTCTTCCTCCCGCACCGGGGCGAGCACCGGGGCGTGGGCGGGATCTTCTTCGAGGACCTGGGCGGCGACCCGTGGAAGGAGCTCTCCCTCGTGGAGGACGTGGGGCGCTCCTTCCTCCGGGCATGGCTGCCCATCGCGGAGCGGCGCCGGGCGCTCTCCTGGGGCGAACGGGAGCGGGAGTGGCAGGAGATCCGCCGGGGGCGCTACGTGGAGTTCAACCTGCTCCACGACCGCGGGACGGTCTTCGGCCTGGAGACGGGCGGGCGCACCGAGTCGATCCTCATGTCCCTCCCGCCGCGGGTGCAGTGGCGCTACGACCACCACCCGGAGCCGGGCAGCGAGGAGGAGCGGCTCCTCCAGGTGATCCGGACCCCTCGCGACTGGGCGTGAACGGCCCGGGACGGGTCAGGCGGCGGCCGGGCGCGGCCCGAAGGCGCGGAGGAAGCGCGCCACGTGCTCGTCGAGGAAGGATTCCACGTCGAGGTGCCGGACCGACGACCCGCCCAGCGCGCGCTGGTGGAGCAGCACGATCACCACCGGCGCGACCAGCTCCACGGCCGCGACCCGGACGTCGCACGGCCCGACCTCCCCGCGCGCCATGTGCAGCGCGATGCGGGCCTCCGCCGAGTGGAGCGTGGGCTCGAGGAGCGTGCGCAGGTAGGCGGGGCCGAGCGCGCCGTCCCCGATGCCCTCGGTCAGCCCCAGCTCGTGGGCCCGGCCCACGCCGCGCCCCCACCCTTCCACCAGGAACCCGAGGAACCAGCGCAGCGATTCCGGGGCCGCACCGTGCTCGGCGGTGGCTCCCTCCGCGACGTAGCGGAGCCCGAGGTCGTGGACCTGGTCCATCACGGCCACCAGCACCGCCTCCCGGTCCTCGAAGTAGTGGCGCAGCGTGGAGGGGGCCACTCCCGCGGCCTGGGCGAGCTCGCGGAAACTCAGATTGTGACGACCGGACGACAATATCGTGGCGGTCAGGCGACCGACGATCTCGGACCTTGTCCGGGCGTAGTCCAGGTTCCTCGAGCCTGCCCTGCGTCCCATCGGCCTGACCCTTCGTTTCACTTGCCTGGCGACCCGCGTCAAATTACATGGGTCGCGCGGTTCATTATATTCAACGGATGTTCCGGGTGCACGCATGCTGACGAAGAGATTCCTCGAGCTGAACCTCCTCGGCGCCGAATGGGTCAACTGGGTCCTGGTGATCGCCTCCTTCATCGGGCTGGCCATCACCATCGACCGGCTCCTGCTCTACTGGCGCACCCGGGAGCGCTTCTCCGCCCTCCAGTCGGGCCTCCAGGACGCACTGCGCCGCCAGGACCTGGGCTCGGCCCGGACGCTCGTGGCCGGCGACTCGCTCGTTCGCAACGTGCTTCGCGCCGGCCTCGACGCCGTCGGCCGGGGCGAGCGCGACCCCAAGTCGGTCGAGGAGGAGATGCTGGCCGCCCTGGCCGCCGAGCGCACCCGCTACGACGCGCGCGTCGCCTGGCTCACCACCATCGCGAACATCGCGCCGCTGGTCGGACTGCTCGGCACCATCATCGGGATCGTCGGAGCCTTCTACGGCCTGGGGCAGGCCGGCACCACCCAGTCGGCGGGGAATCCCCAGGTGATGTCCTCCATCGCCGAGGCCCTCGCCTCCACCGCCTTTGGCATCTTCGTCGCCGTTCCCGGGGTGGTGGCCTACAATCTGCTCAAGGCCCACATGGGCGTCCGCCTCCGCGAGGCCGAGTCGCTCATGCGCGAGGTGCTCGCCAACCTGGGGCGGCTGGAGTCGGAGGACGTGCAGTGAACACCGGCGGCTTCGGAACCGACCCGGCCGACGAGCTGGTCACCGGGGTGAACATCACCCCGGTGGTGGACGTGATGCTCGTCCTGCTCATCGTCTTCCTCGTGACCTCCTCGCTCATCGTCTCGAGGAGCATCGAGGTCGAGGTCCCTCGCGCCGCCACCGGCTCGGAGACCGCGGTGGGGCTGCTCGCGCTCGTCGTGGCCTCCACCGGAGAACTCTACGTGAACGGCCAGCGGGGCAGTGTGGACGACATCCCCCGCGCGGTGGCCGAGGCTCGCAAGCGGCTCGACCCCGGGCTGAAGCTCACCGGCTTCGTCTCGGCCGACGTGTCGGCTCCGTACGGCCGGTTCGCCGAGGTGGTGGACCGGCTGCGGCAGGAGGGCGTCACCGACATCGCTCTCGACACCAAGCCCATCGAGGCCTCCGGGAAGTGACCCGCGTCGTCAACACCGCCGCCCAGGGCTGGGGGATCGCGCTCGTCGTCTACGCGGCCTTCTTCGCCTGGGTATTCCTGGCGCCCGCGACCCGGCGCGCCACGGGCGAACGCCGCCCGCCCACCCGGGTGACCCTCGTCGAATCCCGGCCAACGGCTCCCGAACCCCCGCCCCCGCCGCCACCCGTGCCTCCCCGCAAGATGGAGGTGGCGAAGGCGGCCACGAAGACGCCCCCCGCCCCGGCTCCGCTCCTCGAGACCCCACGCAGCGCCACCCCGCCTCCGCCGGCCGCGCCGCGCCGCTTCGCCGTCTCGCTCGAGGCCACCGTCCCCGGTGGCGGGATCGCCGTCCCCACCGCCCCGGCCGGCTCCGCGCCCGCGCTCCGCGCCACGCCGGGAGGCACCAGCGACCGCGCCGACGCCCCGGCCTACTACACCGAGCCCGATTCCGCCCCCTCGCTCATCGCCCAGCCCGGCCCGGCCGAGATGCGCGCCCTCTACCCGGACGCTGCCCGCCGCTCCGGGCTCGAGGGGGACGTCCGGCTGGAGCTCGAGGTCTCGGCCACGGGAGAGGTCACCGGATCGCGCGTGGTACGCTCCGCCGGCAACGGCTTCGACGAGGTGGCGCAGCGGCTCGTCAAGCGGTTCCGCTTCCGCCCTGCCACGCGGGGCGGCAAGGCGGTGCCGGCCACCGTCGCCTGGACGTACAAGTTCCGTCTCGAGGGGTGAACCGATGCACTGTTCCGGCCGTACCGTGCCGCTCCTGTCGCTCCTCTGGCTCCTCGCCGGCCCCGCCCAGGGTGCCGCGCAGGGCGCCCAGGTCACCAGGACGGTCGAGACCCCACCTCCACCTGCGCCCGAACCGACGCTCGCGACCTCCCCCCGCCTGAAGGAGCTCGTGCCGGCCGACGTCCCGCCCGGCACGGTGTTCCCGTCGCCCGAGGTGGTGGTGGTGCTCTCGCTCGACGTCTCCGCCGAGGGCAAGGTGGAGAAGGCGTCGGTGGAGAGCGGCGCCGGCGAGCCCTTCGACTCCGCGGCCCTGTCGGCGGCGCGCCGTTTCGACTTCGAGCCCGGCCGTCTCACCACCGGCGAGCCGGTTCCGGTCACCGTGACCTTCCGGCTGCGAATCCAGGAGCCTGCCGCGCCGCCTCCCGCGCCGGTGAAGCTCACCGGCTACCTCCTCGAGCGGGGCTCCCGCCTTCCCATCCCCAACGTGGAGGTCTCGGCGGTGGTCGGGCAGGAGGTCGTGGCCCGCGCCACGACCGACGGCTCCGGGCGCTTCCAGATCGAGGCGCCTGCCGGGGAGTTCCGGCTCCTGGCTTCCCCTCCCGAACGGCAGAGGCTCGACCTGCTCGTGACGGGGCAGGCCGGAGAGGTCCGTGAGGAGAACTTCCTCCTCGAGAGCCTGGGTGGTCCCAACGAGACGGTGGTGAGCGCCTCGGCCATCCAGCGCGAGGTCATGAAGGACGTCCTCACCGCCGAGCAGGTCTTCACGGTTCCCGGCTCGGCCGGCGACACGCTGAAGGCGGTCCTGAACCTCCCCGGCGCGGCCCGCGCCCCCTTCGGCGCCGGACTCCTCGTGCTGCGCGGCTCGGCCCCCGGTGACAGCAAGGTCTTCCTCGAGTCGCAGCAGATTCCCCAGCTCTACCACTTCGGCGGGATCCGCAGCACCTACGCCCCGGCCTTCCTCCAGTCGGTCGAGTTCGTACCCGGCAACTTCTCGGTGGACTACGGGCGCGCCCAGGGCGGCATCATCGACGTGCGGGTCCGCGACCCCCGGCAGGACGGGTTCCACGGACAGGCCGACGTGAACCTGTACGACGTGGGCGTGGCGATGGAGGGCGGGCTGGGCGGCGGCTGGTCGCTGGGCGGCGCCGCCCGGCGTTCCTGGATCGACACCATCCTCCCCGTCTTCCTCCCCAAGGACTCCAACCTCTCATTCAGCACGGCCCCGCGCTTCTACGACTTCCAGTTCATCGCCAGCTGGAGCCCGGACGCCAGCCAGAAGCTGCGAATCATCTTCTACGGCTCGATGGACCGGCTGGTTGCGCTCTTCGACAATCCCATGCGCGATCCGACCATCACCGGCCAACTCGACGCGCGGGTCTCCTTCTACAACCTCCAGGCCCAGTACCAGAACACCTTCTCGGAGCGGTTCCGCCAGGACTCCTCGGTGGTGATCGGCCTCCAGGAGATCCGCACGCAGATCGGGCCCCAGTACTTCTTCGACCTGAACCTGCGACGCCTCTCGCTGCGCAGCACCTGGGCCTACGACTTCTCCTCGCAGTGGAACCTGCGGGCCGGCATCGACGCCGAGATGGGACGGGCGGCCATCGCGGTCAACCTGCCCAACTCCACCGGGGCCAACCCCCTGCCCCCCTCGTCGCTGCCACAGATCGGCGCCCAGCTCACCACCATGTACTACTCACCGGCGCTCTTCGCCGAGCTCCGCTGGGCCCCCATTCCCAACCTCTCCATCCTCCCGGGTGTCCGCGCCAACTGGTTCTCGGACATCAACCAGTGGGCCGTGGATCCGCGCCTGCTGGCCCGCTGGGAGGTGGTTCCCGGCACGGTGATCCGCGGTGCGGTGGGCATGTACCAGCAGGCGCCCAGCCCGCAGAAGACCAACTCGGCCACGGGCAACCCCTGGCTCGATCCCGAGCGGAGCCTGCAGACCAGCGTCGGGGTGGGGCAGAAGTTCATGGAGGGGATCTCCCTCGACGTGACCGGCTTCTACAAGGCGCTCACCCAGCAGGCCATCCCCAACTCGGCCTCGAACTTCGACCCGAACGCCCCGCGCTACACGAGCACCGGCACCGGGACCATCTACGGCGTGGAGACCCTGCTCAAGGTGGCCATCGGCGACAGCTTCGCGGGCTGGCTGGCCTACTCCTTCCAGCGGTCGCTGCGCAGCGATCCCCCGGACGCCCAGCGTCCCTACGACTTCGACCAGCCGAACAACCTGACCGTGCTCGGCACCTACCAGCTGGGGCGCGGCTGGTCCGCCGGAGCGCGCTTCCGGCTCGTCTCGGGCAACCCCTACACCCCGGTGGTGGGCTCGGTCTTCGACTCTGCCACCGGCGTCTTCGTCCCCGTCTACGGGGAGACCAACAGCGACCGGCTGGCCAGCTTCTGGGCCCTCGACCTGCGCGTCGACAAGGTCTGGACCTTCAAGGACTGGACGCTCACCCTGTACCTCGACACCCAGAACGTGACCAATCGAGAGAACCAGGAAGGCTGGACGTACAACTACGATTACACCGAGCGTACGCCCTCGACCGGACTTCCCATCCTGCCCATCCTCGGGCTGAAGGGAGAGTGGTGATGAGCCAATCCCTCGCCGTCTCGCTCCTCGCCGCCTCGCTCCTCACGGCCGGCTGTACGAACGACTTCGCCCCCCAGTCCAACCTCCTCGGACTCCGGGTGCTCGCGCTCGTGGCCGACCCCCTCGAGCTCGCCCCCGGGCAGCCGGTGACCATCCAGCCCTGGAACTACCTGCCGCCCGGTTCCACCGTCGTGGAGCAGCGCTGGACCTTCTGCCCCGTCAGCGCGGGGGCCGTGGCCGCCTATGCCTGCGCGGTCCCGCAGTGCGAGGTGGACGTCCCCGCCTCCCCGGACGGATCGGTCACGGCCAACCCCACCGCGATCCTCCTGCAGTGCCTGGGGATCGGCGGCGGGGTCCTCCCCCCGAGCGTCCCCGACCAGCTTCTGACCGTCTTCCGCTACCGGGTCGTCACCGACGGCCCCGATTCGCGCGAGGCCGTGCTCCAGATCCCGCAGTGGACCCGCAGTGCCCCGCCCGATCCCAACCTTCCCCCGGTGATCCTCGGGGTCGAGATCGGCGGCCAGCCCGCGCAGGTGGGCGTGCCCACCCCTCCGCTTCCGGTGAACGGGATCTTGCCCGTTCGCCTCCTCATCGATCCACTCAGCGTCCAGAGCTACGTGAATGCGGCCGGCGTCACCCAGACCGAGACCATGACCGGCTACTTCTACACGACCGCCGGGACCTTCGCCGAGGGCATCACCACGGGCACGGACACCACCACCGACCTCGAGGGGACCGGGCTGCTCCCCGGCCAGACCTCGGCCGAGGTCTGGGTGGTCGCCCTCGACCTGCGCGGCGGGCAGGCGGTGGTGGGCCCCTTCACCGTTCCGTTGGGCCCTTAGCCGAAGGGAGTTTCCATGGCGAACGTCAGGATCTACTCGAAGGAGCAGTGCCCCTACTGCGTGAGGGCCAAGGCGCTGCTCGACCGCAAGGGGATCGCCTACGAGGAAATCGACGCCGAGCACGACGACGCGCTGCGCGCCTGGCTCGTCGAGGCCACCGGCCAGCGCACCGTGCCCCAGATCTTCGTGGGCGATCGGTCGCTCGGAGGGTTCTCCGACATCGACGCCCTCGACCGGCAGGGAAAGCTCGACGCCATCCTGCGCGGCGAAGGCTAGGGAACCGCCCGCGCCTCCGCGCCCCGCTCCTCGGCCTCGCGCCGCAGGACCCGGGGCTGCACCGCGGCGAGCAGGAGCGGCAACGCCACCGCCATCGCCCCGGAGAAGGCCGCCACCTTCCACATCCCCACGAGGGCCCCTCCCTCCCCGGTCGAAAGCAGCGCCGAGGAGAGCAGGGCCCCGCCGGCGGAGGCCAGGTGCTGCACGGCCGACTGCGTGGACTGGAAGCGGGCACGCTCCGAGGCCCACGGCACCCGCGACGCCAGCGTGGAGAGGGACGGGTTCCGGACCGAGTTGGCCAGGATGAAGAGGATGAAGATCGCCCAGGCCGGCAGGAGGGGCGCCGGCGGTGCGAAGTCGAGCGCCAGGTTGAGCAGCAGCACCGCAGTCCCCGCGGCCGCCGTCCGAGGGGCGCCGAAGCGATCGACGGCGCGCCCCACCACCCGGAGAACCGCGAAGGAGAGCACCCCCCCGGCCATGTAGAGGAAGCCGAGCCGGTCGCGGGGCAGTCCTGCGTTGAACTGGAGGAAGGCGGCCAGGTTCGGGACGAGGGCGAAGGTGCCGGCCATGGCCGTGGCCGTCGCCGAGAGGCTGAGCAGCGCTGCAGGCTCGCGAAGGAAGGCGTAGCCCCGCGCCGCGGCGGCCCGGGCGTGCACGAGATGGCCGCGCATGGGCGGCATGAGGAAGAGCGCACCGGCGGCGACGACCACACCCATGCCGGCCACGGCCAGGAACGGGGTACGCCACCCGCCGGCCTGGGCCATCCAGAGCCCGGCCGGCACCCCGACCACGGTGGCCACCGAGAACGCCCCCATGACCAGCCCCATGGCGCGGCCGCGCCGCTCCGGGGGCACGGTGTCGGCGACGATGGCGAAGGCGAGCGAGGTGGCCGGTCCCCCGAAGAGTCCGGCCACCACCCGCGCAGCCAGCAGCGTCCAGAGCCCCGTGGCCAGCCCGGCCGCGGCCGTCGCAACCACCAGCCCCGCCATGGCGACGGCGAGCGCCGAGCGCCGGTCGAACCGGTCGAGGAAGCCGGATCCCGCCGCCCCCGCCGCGGCCGCCGCCAGCGTGTAGCTGCCGGTGACGAGACCGAGGCTGGACATGGGGATCCCCAGCGCTGCGGCGAAGTCGGGCCCCAGCGGGACGACCATGACGAAGTCGAGGACGTTGACGAACTGGACCGCCGCCACCAGGAGCAGCACGCTTCGCTCCCGGCGAGAGGGATTCACGCCGGGTCCGGCCTGGACCCGGCCTCGACGAGCTTGAGCCACCCACGGAGCTCCTGGAAGGTGACCACCCGGGCTCCATAGGGGATCCACTCCGGCCAGGGGCCGGAGCCGCCGAGGAGCAGCTGGACCTCGCCGGCCCGGCAGATGGCGCCGAGCCGCTCGGTCTGGGCCAGGAGGTCGCCCGGGTCGGCCACCGAGCTGGCCGAGACGGCCACGGCATCGACGCTCCCGCTGGCCACGTGGGCCACGATCTCGGCGAGCGGCACGCGCCGCCCGGCCCAGAGGACCGGCCAGCCGTGCTCCCGGACGACGATCTCTGCGAGCAGGAGGCCGAGGGTGTGCTCCTCCCCCTCCGCGGTGGTGAGGAGGAGCCGCGGGGCGCCGGGGCGCGACGGCAGCTGGTCGGAGACCTGGGTCAGGCAGCGGGAGAGCCGCTCGGTGGCGACGTGCTCCTCGAGGATGGAGAGCGTCCCCTCCGCCCAGCGCTCCCCGATCTCCTCCAGCACCGCGGCCAGGGACTCGGCAACCCTCCACCAGGAGCCGAGCCGCGCCCGCTCCGCGTAGAGGGTGGCGAGCAGCTGGTGGGTGTCGCAGTCGGAGAGGAGGATCTCCATCCAGCCCTCGACGTCCGGTCCGTGCTCCGGCTGGACCACGCCCGTCTGGTCCTTCAGGAAGCGCTCCACCTCCACGGGGTCGAACCGGCGGTGGCGCCCCGCGGTCCGGGCGCAGCGGAGAAGTCCCATGTCGGCCCAGCGCTTCACCGAACCCGGCGTGACCCCGAGGATCCGGGCCACCTGGGCGCTGGTGAGGAGCTTGTCGGGCATCGCCCCCTGCCCTTGTCGAATTTGCCGATTCGTTTCAATCGATTCGACCGGGGAATCCCCCTCCGGGGGGGGGGGGGGGGGGGGGGCCGCACCCCCTCCTTGCTCCCGCGGGGGCCCCATCGAGTAGACTGCGCCGCCTTGTTCGCCCCGCTCGACAAGATGATGCTCGCCTTCATCGCCTTCCTGGCGCTGGTGGCGGCCACGGTCCACCCGGAGCCGACCCACTTCCTGGTGCTCCTCGCCCTCCTCGCGCTGGCGTTGATGGGGTCCGCGGTGTGGGGGCGCCGATCCGAGCTCGGGCGGGTGGCCCACGCATTCCTGCCGCTGCCCATCGTCGTGACGCTCTTCAACGTCGCCGGACCGCTCATCGGCGTGCTGAACCCCTTGCGCTTCGACGCCACCATGGCGGCGCTCGACGAGAGGTGGTTCGGACCGTTCGTTCCGGCCTGGTTCCACTTGCTCGGCCGGCCGAACTGGCTCACCGACGGAGCGTCCCTCTTCTACGTGAGCTACTACTTCATCCCCTTCGGGATGTGCATCGCCCTCTGGGTGCAGGGACGCTGGAAGGACTTCGACGACCTGGGATTCGGGCTCATCACCACCCTGCTCCTCACCTACGTCGGCTACTTCTTCTTCCCCACCACCGGCCCCCGCATCCCGCACGGGCTCGAGCTCCAGATCCTCGGCGGCGGCACCTTCAGCGCACGCGTCCGGGACTTCCTCCGGGCCGCCGAGGTGAACCAGCTCGACGCCTTCCCGAGCGGCCACACCGCGCTCTCGCTCGTCTACCTGGGGTACGGCTGGCGGCTCTACCCGACCTGGAAGATCCGCATCCCGCTCGCCATCTCCGTCGTCGGCATCATCTTCGCCACGGTCTACCTGTCGCTCCACTACGCGGTGGACCTCCTGGCCGGAGCCCTGCTGGCTGCCTCGGTGCCGATGGCGGTCCGGGGGCTCCGCCGGGTCTTCGGGGAGGGTGGCGCCGCGCAGAGCCTGCCCGTCCGCCCCGATCCGGGCTAGGACCCCGAGAGGCCGATCGCGAGCCCTTCCCGGAAGGTCGGGTGGGCCAGCGTGAGCCCCAGCTCGGCGCGGGTCCGCTCGCCGTGGATGCGCCGGTCGGGGAGGCCCGGCGCGCGGGCGCCGTCCGGGAGGCGCGGAGGAGGGATCTCGAGCCTCCCGGCCACCCAGATCGCGAGGTCGCGGCGCCGCACCGGCTCGGCGTCGGTGGCGTGGTACACGCGCCCGCCGCCGCCGCGCTCGACCGCAGCCACCACCGCGGCCACCGCATCGTCCAGGTGACAGAGGTTGAGCCACGCCCCGTCTCCCGGCCCGATCGCGATGTGGCCGCTCCGGACCCGCTCGACCGGCCAGTTCCGGCCCGGGCCGTAGAGCCCCGAGAGGCGCAGCACCATGGCGCGGAGCCCCGGCACTCCGGCCCCGGCACCGGTGACGAGCCGTTCCGCCTCGACCAGCACCTCGGCGGTCGGGCTCGCCGGTGCGGGAGCGGTCTCCTCGTCCACGTCGCTCCCGTCCCGCTGGCCGAAGACCCCCGTGGACCCGGTGTAGACGAGCGCGGCCGGGCGGCCGGCCCTCCGCAGCCCCTCGACCAGGGCGGCCGTGGCGTCCAGGTAGGCCCGCCGGTAGGCCTCCGGGCCATCGGCGCCGGCGGACTGGCACGCCACCACCGCATCGAGGTCCCGAGGGAGCCGCTCCACCGCCCCCGCGCCGCAGAGATCGAGCGCGAGCGGCGTGACTCCCGGCGAGGCGAGCGCGGCGGCGCGGGCCGGATCGCGCCGCAGGGCTGTGACCCGGTGGCCTCCCGCGGCCAGCGCCCGGGAGAGCGCCGAGCCGAGCCAGCCCGCACCGGCGACGAGGACGTGCACGTGGGCCTCCCTCTCCGCCTACCGCGGCATGCCCTCGACCAGCACCGGGTCGCTCTGCTCGGGCAGGCGCTCCTCGGCGAGGTCGATCATGTGGCCGGAGCGGCGCGCCTTGGTCTCCAGGTAGAAGCGGTTGAACTCGTTGGGCGGGATGACGTGGGGGATGCGCCCCGAGACCTCGATCCCGTGCTGGGACAGCTGCCGGATCTTGTCGGGGTTGTTGGTCACCACCCGGACCGACTTCACTCCCAGGCTGCGCAGCATGTGGGCGGCGACGGCGTAGTCCCGCTCGTCGTCCCGGAACCCCAGGGCCTGGTTGGCCTCCACCGTGTCGAGCCCCTGTTCCTGGAGCGCGTAGGCCCGGATCTTGTTGAGCAGCCCGATGCCCCTCCCCTCCTGGCGCAAATAGAGCAGGATGCCACTCCCCTCCCGCTGGATGGCCCGAAGCCCCTCGGTGAGCTGGTCGCGGCAGTCGCAGCGCAGGGATCCCATCACGTCGCCCGTCAGGCACTCCGAGTGGAGCCGGACCGCGACATCGGCATCGCCGACCACGTCGCCGTGCACCATGGCCACGTGCTCCTTGCCGTCCCGGTTGTTCCAGAACCCGACCAGGCGGAAGTGGCCGAAGCGCGTGGGGAGCTCGGCCACCGCCACCACCCGGACGCAGACCCGCGCCGGGCCGAACCCATCGCACTCGTGATCCCGGTCGCGCGCCACCAGGCCGCGCAGCGCATCCTTCCCCTGGCTCATGCCACCTCCGGGGCGGCGAGACGCCGCCCGAGCTCCCTACCGGATATCCAGGCCGCCTCCACGCCGCCACCCGGCGCGAACCGATCCCCGCAGATCCCCACCGATCCCCCGGACGGCAGCCTGACCAGGACCGGGCCGGCCAGCTCGGAGGCGAGGTCGGACCGGGCGTACCTCCACCGGTGGGCGTGGGTCGAGGACGGCCGGCCGGCCCAGTCGCCGGCGACGCGCGCCGCCTCGGCGAGCAGGGCGGCGGGCCAGTCGGGGTCGTCGAGGCGCCGGCGCGCCCAGGAGGGCTGCGCCTGGATCACCAGCCCCACGAAGGGCGCGGCCTCCCGCTTACCCGACTCGTTCCCCAGGTACTGCAGCGCGCGGGAGTCCTCGGGATACCAGGCGTCCCACTCCGGAAACGGCGTTCCCTCCGGGTACGCGGCGCAGAGGGACAGCGAGGGCTCGCTCGCCGAGGTCTCGAGGACGGCCCGGATGGCGGAGAGCGACCGGGGCAGCCCGGGCGTCCCGTCGAGCAGCCGGAGCACCTGCTCCGGGGCGAGCGCGAGGACGAGGTGCCTGGCCCGGACGGCCTCCCCCCCCTCGAGGAGCGCCGCAGGCAGCGGTCCCGAGAGGTCGAGCGACTCCACCCGTGCGCCGGTGCGGACCGGCAGCCCGGACGCCAGCTCCCGGGGAAACCTCGTCACCCCGTCGACCACGGCGATGCGCTCTTCCCCGGCGCGGAAGGCCTCCGGCTGGCAGGGCCGCCCCGTCCCCCGGACGCGGCGCGGCCAGCCCTCGATCCGTCGGGGACAGGCGGCGCGGACGGCCGCCAGGTAGTCCGGGTCCCGGCCGTGAAGGAAGGAGACCCCGAGGTCGAAGGGCATCCCGAGGAGTCGGTGGGTGGCGCAGCGCCCTCCCACGCCGCGCGCCCGGTCGAGGAGCAGGACGTCGCGGCCCGCCGCGGCTGCGGCCCTTGCGCAGGAGAGTCCGGAGACGCCGGCGCCGACCACCAGCACGTCGTGACCCGCGACCATGTCCGCCTCCAATCCCCCAACGGGTGGGACGCCATGCTACCCCGCGCCCCATCCGTTCCGACACATCCCTTCCGAGCCGTGCAACACTCGGCGCGACCGTTTCGTCACCGGAGGCTCCGTGAAGCACTCGCCCGGTATCCCCACGACCACCATCGGCATCCTCGGCGCCGCCCTCACCACGGTCTCCGGCGTTCTCATCGTCGGACTTGCCGCGGCGGCCATCCAGGGATTCGTGGGGAGCCCGTACATCGGCATCGCCGCCTTCCTGGTGCTCCCCGGCTTCTTCGTGCTGGGGCTCCTGCTCATCCCCTTCGGGAGCTGGCTCGCGAGGCGGCGTGCCCGCCTCGCCGCCGAGAGGGGCGAGGAGATCCCCCACCTCCCCGTCGTCGACCTCAACGACGACCTGACGCGACGGCGGGTCCTGATCTTCGCCGTGCTCACCACGCTGAACGTCCTCATCCTGGGGGTGGCCGGCTACAAGGGGCTCCAGGTGATGGACTCGGTGGGATTCTGCGGCTCCTGCCACTCGGTCATGGATCCGGAGGTCACCGCCTACCAGCGCTCGCCCCACGCGCGCGTCGGCTGCGTGCAGTGCCACATCGGCGAGGGGGCCAGCTGGTTCGTGAAGTCGAAGCTCTCCGGGGCCTGGCAGCTCATCTCGGTCACCTTCGACCTCTACCAGCGCCCCGTCCCGGTCCCAATCCACAACCTCCGCCCTGCCCAGGAGACCTGCGAGGAGTGTCACTGGCCGTCCAAGTTCACCGGCGACCGGCTGCGCATCACCACCCACTACGCGGAGGACCAGGACAACACCGAGAAGAAGACCGTGGCCCTCCTCCACGTGGGCGGCGGGCAATCGGCCACCGGCCCCATCAAGGGCATCCACGCCCACGTCGCCCAGGGCGTCCACATCCGTTACCTGTCCGACGAGAACCGGAACGCCATCTCCACCGTCGAGGCAACCTGGGCCGACGGGAAGACCGTGCTCTTCCGGACCAAGGACTCCCCGGCCACCCTTCCGCCCGCCGGGGCCTGGCGCACCATGGACTGCGTGGACTGCCACAACCGCCCCACCCACCGCTTTCGCGAGCCGGGACCCGAGATCGACGAGGCCATCCAGGCCCACCGGATCGACGTCGCGCTCCCCTGGATCAAGCGCGAGGGGCTCGCGGCCATCCAGGCGACCTACCCCGACCACGCGGCGGCACGGGCCGGGATCGAGAAGCGGATCACCGACTTCTACCGGAAGCTCGATCCGGCCGCCTTCGCCGCCCGGGAGGGCGCGGTGAGCGCGGCCGGACGGGCGCTCGGCGACATCCACGCCTGGAACGTCTGGCCCTCGATGAAGATCACCTGGGGCACCTACCCGAGCTTCCTCGGCCACGACCAGGCGCCGGGGTGCTTCCGTTGCCACGACGGCGACCACGTTGACCCGTCCGGCAAGGGGATCTCGCAGGACTGCGGCCTCTGCCACTCCCTGCTCGCGGTGGACGAGAAGGACCCGAAGATCCTCTCCCAGCTCTCGCCCTGAGGCCCTACCTGGCGACGGCGCGGCGGAGCGCCGCGAGCCCCGCCTTCACGTCGGCGCCGAGGTGCACGCGGAGGATGCGCCGCCCCCGCGCGGCCAGGATCTCCTGGTCGCCGCGGGCCTGGGCCCGGCAGAGCTCGCCGAAGCCGAATCGCCGCCCCGGGATGGGCAGCGGCTCGGCGTCGTCGGCGGTGAGCTGGAGGAAGAGCCCGCTCTTCGGCCCGCCCTTGTGGAGCTGACCGGTGGAGTGGAGGAAGCGGGGGCCGAACCCCAGCGTGGTGGCCACGTGGGCCGAGGCGCGAACCGCCTCGCGGATCTCCTGGAGCGCCGCCGTCACCGGCGCGCTCTGCTCCAGGAAGGCGTTCAAGGCCAGGTAGTCCCCCTTGCCGAGCCGGGCCAGATGGGCCCGGATCCAGCCGGCCGGCGTGGACTCGCGCGCGGCGTCTGCGAGAGCGTGGGCGTTCTCCGGGTCGGCGAAGAGGCGGAGCCCGTTCCCCTGGAGGACGGGCGTCTCGGGCGGAAGCGTCCCCGTCTCCTCGACCGCCGCCGTCACCTTGCGCGCCGCCACCTTGGATGCCTCCACGTCGGGCTGGTCGAAGGGGTTCACTCCCAGGATGGATCCGGCGACGGCGGTGGCGATCTCCCAGCGGAAGAACTCCTGGCCGATGTCGGAGGGGTCGGAGAGGTCGATGCGGACCACCGGAGCCCCGGCCCGCTCCAGCGCGGCGACGGCCCGGTCCTGCTCCTCCGACGGCGCGAAGGAGAGCCGCACGTACACGTGGAGTCGATCCTCCCCGCCGGCCCGGGGCGCTCCGACCGGCTCGCCGACCACCGGCACGACCCCCTTCCCGTGCTTCCCCAGCGACTCGGCCACCAGCTGCTCGATCCAGTCCGCCAGGCCGGCGATCCCCGGCGAGGCCACCAGGGTGAGCTTGTCCACGCCGTCGCGGGCTGCCGCGCCCAGCACGACCCCCAGGACGAGCCCGGGGTTGTCGTCGCCGGGACGATCGGCTGCGCAGGCGTCGGCCATGACGAGCGCACGGTCGAGCAGGCGCGGCACGCTCACCCCCATTGCAGCGGCCGGGACCATGCCGAAGTGGGAGAGCGCGGAGAAGCGGCCGCCCACGTTGGGGAGCCCGTGGAAGACCTTTCGGAAGCCCTCGCGCTGGGCCTGCCTTTCCAGGTCCGTTCCCGGGTCGGTGATGGCCACGAAGCGGCTCTCGGCCTGGCCTCCCAGGAGGCTCCGGGTCCGGTCGAGGAAGTGGGCGAGGAGCGCGGCCGGCTCGATGGTGGTCCCCGACTTGGACGCCACGATGAAGAGCGTCCGGCGCAGGTCGATCTCCCGCTCGAGCGAGCGGATCTGCGCGGGCACGGTGGAGTCGAGGACGTGGAGCACCGGGTGGCCCGGCACGCGGCCGAAGGTGCGGGCGAAGACGTCGGGGCAGAGGCTCGAGCCGCCCATGCCCAGCACGACCGCGTGGGCGAAGCCGGCCAGGCGCACGTCCTCGGAGACCCTGCCGAACTCCTCGCGGCGGGCGCGCTGCTGCTCGACGAGCCGCAGCCAGCCCACCCAGCGGTCCTCGTCCCTGCCTGTCCAGAGGGTCGAGTCCCCTCGCCAGAGACGAGCCATCTTCTCCCCCGCCACCCATTCGGCGACGGTGCCCTTCACCTCCCGCGCCAGCGACGGAGGGAGCGTGAGCCTCTGGGGCCCGACCGGGGGATGCAGGGGGCGCGGCTTCGGCGCAGGCGCGGGGGTACCGGAGGGAAGCCGGGGGCGCTGCGCGGGGGCCTTGGGCGCCGGTTTCGACGCCGGCTTCGGCGCCGGTTTCGGCCTGGGAGCGGGTTTCGACGGGGGCCTGGACCCCCGCTTCGCCTTCGCCGGCGGCTTGCCCTTCTTCGGCTTCGACCTCCCCGTCGTGGCCATCTCCCGCCTTCCTCCGCCCGATCCCGCTTTCGGGTCCCCTGCGACGTCGAACCGCTGAGAATGAGGGAGGACGCTCCCCGGTGCAAGGGGGGGACGGAGCTAGCGATCCACCCAGGAGGTCCGCAGCCGCGCCAGTTCCTTCTGGTCCTCCTCCCGCACCACCGAGTGGACGAAGAGGCCGTCCCCCACGGCCGACGAGCGGGAGAGGATGCGGCTGCCGTGCAGGCACTCGGCGATGAAGAAGGCCTCGAACGAACGGAGCCGCCGGGATCGCCAGACCGCCTCCGGGATGGCCTCGCAGGCCCACTCGACGTAGGTGGCGTTGGTGACGTGGCGATTCCGGTCGATGTCGCGGTACCGGGTGGTGAAGGGGCGTTCCACCTCGACCGGGTCGGGGATGGCCGGGCGACCGCCGGGGAGAGGCAGGACGTGATCCATCTTCTCGACCAGTTCGAGCGGCAGGACCGATCCCGGGCGCACCGGCTTCCGGGTTGCGAGGTCGAGGACGATCCACTGGGTCACCGCCCGCGCGCGCGTCTCGCCATCGACCCGGACCTCGAAGTCCCGGAGCGCGGAGAGCCGGTCGGCCCCGCTCGGCCAGGTGACCACCTCGGCCCGCTCCCCGAGCGCGACCGGCCGATCGACCACCACCGCCTGGCGGGCCAGCACCCAGGTGAGGCCACGGGCCTGGAGCGGCTCGACCCCCACTCCCAGCCGGTCGGCGTGGCGCCCTGCCGCCTCCTGGAGCCAGCCGGAGAGCGCAGGCGCGGTGAGCAGTCCAAAGGCGTCCACCGCGTAGCTGCGCGCCTCGAAGGGCTCGGTGAGCCGGGGTACCTCCACCGTCCGAATGAACCACGGGCCGCCCTCCCCTGTCGACCCGCCGTCGATCGGGCGCACATCGCCGTTCGATCGTAGAGTACCTCTTCCATGGACCGCGTCCCGCCCGCCTACGCCGACCTCGCTGCGAACTGGAAACCAGGAACCACCCCGGACCGGATCCTGGTCGACGAGACCCGGGGTGCGCTGCTGGCCGCGAGACCCGGCGACCTTCGGGGTGTGGCGGAGCTCGTGGCGCGGCTCGACGCCTGCCTGGGCGCCCCGGAGACCCGCGAGCCCTCGCGCCGCGCCCTCTTCGGCCTGCTCGACTCCGCGCGCCGTCGCGCCTTCACCGAGGCGATGGACGAGAACGACGTCGACCCCTGGACCCGGCTGCTCGTGCCGGTCGTGGACCGGGCCGATCACACCTTCGGCGACATGCTCCGCTCGCGGGAGGAGACCGACCCCCGGGTGGTGGCCATGCGGGTCCTGGGCCCCGAGGGGGCCGAGCTGACCGTCACCGACCTGGCCCGCCGGACCCGCTCCATCGCCCGGGGACTGCTGGCGCTGGCCCCGGGGGAGGACGATCCCCGGGTCGCCATCCTCTCCGAGAACTCGCTCGAGACGGCCCTCACCGACATCGCCTGCCTTTCGAACGGCATCGTGGACTTCCCGCTGCCCGCCAACGCCACCCCGGAGCAGGTGGCCTACATGCTCCGCCACTCCAGGGCGCGCATCCTCGTGGCCTCCGACGAGGAGCAGGTGGACAAGGTCCTCCCCTCCCTGCCCGGCCTCCCCGACCTGAAGGAGGTGGTGGTGGTGTCGCGCGCCGCCGCCGACCGGCACGGGCTGCTCTCTCTGGAGCAGGCCGTCGCCCAGGGCGCGGGCGCCTTCGACGACGCCGAGCGCGCCGCCCGGGCCGCCCGGGTGAAGAGCCGGGACGTGGCCACGGTGATGTACACGTCGGGCACCACCGGGCGCCCCAAGGGCATCGTCTTCGACCACCTGAACATCGTCTCGAAGCGGCTCTGCCGCGGCTTCGCCCTGCCGCACGTCAACGAGCGCGACGTCTTCCTCGCCTACCTGCCGCTCTACCACACGTTCGGAAGGTACCTCGAGATGACCGGGTCGCTCTGGTGGGGGGCGACCTACGTCTTCGCGCGCTCCACCGGCCAGGCCGCGCTGGCCGAGGACTTCAAGAACGTCCAGCCCACCGTCTTCATCTCCGTCCCCAAGAAGTGGATGGAGCTCCAGGAGACCGCGCAGCGCCAGGCCCCTCCCGATGACCCCGACGCCGCCGCGGGCCAGCTGCGCGCGCTCACCGGCGGACGGCTCGCCCACGGCCTGTCGGCCGCCGGCTACCTCGACCCCGCCGTGTTCCGGGCCTTCCACAAGGCAGGCGTCGAGCTCTGCTCCGGCTACGGCATGACCGAGGCCACCGGCGGCATCACCATGACCCCGCCCGGGGAGTACGTGGACGGGTCGATCGGCAAGCCGCTCCCGGGCATCGAGTGCGTCCGCGCCGAGGACGGGGAGCTCCTCATCCGCGGCGCCTACGTGAGCCCCGGCTACCTCCACCCGGAGGGGGACGAGCAGGAGGCCCACGACGCGGAGGGCTGGTTCCACACCGGCGACCTGGTCTCCATCGACCCCGAGGGGCACTTCCGCATCACCGGCAGGAAGAAGGAGATCTACAAGAACAGGGCCGGGCAGACCATCGCCCCGCAGCGCGTGGAGAACCTCTTCCGCGACTTCGACGACCTGTCCCAGGCCTTCCTGGTCGGGGATCACCGCGAGTACAACACGCTGCTCGTGTGGCCCAACTTCGAGGGGCGGCCCGAGCTGCGCAAGCTCTCCGCGGAGGAGATGCAGCACCTCGTCTCCTCGCTGGTGGCCTCCGCCAACCGCTTCCTGGCTCCCTTCGAGCGGGTGGTGGCCTTCCGCATCATCGACCGCGCGCTCGACGTCGAGCACGGGGAGCTGACCCACAAGCTCACCTACAAGCGGGACGTGGTCGAGAAGAACTGGAAGCCGCTCATCGAGGGGATGTACCAGCACCGGGCGCTGTCCCTCTCGGTGGACGGGGCCGGGCTGCGCATCCCGAACTGGGTGCTGCGCGAGCTGGGCGTCCTCATCGAGGACGTGGTGCTGCGCGGCGGGGAGCTGCGCGCCGGCAAGACCTTCCTGCGCGTCTGCGCCGACCCGCGCGCGCCCGGTTCGCTCCGGGTGGGAGACCTGGCCTACCGTCCGGAGGGCGGGGTGCTCGACCTCGGCGCGGTGCTGGCCCACCCCACCCTGTGGCTCGGCAACGAGGGGTTGCGCCGGTTCCTGGGAGAGGAGGCCTTCCGAACGCTGGCCGTGCGCCGCCCCAAGGGAACGGGCGAGGTCCGCCTGGACGCCCGGGTCTGGGAGTCCCCCGACCCGGAACGGCTCCCGTCCCTCATCGAGGCGGTGGGGCGCGACGAGCCCTCCGTCGAGTCGGTGCACGCCGCCGGCGAGCTGCTCCGCGCCGAGCGCCCCGAGGCCCGACGTGCGATGGCCCACCTCGAGCGGGTGCTCGAGTCCGGGCGGCGCGAGCTCGTCCCGCTGGCACGCGGCCTCCTCCGGCGCTGCGCCGACTCGCCCGAGGAGGAGGTCCGCCGGCGCGCCTTCCGCAGCCTGCTCCCGTCGGAGGAGCCGGCCCGGACCGTGGACACCCTGCGCAACTTCCTCGACCGGCTCGGGCCGCAGGCCCTCCGGGAGGAGGACCTCGCCACCTTCGGCGAGAAGGGGCTCTCCGAGGCCCAGGTCGAGGAACTCCTGGCGGCGCTCCAGTCTCCGCGCGCGCTCGACCCGGACCAGGACGCCTCCGAGCGCCGCCTGCTGGCCGGCGCCATGCGCCTCGCCGTCGCCTACTCCATCTCCCACCCGCCCTGGTACGCGCGGGTGCGGGTCCCGCTGGCGCGGCTCACCTTCCACCCGGACCCGATCCTCTCCGCGCGGGCCGGCGAGGAGTACGACCGGAACCGGCGCGGCTTCCAGCACTGGCTCGGGCCCAACCTCCGGCTGGCCTTCGACCCCGCCACCGGGGAGGAGTACACCTGGCGTGACGTGGTCCGCTTCGAGGGCGCCCTGCCCCCGCGCACCACCGACCTGCTCCTGCGCTCCATCTCCGAGTCCACCTTCGTCCGCAGCTCGGTCTTCGTGCTGGGCAAGGGATCCATCATCTCGCTCGCAGACGTCGCGCCCGGCGGGGCCACCGTGACCCTGCTGGGGCGGAGGCTCGGGAAGTCGGTCTACCGCTTCTCCCTCACCACCCGGGGACGGGAGACCTTCGACTTCGCGGTGAACCACGCCGAGACCATGCCGCCGGTCGAGCTGCGGGACGAGGTGCTCTGGCTCCTCTCGTCCGGCGCGCCGCCGCCGCTCGTCGAGGCCTTCGGCAGCTACCACCCGGACTGGGGGATCTACACCGAGGAGTTCATCCCGGGCGAGAACGTCGAGCAGCAACTGGCGCGCCTGGTCAAGAAGGACGAGACCCGGCGGCTGCTCAACCAGTGGCCCTTCGTGGCCTGGAACGCGCTGGCCGCCCACGTGGGCTTCTGGGATCGCACCGGCCGCCGCGTGGCGCTGCGCGATCCGTCCCCGGCGGCCTTCATCGTGCCCTCCCACGACTACCAGACGGGCGCCCGGCTGGTCTCCATCTCCGACCGCGGCGCCGTGGACCGGCTCGACGACGTCCTGGACCGCTTCGAGACCGCCTTCATCACCCCCACCGAGGCCCTCTACCAGGACCTTCGCGGCGGGCTGGGACCCACGCTGCGCTTCTCCGCCGTCGTGGAGGCGCTCGGACTGGAGCGGGGGCGGACCGCTCTCTCCTCCCTCTCGCCCAGCCCCCGCGCCGAGGCGGCGCAGGCCTTCCTCTCGCAGATCGACGCCCACGGCTTCACCTCGCGCCAGGTCCACTTCGCCATCGAGCGGTTCCGGCGCTGGCGGGCGGTCAACCCCAACGCCACCTCGGAGGCGCAGGGCACCATGCTCGGCGAGCTCTGGACCACCTACCAGCTCGGGGAGGTGGAGCGGGACTGGCCCGACACGCGCATCCGGTTCTTCCGGCGGACGGTCTTCGCCGACGCCCGGGAGCCGCTCGCCGCCTCGCTCGACCGGCTCATGGCCCGCGCCCGGTCGCTCCCCTTCCGCGGCCTGGACCTGCGCGAGCACCTGGCCACCCTCCGGGAGGCGGTGCGCCCGGACGCCCGGGAGGACTACTTCCTGGCCCGGATGACCTTCCGCCACCTGCGGCCGGGGGACGAGACCTCGCTCATCTCGCTGGAGCGCGGCGACCACCTGACGGCCGAGGTGGTGGTGGTCCACACCGACCAGAAGGGGGAGCGCTACTCCGTGCGCGCCGCCCGCTCGCCCAGGGAGGTGGCGCGCCTGCTCCAGCTCTTCCGGGAGTCGAGCCTGGAGGTGACCTTCGAGCCCGAGCACCGGCACCTCATCGCGGTGGACTCCCACGACGCGGTCATCGGCGGGGTGTTCTACCGGCAGGTCACGCCGGAGCGGACCCACATGGAGAAGATCGTGGTGAACCGCAAGCACCGCGGGACCGGGGTCGCCGACGGCATCATCCGCGAGCTCTCCCGGCGGCAGCGCGCCCGCGGGGTGCAGGTGCTCGAGACCGGCTGGTTCCAGCCCGAGGTCCTGGCCCGCTTCGGCTTCCGCGTCGACGCCGCCTCGGGCGGCGTGGTCCTCGACCTGGTCGCCGCGACGGCGGTTCCCCACTAGGAGCGGCCATGAACGATCCGGCCGCCATGCCCTGGCGCATCATCGACTCCACGCTGCGGGAGGGGGAGCAGTTCGCCCGGGGCAACTTCCGCACCGAGGACAAGGTCGCCATCGCGCGATCCCTCGACGCCTTCGGGGTGGAGTACGTCGAGCTCACCTCGCCCGCCGCCTCGCCCCAGTCGCAGCGGGACGCCGAGCGCATCGTCAAGCTCGGGCTCACCGCCAAGGTGATCACCCACGCCCGCTGCGTGGTGGACGACGTCCGCGCCGCCATCGACACGGGCGTGCAGGGCATCGGGCTCCTCTTCGCCACCAGCCGGATCCTCCGGGAGGCCTCGCACGGCAGGAGCATCCAGCAGATCATCGACGCCATGGGGGCGCCGGTCGAGCTGGCCCTCTCGGCCGGCCTGGAGACCCGCTTCTCGGCGGAGGACGCCTTCCGCAGCGAGGAGGCCGATCTCATGCAGGTCTACCGGGCGGCCGAGAAGATGGGGGTCCACCGGGTGGGGGCCGCCGACACCGTGGGCATCGCCACCCCGCGCCAGGTCTACGCGCTCTTCCGGGAGATTCGCCGCACGGTGAAGTGCGACATCGGTTTCCACGGCCACGACGACACCGGGTGCGCGGTGGCCAACGCCTGGGAGGCCGTCGCCGCCGGGGCCACCCACGTCGACGTCTCGGTGCTCGGCATCGGGGAGCGGGTGGGGATCACGCCGCTCGGCGGCTTCATCGCCCGCATGTACAGCCTCGACCCGCAGGGGATCGCGGGGCGCTATCGGCTCGGACAGCTGCGCGAGCTGGAGCGGCTCGTGGCCCGGGTGACCGGCGTGGAGATCCCCTTCAACAACCCGCTCACCGGCGCCACGGCCTACTCCCACAAGGCCGGCATGCATCTCAAGGCCATGCTCGCCAACACCGGCAGCTACGAGATCATCCCGCCCGAGGCGGTGGGGATGGCCCGCCAGCTCATCGTGGGCAGCCGGCTCACCGGCAAGCACGCGGTAGCCTACCGGGCCCGCGAGATGGGGCTCAAGTTCGGCGAGGGGGAGCTCAAGGACATCACCGCCCGGATCAAGGACATGGCCGATCGGGGACAGCTGTCGGCCGAGGAGATCGACCGGGTCCTGCGGGAGTGGGTGACGGCGTAGCGGGGGACGTGTCCCTCCCCGTACTCCGCCACGCCCTCCCTCGCCAGCGGGGCGTCGCCCGGTGATCTACCCCGGGTGAACAGGTCCATGTGCGCGTCGCCGTATGCTTGGCGTGCGGCGTACTGGTTGTGAACCCTGCAAGCCAGCCGACAGTTCTCCACGGTCGAAGGACCGCCGCGCCCCCGTGGAACCACGTGGTCGATCTCCAGCCTCGTCATGGAGCCGCACACCCCGCCCCCGTCCACGGGCCACTGGCATTTCCCTTCGTCCCGCGTCCAAACCGCCCGCTTCACCGCCGCGGTGACGTGGTTTGTCTTCGCCGGACGCGGCTTCTTCTGCGGCCTCTTCACCTCCGCCCGGCGGCTGGCCTGCTTCTCCAGCAGCAGATCCAACGCCGCCTCGATCACCTGCTCCTTCGTCGCGCCCGGCTGCACGTGCCCCTGTCCCCGCCGGGCAGCCTCCAGCTTCTCCAGGAACTGGTTCGACACGGTCAGGTGGATGCGGCTTTCGTTGGCCGTCAGCGGCTCTACCCTCATCGGCGGCGCCGGGCGCCCCTCCGGCTCCGGGCTGGTCGGGGGAGTTTCGTCCGGACGAAAGTCGGCCGGCCGCACCTCGGGCCGCACCACCGCACGCACCCCGGTGACCACCTCCCGCCTCGGGATCACCGCCGCCGGAAGGATCGACGCCGCCACCGCCTTCGCCTGCCGCTTCGACACGTGGAAGAACCGGGGCAGGGCATCTTTCCTGTTCTCCGGGGTCATCACCCGGGCCAGTTCCACGATGCTCGTGAGGCAGAGCTTGCCCTCCCGGAGCGGCTCGACCACCTCGGGGAAGCGCTGGATGAGCCTGGCGGCGACCTTGCGGAAGTGCGCCGCCCCGTCTGAGAGCTTCAGCTCTCGCTGCAGGTAGTAGAAGAGGCACGAGTGGCCCAGCTCCCGCGAGAGACCCCGCCGGTCGAAGTCCGCGAGTGCCACCAGGAAATCGGCCATCGCGCCCTGCTCGTGGCGCAGCAGGTTGGAGAGGTTGCGGGAGGATTCGCGGGCCTGGACGAGGATCGTGTCGTTCATGAAAGGCAGTGTCTCACGGGATTTCCGGGCCCTCTGGAACGCACGAGGATCCTCGCCCCCGCGTCCTTTCACCGGGAGATCTCGAACCTCGCCAGGAGTTCCGGAGGCGCGTGCACGGGGCGCTGGCGAAGCGACAGGGGCATTCCCGCGGCGACCACTTCACGGGAAGCGAATCCAACGGAAACCCTGTCAATAGAGCGTTCCCGCACGCCCCATCTGGCCGACGGTCCGCGGAACGGACGGCCCGTGAAATCGACTCCGGCCTTGCGTGCGCCCGAGGGGTCGTCCTCGCCAGCTACGAGCGAGACCCGAGCATCTCCTCGAACTCCTCGTAGACCCCTTCGCCCTTCCAGATCGACTGGACATCCTCCCACCCCGGCTCGTGGAGGACCTCCCAGGCGAAGCCCTGCTCCAGGGCTCGGATGTCCTCGAGGCCCAGGGCGGGACCGTCGGGCGCGGTGTCCCGGACGTTTTCCAGATGGAGGCTGATTCGACGCCGGATCTCCGCCTCGAACTGCTCCGCCCGGCCTTCGGAGATCTCCATGGCTCCACCCCCGGGACTAGAACTCGCTGCGCAGCACCGCCCCCTTGGAGGCGTTCTCCACCATGGCCGCATAGCGGCGCAGCCACTTCGACGGAACGTCCCTCTTGCGGGGGCGGAGCACCGCACGGCGCCGGTCGAGCTCCTCCGGCGTCAGCAGGACCTCGAGCTTCCGGCCGTCGATGTCCACCACGACCTCATCGCCGTCCCGCACGAGCGCGATGACGCCCCCCTCGGCCGCCTCGGGCGAGACGTGCCCGACGCAGACGCCGCGCGTGGCCCCGGAGAACCGGCCGTCGGTGACGAGCCCCACCTTGTCGCCGAGCCCCATGCCCATGATGAGGCTGGTGGGCGAGAGCATCTCCTGCATGCCCGGGCCACCCTTCGGCCCCTCGTAGCGGATGATCACCATGTGCCCGGCCTGCACCTTTCCGGCCATGATCCCGGCGATGGCGTCGTCCTGGGAGTCGAAGCAGAGGGCCTTCCCGGCCATCCGCCGCAGGCCGGGGGCGATGCCGGCCGTCTTCACCACCGCGCCCTCGGCGGCCAGGTTTCCGTGCAGGACGGCGATGCCCCCGACCGCCGAGTAGGGGTCGTCGATGGAGCGGATGACGTTCCGGTCGGTGGCCTCGGCCTCGCGGATGCGCTCGCCGATGGTCTCCCCCGTGACGGTGAGCGCGCGCTTGCGGACCACGTCGCCCCGCCGGGCCACCTCGTGGAGGACCGCCGACACGCCGCCGGCCCGCCCCACGTCCTCGATGTGCACGGTGGAGAGGGACGGGGCGATCTTGGCCACGTGGGCCACCTGGCGGCCGATCCGGTCGATGGTGCCCAGGTCGAGCGGCACGCCCGCCTCGGCCGCGATGGCCAGCATGTGGAGCACGGTGTTGGAGCTGCCCCCCATGGCCATGTCCACCACCAGCGCGTTCCAGATGGCGTCCTCGTTCACGATGCGGCGCATGCGGAACCGATCGTCGCCGGCGATCTCCACGGCGCGCCGGGCCGCCCGCCGGAGCAGCGCCTCCCGCTCGGGCGAGAGCGCCACGGCCGTGCCGTTGCCCGGGAGCGCGATCCCCATGGCCTCGCAGAGCACGTTCATCGAGTTGGCGGTGAACATGCCCGAGCAGGAGCCGGCGCCCGGGCAGGCCTTGCACTCTATCTCGTAGAGCTCCGCGTCGGTCATCTTGCCCTGGGCCCGCATGCCCACCGCCTCGAAGGCGGTGGCCAGGTCGATCTCCGTGCCGTCGGCGAGCTTGCCCGCCTTCATGGCCCCACCCGAGACGAAGACGGTGGGCACGTCGACGCGCAGCGCCCCCATGAGCATGCCCGGCACGATCTTGTCGCAGTTGGGGATGCAGACCATGGCGTCGAGCGCGTGGGCGTTCATCATGGTCTCGACCGAGTCGGCGATGAGCTCGCGGGACGGCAGGCTGTAGAGCATCCCGGAGTGCCCCATGGCGATCCCGTCGTCCACGCCGATGGTGTGGAACTCGAAGGGAACGCCGCCGGCCTTGCGGATCTCCTCCTTGACGATCTGGCCGTAGCCGGCCAGGTGGATGTGGCCGGGGATGATGTCCACCTGGCTGTTGCAGACGCCGATGAACGGCTTGTCGAAGTCGGCGTCCACGAGACCCGTGGCGCGCAGCAGGCTTCGGTGGGGAGCGCGCTCGTACCCCTTCTTGATGATGTCGCTTCGCATGGTGCCAGAGGGAATAGCCGGGACGGGGTGGAAGTCAACCGCCGTGCTAGGCTCGTCGCCACTGGTCCGCTCGCTCGCCATCGTCGATCGATTCGCTCCCGAGGGACGCGCCCTCCGGGCCCACCTCGACACCCGCTTCGCCGATCCCCGCGTCGCCTCCCCGGAGCGGTTCGTCTGGGACTTCTGGCACGTTCCCGGGCAGTACACGGCGCTCAGGACCCCGGCCTGGACCTTCTTCCCGCCTGGGGTCTACGAACGCTTCCACTCCCGGCTGGTCTGGTGGGGGCGGCGCACGCTGGGCTGCCACGACGTCTCCCCGCCCTGGCTCTCGGTCTACGTGGACGGTTGCGGCCAGGAGCTTCACGGTGACCTTCCCCACGGCCCCTGGGCCTTCGTCTACTCCCTGACCCGATGGAAGGGGCGCACCTTCCGGGGAGGCGAGACCGAGATCCTGCGCGACGACGTCCTCGACTGGTGGAGCGGGTTCCGGTCCACTGCCAAGGCCGAGCGTCCGGAACTCCTCCGCGTGGTCGAGCCCCGCTTCGATCGGCTGGTGGCCTTCGACCCGCGGCTGCCGCATGCGGTCCGCACGGTGCGCGGGACGCTCGACCCGCGGGAGGGGCGCGTGGTCGTCCACGGCTGGTTCGTCTCCCCCCGCCCCTTCGTGGAGGGGGCGCTCGACCCCGCCGAGCTCACTCCCCGCATCGACGCCCTCTCCGGCGCCATCCTCCCGATGGCCCGCCGCCTCCCGGTGGCCGGCCTCCTGTCACTGGGGTTCCGCGTGACACCCTCGGGGACGGTGCTCTCCGCCCGGGTCCTCTCCGACACCACCCGGACCCCCACCAGCGCGGAACGGGAGCGCCGCCGGCTGGTGGCCGCGGCACGCGCGACCGTCGCGGCCTGGCGGTTTCCCCGGCGCCGCGCCCCCTCCCGCGTCACCCTCCCTCTCGTCTTCGAGCGCTGAACGGAGCCATGGAAGAATCCCACGTCCAGGACATCGCCCGCGTGATCCAGATCGCCCTGGCCCCGGCCTTCCTCCTCAGCGGGGTGGCCGCGCTCCTCAACGTCTTCGCCAACCGGCTGGCCCGGATCGTGGACCGGACCCGCGTCCTCGAGGGTCGGGTCGATCCGGACGGCGACGACCCGGCCGAGCTGGAGATCCTGCGGCGGCGGGGTGAGCTGGTGCGCTGGGCCATCACCATGGGCACCGGTGCGGCCCTCTTCGTCACGCTGGTCATCGGCTTCGCCTTCCTGGGATTCCTCCTCAAGGTGAACTTCGCCATGGGGGTGGCCGGGCTCTTCGTGGCCGCCATGGCCGCGCTCACCTTCGCCCTCGGCCTCTTCCTGCGGGAGGTGACGCTGGCGGTCGGGAGCCTGGAGGCGTTCCTGCCCTCGGCCATCCGCCGGGCGCGGCGGCAGCGGCAGGTCGACGAGGGTGACGGACCCCTGGGCGGGGCCTGAACGGCGGCCGGCGGCCCCTTCCCGGGTGCTTCCCGGCCCCTCTCCGCGTATCCTCTCGCCCCATGTCGAAGGGCAAGTTCCAGGTCGGCCTCGTCCAGATGGCGATGTCCCCCGACCCGCGCGACAACGAGGAGCGGGCCGCTGCCGGGGTGGAGGCGGCGGCGCGTCGCGGCGCCGAGGTGGTCTGCCTGCCGGAGCTCTACCGCTCCCCCTACTTCTGCCAGCGGGAGGACCACGCCTTCTTCGACCTGGCGGAGGACGTCCCCGGCCCGAGCAGCACCCGCTTCCAGGGGCTGGCCCGGAGGCTGGGGGTGGGGATCGTCGTCCCCATCTTCGAGCGGCGAGCGCCCGGCCTCTACCACAACAGCGCGCTGCTCCTCGACGCCGACGGATCGCTGCGGGGCATCTACCGGAAGATGCACATCCCCGACGACCCGGCCTTCTACGAGAAGTTCTACTTCACCCCGGGTGACCTGGGGTTCCAGGCCTTCGACCTCGCGGCCGGACGGGTCGGGACCCTCATCTGCTGGGACCAGTGGTTCCCGGAGGGCGCGCGACTCACCGCCCTCCAGGGGGCCGCCATCCTGCTCTTCCCCACCGCCATCGGCTGGCACCCCGCCGAGAAGGAGCACTTCGGAGCGGCGCAGCGGGATGCCTGGCGCACCATCCAGCGCTCCCACGCCATCGCCAGCGGGGTCTACGTGGGTTCCGTGAACCGGGTCGGGCTCGAGCCCGGGGAGGCCGGGCAGGCGGGGATCGAGTTCTGGGGGTCGAGCTTCCTCTGCGACCCGTTCGGCCAGGTGATCGCCGAGGCGTCCGCGGACCGGGAGGAGATCCTGGTGGGCGAGGTGGACGTCGCCCGCATCGAGGAGGTTCGGCGCCACTGGCCCTTCCTGCGCGACCGGCGCGTGGACGCCTACGCCGGGATCCAGGAACGCTTCATCGACTGAGGACCCCGTGGCCGCGAACCGAAAGGGCCCCCCCCGCGGGGTCACGATGCCCGCCGAGTGGGAGCCCCACGAGGCCACCTGGATCGCCTGGCCCCACGCCGCGGGGGACTGGCCGGGGCGCTTCGGCCCATCCCCTGGGCCTTCGCCGACCTCGTGAAGAAGGTCGCCGCGGGTGAGACCGTCCGCCTGCTCGTGAACGACGCCACCCACGAGGCCGGGGCCCGCCGCCACCTCCTCCGGCAGGGCGCCGACCTCGGCCGGGTGGACTTCCGGCGCATCCCCACCGATCGCTCCTGGATGCGCGACTCCGGACCGATCTTCGTCCGCGACGGCGCCGGCCGGGCCGTGGCCGGGTTCCGCTTCGACGCGTGGTCCAAGTACGCCGTCTGGCGCCGGGACGCCCGGGTCGCAGCTCGGGCCGCCAGCGGGCTCGGCCTGCCGCTCCTGCCGGTGCGGCGCTGGGGGCGCGACGTGGTGCTGGAGGGCGGCGCCATCGACGTGAACGGGGCCGGCGCGATCCTGGCCACCGAGGAGTGCCTTCTCCACCCCACCGTCCAGGTGCGCAATCCCGGCTTCGGCCGCTCCGACTACGAGGCGGTCTTCCGCGAGGTGCTGGGCGCTCCCTGCACCATCTGGCTGGGCAGGGGGATCGCCGGCGACGACACCCACGGTCACGTGGACGACCTGGCCCGCTTCGTCTCCGCCTCCACCATCGTACTGGCGCGGGAGGACGACCCGTCCGACCCGAACCACGCCGCCCTCTCCGAGAACCGGGAACGGCTGGCCTCGGCCCGGCTCGCCGACGGGTCGCGCCCCGAGGTGGTGGACCTCCCCATGCCGCGTCCGGTGGCCTTCGGCGGCCAGCGCCTCCCGGCCAGCTACGCCAACTTCTACGTGGCCGCCGCCGCTGTCCTGGTGCCGACCTTCAACGATCCTGCGGACCGCGAGGCGCTGGGGATCCTCGGAGAGCTCTTCCGCGACCGTCCGGTCGTGGGGGTGCACGCCCTCGACCTGGTGTGGGGTCTCGGGACCCTCCACTGCCTGACGCAGCAGGAACCGGCGGCATGAAGGTCGTCCTCTCCATCGCCGGCTCCGACTCGGGTGGCGGCGCCGGCATCCAGACCGATCTGCACGCCTTCGCGGCGCACGGCCTCCACGGCGCCACAGCCATCACGGCGATCACGGCCCAGAACTCGACCGGCGTCCGGGCCTGGGCGCCGGTCGATCCGGCGCTCGTCGAGGCCCAGATCGACGCGGTGGCCTCCGACATGGCGGTGGCCGCTGCGAAGACCGGCATGCTCGGGACCGCTGCCATCGTCGAGGCGGTCGTCCGGGCGGTCCGGCGCAACCGGGTCGGGCCGCTGGTCGTGGATCCGGTCATGGTGGCCCGCAGCGGGGATGCGCTGGTGGATGCCTCGGCCCGGCGGGCCTACGTGGAACTGCTCTTCCCGCTGGCCACGGTCATCACCCCGAACCTCCTCGAGGCGGAAGCCCTCCTCGGCCACCCCGTCCGGGACGTCGCCGGGATGCGGGAGGCCGCGCGTGCGCTCCGGGCCCTCGGGCCCGCGGCGGTGCTCGTGAAGGGGGGCGGGTTGACGGGGGGCGGCGCGGCGGTGGACGTCCTCTTCGACGGGCGGGAGACGCTGGAACTCTCCGCCCCCCGGATCGACACGCCCCACACCCACGGCACGGGCTGCACGCTCTCGGCTGCCATCGCCGCGCGCCTGGCCTGGGGCCAGCCCATCGGCGAGGCCGTGCGGGGCGCCAAGGAGTACCTCACCGAGGGGCTGCGCCGGGCGCATGCGGTCGGCAAGGGGCGCGGCTGCGTGGGGCACCACCCGGTCGTTGCGCCCGGCCCCGCGATCCGATAGCACCTCCGGATGATCGGAACACTCACCCTGGCGCTGCTCGTGTCGGCGGGGCCCACCCCGCCCTGCGCCGCGGAGCTCTTCCGGATCGGCCGCAGCACCAACGCCAACGAGGTCGTCTACCTGGCCCGTCGTGGAGCCGACGGGGCGCTCGACCCCGACGAGCCCCTGGCGGCGGAATGGCACATGCTGGCGGAGGACGGCCACCGGGAAGGGCTCAACTTCATCGAGAAGCTGCTCGCCTACGGGTTCAGCGCCGACCCGGCCCCGTCGGGCGGAGGCTTCGTGGTGGTGCTGAAGGCCAAGAAGGACCGTCCGGTGAAGCTCACGCTCCGCGACGGCTGCCCGGCCGCCTCCCTGACCATCGCCGGCCGCCCGGCGCACCTCCGGCGCATCTTCGTGCAGGCCGAGGAGGGTGGCGGGCTCATCCCCAGCGTGGCCTGGGCGGACCTCGAGGGCGTGGACCCCGCCACCGGGGCCAGGGTCACCGAGCGCGTCATCCCGGAGTGAACCTGGCCGCCGGCGACCCCGGCGCCGTCACCTCCTGAACGGCCAGAAGTGCTGCCACCTGGCCAGGGCGAGGGCTCCCACGGTGAGGATGACGAGGAACCAGGCGATGGCCCGGCGGCTCCGCGCCGCCTCGTCCACGTAGGGATCCTGGAGGGAGCGGCTCGACCCTGGCGGGAGCGCCGCCCGATCGGTGAGCATCGTGCCGAGCGGCATGTTGACGACCACCCGGCCGTTCACCGCCCAGCCGTTGCCGTCGAGCACCGGCCCGAGCGTTCGCTGCCGGAGCTTCAGCCAGGCGATGACGACGGCGGGGCCGGAGATGACGAGCACCATGCCGGCCAGCGCGAGGATCTTGGCCCACCAGGGCTGGAGCCCGACGAATCCGGAGACGGCCGCGCCGAAGATGGTGCCCACGGCTCCAACCCCGACACCCAGGGCCGCGATGATGCCGACCATCCTGCCGACGTCCACGGGATCCGGCTTGACCGGATTCGCCGCGACGGCGGCGCCCGTGGTCCTGTCGGCGACCTGGGAGAGCCGGGCCTCGCTCTCCTTGTCCTTGGCCGCGGCGAGCTTGGCCGCCTGCTCGCTGATGGCCCGGATGAAGCGCTTGTAGGGCGACCAGAAGGCCTGGCGCAGGCTGATGGGGTTCTCCACGATCTTGGTGACGGTGGCGTCCCAGTCCGTGCCGTTGCGGTCGTAGAAGAGCGCGTTTCGTCCCACCGACAGGAAGTCGGAGTCACCCTGGGTGACACAGGCGGCGATCTTCATGGTCTCGCCGCCGGGCCGCCTGCAGTCGCAGTAGGCGATGAACATCCGGCTGGGGACGGCGACGACCGAGTGGGCCGCCGGGTCGTTCACCTTGACGCAGAGGTGGCAGGCCCTCCCGTCGAGGTAGAGGGTGCCGGCCTGGAAGACCGCCGGCCTGCGGGGGTCGTAGAAGTCGGCGAAGTTGACGAAGTTCCGGAGCAGCCGGAAGAGGTCCCTCCGGTAGCGCACCATCCGCGCCACCTCGTGGACCTCGCGGGCCTCGTCCTTGCGGGCCTCGTCCTCGGCGATGAGCGCCTCCACGTCGGCCTTGCCGGTCCCGGCGAGCAGGGCGGTCACCCGTGGGGCCCCCAGCTTCTCCACCGGGGCGCCCTTCCGGGCCGCGAGCCAGGCCTCGTACGGGGCGAACGACGCCTTCACGCCCTCCCACTCCGCGGCCGTGAGCGAGGCCCGGCCTGCGCCCAGGAGCGGGGTCACCGCGTCCTTCTGCAGCGCGGCCACCGCTCCGGCCCAGGCGGGATTCAGCCCGTCGGAGAGCGGAAGGGGGCGGCCAGCCGCGATGCGCGCGACGGGCAGGGACGACACCTCGGCGCTGGCCGGGGAGAGGTCCTTTCCGGCCATGGCCGCGATCTCGATCTCGGGGCGGGCCAGCAGGGGCGGCATGCGCTCGTCGATTGCGGCGAGCCCCACCCGGGTGAAGTAGTCCTCCACCTTGGCCTGGACGGCCCGGACCGCGTCGGCGGCGGCCGGGGTGGCGTCGCCGAGCACCTGGATCGCCGGAACGCGCCCTTCCTTCCACCACGCGTCGAAGTCGGCGAGGTCGGCGTAGAAGGACTCGAGCCTGGGCCGGTCGAGCCCCGGCTTTCCGCTGCGGTCGGCGGCCGCGCCCTCGCAGTCCATGGCGTCCACGATCACCTGGCGCACGACGCCCTCCGGCGCCGACTCCGGGACGACGACGCCGTCGCCGTTGAAGAGGGTGTGCGCGAAGACGTTGGTGAGGTCGGCCACCTCGTCGAGCGTGACCTCCTTCGCGTCGGGCTTGCCGGCGGCGACGAGCACCTGGCGGGCCGCGGCGAGCAGCGCCTTCCCCTCCGCCGTGTCCTCCCGGATGGCGTCGAGCGGCAAGGTCTCCTTGCCGGCCACCACGTCGCCCAGGTCCTTCAGCCGGGCGTCGGCGAACTTCACCGCCGCGATCACCTCGGGCGCCCGGACGCGGCCGTCCTTGTCCGTGTCGAGAAGGGCCAGCGTGGCCGGGTCGATCTCGAGCCCCTTCGTCGGACAGGCCAGGGCCACCCAGAGCTTCTGGTCGAGCCGGTCGAGGTTGCGCAGGTCGTCGGGACGGTCGAGCTGGACCTGATCGAGCCCTCCGATGCGGTTGAACCGCCAGGGATGCGGCGGGGAACTCGGTGTCTCTGCCATGGGGATACCCTCCTGGCCGGGTATACTCCACGTTCATGGGCGGGGAGGCAACGCGAGAATCGGCACCGGTACGGCGAATCCGCGCCATCCGGAACATCGGGATCATGGCCCACATCGACGCGGGGAAGACCACGCTCTCCGAGCGTTTCCTCTTCGCGGCCGGTCGCACCCACAAGATGGGGGAGGTCCACGACGGGCTTGCCGTGATGGACTGGATGGATCTGGAGCGGGAGCGCGGGATCACCATCACCTCGGCGGTGAGCACCTTCGAGTGGTCCGGCCGGGAGATCCACCTCATCGATACCCCGGGCCACGTGGACTTCACGGTGGAGGTGGAGCGGAGCCTGCGCGTCCTCGACGGCGCGGTGGTGGTCTTCGACGCGGTCAACGGCGTCGAGCCGCAGAGCGAGACCGTCTGGCGGCAGGCCGACCGCTATCAGGTCCCGCGCATCGCGCTCGCCAACAAGATGGACCGGGTCGGCGCCGACTTCGCGGAGACGCTGCGTTCCATGCGGAGCCACTTCCCCGACCACCGGACCGCCGCGGTGCACCGCCCCCTGGGCGAGGGGGCCGGCTTCACGGGGCTCGAGGATCTTGTGACGCGACGGACCGTCACCTTCACCGACGAGGACGACCCGCGCGCCTTCGACGTGAGCCAGGGGATCTCGGCCGCCGGCGAGGACGCCCGCCGGGTGCTCCTGGAGACCCTCGCCGACCTCGACGAGGGGGCGGCCACGGCGCTCCTCGAGGACGCCGACCTCGACCCCGACGCCATGGGTCAGGCGGTGCGGCGGGCCACCCTGGGCGGAAAGTTCGTGCCCCTCCTCTGCGGCTCGGCGCTCCGCAACAAGGGGGTCTCCCAGGTCCTGGACGCGGTCTGCGACTGGCTCCCCTCCCCGCTCGACGTTCCCCCTCCCCACGGGACCGACGCCTCCGGGCTGGACGTGGCCGTCCCTCCCCCCTCCGACGAGGCGCCGCTCGTCGCCCTCGCCTTCAAGGTCTCCCTCCTCGACGAGCTGCGCCGCTTCGTCTTCGTGCGCGTCTACACCGGGCGCATCGCCGAGGGGGACGAGGTCTGGAACGCGAGCCAGCGCCGGAAGGAGCGGGTCTCACGGGTGCTGCTCATGCACGCCTCCCAGAAGCGGCGCGTGCCGGCGCTGGGGGCCGGCCAGATCTTCGCCGTCATGGGGCTGAAGGACGTGAAGACCGGGGACACGCTCACCGCCCCGGGTCACGGGCTGGTCCTCGAGCGCATCTCGGCCTACGAGCCGGTCATCTCGGCGGCGGTCGAGGCGCGCAGCCTCTCCGACCGTGAGCTCCTCCTCGACGCGCTCTCCCGCATCGCCGACGAGGACCCCAGCTTCCGCTTCGGCGAGAACGCCGACACCGGGCAGCTGCTCATCTCGGGGATGGGGGAGCTGCACCTGGAGATCGTGGCCGAGCGGCTCAAGCGCGAGTTCCACCTCGAGGTCAGGACCGGGGAGCCGCAGGTCCTCCTCCGGGAGACCCTGACCCTCCCCGCCGAGGGAGAGGCGAGCTTCGAGCGCTCGCTCGACGACGAGGAGATCTTCGGCCAGGCCAGCGTCGCGGTCGCCCCCCTGCCCCGCGGCACGGGGTTCCGGTTCCTGCTCACCGACGGGGTCCGGGCCCTGCCCTTCATGCGTGGCGAGACGCTGGAGATGGCCTCTGCCGGAGCCCGCGAGGCGGCGGAGACCGGCGTCCTGGAAGGCCACCCGCTGCAGGACGTCGCGGTCACCCTGACGGGGGCCACCTGGAGGGAGGGGGCCTCGAAGCCATTCGCCTACAAGGTCGCGGTGGCCGACGCGGTGCGCGACGCCGCCAGCCGGGCCGGGCCGGTGATCCTCCAGCCCATCATGCGGACCGAGGTCCTCCTCCCCTCCGAGTACCTCGGCGAGGTGATCGGGAGCCTCGACCGGCGCCAGGGCTCGGTGCTCGACGTCTCCGACCGCGGCGCCGCCCTGAAGGTCATCGAGGGGGAGGCCCCCCTGCGCCGCATGTTCGGGTATGCCACCGAGCTCCGCTCCCTGACCCAGGGGCGGGCGGTCTTCACCATGCGCTTCGATCGCTTCGACCAGGGCGCCTGATCCGGCCTGATCGGCCCCTCGACAAACGGTTTCGGGCGCGCTAGACAACTTGGCGGCCCGCGCTACAGGGGTGGCCCGAGCCCACCGGGAACGGTTCCCGCGCGAACGACGAAGGACGTGCTGGATGGCCAGTGGAGTCGTGAAGTGGTTCAACGATGCGAAGGGCTTCGGGTTCATCACGCAGGACGGCGGTGGCGAGGACGTCTTCTGCCACCACACGGCCATCCAGACCGAAGGGTTCCGCACCCTCAAGGAAGGGCAGAAGGTGGAGTTCGAGGTGAAGAAGGGGCCGAAGGGACTTCAGGCCGCCAGCGTCCGTCCGGTGTAAGCTACAGACCGGCCCGTTCGGTGGAGGCCCGGCCGGCGGCCGGGCCTTCGCATTTCCCAAGCCGCGAGGCCCCTGCCTCCAGGAGTTCACATGGTCTTCAACCCGGGTTCGACGAAGCGACAGAAGGAAGCCGCGCGCCGCGACAAGCAGCGCAAGAAGGACGAGCGGCGAGAGACGCGCAAGCGGGACAAGGAAGCGAACCCTGGATCCGCGGGAACGCCCGGTGAGGACCCGGACATCGCCGGGATCGTGCCGGGTCCGCAGCCCATCGCCGAGGACTAGCCGGCAGTTCCGGCCGAGGACCGCCATGGCCCGAGTGCTCGCCATCCTCGCCCTCCTTGCGCTCGCCGTTCCAGCGCGCGGCGCGGAACGCGCCGAGGTCGCGGAGAAGTACCGGTGGAACCTCGCCGACATCTTCCCCTCCGAGGCCGCCTGGACCGTGGCGAGGGACGATCTCGCCCGGCGCATCCCCGGCCTCTCCGCGCACAAGGGCCGGCTCGGGACCTCGGCGGCGGCGCTCGCAGACGGCCTGGACGCCGCCTTCGGCCTGAGGCGCGACCTGCTCCGGGTCCTCGAGTACGCGAACTGCCTCTCCGACGAGGACATCCGGGCGGCCCACCCCCGCGAGATGAGGGAGTCCGCGCAGCAGCTGGCGGTCCGGCTCGAGGCGGCGTCGTCGTTCGCCCGGCCCGAGATCCTCGCCATCGAGCCCGACAGGCTGAAGGCGTGGATCCAGGCCGAACCCCGCCTCGCTCCCTACCGCTTCTTCGTGGAGGACGTCCTCCGCGCCAGGCCCCACACGCTCTCGGCGGCGGAGGAGCGGGTCGTCGCCGAGGCCCAGGGCTTCGCGGACACCGGAAGCACGGCCTACGGGATCCTCGCGAACGCCGACCTGCCCTGGCCCACGGTGAAGCTCTCCACCGGCGAGGTCCGGCTCGATCCCTCCGCCTACGGGCTGGTCAGGGCCTCCCCCCTCCGCGCCGACCGCGAGGCCGTCTTCGCCGCCTTCCTGGGCGCCTTCCAGGCCTACTCCCGCACCATGGGGGCGACCCTGGACGGACAGGTGAAGGCCCAGGTCTTCCAGAAGAAGGTCCGCGGCTTCGGCTCCTCGCTGGAGTCCTCCCTCTTCGATTCCAACATCCCTCCCGCGGTCTACCGGCAGCTCGTCGCCGACGTCCGGCGCAGCCTCCCCACCTTCCACCGCTACCTGGAGCTCCGGCGCCGCATGCTCGGCCTCGAGAAGCTCCGCTACCAGGATCTCTACGTCCCGATGGTGGGCAGCGTGCCCTTGAAGTTCTCGCCGGACGAGGCGCGCGCCATCACGCTAGCGGCCTTCGCCCCGCTGGGAGCCGAGTACGTCGATGCGATGCGGAAGGGGTACGAGAGCCGCTGGACGGACTACCTGCCCTCCACCGGCAAGGCCTCCGGCGCCTACTCCACCGGCGTCTACGGGGTGCACCCGTACCAGTTGCTCAACTTCAACGGGCAGTACGATGACCTCTCGATGCTGGCCCACGAGTCGGGCCACTCGATGCACACCTGGTACGCCATGCGGAGCCAGCCCTTCGCCACCTTCGACTACCCGACCTTCGTCGCCGAGGTGGCCTCCACCCTCAACGAAAACCTACTATTGCACCACATGCTCGGGAAGGCGAAGGACGACGAGACCCGGCTGGCGCTCCTCGGCAACCACCTGGACGGCGTTCGGGGAGCCCTCTTCCGCCAGACCCAGTTCGCCGAGTTCGAGCTCGCCATGCACGAGCGGTCGGAGCGGGGCGAGCCGCTCGGCGGGGAGATCCTGAGCGACCTCTACCTCCGGATCGTCCGGGAGTACTACGGTCACGACAAGGGCGTCACCCAGGTCGACGACCTCATCGGCGTGGAGTGGGCCTTCATCCCCCACTTCTACCGTCCGTTCTACGTCTACCAGTACGCCACCAGCATGGTCGCCTCCACCGCCCTGGCGCGGGCCATCCGAGAGGAGGCGCGCACCGGGAAGACGGCCCGGCGGGAGGCCTACCTGGACATGCTTCGCGCCGGCGGGTCCCGCTACGCCATCGATCTGCTCCGCGGCGCCGGGGTCGACATGACCACCTCCGCCCCGTTCGACGCCGCCATCGCCGAGATGAACGCGACCATGGACGAGATGGAGCGGATCCTGGCCCGCCGGAAGCCGGCGCCTCCGCGAGGCTAGAGACGCCGCAGCACCTCTTCGGCCATGTCCCGGGTGGAGAGCTTGCCCCCCAGGTCGGCCGTGCGTGCACCCCCGGTGACGGCCGCGTCGGCGGCCCTCTCGATCGCCGCCGCCTCCTGCTCGAGACCGAGCGAGTGGCGAAGCAGCATGGCGGCCGAGAGGATGGTCCCGAGCGGGTTGGCGATCCCCTTCCCCGCGATGTCCGGAGCGGAGCCGTGGATGGGCTCGTAGAGCCCCGGGCCGCCCGCTCCCAGCGACGCCGAGGGGAGCATTCCCATCGACCCGGCCAGGACCGCCGCCTCGTCGGTGAGGATGTCCCCGAACATGTTCTCGGTCACGAGCACGTCGAAGGAGGCGGGCGCCTGCACGAGCCGCATGGCCGCGGTGTCCACCAGCATGTGGTCGAGGGCGACATCGGGGAACTCCTGCCCCACCGCCGTGGCCACCTGCCGCCAGAGGCGCGAGGACTCGAGGACGTTGGCCTTGTCCACGGAAGTCACCTTCTTGCGACGCCCCCGGGCCAGCCGGAAGGCCAGCTCGGTGACCCGCCGCACCTCGTAGTCGGCGTAGTCGAGGGTGTCCACGGCGTGCTCGTGGCCGTCCTTGTGGTGGCGCCCCTTGGGCTCTCCGAAGTAGAGCCCGCCGGTGAGCTCGCGGATGACCAGGATGTCCACCCCGGCCAGCCGGTCGGCCTTGAGCGGGGAGGCGTCCACGAGCGCCGGGTGCACCCGGACCGGCCGCAGGTTGGCGAAGACGGAGAGCCCCTTGCGCAGCCCGAGCAACCCCTGCTCCGGCCGTACCTTGGCCTTCGGGTCGTCCCACTTCGGACCACCCACCGCGCCGAGCAGGACCGCGTCGGCCGCCTGGCAGTCGCGGAGCACCTCGGGCGTGAGCGCCACGCCGTGGGCGTCGATGGAGCATCCGCCCATGAGACGCTCGGTGAAGCGGAGGTCATGCCCGCCCTTGCGGGCCACCGACTCGAGCACCCGGACGGCCTGGGCCGTCACCTCCGGCCCGATCCCGTCGCCGGGAAGCACCACGATCGTCGCCTTCATGTCGTCTCCGAGGGGCCGCCGCCGTCAGGTTGCGACGGTGAGCCCGTACTCCACCGAGTCGCTGAGCGCGCGCCAGCTGGCCTCGATGATGTTGGTGGAGGCGCCGACGGTGGTCCACCGCCGGTCGCCCATGTGGGTGTCGATGAGGACGCGGGTCACCGCGCCCGCGCCCCGATCGCTGTCGAGGATGCGAACCTTGTAGTCGGTGAGCTTCATCTGGCCGATCTTCGGGTAGCGGGGAGAGAGCGCCTTTCGGAGCGCGGCGTCGAGCGCGTCCACCGGGCCGTCCCCCTCGGCGGCGGTGTGCAGCACCTCGCCGTCCACCCGCACCTTCACCATGGCCTCGGCGAAGATGCCGCGGCCGGTGCGGTGCTCGACGTTGACCAGGAAGTCCATGAGCTCGAAGGGGGGGTGGTAGCCCGGCTCCTGCCGCTTCATGAGCATGGCCACGGAGGCCTCGGCGGCCTCGAAGGAGAACCCCTTCGACTCGAGCTCCTTGATCTCCCCGAGCACGCCGCCCACGTCTCCGCCGGTGATGCCCATCTCCTCGGCCTTGGAGAGCAGGTTGCCGCGCCCGGACAGCTCGCTCACCACCACGCGCATGCGGTTGCCGACCAGGACCGGGTCGAGGTGCTGGTAGGTGGCCTCGTTGCGGCGCATGGCCGCCACGTGGATGCCGCCCTTGTGGGCGAAGGCCGACTTGCCCACGTAGGGCTGGTGGTCGTCGGGCGCCTGGTTGGCCAGCTCGGCCACGAACCGGGACACCTCGGTGAGCGTGTGCAACCGGCCGGCAGGCAGGCAGGGGAACCCGAGCTTCAGCTCGAGCGCCGGGATGACCGAGCAGAGGTTGGCGTTGCCGCAGCGCTCCCCGTACCCGTTCACCGTGCCCTGGACCTGGATGGCCCCCTCGTGGACCGCGGCCAGCGAGCTGGCCACTGCGGTCTCGCTGTCGTTGTGGGCGTGGATGCCGAGAGGCCGGTCCACCCTGCCCTTCACGGCCCGGACCACGTCGGCGATCTGCCAGGGGAGCGAGCCTCCGTTGGTGTCGCAGAGCACCACCGTCTCGGCCCCGCCCCGCGCCGCCGCCTCCAGGGTGGCGATGGCGTAGGCCGGGTCGGCCCGGTAGCCGTCGAAGAAGTGCTCGGCGTCGTAGATCACCCTCCGCCCCTGGGCGGCCAGGTAGGCGAGGCTCCTCTCGATGATGCGGAGGTTCTCCTCGAGCGTGGTGCGCAGCACGTCGGTGACGTGCAGGGTCCAGGTCTTCCCGACCACCGTGCAGACCGGGGCGCCCGAGTCCACCAGCGCGCGGATGTTGGCGTCGTCCTCCGGCCCGCCGCCCACCCGGCAGGTCGATCCGAAGGCTGCGACCCGGGCCGTCTTCCACTCCATGTCGCGGGCCCGGGCGAAGAACTCGGCGTCCTTGGGATTGGAGCCGGGCCAGCCGCCCTCGATGAAGGTCACGCCCAGCTCGTCGAGCCGTCCGGCGATGGCGATCTTGTCGTCGCAGGAGAGGGAGATGCCCTCGCGCTGGGTGCCGTCACGCAGCGTGGTGTCGTAGATCTGGATCACGACGCCTCCCGGACGCGCCCCTCGTGCTCCGCGATGCGGGGCTCGAAGCGCAGGATGTACCCCAGCTCGTCCACCCCCTCGAGCAGGCAGGTGCGGGAGAAAGGGTCGATGGGGAACTTCACCGTCTTCCCGTCGGGAAGGCGGATGGTCTGGGAGGCCAGGTCCACCGTGACCTCGGCCTCGGGAGTCCGGGCCAGCTGCCCGAGCAGGGACGCGTGGGCGGCCGCGTCGATGGCCACCGGGACGAGCCCGTTCTTCAGCGCGTTGTTCCGGAAGATGTCGGCGAACGAGGTGCTCACCACGGCGCGGAAGCCGAAGCCGGTGAGCGCCCAGGGGGCGTGCTCGCGGGAGCTGCCGCAGCCGAAGTTGTCCCCGGCGAGCAGCACCTGCGCCCCTTCCGCGCGCGGGGCGTTGAGCGGGAACTCCGGCCGCGCGGCGCCGTCCGGTCCGTAGCGCCAGTCGGCGAAGAGGCTCGAGCCCAGGCCCGCCTTGTCGGTGGTCTTGAGGAAGCGGGCGGGGATGATCTGGTCGGTGTCGATGTCGTTCTGGGGGACGACGACGACGCGGGAGGTGAGCGTGGTGAACTGGGCCATGTCCCTGTTTCCTCAGGCGCGGGGAAGCGTGCGCGGGTCGGTGACCTTGCCGGTGACGGCGGAGGCCGCGGCGGTGAGCGGCGAGGCGAGCAGCGTGCGCCCTCCCTTGCCCTGCCGCCCCTCGAAGTTGCGGTTCGACGTGGAGACGGCGTACTCGCCGGGCTGGAGCTGGTCGCCGTTCATGGCGATGCACATCGAGCAGCCGGGGTTGCGCCACTCGGCGCCGGCCTCGACGAAGACCCGGTCGAGACCCTCGGCCTCGGCCTGCTTCTTCACCATCTGTGAACCTGGGACGACGAGCACCCGCAGGCCGGCCGCCACCCTGCGCCCCCGCAGCACGGTGGCCGCGGCGCGCAGGTCGGAGATCCGGCCGTTGGTGCAGCTGCCGATGAAGACCACCTGCACGGGATGGCCGGCGATGGGCTGGCCGGCCCGGAATCCCATGTAGCCGAGCGCCTTCTCGAGCGCGGCCCGCTGCGATGCGTCGGAGAGCGCGGCCGGGTCGGGGATGCGGCCGCCCACCCGCATGCCCATGCCGGGGTTGGTTCCGAAGGTGATCATGGGCTCGAGCGCCGCGGCGTCGAGGGAGATGCTCCGGTCGAAGGGCGCGCCCGGGTCGCTGGGCAGGGCCCGCCAGCGGGCCAGCGCGCGGTCCCACGCGGCGCCCTGCGGCGCCGCCGGCCTCCCGGCCAGGTACTGGAAGGTGACGTCGTCCGGAGCCACCAGCCCGGCGCGGGCGCCCCCCTCGATGGCCATGTTGCACACGGTCATGCGCTCCTCCATGTCGAGGGCGCCCATGCCACTCCCGGTGAACTCGAAGACGTGGCCGGTCCCGCCGCCCACGCCGATGCGGGCGATGAGGGCCAGGATGACGTCCTTGGCGGAGACGCCGGCCGGGAGCCGGCCGTCCACGCGGACCTCGTAGTTGCGGGGGCGGTGCTGGAGCAGGCACTGCGTGGCGAGCACGTGCTCGACCTCGCTCGTGCCGATGCCGAAGGCCAGCGCCCCGAAGGCCCCGTGGGTGGCGGTGTGGCTGTCGCCGCAGACGATGGTCATGCCCGGCTGGGTGAGCCCCTGCTCCGGCCCCATCACGTGGACGATGCCCTGCGCCGGGCTGCCCCGCCCGAAGAGCGGAACCTCGAACTCCCGGCAGTTCTCCTCGAGCTGCCGGAGCTGGGCGGCCGCCTGCTCGTCGATCACCGGACCCCGGGTGGGGATGGAGTGGTCGGCGGTGGCGGTGGTGAGGTCGGGACGCCGGACCCGGAGCTTTCGCGCGCGCAGGCCCGTGAAGGCCTGCGGCGAGGTCACCTCGTGGACGAGGTGGCGGTCGACGTAGAGGACGGCGGGTGCGCCTTCCTCCTGGGCGACGACGTGGGACTCCCGAATCTTCTGGAGGAGCGTTCGCGGCTGGGTCATGTGGATCCGGCGGTTCGGGAAAAGGGCCCGCCAGTATACACGACCCTTTTGGATGCCGCGTCCGCCCCTAGATCCCCAGCTTCTTGAAGAAGTCCGTCCCCTTGTCGTCCACCAGGATGAAGGCCGGGAAGTCCACCACCTCGATCTTCCAGACCGCTTCCATCCCCAGCTCCGGGAAGTCGATGCACTCCACCTTCTTGATGTTCTCCTCGGCCAGCACCGCGGCCGGGCCGCCGATGGACCCCAGGTAGAAGCCGCCGTACTTCTTGCAGGCGTCGGTGACTTGCTGGCTGCGGTTCCCCTTGGCGATCATGACCAGCGAGCCTCCGTGGGACTGCAGGAGGTCCACGTAGGAATCCATGCGCCCGGCGGTGGTCGGGCCGAAGGAGCCGGAGGCCTTCCCCTTGGGCGTCTTGGCCGGACCGGCGTAGTAGACCGGGTGGTTCTTCAAGTAGTCGGGGAGCCCCTTGCCCGCGTCGATGAGGTCCTTGAACTTGGCATGGGCGATGTCGCGGGCCACCACGAGCGTCCCGGTGAGGAGGAGCGGCGTCGAGACCGGGTGCTTCGACAGCTCGGCCACGATCTCCTTCATGGGTCGGTCGAGGTTCACCTTCACGCCGTGGTCGTGCTTGCCCCTGAGCGCGTCGGGGATGAGCCGACCCGGGTTCCGGTCGAGGTCCTCGATGAAGACCCCCTCCTTCGTGATCTTGGCCTTGGCGTTGCGGTCGGCCGAGCAGGAGACGCCCATGCCGATCGGGCAGGAGGCGCCGTGGCGCGGCAGGCGCACCACCCGCACGTCGTGGGCGAAGTACTTGCCGCCGAACTGGGCCCCGATGCCGAGCTTCTGGGCGGCGACGAGCAGGCGGCTCTCCAGCTCGACGTCGCGGAAGGCCTGGCCGAGCGCGTTTCCCTCGGTGGGGAGCCCGTCGTAGTACTTGGTGGAGGCGAGCTTCACGGTCTTGAGATTGGCCTCGGCGGAGGTGCCTCCCACCACCACGGCGATGTGGTACGGCGGGCAGGCCGCGGTGCCCAGGTACTTCATCTTGTCCACCAGGAACTTCTCCAGCTTCTCGGGCGTGAGGAGCGCCTTGGTCTCCTGCCAGAGCATGGTCTTGTTGGCGGAACCGCCTCCCTTGGCGACGAAGAGGAACTTGTACTCGGCTCCCTCGGTCGCGTAGAGGTCGATCTGGGCCGGCAGGTTGGTGCCGGTGTTGACCTCGTCGTACATGTTGAGGGCGGAGGTCTGGGAGTAGCGAAGGTTCTCCTCGGTGTAGGTCCGGTAGACCCCCTTCGAGATCCACTCCTCGTCCTTCACCCCGGTCCAGACCTGCTGCCCCTTCTTGCCGACGATGGTCGCCGTGCCGGTGTCCTGGCAGATGGGCAGCTCGCCCTGGGCGGAGATCTCGGCGTTGCGCAGGAAGGCCAGCGCCACCCCCTTGTCGTTGGGGGAGGCCTCCGGGTCGGTGAGGATCTTCGCCACCTGCTCGTTGTGGTCGGGGCGCAGGTAGAAGGAGAGCTCGCGCATCGCCTCGTTGGCGACGCGCTCCAGCGCGGAGGGCTCGACCTTGAGGATCTCCTTGCCGTCGAAGGTGGCGACGGAGACGCCCTCCTTCGAGACGAGGCGGTAGCGGGTCTGGTCCTTCGAGAGCGGGAACGGATCCTGGTACTTGAAGTCGGGGGTGGCCATGGCCCCGAAGGAAAGCAGAACTCGCGCGAACCGTCCACGGGTTCCACGCGAGGCCGAAACGGAAGGGGCGCGATCCGCCGCGGCGATGGCCACGACCGATGCGCCCCCGGGTGCCGCGGGAAGAGCCCTACTTCTTCTTGCCGGCCTTCTTCACCGGCTTCTTGACCGGCTTCCTGGCGACCTTCTTCGCCGCCTTCTTCGCGGGCTTCCTGGCGACCTTCCTGGCCGGCTTCTTCCCGAACTTCTTGACCGCGGCCTTCACCTTCCTGATGTCCTTCTTCACTTCCTTCTTCACGCTGGCGACGAACTTCTTGGCCTGGGCCTTCGCCTTCTTCACGCCGGCCTTGACCTGGGCTTCGGCCTTCACCTCGGTGGCGATCGCGGCGGCCTTGACCTCCTCCACCTTGGCCACCGCGTTCTCCATCATGGTCGGCTGCGTCGTGTTCTCCTGCTCACCGTTCATGTCGATCCTCCCGAAAGTCGTTGTGGCCCGGTATCTGGCGCGACCAATGGTTTACGCACCTGCGACGGGAACTGCAACTGGTGGGGAGCGATCGCCCCGTCGTGGCCGTGTGGGACGCCTTGCCTCCGCCCCGGCGACCGGGTAGTCCTGCCGCGGAGGTGACCATGGCGAAGCCCAAGATCGAGGACCTCATGACCGGCAAGGGGCCGGAGGCGGTCCGGGGAAAGAATGTTCAGGTCCACTACACCGGCTGGCTGCTGGACGGGACGAAGTTCGACTCCTCGGTCGGCGGCGAGCCGTTCAGCTTCCGGCTGGGGGCCGGCGAGGTCATCGAGGGGTGGGACCGGGGTGTCGCCGGCATGAAGGTCGGGGGCAAGCGCAAGCTCACCCTCTCCCCCGATCTGGGCTACGGCGCCGGTGGCGCCCCTCCCGACATCCCGCCCAACGCCACCCTGGTGTTCGAGGTCGAGCTCCTCGGCGTCGTCTAGGCCGCCGTGCGCCGGAGCTGCGCCCGATGCCTCCGCCCCGCGGAGTTCTGCGTCTGCGACGGGCTCGTCCCGGCCCCCTCCCGGACCCGGGTGGTGCTCCTCCAGCACCCCCGGGAGGCTCGGCTCGCCATCTGCTCGGCCTGGCTCACCCGCCTGGCCCTGGAGAACGCCGAGTTGCACCGTGGCGTCTCCTTCGAGGGCGACCCCGGGGTCATGGAGCTCGCCCGGGTCCCCGGCGCGGCGCTCCTCTTCCCCGGCCCCGGCTCGACCCCCGCCGGCGAGCTCGCCCGCCCCCCCCCGCCGGTGCTCTTCGCGGTGGACGGGACCTGGCACCAGTCCGAGAAGATGCTGCGCCTGTCGCCAACCCTCGCCGCCCTCCCCCGGGTCTCGGTGGACGCCGGCCGTCCGAGCGGCTACGCCGGGCTGCGGGCCGAGCCCGGGGCGGTCCACCTGTCCACACTCGAGGCGGTGGCGCTCGCGCTGGGCGATCTGGAAGGGGCCCCCGAGCGCTTCGCCCCCATGGTCGCGGCGTTCCACCGGAGCGTGGCCCTGCAACTCGCCTGCGCCCGCGGCGAGCGGCGCACCCCGCGGCACCGGGGCTCGGCAGCCGGGACCGGCGGCGGCGCCTAGCGGGCCTTCAGGACGAAGAGCACGGCCCCCACGACCCCGGCCAGACCGAAGGCCGCGTAGAGCACCCCCGCCGCCAGGGCCTTCCAGCCGGTGAGCGGTCCGGAGTTGGTCCGGACCACCCGTCGGACGAGCCCGTCGCGAACCCCCATCCAGGCGGTCAACGCCCCGGACACCGCCAGCACGGCGACCACGAGCCAGTGGACGGGACTCGCCCCGTCGAGGAGGACCTCCATGGAGGCGAAGGATACCCTCCTTCCGCGCAGTTGCGAGCAGTCCTGGGCTGCGGTACACGCCCCGGATGGCAGAATCGGCCAAGACCTCCAACTTCCTGACCGACATCGTCGATTCCGACCTTGCCGCGGGCCGGGTTCGCGGTCCGATCGTCACCCGCTTCCCTCCCGAGCCCAACGGCTTCCTGCACATCGGCCACGCCAAGTCGATCCTGCTCAACTTCGGCCTGGCTGCCCGCTACGGGGGGCGCGCCCACCTCCGCTTCGACGACACCAACCCCACGACGGAGGACACCGAGTACGTCGAATCGATCGAGAACGACGTCCGCTGGCTGGGCGGCGACTGGGGGGAGCACCTCCACTTCGCCTCCGACTACTTCGGGAAGATGTACGAATGCGCCGAGCGGCTGGTGCTGGAGGGGAAGGCCTACGTGGACACCCAGTCCCAGGAGGCCATCCGGGAGCAGCGGGGAAGCTTCGAGCGGCCGGGGGTGGCGAGCCCCCACCGCGATCGGCCGCCCTCCGAGAACCTCGACCTCCTCCGGGGCATGCGGAAGGGGGAGTTCCCCGACGGCGCCGCGGTCCTGCGGGCGCGTATCGACATGGCGCACCCCAACGTGCTCATGCGGGACCCGCTCCTCTACCGCATCCGCCATGCCAGCCACCACCGCACCGGCGACGCCTGGTGCATCTACCCCATGTACGACTGGGCCCACCCGCTCGAGGACGCCGTCGAGGGGGTCACCCACTCCATCTGCACGCTGGAGTTCGAGTCGAACCGGGAACTCTACGACTGGGTGCTCGACAACACCGGCCCCTGGGACCCGCGCCCCCGGCAGTACGAGTTCGCCCGGCTGGCGCTCGGCTACACGGTGATGTCGAAGCGCAAGCTCCTCCAGATCGTCAACGAGAAGCGGGTCTCCGGCTGGGACGACCCCCGCATGCCCACCATCGCCGGCATGCGCCGGCGCGGGGTCACCCCCGAGGCGCTGCGCGACTTCGCAGACCTCATCGGGGTGGCCAAGAACAACAGCGTGGTGGACATCGGCAAGTTCGAATTCTGCGTCCGGGGCGACCTCGAGCGGCGCTCGCCCAGGGCGCTCGGCGTGCTCGACCCGGTTCGGCTCACCCTCTTGAACTGGACCGGGCCGGACGAGGATCTCGACCTGCCGTGGTGGCCGGCCGAGCCGGGCCACGGGGGGACGCGGAAGGTCCCCTTCGGGCGGGACCTGCTCGTCGAGCGGGACGACTTCTCCGCCGACCCGCCCCCCGACTGGAAGCGGCTCGCGCCCGGGCGGGAGGTGCGGCTGGCCGGCGCCTACGTGGTCCGCTGCGACGAGGTGGTCCGTGGCCCCGGCGGCGAGGTGGAGGAGATCCGCTGCACCCTCGACCCCGCCTCCCGGGAGGGCGGAGCGCGCCGCGGGATGGGGACCATCCACTGGGTCCACGGCAGCCGGTCGATCCCCGCCGAGGTCCGGCTCTACGACCGGCTCTTCACGGTGGAGCAGCCCGACGCCGAGGGGAACTTCCTCGACGTGATGAACCCGGCATCCCTCTCGTCAGCTCCCGGCGCCCGGCTCGAGCCGGCGCTCCGCGACGCCGCCCCGGGTACGCACTGGCAGTTCCTGAGGGAGGGCTACTTCTTCGCGGACCCGGTCGATTCCAGGCCCGGCGCCCCGGTGTGGAACCGCACCATGACGCTCAAGGACGCCTGGACGGCGCGGACGGCCCCGGTCGAGGCCCGTCGTCCGGCCCGCCCGGCGAGGGAGCCCGCCGCGCCCGCCGCGCCCCGGAGGAGCCGGGGAGACGTGCGGGCCGAGCAGCGGGCCGCCGATCCCCGGCTGGCCGCGATCCACGCCAGGCTGGCGGCGATCCCCGGCGTCTCGCCGGACCAGGCCGACCTCCTCGCCGCCGACGCGGTCACCGCGGCCTGGTTCGACTCCGCCGTCGCCGCCGGAGGCCCCCCCGGCCCCACGGCGCGCTGGCTCCTCAACGAGCTTCTCGGCCTCGCGGGCGACCTCCCCCTCGATTCCCTTCCTCTGGAGGCCGGGTCGTTCGGACGCTTCGTCGCCCTCGCCGAGTCGGGGCGCACCACCGGGGCGGGCGCGAAGGCGCTGCTCGCGAGCCTTCTCGAGCGGCCGGGCGACCCCGCGGACCGGCTCGCCGAGCTCGGCCTGGAGCGGGTGGACGACCGGGCCGCAGTCGAGGGCGCGGTGGCCCGGGTGCTCGCCGCGCAGGCCGCCGAGGTGGCGCGCTACCGATTGGGCGAGAAGAAGCTCCTCGGGTTCCTCCTCGGGGCCGCCATGCGCGAAACGCAGGGCAAGGCCGACCCGTCGGCGGTAAGGAAGGCGCTCCAGGAAGCGCTCGGCTGACCCCACGCAAGGAGCAAAGACATGCGCCGTCTCGTCCTCGCCCTCCCCGTCCTCGCCCTCCCCGTCCTCGCCGCCCTCCTCGCGGTCCCCACCGCCTCGCTCGCCGAGTCGGGCGGCAAGCCCATCTCGCTGGGCCTCGTCACCCCGGTCCAGATCGTGCCCGAGGCGCAGGGCATCAGCGGCTTCCGGTTCAGCCTGCTCTACGGAAACAACGCCTTCGTGAACGGCTTCGACCTCGGCCTCGTCAACATGACCTCGGGCGGCGCCGTGGGCCTGCAGTGGGGCGCCGTCAGCATCGTGAACGGCGAGTTCAAGGGCTGGCAGGGGAACTGGATCGTGAGCATCACCAAGGGGAACTTCGAGGGTCTCCAGACCGGCCTCTACAACCAGGCGAATCACGTGAAGGGGCTCCAGCTCGGCCTCGTGAACCAGACCGACACCATGGAAGGCGTCCAGATCGGCCTCATCAACATCATCCACAAGGGCGGCATGCTGCCGGTCTTCCCCTTCTTCAACTTCTCCTTCAAGTGAAGGACTTCGGGGCCCGCTACGGCCCGTGGGCGCTCGTCACCGGCGCCTCGGAAGGGATCGGGGAATCCTTCGCCCGCGCCCTGGCCTCCCGCGGGCTAAATTTGATGTTGGTGGCCCGGCGCGAGGGCCCTCTCGAGGCCCTCGCCGCCGAGCTGCGCACGGCCCACGGCATCCAGGTCCGCACCGCCGCGGCCGACGTGGCCCGCCCCGACCTCCTCGCCGTGCTCGACGCCCTCGCCGGGGACGCCGAGGTGGGTCTCGTCGTCCACAACGCCGCCTTCTCCGCCCTGGGCCCCTTCCTCGACCGTCCGCTCCACGACCTCATGAAGGTGATCGACGTGAACTGCCGGGCGCCGCTCGCCATGGCGCACCACTTCGCGCGCCGGATGGTCCCCCGGGGGCGCGGCGGCGTCATCCTCATGTCCTCCCTGGCCGGCGGCCAGGGGACGCCGATCGTGGCCGCCTACGCCGCATCCAAGGCCTTCGAGATCGTTCTCGCCGAGGGGCTCTGGGACGAGCTGCGGCCGCACGGGGTGGACGTCCTGGCCTGCCGGGCCGGCCCGACCCGCACGCCGAGCTACGAGGCCTCCCGGCCCCGGAAGAGGGTTCCGATGATGGAGGCGGGGCCGGTCGTGGCGGAGGCCCTGGCCGCGCTGGGACACAAGCCCGTGGTGGTCGCCGGGCGGCTCAACCGGGCGGTGAACTTCGTCATGCAGCGACTCCTCTCCAGGCCCGCCGCCGTCCGCTTCATGGGCTCGAGCACCCGCAAGATGTACGAGTGAGGCCATGCGCATCCTCCACACCATGATCCGCGTGGGCGACCTCGATCGCTCGATCCGCTTCTACACCGAGGTCCTGGGGATGAGCCTGCTCCGCAGGCACGAGTACCCCGAGGGGCGCTTCACGCTGGCCTTCGTGGGCTACGCGCTCGAATCGGAGGCAGCCGCCATCGAGCTGACCTGGAACTGGGACACGCATGCCTACGACCTCGGCAATGGATTCGGCCACGTGGCGCTGGAGGTGCCGGACGCCCAGGCGGCCTGCGCCGAGATCGAGCGGCGCGGCGGGAAGGTGGTGCGCCCGGCCGGCCCGATGAAGCACGGGAAGACCGTCATCGCCTTCGTCGAGGACCCGGACGGCTACCGGATCGAGCTCATCCAGGCCCGGGCTTGAGGGCGTCCTTCGTCCCCATCCGCTCCAGTTCCTCCCACCGGGCGTAGAGCCTCTCCGCCTCGGCCCCCGCCGACTCCATCTCCGCACGCAGCGCCGGAACGCGGTCCCCGCCCCCCTGGTAGGTGGCTGGGTCGGAGAGGGCGGACTCCGCGGCGGACTTGCGCGCCTCGGCCCCGAGGATGGCGGCCTCGATCCCTTCCAGTTCCCTCTGCTCCTTGAAGGAGAGCCTTCGGGCGGACGGCTTCCGCTCGGGTGGGCGTGGGGTCTCCCTCGTCGGGGCGGCTGGCGCCGCCCGCTCGGGTTGTGGCCTCAAGGTCCGGTACATCTCGTAGTTCCCCGGGTAGCGGATGGCCCGGCCGTCCCCCTCGAAGGCCAGGATCGAGGTGGCCACCTTGTCGAGGAAGTACCGGTCGTGGGTGACGAGCAGCACGCTGCCCCCGAAGTCGAGGAGCAGCCGTTCCAGCACGTTGAGCGTCACGAGATCGAGGTCGTTGGTGGGCTCGTCGAGGACCAGCACGTTGGCCCCCTCGAGGAAGAGGCGCGCCAGCAGGAGCCGGTTCCGCTCGCCGCCGGAGAGCGCCCCCACCTTCATCCGCTGCATGACCGGGGGGAAGAGCAGGTCGTCGAGGTAGTCGCGCAGCCCCACCCGGCGGTCACCGATGGTGACGAAGTCCTCGCCGGCCTTCCCCGGGGCGCCGCCCCCGGCGGCCTCGTAGACGGTCTGCTCCGGGTCGAGCGCGGCGCGCTGCTGATCGTGGTAGGCGACGCGGGTGCGGACGCCCGTCACCACCTTCCCCGCGTCGGGCGCCATCTCCCCGAGCAGCAGGCGCAGGAAGGTGGTCTTGCCGGCGCCGTTGGGTCCGACGATCCCGACCCGCTCCCCGCGCTGCAGGATGAAGTCCACGCCCTCGAGCACCTTCCGCTCCCCGAAGGACTTCCCGAGGCCGTGGGCCTCGATCACCACCTGCGACAGCCGGGGCGGAGGGGCCACTTGCAGCTCGGCGACGCGGGGGCGGACGAACCCCTTCTCGGCCATGAGCGCGCGGGCCCGCTGGATGCGGGCCTTGCTCTTGGTGCGCCTCGCCTCCGGCCCCCGGCGCAGCCAGGCCACCTCCTGCTCGATCCAGCGCTCCCGCTTGTGCTGGCCCAGCGCCGACTGCTCCTCGGCGATGAGCTTCTGCTCCAGGAAGGCCTCGTAGTTTCCGGGCCAGCTCGTCACGCCGCCGTCCGCGGTGATCTCCAGCATGCGGTCCACCAGGTCGTCGAGGAAGTAGCGGTCGTGGGTGACGAGCACGAGCGCTCCGGACCGGCCGTCGAGCTCGTCCTCCAGCCAGTCCACCGTGTCGGCGTCGAGGTGGTTGGTGGGCTCGTCGAGGAGGAGCAGGTCGGGATGGGAGAGCAGCGCCCGCGCGATGGCCACCCGCTTGCGCGCCCCGCCGGACAGCTCCGCGACCGGCCGCTCCCAGTCCGGGACGCCGAGCCGGTCGAGCAGCCGCCGGGCCTCGTGTGCGGTGTCCCAGCCCCCCAGGTGCTCGACCCGGTCGGAGAGGATGGCGAGGTCGGAGAGCATGCGCTCGTGGCGCGCCGGGTCGGCCTCGCCGGCGAGGCGCGCGGAGAGCGCCGTGTGGGCCTCGATGGCGGCCCGGAGCGGGGCCCGCGCCACCTCGAGCTCGGAGGCGACCGTGGCCCCCTCCGGGAACTCGGGCTCCTGGGGCAGGTAGGTCACCGAGGCCCCGCGGCGCAGCTGGACCTCGCCGCGGTCCGGCTCGGCGGCGCGGGCCAGGATGCGCAGGAGCGAGGACTTCCCCGACCCGTTCACCCCCACGAGCCCGACCCGCTCCCCCTCCTCGATGGTGAGCGTGAGGCCGTCGAGGATGGTCCGGCTGCCAAAGGCGAGGCCGATCGAGGATGCATGCAGCAGGGTCACGGGGTCTTGGTATCATGGGCGTCCCATGCAGCAGACCGAGAACCTGAACGTAGCGTCCCTCGACCTCATGCCCTCTCCCGACGAGGTGAAGGGACGCCATCCCCTCTCCGAGCGGGCTGCGGCCACGGTGGTCTCCTCCCGCCGCGCCATCGAGGCCATCCTCGACGGACGCGACAGGCGGCTCTTCGTGGTGGTGGGCCCCTGCTCCATCCACGACCCGGCGGCCGGCCTCGACTACGCGCGGCGCCTGCGCGTCCTGGCCGACGAGCTGGCCGACACGCTCCACGTCGTCATGCGCGTCTACTTCGAGAAGCCGCGCACCTCGCTGGGATGGAAGGGGTTCGTCAACGACCCGCGCATGGACGACTCCTTCCGCATCGACGAGGGGATGGAGCGCGGCCGCCAGTTCCTCCTCGACGTGAACGAGCTCGGCCTCCCGGCCGGCACCGAGGCCCTCGACCCCATCGCCCCCCAGTACTACGGGGACCTCATCGCCTGGACCGCCATCGGCGCCCGCACCTCCGAGTCACAGACCCACCGCGAGATGTCCTCCGGCCTCTCCACCCCGGTGGGCTTCAAGAACGGGACCGACGGCGACATCGAGGGCGCGGTGAACGCCATCCTCTCGGCGGCCGGGCCCCACAGCTTCCTGGGCGTCTCCGGCCAGGGTCGCTCGGCCATCGTGCGCACCCGCGGCAACCGCTACGGCCACCTCGTGCTGCGCGGCGGCGGGGGGCGCCCCAACTTCGACACCGTCTCCATCACCCTCGCCGAGGAGGCGCTCGCCAAGGCCAGGCTGCCGGGGAACCTGGTGGTGGACTGCTCCCACGCGAACTCCTGGAAGAAGCCCGACCTCCAGCCGCTCGTCATGCGCGACGTGGTGCACCAGATCCGCGAGGGGAACCGCTCCGTGGTGGGGTTCATGGTGGAGAGCTTCATCGAGGCGGGCAACCAGCCCGTCCCGGCCGACCTCTCGAAGCTCCGCTACGGCTGCTCGGTCACCGACGCCTGCGTGGGCTGGGACACCACGGTGGAGATGCTCCGCCGGGCCCGCGAGGTCCTCCGCGATCTCCTGCCGGCGCGGGAGAGGCCCGTGCGATGACGGGGACGATGTCGGCCGGATCGGTGACCAACACCCGGCCCTCGCTGGCGCGGTTCGCCTGGCTCTCCATCGCCGCGGCGGTGGTGACCATCGTCATGAAGACCGTCGCCTGGCGGCTCACCGGATCGGTCGGCCTCCTCTCCGACGCGGCCGAGTCGGTGGTGAACCTGGTGGCCGCCGTCACCACCCTGGGCATGCTCACCGTTGCGGCCCGGCCCCCCGACCAGGAGCACGCCTACGGCCACGACAAGGCCGAGTACTTCGCCAGCGGCGTGGAGGGTGCGCTCATCCTGGTGGCGGCCGTGGCCATCGCCTGGTCGGCGGTGAACCGCCTGCTCCACCCTGCCCCCCTCGAGCAGGTCGGAGTCGGCCTCCTCGTCTCCACCGGCGCCTCGGTCGTGAACCTGGTGGTCTCCCGCGTGCTCTTCCGGGCCGGAAAGAAGCACCATTCCATCGCGCTCGAGGCCGACGCGCACCACCTCATGACCGACGTCTGGACCTCGGTGGGCGTGCTGACCGGCATCGGCGTGGTGGCGCTCACCGGATGGAACACGCTCGACCCCATCGTGGCCATCGGCGTGGCGTTGAACATCACCTGGGCAGGCGTGAAGCTCATCCGGCGCTCGGCGCTGGGACTCCTCGACACCACGCTCCCGACCGACGAGCAGGCCGCCGTGTTGAAGGTCCTCGACTCCCACCGCGGACCGGAGGTGCAGTTCCACGCGCTCCGCACCCGGCAGGCGGCCTCGCGCCGCTTCGTCTCGGTCCACGTGCTCGTGCCCGGCTCCTGGAACGTGGCCCGGGGGCACGCGTTGCTGGAGAGGATCGAGCACGAGATCCGGCAGGTCATCCCCAACGCCAACGTGCTCACCCACCTGGAGGCGCTGGAGGATCCCACCTCCTACGCCGACGAGGGGCTCGACCGGGCCGCCCCGGCTGCCGTCCCCGAGACCACCAGCGGGGAGTGACGGCGCCCGGCTGCGCCGGTCACCCGCCGGGGCCTACGCGGCCCGGACCACGACGCCCGTGGCGGTCTCGGCGAACACATACTCCGGGTGAACTCGCTCGGCGGTCTGCAGCGCCCAGGCCCGGTCGAAGAGCACCACGGGCCGCTCGCGGACGTCGAGCACGACCATCCCCTCGACCGCGTCCTGCAGCGCGTCCAGGTCCACCGGCGCGCCGTCGGCCCGGCCCGGCCAGCGGGCCAGCACCCAGGGCACCGTCTCGACGCGGACCTCGACCCCGTACTCGGCCTCGAGCCGGTACTTCACCACCTCGAACTGCAGCTGCCCGAGCGCCCCCAGCACCAGGTCACCGGCGCGACCGGCGGGCGGGCGGTAGAGCTGCACGGTCCCCTCCTGGGCCAGCTGCTCGATGCCGGTGGCGAACTGCTTGCGCCGCATCGGGTCCACCAGCGCCAGGCGCCGGAAGTGCTCGGGGGCGAAGCTGGGGATCCCCTCGAAGGCGAAGCGCGAGCCGCCGGTGAGGGTGTCGCCGATCTCGAAGAGGCCGGGGTCGTGGATGCCCACCACGTCACCGGCGTAGGACTCGTCCACCACGCTGCGCTCCCGGGCCAGGAACTGGGTGGGGCTGGCGAGCCGGACCTCCTTGCCGCTGCGCACGTGGGTCACCTTCATCCCGCGCACCATCTTGCCCGAGCAGATCCGCACGAAGGCCACCCGGTCGCGGTGGGCCTTGTCCATGTTCGCCTGGATCTTGAAGACGAAGCCGCTGAACTCCTCGCTGGCCGGCTCGATGGGACCGGCGTCGGACAGGCGCGCCCTCGGCGGCGGCATGAGCTCGGAGAAGGTCTCCAGGAAGGCCTCCAGGCCGAAGTTGTTCACCGCCGACCCGAAGAACATGGGCGAGAGCTGCCCGGCCTCGAAGCGCTCCCGGTCGAATCCGTCGCCGGCCATCTCGAGCAGCTCGGCGTCGTGCCGGAGCTGGTCGTATCCCCTGTCGTCGAGCTCCTCCCGGAGGGCCGGGTCGTCGATGCCGGTCACCTCCACCGGGGGGCGTTCGGCCCCGGTTGTGGAGCTGGAGTTGGCCCGTCCGGCCTCGAACAGGTACACGCGCTGGCGCAGCCGGTGGTAGACGCCCCGGAAGACGCCGTTGCGGAAGATGGGCCAGGTCACCGGGTAGACGCCGATGCCGAGCACGTTCTCCACCTCGCCGATGAGGTCGAAGGCGTCGCGTCCGGGGCGGTCGAGCTTGTTCACGAAGGTGAAGATGGGGATGGCCCGCTGCCGGCAGACCCGGAAGAGCTTGCGGGTCTGGGCCTCCACGCCCTTGGCGCTGTCGAGGAGCATGACCGCGCCGTCCACCGCGTGGAGCGTGCGGTAGGTGTCCTCGCTGAAGTCGGCGTGGCCCGGGGTGTCGAGCAGGTTCATCTGCAGCCCGCGGTAGGGGAACTGCAGGACGCTGGTGGTGATGGAGATGCCGCGCTCCCGCTCCATCTCCATCCAGTCGGAGACGGCGCTGGCCCGGCCCCGCTTGGCCTTGACCGCGCCGGCCAGCTGGATCACGCCGCCGTAGAGCAGCAGCTTCTCGGTCAGCGTCGTCTTGCCGGCGTCGGGGTGCGAGATGATGGCGAACGTGCGCCGGCGTGCGATCTGGTGCTTCATGGGGTCCGCCCCTCGGGGCGGACGCTTCCTATCACGCCTTGGAAGGATGCGCCTCGTCGCCGGCCTCGCGCGCCGCCTTCCCCTTCCAGAACTGGCGGGGGGCCATGGCGAGCGCCATGAGGAGGAGCTGGCTGCCCACGAACCCGGACAGCGCCCAGAAGGCCTTGTCCATGAACCCGTAGGAGTGGAGCCCCACCCCCAGCATGTTCACGCCGAACCAGGAGAGGCTCGTGATCACGCCGCCGAAGATGGCCATGGTCATGATGCCGCGCTCCCGGGCGAAGCCCCCCCAGCGCGCGTGCAGGATGATGGCGCACCAGAGCACGATGAGCAGCGCGCCGTTCTCCTTTGGGTCCCAGCCCCAGAACCGTCCCCAGGACTGGTCGGCCCAGATGCCGCCCAGGACCGTGCCCACGAAGCTGAAGAAGAGGGAGAAGGCGATGATCCCGTAGACCATGCCCAGGAGCGACTTCGAGATCTCCGGGCTCACGCGGGCGAAGTGCTTGCGAACCGTCCAGGCGATGGCGATGGCCGCGGCCAGGAACATGCCGCTGTAACCGATGGTGATGGTGGTGACGTGGGTGGCCAGCCAGAAGTTGGAGTCGAGCACCGCCCGCATCATCTCCATGGTGTCGCCGTCGCCGGAGAGGTGGTGGGCCACGAGCAGCGAGGCGAAGCCGGAGGCCGAGGCCACCGCCGTCCCGAAGCCGTTGCGGTACATGCGCTCGAGGACGATGCCCAGCAGGACCGCGCCCCAGCCCACGAAGACGGCCGAGGAGTAGAGGTTGGTGACCGGAGGCCTGCCCTGCAGGACGATGCGCGAGATGAGCCCGGCGGTCTGCACGATGGCGCCGGCGCAGAGCAGGCCGAAGGCGGCCGAACGCAGGATCTCCGGCTTCCAGGCCCAGGAGGCGAAGACCATGAGCAGCGCCAGGACGTAGATGGCCATGCCCACGTAGAAGGGCTGGGCCCGGTTGAAGGTGGTCTCGTGGTCCACGTGGGTCTGGGCGTCGGGCCACGTGCCGAAGGTGACGGTCTGGAGGTCCTTCACCGCCTTGTTGAAGGCGGGCGCGTCCTGGACCGAGTAGGCCCAGGCGATGCGTGCCATGGGGTCGAGCCCGGGGTTCACCGCTCCCATGGCCAGGCCGCGCAGGGCCTCGCCGGTGTTGGACCAGGCCTCGGCCTTCTGGCCGGGGAGCGGCGGGATGGGGCGGAAGTAGGCCAGGTCGGCCATGCTGGCCTGGCGCTGCGCCGCGTCCGGGGCGGTGGCGCCGGCGATCTCTGCGGCGAGCCCCGGCTGGTTCTCCAGCTGGATGGTGTTCTTGAGCCGGTGGTACAGGTAGAGCCGCTCGAAGAGGTTGGCGACCGCGCTCTGGTAGGGGGTGCGCAGCTTGGCCTCGATGGCCTGGGCCGCGTTGGCCTCGCGCTGGATCTCGTTGATGAAGGGGATGATCTGGCGGAAGGAGTAGTAGCGATCCTTGGTGCGCTCCATCTTCATGACCCCCAGCACGTCGGGGTTGTCGATGACGAAGATGGGCTGGAGGTCGGCCACCTGCGGCCGGAAGAGGACGTCGAGGATCCACTCGCCCGCCCCGACGGTCCGGTCCTGGTGACGGAAGCTCTGCTGCCCCCGGATGAGGAGCAGCGCGTTGCGCGCCGTGGAGTCGAGCGGCTTCAACCGGCCGCCCTCCAGCACCGGAAGCCTGACGAACCCGTCCACGTCGAGGCCGCGGACCTGACCGGGTGCGCGGAGCATGAGGAGCGCCGAGACCAGCGCCAGGCCGCCGGCGATCCACGCCGCGTACTTCCCGATCTTCTTCGTCATGTCATGCCTCCTGCGCCGCCTGCGCGAGCCGCGCGGCCTCGCGCTTCCTGGACGACTTCCTCAAGCTGACGGTGAAGTGGACGATGAGCCCCAGCGAGACCAGCACGCAGGAGATGTAGGGGATGAGCCAGCCCGGGTTCTCCACCACCTGGAGGATGGAGAGGGTGTCGCCCTTGCCGAAGCTGGCCTGGTAGAAGGCCTTGCCGTCGTAGCGCATGGGCTCGTTCATGGAGATGAGGACGTCCCGGTTCTCGCCGGTCCGTGGATTCACGAGGTGGACCAGGCTGGAGAAGTTCTTGGGGATGTCGGTGCCGGCGTACTTGTCGTGGCTGAACTTCTTCAGGGTCACCGAGTAGGGCAGGTACTGGCGCCGGTGGCGCATGGCGAGCTGGTAGGTGCGCCCCTCGTGGGTGAAGGACTGGGGGGCGCCCAGCCCCTGCGAGACCAGCCAGGTGCCGTAGCTCCGCCCCCCGGCGATGGGCTCGACGAGCGCGGCGCCCTGGTCCACCGCGTTGTCGGCGGAGACCGGCGGGATGGGGGTCATGGTGACGGAGGTTCCCACCCCGGCCGTGGCCCGCGCGGGCGGGTCGAACGGGGTGCGGTTCCGCAGCTCTGCGTTCTGCGCGTACTGGTGGATCTTGAGCGTGACGGGCGTGCCCGGGACGGCCACCGACCCCTCGCGGGCCAGGGGGCCCGCGCGGACGGCGTAGACCTCGTCCCAGGCCGGGTCGGTCACGTCGATGAGGACCAGCTCCGGATCGCGCCCCTCCACGAAGTTCACGGTCTGGCCGTTCTCGATGGCCATCTGCGACTCGACCTGGAACATGCCGGAGACGAACTCGCCGCCCACGAACAGGATGAGGCCGAGGTGGACGACCCAGAGGCCGGCCTTGCTCCAGGTGGCCTCGAGCCGGACCAGCTGGGCCGCGATCAGGTTCACCATGAGGACGAGGCCGACCGTGGCGCCGCCCGGGAAGACCGGGATCATCCACTGGGAGTCGGGAATCTCCCACCAGACCAGCCAGCTGCGCATGTAGGCGTTGACCGCGCCGGCGGTCCCCATGCCCACCTGGGCCAGGGTCGCCGCGGTGACCAGGATCATGAGCGCCGACAGGCAGATGATGGTCAGCTGGAGGGAAGTCAGGACCTTCAGGACTGGATTCTTAACGGTCAGCAAGGCGGAGGGTCTCCAGCAGCTTGACGAAGTCGGCCCGGGACGCGGCCACAGGTCCCGTGTCCCCAACCATCTTCACGAACCAGCTATTTCCCCCGGCGAAGAGGATGCCGGCCACGAGGCGGGTCTTCTCCTTGCCGTCGCTCGTGTAATCGAACATTGCCACCGGGCCCGCGGGGGACTTCAAGGTCTTGCGGTCCTTCGACAGGGCCGCCTCCTCGACGGGGGGCAGGCCGATCTGGTTTCTCCAGCGGTTCACGTTGGCGAGCTCGCCGCCGGCTGGACCCGGAAAGACCGTGACCGAGACGTCGAGCTTGCCCTTGGCCGTGCCCGTGAGCGTTGCGTAGCGCATCCCGCCCGACGACCGGCTCTCGGTCCAGCCCTTGGGCAGGACCCACCGGAGCGTGCCGGTGGTCGAGGCGTCGGGAGGGGGCGGCAGGCCCTCGGCGGAGCCCGTTCCCATCGGTCCCGCGGCTCCCTGCGCGGAGGAGGCGGTGGGGTCGGCCTTGGGCACCCGGTAGTGCGCCACGTCGTCGCGGCTGCAGCCGGCGGCCACCAGCAGCGCTGCGGTGGTCCAGAGATGCTTCCTTCCCATGCACCATCCTCGGATCGGTGCGCGGGGACACGTGTCCCCGCGGAGGCGAGAAATGCGCCTCGAGCGGGGACAGTCTTAACGGGGCCCGGGCCGACGCACCCGAAAAGGGTGGACCGGTCGCCGTCGGCCGTTCAGGGGTTCGGCTGCGCGGGGTCGTTCACCCCGGGGATCTTGGCCAGCTGGCCGCGGGCCAGCCTCCAGGCGTGCTGCACCACCCAGGAGAGGGAACGGTCCAGCCTCTGCGCCTCGTGCTCGATCTCCCGGAGCATCTCCTCGGGAAAGTAGAGCGACTGCTTCCTCTTGTCGGTGTGGTCGGCCATGGTTCCTCTTCTACCCTGGGTGACGGAAATCGCAAGTTGACCCCTCGCCGGTCTTGCCCGCCCGGGACCGGCCCCTCCTGCCCAGGAGCTGCCGGATCCGTTGACAGAGGCCGTGCACGGGCCTTAGCCATGTCCGGTGACCATCACCGTCGTCCTCGGCGCGCTGCTTCTCCTCGCGACCGGCAGCGGGAGCCCGGACCCCGACGCCCTGGCGCGCGAGGTACTCAGCCTCTCGGCCTCCGGCGACCCGGTCCGGCTGGCCCGGGCCTCGGCCGCCCTGCCGGAAGCGCTGCGCGCCGACCCGGCCTTCCGGAGCGCCGCCGCAGGGAGCGTCCTGGCCCGGTTCCTGGCCGCGGCGGACCTGCGCGAGTCGTCGGCCGCGTCGCCCGACGGGGCGCCCGGACTCCGGCAGTCCCGGATGGACCGCGAGGCGGCGCTCGAGGAACTGCGCCCGCTGGTCCTGGAGGCACCCGACGACCCGGACGTCCTTCGTTCACTTTCAGTGTACTATGGCCTGGACGGGCGCCCCGAGGAGGTGGCGCGGCTGGCGGCGCGGTCGGGCGAGACGTCGGCGGGCGACCCCTGGTGGGCCTTCGCGGCGATGGCCGCGGCGGTCCGGGGCCGTGCGCCCTCCGAGGCCGAGCCCCTCCTGTCCGCCTTCCTGGCCGCCCACCCGGGGATCCACCCTCCCCGCATGTCGCTGGCCCGGGCGCGGCTGGCCCGGGGCGATCCGGAGGGGGCGGTCGGGGCGCTCGACGAGCTCCTCGCCCTCGACCCGGATCACCAGGCGGCGAAGGATCTCAAGGCCCGGCTGCTCGCCCCGCCCCCGGTGGAGCGGCTCTCGCCGGTGGTGCCCACGAACGCACCTCCGCCCTCCTCGCCGGGCTTCCTGCCGCGCAAGAGGGCGCAGGGTACGTCGCGGTCGGGATGAGCTACAGCGGGTAGCGCTCCGCCTCGACGACGGCCGCGGCCAGGATCCGCTTGGCGGCGAGCAGCCCGCTGGCGTCGTACTTGGTGAAGCGGCGCACGCCGCCGAGCACCATGGCCAGCTCGTCCCCCTCGCTCACGTAGAAGGCCCCCCGCTTCGCGGCGGTGGCCACCTTCTCGGAGGCGCGGAAGGTGTGCACCTTGACGGCGGCGTCCACCAGCGCGCGGCGGGCCTCGGAGAGCCCGGCGCGGATCTGCGCGGCCCGGAGCACGGTGCTCTCGGCCGCGAAGATCTGGATGGCCACGTCGGCGGCCGCCAGCAGCACCTCCTGCTCGTCCTTCAGGCCCGCCCCGAAGCGCTTCACCGCTGCTCCGGAGAGGATCAGGAAGATCTTCTTGAGATTCGACAGGGTGGCCATCTCGGCCGCGTAGGGGACCGAGGGGTCCACCTCGTCGAGGGAGGGGCTGAGCAGCGACTCGAAGGCCTTGCGGGCCTCCTTCTCGAGCGGGATCTCCCCCTTCATGGCCCGGCGCAGGATGGTGCCGGGGATGAGCAGGCGGTTGATCTCGTTGGTGCCCTCGAAGATCCGGTTGATGCGCTCGTCGCGGTAGTACTTCTCGGCCGGGTACTCCCGGACGAACCCGTACCCGCCGTGGATCTGGACCACCTCGTCCACCACGTCGGCCAGCACCTCGCTGCAGAAGACCTTCGAGATGGCGCACTCGATCGAGTACTCCTCGATGGCCCCCTGGTAGGACTCGTAGTAACTGGGTGCGTCCTTGGGGATGGTGGCCAGCCGGTCGTCGATGAGACCGGCCAGCCGGTACACCAGCGACTCGGAGGCGAAGAGGTCGGCCACGCCGTCGGCCAGCTTCTCCTGGATGGCGCCGAAGGAGGAGATGGCCAGGCCGAACTGCTTGCGCTGGTTGGCGTAGGCCGCGCCGGTGCCCAGCGCGTGCTTGGCGGCGCCCAGCACCGCCGCGCCCAGCTTGAAGCGCCCCACGTTGAGCACGTTGAAGGCGATCTTGTGCCCCTTGCCGATCTCGCCGAGCAGGTTCTCCACCGGGACCTTGGCGCCCTCGAGGATGACCGAGGTGGTGGAGGAGCCCTGGATGCCCAGCTTCTTCTCCTCCGGCCCCACCGTCAGGCCCGGGGTGTCGCGCTCCACCAGGAAGGCGGTGAAGTGCTTGCGGTCGATCTTGGCGAAGATCGTGAAGAGCGTGGCGAAGCCGCCGTTGGTGATGAACTGCTTGGTGCCGTCGAGGAGGTAGTGCTTCCCGTCCTCGGAGAGCGTGGCCATGGTGGTTCCGCCCATGGCGTCGCTGCCGGCCCCCGGCTCGGTCAGGCAGTAGGCCGCGCTCCACTCGCCGGTGATGATCTTGCCCAGGTACCTCTCCTTCTGCTCCGGGGTCCCGTAGTAGACGAGCGGCAGCGTGCTGATGCCGGTGTGGGCCCCGTAGGAGACCGAGAAGGCCTGCCCCGCCGCCATCTTCTCGGCGGCGAGCACGCTGGTGACCTTGTCGAGGTCGAGCCCGCCGTACTCGGTCGGGGCGTCGATCATGAGGAGCCCGGCGTCGCCGGCCTTGCGCATCAGCGCGGCGGCCGCCTTCATGTCGTGGGCCTCGAGGGCGGGCATGACCGGGACCACGTCGGCCTTGACGAACTGCTCGGCGGTCACCCCGATGCTCCGCTGCTCCTCGGTGAACGCCTCCGGGACGAAGACGTCCGCGGCGGACGCCTCGGTGATCAGGAACTCCCCACCCTTGAAGAGCTTCTTGGCCATTTTCCCCTCCCCCTAGAGCCGCTCGAAGATGGCCGCGGCTCCCATGCCGCCGCCGATGCACATGGAGACCGCGCCGTAGCGCCCGCCGGTCCGCACCAGGCCGTGGAGCAGCGTGGCGGTGAGCTTCGCGCCGGTGCAGCCCAGCGGGTGGCCCAGCGCGATGGCGCCTCCCGACGGGTTCACCCGCGCCGGGTCGAGGCGCAGCTCCCGCACGCAGGCCAGCGACTGGGCCGCGAAGGCCTCGTTGAGCTCGAGGGCGGCCAGGTCGTCCTGCTTCAGGCCGGCCCGCAGGAGCGCGGCCGGGATGGCCTCGATGGGGCCGATGCCCATGATCTCCGGGGGCACGCCGCGGACGGCGTACGAGACGAAGCGGGCCAGCGGCTTCGCTCCGGACTCCCGGAGGTACTTCTCCGAGACCACCACCACCGCCGCCGCGCCGTCGGTCATCTGCGAGGCGTTTCCGGCGGTGACCGTGCCGTCCACCTGGAAGGCCGGCTTGAGCTTCCCGAGCCCCTCGGCGGTGGTGTCTCCACGCACCCCCTCGTCGGCCTCGAGCCGCTCCTTCACGCGGGAGAGCTTTCCGCCCACCACCGCGGTGGTCTCCACCTCGACGGGTGCCAGCTCGCCCTTGAACCATCCCTCGGCCTGGGCGCGGGCCGCACGCCGGTGGCTCTCGGCGGCGAAGGCGTCCTGATCGGCGCGCGACACCGCGTACTTCTTCGCCACCAGCTCGGCGGTGATGCCCATGCCGGCGTAGGACTCGGGCCAGGAGGAGACCAGCGACGGGTTGGCGCTGTACTTGTTCCCGCCCATGGGAACGAGGCTCATGCTCTCGACCCCGCCGGCCAGGATCAGGTCGGCCGACCCGGCGGCGATGCGCTCGGCGGCCGTGGCGATGGCCTGCAGGCCCGAGGCGCAGAACCTGTTCACGGTCTGTGCGGGGACCTGGACCGGCAGCCCGGCGCGCATGGAGGCCACGCGGGCCACGTTCATCCCCTGTTCCCCCTCGGGGAACGCGCAACCCAGGATGACGTCGTCGATCCGGGCCGGGTCGATCCCGGAACGCTCCACCGCGGCGCGGAGCGCCACCGCGGCGAGGTCGTCGGGGCGGACGTCCCGGAGCTTCCCCTTCTTGGCCTTCCCGCCGGGGGTGCGCACGGCGGCGATCAGGTAGGCAGCGCTCATGGTGGTCTCCCGTGTCAGTTGCGAAGGGGCTTGCCCTTCTTCAGCATGTGCTGGATGCGCTCCTGGGTCCTCTTCTCCCCGCAGAGACGCAGGAAGGCCTCCCGCTCGAGGTCGAGGAACCACTGCTCGCCGACCACCGTCCCGGCGGCCACGTCGCCGCCGGTGATCACGCCCGCGATGGTCCGGCCCAGCTTCTCCTCGTACTCGGTGATGAAGCCGCCCATGCGCATGTTCCAGAGCTGGGATCCCAGGCTCCCGGCCATGGAACGGCCCGGTGCGCGCACGTCCAGGGCCGGGGAGGACGGGCGGTAGTTCACCGCGAGTGCGATGACCTTCTGCTTGGCGTCGTGGATGAGCCGGTCCACGCCCATGGTGATGGAGTCGCCCTGTCGCAGGAGCCCCAGCTGGGCGGCCTCGGCGGCCGAGGTGGAGACCTTGGCCATGGCGATGGTGGAGAAGGCCTTGAAGACGAAGGGCGAGGGGTCGGCCTCGCCCGCCTCGGCGCCCCGCACCGCCCGCAGCGCCAGCTCCTTCACGCCCCCGCCGGCGGGCAGGAGCCCCACCCCGATCTCCACGAGCCCCATGTAGGTCTCGGAGAGCGCGTTCACCTGGTCGGCGTGGAGGCAGACCTCGCAGCCCCCGCCCAGCGCCATCCCGTGGGGCGCCGCCACCACCGGGACCCGCGCGTACTTGAGCGCCATGGTGGCGCGCTGGAAGGCGGCGACCGAGAGCCCCACCTCGTCGAAGGCCCCCTCGGCGATGGCCATGGAGAGGATGGCCAGGTTGGCGCCGACCGAGAAGTTCACCCCCTGGTTCGCCACCACGAGCCCCACCCCGTCGGCCTCGGCCCGCTTCACGGCCCGGTGGACCATGGCCAGGACGTCGCCCCCGATGGCGTTCATCTTGGTGTGGAACTCCAGGCAGAAGACGCCGTCGCCCAGGTCCACGACCGACGCGCCGGCGTTCCGCTCCACCTCGGCCCCGCCCTTCTTGAGGAGCAGGAGGTCCACGGCGCCCTCGGGGCGCACGATGTCCCGCCAGGCCAGCGTGGCCGGGTCGCGGGTGCGGCGGCTGCTCCCCTCCTCCACGTAGAACCGGTCCACCTGGCGCAGGCGGGGCGGCACCGCCACCCCGTCGGCCTCGGCGCGCTTCACGAAGTCGGCCACGCCGACCGCGTCGAGCATCTCGAAGGGGCCGAGCTCCCAGTTGAAGCCCCAGCGCATGGCGTCGTCCACGCCGGCGTAGTCGTCGCTGATCTCCGGCACGCGGTTGAACGCGTAGATCATCGTGTCGCGCAGGTTCCTCCAGGCCAGCTCGGCGGCCTTGTCCTTGCCCCCCAGCACGGCCCGCAGCCGGGCGCCCGGGTCGTCCACGCCCTTGGTGGCCTCGACCGACGCGAACTTGGGGCGCTGCGAGGGCCGGTACTCCCCCGAGACCAGGTCGTAGAAGAAGGTCTCGGCCTTCTCCCCCTTGGTCTTCTTGAAGAAGCCCTGCTTCGACTTGTTGCCGAGGAGCCCCTTCTCCACCATCTGCAGCATGACGCCGGGCATCTTGAAGGTGTCCCGCTTCTCGTCGTCCGGCAGGGTGTCGAAGGAGTTCCTGGCCACGTGCAGCAGGGTGTCGATGCCCACCAGGTCGGCGGTGCGGAAGCAGGCGCTGCGCGCCCGGGCCGTGGCCGGTCCGGCCACCGCGTCCACTTCCTCCACCGTCATGCCGAGGTCGAGGGTGTGGTGGATGGCGTTGGCCATGGAGAAGACGCCGATGCGGTTGGCCACGAAGTTGGGCGTGTCCTTGGCGTGGACCACTCCCTTGCCCAGCCGCTGCTCCACGAAGGCGGCCACCGAGGCGGTGACGGCCGGGTCGGTGTGGCGGCTCGGCACCACCTCGACGAGCCGCATGTAGCGGGGCGGGTTGAAGAAGTGGGTGACCAGGAAGCGCTTGCGCAGCCCCTCGGGCAGCGCGTCGGCGATCTCGTTCACCGAGAGTCCGCTGGTGTTGCTGGAGAGGATGGCGTCCTCGCGAAGGTTCGGGGCCACCCGCTCGCCGAGCAGCTTCTTCTTCACCGCCATGTTCTCCAGCACCACCTCGATCACCCAGTCGCAGTCCTTGAGGCGCGGGAGGTCGTCCTCCAGGTTTCCCACCTCGATGAGGGAGAGGTTGGCCGGGAGGAACGCGGCGGCCGGCTTCTGCTTGGCGAGCGCCTCCAGCGCCGAGGCGGCCAGCCGGTTCCGGTCGCCCCCCTCCTTGGGAACGACGTCGAGGAGAAGCACCCTGACCCCGGCGTTGGCCAGGTGGGCCGCGATGGTCGCCCCCATCACTCCTGCGCCCAGGACCGCGGCCCGGTCCACCCGGGCGACCCGCGACTTCGCTCCGCTCGTTTCCGCCATGGTCGTCTCGCCTCCACCACAGGGTTGATTCTGGAATCACCCGACGATGCAAGCTAGCACTCGCGACGCCATGCGTCACGCAGAGAATAAAAAATCGATTCGGGCTTCCCTGGGCGGGCCGGATCAGTGCGACCCGACCAGGGAGGCCGACACCTCCAGCACTGCGCCCGGGTCGACGCGAACGTCCTCCTGCCAGGGCAGGAAGCCGCTCTTGCGAACCGAGAGCCGGTGGAGCCCGGGGGCGATGCGGAAGCTGCACGGGGTCCGGCAGCGCGCCACCCCGTCGGCGGCAACCTCCACGCCGTACGGCTCGATCCGGACGGAGACCGTGCCGGCATCGGGGCCGGGCTCGGGAGGCTTTGCTGCGGGGGGGGCGGGGGCCCGGGTACAGGCGAAGCAGAGCGAGGCCACCGCCACCCAGGCCACCGGGCGCGCCATCACCTCACCCGATTCATGTCGAAGACGCCGGTGCTGTCCTTGACGAGATGCCTGGTCCACATGGATCGAACCTCCGTTCGGCGGAACGGCCTCGACCTAACCGGCGGGACGGCCCGTGTCGAGCATCGCCCGGACCCGCGCCACCAGCGTCGCCGGCGTGAAGGGCTTGGGAAGGAACTCGACGCCCGAGTCGAGCACGCCTCGCTGCGCGATGACGTCCTGGGGGTACCCGGAGACGAAGAGGGCCGGGATGTTCGGCAAGCTGCGGCGCAACATGTCCACGACCTCCCGGCCGGTCATGCCGGGCATGACCACGTCGGTCACGACCATGTCCAGACGCCTCCCGGGCTGTCGGGCGATCGCCAGCGCCTCCTCACCGCTCGCGGCGGGGATCACCTGGTACCCGCTGCCCTCCAGTGCCCGGATGGTCACGCCACGAACCTGGGGGTCGTCCTCGACCACCAGGATCGTCTCGTCCCCGCGAACCGAAGGAGTCTCCGGCACCGGCACATTCACCGCCTGCGGCGCATCGCTCCGGGGAAAGCAGATCCCGAAGGTGGTCCCCGCGCCCGGCTGGCTCTGGACGTGGATGTGGCCTCCGCTCTGCTCCACGATCCCGTGAACGGTGGCCAGGCCGAGCCCGGTTCCCTTCCCGCGCTCCTTGGTGGTGAAGAATGGCTCGAAGAGGTGCGCCATCGCCTCCGGTGACATCCCGACGCCGGAGTCCCGCAGGATGAGGCGAACCCAGCTGCCCGGGCGCCGGTCCGGATCGCGGGCCGCCTCGTCGGCGTGGACCTCCGCATTTCGCGTCGCCACCGTGAGGACCCCGCCGCCCGGCATGGCGTCCCGGGCGTTCACGGCGAGGTTCATGAGGATCTGCTCGACCTGCCCGGCATCGCACAGGGTGGGCCACAGCCCGGGATCCACATCAACGACCAGGCGAATGTCCTCGCCCAGCACGCGATGGAGCAGCTTCTCGCTGCCCCGGACCACCGCGTTCAGGTCGAGCGAGGTCGGCGAGATGAGCTGCTTGCGCGCGAAGGCGAGCAGCTGTCGCGTCAGATCGCGGGCGCGCTCGCCGGCCGTGTGGATCTGCTCGATGTCCTCGTCGTCCACCGTGCGCCCGGCCGCGCGGCTCTGCCTCATGATCTCCGAGCTGCTCAGGATGACGGTGAGGAGGTTGTTGAAGTCGTGGGCGACCCCACCGGCGAGACGGCCGACGCTCTCCAGCTTCTGGGCCTGGAGAAACTGCGCCTCGAGCAGGTTGTGCGCCGTCATGTCGCGCGTGTTCAGCACGAGCGCCCCGACGGCCGGATCGGCGAGGAGATTCCGGCATGGGCCGTCGATGCTGCGCCAGCCGCCTGCCTTGTTCCGGACGCGGAGGGCGAGGGTCGGCGTGGAGGCCGTGCCGGCCAGGATTCGCTTCACGACCTCGGCCGCCCCCGCCCGATCGTCGGGGTGAGCCAGGGCGAGGAAGTCCGTCCCGCTCACCTCTCCCGGCTCCCATCCCAGCGCCTCGGTGGCGCTGGGGCTCCAGAAGGTGATGCGCACCTCCTCGTCGAGGAGGACGATCATGTCGGTCGAACGCTCGATGAGCGTGCGGAAGCGGGCCTCGCTCCCCCGGAGCGCGGCCTCGGACCGACGCTGTTCGGTCACGTCCCGGAAGAAGGCGTGAATGCTCCCGCCAGAGACGTCGGAGAACCTGGCGCTGACCTCGACGTCGATGATCCGACCGTCCTTTCGCCGGTAGCGCGTCTCGAACCGTTCCGGACCCGAGACGCGGATGCGCGCCATGCGAGCGGCAACCTGGGATTCCCCGTCCATCTCTTCCAGGTCTGCCACCCGCATCCCCAGCAACTCCTCCCGGGAGTACCCCGTGATGGCGCCGAGAGCCTCGTTCACCTCCCGGAACCGGGCCGCCCCGTCGACGGATCCGAATCCGTCGAGCGCGGTCTGCAGGATGATGCGCATCTCGCGCTCGCGCTGCTCGAGCGCTCGCTCGGCCTCGACCCGGGCGGTGGCGTCGCGCGAGACTCCGAGGATCTCCACGGGTCGCCCCGCCTCGTCCCGCAGGTAGGAGGCGGTGATCTCCACGTGCTTCAACGAGCCGTCGGCGCAGGGCTGGTCGAAGACGCCGGTGTGGGAGCTGATCCCGTCGGGACCCACCGACCGGGCCATGGCCTCCCCCATGCGCGCCAGCGATTCCGCGGTGAGGCTCTCCACCAGCGGTTCCGCCAGCGCCTCCTCGACGGTCAGGCCCCTGAGTCGCTGGATGGACGGGCTCACGTAGTTGAGCCGCATCGTCGACAGGTCCAGCGTCCAGATGACGTCCTGGGAGTTTTCGGCGAGCAGTCGATGGCGCCTCTCGCTCCGCCTCCACTCGGTCACGTCCCGGGTGATGGAGAGGATCACCAACTCGCCCGCGAGGGTCATCACGCGCGCCGACATGAGGCCGTCCAGCACCTTCCCGGAGCGGGTGCGAAAGCGCGCCTCGAAGTTCTGGACGAGACCCTTCTCCTCCAGCCGGGCGATCAACCGGTCGCGGTCGGCCGGATCGTTCCAGATCCCGAGGTCGACCGAGGGGCACCCCAGGATCTCCTCCCGAGTCCAACCGGTCATCCGCAGGAAGCTCTCGTTCACGGCGATGTACCGCCCGTCCGCGAGGCGGTTGATGTTGGCGGCGTCCGGGTTCAGGTCGAACACCTGACGAAGCGAGGCCTCGCTCTCCCTGAGCGCCTGGTCGGCCTTCACCGCCTCGCTCCGGCGGCGCAGGGCCACCGCCCGGAACCCGAGGTCGGCGGCCAGGTGCCTCAGGAAGGGAAGGTCCTCCGGGCCGAAGATCGCCGGATTCCCCGAGTACATCGAGATGACTCCGACGCGCTCGCCGTCGAAGGCGAGGGGCAGCGCCGTCGACGACACATACCCCCGGCGCAGGGCCTGGGCCTTCCAGGGTGCGAGCAGCGGGTCCGAGGCGAACGAACGCCCCAGGATGAGGCGGCCCTCCCGGACCGCCGTGCCGGTTGGTCCCCGCCCCCGAGGAACGTCGGCCCAGACCATGTCGGCCAGGGCCAGGAATCCGTCGTCGTGGCCTGCGTGCGCCACGGGGCGGATGGTCCGCCTCTCGTCGTCCTCGGCGAGGCCCACCCAGCACATCCGGTAGCCACCGAACTCGACGATGATCCGGCACGCCTCCTCGAAGAGCGCCTGCTGCGATTCGGCGCGCAGCAACGCCTCGCTGCAGCGGGTGAGCAGGTGGAGCGCCCGGCGGGCCCTCTCGAGAGCCTCCTGCTGTGAGTCGAGGTCTGGTCCCTGACCGTTCACTCTCAGCAGCATTCCCCCATATCCCGGGGTTCACCGGCAATCGGCCAGTCGGGGGCACCCCGGATGGGTCAGCGCCGGGCGGCGGCTGGGCGCAGGCCGGGCGCCTCGCGTCCGGTGCGGCTCACGTACTCGGAGTAACCGCCCCCGTAGGCGACGGGGCCGTCCGGACCCAGTTCCAGCACCCGGTTGGAGAGCGCCGAGAGGAAGCGCCGGTCGTGGGAGACGAAGAGCATCGTGCCCTCGTAGCCGGCCAGCGCCCGGACCAGCATCTCCTTGGTCCCCACGTCGAGGTGGTTGGTGGGCTCGTCGAGGACCAGGAAGTTGGGCGGGTCGTAGAGCATCATGGCCAGCACGAGCCGCGCCTTCTCGCCCCCGGAGAGCACCCGGCACGACTTCTCGATCTCGTGGCCGGAGAAGCCGAAGCAACCGGCCAGCGTCCGCAGGGAACCCACCGACGCCGCCGGGAAGGCCCGCTGCAGGGAATCCCAGACCGTCTCCGTGGGCTCGAGGAGCTCCATGGCGTGCTGGGCGAAGTAGGCCATCTTCACGCTGCCGCCCACGGTGACCGAGCCTGAGTCGGGGCGCGCCTCGCCGGCCACCATCTTGAGGAGCGTGGTCTTGCCCGAGCCGTTGGCGCCGAGCACGCACCAGCGCTCCCCGCGCCGGACCAGGAAGTCGAGCCCGTCGTAGACCTTGCGTGAACCGAACCCCTTCTCGACGCCGGAGAGCTTGGCCACGTCCTCGCCCGACCGGGGCGGCGTCCAGAAGTCGAAGTCCACGATCTTCCGGATCTTGGGCGGCTCGACCTTCTCGATCTTGTCGAGCTTCTTCACGCGCGACTGGACCTGGGCGGCGTGGGAGGCCCGGGCCTTGAAGCGCTCGATGAAGGCCAGCTCCTTCTTCAGCATGGCCTGCTGCTTGTCGAAGGCGGCCTGCTGGTGCTGGTCGGCGATGGCGCGCTCGCGCTCGTAGAAGTCGTAGTCGCCCGAGTAGGTGGCGAGCTCGCCCGCGTCGATCTCCACGATCTTGTCCACCACCCGGTTCATGAACTCCTTGTCGTGGGAGGTCATGAGGATGGCCCCGGGGTAGCCCCGGAGGAACTGCTCGAGCCAGATGATCGACTCCAGGTCGAGGTGGTTGGAGGGCTCGTCGAGGAGCAGCGCGTCGGGCGCCATGAGCAGGATGCGGGCCAGCGCCACGCGCATCTTCCAGCCGCCGGACAGGGCGCCCACGTCGCCGTCCATGGTCTCGGCGGAGAATCCCAGGCCGGCCAGGATCTCCCTGGCCCGGGCCTCGAGGCCGTAGCCGCCCAGCTCGTCGAAGCGGGCCTGGACGTGGCCGAACCGCTCGACCAGCTCCTCCATCTCGTCGGCGCGATCCGGATCGGCCAGCGCGTGCTCCAGTTCGTGCAGCTCGGCGGCCACCGCCGAGACCGGACCGGCGCCGTCCATGGTCTCGGCCACGGCGCTGCGCCCCGACATCTCGCCGACGTCCTGCGAGAAGTGGCCCACGGTCACGCCGCGGTCGATGGAGACCTGCCCCTCGTCCGGCTCCTCCTCCCGGGTGATGAGCCGGAAGAGCGTGGACTTCCCCGCGCCGTTGGGGCCGACCAGCCCGACCTTCTCGCCGCGGTGGACGACCGCCGAGGCCTCGATGAAGAGGACCTGGTGGCCGTGCTGCATGGAGATGGCGTCGAGACGGATCAAGGGGCTGGGTTTCTACACGCGGCGGGGCGGCGGCACAAGCCACGGGTTAAGCTCCACCCTCTCGCCCCGTCGCCGCATCCCGGAGGTCGCACCTGGCCGAGCACGTCACCCTGCCGCTCTGGGCCCTCGTGGCGCTCCTCGTGCTCGCCGCGGTGGCGCTCCTCGACCGGGCGCTGGTCCCCGGCGCCCGCTGGTTCCTTCGACGGCGGGTGAACCGGGCCATCGACGAGATCAACCGGCGCCTGCGGCTGCGCATCCGCCCCTTCAAGCTGACCCGACGCGCCGTGCTCATCGACCGGCTCACCTTCGACCCGCGGGTGGTGGAGGCCGCCGAGGCCCACGCCCGGGAGACCGGCGAGCCCCGCGAGGTGACCATGGGGCGGGTGGCCGCCTACGCGCGGGAGATCGTCCCGTCCTTCAGCGCCTACGCCTACTTCCGCCTGGGCTACTCGGTGGCCCGGGCCACGGCGCGGACCCTCTACCGGGTCCGGGTCGGGTTCGCCGACGACGACGGCCTCTCCCGGGTGGACCCGGAGGCCAGCGTGGTCTTCGTGATGAACCACCGCTCCAACATGGACTACGTGCTGGTGTCCTACCTGGCGGCCGAGAAGACCGCCCTCTCCTACGCGGTGGGGGAGTGGGCCCGCATCTGGCCGCTCCAGTCGCTCATCCGGTCGATGGGGGCCTACTTCGTGCGGCGCGACTCGGGCGATCCGCTCTACCGGAGGGTGCTGGAGCGCTACGTGCAGATGGCCGCCGACGCCGGCGTGGTCCAGGCCATGTTCCCGGAGGGCGGGCTCACGAAGGACGGGGCGCTGCGCCCTCCCCGGCTCGGGCTCCTCGACTACATGCTGCGCGACTACGACCCGGCCCGGCGCGACCTGGTCTTCGTGCCGGTGGGGCTCAACTACGACCGGGTCCTGGAAGACCGGACCCAGCTCGGCGCGGCGGCGGGCATCCGCGGCGGCAAGGCGGACACCGCGCTCGGCGCGGCCCGCTTCGCGCTGCGCAACGCCGGCCAGTGGCTGGGCGGCCGCTGGCACCGCTTCGGGTATGCCTGCGTGAACTTCGGGACGCCCATCTCGATGCGCTCGTGGCTGGCCGAGCGGGGCGGCGATCTCCGGGGGCTGTCGCGCGAGGAGCGGGCGCGGCGGGTGCTGGAGCTCGGCACCGAGCTCATCGGCGCGGTGGGGCAGGTCATCCCGGCGCTGCCCGTGCCGCTCGTGGCCACCGTGCTCCTCGACAGCGAGGACCCGCTCACCTCGATGGAGATCCACCTGCGCACCCAGGCGCTGTCACGGCGCATCCAGGCCTCGGGCGGCCACGTCTACCTCCCGCGGACCGACGAGGAGTACGCGACGGCGGTGGGGCTCCGCGCCCTCTCGCTGCGTCACCTGGTGGAGGAGCGCGACGGGGCGTTCTCGCCCGTTCACGCGGAGATCCCGGTGCTGCAGTACTACGCGAACTCGATCCGGCACCTGTTGCCGGAGGAGATGTAGCAGCGCCGTCTACGCAGTAGACGGCGCAGATCTCGCGACCAACCGGACTCCCCGCGTACCGCCTTCGGGGTGGGTCAGATGCGTCCAACCGGTAGGACGACCACAGGCGCTCACCTCCCCGCCCCCCCCGCCCCCCTCCACCCCGACACGTCCGTCCCCGGCGGCGCCGTCCGCGCCCACCACTCGGCCATGCGCGGCAGGAACCGCTCGGTGTACGACAGCCGGGACACCGCGTTGAACGTGCTCGCGTCGCCGCTCCAGCAGTGCTCGTCGCGCGCGCCGTAGAGAACCTCGGCGTCGGCCGGTGGACTCGCCGTGGTGAGGAACTCCTCGGCCCGGTAGACCGCGTCGTTCAGGAAGAAGTTGTCGGAGAGCCCCACCATGAGGTGGATCTTGCCCCGCAGCTTCGGCCCCAGCGTCGCCCAGTCGCGCCGCATGACGTGGACCAGATCGTACCGCTCCCTCCAGCTCGCCGCGACCTCGCGGTCCACCACCCCGGTGGACTTGTCGAAGATGCGGCGCGGGTAGCCGTCCTTGCCCACCGGCGAGAAGACCGCCTCCCAGGCGTCCCACTGGCCGCCGGACCGGGAGCGCGTCCCCAGCGCCAGTTCCAGGCGCGACTCCTGCTCCACCGTGCTGCGCACCCGCCCCAGGTAGTCGCGCGAGGCGGCGCGCGGCGTGGTGCGCCACGGCCCGCTCGACCGGAAGGCGTTCTCGTCGGCGTACAGGTCGATGGTCAGGTAGTGGCGGAAGTCGATGGGGTCGGGGCAGGCGGCCCAGGCGCCGTTGTAGGAGTCCGGGTAGAGGACCTGCGCGGCGAGCGCCTCCCAGCCTCCGGTGGACCCTCCGTGAAGGGCGCGGGCCCAGGGGCCGAGCCCCCGGAAGCGTCTCTCCACCTCCGGCACCAGGTCGAGGGTGATGGCGTCGCCGTACGGCCCCAGGTTCTCCGAGTTCACCGCGTACGAGTCGTCGTAGTAGGGGTTGGCGTGCTGGATGACGAGCACGATGGCGCGCGGGAATCCCGGCGAGGTCCAAATCTTGAAGAAGGCGTGGGCCCGCTCCTGGACCAGCCGCTCGTAGCCGAACCGGGTGCACCACGCCCCCTCGTGGCCGTTCGGGCAGTGCACCCGCAGCCCCTCCAGATCGACTGGCGGCAGCGACGGATCCGGCGGCGCCTCGCGCATCTCCTCGTAGGTGGGCTGGAAGTGGCCGTGGGCGATGACGAGCGGGTAGCGCTGCTCCGGGTGGTCGTGCCACCCCTCGGGGAGGACCACCACCGCGCCCAGGGAGACCGGCCGGCCCCAGAACCGGCTCAACCGCTCGTTCGGCAACTCGAGGTGCTTCACGTACCGTGTATCGGCAGGCTTCGGGATCGGGGGAATGACCTCGTCGAGCACGATCTTCACCGTGCCTGCGCCGATCTGCACGCGGCGCGGGCGCGCGTACAGGTTGCCCGGCGCACGGGCCAGGCTCTGCCCCTCCCCCCGGTCGGGAGGGAGCTTCACCACGTGTCCGTCCCCGCGCCGGAAGGTCTCGTAGACGTGCAGGAGCGCCTGGACGGTGTACTCGCCGGGCGGGATCTCAGAGACCCGGAGCACGGGGTAGCCGTTCGCGTCCTTCCCCAGCGTCCGCGTCGTCCCGGGCTTCCATCCATCCACGTCGATCCCGAACACCTGCTGCGTGCCGTCCTGCTCGTTCACCTGGAAGCGCGGCTCCGGCTTCGCGTCGGCCGGGAGCGTGGAGACGAAGAGGAGCAGCCGTCCGTCGAGGGGCCCGGCGCCCCGCCCGCCGGGGAGCGTGACCTCGAAGCGGGTCGGGGAGGGCCCCGCGCCCCCTGGAGCGGCGGCCGCCGCCGAAGGCAGGAGCAGGAGGGCCAGGACGGCGGCACGCGGAGCGGACGGGAACGTGGGAAACATGGCCCGGCATGATACCCCCTCGCTTGACAGTCAGGGGCGCGTGCCTGAATAACCCACGCATGGACGAATGCATCGCGGTGATCCTCGGCGGCGGGCGCGGGACGCGCCTCTTTCCACTGACCCAGCACCGCTCCAAGCCTGCCGTGCCCATCGCCGGCAAGTACCGGCTCATCGACATCCCCATCAGCAACTGCCTCAACGTGGGGCTCCGCCGGATCTTCGTCCTCACCCAGTACAACTCGCAGAGCCTGAACAAGCACATCAGCCGGACCTACAAGTTCGACGGCTTCTCCGAGGGCTTCGTCACCATCCTGGCCGCCGAGCAGACCGAGGACAGCCCGGAGTGGTTCCAGGGCACCGCCGACGCCGTGCGCCAGAGCCTGCGCCACATCCGCGCCTACCGCGCCCGGGACGTGCTCGTCCTCTCGGCCGGCAACTCCACCCGGAACGTCGAGCCCTTGCCCACCTCGCTCTCGACGGAGATGGTCCCGGCTTGCGACGTCACGATGGAATGGCAGATGGCGAGCCCCCGTCCTCGACGAGCGGATCGAGGCTCGCCTCGAGGAGGCTGCGGGCGTATGCGAGGGTCTCGCGGAGCTTCTCCTAGGAGGCCTTGCTCTCGGTGACGTCGACGACGGTTCCCATCATGCGGACGGCCGCTCCGGACCCGTCCCGGTGGACCTCCCCGCTGGCCTCGACCCAGCGGAGCGGATGGTTCGCCGGCGCGATGCGGAACTGGCAGTGGAAGCGACCGGTGACGAGGGCGTCGTCGAACGCCTTCCGGAAGACCGGCTGGTCCTCCGGGACCATGTGGCGGAGGGCGTCTTCCAGTCCCCACGCCGGCTGCAGGCCGTCGAAGCCGAACAGCCGGTCGTGCTGCCGCGTGCGCCAGGTCTGGTTCGTGACCAGATCGAGATCCCAGAGCCCCGTCTTCCCGGACCGCACGGCGAGGTCGAGCCGGGCCTCCTGGACGCGCAGCGACCGCTCGGCCCGCTTGCGCTCGGTGAGGTCCCGGACGATGGCACACATCGCCGATGGCCGGCCGTTCTCGCGGAGGAGGAACGTCCGGAGCTCGACCGGGAAGACCGTCCCGTCCTTGCGCCGGTACTCCTTCTCGTAGACGTCGGAGTGGCCGCGGGGGAGGATCTGCTCGGCGACGATCCGCGCTTCCATGGCGTGCCAGGGCTCCGGGGTGAGCTGCGTGTAGGTCAGCTCGCGAAGCTCGTCTGCACCGTACCCGAGCATCGTCCGGAAGGTCTCGTTCGACTCGACGATGGTCCCGGCCATCTCCACCACGACCACGCCGTCCATCATGGAGTCGAAGAGGCTCCGGTACTTCGCCTCGGAGACCGCCAGCGCTTCCTGGGCCCTCCTGCTCTCTCCCAGCTTCTCCTCGAGGCTTCTCTGCTCGGAGACGTCGGACAGCACCACGCGCACCGACCCGCCATCCGCGCCTTCGGCCCGGTGCTGGCAGACCAGGTGGCCGTCGAAGACGGACCCGTCTCCTCGCTGGATCGGCACGTTCAGGCTTGCCGGATCGCTGCTGCGGGCGGCCTCGTGGAGGAAGCGCCGCCACGTGGCGGAGTCTCCCCCCACGAACGGGGCGAAGCCCTTGCCGACCAGGCTCCCTCGGTCCACGTTGAGCATTCCGGCAGCGGTCAGGTTCGCCTCGGCGACGAGTCCCTTCGCGTCGAGGGTGAGGTACCCGACCGGAGCGAAGTCGTAGAGGTCCACCTGCCGTGCGTGCGCCTCCTCCTGGGCGACCTGGGCCCTGCAAAGGTCCTCGTTCTGGATGTCCAGCTCGACCTGGTGGACCTGGAGCTCGTACAGGAGCCTGGACGCGTCCTGGTGCGGAGGCGCCCCAGATGGTCCGCGGGCGAGCCTCGCCTCGGCAGCCGCGCGCAGCCTTCCCCGGTCGTTGATCATCGACTTCATCGCCGCGTGCCTCCCAGGCCGTCAGCGTGTCCCTGCCGATCCTACATCTGCCTACATCCCGGAGGGACGGCTCAACTGGGGCTCCTCAGGCCGATGGCCTGGCCCTGTTCGGCCAGCACCGCCGAGCGCGGCTTGTCGATCTCGTGCGCCTCGCCGGGTCGAGGTGCGAGACCAGCACGAAGGCCATGCCGATGTCGGCCGGGACCTTGCGGAAGAACTCCTCGAAGGCCTCGAGGCCGCCCGCCGATGCGCCGATCCCGACGACCGGAAAGGCGAGCCCGGCGGACCTCGACGGCGAAGCGGGGAAGGATGGCGGAGCGGGAGCGGCCGGAGGGGGAACGGGCGGAATGGCGACGGGCGCCCGCGGGGCGATCTTCCTGGCGCCCTTCGGCTCCACGGGAGCCACGGACGCAATGTTGAGACGCTCCCCGGCACGGCCTAGACTCGGCACGGGGGGTGAACGATGAAGGTCCTGATCGCCGAGGACGACGCGCTGCTCCGGCAGATGCTCCAGGGTCAGCTGGGCGTGGCGGGGTACGAGCTCGTCTTCGCGTCCGACGGCCGGGAGGCGTGGGAACTGCTCCAGCGGGAGGACATCCGGATGGTCATCGTGGACTGGGTGATGCCGGAGGTGGACGGCCCCGAGCTCATCCGCCGCATCCGCGACGCCGGGTGGCCCGGGTACACCTACATCATCTTCCTCACCGCGAGGTCGGGGCGGGAGGACGTCGTGGCCGGGCTCCAGACGGGAGCAGACGACTACGTGACCAAGCCCTTCAGCCTCGACGAACTGCTGGCGCGGATGGGGGTGGGCGCCCGGATCTTGGCGCTGGAGGGGCGGCTCAACGAGTCGCTGGCCCGCGAGGAGGCGCTGGCGACCCGGGACAGCCTGACCGGCCTCCCCAACCGCCGGGCGCTCTCCGACCACGCGCGCATCGAGCTGAGCCGCGCGGCGCGGGCCCGGACGACCGTGGGGCTCATCCTGATGGACCTCGACCACTTCAAGCGCATCAACGACCAGTACGGCCACGCCGCCGGCGACGAGGCCCTGCGGCGGGTCGCGGAGGTGCTCCAGCGGAACAAGCGGGACTACGACTTCACGGGCCGCTGGGGCGGAGAGGAGTTCCTGATCCTGCTCCCGAGCACGTCCCTGGAGCAATCGGCGATCGTGGCCGAGCGGATCCGGAAGTCCACGGAGGCCATGCGCCTGGATCTCGGAGGAGGCGCGAGCGTGGACCTTCGCGCCAGCCTGGGAGTGGTCTGCGCCCTGCCGGTCACGCCCCCCGTGGACTTCGAGGATCTCCTCCGGCAGGCCGACAGCGCGCTGTACCGCGCCAAGGCGGACGGGCGAAACCGGGTCTGGGTGCAGGGGGCGTAGCGAGGAACCAGGGAGGCCCCACCCCTTCTCCACCTGGAGAGACTGGCCGCCACGACGGTGTCCAGCCGAACGAAGGGACTGGACTTGACGTCTCGCTGGCTCTGGACTGCGCTGTCCTTGATGGCCGTCTCGATTGCATGTCGAGGTCCTTCTCGCGGCAGAGTTCGCAGTGGCTCGTGAAGCTGGCCGCGTCTTCGTTGGGCGCCATCCGGGAAGCCTACGCCGGCAAGTGCACCCACGGCGACCCCCATGCTCCGTTCGCCCGACCGGGATATACTCCCATCGAGGTCCACCATGGACGAGAAGGCCCTGCTCGAGCGCATCACCTACAACCCCCAGATCTTCGGCGGGAAGCCGATCGTTCGCGGCCACCGGCTCGCGGTCGAGCACGTCCTGGGCATGCTCGCCGCCGGCGACAACATCGAGACGGTGGTGTCGGGCTATCCGTGGATGGAGCGCGAGGACGTCCTCGCCTGCCTCGCCTACGCCCGGCGCGTGGTCGGGCACGAGCGCATCGAGCCCCTCCTCGTTCCGACCGGGACGTGAAGCTCCTCCTCGACTCCTGTGTCTGGGGGGGGCTTCCCCGCCTTCGGGCGGCAGGCCACGACGTGGTCTGGTCCGGCGAGTGGCCGGCCGACCCGGGAGACGAGGAGATCCTCGCCCGGGCCCTGGCCGAGGGCCGCGTCCTGGTCACGCTCGACAAGGACTTCGGGGAGCTCGCCGTGGTGTGCGAGCTGCCGCATGCGGGCATCGTCCGGCTGGTCGGGCTTTCCGCGGTTCGGCAAGCCGACGTGACACTGCATGTTCTGCAATTGCACGGCGCCGATCTCGCCACGGGCGCAATCGTCACGGCCGAGGCCGGGCGCCTCCGCGTTCGCCTCCCCACTGGCGCGTGAGGACTGCCCGTCTGCCGCGACCATTCGCGCGGAACCCTCCATGACCAGGACCGTCGAGACCTACCGGACCACCAGAGCGCTGCGAGATCTCGTGCGCAAGGCCGCCCGCCTGGAGGGCAAGAGCACGTCGGAGTTCCTCCGGCAGGCTGCCCCCGGGCCGGAGCGCCGACGACGCCGGGGGCGAGAGAGTGGGTGAGGCCGTGGCCCGGAAGGCACGGCGCCACGCGAGGTGAGGACGGTCGTGGTGGCGCTCGCGACACCGAACCCCACCTCGGTGCACGAGGCACCGTTCAGCAGCGGTGCAAGTCGTGGAGCTTCCTCTGGGCGACACCGAAGTCACCCAGTTGATAGAGGCTCACGGACGCTGCCCGGAAGGTGAACGGTTCGAACGGCTCAGCTTTCAACGCGTCCACGAAATCGCGGGTACCAATCCCGACGGTCAGATGTGGGTTGTAGTTCGTGCCGGTGCGGGGTCCGACGAAGCCGTTCACGTAGTCCACCGTCGGCTGGCTGATCGACCCTCCGTCGAGACGGGGGGCAAAGGCCTCGGCCGTCCCCTTCTCTGCAGCAAGCGGGGCGACGACGTCGATGATCCTTTGCTGAAGTCGACGCAGGTCCTCGGTCGGTTCGATGACGATTCCCACCAAACCGAGATTCTTGTAGGCCAGGTCATAGTAGCCGGTCGCCCTGCTTTCCCACCTCATCGAGGGCACCGTTCGCAGCACTTCGGCCACGGCCTTCGCGACCAGGTCGACGTCCGCCGTTCGCACGAACCGCTGGAGGAGGGTGATGTGCGGCGCGTGGTTGGCATCGAGGGCGAAGCCGTCCGGATAGCTCTCTCGCAGCCGAGCGTTCACCGCCCGTGCCTTCTCGACCGTGGCAGCATCTGGATCCAGGAGTACGTTGATCGCGATCAGGCTCACGCGTCTTCTCCATTCTTCCGGGATCCACCGGATGCCCGGGCTGGTTCGAACGAGAGTTGCGTGAACTGGCGCCCATTTCAAGATCGGGGCTTTGCCAAACACGTTGGGGATGCGAAATCACGAAGATGCCTGCCATTGTCGTCGGGGGCGAGTGGGGCTAGCCGGCTGTAGACATGATTTTCCAGTGGGCATCCACACTCCGCCATCCACTGCGGTCCCTCCCGCACGCCGAGACTGATGGTCATCCCGCCAAACGAGCTACAATCCGCGGCTCGAATCACTCCCAGCCCCGGCCCGCGGTACGAGGAGCCCACGCCATGACCTTGCCCGCCCTGCTGCCCTCGTGGCGCCCTGGCCGGACCCGCGACGCCCTCGTGGCCTTCCTGGCCGCCGCAGAGGCCCTCCCCGTCGAGGCCAGGGTGGCCGCCTTCGACAACGACGGCACGTTGTGGTGCGAGAAGCCCACCTACGTGCAGTTCGACTTCTTCGAGGATGCCCTGCGCCGCCGGGCCGAGGCCGACCCGGCGCTGCGCGAGCGACCGGAGCTGGCCGCGGTGCTCAACCTCGACATGGCCGCCATCGGCGAGCTCGGCCTGGAGCGCGTGGCCCTCGCGCTCGTCGAGCTGTTCGCGGGCATCGAGCCAGAGGTCTTCACGGCCGCGGCGCGCGAGTTCATGGCGCGGGCTCGCCACCGCACCCTCGGCGTGCCGGCCCCGGGTACGAGGTACCAGCCCATGCTGGAGCTGCTCGACGAGCTCCGGCGGCGTGACTTCACCGTCTACCTGGTGTCCGGCGGGGGTACCGAGTTCCTGCGAGCGATCAGCGCCGAACTGTACGGCGTTCCGCCGGAGACCGTCGTGGGTACCCAGGTCCGCTACGAGCTGACCCGCCGAACCGACGGGCGGCCCGTGCTCTTGCGAACCGGTGATGTGATCGGCGGCGCCAACGAAGGAGAGGCGAAGGTGGCCAACATCCAGTCCCAGCTCGGGCGACGGCCGATCCTGGCGGCCGGCAACTCGGCCGGTGACCGGGAGATGCTGGAGTGGGCGCTTGCCGGCGACGGACCTGGCCTGGCGCTCCTGCTCCACCACGACGACCGCGAGCGTGAGTTCGCCTATGAGAGCGTGTCGAGCACCCTGAAGGAGAACGAGCCGATCACCACCGTCGCCGGCCGCCTCGGTTGGACGGTGATCTCGATGGCCCGCGACTGGTCCACGGTGTTCCCTGCGTGATGTCGACGCCAGCCGCCACCGGGCTCGAACAAAGGCCCCGCCGGTAAGCACTGACGAGGCCTCTGGTTTCACTGGTTGCGGGGCCAGGATTTGGCGGACGGTCTACCGGTCATCACCGGCCCTCGACCTCGACACCTGGTTGGCCGACCTCGCGACACCAGCGTCGGCCGCTTGCCGACGAACCCGAAGACGTGGGAGATGGGACGGGGCGCCGGGACCTGCACCTCGTTCTTGGCCGTTGAATCGGAGAAGGCTGTCAACCGACATCCTGAACCGCGGCGACAGCCGCCAATGGGAATGGATAATATCGCTTCCATGAAGACGGGCGATTCCCTGCTTCGTCGTATCGATTCGCGCCTGACACCCACGGCGCCGCGAATCTTTCTCGTCCTCTACCTGCTACTCGGAGTGCAGAGCTGGTGGGTGGAGACCCGGAAGAGCGGGGACTTCGACGTGTTCTACCTGGCGGCGAAGAACGCGATTGCCGCGAAGCCGCTCTACGCCGACTACCCCCCGTTCACGCCGTATCGGTACGCCCCGACGTTTGCCATCTTGATCGCTCCGGTGGGAGCCCTCCCGCGTCCCGCCGCGGGGCTCGTCTGGAACGTCGTCTCGGCCCTGGCGCTCGCCTCCTTCTTCACATGGTCGGCGCGCCGGTTCGGACGGGACCCACCATTCACCTCGCAACTTGCCGTCTTTGCGGTGGTCCTTCCGTTCACGGTCCATTGCCTGAGGCTTGGCCAGACCGAGGCGATCCTTCTCTGGCTCGCCGCACGAAGCGAGGACCTCGCGGAGCGGCGCCCCGCACTGTCGGGAGCATCCTGGGCGGTGGCTGCGCTCACGAAACCACCCTTCCTGATCCTGGGCGCGCCGGCACTGTTCGCCCGGCAGTGGTCTCGCATCGGTTGGTTCTTCGTCTTCGCGGTGCTCGGCCTGCTCGCACCGATCATCTTCTACGGCTGGGACGGAACGTTGACGCTCGATCTGGCCTGGTTCCGCCACCTGGAAGGCGCGAGCACCGTTGCCCTCTGCGGCCGGGAGAACCAAAGCGCATGGGCCATCGCGTGCACCTATCTCGCGACACCGCCCGGCCCTGCCTATACCGCCTCGGTTGCGCTGCTCGGCGGCGGGTCGGCGTTCGTCGGCTCCGTCGCCGCGGCGGTGGTCTGGAAGCGCGATCCTGCACGGGGGCGCCTCGTGGCCATCGCGCTGGCGCTCTGGCTGTCATCGTTTCTCTCCCCCCTCGGATGGCGCACCGGCCTGATCGGTACGATGCCCGCGCTTCACCTGCTCCTCGTCGGGGCGCGCACCCCACACCCCAGCCCGTCCCGCACCATCCAGCGACTCGTCCTCTTGGGAGTATTCCTCGTCCAGCGGCTCGACTACGAGGTGGTGGGACGCAACGCTTTCTTCTGGCTCCTGGCCCATCAACAATTGGGCGTCTCGGCAGCAATCGCAGTCCTGACAGGGATAGTAGGTACTGCCGCGCTCGCCCTGAGGACACCTGCCAAACCCTCAACCGATGGTTGAGGGATTCCCGCGGAACAGCATGGTGTTTCCGCGGCGGTAGGATCGCCCCTGGCCACCGGTCCAGGGAGTAGGCGCCGCGACAGCGGTGAGCATGGATCGACGCGTGGCCTTCTGGTGGTGGGCCGCCACGACCTCGCACAGCGCTCATCGCCAAGCGTCGAAGACCGTTGTACTTCGCGCCTACTTTCCTGGACGTCTGCTTGCCGTAGGTCGCGCCACTTCGAGTTCGCACGCTCGGTGAGTGAGGATGAATGGCCCCGCGAAAGGCCCCTGAAGTGCAAAACGCCCACCTAGCAGCGAGCTAAGTGGGCGTCCTCATTGGTTGCGGGGCCAGGATTTGAACCTGGGACCTTCGGGTTATGAGCCCTCGAAAAGGGCAACGGGCAGACGGGCGTCGTTGTTGTGATTTCTCAGTGTGGCTGGGGCGTTGCGGCATCCGGCGAGTCGACGCGAGTCGACACCGGAGGACCGGATCGAACGTGATTCTGGTCGCGTTTCGGTCCCGGTTTCGACGGGTAATCTACCCGAAGGTCGGTCGAGAGCTCCGCGGACGCCCTCCGTCGGCTCTCCATGCTAGGATAGGGACAAACGTAACACGGAGCCCTCCATGCCCAAGACCGTCGAGACCTACCGGACCACCAAGGCGCTGCGCGACCTCGTGCGCAAGGCCGCCCGCCTGGAGAGCAAGCGCCCATCCGAGTTCCTCCGGCAGGCAGCCGAGGAGAAGGCCCGGGCGGTCATCGCGGCGCGGGCCCGGGAGGACCTGCGGGCCATGCTCGACAGGCTGCCCCCTGGCCGGAGCCCCGACGACGCCGACGCGGAGCGCGTGGGTGAGGCCGTGGCCCGGATGGCCCGGAGCCGGGCGAGGTGAGGACGGTCCTCGACTCGTCGGTCCTGGTGGCGGCGCTCGTGACCCCGAACCCCGCCTCGGCGTCGCGCATCATCCTGGCGGCGGCCGCCGCCGGCGCCGTTCGGTTGGTCGTCACCGACGCGCTCGAGGAGGAGTACCGGCGGGCGGTCGAGTACCCGCAGGTCGTTCGCTACTCCGCCAAGGTGAATCGACAGGCCTTCGTATCGACGGTCGTCGCCGTGGCGGATCGAGTCCTGGCCGGTGAGGCCAAGGGACTCGTGGCCCGCGACCCTGCGGATGACATGGTCCTGGCGGCCGCGATCGGGGGGCAGGCGGAGTGGGTCGTCAGCCTGGACCGCGATCTTCTCGATCTCGCCGAGGTCGCGGGGGTCCGGATTCTCCGTCCCGGCGACTTCCTCGTCGAGCTGAGGAGGCGAGGCGGCTAACGGACCCTGGTGCGTCACCGTCTGCGCTTCGTTACGAGTCAGGAACCCGGGGGGCCCCAGGCCTTCATCTCGCGGTTTGGCTCGACCCTCTCGGAATCCGCCCGTCCCAGTGCCTGGAGGAGGCGCGCCCGGTGTGCCGGGAAGAGCCGAAGCGTCACGTCCACGGTGACGCAGGAGATGCCCTCCCCTTCTGGCCCGACGTCGATCCAGTGGGTATCGAAGTTCTTCTCGCTGCAGAGTTCGCATTGGCTCGAGACTGGGATCGCGTCTTCGTGGGGCGCCATCCGGATAGCCTACGCCGCCAGCGGCAGGCACGGCGAGCCCCCTGCTCTGCTCGCCAGGCCGGGATATGCTCTCGGTCGAGGTCCACCGTGGACGAGAAGGCCCTGCTCGAGCGCATCACGTACGACCCGCAGATCTTCGGCGGGAAGCCGATCATCCGCGGCCATCGGCTCGCGGTCGAGCACGTCCTCGGCATGCTCGCCGCAGGCGACACCATCGAGACGGTCGTGTCCGGCTACCCGTGGATGGAGCGCGAGGACGTCCTCGCCTGCCTCGCCTACGCCTACCGGGTCGTCGGCCACGAGCGCATCGAGCCCATCCTCGTTCCGTCCGGGACGTGAAGCTCCCCTTGGACTCTTGTGCCGCCTCACCTTCCCAGGACGAGGTCCAGCCCGGCGAAGACCAGCTCGAGCTGCTTCTTCGAGACCCGGCCCACCCGCTCGGTGAGGACGATCCGGTCGAGGGACACGATCTGTGAGACGTTCGCGACGGAGTCCTTCGATAGGCCGGTGCTCTTCGCCGGCAGCTCCACGTTGCCTGGCGCCTCTGCCCACTTGAGGTTGCTGGTCAACGGCACGCAGACGACCGTGGCCACCCTGCTTCGGTTGAACGCATCGCCCTGGACGACCAGGACGGGCCGCCGGAAGCCAGGCCCCGAGCCCACGGGGTCGGGGAGGTCCGCCCAGCAGACGTCCCCCTGAGCGATCACCACTCGGAGCGCTCCAGCACGCGCCGCGCTGCGGCAGAGGCGAACTCGTCTGGCCCGGCATCGAGCTTCTTCGCCAGCTGGTTCAGCGCCTCGGTGACGGCCTCTGGCTCGTGCCGGGCGACGTACTCCGCCACGGCTTCGGTGTAGAGGTTGCTGCGAGACTTCTTGAGGCGCCTCGCGAGCCGCTCGGCGTCGCGGAAGACCGCGTCCGGGAGGGAGATGGCCGTCTTCATACTTCCGGTATAACCGGAAGGGTCCTGGAGTGCAATCCGGGCCTGGGGGGTGTCAGGTGCCCACTACCGGCCTTGCGCGGCTCCAGTCGAAGCGCCCGTTAACTCTTCAGCCTCACGAAATACACGTCGAAGGTCTCTCCGGTGACTGCCTGGAAGTAACGTCCCACCAGCCGATCGTTCTTCGCATCGTAGGTGAGGGTGTACGTCGAACCCGGGTAGTTCACGTCGCGAAGCTCGACGGAGACCTTGACCGCCCCGCCCTGCTGGACCGCCTCGGCCCTGCCCACGTGGATCGACTTGGGATTGAAGTAAGCGGCATCCAGCTTCCCGCCCGGCCCCACCTTCCGGATCTCGATGATGTAGCCACCGGTGTCCCTCAGCCAGCGACCCCGGAGCTTCTCGAATGCGGGAACGGACTTCGTCCCCGCGGTCGGCGTTTCTTCTGCCGTGGCCCTCGAGACCGGCCCAGCGGCCATCACAGAACCGACAAGTATCCCAACGGCCCCCGCGAGGGCCCGCTTCATCCTCATCATCGTTCTCCTCGGGCAAAGGCCCGCAGCCTTGGGGGACAAGGGCTGCCTAGAAATACTGATACCAGATGACCCCGAGCACCGGGCGCCAGCTTCGCGACGGCTGGAGGTACGTCACCGTCGAGTAGTTCACCTCGATGGTCTGCCCGCGCCCGAACCAGTGCACGCTGGCCTGCAGCCCTGTCTGCATCCGGAACTGAACCCACATCGCTGGCGGCGCCTGCCAGATCCACTCGACGTTCACGAAGGGTGTCAGGCCTACGTTGCCCACGTCGAACTCGCGCTGCACCTGGAACCGGCCGCGGTAGCGGAAGGTGAAGGAGTCGGCCTCCCCCAGTTGCCACTGGGCCTGGAGGCGGTTCCGGTTGGACAGGAGGATGGACCAGGGCAGGAAGTACCGCGGAGTGACGTCGAACTGGATCGCCAGGCGCTGGGAGGACCCGATGGTTCCGGGGTCGAGCGTACCCACGTAGCGAACGCCGAGCCGGAGGTTCAGCGCACGGGTCAGCGCCTGGTCCGGGCTGACGAGGTTCCGGAAGAAGGGGGCGAGCATCCAGTCGCCATACGCACCGACTGCGATGCTGCCGTAGTCCTGGCTCGGGATGGACGTTCCCTGGACCTGGAGGAGGAGTCGGGCGTCCTCCGCCGCGTGCCAGTAGACATCGACCTCTGGCTGGACCTCGAATCCCTGGTTGGACCCGAAGAACGATGCTTCCTGGGCGCTAGCCTGGCCGCCGTGCGCGGCCATCAGAAAGCCGACCAGGGTCAGGAGACGCTGGATATCCCTTCTGCAGGGCATCAAGCCGCGGGCTCGATTCAAAGCTGAGGGTCTGGCGCCGAGGGAGGCATCGGCCTCCGTGGGCTAGAAGATGGAAGTGGGGAGAAGCAGGGCGAGCTGCACGCGGAGCGTCCACTCCGGTCCGACGTCCGGTCGAACAGCGTTGTAGTAGGCGGAGACGTTGCCGTTGAAGGGCAGCTTGCCGATCCGGAAGATCTTGCCGCCTCCGGCACCGAACGGGACCACCCACTGCTGGCCCGCCGCCGCGTTCCAGTCGGCGGTCAGGATGGGCGAAGTGGTCAGGTACCAGCCTCCCTCGAAGTTGTAGTTCACGAAGTACTGGATGAGCATCTGGCTCGCGCTCGCCCCGCCACCGACCAGATCTGGTTCACCAGAACGCCGAGCACCCAGTGCCCGGGCATGGCCAGCGCGACCGCTGACGGGCCGAGTCCCCAGGTGGACTGCGATCCGGTGAACGGCGACGTGGCGGTGGGGAACGATGCCACGGGCCCCACGCCCCAGATGACGCCCCCTGGCTTTGCCGGTGAGAGGAAGGCCGTGACCGTCAGGTCGCCGAGCCCGGTGGTCCCCGCTCCGCCGGTGAAGCTCGGCTGGCTGACGATGGGCAGGATTGTCCGGGTGATGACGTTCCAGTCCTCGGTGACGTGCAGGGGGATGACCGGCTGGATGTTGAGGACGTTCTGGGTGCCCTTGTTCCCCGGCCCGTAGCCGAAGCCGATGTCGTCCTGGAACGGGATGCTGATCATGTCGGCGACGGGGTTCTGCGCCGCTCGAGCGAGCGCCTCGGTGTCGACCTCCTTCTTCGCACCATCCGCCGCCTCCTCGGCAGCGGCAGGGGCGACCAGGGCGAGCGATACGGCAAGGAATGCGGTAACGACTCTCCATCTCGACGCTGGAATACGCATGGTGTCGTCCATCCTGGAACCGAGCGGCGGGCTGGCTTTAGTCCGCCTTGTTTGCGGTGAGCTTCTCCATCACCTGGTTCAGGTTGAACGTGCCCGGCCTCTGGCGCGGCGGGAACTCCTGGAAGCTCTGGAGCCACCCGGCCACGTAGCCGATGGCCGGCGGGAGCAGGAAGATCCGGTCGATGCGCCACCGGCCGTACCCCATGCCCTCCCGGTCGGCTCGCTCGAACGGGTCGGAGCGCAGGTTGAAGAGCTTGGGAACACGGAGGACGACCATGGGGTCCTGCCAGACGTCGAAGCCGTGGGCCCGCTGCTCCATGAAGACCATCTTCCACTGGGCGTATCGCAGCCCGCAGGCCTCGCCATCGTCGGTCCAGTAGAGGAACTCCTTGCGCGGCCACTCCTGCGTCTCGCCCTTCAGCGCGGGCGCCAGGTCGTACCCGTCGAGATGGACCTTGTAGGCGTTGCCGGAGACGGTGGCCCCCTTCAGAAGGGCCTCTTTCACCCCCGGCTGACCCGCGGCGGCGAGGAGCGTGGGCAGCCAGTCCTCATGGGACGTGATCTCGTTCACCTCGGTCCCCGGCTTGATGACGCCCGGCCACCTCACCAGGAGCGGCACACGGTAGCCGCCCTCCCAGTTGGTGTTCTTCTCGCCCCGGAATGGCGTCGTTCCTCCGTCCGGCCAGCTCATCACCTCGGCGCCGTTGTCCGAGGTGTAGATGACGATCGTGTCCTTCGTGACGCCGAGGTCGTCGAGCTTCCTGAGCAGCTGCCCCACGTGGCCGTCGTGCTCCACCATGCCGTCCGGGTACGGGCCGAGGCCGGTCTTGCCCTCCTGGTCCTTCTTGAGATGCGTCCAGATGTGCATCCGGGTGGTGTTGAACCAGACGAACCAGGGCTTCCCGCTGGCCTGCTTCTCGTCGATGAACTTGAGCGTCGCGGCGACGATCTCCTCGTCGATGGTCTCCATCCGCTTCGCGGTGAGCGGCCCGGTGTCCTCGCATCGCTGCTTGCCCCAGGCGCCGAAGCGCGCGTCTGCCGGCAGCGTGCTCACCTTGTCCGTGGCCCAGCAGTGGAAGACGCCGCGCGGCCCGAACTTCGCCTTGAACGCTGGGTTCCTCGGGTAGTCCGGGTTCTCCGGCTCCTCCTCCGCGTTCAGGTGGTAGAGGTTCCCGAGGAACTCGTCGAAGCCGTGAACGGTGGGGAAGAACTCGTTCCGGTCACCGAGGTGGTTCTTCCCGAACTGGCCGGTGACGTAGCCCTGTCCCTTGAGCAACTCGGCGATGGTGGGATCCTTGGCCGAGAGCCCCTCGGGCGCGCCGGGGAGCCCCACCTTGAGGAGGCCTGTCCGGATCGGCGACTGGCCTGTGATGAAGGCCGCGCGCCCCGCCGTGCAGCTCTGCTGGCCGTAAGCGTCGGTGAAGACCGCCCCCTCCGTGGCGATGCGGTCGATCTGCGGGGTTCGGTACCCCATCATCCCGCGGTTGTACTTGCTGACGTTCCAGTAGCCGACGTCATCGCCAAAGATGACGAGGATGTTGGGCTTCCTCTGCTGGGCCACGGCGAGTGCCGGCCCGAGGAGGGCAGCGGCTGCGAGTGCAACGAACACCTGGGTGCGAATCGTCACTTGTCACTCTCCCTGGTCGAACGCGAAGATCTTCTTCCAGTCGTCCTTCATGCTGATGACGACCCAGCCCTGCTTCCGGGCCTGGTCGTACAGCGCCTGCGGGAACGTGCCGACCTTGGTGTCGGGGAGCCCCTGGGCCGGGCCGTAGGCGTACTCCCGCTTCCCGTCGTCATGCAGGACGAGCATGGAGAGGCGCGCCCCCTCGCCGGCCTTGGTGTACTCCAGCATCTGCCGGTCACCGGGGGAGTTGCCGAACGCCGCGTGCGGGCGGCGGCCGATCATGAGGTGGATTCCCTCGGGCTTCCCGGCGTCGTTGTCGTTGAGGAGCAGCTTCGGCTCCTTGGTCAGGAAGGGCTTGCCGTCCTTGTCGTAGCCGTACTTCGTGCCCAGGGCCGTCCCCACGACCTGCTCGGGCGGGATGCCGTAGACCTCCTGCGAGTAGACCCGAACGAAGTCCTGCCCTCCGCCGGTGACGATGAACGTCTTGTAGCCGTTCGTCCGCAGGTACCGGAGCAGCTCCTGCATGGGCAGGTAGGTGAGCTCGGTGTAGGGGCGCTTCCAGCGCGGGTCGCGCGCCTCGGCGATCCACTTCTTCACGTCGGCCTGGAAGGATTCGACCGACATGCCGGTGAGCGTCGCCACCGCGATCTTCTCGAGGTCCTTCATGGAGAGCTTGGCGATCGCCTCCCGGTTGCCCGACATCACGGTCTTGAAGGGCTCCACCTTGGCCAGCTCCGGCCTCGCCTTGACCAGCACCGGTACGCGGTCCAGGCAGTAGACGAGCTGGGCGTACACCGGGTGCGAGACCCAGAGGGTCCCGTCCTGGTCGAAGGTGGCGATGCGGTCGGCCGCCGGCACGAACACTGGGCTGGCCGCGTCGGTCGTCGCCTTCACGAAGTCGATGATGGCCTGCTTGGCGGGCCCGTCATTCCAGGAAGGAAGCGGATCGACCTGGGCCTGGGCGCTGGCGCCGAGAGCGAGGAGAACACCCACGACGAGAATACGGGCCGCCGGCGAAAGGTGCAGAACGAGCGCCTGACCCAGTCTTGCAATCAATGAATTCCGCATCATGAATCTCCCCTTGGTGGCCAGAAATGCAACGGGCGACCGTTTCGGGCCGCCCGCGCAGTTGAAACAAGGCGTCAGCCTTCGGACTCAGTCGTGTCCATGGCGGCCGCCCTGCTGCATGGCCTTGAGGATGCCGTCCAGGTTGTAGGTCTCCGGCGCCTGCATGGCCGGGAACTCCCTGTACGTCATCAACTCCTTCTCCCAGAGCAACTGCCCGATGGGCAGCATGTTCCAGTTGTAGATGTAGGCGTTGCCGGGAGATCCCAGGGCGCCGGCGTAGCCCGCCAGCGACTTCGCATCTGCCCCGACTGTCGTCTCGAAGGGATCGCGCTTGAGGTTGGTGAGCTGGGTCCAGTGAAAGCTCTGCGCTCCAAACAGGCCGCCGGTCGCGGTATCCGGCACGATCGTGTAGTACATCTTCCAGTTCTTGTAGCGCACCGCCGACGGCTGCGACCCCGTGTAGTAGAAGAAAACCTCACGCGCCGACTTCTCCGACTTGCCGCTGAGGTAGTCGATCTGGTTCACGCCGTCGAGCATGGTCTTGACGATGCCGGGGTACTTGCCCGCTTTGACCTGCTCGTTGAGCGAATTGCCCTTCGGTCCCCCCGCGATCTCGACCAGTGTCGGCAGCCAGTCGAGCGCCGCGAAGATGTCGTTCTTGACCGTGCCCGGCTTGATCACGCCCGGCCAGCGCACGAGCAGCGGCGCGCGCATGCCGCCTTCCCACGTGGTCAGCTTGCCGCCCTTGAACGGGGTGGTGCCACCGTCCGGAAACGTGATCGTCTCCGCGCCGTTGTCGGTGGTGAAGACGATGATGGTGTTGTCGAGCTGGCCCATGTCCTCGAGCTTCTTGATGACGTAGCCGATGTTGTCGTCCATCTGCTTCATCCCGGCTTCGTTCGTGCCCCAGTCCTTGCCGCCGGGTTCACCCACCATGGCCTCGTACTTCGGGGACAGCATGGTCGTGATGTGCATGCGGGCCGGGTTGTACCAGACGAAGAATGGCTTCCCCGTCTTCTTCGGATCGTTGCGGTCGAGGAAGTCGATGACCTTGGCCGAGATCTCCTCGTCGACGGTCCTCGATCGATCCAGCGTCAGCGGGCCCTCGTCCTTGCAGGTCGTGTTCTTCTGGGTCCCGTCGCTGGACTTGCACCACATGACCGGACGCGGGGGGGTCAGACACGTCCCCTTCCGCGGGTCGATGGCGCCCGGCACCTCGGGCAAACCGGTGATCGGCGTGTTCTTGCAGGGCGGCGCGACGCCCTGCACCAGCGGGGTCTTGTTGATGTCGACGAAGCTCACGCCCTGCATCGCGTCCAGGTGGTACAGGTAGCCCCAGAATTCCTGGAACCCGTGCGAGGTCGGCAGCGCCTCGAAGTGGTCGCCGAGGTGGTTCTTGCCGAACTCGCCGGTGGTGTAGCCCAGGTCGAACAGGAACTTGGCGAGAGCCGGCGTGCCCGGGCGCAGCCAGGACGGGCTGCCCGGCAGTTGCGGCGGGATCATGCCGGTACGCAGCGGATGCATGCCGGTGAAGAAGGCGTTGCGCCCAGCCGTGCAACTCTGCTCGGCGTAGTAGGTCGTGAACAGGGCGCCGTCCTGACCGATGCGGTCGATGTTCGGCGTCTCTCCCACCATCAAGCCGCGGTGGTAGATGCTCGGCTGCATCCAACCGATGTCGTCTCCCATGATGAAGACGATGTTGGGCTTCTTCTGCTGGGCGACTGCGGTAGTAGCGGCGAGGAGCGCGACGGCGATGAGCGGAACGCGGAGCGCGGCGAGTCGTGTCATGGGACCCCCAGAAGCAAGATGAGAGGGTCTTTAGTTCTCTCCCGGGCCGATGTCAGCAAGAAGATGGTCGTTTCGGTAACCGTTAGTTATGGTGTCGCATGATTCTCGACATCCGAGAGATCCAGCACGTCACCGCCATCGGCCGCTTCCGGAGCTTCGCCCGGGCCGCCGAGTCGCTCGACATCAGCCAGCCGGCCCTGAGCAAGAGCATCCGCGGGATCGAGGCGTCGCTCGGGGTCCGGCTCTTCGACCGGAGCCGCAAGGGTGTGTCGCCGACGGCATTCGGGGAGATCATCCTCTCCGCATCGGGACCGCTTCTTCGGGGCGTGGACGAGGTGCTCGCCGAGATCCGTCGGGTGAAGGGGTTGGAGGCTGGAACCCTCCGGATCGGGGCCGGTTCGTTCGCACTGGACATGTCCGTCGCCGAGACGGTGACCCGCCTGGCCAAGCGCCACCCGTCCCTTCACCTGCGCATCGTTCTGGACGACTGGGAGTCCCTCACGCGGAAGGTAGTTGCCGGGTCGCTCGACGTGGCCGTCGCCGAGGTGACGGCCGCCGAGCAGGAGTCGCAGCTCTCCGTCGAACGAGCGGGCGAACATCGCGGGGTCTTCTACTGCCGCTCGGGCCACCCCCTGCTTTCCCGGACACAGGTGACGTTCGAGGATATCTCCGGCTTCCCCTTCGCGATGAGCCCGCTTCCGGGTCGTGTCGCGCCCTTCTTCGAGCGCATCGGCGCGGCGGGACGGATCGATCCCGCGTCCGGTCACTTCCTCCCCGCGATCACGCTCGACTCCGTGACCCTCATGAAGCGCGCCGTCCGCGAGACCGATGCCATCAGCTGGGCGCCGAAGGTCCTCATCGCTTCGGAACTGCGCGACGGCTCGTTCGTCGCCCTGCCCTTCGCTCCTCCGTGGGCCCGGCTCAACTACGGGATCTTCCGGCGGGCAGATCGGCCTGTGACCCCGGCGCTGGAGATGTTCCTCGTCGAACTGCGCGCCGTGGAGAAGAAGCACTCCGAGGCGCCGCGCAAACGCGTCGCCCGGAAGAGGGGCCAGGTGGCCCCTCCTGGTCACGCGCCGGGCTGACGAAGTCGTATGGGTGGCTCATCTCGATCGGAGCTCGCCCGGCGATTCTGTCAGCCCACCCGTCAGCACCGTAAACGCCCAGACGCCCGCTACGAGCCCCGCAAGAAGATGACTGTCAACGCTTGAAGACACAGCTCCTACCCTGCATCCAACTGTCAGCGATGTCTTGACTGGTTCCGAGAGATTCTTCCATCCCCCGTTTCCTCCTTTCTTTCTCTCGTCTGATCTCCTCTCCTGTCCCTCCATCTGTTTGCTGCACATTCCGGTCCTGCCGAAACTCAAGCAGAACCTTCATCCTCCCGCCCCGCCGCCCACTGCCTCCACAACATTCTTGGGAGACAGCTGCCCGACCCCCCGATCCTTTGTGGTTGGGAGCGGGGGGTCGGGCGGCTGGCGACCGGCCACGACCTGCCCGCCTCCTGGTGGGCGGCGGGGCGGGGCCCGTGAGATCGCAGGGTTGCGCTCCGAATCCCGTCCTGCACCCCAGGTGAACCCCGTCGCGAATCCCGTCAACGCGCCAAGACGGAACCGATGACGGGGGTCAACGCGTGCGCACGGACCTTCCTCGACGACGCGCTCGCTCTCGACGGGGACGCTGTCTTGACTGGAACCTTCTCCGATTGACGCCGGCGAGCGCCGTACCCTATATGACTTACAGGAGACAGTCATATGCCTACGGCGCGCCCCGACGACGAACCCTTCACCACCACCGAGAAGGTCATGCAGACCTTCCGCCTCCCGCGCGACCTCGTCGCCTTCCACAAGGACGAGGCGAACCGCGCAGGCCGGGACCTCACCGCCCACGTCTCCCGCTGGCTCGAAGGGGTTCGAAACTGGTTCGGCCTCCCGGCTGCCGCCTCCTCCGTCCTCGAGGCCGATCGGAAGGCACTCCGCATGGAGCGCTACGAGTACGTCCTCCACCTCCTCTTCCAGCGCAGCCTGGATGTGCGCGAGAAGGGTCCCGGCTTCGACACCCCCGACGAGCCGGCCCGGAAGCGTCGCTGAAGGGACTGGGGGCCGCCGTGCCGCGCCAGAAGGGCATGGTTCTCACCGACCGCGACCGGGCGCTCCTCGGTTACCTGGCCGTCGCCCGGTACGTGACCGGCGCCCAGGCCCACCGCCTCCTCGCGCCCGACTCCGACAAGGCGGTCACGTCTCGCCGTCTCGCGCGCCTGTGCGAGGACGGCTCCGGGCCGGATGGCGAGCCGTACCTGAAGCGGCTCGCCTACCAGAGGGCGAACTCGCTCCCCTTCCCCGTCTGGACCCTCACGCCGCACGGACGGGACGTCGCCGGACCGTTTGCGCCGGGCCCCGTCGTCCCGTTCCTGGCAACCGCCGCGATCGGCTTCGTCCTGCGAGTCCTCGCCGTGAACGAACTGCTCCTGGCGCTCGTCCTGGCCGCGCGCAGGTCGCCCGTGTCGCCCCTCGTCGACCTCCCCTTCCGGTGGCGCGGCGTGTCCGATCCCCTCCGGTTCCAGGTGCGCGATCTCCTTCACCCCGCCAGGGCGGCCGTCCTCCGCCCTGCCGCGATCCTCGACCTCCCCCGTGAGCGGCGGCGCATCTTCGTGGAGCCCGAGCTGGGCGTGGCGACCCTCTCCCCGGCCGACCCTCGCCGGAAGCACGTCATCCGCCGCCTGGAGCGCTACGGGACCTACTTCTTTGGTTCGCCGACCACCGACCCGCGGGGTACCTGGTACTCGGCCGCCTTCCCCGACGGGTACGTCCCGGAGGTGCTTCTGCTCTCCACCTCCGAGGCACGGAGGGCGCAGGTCGAGGCATCCGTGCGCGAGCACTTCCGGAACAGGGAGTCCCGCTTCGCGGCCGGGGCCTTCACGCTGGCGAGCGCCATCGCCGTGTTCGCCCGGCGCGTCACTCCGACCGCCGCCGCCGCACCCCGTTCGCCGAATCCTGCTCCGGCGCCGCCTTCGGCTGCCCCCGTTCCCGCCCGGCCTCCCGGCCGGACGGTCTTCATCGACGACGCGGTCGCCCGCCGCCTCCGGACCGGCCTGAGGCTCTGTTCGTGGAGACCTATCGCGCGATGCGGAAGCAGGTCTCCGTCCACTCCGAGACCTGCCCTACCCGCTTTGCGCTCGCCGCGACGCCCACCGACGAGCTGAACGCCTTCTACCGGCTTCTGAACGAGGTCGTCCTGGGCCCGCCGCCCGCGGTCGCCTGGGGAAGAGAGGCCGTGACCACGCCCCACCACGCCCCCTGGATGACCGCCGACGAGGCGACCGCCTACCTGGGCTACCGGACGCGGGCCGCGCTCTACCAGGCCGTCCGGCGCGGCATCGTCCCCGCCCATCGCCTCGGCGCCCGCCGCCTCCGCTTCCACCGCGGCCGAACTCGACGCCGAGCTGGCCCGCCACCCCTCCCGCCTGTCCGATCCCGCGGCTATCCTGCAGGGATGACGACGACGCCCGTCTGCCCACGTGAAAGGAGGAACACGATGGGCGTCTCGAAGTACGTGGCACGAAACAAGGTCCGCTGGCGCGTGGACACCTACGTCACGCTGCCGGACGGCACGGTTCGCCGCCTGAAGCGTGGCCGCATCCCCACGCGCGAGCAGGCACAGGCACTCGAGCACAAGCTCCTCGCCGAAGCGTACGAGGGCCGGTTCTTCGACCGGAAGAAGGAGCCGACCGCCACCGTGCGGCAGCTCTGGACCGAGTACGAGCCGATCACGAAGCGCGACAACGACTCCTGGCAGTCCGACGTGGGCCGGGGAGCGCACCTCGTGCGCCTCCTCGGCGACAAGCGCGCCTCGCGCCTCACCCGCGGCGACGTCGAGGAGTACCGGATGAAGCGGCAGGCCGAGACATCCAGGCGCGGCGAGGCACCGTCCCCGGCGACGCTGGATCGCGAGGTGGAGCTCCTGAAGCGCCTCCTCAACTACGCCGCCGCCTGCGGCCGGCTCGCCGAGAACCCCGTCGCCCGCGTGAAGCTCCTCCGGGTGCCGAACGTGCGGCGGGTGGTCCTCGACGAGGAGGCCTTCCAGCGCCTCTCGGCGAAGGCCGAGGCGTGGCTCCGGCCCATCCTGCTCGTCGCCTTCGACACCGGCATGCGCAAGAGCGAGGTCCTGAACCTCCGCTGGTCGCAGATCGACCTCAAGGCCGGCGCCGTCCGGCTCGAGGCCGAGGACACCAAGACCGACGAGCCCCGCGTGGTCTACCTGACCGAACGGGTGCTGAAGTCCCTCTCCGAGCAGCCCCGGCTGCTCCACGCCGAGTTCGTCTTCGTGAACCCGGCCACCGGCAGGCCCTGGCAGGACATCCAGGGCGCCGCGGAGAGGGCCCGGGACGCCGCCGGGCTCTCCGACGTCTGGGTCCACGACCTGCGGCGCTCCTTCGTCACCCTGGCGCGCCGCAGCGGCCTTCCCGAGTCGGTGGTGGCCCGCTTCTCCGGCCACCGGACCGCGGCAGTGTTCAAGCGCTACAACATCGTCGAGGAGCAGGATCTCAAGGCTGCGGTCGCGATGCTGAACCGCACCCGGAAGGGGGCCGAGGAGGTCCAGGCGACGGAGTCCGCGCCTGGTCCCGATTCGGTCTCGGTTGACGGAACGTGAAGTCGGAAGCACAAAGGCCCCGCCGGTAAGCACCGACGAGGCCTCTGGTTTTACTGGTTGCGGGGCCAGGATTTGAACCTGGGACCTTCGGGTTATGAGCCCGACGAGCTACCTGGCTGCTCCACCCCGCGGCAGTGGGAAAGCGTGCGGTTATCTATGCGCCCGACCGGCTTCGGTCAAGCATTTTCTCCAGGCGCGACGCGAATCTAGCCCTGCAAACGCTTCCAGAGCCAGGCCGGCAGGACGAGCGCGCCTGCGACCACCACCATGGTCGCCCCGGTGGGGACCTGGAGGACCCAGGAGGCCACGTACCCTCCCCCGGCGGCGACCGCCCCGAGCACGGTGGCGAGCGCGAAGGCGGCCGTGAGCCTCCGGGTGGCGAGCAGCGCCGCCGCGGCCGGGACGGTGAGGAAGGCGAAGACCGGAAGCGCCCCGACCACGTGGGCGGCCACCGGGATGGCGAGGCCGATGGTGAAGAAGAGCACCCCGCCCCAGAGCCGGACCTTCACCCCCATGGCCTCGGCGGTCTCGCGGTCGAAGGAGGAGAAGACGATCTCCTTCCGGAAGAGGGTGTGGAGCAGCGCCACCACGCCGGTCACCACGAGGAGGATCACCACGTCCTGGAACGGCACCGCCACCGCGTTGCCGAAGACCATGGTGTTGAGGTCGTGGGCCACGTGGACCAGCTGGTTCGCGCCCAGGACGACGAGCGCCCCGGCCAGCACGTAGGCCATGCCCACCCCGGCCTCCGCGGGGAGCCGCCTTCCCGTGCCCAGCGTTCCCAGCACGAGCCCTCCGCCCACCGAGAAGACCCAGGCCACGAAGAGCTGGATCTCCTGGTGATCGGTCTCCAGGTCGAGGTGCTCGAGCACGAGCAGGGAGACGATGACGCCCAGCGTGGAGAGCTGGGTGAGCGCCGCCGACACGAAGACCACCCGGCGCAGCACCACGTACACGCCCAGGAAACCCAGGAGCGCCCCGGCCAGCACCGAGGCCACCAGCGGGTCCCGCCAGATGACCGCCGCGGACCAGAACGCGGAGAGCGCGCTCACCGCCCCTCCCCGCCCGCGACCGGGTAGACGAAGAACCGACCGCTCTCCTCTCGCACGATGACGTCCCGGCCGTAGAGGCGCGAGAGGGCCTCGGGCCGCAGCATCTCCCCGAGGGGCCCCACCTGCCAGAGCGCCTGGTCCTTGTCCACGAAGGCGAGCCGCCGGGCGTAGTTCGCCACCGCCTCCAGCCGGTGGGAGATCATCACCACCGCGATCCCTCCGGCGCGGTGCAGCTCGCGGAGCAGGTCCATGGCCGAGAGCTCGGCCGAGGGGTCCATCCCGTTTGTGGGCTCGTCGAGGGCGAGCAGCCGCGGCTCCGCGGCCAGCGCCCGCGCGATGAGGGTGCGCTGCCGCTGCCCCCCCGAGAGCGTGCCGAAGGGGCGGCTCCAGAGGTCGCCGAGCCCCACCCGGTCGAGGGCGCGGCGGGCCGCATCGACGTCGGTGGGCGCCATCCGCCTGGCGGGCCCGGTGAGCGGCACCCGCCCCATGACGACCACGTCCCCCACGCCGAGCGGCCAGAGGGCGTCCACGTGGTCCCGCTGCGGGACGTAGCCGATCCGGAGGTGGCTCTCGGCCGCGCGCCTGCCGGCGGCGGGCGGAAGCACCCCGAGCAGCGTGCGGAGCAGCGTGGTCTTGCCGCCGCCGTTGGGGCCGACCACGGCCAGGAAATCGTCCGGCTCGACGGCGACCGTGACCCCGGAGAGCAAGGTGTGCCCTCCGTAGCCGAGGGACGCGTCGTCGAGCCGGATGATCGGTGCCACGCCCTACTGTACCGCCTGGCCGAGCGACTTCACGAGAACGTCCACGTACGAGACCCAGTCGGACGCCTCCTTCGTGCCACCCACGTCGCCGGGGATCACGATCACCTTCACACCCGTGAGGCTCCGGAGCTGATCGGCCGAGCGCCGGTCGTAGTAGTTCTCCACCAGCACCCCCTTCACTCCGGCCGACTTCACGACCGCGGCCAGCGACGCCACGTGCGAGGGCGGGGGCGCGACCCCCGGCCTGGGCTCCATGTAGCCCGCAGCCCTCATGCCGGCCCAGTCGAGCAGGTAGGTGAGGGTCTTGTGCTGGGAGATGACGCTCCGGCCCGCCAGGGGCGCGAGTTGGGCCTTCCACCCCTTCTCGGCAGCGGCGACCTTGCCCTGGAAGGCCTCGAGCCGCTCCCGGTAGTGCGCCGCGTTCCCTGGGTCGATCTCGGAGAGGCGCCCGGCGATCGCCGCGGCCACCTGCACCGCCCGCCTGGGGTCGGTGAGGAAGTGGGGGTTGCCGGAGGGGTGGATGTCACCCTGGCTCCGATCGACCGGGCCGGTTGGGAGGTCCATGGGGGAGACGAAGGTCCCCGCGGTGAGGCGGCGGGCCCCTCCGGGCTGGATGGCGCCGTTCCGGGACTGGGTCACGAGCGGCGGGAGCCAGCCGATCTCCAGGTCCATGCCCACGTCCACCAGCAGGTCGGCGTTGCGAAGCTTCACTGCGAGTGACGGGTTGGCGTCCACGAAGTGCGGGTCCTGGATGCCGCGGGAGAGCGCCGTCACCCTGACCCTGTCCCCCCCGACCTCCCGGGAGATCGCGGCGAGCCCCTCGGTGGTGGTGACAACGTCGAGGGCGGCCCCGGCGGGGGTCGCGAAGGATGCCAGCAGGAAGGCGACGGACAGTGCGGTCGAGAAGTGGTTCATGGTCGCCTCCTAGAACGGGTGCGCCGCGTGGGCGCCGATGGTGAACTCGAAGCTGAGAAGTCCCTGGAATCCGGTCTGCCCCTCCGGGAGCAGGACCAGCGACGGCTGGAGCCGGAGCCGGAAGAACTCGCTCGTGTAGTAGGTCCCGAGCGCCGTCCAGGTTTCCTGCGTCCCTCCCCCGAAGGCAACCGGGGCAGGGGCGTTGTCGTAGCGGCCACCCACCTCCCAGTTCCGGTCGATGCGCCAGACCGCCTGCCCGTAACCGCCCCAGCGGGCTTCCGAGAAGGTCTGCTCGGAGAGCTGCCGCCCGTAGATCTCCCCCTGCAGGACCACCGAGGAGCGGGATGCAGGGTCGCGGAACTTCACGTAGAGGTCCGCCCCGGCCAGGTTCTTCCACTGCTCCGGAGCCTCGGCCTGGAAGAGCCCCCAGGAGAGGCCGACGCCGAGGGTGGCCGAGTCGGAGAGGTCGAAGTACTGGATGAGCCGCCCGACCCCGGTGAGCTGCTGCACGGTCTCGTCGAAGCCGGGGCGGGTGGCCTGGTAGGCCAGGTGGAGCTCGGCGAACCAGGGCAGGGGCGCGAGCCAGGAAAGGTCGCCGCCCGGGCCGGAGAGCCCCTCCGCGCCGACCAGCCGCTGCATGGAGACGGGCTGGTCCACGAAGGTCCACTGGTGACGGTGCAGCTGGCTGGTCCGCCCGAACGGAGAATAGATCTGCCCGGCCTTGATCTGGAAGTACCAGGGGAGGGAGAGGGTCTTGAGGTATGCCTCCTCCACCTCCACTCCCTCCGGCGTGATGGTGATGAACACGTCGCCCCGGATGTAGGGATCGACGGTGGCCTGGAAGGCCAGTTCCACCTCCTGGAGCATGGGCCAGACCTTGTGCTGCGGCATGGGCCCGGCGATGAACTCCTGCTGCTCGGTGGAGAGAGTGGTGTAGCCCAGGGCCCCGTCGACCACGACCGCGATCTCCGGCATGAGCATGAGCTTCCCGATGGGGATTCCCCCGGGCATTCCCACGTTGTAGCCGCCGGTGGGGAAGGGATTGGACTGCGAACCGAGATCCGGCGGCGCCACCTGCGCGGCCAGCAGCGACAACAGCACGACATTCACCATATGTAAAACCTCCACGCGCCAGGGCGCGCATCGACGATTCCGGAGACGACGGGAACGGACGCGGCTAGCTGCGTGGAGGGGACTGCCCGGGGACGGCGCCCATGGGGAAGCCGGTCACCGGATCGGCGGACGGCGCGGGGGGCTGGGCGACCTGGACCACCGGGGGAGGCAACAGCGTGGGCGTGGCGTCCCGGGCCTCGAGCGATCCACCCACGGTGCAGGACACGCACTCGTGCACGCCACCCGATCCGGCGTGGTGGTGGGGCGACGCCACGCCCGCGAGGAGGACGGCGACGGTGGCGATGGCGACGAGGAGACGCACGGCGAAGGTTGTCTAAAGTGGAGGCCCCAGTCCTGTCAAGGCGACGGAACGTCGCACGACCGGGGCCGCCTCAGCCCAGCGCGCCCGACGCCCGCAAGGCCGCGATCTCGGCGGCGTCGAACCCGGACCCGGCGAGCACCTCCTCCGAGTCGGCGCCGATCCGGGGGGCCGGGCGCAGGGGCGCCTCCACCCCGCGGATCCGGACCGGGGAGGCCAGGCCCGGCATGGCCCTTCCCTCCCAGGGAGTCGGCACCTCGACGAAGCTGCCCCGGTGGAGGAGCTGCGGGTCCCGGCGCGGCTCGTCCCCGGTGAGCACCGGCATCACGCAGACGTCGTGCAGCGCGGCGAAGGCGCCCCATTCCTCCCGGGTGCGGCTCGCGAAGATGGCCTCCACCTCGGCGCGCGGGCCGGCCCCGCCGTCGTCGAACTGGGCCAGGCCGAGCTCGGGGCGACCCACCGCATCGCAGAAGGCCCGGAAGAACTTGGGCTCGAGCGCACCCAGGGCCACGAACCCGCCGTCCTTGGCCCGGTAGACCGCGTAGCAGGCCGAGCCGCCGTTCAGCTGCTCACCGCCGCGGCGCAGCGCACGCCCCTCGGCGTCGGCGGCCCCCTGCTGCAGGGCCATCATGGCGAGCGCCCCCTCGGCCATGGCCACGTCCACCCAGGCCCCCTTGCCGGTGACCGACCGTCCCAGCAGGGCGGCCAGGATCCCCGCCACCGCCGGCCAGGATCCGCCGGCCACGTCGGCCACCTGCACCCCCAGTGGAACGGGGCGCTCGGGCGGGCCGTTCACCGAGAGCACGCCGGCCAGGGCCACGTAGTCGATGTCGTGGCCGGCCCGGTCGCGGTACGGGCCGTCCTGGCCGTACCCGGAGATGGAGCAGAGCACGAGCCCCGGGTTCACGGCCGAGAGCGCGTCGTACCCCACCCCGAGCCGCGCCATCACCCCGGGGCGGAACGACTCCACCACCACGTCGAAGCCGCGGGCCAGGCGCAGCAGGGCAGCCGGCCCCTCCGGGCGCCGCAGGTCGAGCGCGAGCGAGCGCTTGTTGCGGTTGAGCGCGTGGAACCAGCCGGACTGCTCCCCGGCCATGGGGGGCATCCAGCGCAGGTAGTCGCCGCCGGAGGGATCCTCCACCTTGACCACGTCGGCCCCCAGGTCGGCGAGGACCAGCGTGGCGTACGGGCCGGGCAGGAGCCGGGAGAGGTCGAGGACCCGGAGGCCCTGGAGCGGGAGTGCGCTCACGCCGGTCAGGCCGCCCGGCTCAGAGGATCTGCTGGAGCTTCATGGCGAGCCCCATGTCCCCCTGGATCTTGAGCTTGCCGGACATGAAGGCCATCTGGGGGTTGAGCTTTCCGTTGACGATGTTCAGGAAGTCGGCGTCGGTGGCGTTCACGGTGCACTTGGCCCCGGGCGAGGTGCCGGCGGCGACCGCCCCGCCGGGCTGGGTGCAGTCCACCGACCAGTTCCCGCCGTTCGGGCCGGAGATGTTGAACTGGTAGATGGCGCCGATCTTGGCGACCACGTCCGGCTTGCCCTTGAGCTTCTCGGGCATGTGCCGCTCGAACACGTCCTTCACGCTCTCGGCTGCCATGGTCCCCGCCCCCTCACTCCACGTACATGGCGTCGAGCAGCTTCTTGTAACGCTCGGTGACCACCTTGCGCTTCACCTTGAGCGTGGGGGTGAGCTCGCCCCGGTCCTGGGTGAAGTCGATCTCCAGGATGGTGAACTTCTTGATGCTGGAGTAGCTGGCCTGCTTGGCGTTGAGCGCGTCCACGGCCTGCTGGATGCGGGCCTTCACCTTGGGGTGGGAGTGGAGCGGCTCGTCCTCGGCCAGCCCCTGCTCGGCGGCCCAGGCCCGGGCGTTCTCGATGCTGAGCGTGATGAGCGCGGTCACGTACTTGCGCTGGTCGCCGTGGATCACCGCCTGGGAGATGAGCGGATCGCCCTTGAGCTCGTTCTCCAGGTTCTGCGGGGCGATGTACTTCCCTCCCGAGGTCTTGATCAGGTCCTTCTTCCGGTCGGTGATCTTCACGTAGCCGTCGGCGTCCACCTCGCCGATGTCCCCGGTGTAGAGCCACCCGTCCTTGAGCATCTCGGCGGTGGCCTCGGGGCGCCGGTAGTACTCCTTCATGACGCCGGGCCCCTTGAGGAGGATCTCGCCGTCCTCGGCGATCTTGACCTGGGTGCCCGGAACCGGGGCCCCCACCGTCCCGATCTTGTTCTTGCCGATCCGGTTCACGCAGGTCCCGGCCGAGGTCTCGGTGAGGCCGTAGCCCTCCAGGATCGTGAAGCCGAGCAGCGTGAAGAACCAGTTGATCTTGGGGGAGAGCGGGGCGCCGCCCGACACGAAGAGGCGCATCCTCCCGCCGAAGCGGGCCGAGAGCGCCGCCGAGAGCTTGGGGAAGACCAGCTTCTCGCCGAGCTTGAAGCCGAAGGTCTTCACCTCCATGCCCTTGGCCTTGCCTTCGGCCCAGGCCTCGAACCCGTTCATGGCCAGCCCGAAGAGCCAGCCCTTCACTCCGGGAGTGGCGAGCCCCTTGGCGAGCACCGCGTCGTAGGCCTTCTCGAAGATGCGCGGCACGGACGGCATCACGGTGGGGCGGACCTCGCCGGCGTTGTCGACGATCTTCTCGATCGACTCCACGAAGGCCGCCGTGGCCCCCTGGCCGAACCAGACCGCCTCGATCACCTTGGCGAAGGAGTGGGCCATGGGGAGGAAGAGCAGGACCACGTCGTCGGGCTTGACGAGCTCGAGCTCGGCGGTGGCCTCGGCCTCGTAGGTCCAGGCGCCGTGGGTGAGCACCACGCCCTTGGGGTTGCCGGTGGTGCCGGAGGTGTAGAGGTACGAGGCCGGGTCGGAGGGCTTCACGGCAGCCACCCGCGCCGCGTGCGAGCCGGGGTTCTGCTCGCGGAAGGCGATGCCGCGGTTCTCGACGGCCGCCAGCGTGTGCTCGTGGGAGGCCTCGGGGTCTCCGAAGAAGCGGATGACACCCTTCAGGTCGGGGAGCTTGGCCGCCTCCTCGCGGATCTTGGCGGCCTGGTGGTCGTGGTCCACGAAGATCCAGGAGGACCCTGCGTCCTGGAGGACGTACTGCACCTCGTGGGCCGGGTTGGACTGGTAGATGGGCACGGTGATGGCGCCGGCCGACATGATGGCCACGTCGGCGATGATCCACTCGGCGGAGGTGTCCCCCAGGATGGAGACGCGGTCGCCGGGCTTCACCCCCAGGGATGCGAGGCCGTCGGCCACGTCCCGCACCCGGCGCCCCAGCTCCTTCCAGGACATGGTCTGCCAGGACCCCGCCCGCTTGAAGGTCAGCGCGGTGGCATCGCCCCGCCGGGCCACCTGATCCTCGAACACCTGCACGAGATTCCTGGAGGTCAACGCGATCATGTGTTCTCCCTGGGTGAAGAAGACTACTTGATCTGTTCGAGGGCCACGCGCGCCAGCCCCTGCGCGCGCCGCTCCTCGGGTGGGTCGTACGCGCCAATCTTTGCGGCCAGCACCGCGTCGAGCAGCTTCTTGGCCTCGGCGGGGTGGTCCTCCTTCAGGTACAGCTCGGCCAGGTAGACCTTGGCCCTCAGGTTGGTGGGCGTGCCGCGGAGCGCCTTGCGGAAGGAGAGCTCGCTCTTCTCGCCGTCGTACTTGGGCCAGGGCAGCTCGTAGTGGTAGCGCCCCCAGGACACGTCGGCCCCGTGGCCGTAGTACGCCGGGTCGGCGGCCTGCGCCTTCTTGAGACGGTCGGTGTACTTCGACTCCATCCCGTCGAAGAGCGCCTTCACGATGCTGATGCCGAGCGAGTACATGCCCACGCCGGCCAATCCGTAGAACCAGCCCTCGACGCGCGAGGGGTTCGCCTGGGTGGCCCGGTCGGACCAGTCCCAGGTGAGCTTTCCGAGCCGGGCCTTCTCCTCGTTGGAGATGGACGGGTCGTCGGCGAGCCAGTAGTAGTGCCGGGCGAAGCGCCAGATCACCTCGTAGTCGCCGGGCGCGATCTTCTCGGCCTTCTGGAGGAGCGCCAGATCGACGTCCATCTTCCCGGGCTGGTCCCGGATGACCCAGTTGGCCTCGATCTCGGCGATGAGGGCGGCGAGCTCGGCCGAGGGCGCCGCCGCCGAGGCAGGCGGGGCGGCCGCTGGCGCCGGCGCGGCAGGCGCCTGGGCGCGCGTCACGGGCGCGGCGAGCAGGATGAAGGCGAGGATGGGGGCGAGCCGTGCGCAGTTCCGGAAAACGAGCATTGGCTCGTTATTGCCTTTCCTGGGGCTCCCGGGCAAGCCCATCCCGGTTCGCACCGCGTCATTTCCAGCCGACACCCTTCCGGGCCCGTGCTGCCGCCCCCCGTCAGGGCCGTCAGGCTTCCCCTACTCCCACTCGATCGTCGCGGGCGGCTTCGAGGAGATATCGTAGACGACCCGGTTGATGCCCCGGACCTCGTTGATGATCCGGGTGGAGAGGCGGGCCAGCAGGTCGTAGGGCAGCCTGGCCCAGTCCCCGGTCATGCCGTCGGTGGACTCCACCGCCCGGATGGCGCAGGTGGACTCGTACGTCCGCTCGTCCCCCATCACCCCCACGCTCCGGACCGGGAGCAGGACGGCGAAGGACTGCCAGACCTTCTCCTGGAGGCCGGCCTTCTTGACCTCGTCCTGGACGATGAGGTCGGCGCGGCGCAGCACCTCGAGCCGCTCCTCGGTGACCTCCCCCAGCACCCGGATGGCCAGGCCCGGCCCCGGAAAGGGCTGGCGCTGCACCGACTCGGCCGGGAGCCCGAGCTCCATGCCCAGCCGCCGCACCTCGTCCTTGAAGAGCTCGCGGAGCGGCTCGACGAGGGCGAGCTTCATCACGTCGGGCAGCCCGCCCACGTTGTGGTGGCTCTTGATGGTGGCGGAGGGCCCCTTGAAGGAGACGCTCTCGATGACGTCGGGGTAGAGGGTCCCCTGCACCAGGAACTGGGCGCGCTCCCCCTCTCGGGAGAGCCGCTCGACCTCCTCCTCGAAGACGGCGATGAACTCGCGCCCGATGATCTTGCGCTTCTGCTCCGGGTCGGTGACCCCGGCAAGCCTGGCGAGGAAGCGGAATCGGGCGTCCACGGTGACGAGCGGCAGGTGGAACATCTGCCCGAAGACCTTCTCGACCTGCTCCCGCTCGCCGGACCGGAGCACGCCGTTGTCCACGAAGATGCAGCGCAGCCGGTCGCCGATGGCGCGGTGCACGAGCACGGCGGCCACCGCGGAATCGACGCCTCCCGAGAGCGCGCAGATGGCGTGGCCGGACCCGACCTGGGCGCGGATCTGCTCCACCGCGACGTCCACGTAGGCCCGCATCGACCAGGAGCCGGAGAGGCCGCAGACGCCGATGGCGAAGTTGCGCAGCAGGTCGGCGCCCCGCGGGGTGTGGGCCACCTCGGGGTGGAACTGGACCCCGAACATGCGCCGCGCCCGGTCCTGCACCGCGGCGAAGGGTGCGCTGGCCGTGGAGGCCACCGGCTCGAAGCCGGGCGGCAGCGCCTCGACCCGGTCGCCGTGGCTCATCCAGACGTCGAGCCGGGGGGGCAGCCCCTGGAAGAGGGCGCAGTCCCCCTTCGCGTCGATGGTGGCCGGCCCGTACTCGCGGTGCGCGGCGCGATCCACCTTGCCTCCCAGCTCGTGGGCGATGAGCTGCAGGCCGTAGCAGATGCCCAGCACCGGGACGCCGAGATCCCAGACCGCGGCGTCCACCCGCGGGCTCCCCTCGGCGAGCACGCTGGCCGGGCCCCCGGAGAGCACCACGCCGCGCGGCCTCCAGGCGCGCATGGCCGCCCCGGGCATGGTGCAGGGGTGGATCTCGCAGTAGACGCCCAGCTCGCGCAGCCTCCGGGCGATGAGCTGCGTGTACTGCGAACCGAAGTCGAGGATGAGGATCTTCTCGCCGTGGATGTCCATCGACGCTAGCCCACCCGGTAGTTGGGGGCTTCCTGGACGATGATCACGTCGTGCACGTGGCTCTCCTTGAGGCCGGCCGAGGAGATCCGCACGAAGCGCGCCTTGGTGCGCAGCTCGGTGATGTCCTTCACTCCCAGGTAACCCATTCCGCTCTTCAGCCCCCCGACCAGCTGGAAGATGTTCATGGCGATGGTGCCCTTGTAGGGCACGCGCCCCTCGATCCCCTCGGGGACCAGCTTCTCGGCGTCGGCCACGTCGGCCTGGAAGTAGCGGTCCCGGGAGCCGTCCTTCATGGCGCTGATGGATCCCATGCCCCGGTAGGACTTGTAGCTGCGCCCCTGGTAGAGGATGACCTCCCCGGGCGCCTCCTCGGTGCCGGCCAGCAGGGAGCCGATCATGACGGTCGAGGCCCCGGCGGCCAGCGCCTTGACCACGTCGCCCGAGTACTTCACGCCGCCGTCGGAGATGATGGGCACCCCGTGCAGCGCCGCGGCGCGCGCGCAGTCGTCCACCGCGGTGATCTGCGGGACCCCGACCCCGGCCACCACGCGGGTGGTGCAGATGGAGCCCGGACCCACGCCCACCTTCACCCCGTCCACCCCGGCCCGGCAGAGCGCGTCGGTGGCCTCGGCGGTGGCCACGTTGCCGGCCATGAGCTCGATGCCCTTGAAGTTGCGCCTGGTGTCGCGCACCGCCTCGATCACGCCCAGCGAGTGGCCATGGGCGGTGTCGATGACGATGACGTCGCAGCCCACCTTGAGCAGCGCGGCGATGCGGGCCTCCCGGTCCGCCCCCACCCCGACGGCGGCGCCGCAGAGCAGGCGTCCCAGCCGGTCCTTGGCCGCGTTGGGGTGCTTCTGGATCTTCTCGATGTCCTTGATGGTGATGAGGCCGCGCAGCTCGAAGGCCTCGTTGACCACCGGCAGCTTCTCGATGCGGTGGCGGTGCAGGAGGTCCTTGGCCTCGTCGATGGTCACCCCTTCACGGGCGGTGACGAGGTCCTTGGTCATGACCTGCTCGACGGTCTGCTCGAGGTTGCGCTCGAAGCGCAGGTCGCGGTTGGTGAGGATGCCCACCAGCCGGCCGCGCCGGGTCACCGGGATGCCGCTGATCCCGTTCTCCCGCATGAGCGCCACCGCGGCCGAGAGCTTCACCTCCGGCTCCACCGTGATGGGCTCGGAGACGATCGCCGACTCGTACTTCTTGACCCGGTTCACCTCGGCGGCCTGCCGCTCGACCGACATGTTCTTGTGGATGAACCCCATCCCGCCCTCGGCGGCCATGGCGATGGCCATGCGGGACTCGGTCACCGTGTCCATGGCGGCCGAGACGATGGGAACGTGGAGGAGGATGTTGCGGGTGAGGCGGCTCGCGGTCTCGACCTGCTTCGGGAGCACGCTGCTCTCGGCGGGAACCAGCAGGACGTCGTCGAACGTGAGGGCTTCGCGGAGGTCGTCGCGGTTGAGCATGCCGCGATATAGTGGATGGGCTGCCCCGCGGTCAAGGCGATTGATTTTGCAGGCCTTTCCTGGCGAAGGCCCGAAAGCCCCAGGGACGGGGGACACCTTTCGGGGGGTCCTGACCTTGCCTCCTGGCCCGCGCCCCCTGAAGATTCACCGGTGGGCAACGACGCGCACCCGCCGCAAACCCCTCCCGTGGTCGCGACGGGGGCCCCGGCCGTCGACGTCGGGCTGCCCGACCGGCCGGTCGCCCCGGCCCGCCTGTCCCGGATCTCCATCGGCATCGACCTGGGGACGTCCAACTCCTGCGCCGCGGTGGTCCAGGACGGGCGGCCGCGGGTCATCCCCTCGCGCGACGGGTACAACACCATCCCGTCCATGGTGGCGCTGAACCAGCGCAACCGCGTGGTGGTGGGGCGGCACGCCAAGGGGCAACTCCTCTTCAACCCGGCCCAGACGGTCCACGGCGCCAAGCGGCTGGTGGGGCGCGCCTTCGACTCCGCCGTGGTGCAGTCCATGCTCCCGCACTTCCCCTACGACGTGGTCCCCGGGGAGGACGGGCTCTGCGCGGTCCGGCTCGGGCCGCTCACCCTGACGATGGAGCAGGTCCAGGCGCTGGTGCTCCGCGAGGTGAAGGGGGTCGCCGAGAACTTCCTCGGCGAGGAGGTGAACCGCGCGGTGATCACCGTGCCCGCCTACTACAGCGAGCAGCAGCGCGCGGCGGTGCGCCGGGCCGGCGCCCTGGCCGGGCTGCACGTGGAGCGGATCCTGAACGAGCCCACCGCCGCCTCGCTGGCCTACGCCTGGGGCAGGAACGTCAAGGAGCGGGTGCTGGTGTACGACCTGGGCGGCGGGACCTTCGACGCCTCGGTCCTCGAGCTGGCCGACCGGGTCTACCAGGTGATCTCCACCGGCGGCGACACCTTCCTGGGCGGCGTGGACTTCGACGACCGGATCGTCGCCTTCCTGGTGCGGGAGTTCGAGAGGCTTCACGGATCGTTCAAGTGGGACGCGGTGGCCCGCTCCCGCCTGGCCGACGCCGCGGAGCGGGCCAAGTGCGCGCTCTCCGAGCAGGAGAGCTTCCCCGTCCACCTCCCCTACCTGGCCACCGTGGACGGGAAGCCCACCGCCCTCGACACCACCCTGACCCGCGCCGATCTGGAGGCGCTGGTGGCCCCGCTGGTGGAGCGCACGGTCCAGACCTGCGCGCGGGTGCTCGAGGAAAAGGGGCTCGATCCCCGCGACGTCGACGAGGTGATCCTGGTGGGGGGGCAGTCGCGGATGCCGCTCGTCCAGGAGCGGATCCGTTCGTTCTTCGGTAAGGCGCCGAGCAAGGCAGTGCACCCGGACGAGGCGGTGGCCATCGGCGCGGCCCTCCTCGCCCACTCGCTGAACAGCGCGGAGGGTGTCGTGCTCATCGACGTCGTTCCAATCTCCATCGGAGTCGGCCTGCCCGGAGGCGGGGGCCGGGTGAAGCGGGTCATCGAGCGCAACACCCCGCTCCCGGTTCGCAAGGAGTACCAGCTCGGAACCACCAAGGACGACCAGAAGACCTTCGACCTCTGGATCTTCGAGGGCGAGGGGGCGACGGTCGCCGAGTGCCAGTACCTGGGGACCATCCAGCTCACCGGCCTGCCACGCGGGGCGAAGGGATCGGTGCGCATCGCCGTGGCCTTCGAGCTGGGTGAGGAGTGCCTGCTCGCCGTCCGGGCCCGGGAGATCGGATCCGGCCGCGAGGTGGAGGTGGTCTTCACCACCAAGGGCACCCCCGACGAGGTCAAGAAGCGGGTGGAGAAGGAGGCGAGCTACGCGGCCGCGGGGATCGAGCGTCCGCCCGGGGCCGGGACCGGGCCCCCCGGACACGACGGGCCTCCCGCGTCCACCGGGTCGAGGGAGATTCCCCACCCCGCCTCCCCTTCCGGGCCCGCCACCGGGCTGAAGGGGCTCTGGGGCCGGATCACCGGCCGGTAGCGCGGCGCCGCCTCAGCCACGCGCGTCCGACCAGGATCACCACCACCGCGATCACCGCGGCCAGGATGTAGCCGCCGAACTTCGATCCGGCGCGGGCCGCCCGCTCGATGTCGTCGCCGAACCAGAATCCCAGCGCGACCCAGAGGGGGGCCGAGAGCAGGGCCGCCAGGCCGTCGAATGCCAGGAACTCCCAGTAGGGCACCCGGCTGTGACCTACCGTGAAGTAGGTGGGCGCCCGGAGCCCGGGGAGGAACCGGGCCACCAGGACCACCACCTTGCCGCGCTGCCGCAGCAGCCGCTCCACCTTCTCGAGCTTGTCGGGCGTGACCAGGATGCGGAAAGGCCAGACCTCGGCCACCCGCCTCCCGATCTTCCTGCCGGCCAGGTAGATGATCGAGTCGCCGAGGAGGATCCCTCCCATCCCCACCGCCACCATGGCCTGGAATCCGCTGTCGGCGAGCATGCCGGAGAGCGTGGCCTCCTCGAGCGGCGAGGCCAGCCAGGCCAGCACGCCCCCGGCGATGAGGGGCACGTCCTCGGGGAGCGGGAAGCCGAACCCGGCCGCGAGGAGCAGCCCGAAGACCGCGGCGTAGCCCAGCCCGAGGGACTGGGATTGCAGGTGCTCTACGAGACGCTCCAGCACGCCGGTTCCCGCCGATCAGCCCCTGGCCCCGACCAGGGACCGGAGTGGTTCGCGCCCGTCGGCCAGCTTGCGAGCCAGGTCGGAGGCGATGGCGAGCGCCAGCTTCAAGCAGGCCTGGGGCTTCTGGGGCTGCAGGCGGTAGTAGTCGCGCTGGGTGATCTCCACGAGTTCGCAGGGGGTCTCGGCGACGGCCGAGACGAGCCGCACGCTGCGGGCCAGCAGCGCCAGCTCGCCCAGGTGCTCCCCGGGCCCGAGGATCGCCAGCGTCCCCTCGTTGCCGCCGGCGCGGCTGGTGATGCGGACGGTGCCGCTCTTCACGATGAACAGGGCGTCGCCCACCATGTTCTCGGCGAAGATGGGCGCGCCGGCCGGGACGCTCTTCTCGGTGGCGATGGCTGCAAAGATGTTCAGCCCCGTCTCGCTGAACTCGCGGAACAGGGTGCACTTCTGGAGCGCCTCGACGGGGGTCATCGGCCGGGGAACCCCTCCTTCCGGTACTGCGCGGCGTAGGAGGCGTAGTTGGCCGCCGACCTGCGGAAGGAGGCGATCTCCTCGCGGGTGAGGTCGCGCTTCACCCTGGCCGGGGAGCCCAGGGCGAGCATCCCGGGCGGAACCACCATCCCGGGAGGAACCAGCGACCCGGCGCCCACCATGGAGTCCTCCCCGATCACGGCGCCGTCCATGACCACCGCGCCGATCCCGATGAGGCAGCGGTCCTTCACGGTGCACCCGTGCAGGGTCACGCGGTGCCCCACCGTGACGTCGTCTCCCACGGCGGTGGGGTGGGTCCCCCCGGAGACGTGCAGGATCGCGTGGTCCTGCAGGTTGGTGCGGGCGCCGACGCGGACCTGGTTCACGTCGCCGCGGACGATGGCGCCGAACCAGACCGAGGAGCCGGGACCGATCTCGACGTCCCCGACGACCACCGCGCCGTCGGCGACCCAGACGTCGTCGGCGAGCCTCGGCGTTTTTCCTCCCCAGGCGCGTATCAGAGCGGTCACCTTCATCGATGCTAGCCCGCGCCGCGGGGACGCCGCAAGGCAAGGGTTGCCGCCGTGGCCGCGGAGGCGCCGAGAGCGGCGCCCAGGGTGTCGGCGACCCAGTCGAGCGCGTCGGCCGTCCGTCCGGGCACGAACGCCTGGTGGATCTCGTCGGTGGCGCCGTAGATGCCGGCCAGCGCCACCGCGCCGAGGAGGGCGCCGCGGGGGGAGCACCCGGCGGCGCGGAGACCGGGCACGAGCAGCGCCCCGAGCCCGGCATAGGCCGCCGCGTGGAGGAGCTTGTCGTGCAGGAGGAGCTCGGGCGGGAGCATGGGAAACGGGGTCGCCTGCGCCGAGAGGGCGAAGATGAGGCCGGCGTAGAGGGCGGCAGGCAGGAACGCCGCGGCGGTCCGCATCACGAGCCCAGCTCCGCCCCGAGCGAGCTGTGCCCGGACCGCACCACCCTCGCCCGCACCACCGAGCCGGGGGGGAGGTCGCGGCCGTGCGACTCGAGGTGGACGATCCGGTTCTCCGGGCTGCGCCCCATGTGGCCGCCGTCGTCGGACGTCCCCTCCACCAGGACCTCCACCTCGCGCCCCACCTGGGCGGCCAGGGCGGCCACGGCGATCTGGCGCTGCAGGGCCTGGAGCCGCTCCAGCCGCGCCACCGCCACCTCGCGGGGGACCTCGGCCCACTCCGGAGCGGTCCCGAGATGCAGCGCCGCCCCGGTGTGCGGACGCGGGCTGAAGACGAAGCTGAAGGAGTTCTCGAAGCGGGCCTCCCGCAGGAGGCGCATCGACGCCTCGAAGTCCGCGTCGGTCTCGCCGGGGAACCCCACGATGAAGTCGGTGGTGATGGCGATCCCGGGGCGCGCCGCGGAGAGCCGGCGGTGCCGCTCCAGGTACTCCTCCACGACGTAGTCGCGCCGCATGCGCCGGAGCACCGCGTCGGACCCGGACTGGACGGGAAGGTGGAAGTGGGGCATCACCAGCGGCTCGTCGCGGAAGGCCTCCACCAGCTCGTCGGAGAGGTCGTGCGGGTGGCTGGTGGTGAAGCGGACCCGCTCCACCCCGGGCAGGGCGGCCACCCGGCGCAGCAGCGAGGCGAAGGTGCAGCCCCCCCGGTAGGAGTTCACGTTCTGGCCGATGAGGGTCACCTCGCGCACGCCCACCGCCGAGAGCGCCTCCACCTCGGCCAGCACCTCGGCGAAGGGGCGCGAGACCTCCCGGCCGCGGGTGCGGGGCACGATGCAGAAGGAGCAGACGTTGTCGCAGCCCTTCATGGCGGTGACGAAGGCGCTGGCCCGCCCGCGGACCGCCTCGGCGTCGGCGCGGGGAAAGACGTACTCCTCCGAGTCCATCCAGCCGGTCTCGGCGAAGCGCTCCTTGCGGTCGGCCCGGTCCACCAGCTCGGGCAGGCGGCCGACGTGGTCGGGGCCGAAGACGAAGTCGACGTAGGGAACCCGCTTGAGCAGCCGCTCCTTCTCCTGCTGGGCCACGCAGCCGCCCACGGCGATGAGCGCGCCGCGCCGCGACTTGTGCTCCCGGTAGCGCCCCAGCGCGGAGAGCAGCTTCTGCTCGGCCTTCTCCCGCACCGAGCAGGTGTTGAGGAGGATCAGGTCGGCGTCCTCCGGGTGGGGGGTCCGCGTCCAGGCCCGGCCGGCCAGGGCCTCGACCATCCGGTCGCTGTCCGACTCGTTCATCTGGCAACCGAAGGTGTGGACGAAGACCTTGCGCATCGGGCCCGGGAACCTAGGGCCAGAGCCCCGGGCCGTCAACTCCGGGCGACGCCGCGGGGCACCAGGGACCCGGCGATCTCCGCGAGGTCGGAGACATGCGTGGCCACGGCCACCCGGTCCACCCGCGAGGCGTAGAGCGGCATCTCGCTGTCGCCGCTCCCCCAGGCCCAGCGCTCCTCCGGGCAGATCCACAGCAGGCGACGGGCCCGCCTCCGGATCTCGGTGAGGACCCAGGACTCGGGGGCCAGGTAGTTGCTGCGCCCGTCGCCGATGACGATCACGGTGGTGCGGGAGGTCACCGCCCCCATGTACCGGCGGTGAAAGGCGACGAGGGCCCTCCCGTAGTTGGAGTTCCCCGCCAGGCTGACCGCCTTCCCCGCGGTGGCCAGGTCGGCGGCCCGGGCCACGTCCCGCTCGGCGCGGAAGGCGTCGGTGACCTCGCCCAGGTCGGAGACGAAGACGAAGCTGCGCACGCGGGAGAAGAGCGACTGGAGCGTGTGCACGAAGAGCAGCATGAGGCGCGACACGTGGCGGACCGAGTCGGACACGTCGCAGAGGACCACCACGTCGGGCCGGGCGCGGCGGCGCGAGCGGAAGGAGAGCCGCGCGGGCACGCCGCCCCAGGCCAGGTTGCGCCGCAGCGTGCGCCGGACGTTCAGGGCGCCCCGGCGCCGGGAGCGCTCGCGCCGGGCCAGCCGGTCGCGCAGCCGCTCGGCCAGGCGCCGCACGGCGGCCTCGGTCCGGGCGATCTCGTCCCGGGTGAGCGTGGCGATCCCGCGCCGGGCCAGCGCCCCCTCCCGGCGTCGCTCGGCCCGCGCCTCCCGCTCCAGATCCGCGTAGCGGCGCGCCGCGTCCTCCACTGTGGCCAGCGCCTTCCGGACCCGCTCGGCCACCAGCTCGACCCGGGCCGCGGCGAGCCCCGCCTCGGCGAGCGCCCGGGGGAAGCCCTCGAGCTCCGCCCCCAGCCCCGCGCCCCCGGCACCGGCGAGCAGCCTCCGCCCGTAGAACCCGAGCTGGGTGGCCGCCTCCAGCCCCGAGAAGTCGATGGTGAGCGCCGCGCCGCGCAGGAGCCGCGCCAGCAGCGCCGCGTCCCCGGTCAGGGCCGCCCGGGCCAGCGGGGAGAGGCGGGGAGAGAGGCGCGCCAGGGTGAGCGCCGCCATGGTCAGCTCGTCCCCCTCGAGGACGCCGCTCTCCTCCAGATCGCGCAGGACCGACCGCTCGAGCGCCTCGACGACCCGGGAGAGTCCGGAGAAGTAGAGCGCGAAGAGCCGGTCGAAGGCCGGGGCGTCGGCGCCCCGCTTCACCAGGGTGGCGCGCAGGGCGGCGCGGAAGGTGGCCCGGTCGGCAAGGCCCGCCAGCGCCGCGGCGCGGACGGCGTCGGCGGCCTCGGCCGGGGAGACCCTGACCCCGTTCTGCCGCAGCAGCCGGGCGAACTCGACGATGCGCGCCTCCACGGAGACAGTGTAGCGCGCGGAGCCTCGTTGCGCCTCCGGCCGGACTCGGGCATGAAGATCGCGTTGGGCGATCCCCTGGTCACACTCGACGACGTGGACGTCCGGCTCTGGGGGCGGGCGCTGCTCCGGCGCATCTCCTTCACGCTGCGCGAAGGGGAGAGCTGGGCGCTCCTCGGAGGCAACGGGGCGGGCAAGACCACGCTGCTGCGGCTCCTGCGCGGCGAGGCCTGGCCCCACCCCGGGAGCCGCGGGCGGAGGACCTTCCATCTCGGCGGGAGCGCGAGCGAGAGCCCCATCGGGGCGCGGGAGCGCATCGCCCTGGTCTCCGCCGAGGCCCAGGACGCCTACCTGCGCCGCGGGTGGGCCGTCCCGCTGGAGGACGTGGTGCGCAGCGGGTTCACCGACGGTGTATGGCCGGGCGGCCGGCTCGACCCGGCCCGGGAGGCCGCGGTGGACGGCGCCATCGGCCTGCTCGGGCTCTCGGCGGTGCGGCGCCGGACCATGGTCGAGGTCTCGACCGGGGAGGCGCGGCGGGCGCTGCTCGCGCGCGCGCTCGCGCCCCGGCCCCGCGCGCTCCTGCTCGACGAGTTCGTGAACGGCCTCGACGCCGCCTCCCGGTCGATGGTTCTCGACGTGGTCTCCGGGCTGGCCCGGGGCGGCGCGCCCACCGTCCTCGCCACCCACCGGATCGAGGAGGTGATCCCCGAGGCGCGCCACGCCGCAGTCCTGGAGGACGGGTGCATCGTCCTCTCCGGCGGCCTGGAGGAGGTCGCGGCGGAGTGGCGGAGCCGCCTGGCCCGGGCCCCCGCGCCCCCCCTCCCCTCCGTCCGGCTCCGCATCCCTCCCGATCCGCTCTTCGAGGTCAGGGGCGACGTCCTGGTGGACGGCCGCCGGGTGCTCCGCGACCTCGACTGGCGCATGCGCCGCGGCGAGAGCTGGGCCGTCCGCGGGCCAAACGGCGCCGGCAAGTCCACCTTCCTTCGGCTGCTGCTGGGCGAGGAGCACCTGGCCCCCGGCGGCCGGATCCAGCGGCTCGACCTGGGGCCGCGCGCGGACGTCCGTGAGGTCCGGGCCCGCGTCGGGATCGTCTCACCCGACCTGCAGGCGCGCCACCGCGGCGACGCCACCGGCCTCGAGGTGGCGCTGTCCGGCTTCGAGGGGAGCATCGGCCTCTCCGGGCCGCCGACCGGGGCGCAGAGGAGGTCCGCCCTGGCCTGGATGGAGGCGGTCGGTGCCGCCCACCTGGCGGAGCGGAGCATCCGGTCCGTCTCCTACGGGGAGATGCGCCGCCTCCTGCTCGCCCGCGCGCTGGCGGTCGACCCGGACGTCCTGCTCCTCGACGAGCCCTTCTCCGGGCTGGAGCCGCGCGCCCGCGCCGAGACCATGGCGCTCGTGGACGCGCTCTGCCGCTCCGGCCGTCCGGTGGTCCTGGTCACCCACCACGACGACGAGGTGCCTTCCTCGATCGCCTTCCAGTTGCGGCTTCGGGACGGACGGGTGGAGTGATCGGGGACCCGAGCAGCCAGGCCAGCCAGACCGCCGCCGCAGCCGATACGGGGAGCAGCGACCGGTGGACGGTCCCGCCGTTCAGGGTGAACTCGGGGTAGAGCCACAGCGCGCTGGCCACGGTCTCGGCCAGCACGAGGCCCAGGGCCAGGAGCGCCCAGACCAGCCCCTCCCGGCGCAGGCGCGGGGCGAGCAGCACCAGGGATGCCAGGAAGACCCACCAGAGGATCCCCAGATCACCATCGGTGAACATGGCCCGCAGGAGGATCGCGCCCGCTCCGGGGCCCCCGGGCGCGACGGCCCCGGGCGCCGTGGCGGAGACCGCAGGCGCCGCCGCGACCGACCGCTCGGCCGCGGCGCGCAGGAAGGGAAAGGCGCTTGCCGCTCCCACCGCCGCCACCCGCGCCGCCACCGGGAGGAGGTAGGCGCCGAGGATCGCGCCGATCCGGCCCAGCGTCCCCCGGGCCGTGCGCTCCCTCCAGGCCACCTGCGCGAGGAGGACCGCCGCCACCGGGAGCACCAGCAGTTCCCCCTCCCGCTTCACCAGGGCCGCCCCGACGACGAGCAACATGGTCCGCCCCGCGTCGGCGGGCGCACCCTTCTTCCCGAAGGCGACCAGGAAGGCGAACGCGGCGGCCAGGAACATGCCCAGCCAGGCGTCGGCGTAGGTCGACGCGGCGTGGTAGTCGAAGAAGGGCATGGATGTGATCGCGAAGGCGGCGCCCCAGCCCGCCTCCGGGGCGCCCCGCTCCGACCCCAGCGCCACGAGGAGCGAGAGGAGCGCCAGGAAGGTGAGGACGACCGACGCGCTCACGTGGACCGGGTCGATCCCGGCCCCGAGCACCCAGGCCAGCGACGGAACGTAGGTCGGCACCGGGCCGGCGACGGCGATGGCGTCCCGGGCCGCGTCGTTCCAGGCGCCGGTGGCGGCGAGGATGGGCGCCAGGGCGCGGACCCGGTAGGAGTCGTCGGTGTGCACCGGCGTGGCGAGGCCGTGGAGGAGGACGGCCATCGCGACCGCGGCCGTCCAGGCGGCCATGGGGGCGAAGAGCCAGGCCGGGCGCGGCAGCCACCGGGCCCCGCCCCGGTCCCCACCGTCGCCCCATGCGCCGGGCCAGCGCCCCCCCTGGCGGGCGACGGCCCAGCCGGCCACCGGGAGGGCCAGAACCACGATCGCCGTCGCCGGGCCGGACGGGATCCCCAGCAATCCACGCGCGGTGAACGAGGCCAGGCCGACCCAGGCGCCACCTGCCAACCAGGAGAGCGGGAGATCCACCGACGGGCGGCCGGTGGCGAGCCCGATGGCACGGAGGAGCGCGTACCCGGAGGCGCAGATGGCCGCGGCGGCGAGGAGGAAGCTCATCGGCGGCGCGCCACGAAGGCCTCGGGGCCGATGGAGGCCACTGGGGAGAAGCCGGGCAGGAGCGGCGTCCCGGGGTGCAGGTAGACCACGACGTCGAGCTGGTCGGCCGCGAGACGCCCGGTCCCCGGCAGTCCCTCGTGGACCATGGCCGCCGGGAGCACCCGCACGCACGGCCGCGGCGCCAGGTGGAAGCAGAGGGTCTCCCAGCCGAACCAGTCGTTCGGTCCCGCCTGGACACCCACCCGCTCGCCCGGCCCGACCGACTCGAGGGCGAGAGCAGTCAGCGCCCCCAGCGCCGGGGAAAAGTGCAGGTTCTCGCGGAGACGCTCGCCGGCGTCGGTCCGGGGACGGAGCGCCAGCGAAGGCCAGATGCGCACCAGGAAGATCCCGTCGCCCAGGAGCGCGACCGCCACCCCGGCCACGGCCAGGAAGGGCACGGGAGTCCAGCGCCGCCGGATGGCGAGCCATGCCAGGGATCCACCCACGGCGAGCACCGTGAAGGCGACCCCCAGCAGCTCGAAGAGGGAGGTGCGCGTCGACAGCCTCCACACCGGCGGGTCGAGGAAGTTGATGGTGTTGTGGCCGATGCGGATGGGGCGCGAAGCGGATGGCCTCGTCGCGCCTCCGGACGGCATCTTCCCGACCCCCCTTCGGCGGGAGGGTCCGGATCCCGGTCAGCACCACGTCGCCCGACCCCTCGAAGAAGAGGAACGGGAACCGGTCCGGACTCCAGCCGGCGGTGGTCCGGAGATCGATGGTCGCCCGCCCCACCCCCTGCTTCAGCACCTCGTGGTGCCAGGGGGGGAAATGTGGAGCCGGCATGGACTTCCCGTCCGAGGATCCCCAGGTGAGCAGGACGATCCCGCGGACGCGGTAGTCGATCTCCAGGAGCTCCGCGCCCGGGAGGGGGAGGAAGAGCCCGACCCACTGGGTCACCTCGAAGGCCAGCCCCTCGGGCGTCAGCCGCGTCGGCGAAGTGGCCCCGGCGTTCTCGGCGATGAACCGGATCGGGACGTCCTGCATGCCCGGGAGCGGCGCCACGGCGAGGAGCATCGCCGCCCAGGTGGCGACGGGTCCCCGGCCCCGAGGGCCCTCCCTCGGACCCCGCGCGGTCATGCCTGCTCGAGGAGCACCACGGCCTCGACGTGGTGGGTCTGCGGGAACATGTCCACCGGCTGCACCGCGGCGACCCGGTACCCCGCGGCGACCGCGCCGCGGACGTCGCGCGCCAGGGTGGCCGCGTCGCAGGAGACGTAGACCGCCCTCGGCGCCCGGAGGTCCCGCAGGAGGGGACCGAGCCCCTTCATCCCGTCGCGCGGCGGGTCGAGGAGCAGCGCGCCGAACCTCCGCCCTTCCCGGCCGAGCGCGCCGGCGATGGCGAGCGCGTCCCCGGCGAAGAACCGGACGTTGCCACCCGACAGCCCGGCGCGGGCGAGTTCCAGCGCCGGCCCCTGCCCCTCCACCGCGGCGACCGACGCAGCCCGCTGCGCCAGGGGAGCGGTGAAGTTGCCCGACCCGCAGAAGAGCTCGAGGACGTCCTCCCCCTCGGGGCGGAGCATGGCGAGCGCCGCCGCCACCAGCCGGGCGTTCGCCCCCCGGTTCGCCTGCTGGAAGATGTCGGGGCGGCTTCGCGCCAGCCCCGCCGCCGGATCGCCCGGCGCCCGCTCGTGGAGGAGCACGGGATCCCCGACCACCGCCACGGGCCGTCCCCGCCGTCCGTCGCCGTCCCCTTCGAGGACCACGCCGGAGATCGACGGGGTCGCGTCGAGGAGCTCCTGGCAGCGGCGCCGGGTCCCCTCCCCCACGTCGATCCCGCGCAGCAGGGCCGAGCCCCGGCCGGCGTGGACCGACCACTCCAGCGCCACCTCGCCCGGGCGCAGCCGGGCCCGCGCCAGGGCGGGGCCGAACTCCTCCCGCAGCCGGTCGAGACCCGGCTCGAGGAGGTGGCAGGTGCGGAGCTGCACCGGCTGGTGCGAGCGCCGCCGGAAGAAGACCAGCCGCTCCCCGTCGCGATCGACGTGGAACTTGGCACGCGACCGGTAACGCAGCGGCTCCGGCGACGGGAGGATGGGGAGCAGCGGGTAGGAGCCCGGCTCGAGCCGGCCGATGCGCCGGAGCGCCTCCGTGAGCCCCCGCTCCTTCTCGCGCAGCTGCCGGTCGTACCGGAGGTGAAGCCACTCGCAGCCGCCGCAGAGCCGGTCCGGGTCCGGCCCCGGCCCGAAGTGGGGACAGGGCGGATCGACCCGGTCCGGCCCGGCCCGCAGCAGCCTGCCGGGGCCCGGGTGGGCGGCGTCCTCGCCGGGCGAGATCTCCACCTCGATGAGGTCGCCGGGCGCTGCGAACGGGACGAACACGGGGCGGCCGCCGATGCGCGCCACCCCCTCGCCTCCCGGGGCCAGGTCGTCGATCTCGATCCGATCGGGCACGGGCTCTCAGGAACCGAGGTCGCGCTGCAGGCGCTTCACCAGGGTCTCGAGCTGCTCGCGCCTGGAGGGGTCGATGTCGGTGAACTGGATGCCCATCCCCGGCGTCGAGCGGGCCCTGGCGTCGACCCCGATGACGCGCGTGACCTTTCCGGAGAGGCCGATGGGCGACTCGATCGTGGGGAGCTGGATGAGGATCTTCACGTCGGTCCCCACCGGAAGCGGGGTCCTGGTGTTGATGAACATGCCACCCTGGCTGATGTCCGTGGCCCAGTCGGTGAGGAAGCTCCCCACGCTGCGGTACGCCACCGGCAACTCGTGCTGGAGGCGGCTCGCCCGCCGCTTGTTGTCGGAGCCATCGGGCATTCGGTCCCGGGATCCTAGCAGGGGCGTGGGCCGGGCGACAATCGATCCGGCGGCTCCCCGGGCCGCTAGGACCTCTCCCCGTCGACTCGCCCGGCCCTCGCGTCCATGGTTCGCGCGTGCTCCTCGAGGTCGGCGCGGAAGGCGGCGACGAGGGCGCGGACCTCGTCCGGCCTCCCGGCGCGGAGCCCGACCCTGGCATCCGAGAGGCGCATCAGCAACCGGCCGTGGCTCTCCGAGTGGGCGAAGCGAAGCGGATCCTCGCGGAGGCGCATCGCCGTCTCCTCGAAGACGTAGCGGACCCGGGCGCAGTCGAGCTGGAGGCGCAGGAGCGCCTCGGCGAGCCGGTCGTCCTGCCCGATGAGCTGCTCGACCGCCTCGGAAAGGCCGGCCTGGAGTTCCAGACCGTGGTCGAGCATCTCGAGCTCGGCGTCCGGGGAGTTGCCGGGGCCGGGAGAGGCGATCCGGTCCCTCAGGTGGACCGCGCCCCGCGGCCACCTCCCCGGCTCGATGGCGAGCACCTCGGCCCTGTCGCGGGCGAGGACCCCAGCGGCGAGGACACGCCGACAAGCCTGGAGGTAGTCGCGGTCCTCCCTCTCCCGGAGACCGTCCGGAGCCTCGGCGCCCTGCCCCGTCGTGGACTCGTCCTTCAAGTGCTCCATGGCGATCCAGACCCCTCCGCCCCATGAAGACAGCGGATGCGGTTCACTTCGGACAACCGGGAGGCAAGAATTGATGCCAATCAATCTCCAGGATGAGGAAATACCCGGTCGGGTTGGCCCGGGTGGGGCCGCGCTGCTACTCTGCCGGACCTTCGGGGGGCCCTTTCGGATGGCGTCGACGGACGACGGGAAGGCAGGCGATGGCTCGGGGTCCAGCGTCCGGGCCGGCGGAATCTCGTCCCTCCTCGAGGACCTGGTCAGCCCCGACGGCCCGGGCTCGTCCGACGCGGGGGCCTGGCGCCCCGCGCCCGGAACCGGAACGCTGATCGGTCGGTTCGAGATCGTCCGGGAGCTGGGTCGCGGCGGCTTCGGCGTCGTCTACGAGGCGCTCGACCAGGAGCTGGGCCGGTCGGTGGCCTTCAAGCTCCTGCAGGGCTCGGTGAAGCCGTCGGCGCGGGAGGAGCGTCTCCTCCGCGAGGCCGAGGCGGCGGCGCGGCTCTCCCACCCCAACATCGTCACCCTGTACGACGTGGGTCGGTGCGCGTACGGCCCGTACCTGGTCCTCGAGCTCCTCCACGGGGAGACGCTCTCGCAGCGCCTTTCCACGCGCCCCGTGCCGCTCGCCGAGGCCCTGCGGATCGCGGTCGAGGTGGCGCGCGGCCTCTCCCATGCCCACGCGCGCGGGATCGTCCACCGCGACCTCTCGGCCGGAAACGTCTTCCTCTGCGACGACGGCCACGTGAAGCTGCTCGACCTGGGCATGGCGCAGGCCTTCGGGCGCCGGAAGGTGGACGGCGGAACGCCGGCCTACATGGCGCCCGAGCAGTGGCGGGGGGCGCCGGAGGACGAGCGGACCGACGTGTTTGCACTCGGGGTGATGCTCTACAGGATGCTGACCGGCGAGCCGCCCTTCCCGGACGACGAGGGGCGCTCCGCCATGGGAAGCCGCCCGGCCCGGGCGCTGGAGGCGCCGGAGGCGCCCGAGCTCTCCGCGGTGGTGGCCCGGATGCTGGCCAAGGATCCGGTGCACAGGTACCGGGACGCCGCCGAGGTCGCGGCCGCGCTGACCCCCGTCCTCCGGCAGGTCGAGGGCTCGGGAGGCTCCGGCTCCCTTCCCCCTCCCCGCCCGAGGTCTGCGCGCAGGGGCGCCTGGATCGCTGCGGGAGCGCTGGCGGTCGCCGCGCTGGTCGCCTTCGGCGCCTGGTTCCTCCGGCGTGACCAGTCCCCCGGGCAGGACTGGTTCCAGCCGGCCGGAAGCGTGCCGGCGGTGGCCGTCCTCCCCTTCACCGACCTCTCGTCCGGGAAGGACCAGGGGCACTTCGCCGACGGCCTTGCCGAGGAGATCCTGAACGCGCTCGTCCAGGTGGACGGCCTCCGCGTGGCCGGCCGTACCTCCTCCTTCACCTTCCGGGGCGGGAACGTGCCGCTCTCCCGGATCGGCCAGGATCTCCGCGTGGACGCCGTCCTCGACGGCAGCGTCCGGCAGTCGGGACCGCGCATGCGGGTCTCCGCACAGCTGGTCGGCGTGAAGGACGGGTACCAGCTCTGGTCGCAGACCTTCGACCGGGAGGCGACCGACGTCTTCGCGATCCAGGACGAGATCGCGCGCGCCGTGGCCCAGGCACTGCGGGTGAAGCTCGCGCCCGGACGGTCGGCTGCCCAGCCCGAGCGGAGGACCTCGGTCCCGGAGGCCTACGAGAAGCTGCTCCTGGGGCGCCAGCTCTACTACAGCCGCGGATCCAGCGACGGCTTCCGCGGCGCCATCTCGGCGTACGAGAAGTCCATCGCCGCCGACCCGGGATTCGCGCCCGCCTGGGCCGGGCTGGCGGTGGCGCTGGCGGCCTCGGCCGACTACCGGGAGTCCGCGGCCGAGGTCGCCGAGTTCAAGCGCCGCGCCGTCGAGGCCGCCGATCGGGCCGTCTCGCTGGCTCCCGACCTTCCCGACGGCTACGGGGCGCGCGGCTTCGTCCGCGCCGGGATCCTCTGGGACTGGCCGGGCGTGAAGTCCGACTTCGAGCGCGCCCTCGAGCTCAATCCGCGCCAGACCGACACCCTGCGCCGCTACGGGACCTGGTACCTGGGGGCCAACGGCCGCATCCCCGAGGGAGTGGCCGCGCTCCGGACGGTCGCCGACCGGGATCCCCTCTACGTATACGCCTGGACCGACATGGCGCTCCTCCAGATGATGAACGGGGACCTGCCGGCCGCCGGAAAGGCGCTCGCCCGGGCGCTGGAGATCGACCCCGACAACCGGCTGGCGCTCCGCCACCTGTCGGTGATGAACCTGCTCGCGGGCAAGCCGGCCGAGGCCCTGGCCGCGTCCCAGCGCAATACCGAGCCCCTCTGGCGCACCATGGGCGCCGCCCTGGCCTACCACGACCTGGGGCGCGAACCGGAATCCCGGGCGGCACTGCAGGAGCTCATCCGGACCCACGAGCACGGCGCGGCCTTCCAGATCGCCGAGGTCCACGCCTGGCGCGGCGAGACCGACCTCGCCATGGGCTGGCTGGAGCGGGCCTTCGAGCACCGGGACAGCGGGCTTGCACTCGAGGTGAAGGGCGATCCCCTCCTGCGCTCCCTGCGCGGCGCCCCCCGCTACGCCGCCCTCCTCTCCCGCATGAACCTGCCGCCGTGACCGGACCCGGGACGGACATCGAGGCGCGCATCGGGGCGCTCATCGCGTCCGGCGACCGGCCCGGGGCGGCCACCGCGGCCATCCAGGAGTTCGGCCCGCCGGTCCTGCGCTACCTCCGCTCCATGCTGCGCAACGAGGACGACGCCAGCGACGCCTTCTCGATCTTCGCGGAGAACGTCTGGCGAGGGCTCGCCACCTGGCGCGGCGAGGGCTCGCTCAAGGCCTGGAGCTTCCGCCTGGCCTACAACGCCGCCATCAACCTGCGCAACGAGGCCTGGCGGAGGCGCGCGCGGCGCTTCTTCACCGGGGAGGCATCGGCGCTGGCCGAGGAGATCCGCACCCGGTCCCACGTCAAGGTGGAGCGACAGCGGCAGGTGCTCGACACCCTGCGCGAGTCCCTCGACGTCGAGGACGTTTCGCTCCTCGCGCTGCGGGTGGACCAGAAGCTCTCCTGGGTGGAGATCTCCGAGGTGCTCGCCTCCGGGGGCGGGGAGAAGGTCGAGACGGCCGCGCTGATGAAGCGCTTCGAGCGGCTCAAGGTCCGTCTGGCCAGGATGGCCAAGGACCAGGGGCTCATCGACTAGGACGGCAGGGTCGCGACCCGCACCGGGGCGCCCCGCCAGCTCGCGAGGTCCTTCGCCGCGCTCCCCTCGCGCAGGGCGATCTCGAGCCTGCCCCCGCTCCCCCAGAGCGCGAGGAGCTCGCCGGGATCACCCTCCCCGAACGTCGCGACGAGCCGGGCGGGGCGTCCGGCCACCGTCACGCCGGCGACCGACGCCGCGCCCAGGTCGGAGCGGCGGACGCTCGTGACCAGGTTCCCGAACGGGTCGGCGGCGAGGCACGTCCCCTCGAGCCCGCCGGGCCCAGGCGCGGCCCGGAGCCCGTCCATCCTCCTCGGATCGGCGACCCGCGGCCCGAGCCGCGCCGGGTCCCCGCCCCCCGCCAGCCACGCCGCCACCGGCGCGAAGAGATCGCGGCCGTGGAAGGTCGGGCTCGGATCCCGGGGGACGAGCTCCGGGTCGGAGAGCAGGAAGGCGGCCGAGCCCGCCCCGAGGAACGGCGTGAGGAGCCCGTTGTCCGGTCCCACCAGGCGTCGCCCCGCCCCGTCCACCACGCAGAGGGGACGGCGGGAGGTCCCCACGCCCGGGTCCACCACCGCCACGTGCACCGACCCCTCGGGGAACCGCGGCACGCAGGCCTCGAGGAGGAGCGCCCCGGCCAGGACGTCGAAGGGAGGGACCTCGTGGGAGAGATCCACCAGCGTGGCGTCGGGGAGGAGGCGCAGCACCTCCCCCTTCATCTGGGCCGGGTAGCCCGACCCGGCCCCGAAGTCGGAGAGGAAGGTGACGACCGGCCTCCTGGGCATCGTCCGCTCCGGTCAGACCCGCATCGTCTTCACGTCGGGTGAAATCTGGAGGCGGGGTTCGGTGAGGGCCTGCACCTGCTCGACGGTGACGCCCGGCGCGAGCTCGCGGAGCAGGAGGCCGCCGGGCCCGATCTCGATCCAGGCCAGGTCGGTGCACACCGCCGAGACGCAGCCGCGTCCGGTGATGGGCAGCGAGCACTGCCGCAGGACCTTGGGCTTCCCGTCCTTGCTGGCGTGCTCCATCATCACGATGACGCGGCGGGCGCCGGCGACCAGGTCCATGCCGCCGCCCATGCCCTTCACCATCTTGCCGGGCACGAGCCAGTTGGCCAGGTCCCCCTTCTCGGAGACCTCGAACGCGCCCAGGATGGCCAGGTCCACGTGCCCGCCGCGGATCATCGCGAAGGACTCGACCGAGGAGAAGTAGGCGGTGCCGGGGATCTCGCTCACCGTCTCCTTGCCGGCGTTGATGAGGTCGGGATCCTCCTGCCCCTCGAACGGGTACGGGCCGATGCCCAGCATGCCGTTCTCGCTCTGCAGCACCACCTCGACTCCCGGCGGCACGAAGTTGGAGACCAGCGTGGGCATGCCGATGCCCAGGTTCACGTAGAAGCCGTCGCGCAGCTCCAGGGCCACCCGCTTCGCGATCTGCTCTCTCGAGAGTGCCATGGTCAGCTCGCCCGGGGACGGACCGTGCGCCGCTCGATGGGCTTCTTCAAGCCCACGGCCTGCACGATGCGCTTCACGTAGATGGAGGGGACGTGGATCTGGCCGGGGTCGAGCTGGCCGACCTCGACGACGTGCTCTGCCTCGACGATGCACACCCTGGCCGCCGCGCACATCATCGGGTTGAAGTTGGCCGCGGTCTTCCGGAAGATCAGGTTTCCCCAGGTGTCGGCCTTCCAGGCGTGCACCAGCGCGAAGTCCGCGCGGATGGGCAGCTCGAGCAGGTAGTCGCGGTCGCCGAAGCGGCGCAGCTCCTTGCCGTCGGCCACCACCGTGCCCACGCCGGTGGCGGTGTAGAAGCCGGCGATGCCGGCGCCGCCCGCGCGGATGCGCTCGGCCAGCGTGCCCTGGGGGACGAGCTCGACCTCCAGCTCGCCGGACAGGTACTGCTTCTCGAAGACCTTGTTCTCCCCCACGTAGGACGACACCATCTTCTTGATCTGGCGGGACTGGAGGAGGACGCCCAGCCCCTCCTCGGTGGTGCCGCAGTTGTTGGAGACGATGGTCAGATCCTTCACCCCCTTGCGGTGCAGGGCGGTGATGAGGTTCTCGGGGTTGCCGCACAGGCCGAACCCGCCGACCAGCAACGTCGCGCCGTCGGGGACGTCGGCCACCGCCGCGTCGGCGCTCTGGACCACCTTGTTCATGGGCGCTCCACCACCAGCGCCACCGCCTCGCCGCCGCCGATGCAGAGGCTGGCCAGGCCGCGCCGCGCCTTCCGCTCCTCCATGGCGTGGAGCAGGGTCACCAGGATGCGGGCGCCCGACGCCCCGATGGGATGGCCCAGGCAGACCGCGCCGCCGTTCACGTCCACGTTGCTCCCCTCGAGGGAGAGAAGCTGCATGTTGGCGAGCGAGACCACCGCGAAGGCCTCGTTGAGCTCCCAGAGGTCGATGTCCTTCGTGGTGAGCCCGGCCCTCTTCAAGGTCTTCTGGATGGCATCGGCCGGGGCGATGGTGAACTCGACCGGGGCGCGGGCGGCGCCTCCCCAGGCGACCAGGCGGGCCAGGACGGGACGGCCCTCCCTCTTCGCCCGCTCGGCGCTCATCAGCACCACCGCGGCCGCGCCGTCGTTGATCGACGAGGCGTTGGCGGCGGTGACCGTGCCGTCCTTCTTGAAGACCGGCTTCAGCGTGCCGATCTTGTCGGGGCGGGCGTTCTTCGGCCCGTCGTCCTCGGCGACGACGGTCTTCTCCCCCTTCTTGCCCTCGATCTCGACCGGGGCGATCTCCTTCGAGAATCGGCCGCCCTTCTGGGCCTCGATGGCGCGCCGGGTGGACTCGACGGCGAAGGCGTCCTGCGCGGCCCGGCCGATGGCGAACTTCTCGGCGGTGGCCTCGGCGCAGATGCCCATGTGGACGCCGTCGTAGGCGTCGGTGAGGCCGTCGAAGACCAGGCCGTCCACGAGCGTCACGTTGCCCATGCGGGAGCCGGTGCGCTGCTTGGTGTCGTAGTAGGGCACGTTGGACATCGACTCCATGCCGCCCGCCACCATCACGTCGGCATCGCCGAGCGCGATGGCCTGCGCCGCGCTGATGACCGACTTCAGGCCGGAGCCGCAGACCTTGTTGAGCGTCCAGGCCGGGGTCCCGTCGGGGATGCCGGCGAAGCGGGCCGCCTGCCGGGCCGGCGCCTGCCCCACGCCGGCCTGCAGGACGTTCCCCATCACCACCTCGTCCACCGCCGCCGGATCCACGCCGGCGCGCAGCAGGGCCGCGCGGATGGCGACGGCGCCCAGCCGCGGGGCCGGGACGGCCGCCAGGCTTCCGAGGAACGAGCCGATGGGTGTGCGCGCCGCGCCTGCGATGACCACTTCGCGTCCGGACATGTGTTCCCCTCTGGATGTGGCCCCTGACCGGGGCGTCCGAGACATTGGAACGGGTGGGCGGACCCGTCAAGGCGAGAAGCGCCTTGCGCGCCTGCCCGGTCGGGTTAGGCTCCGGCGGCCATGGGCACGCCTTCCCTTCCTGCCATCGCCGTCCACGGCGGCGCCGGCGCCCTCGACGACTCGGGGACCTCGGGCCTGGGCCCGGAGGCGCCTCGCCAGGAGGGCGTTGGGCGGGCCGCTGCTGCCGCCTGGGAGGTCCTCCGCGGCGGCGGGAGCGCGCTCGACGCGGTGGTGCTCGCGGCCTCCCTCCTCGAGGACGACCCCACCTTCAACGCCGGGACCGGGGCCACGCTCACCGCCTCGGGCGACGTCGAGCTGGATGCTTCGCTCATGTACGGCCCCACCCTGTCCGCCGGCGCGGTGGCCTGCGTGAAGGACGTGAAGAACCCCATCCTCCTCGCACGCGCGGTCCTGGAGCGCTCGGGCCACCTGCTGCTCATGGGAGAGGGCGCGTCGGGGTTCGCCCGCGAGATGGGAATCCCGGCCTGGCCGAACGAGCGGCTCGTCATCCCCCAGCAGCGCGCCCGCTTCGACGCCGCACGGGGCGTGACGCCCATCCACGTGGGCGGCGGCACCATCGGGGCGGTGGCCCGCGACAGGGCCGGGCACGTCGCCGCGGCGACCTCCACCGGCGGCACCTTCCTGAAGCGCCCCGGCCGCGTGGGCGACTCGCCCATCATCGGCGCCGGGACCTACGCCGACGACCTGCTCGCCGCCGTCTCCGCCACCGGGCACGGCGAGCCCATCATCCGGGTCACCCTGGCCCGGCTCGTCGCCGACCTGGTGGGCGCGGGGCGCAGCGCCCCGGCCGCCGCATCCGAGGGCATCCGGATCCTGGGCGAGCGCGTCGGCGGGCTGGGCGGCGTCATCGTGGTGGGACCCTCCGGGGAGCCTGGATTCGCATTCAACACCCCGGCCATGGCCAGGGCCTGGTCCGACCCCGCGGGGACGATCCGGACCGGGCTGACCTAGCGCTTCCGGACCTTCCCGGATCCGGCGATCGACACCGCGCCGAGCTTCCCCTCGCCCGTCCACGTCACGTCGCCCGAGCCGGCGATCTGGGCGTCCAGCGTTCCCCCGGCCAGGCGGAGATCGACGTCGCCCGATCCGGCGATGGCGACCGTGGCGTCCTTCACCGCGCAGTCCTTCGCATCGACCTCTCCAGATCCGGAGAGCGCCACCTTCAGGCTCTCCGCACCGCCGGCGAGCGTCACCTCTCCGGAGCCTGACACCTGGACGTCGAGGGCCGCGCCAGCGCCCTTCCAGGCCAGCTCCCCCGAACCGCTCACCGCGAGCGCCACCTCCCGGGGCGAGCCCCCCGACTCGGCCGTTCCCTTCCCGCTTCCGCTCACCGAGAGGGCGCGGAACCTGGGGATCACCACCTTCACGACCACGCCCTCGGCCGAGTCGAAGGTCTTCCGACGCGAGAGGCGCAGCTCGGCCCCGGAGACATCGACCTGGATCCGCTCCGCCCACCCGGGCTCCGAGACGATCTCGACCGACGCCGGGCTTCCCTCCCGGACCTCGACGTCGAAGTCTCCCCGGGAGGCGACCCGGTCGAAGGTCCCGCTCACCGGGACCGGGGTGGCGACCGGCCCGGCGAGGGCCAGCACGGGGAGGGCTGCGGCGGCGACGAGGATGGCGACGAGGGACGGGCGGGGCATGGTGCTCCTCCTACGCCCGTCCTCGCCCCCTATTTCGCCGATGGCTACTTCTGCTTCGACTCCAGGAAGGGCCGGATGAGGTCGAGCGGGAGCGGGAAGACCACGTTCGTCCCCTTGTCGGAGGAGATCTCCACGAGTGTCTGGAGGTAGCGGAGCTGCAGCGCCCCCGGGGAGCGGGAGATGATGTCGGCCGCCTCCCCGAGCTTGGTGGCCGCCTGGAGCTCGCCCTCGGCGTTGATGACCTTGGCGCGCCGCTCGCGCTCCGCCTCGGCCTGGCCGGCCATGGAGCGGCGCATCTCCTCGGGCAGGTCGATCTGCTTCACCTCGACGGCGCTGACCTTCACGCCCCAGGGCTCGGTGTGGCGGTCGATGATCTCCTGGAGCTGGCGGTTGATCTTGTCGCGCTGCGAGAGCAGCTCGTCGAGTTCCACCTGGCCCAGCACCGAGCGCAGCGTGGTCTGGGCGAACTGGCTGGTGGCGAAGAGGAAGTCGGTGACCTGGAGGAAGGCCCTCGAGGCCTCGACCACGCGGAAGTAGATCACCGCGTTCACCTTCACCGAGACGTTGTCGCGGGTGATGACGTCCTGGGGCGGCACCTGCTCGGCGGTGACCCGCATGTCGATGATGATCATGCGGTCGATGAAGGGGATGATCCACTTGAGGCCGGCGGTGCGGACCCCCACGAAGCGGCCGAGCCGCAGCACCACCCCCTGCTCGTACTCGTTGATGATGCGCAGGCCCATGGCCAGCCAGCCGGCCACGAGCGCGATGGGGATGAGCAATCCAAGGGCGGGCATGCGCGATCTCCTCTCCGGGCGGGGCCCGGACTTCACTCAGGGTAATACACCGTGGCGGCCGGGAGCAGCCTCGACGTGGAGCACCAGGCCCTGCACGTCGCGGACCCGGACGGCCGTTCCCCGGGCGATGGGATGGGTGGACCGCGCCGCCCACAGCTCGCCGTGGACGAAGGCCTCCCCGGCGCCGGGGCCGACGTCGCTCACGGCCTCGCCGACCTCGCCGATCATGCCGGGAGCGCCCAGCCGGAGCCTCTCGGTGCGGGTCCGGGCCACCTTCCAGCCCATGAATCCCAGGACGGCGGCGAGCGCCAGCGGCGTCGGCCAGATCACCCAGGGTGAAAGGGTGAGGAGCGCGGGGTCGAACCGGTACTCCGCGGAGCTCCGGTCGATGAAGAAGAGGGTCCCGATCCCGAGCAGCGCGGCTCCGGCGATGCCGGCGATCCCGTGGGTGGTCACGTAGCCTTCCACCACCAGCAGCGCGACGCCGGCCACGATGAGCAGGACCGCGCCCACGTTGACCGGGATGATCTTCATGGAGAGGAAGGCGAGCAGCAGGAAGAAGGCTCCCAGCGCGCCCGGGACGATGCCCCCCGGGTGGTAGAACTCGAGCGCGATCCCCAGCGAGCCCAGCATCATGAGGATGGCGATGACGTTGGGATCGGAGAGGAAGGCCAGCGTCCGCTGCCGGACGGTCATCTCGCCGCGGTCCAGCTGGGCGTCGCGGGCGCGGAGGACGTGGGCGGTTCCGGCGCGCGCGTAGCTCCTCCCCTCGGCGAAGGCCAGCGCGGCGGCCATGTCGGGGGCGACGACGTCCACGACCCGGAGCGAGAGCGCCTCCTCGGCGGTGGCCGAGACGCTCTCCCGCACCGCCTTCTCGGCCCAGTCGGCGTTGCGGCCGCGGGTGGTGGCGATGCTCCGCGCCAGCGCGGCGGTGTCGTTCTCGATCTTGCGCGCCATCTCCTTTCCGGCCTGCTTCTCGACGTCCTCGCCCCCTCCCAGGACCGGGTGGGCGGCGCCGATGACCGAGGTGGGGTGCATGGCGGCCACGTCGGCCGCCAGCGTGATGAAGACCCCGGCCGACCCGGCCCGGGCGCCGGCCGGCCCGACCCAGACGATGGTCGGGATGTCGCTCGCCAGCATGCGCTGGACGATGTCGCGGGTGGCCTCGAGGTGTCCTCCCGGCGTGTCGAGCACGATGGCCACTGCGGCGTAGCCCTCCAGCTTGGCGCGGGCCAGCCCGGCCTCGACGTACTCGGCGGTGCCGGTGGTGATGGGGGCCTTCACGTCGAGCAGGAGGACGCGGGGGCGCGCGGGCTCGGCGGCCTCGCCGGTCCGCAGGGAGAGGACCGCCGCCGCGGCCAGGACCGCGGCGAGCGCCATCCGCGGGGCGCGCCCCGGGCCGGTCACGATTCCCTCCCCGGCGCCGCCTTGCCGAACTCCCTCATGACGAGCTGGAGATCCTCCCAGGCCGGCTTCTTCTCGGCCGGGTTGCGCAGCAGGTAGGCGGGGTGGAACGTGGGCATGAGTCGAACCCCCTCGTACTCTCGCCAGCGGCCGCGCTGCTTGCCGATGGGCGTGGCGTCCCGCAGCAGCGTCTGGACGGCGAAGCGACCCAGCGCCACGACGACGCGCGGTCGGACGGCCGCGATCTGGGCCTTGAGGAAGGGCTCGCAGGCGGCGATCTCGTCCGGCTCCGGGTCGCGGTTCCCGGGCGGGCGGCACTTCACCACGTTGGCGATGTAGACCTCGGACCGGGCGAAGCCCATGGCCTCGATCATCTTCGTGAGCAGCTGTCCGGCCCGCCCCACGAAGGGCTCCCCCTGGAGGTCCTCGTCCGCGCCCGGCCCCTCGCCGACGAACATGAGCTGGGCGGACGGATTGCCGACGCCGAAGACCAGCCGGGTCCGCCCGCCGTGCAGCCTGCACCGCGTGCAGTCGCCCAGGCCGGCGCGGATGGCGAGGAGCGACTCGCTGCCGCAGCCCTTCTCGGAGAGTGTGGGGGGCGACGGCGCCGCCTTCGCCGCCTCGACGACCACCGCCCCGGCCAGGCGAGGCGAGCCGGCGAGCGGGACCTCGCGGACCCCGGCGTCGCGCAGCCACCAGAGGTGGCGCACCGCCTCGGTGGCCAGCGCGGCCGCCTCCGCGGGGATCTTGGAGTCGCCGCTCATGGCCGAGGACGGCGCGCGTCGAGGAGCGGGACCACGCGGTCGAGGATGGCGTCGGCGACGGCGCCCTTCGTGCCCTCCACCTCCTCGACCTGGGACGGACCGACGATGGAGACCCGGTTGCGTTCCCCACCGAACCCGGCGCCCGGCTCGCCGACGTCGTTCGCCACCACCAGGTCGCAGCGCTTCCGGCGCAGCTTCTCCCGGGCGTTCTGGACCACGTCCTCGGTCTCGGCGGCGAACCCCACCAGCACGGGCGAGCGCGCCCGGCCTGCCAGCCGCTCCCCCAGCGTGGCCAGGATGTCGCGGGTCCGCTCGAGCACCAGCGTCTCCCCGCCGTCGGCCTTCTTCCTCTTCGACGGGGACGGGTCCCGGGGGCGGTAGTCGGAGACCGCCGCGGCGGCGACGAAGAGGTCCTGCTCCTCGGCCGCACCCAGGACGGCGGCCGCCATCTCCTCGGCCGTTCCGACCCGGACGACGCGGACGCCGTCGGGGTCGCGCAGCGAGGTGGGACCGGACACGAGGATCACCTGTGCGCCCCGGCGTGCGGCTGCCCGGGCCACCTCGAAGCCCATCCTCCCGGTGGACGGGTTGGAGATGTGGCGCACCGGGTCGAGAGGTTCCCGGGTGGGACCGGCGGTGACGAGGACGCGCCGACCTTCGAGGTCTCGCGGCCCGAGGATGCGCGCGGCGGCGGCGGCGATCTCGGGCGGGTCGGCGAGCCGTCCCTCCCCCACGTCCCCGTCGGCGAGTTCGCCGCTCGAAGGGCCCACCACGTGGAAGCCCCGGGCGCGCAGGGCGGCGAGGTTCTCCTGTACCGCCGACCCTTCCCACATCCGGGTGTTCATGGCCGGGGCGAGCAGGACCGGGCAGGTGCAGGCGAGCGCCGTCGTGGTGACGGCGTCGTCGCCCATCCCGGCGCGCAGCCGCCCGATGAGATCTGCCGTGGCGGGCGCCACGAGGAGGAGGTCGGCGCGCCGGGCCAGCTCCAGGTGTCCGTAGGACGCCTCGGAGGCGGGGTCGAGCAGGTCCACCAGCACCGGGTGGCCGGACAGCGCCTGGAAGGTGAGCGGGCCGACGAAGCGGGTGGAGTTGGGCGTCATGACCACGCGGACGTCCGCGCCGCCCTTCACGAGGAGGCGGACCACCTCGCAGGACTTGTAGGCGGCGATGCCGCCGCCCACTCCGAGGATCACGGTACGGTCGCGAAAGGTGCCCATCTCGATTCGTTCACTATCATGTTCCGGAACGTGGACATCGGCCACAACGAACTCGCGCCCCCCGAGGCGCCACCCCTCTCTCCGGGGGGAAGAGCGGGCTTTCGTTCTTCCTGCTCCTCCTGCTGCTCTACATGGGGCTTGGGGGGACGGCCCAGTCCTTCCACCCCCTCCTCGGCCTGCTCTGGACGGAGATCTTCGTCTTCCTCCTCCCCCCGGCGCTCCTGGCGGCGGGCTCCAACCTCCGGCCCGGCCCGTTCCTCCTGCTCACGCGGCGTCCGCCCCGGCGGCAGGTGCTCCTCGGCGCCGCCTGCGGACTGGCGCTCTTCTTCGTGGCCGCGGGGATCATGTCGGTCACCTCGGCGCTCGTCCCGCGCGCCTGGGTGGACACCTTCGACGTGACCCGGCTCTTCGAGGGCTCGCGGCGCCACCAGCTGGGCATGGCGCTCGTGGCCGCGGTGCTCGCCCCCCTCGCCGAGGAGATCGCCTTCCGAGGCTACCTGCTCTCGGCGCTGCGGACCCGCTTCCCGCCCGGCGTGGCGATCGCGGCGTCGGCGTTGCTCTTCGCCGCCATCCACCTCGACCCGGTGCGCTTCCCCGCCGTCCTCTTCCTGGGGGTGTTCCTGGGATGGCTGGCCTGGAGGTCCGGGTCGATCTGGCCGGCCGTGGCCGCACACGCGGTGAACAACGGGCTGGGCTCGCTGGTGGCCTCGCTGGCCGGCGGCGACCCGGAGGCGGGGGGCTCGGTGGCGGCGGGGCTGGCCGCGATGGCGATCGGGATCGCGGTGCTCTCGCCCCTGGCGACGGCCTGGATCCGCGCCACCCCGGCGCCGCCCGAGGCCTCGGCGGACCTGGTCCGGACCGATCCCCGCGACCCGTCGATCCGCTTCCGGCTCCCGCTCGTTTCGCCCGGGTGGAGGGCGCTGGCCGCGCTCGGGCTCCTGCTCTTCTCCGCGCTCGGCCTCCTCCACGGCTTCCGCCGCTGACCGGCTGTCGCGGGGGTGTCACCCCCGGCGGGAGAGCCAGGCCACCGCGTCCCGGGCCGCGCGGGAGAGCCCCTCCTGGAAGGAGGGATCCCTCTCACCGGGGAGGATCACGAGGGTCTCCACGCTTCCGGCCGCCGGTGCGCCACCGTCCGGCCCGACCAGGACCGCGCGTCGAAGCCCGGCGCGGCGCGCCACCTCCATCGCCGTCGCGCACCCCCCGCGCAGCCCCAGCACGCCGGCGAGAGGCCCCGCCGTCTCGCGGAGGTGGGCCAGGGCGGAAAGCGCGTCGTCCACGGCGACGGCAGGATCGACGGCGCCCTGCGACGCTCCGCGCCCGCGGTGCTGGAAGCGCAGCGACGCGTGCCCCGATCGGGCGCCCGCCCAGGCCACCTCGGCGAGCAGCGGGGCGTCCATCCCCTCGGCGTCGAGCGGCGGGCAGAGCAGGAGCGCCGGCGGTCGGTCACCCCGGTGGAAGAGCCCCTCGAGCGTGACGCCGCCCGCGTCGATCAGGGCGGGGCGCTCCAGGTACTGTCCGGGCTGGACCATTCTGCGGGAGCGCTAGGAGGGGCGCCGGTAGAAGGAGCACTTGAGGTAGCGCCCCTCGCGGAACTGGGGCGCCACCGGGTGATCGGGAGGCTGGCGCCGGTCCTCGACCATCTGGAGATCGATCCGCGACTTGAAGGCGGCCTCCTTCACGGCATCGTGGAACTGCTCGGGCGAGACCCGCGCGCTGCAACTCGCGGTGACGAGCAGCCCCCCGGGCGCCAGCACGTGCAGGGCTGCGCGGTTCAGCGAGGCGTAGCCCGCGATGGCCCCCTCGACCGCCTTCTGCGACTTGGCGAAGGCCGGCGGGTCGCACACCACGAGGTCGAACCTCCGCCCCTGGTCCTTGTAGCGGCGCAGGATCTCGAAGGCGTCCTCCGAGGCGAAGGCGTGGTCGGCCGGGTCGAGGCCGTTCACGCGGAAGTTCTCCCGGGCGAGCGAGATGGCGTCCTTGTCCACGTCGATGGTGACCACGTGCCTGGCTCCCCCGAGCGCCGCGGCCACCGAGAAGCCGCCGGTGTAGCCGAAGAGGTTGAGCGCGTCGCCGCGCCCCGCCGACATCTCCCGCACGAGCCTCCGGTTCTCCCGCTGATCGAGGAAGAGGCCGGTCTTCTGCCCGAGCCGGACGTCCACGAGGAGCTTCATCCCGTGCTCGTCGATCTCGATCCGGTCAGGGGGCGTGGCGCCCCAGAGGACCCGCCCCTGCGGCTTCGCGTCGTCCGAATCCTCGTCCCGGGGCACCTCGTCGCGCCCGAAGACGCCCGCGATCCCCTGCACCTCCTGGCGGAGGGCCTCCACGATGTCCCCGCGGTGCGGGGTGAGACCGGCCGAGTAGAGCTTCAGCACCACGAAGTCGCCGTAGCGGTCGGCCACCACGCCGGGGAGGCCGTCGTTCTCGCCGTGGACCAGCCGGTAGCCGGTGGTGCCGCGAACCAGCTCGCTGCGCAGCGCCAGCGCGCGGCGGATGCGCCCGCGCCAGAACGCAGGGTCCACCTGCTCGGCCGGCTCGCGGGTGAGGATGCGCACGGTGATGGCCGAGTGCGGGTCGAGGTAGCCGCGGGCCACGAACCGCCCGCCCTCCACCACGTCGACGATGGCTCCGGCATCGAGCCCCCGGGGCGCCCGCTCGATGGCCTTGCGGAAGACCCAGGGGTGGCCGGCGCGCAGGTGGCGCACCAGGTCCTTCTGCAGCTCCAGCGTCGCCTCGACCTCGCTCACGCCGCCCTCCCCCGCTCCGAGCGTCCCCGGGCGAAATTGCCGATGACGAGCCCCGGGCGCGCCTCGCGGAGCGCCCGTAGAAGAGCCGGGATCCCAAGCGCCGCGCCGCCCCCCCCGCGCTCCCGGGCGATCTCCCAGTAGACGTCGGGGTCCATGGCGAGCGACCGTGCCTGGACCTGGTCGGCCCTCACCCGGCGCACCAGGGCGCAGAGGCGCTCCACCTCCGCCTCACGGTCGGTGACTCCCGGGAAGAGGAGCAGGTTCAGGGCCAGGTAGAGCCCTTTCCCCTTCGCCACCTTCATCGACCGCTCCACGTCGGCGAGCCCGTAGCCCGACGGGCGGTAGTAGGCCTCGTAGAGATCCGGCGACGCGGTGTTGATCGAGACCCGGACGGCGTCGAGCCCCGCGTCGGCGAGGGCCGCCACCGCGGCGGGCAAGGAACCGTTGGTGTTCACGTTGATGGAGCCGCGCGCGGTCCGCTCCCGGACCAGCCGGATGGCCCGGGCGATCTCCTTCCAGCGGAGCAGCGGCTCCCCCTCGCACCCCTGGCCGAAGCTCACCATGGTCCGGCCCGTGGCGGTCTCGAGGTGCGTGGCGCCGACCTCGGCCATCTCCTCGGCGGAGGGAGCGCGGAGGATCCGGTCGTGGCTGGAGGGGGGCATCCCCTCCGCGGTCTCGGAGAGGCAGCCGACGCAGCGGGCATTGCAGGCCGAGGAGGCCGGGATGGCCCCCTCGTCCCTCCCGTAGAAGGTGTTCTGCGCGGTGAAGCAGGACCACTGGAGCGCGCAGCGGGCCAGTTGCCGGTAGACCGGGTTGTCGGCGCGGGAGAGCCGTTCCTCGACCAGGGTCGGCAGGTCCGGGGTGGAATGGGTGGCCGGATCCCAGTGGCGCCGGCGGTCGGTGTGGAGCGCCCAGGCCACCGGCCCGTCGGGCCCCAGGGCGGCGGCGGTGTAGGCCCACTGCGGCAGGATCGGCGCCCCGGCCGTCCCGAGCGGCGGCCGGGCGGCGGCTGGCAGCAGGGTCCGGGTGTATCCCGGCGGAAGCGTCGCCCCCACCGCCACCGGAGCGAAGGTGCGGCGTGCCACCGTCACCTTCCGGAGGACGACCTGCTCCCCGGTCTCCGGATCGAGACCGACCGGTCGCCTTCCGGGCAGGACGCAGAGCGCCCCCCCCTCTGGGAGGGGCAACGGTCGGCCGGACGGGCGGACGACGTCGCCCCCCGTCCGGGCGGCGGCGAGGAGGTCGGGGTGGTCGTAGACGACCCCTTTGTCATCGGCGAACAACAGTCGGAACATGGCGGGGTTGGGCGCTTCATAGCACCGACGGCTTGCCAGCGCCCGGAGGCGCCTTATCAATGGGTGCCGTTGGGTTCGGGGGGCCGCCCGATTTATACCCATATGGGGCGTTCGGCCGGGAACAAGCGACAACATTCACCCGTTCGTCACGGGAGGGGGAAGATCGTGCCGCCAGCCAGAGCCATCGAGAGCACCCGCCGCGAGTTCGAGACGCTGGCGCTGCCACACCTCGACGGCCTTTACGCCGCTGCGCTCCGGCTCACCCGGAACCCGCGCGACGCCGAGGACCTGGTCCAGGACGCCGTCCTCCGGGCCTTCCGCTTCTTCGACAAGTTCGAGCGCGGCACCAACATCAAGGCCTGGCTCTACAAGATCCTCACCAATACCTTCATCAACCGGTACCGCCGGACCACCAAGGAGCGCAACATCGTCGAGGACGAGCGCGACTCGGTGCAGGACCGGCTGGTCTCGCGCGACGCCGCCGACGTCGCCGAGGACCCCGAGCGCGCCTTCTTCGACCGCCTGCTCTCCGACGACGTCCTTCGCGCCATCGACTCCATCCCGGTCGATTTCCGGCTGGCGGTGATCCTGGCCGACCTCCAGGACTTCTCGTACAAGGAGATCGCCGACATCCTCGACGTCCCGGTGGGAACGGTGATGAGCCGCCTGTTCCGGGGTCGGCGCCTCCTCCAGAAGCAACTCTCGGAATACGCCGCCTCGTCGGGAGTGTTGCACGCGGGCGGAGACGATGGGACCATCCGCGACCGGAGCGTCGACCTCGACGCCTGGAAGCGGAAGCGCGGAATCTCGTAGCACCGGACTCGAGGACATGACGCAGGGCGCGACTTCCAGGACGACCTTCGAATGCGGCGACGTGGAGCGGCTCCTCGAGCCCTACCTCGACGGCGAGTTCGGCGACGACGACCGCGCCTCCCTCGAGACGCACCTCTCGGCCTGCACCGGCTGCCGGGACGTGGCCGCCTCGGCCATGGCCTTCCGCTCGGCGCTGCGCGCGCGGCTTCGCGAGGCCTTCGCCCCCGGGGTTCCGCACGCCACCGCGCCCGACGCCCTGCGCCGCCGCATCTCCGCCGCCCTCGACGCCGAGGTCGAGCGCCCCGCCGCCTGGTGGCGCCGCATCCTCTCCCCCCTCCCCGTGGCGGCCATGGCCGCCTGCGTGGCCGGTGCGCTGGTGGTCTTCGCCGGGCACCGGGCCACCGACCCGATGGTGGAGGAGGCGGTGCGCAAGCACGCCCGCGACCTGCCCCTCGAGCTCAGCACGGCATCCATCGCGCCGGAGGTCATCCCCGGCATCCTGGCGAGCAAGCTCGACTTCAACCCCAAGCCGCCGGCCTTCCGGGGCGAGGGGGTCAAGCTGGTCGGGGCGCGCCTGGCCCAGCTGCGGGACTGGCCCGCCGCCTACATGCGCTACGAGACGCCGCGCGGCGGCCGGCTCGGCCTCTTCATCATCGACGACCCGAAGCGGCGCGTGGCCGACGAGGGGCGCGCGGTCAAGGCCGGAGCCGAGACGATCTGGGTGATGAACATGCGCGGCTACAACGTGGCCGTGTGGCGCCGGAACGAGAATCGTCTACTCGCTGGTCTCCGACCTCGACGAGGCCGATCTGGTCCGGCTGGTCGAGACGGCGCAATCCGTCGAGCGATAGCGCCCGTCCCCGAAGGCTTTTGACATCGCGTTCGGGGCGGCCATAGGATCCCGGCATGCAGAAGAACGTCCTCCTCATCGAGAGCGACTCCACCTTTGCGCGCGCGATGTCCTCGGCCCTCGAGTCGCGGGGCTACGGCGTCCGCACCAGTCCGGACGGCAAGGAGGGGTTCGAGCTCGCGAGGGCCCTGCACCCCGACTGCGTGGTGCTCTGCGTGGAGCTGCCCGGCCTCTCCGGCTACTCCTGGTGCAACCGGCTCAAGAAGGACGGGACCCTCAAGTCGATCCCGCTCGTCATCACCAGCTCCGAGGCGACGCCCGAGACCTTCGACCAGCACCGGAAGCTGAAGACGCGCGCCGAGGACTATCTCCTCAAGCCCTTCCAGCCCGAGACCCTGGTCGAGCGGGTGGGCGCGCTGGTCGGCCTCCCCGATGCGTCGCCGGAGGACGAGGAGCTCATCACCCTGGACGACGTGGAGCTCGAGGGCGCCCACGCCGGGACCGGGCCTGGCGCCGCGGAGGAGGACGTCGACCTCAAGGCGCTCGACGACGCGTTCGACAGCATCAGCCGGGGCGGAGACGAGCCCAGCGCCCACGCCCCCGGCTCCCCGGCTTCCGAGCCGCCCCTCACCCTGATGCCCGAGGCCGACGAGTCGCCCTCCCTCTCCGAGTTCGACCGCGACATGGCCGCCGCGCTTGCCTCCCTGGCCGAGGAGGCCGCCGAGGCGTCGAAGGTCTCGCCGATCGTCCCCCACTCCGCTCCGGACCCGTTCCGGAACGTCGCTCCCTCCCCTCCTCCCCCTCCGCCGAGGCGGGTCGCACCCCTGGTGGAGTCGGTGGCGATCGAGGAGACGCCGATCTTCCTGGAGGAGGTGGAGGTGCTTCCGGGCGCCGACGAGGAGGCCACCGCGGCGCTCCTGGAGGCGCGGCAGCTGACCGACTCCCTCCGCGCGGAGGCCAACGAGGCCCAGCATCTCCTCGCCGTCCGGGACGCCGAGCTGGGCGCGCTGCAGGGCAAGCTCGAGGCCGCCGCCCAGCAGCTGGCGAGGACCGAGGGGCAGCTGACCCGAACCCAGGACCAGCTCTCCCTCTCGGAGCAGCGGACGGCCGAGAAGGAGGGCGAGCTCGCCGCCATCGGGTCGAGGCTCTCCGCGGCCGAACTCTCGGCCAAGGAGCGTGGCTCCGAGCTGGTGAACGCGGAGCGGCAGACCGAGGAGCTGGAACGGGAGATCGAGGTCGCCCGGACCGAGGCCCAGGGGCTGCGCGCCGAGATCGAATCCCTGCGCTCCTCCGCGGACGGCGTCCGGGGCGAGGCCGCCGGACTTCGCAACGAGGTCGCCACCCTGGAGGCGACCGTCGACGGTCTGCGGAACGAGGTCGAGACCAGGCGCGTCGAGTCGGACGCCCGTCGCGCCGAGGCCGACGGCCTCCGTTCCGAGCTCCAGTCGGCCCGCAACGACGCCGAGGGGCTCCGCTTCGAGCTCCAGTCGGCCCGCGCCGACGCCGACGGTCTCCGTTCCCAGCTCCAGTCGGCCCAGGCCGACGCCGACGGTCTCCGCTTCGAGCTCCAGTCGGCCCGCGCCGACGCCGACGGTCTCCGCTTCGAGCTCCAGTCGGCCCGCGCCGACACCGGGGCGCGCGCCGCCGAGGCCCTCGCGCTCCGCAGCGAGGTGGAGGGCCAACGCGCGTCCGGCGAGGCCTTCCGCGCCGAGGCCGAGGGTCGAGCCACCGGACTTTCCCTGCGGATCCAGGAGCTCGAGGGGCAGTCCGCCCAGGCCGAGGATCGCGTCCTGCGCGCCTACCAGAAGATCAAGAGCGACGAGAAGATCCGCGAGAAGACCCGCAAGGCCCTCGCCATGGTGCTGCAGATCCTCGAGGACCGCTCCGGGGGCGACGGTGGGTCCGGCGGGTCAGGTCCGCCGGCGTCGTCGTAGGGCCGAGGCCACCTCGGAGAGCTCCTTCACCCCGAGCACCCGGGCCGCCGCGAAGTAGGCGATCGCGCCGGCCGCGATGGGCAGGAGCGCGAGCGGCGCCTGCCGGGCCAGCCCGGCCGCGGGGAGGACCGGCCCGATGGCCGCCTTCACTCCCAGCACCACCCCGACCATCACCGCCGAGGCGAGCACCGTCCGGCCGAGCTGCCGGTAGATGCCGGCGTTCCCCAGCCCCCCGTGGCGCCACTTCCAGGCCACCGCCAGCACCGCGAAGTTGGCCGTCGCGGCCAGCGCCGTGCCGAGCGCGATGCCCTTGAACCCGAGCACCGGGTGGAGCAGCAGCACCAGCGCCACGTTGGAGGTCATGCCCACCACGCTCCCGACGACCGGGATGCGGGCGTCGTCGACGGCGTAGAAGGCCGGCGCGAGGACCTTGACCGCCGAGTAGCCGTAGAGCCCGACGGCGTAGAAGACCAGCGCGTCGGCGGTGGCCGAGGCGTCGGCGGAGCCGAACCGGCCGTGCTCGTAGACCAGCGAGATGATGGGGTGGGCCAGCGTGATCAGTCCCACCGCGGCGGGCACGTTCAGGAAGGCCACCAGCCGCATGGCCGAGCCGAGCGTCTCCCGCACCCCGTCCATGTCCCCGGCGGCGACCCGCTGCGCCACGCCGGCCCCGGCCACGGTGGCGATGGCCACGCCGAAGACCCCGAGCGGGAGCTGCATGAGCCGGAAGGCCATCTGAAGCCAGGTGTTCGCGCCCACCTCGTGCGAGGCGAAGATGGTGTTGACGAGGATGTTCACCTGGGTGGCCGAGAGCCCGATCACGGCGGCGCCCATGAGCCGCCCGATGCGGCGGATGCCCGGGTCGGCGAGCGCCGCCCTTCCGAAGAGGGGCCGGAGGCGGAAGCCCAGCGCGCGCAGGCTGGGCCCCTGGACCGCGAGCTGCATCGCCCCGCCCACCAGCGTTCCCACCGACCACCCCACCGCCGCGGCGCGCGGACCCTGCCCGGTCGCCCAGAGCCAGATCCCCACCGCGATGGCCCCCACGTTGAAGAGGGCCGGCGCCAGCGCCGGCGCGGTGAAGCGCGACTGGGCGTTCAGCATGCCCATGGCCACCGCGGAGAGCGAGACCAGGAGCAGGAACGGCATCATGATCCGGGTGAGCGAGGCGGCGAAGGCCGCCTCCTCCGGGCCGAACCCGGGCGCGAGCAGCCGGACGATGGCCGGGGCGGCGACGAGCCCGGCCAGCACCACGCCCCCCACCACGACGAGCACGACCCCCACGAGCGCGTTGGCGAGCCGGTGCGCGTCCTCCTTCCCTCGCTTCGCGTGGGCGTCGGCGAAGGTGGGGACGAAGGCCGACGAGAGCGCACCCTCGGCGAACAGGTCCCTGAGGAGATTGGGGATGCGGAAGGCGACGACGAAGGCGTCGGACCAGCGGTTGGCGCCCACCAGCGCCGCGAAGAGCTGGTCGCGCACGAGCCCCAGCACCCGCGACGCCATGGTCGCGGCGGAGAGCCAGATCGCCCGCCCCATCCGCATCCGTTCCGCCCTCAGCGCCTGGAGCCCATCAGTGCTTCCCGTCCATCGACCCCTTGCTGGCCTGCTCCCGCTTCATGACCCACGCCTTGGCCTGGGCCTGCACGGTGGCGGGGACGTTGCGGTCGCGGGCCAGTTCCTTGATGTCCTTCTCCTGGAGCGTGGGGAGGAACTTGAGCGCGGTGGGGAGCGGCACCTTGGGGTTGCGGACCAGGGCGGCCCGCAGGGCGTAGATCTTGGTGAAGTCGCGCCCCTCGTAGATGTAGCGCAGCACGTCGGCGCTGGCGGTCTTCGAGTTGGCGAGGCCGAGGATCTCGCCGTCGGTCATGCGGGGACTCTGGGCCGCGGCCAGGCTGACCAGCCGGTTGGAGTCGCGCAGGAGCAGCGTCCGGGCCTCCCGGTTCCCCAGGGTGGCCAGCTTGATCTTCTGGGACACCGACATCTTGAGGACCCGCTGGGTCATGGTGAGCCGCTTCTCCTCCTGTTCCGGGGTGGGCGGGGGGATCGAGCCGGTCGCCTCGGCCTCGTCGTGCGCCAGCTCGGCGCGGTACTCGGCCATGAGGGTGGCCGCCGAGTCCTCGGCGACCAGGGCGACCGGGTCGGTGCCGTGGATGCGCCGGTGCGCCTCGACGAGCTGCGGAACGTCGAGGAGCACGAGGCCGTTGCGCACGCAGAAGTCGCAGGCGCCGTCGAGGGTGGAGGCGGGCGCGTTGGGGTTCCGGCACAGCCCGCGCACGATGTCGTCGTGGCGCAGGAGGCGCAGCTCGTTCTGGCGGATGATGTCCACCAGCGGCCCGGGCACGATCGGGGCCAGGCGCGCCACCGTCTCGTCGGAGGTCGACTGGTTGAGCAGGATGGCCTGCAGCGCCCCCGAGGCGGTGGCGAGCCGGTCGGCGAGCCAGTCGAGGACCGGCGCCTCCATCGACTCGGAGCGGAGCGCAGTGGACCAGACCCTCTCCGGCAGCGAGGCCGCCGACTTGCCCGCGGTCGCCGCCACCGCGGGGTCGGCGTCGAAGGAGAGGAAGTAGAGCATGGTGACCAGGTCGCCGGGCGCGGCCGCGGGGACGAGCCCCTTCGCCCCCATGGTGCGGAGCGGGGCCGGCGCCTTGCCATCCACGTACTTGCGCAGCGCCGGCGAGAGCGCCTCGACGGAGAGCGGGCAGTCGGCCACCGGTCAGCCCTCCCCGTCCGTCCGGGAAGCGTTCCCGGAGGCCGAGCGGCGCGCCGTCCACCCGTGGTGGATGCGCCCCAGCAGGCGGTTCAGCCAGTTGCGCCGCGACAGGAAGGACAGCACCGGCCTCTGCCGGGTGCCCAGCGCGAGCCGGGCGGCGGTGAGGTCGGGGTTCCCGGGGTGCAGCGCCATCCCGCGCTCGAGCGCCCGCACCGCCCGGACCCGCTGCCCCAGCGCCATGGCCACCCGGGACTGGTTGATGAGGAGCTCGGGGTCGGGCCGGCCGGTGCGGACCGCTCCGTCCACGAGGACCACGCCCAGGTTGGAGTTCTTCTCGACCAGCACGAGGGTCAGCCCGTACCAGGACTGGACGCGCGGGTCGGAGGCGGCGCGGCGGTACGCCTGCGCGAAGGCCTCGTGGGCGCCCTCAGGGTCGTCCCCCCGGAACCGGCGCAGCCCCAGCTCCAGGGCGGCAGCCGCCTCGGCCGGCAGGGCGCGCTCTCCTGGCTGTCCCGGAGTCCCGCTCACCCGTTCATCTCGTGGATGATCCGGAGCCCGTCGAGGGTGAGGTGCTCGTCCACCTCGGCGATGGCCTTCGACAGCCCGGCCACCAGCGGGGCGAGCCCCCCGGTGGCGACGACCAGCGTTGGAAAGGCGAGCTCGGCCTGCATGCGCTCGCAGATCCCGTCCACGAGCCCCACGTAGCCGAACACGATCCCGCTCTGCATGCTGGCCACGGTGTTCTTCCCCACCACGTGGGGAGGCCGGGCGAACTCCACCCGGGGCAGCTTGGAGGCGTTGCGGAAGAGGGCCTCCATCGAGATGGAGATGCCGGGAGCGATGGCGCCGCCCAGGTACTCGCCGCGGGGGGAGACGGCGTCGAAGGTGGTTGCGGTGCCGAAGTCCACCACGATGAGCCCGCGCTTGAACCGTGCGAAGGCGGCCACCGCGTTCACCACCCGGTCGGCGCCGACCTCGCGGGGGTTGTCGTAGAGGATGGGGAGGCCCGTCTTCACTCCGGGTCCGACGAAGAGCGGCTTCACGCCGAAGTAGCGCTGCGACATCTGCTCGAGGGCGAAGGCCAGCGGGGGCACCACGCTGGAGATCACGATGGCCCGCACCCGGGCCGGGTCGAGCCCCACCGAGGCGTGAAGCTGCCGGACCAGGATTCCCCACTCGTCGTGGGTGCGGCTCTGGGAAGTTTCCACGCGCCACTGGTGCCGGAGCGACGACGCCTCGAAGGCTCCGAGCACCGTGTTGGTGTTGCCGACGTCGATGGCGAGAAGCACGGCGGGAGGGTAGCCTCACGCCCCTTCTGGGTCAACGCGAGCGACGAGCCGGACGTCGCCGGCCACGACGCGCATCAGTCCACCGCGGGCCCGGACCAGGAGCGCACCGGTCTCGTCGATGTCCTCGGCGACGCCGGTGATCTCCCCGGCCTCCCCGTCGGCGCGGACTTCCCGCCCCAGGGTGACGGATTGCTCCCGCCAGGCGGCCCGGATCGGCTCGAACCCCTGGTCGGCGTGGAGGTCGAGCCACTGCTCGAGCTCGGCGAGGAGCGCCGCCGCGAAGAGCGCCCGGGGCACTGGCTGGCCCCGCTCGATGGAGAGGCTGGTCGCCACGCCGCGGAGGTCGGCCGGGAAGTCCCCGGATCCGGAGTTGAGGTTCACCCCGATGCCCAGGACGACCCAGTGGACCATGTCGGGCTCGGCCGACAGCTCGGTGAGGATCCCGGAAACCTTCCGCCCCGCGACGAGGACGTCGTTCGGCCACTTGATGCCGGCCTCGACGCCGGCCTTCCTGCAGGCCTCGCAGGCCGCCACCGAGGCCACCAGGGTCAGCTCGGGGGCGCGCTGCGGCGGGAGCGACGGGCGCAGGATGACCGAGAGGTAGAGGTTCTGACCGGCCGGCGACGCCCAGGAACGGCCGCGGCGGCCGCGGCCAGCCGTCTGGCACTCGGTGACCACCACCTCGCCGTGGGCCGCGCCGGCGTCGGCCAGCTCGCGGGCCCGGTCGTTCGTGGAGGGGATCTCGGCGGAGCAGTGGAGAACCTGCCCCAGGTCGTGGGTGTTGAGGAGCGGCCCGATCTCCAGCGCGCCCAGCCGGTCGGGGATGGCCACCAGGCGGTAGCCGCGGGCCGGGAGGGCCTCGATCCGGTAGCCCTGTCCCCGGAGCGCGTTGACGTGCTTCCAGACCGCCGCCCGGGAGAGCCCGAGCTTGCCGCTGATGGCCTCGCCGGAGACGAAGTCGTCCGCCGCCTCGGCGAGGAACGCGAGGACCAGCTCCTCGCTCCCCGGTACGACCTCGGCCATGGGCGGATTGTCGGGGTCGCCGCCCCGGGCTGTCAAACCGCCGGGAGGGTCGTCCGGGCCGGCTCGACCTCGAAGGAGATGTCGGCGGCGCGCGCGCTGTGGGTGAGGGCGCCCATCGAGACGAAGTCCACCCCGGTCGCCGCGACGCGGGGCAGCCTCTCGAGGGACATGTTCCCGCTGGCCTCGAGGAGGACCCGCCCGGCGGCGCGCCGGACGGCCTCGGCCATGGCCTCGTCGGTCATGTTGTCGAGGAGCACGATGTCGGCCCCGGCGGAGATGGCCTCGTCGAGGCCGGGCAGGTCCACGACCTCCACCTCGACCCGCAGCATGGCGTTGCCCCGTGCGCGTGCGCGCCGGACGGCCTCCCCCACTCCCCCGCAGGCCGCCACGTGGTTGTCCTTCACCAGGATGCCGTCGCCCAGCGAGAAGCGGTGGTTCACCCCGCCACCGGCGCGGACTGCCTCCTTCTCGAGCCGCCTCCACCCCGGCGTGGTCTTGCGGGTGTCGAGCAGTCGCGTCCGTCCGCCGGAGGCCGCGAGCGCGTCCACGGCGCGGCGGGTGCCGGTGGCGACCCCGGAGAGGCGCTGCAGGAAGTTGAGCGCGGTCCTCTCGGCCGCGAGCAGCGCGCGCATGGCTCCGGTCGCGTCACCGAAGATCTCGCCCCTGGCGACGCGGGCCCCGTCGGTCCGGTCGAAGCGGCAGGCGGCTCCCATCCGCTCGAACACGCGGACCGCGACGGCCGTGCCGGCCAGGACCAGGTCCTCCTTGGCGAGGAAGGTGCCGCGGCCGGTGTCGGTCGCGGGGATGGTGGCCTCGCTGGTGGCATCGCCGAGGGAGAGGTCCTCCTCGATGGCCAGGTCGAGGAGGCGTTCGACGGCGGGGGAGAGGGCGGGCACGCTAGCGGTTCCTCACAGGTCGCCGCCCCACAGGTCGCCGCTTCGCGGCGACCAGCTTCTTCTCGGACACGCCCTTCTTCTTCACGACCTTCTTCTTCTTCACGACCTTCTTCTTCTTCACGACCTTCTTCGCCTTCACGACCGCCTTCTTCCCCTTCTTCCCCGGCAGCGCCAGCGGCGCGGGCACGCGGCGCACCATCCCCCCGCTGGCCCGCTTGACCATCTTCCCGGAGGGCTTGCGGATCAGGTTCGCCCGCTGCTTCACCACCAGTTGTTGTGGCTCCCGCCGCACCAGCGGCGCCGGCGACGGGGCAGCCAACGGCTCCGGCAAGGCGATCGCCACCGCTTCCGTCACCCGGGCCACCTCGGCTGCGGGCGCCTTCTCCGCCTCCCCGGTCAGGAGCGCCCGGTGCGCCTCCAGATTCCTCCGCTTCTCCCCGAGTTCCTCGACACGCGCCCGCGACTCCTCGACGACCTCCTTCGGCGCGCGCTCGACGAAGCTCGGGTTCGAAAGCCTCCTGGCCACCCCGTCCACCTCGGCCTCCAGCCGGGCGATCTCCTTGTCCACCCGGGCGGTCTCGGCAGCCATGTCCACCGCCCCGGCCAGCGGGATGAGCACCTCGAACCCGTCGCCGACGGCGACCGCGCACTGCGGGCGGCGGCCGGCCGGTCGCCCGGCCTCGTGGAGCACGAGCCCCTGCACGTTCCCGAGCCGCTCCACCCGCCCCTGCTCGGAGCGGAGGGTGGCCAGGGCCTCGGCGGAGAGCCCGCCCACCTCGACGCCATGGAAGACCGTCTTCCAGGGCACGCTCATCTCGCCGCGGACGTTGCGGATGGCCTCGATGACGCCCAGCACCGGGCCGAAGCTGCGCTCCGCGGCCTCGTCCACCGGCCGGCGCTCCGGGTACCGGGCCTCGAGGAGCGAGGGGGCCCAACCGGCGACGCCGAGACGCTGGCCGAGCATCTGCCAGAGTTCCTCGGTGACGAAGGGCATCAGGGGGTGGAGCAGCCGGAGCGCCGTGTCGAGGGCGTGGGCCAGCACCGCCTGTGCGGCGGCCTTCTTCCCGGCGTCGTCGCCGTAGAGCGCCTCCTTGGACAGCTCGATGTACCAGTCGCAGAGGTCGTTCCAGCAGAACCGGTAGACCGTGCTGGCCGCCTCGTCGAAGCGGTAGGACTCCAGCGCGTCCACCGTGCCATTCACCGCACGTGCGAGTCGGGCCATCAGCCAGCGGTCGGCCGGGGTGCGGGCCAGCTCGGGGGCGCGGGAGAGGTCGGGCGCACCATCCAGGTTCATGAGCGCGAACCGGGTGGCGTTCCAGAGCTTGTTGGCGAAGGCCCGGTACCCCTCGATGCGGTCCTTGGCGAGCTTGATGTCGCGCCCCTGGGCGCTGGTCAACGCCGCCAGCGTGAAGCGCAGCGCGTCGGCGCCCTGCTTCTCGGTGATGGCGAGGGGGTCGATGACGTTCCCCTTCGTCTTCGACATCTTCTGCCCCTTCTCGTCGCGCACCATGGGGTGCAGGAAGACGGTGCGGAAGGGGACGTCGCCCATGAAGTGGATGCCCATCATCATCATCCGGGCCACCCAGAAGAAGATGATGTCGTGCCCGGTCTCCATGACCGAGGTCGGGTAGAAGGTCTCGAGATCCTTGGTCCGGTCGGGCCAGCCCAGCGTGGAGAAGGGCCAGAGGGCCGAGGAGAACCACGTGTCGAGCACGTCCTCGTCCTGCCGGAGCGTCCGGCTGCCACAGGTGGCGCAGGACTCCGGCGTGGTGCGGGCCACGGTGGGGTGCCCGCTCTCGCAGTACCAGGCCGGGATTTGGTGGCCCCACCAGAGCTGGCGCGAGATGCACCAGTCGTGGATGTTGCGCATCCACGCCATGTAGGTGTTGGTCCACCCTTCGGGGATGAAGCGGGTCCGCCCCTCCTCCACGGCGGCGATGGCCGGGCGGGCCAGCGGCTCGATCTTCACGTACCACTGGTCGGAGAGGAGCGGCTCGAGCACCGTCTCGCAGCGCTGGCAGCGGCCGAGCGGCAGGAGATGCGGCTTCGCCCCGCGGTCGAGCCCCTTCTCGGCCAGCGCGGCCTTGACCGCCTTGCGGGCCTCGAAGCGATCCATTCCCTGGAACGGGCCGGCCTCGGCGGTCATGCGCCCGTCCGGGCCGATGACCGACAGGAGCGGCAGCCCGTGCCGCTCCGCAACCGCGAAGTCGTTGAAGTCGTGGGCCGGCGTGACCTTCACCGCGCCGGTCCCGAACTTCGGGTCCACGAGCACGGCGTCGGCGACCACCGGGAACTCCCGGCCGGTCACGGGGTGGCGCACGTTCTTCCCCACCACGGCGCGCCAGCGATCGTCGTCGGGGTGCACGGCGATGGCGGTGTCGCCCAGCATGGTCTCCGGGCGGGTGGTGGCCACCACGATCTCGCCGGTTCCGTCGGCCAGCGGGTAGGCGAAGCTCCACAGCTCCCCGGGGTGGTTCTCCTCGTGGTTCACCTCGAGGTCGGAGAGCGCGGTGTGGCAGCGCGGGCACCAGTTGATGAGCTTCTTGGCCCGGTAGACGAGCCCCTCCTCCCACAGCCGCACGAAGACCTCGCGGACCGCGCGGGAGAGCCCCTCGTCCATGGTGAAGCGCTCGCGCTGCCAGTCGAGGGAGGCGCCCAGCGCCTGGTGCTGCACCCCGATGCGGGAGCCGTACTGCTCCTTCCATGCCCAGACCCGGCGCAGGAACTCCTCGCGCCCCAGGTCGTGCCGGCTCTTCTTCTCGGTCCGCTGCAGTTCCTTCTCCACGACCATCTGGGTGGCAATGCCCGCGTGGTCGGTGCCGGGGAGCCAGAGCACGTTGAACCCGCTCATGCGCTTCCAGCGGATGAGGATGTCCTGGATGGTGGCGGTGAGCGCGTGGCCGAGGTGCAGGGAACCGGTGACGTTGGGCGGCGGAAGGACGATGGAGAAGGCCGGCCGGGACCGGTCGTTCTCGTCGGCGTGGAAGTACCCGCGCTCGAGCCAGGTGCGGTACCAGCGGGGCTCGACGTCGGTGTGGTCGTAGGCCTTCGACAGCTCGGTCGAGGGCGGGGTCTGTCGTTCTTCGGACACTTGGTTCTCCGACGGGCGCGGCCTCGTTCAGTGCTTCTGGCGCTCGTTCACCAGGCGTTCCACGTGCTCGCGGATGATCACCTCGGCGAGCTGCGGGACCACCTCCCATGCGATCTTCTCCACCACCTCGCGCGACGCCTGCGAGATGGCCAGCCGCAGCGCGGCCTCGCCCCCGTCGGCCTGCGCCGTGGCCGGAGGAGTGGCCGGAGGGGCGGCCGGCGCGGCGGCGGCGGACGGCTGCGCGGTGGGCTCGCGCCGCGGCGCCGTCGTCGTCGGCGGCGGCGGGACCACGGCGGCGCCGGTCGAGACATCGCTCCAGTCGTCGTCGGCGGTGGCCGGGCCGGCCATCCCGAACGGCTCCGGGGGCGGCGGGCGAGCCGGGGCCCGGGCCGGAGCCGGAGCGAAGGGCCGGGGCGGCGCCGTCGCGCCTCGCGCGGCGGGGGGCGGAGGTGGCGGCCGGATCCCCGCGCCCTTCACGCTGGTGGGCGGGAGCGTTCCGGGACGCACGGCGCCGGCGCGCAGCGGGTGCCCGGGAGGCGGCAGCGGAGGCGGAACCGTCCGGCGCGGGGGGCCGGCAGGCTGCAGGCGGGCCACCGGGGTGGGCGCGTGCGAGGGGGCCGGCGTGTGCGCGGGAGGCGCCAGGTGCGGCCGGGAGGGGGTGTGCGCCGGGGCCTGCGCGTGAGACGGGGTCATGCGCGGGTACGGGAGCGGCAGCGGCTCGGCCGTCACCCCCTCGACGAGTTCGCGCACGCGTGTGAGCAGGGCCTGGCTGTCGAAGGGCTTCACCACGTGGCCATCGGCGCGCGCGGCACGGGCCCGGGCCTCGTCGAACGGCTCGAAGGTTCCGGTGAGCAGGAGCACCGGCACCTCGCCGAGCTGCGGGTCGGCCTTCAGCGCCTGGCAGAGCTCGTAGCCGTTCATGCGGGGCATGACGGCGTCGGCGAGCACGATGTCGGGCCGGGTCTCCCGCGCCCGGGCGAGCGCGTCCTCGCCGTTGTCCACGGCGGTGATCCGGTAGTCCTCCCCGGCGAAGACGATGCCCACGACCTTCTGGATGGTGACCGAGTCGTCGGCGAGCAGCAGGTTCTTGGGCATTGTTTTCTCGGACGGGTGCTGCCGGAGAGCTAACGCGCCGCTCGCGCGAGTGTCAATCTTCCTCGCACCTTATCCTTCATTCCCCGGGGCGAGCAGCACGTCCCACGGCGGCCTCCGGACGTGGCTGCTTCCCTCCCCTTCCGAGAGCCCGAGGACCCGGTCCACGAGCACGCCCGCCGTCGTTCCTCCGGCGTCGAGCAGGAGAAGGACGTGGGGATCGCCCGAGGCCGGCTCTCCGAGGATGGCGGCGGCGTCCCAGGCGGGGTGGATGGCCCGCCCGAGGTGGAGCAGGCCGCGGTGCCCCTCCGGCGCCAGGGGAACCCGGAACAGCTGGACCGGAGCCACGACCTGGACCACGAGCTGCAGGGGCACCGCCAGCACGCGCCCCGCGCGCTCGGCCAGCAGTTCCCGGTCGGAGGGGGGAAGGTCTCCGGAGAGGGGAAAGGGGCGCGGCGCCTTGGCGCGCATGCCGTACAGCGCCGCGGGCGCCAGTTCCAGGAGGAGCGCGCCACCGAAGCAGAGCACCGACGCGAAGGGAGAGGGATCGGCGGCGACGGCCCGCTCCGGGAGGAGGAAGGCCTCCGCGCCTGCCATGTCCCCCACCCCGTCCATGCGGTCCACGAGAAGGGTCGGCAGCCCTGCCCCCTCGAGGAGGAGCGCGAAGCGGGGATCGCCCCTGAGCCCCAGCCGCTCCGCCAGCGGCAGCGCCCCCTCCGGGACCCCGCGGACGGAGCCCGCGCCGACCGGCACGATCTCGCGGACCGCCAGGAGGGGAAGGGCCAACGGGACGCCTCCCGCCTGGAACCGGAGGACCTGGCGGCCGGGAGGGATGGGCATTGGGGTCATGGTATACCAGCCTGCATGCAGGCCTCGGTCCTCCTCGTGGACGACGAGCGCTTCGCCCGCACCCTCTACGCCGACTACCTCCGGGCTGCCGGCTACGCGGTCGAGGTCGCGGAGAACGCCCCGGCCGCGATCCGGCTCCTCGAGGGCCGGCGCTTCGACGTCCTCCTCACCGACATCGTCATGCCCGGCGGCGACGGCCTCCAGTTGCTGGCCGACGCCAAGCGGCTCGACCCCGACGTCCAGGTGGTCGTCATCACGGCCCTCGACCGGGTCGACCCGGCCGTCCGGGCCATGCGCGCCGGCGCCTCCGACTACCTGGTGAAGCCGGTCACGCCGGAGGCCCTGCAGCTCTCGGTGCAGCGCTCCCTCTCCACCCGTGCGCTGCTGGCCGAGAACTCGGCGCTCCGGGGGCACGTCAACCTCTTCGAGACCTGCCAGCGCATCACCGGGACGCTGGAGCGGGACAAGGTGATCCCGCTGGCGCTGCCGGCGCTCGCCACCGAGTGCGGCGCCCGCGGCGCGGTGCTCCTCGAGCGGGAGGGCGCGGAGGGCTGGCGCCTCTCCGGGGTCCACGGCATCACCGCCGAGGAGGCGGGAGAGATCCTCGCGCCAGCCCTCCCCCGGCTGGGAGAGCTGGCCCTCGACGCCACGATCCTCCTCGACCTCCCCGAGACGGGCGACCGCCCTCCGTCCCGCTGCCTCTTCCTCCCGGTCTCCGACGGCCCCGAGATCCTGGGCGCGGTCTGCCTGCTCCTCTCCGATCCCTTCGACGCCGAGCGCGCCGGCCGGGCCGCCTTCATCTGCCACCACCTGGGCTCCGCCCTTCGCGCGCTCGGCAGGCTCTCGCACGTCGAGCAGCTGGCCTACGTGGACGACGTGACCCTGCTCTACAACAACCGCTTCCTCGACGTGGCCCTCGACCGGGAGCTCTCGGGCGGCAGGCCCTTCACGCTGCTCTTCATGGACCTCGACCGGTTCAAGGCCGTGAACGATCGGCACGGCCACCTGATGGGGTCGGCGCTGCTCGGCGAGTTCGGGAAAGTGCTCCGCTCCTGCGTGCGCGACGACGACATCCTGGTCCGGTACGGAGGGGACGAGTTCGTGGCGCTCCTCACCGGCGTGGACTCGGGAGGCGGGCTCAAGGTGGCCGAGCGCATCCGCCGCGCCGTCGAGGACAGGCGGTTCCTCTCGCGCGAGGGGCTCTCGGTGCGCCTCACCGTCTCCATCGGCCTGGCCAGCCACCCCGAGCACGCCCCCACGAAGGCGCTGCTCCTCGACCTGGCCGATCGGGCCATGTACCGGGGCAAGGAGAGCACCCGCAACGTGGTCTACATCGCCTCGGCCGAGAAGCCGGTCGCGGGCTAGGGAGTCCTCTTGCCCGGCAACGTCACCGCCGAGACCCTGCTCGAGGAGGCGCACGACGCCCTCGACGAGGGGGACGCGGAGCGCGCGCTCGACCTCGCCATCGAGGGATCCCGGCTGGCCGGGCGCTCCGACGACGAGGATCTGGCCGCGCGGCTGGCGCTGGCGGAGGGGCAAGCGCTCCTCGCCCTGGGGGATTCCCGGGTCGCCCTGGCGCGGATCGCGGTGGCCGTGCGCGCATTCCCCGACGACCTCGACGTCCGGGCCGAGGAGGCCAGCGCCCTCCACGAGAACTGCAGATTCGAGGAGGCCGCCGACCTGCTCACGCGGATCCTCCACGAGGACCCGGGCGACGCCGGCTGCCACTGGATGCTCGGCCTCTGCCTGGAGCGGCTGGGGCGCGCCGAGGGGTCGGAACGCCACCTCCGACGGGCCCGGGAGCTCGCACCCGGGGACTTCCCGGAGCCGGTCGCCCTCTCGCCCGACGCCTTCGAGGCGGTGGTGGAGGAGGCGCTCGCCGAGCTGCCCGAGCCGGTGCGCCGGTACCTCGCCAACGTGGCCGTGACGGTCGAGGACCTCCCCGAGGTGGAGGAGCTTCTCCTCTCCGACCCTCCCCACTCCCCGTCCATCCTGGGGATCTTCCGGGGGTCGCCGCTCGGGGACAAGGCCTCCATGGATCCCTGGAGCCACTTCCCCTCCTCCATCGCCCTCTTCCAGCGCAACCTGGAGCGCTACGCCCGGGACCGGGAGGAGCTCCTCGAGGAGATCCGGGTGACCCTGCTCCACGAGGTGGGCCACTTCCTGGGGCTCGACGAGGAGCAGCTGCGGGACCTCGGGCTCGACTGACGGCCGCGGCTGCCCCGGATCGCCCGGATCCGGGCGAATAATTGACCGGATCCGCTCGATATCGCATCGTGCGGCCAATGGCCGTCATCGAGTCGATGGAGCTCGCCCAGGTCCTCTCCGAGGCGGGCGACATCGCACGCAACGTGAACCAGCGCCTCACCAGCGCCCACCTCCTCCTGGCCTTCTTCGTGGTGCCCAACCGGGCCGAGATGCTGCTCCGCGAGCGGGGCGTCGACGAGGATCGGATCCTGCTCGCCATGCCCGGCGCCCCCGAGGAGCCCGAGGGGCTCGAGCGCGACCTGCGCGACCGTGCCCGCCAGGTGGCCGAGGGGCTGCGGGCCGAAGAGACCGACTGCATCCACCTGCTCATCGCCATGACCCGGGTGCGGCAGTGCTCGGCCCACCAGCTGCTCTCGGCCTGTGGTCTCGAGCTGGCCGCGCTGCGGAACGTCGCCCTCTCCTACTACACGGCCGGAATGCCCCGGCGGCTGCGCCGCGTGTCCCAGCCCGCCACCCGGGCCCCCGCCCCCGCCCCGCGACGGCCCTCCGCCCCGCACCGCACCGAGCCCGGGGACCTGGACCTCGAGGGAGAACCGATCGACGACGACGAGCCGGAGACCGGCGCCGGGACGCTCGACCTCTCGCCGCGGCCGCCCTCGCGCCCCGCGTTCGCCGCCCCGGCCGCGAGCCCCTCGCGCTCCCGGACGGCCCACGCCCTCGACCCGGCCGACTTCCCCTGGCTCTCCCAGCTGGGGCGCAACCTGACCGAGCTGGCCGCGGCCGGACGGCTCGATCCACTGGTGGGGCGCGAGGTCGAGGTGGAGCAGACCCTCGACGTGCTCGGGAAGCGGCGCACCAACAACCCGCTGCTGGTCGGCGAGGCCGGGGTGGGCAAGACCGCCATCGTCGAGGGAGTGGCCCAGCGGCTGCTCGCCCAGGGTTCACCGCGAGTCCTCGTGGAGCTGGACATGGCCAGCGTGCTCTCGGGCACGCAGCTGCGCGGCTCCTTCTCCGAGAAGCTGCGCGGGATCCAGGACGAGGTGCGGCGCGCCGAGGGGCGCGTGGTGGTCTTCATCGACGAGGTGCACACGCTCATGGGCGCCGGCTCCACCGGCGAGGGGCCTCAGGACGCCGCCAACGAGCTCAAGGCCGGCCTGGCCCGCGGCGAGTTCCCCTGCATCGGCGCCACCACCCACGACGAGTACCGCAAGCACATCGAGCGGGACCCGGCGCTGGAGCGCCGCTTCACCCCGGTGCTGGTGCGCGAGCCTTCGGTCCCCGACACCGTCCGCATCCTCGAGGGCATCCTGCCCCGCTACGAGCAGCACCACGCCGTGCGCTTCGCCCCGGAGGCCGTCGAGGCCGCCGCGGCCCTCACCTCGCGCTACGTTCGCGACCGGTTCCTCCCCGACAAGGCGGTGGCCGCCATGGACCTGGCCGGCTCCCGCGCCCGCCGGCAGGGCGCCTCGGCCGTGGCCGCCGCCGACGTGGCCCGCGTGGTCGCCCAGATGGCGGGCATCCCCGAGTCGCGCCTCCTCTCCGGCGACCGCGACCGGCTGCTCGGCCTGGAGGACGCGCTTTCCCAGCGGATCGTCGGCCACCCCGAGACCATCGCCCGGGTGGCGCGCGTCCTGCGGCGCAACTACGCCGGCTTCGCCTCCCGCCGCCCCATGGGCAGCTTCCTCTTCCTCGGCCCCACCGGGGTGGGCAAGACCGAGCTGGCCCGGGCGCTGGCCGACGCGCTCTTCGGCAACGACCAGGCCCTGGTCCGGCTCGACATGAGCGAGTGCAGCGAGCCCACCGGGGTGGCGCGGCTCGTGGGGGCCGCCCCCGGGTACGTCGGCTACGGCGAGGGGGGCCAGCTCACCGACGCCGTCCGGCGCCGGCCCGCCAGCGTCGTGGTCCTCGACGAGATCGACAAGGCCCACCGCGACGTCCTCCTGCTCCTCCTCCAGGTCCTCGAGGAGGGGCGGCTCACCGACGGGAGGGGCCGCCAGGTGGACTTCTCCTCCACGGTGGTCGTCCTCACCACCAACCTGGGCGGCTTCGAGGCCACCCGCTCCTCGTCCGGCGTGATGGGCTTCGCCGGCGCCGAGACCGGCCCGACCCGCGAGGACCGCGCCAGCCAGGCGGCCCGCGCCGCGCTCCCCCCGGAGCTCTGGAACCGGCTCGACGAGCGGCTGGTCTTCCCGGCCCTCTCCCGCGACGACCTGGCCCACGTGGCGTCGCTGCTCCTGCGCCAGTCGTCGGAGCGGCTGGCCGCCGAGCGGCGCATCCGCTTCTTCGCCGGCGACGACGTGGTGGAGCACCTGCTCGCCAACGGGGGGTTCGACCCCTCCCTGGGCGCCCGCCCCATGCGCGGCGCCGTCCAGCGCCTGGTCGAGGGGCCCATCGCCGAGCGCATCCTGGGCGGCGAGCTGGTCCCCGGCGACGAGCTGGAGGTGGCTGTCGAGTCGGGGGCGCTGGCCTTCCGGCGCATCGGCTGACCGCGCCCGGGTTCACTACTGGTAAAGTCCGCGCTCCCGGATGTAGGCGAGCACCCGGGTGGGCACGAGCGCCGCGACGTCGTCGCCCCGGGAGAGCCGCTCCCGCACCTCGGTGGAGGACACCCCGGGAAGCGCCGGTCCGTCGGCGAAGGCGACCTCGCCGGCCCGCCCCACCACGATGACCCGGGCCAGCTCCCGCACCCGGTCGAAGCGGTACCACTTGGGGGTGTCGGCCACGATGTCGGCGCCCACCAACAGGGTGAACTGCCGGTCCGGGTGCTTCTCCACCAGGTACTCGAGGGTGCGGGCGGTCTTCCCCACCAGCGGGTCGTCCTTCAGGTCGGCCTCGGCGGTGCAGACGTGGAGGCCGCGCAGGGGCGCCGCCGCCAGCTCGCACATGCGCACCCGGTCCTCGAAGGGCGCGAGCATCTTTCCGAACGGGTGGCGGAAGCTGGGCAGCATCCAGACCTCCGAGACCCCCTGCGTGGCCAGGGTCCAGTAGGCGGCCATCACGTGGGCCACGTGCGGCGGGTTGAACGAGCCGCCCAGGATCGCGGTCTGTCTCATGGGGCCATCCTGCCTCAGTCCGCGTAGCGGAGGAACGGCGCCCGCCGCCGGGCGAAGGCACGTTCCTCCCCCGCGAAGCCGCGGGCCAGCTCGCGCCAGCCGTCGCCGGCCTCGATGGCGCGTCGCTCCCGGTCCGACCCGCACAGGAGGTCGAAGGCGGGGACGCCGGTGACGAACTCGTAGGGCTCGGTGCGCCAGGCGAAGCGGTCCGGGTCCTGGGCCCGCGCCACCGCCACGCAGGCCAGCCCGGTCCGGAACGGGCGGAAGGCCACCGGGTCGTGGACGTGCAGCTCGACGCCGTGGCAGAGCCGCCCCTGGTGCTTGTCCCAGGTGGGCGTGAAGCCGGCGGCGCGGAAGCGGACCCCGGGCAACCGCTCCGCCCCGAGGTCGCGGGCCAGCTGCCCCCCGTCGAGCCAGGGGGCGCCGAACAGGTGGAAGGGGCGCGTCGTTCCGCGCCCCTCCGAGAGGTTCGTCCCCTCGAGCAGGCACATCCCCGGGTAGACCAGCGCGGCCTCCGGGGTGGGCATGTTGGGCGAGGGGAGCACCCAGGGGAGCCCGGTCTCGGCGAAGCTCCTTCGCCGCCTCCAGCCCTCGCAGGGCACCACCTCGAGGTCGAGGTCGAGCCCCCGCTCCTGGCAGAAGAGCGCCGCCAGCTCTCCCACCGTCATGCCGTGCCGGACGGCCAGGTCGTGCATGCCGCAGAAGCTCTGGAACCCGGGACGCATCGCCGGCCCCTCCACCTCCCGTCCGCCGACGGGATTGGGCCGGTCGAGCACCACGAAGCGCAGCCCGGCCTCGGCTGCGGCCTCCATGCAGAGCATCATGGTGGCCTGGTAGGTGTAGTAGCGGGCGCCCACGTCCTGGACGTCGAAGACCAGCGCGTCGAGCCCCTGGAGGAGGGAGCGCCCCGGGCGCAGCGACTCGGGCGACGACCCATACAAGGAGTGAACCGGGAGCCCGGTGACCCGGTCCCGCTCGTCGCCCACCGAGGCCATGTACTGCACGTCGCCGCGGACGCCGTGCTCCGGGCCGAAGAGCGCGGAGAGGCGCACCCCGGGGGCCGCCGAGAGCACGTCGGCGGCGTGGCGGAGCCGCCGGTCCACCGCGGTGGGATTGCACACCAGGCCAACCCGAAGCCCGCGCAGGGGCGCGAACCGGCGACGCGACAGGACCTCGAGCCCGGGGAGCACCTCTGCCGTCCGCTTCCGTGCCATGGCCGCCATCCTAACCCGCCCTTCCCACGGAAACGGCGACCTGTGGCAGACTCCGGCGCCTCGGGGGGGTGCGGGAGGCGCATGGCGAAGGGGTTTCGATCGGGGGGCATCGCCCTCTTCATCGCAGCGTGGGCCGAGAACCTCGCCTTCGACGCCCTGTCCTGGGTGGTGCCTCCGCTGGCCCCTCCCCACCTCCTCCACGCCTACATGCCCGAGGCGATCCGCCAGATGGTCTCGCCCGCGGTGCTCGCCCCGGTGACCTCGGCGGTGCTCGCCGCCATCGCGCTCCTCGTGCTGTCGCTCGTCCCGCCCGGCACGCCGGGCCGGGTGCGCGCCCTCGCCACCTGGCTCCTCGGCTTCTGGCTCCTCTCCGAGGGGCTCATGGCCTGGGTGTGGCTCGACGCCCCGGCGGGCGTGGTCGCCTGGTCGCTCGCCGGCGGGGTCCCGCGCAGCCTCGCCGTCGCCTGGCTGCTGGCCCGGCAGCAGGGGCCGCCCGCGGAGCAGCGGTGATCGCCCACCCGCGCACGCTGGAGGAGCTGGGCTGGCCGCGCATCCTCGAGGCGCTGGCCGGGCGCTGCCGGACGGCGGGCGGCAAGGGCCGGGCCACGGCCCTCCCCTTCCTCGATACCCCCGCGGAGGTCCGCGAGGCGCTCGCGCGGCTCGCCGAGGCCAGGGTGCTCTGCGAGGCCCGGACCTCGCTGCCCATCGCCGCGCCTGGCGACCCCGCGGCGGCGCTCGAGCGGGCCGCCAAGGGTGGTGTCCTCGAGCCGCTCGCCCTGCGCGACATCGCGGTGCTGGCCCGGTCGGCGGCGCGCACCCGGGCCGTGCTCGCGGCGCGGGAGACCGACCTGCCCCGGCTCTGGTCCCTGGCTTCGTCCCTCTCGGACGCCGGACGGCTGGCCGACCGCATCGAGGCGGCCATCGAGCCCTCGGGGGCCATCTCCGAGCGGGCCAGCCCGGAACTCGCGCGCCTGCGCGACCGGGCCCGGGGGCTGCACCGAGCCATGAAGGTCCAGGTCGAGTCGCTGCTCGGCGACGAGACGGTCTCCCGCCACCTGCGCGACGGGTACTTCACCATCCGCAACGATCGTTACGTGCTCCCGGTGCTGGCGAGCTCCCGATCCGCCGTCCCGGGCATCGTCCACAACGCCTCCCAGTCGGGGCAGACGCTCTTCGTCGAGCCCGACGGCATGGTGGAGATGGGAAACGAGCTCGCCATCGCGAACGCCATGGCCGCCGAGGAGGAGGAGCGGATCCTGCGCGAGCTCTCCGGGGGGGTGACGGCCCGGTCCGCCGACCTGGCCCGCGACCTCGCCACCCTCTCGGTGCTCGACCTGCTCGAGGGGCAGGCGCTGCTCGCCTCCGACCTGGACGCCTCGGCCCCCGAGGTGGTGACCCCGGGCGACGGCATCTGGCTTCGCGACCTGCGCCACCCCATCCTCGTCCTGCAGGACAAGAAGGTGGTGTCGAGCGACCTCCGGCTCGAGCCGCCCGGGCGCGCGCTCGTCGTCTCCGGCCCCAACGGCGGCGGCAAGACGGTCGCCATCACCGCGGTCGGGCTCTCCGCGCTCATGCTCCAGGCGGGGCTCCCCATCGCGGCCGGGCGAGGGTCCCGCCTCCCCTTCTACGGCTCGGTCCGCGCCGCCGTCGAGGAGCACGGCGACCTGTCCCGGGACCTCTCCACCTTCACGGCCCACCTGACCGCCGTGCGCGACATCGGCGCGGGGGCAGGGCCGGCCACGCTGGTTCTCGTGGACGAGATCGCGGCCGACACCGACCCGCGCGAGGGCGCAGCGCTGGCCGCGGCCCTCCTCGAGGACCTGCTCGACCGGGGCGCCACCGTCCTCGTCACCACCCACCTCGACGAGCTGAAGGCCTTGGCCCTCTCCGACACGCGCTTCGCCAACGCCCGGGTCGGCTTCGATCCCGACCGGCTCGCCCCCACCTTCCAGCTGCACCTGGGAAGCCCGGGGAGCTCGTCGGCCATCGAGGTGGCGCGCCGGGTGGGCCTGCCGGAGGCGGTCCTGGCGCGGGCGCGGGCCTCCCTCTCCGGCCGGGGCGGGGCGCTCGGCGAGGCCCTGCGCGCGCTCTCCGACGAGCGGGCGCGGCTCGAGGCCCAGCGGGCGGGGCTCGAACGGGACGCCGCGGCGGCGCGCCGGAGGGAGGAGGAGGCGGCCCGGCGCGAGGAGGCGGCCTTCCGCGCGGAGAAGGAGGCGTCCGCACGCGTCGCCGCGTCGCTGGCCGACGAGGTGGAGGCTGCGCGCGAGGAGGTCCGCAAGGTGCTCGCCGGGCTCCAGACCGCCCCCACGGTGAGGAAGGCCAGCGAGGCTTCCCGGCAGCTCGAGGAGTGGTCGGAGTCGCTCGCGAAGGCCTCGCGCGTGGCCGTGTCGCAGGCCGCCGCCGCTCCCGAGACCGTACCCGGGGCGACGATCGCACCCGGACTCCGGGTGCGCGTCGCGTCGCTCGGACAGGAGGGAGAGGTGCTCCAGGTTTCGGGGGAAGAGGCGGTGGTCCGGCTCGGGGGCTTGCGGGTCCGGCGCCCGGTCGCCGACCTGCTCCCGCTCCGGGGGAAGGCGAAGGGGGCGAGCCTGGCCCGCGCCCAGGAAGATCGGCTCCGTGCCGCCGAGGATGCGCGGCCTGCGCCGCTCAGCGTCGGATCCCGCCGGCTCGACGTGCGCGGGATGCGCGTGGACGACCTCCTCCGCGCGGTGGACGCCTTCCTCGACCGGCAATTCGCCGAGGGCGCCCTGGATGCCCTGATCCTCCACGGGCACGGGACCGGCGCCCTCAAGGAAGCCCTCCGGACTCACCTCAAAGAGTCACCCTATGTAGAAAATTTTCGAAGGGGGGATCCACAAGAGGGGGGTGATGCAGTTACGGTGTGCGCCTTCCGCCGTTGACAAAGGGAAGACAACGGCCTCCGCCGAGGCCATTCCGGGCCTCCCCCAGACCCGCCCACAGGGAGTCACACAGATGAGAAGGATCTCCATCCTCGGAGCCGCGGCGCTGCTCGCCGTGATCCCCGCCGCCACCCACGCCCAGAGCACCAGCCAGGAAGTGGTCGTCAAGGAGAACACCACCGTCGTCGTGAAGGAGGCGCCGAAGCCGTCGCCGGTCACCTTCACGCCGTACGGGTTCTTCGTCTTCAACGCCTTCTTCAACGACTCGCTGGGCAATCGCAACTACCCGTTCCCCGCCCGCTGCACGGGAGGCGCCTCCTGCGAGGGCAACGTCCTCTTCGACGTCCGCCAGACCCGGCTCGGCTCGCGCCTCGCCTTCGACGATTCGGCCGGCTGGACCAAGGCCAAGATGTCGGCACTCGTCGAGATCGATTTCCAGGGTGGCTTCACCAGCACCGCGGCCAACTCGGTCGCCTTTTACAGCCCGGTCGTCCGGCTGCGCAAGGCGTACGCCGACGCCGCCTGGGGCGCCTTCACGCTCCGCATCGGCCAGGACGACCACATCGTCTCGCTGCTGCGCCCGGTCTCCATCGCCTACATCGCGAACCCGCTCTTCCAGTTCGCCGGCACGCTGAATGGCCGGGCACCGATGATCGAGGCCCGCTACGACATCAATCCCAAGGACGGGATCGCCTTCAACGCGCAGGTCGCAGCGGTCAATCCCCAGGACAACGCCGCCGGCGACGCCACGATCTCGCCTTCCGCTTCCGTCGACCTCGGCGCCGGCAACCGCTCGCGCGTGCCGGCCTTCGAGGGGCGCCTGGCCGTGGCCTACAAGACCGGCGGGAAGAAGATGCTCGAGCTCGCAGGCTGGGGTGGCTGGCAGAAGAACCGCTTCGTCAGCCCCGCCACCAACACCAACGTCGACGTGAACTCCTACATCTTCGGCGGCGACATGGTCCTCAATATCTGGATGGTCAACGTCCTCGGCTCCATCTACAGCGCCAAGGGCTGGGACCAGCCCGGCTCCCTCGGCAACAGCCAGGGCATCGCCATCTCCGCCACCCGCCCCACCCCGACCTCCCCCTGGACCATCACCAACGCCAACGCCGTCCCCGCGCTCGGCGGCTGGTTCCAGGTCCTCGTCGGTCCGGACAACCTCGTGAAGGCGTACGCCGGCTGGGGCGGCACCCAGAGCCCGTTCAACGCCTACACCGATAGCCTGCTCGCCGTGGCCGGCACCCGCGTCCAGAACTTCCAGTGGGCAGCCGGCCTCATCGGCTACGCTGGGAAGAACTGGCGCATGTCGGCGGAGTACTCCCGCGCCACCAGCTTCTTCTTCAACGGCGACAGCTACAGCCAGGGCCAGTTCTCCCTCAACTCCCAGCTGGTGTTCTAGAGGTCGCGTCGTCACGATTTGACGCCCTGCATCATGGAGCGCCGGGATCGAACGGTCCCGGCGCTCTCTTCTTATGGCCGACCCTGGCGTGCTATGAAAGTCGGCCGGTTCGCAAGGCCCACACCCTGTCGGGCCGCCCCCCAGCGGCCCCGTCGCGGAGGTCGAAAAAGATGAAGCGCATCCTCTCCCTGGCAGTTGCAGCGCTCCTCGCCGTACCCACACTCGCGGTGTCCCAGGTCAAGATCGGAGTCATCAACTCGATGACCGGTCCGCAGGCCCCCATCGGCGAGAACCTCACCAACGGGATCAAGCTCGCCGAGGAGGACCTGGCGGCCAAGGGAGTGAAGGTGCAGCTCGTCTGGGAGGACGACACCGGCAAGCCCCAGGTCGGTCTCTCCGCCATGGACAAGCTCGCCACCCGCGACAACGTCGTCGGCGTCGTCGGCGCCTACACCTCCGCGGTCACGAACGCCGTGGCCAAGAAGGCGGAGCAGTACAAGGTCCCGCTGGTGAACCCGGTCGCCTCCAAGGAGGAGATCACCCGGCAGGGCTACAAGTACGTCTTCCGGGTCTCGGCCACCACCGGCGACTACGCCGCCATCCTCCTCGACATGGCGACGACGCTCGGCAAGCCGAAGAGCATCGCCATCCTCTCCGAGAACACCGACTTCGGCGTCTCGGGCGCGAAGAGCGCCAAGGACTACGCCGAGAAGAAGGGCATCAAGGTGGTCTTCGAGGAGGCCTACTCCCCCGGCTCCCCCGACTACCGCTCCACGCTGGTCAAGGTGAAGGGCGCCAACCCCGACATCATGTTCATGGTCTCCTACGTGGCCGACGCCATCACGCTGATGCGCCAGTCGCGCGAGCTCCAGCTCACCCCCATGGCCTTCCTGGGCGCCGGAGCCGGCTTCTCCACCGACAAGTTCGCCAGCGAGAAGAACATCTCCCACGGCGTGTTCTCGTCCACCCAGTGGACTCCCGACGTGAACTGGCCGGGCGCCAAGGCCTTCGGCGATCGGTACAGCAAGCGCTTCGGGAAGACCCCGACCTACCACGCGGCCAACGCCTACATCGCCATGATGATCATGGGCGAGACCGCCGCCAAGGCCGCCGGCGACCGCGAGAAGCTCGCGGCAGGGCTGCGCGCCGGCAAGTGGGACGGCGTCTTCGGCCCGGTGAAGTTCGAGGATTTCGACGGCTACCAGAACCAGAACAAGCACCAGATGCTGGTCGAGCAGGTCCAGGACGGCAAGTACTTCACCGTCTGGCCGCAGGCGCTGCAGAGCGGCAAGCCCATCTGGCCGTTCCCGGGCTGGAAGTAGCCAGGAGGGGCGCCCGGCGATGACCATCTTCCTCCAGTCGCTGCTCTCGGGCGTCCTGATCGGTGGGGCCTACGCCCTCATCGGCGTGGGCCTCACCATCATCTTCGGCGTGATGCGCATCATCAACTTCGCCCACGGCGACCTGGTGATGCTGGGGATGTACGCCTCATTCTTCCTCTTCACGCTCGGCAACGTGGACCCGTTCGTGTCGATCGTCTTCGTCTTCCCCCTGCTCTTCCTCTTCGGGGCCATCCTGCAGAAGACGGTCATCAACAAGGTCCTGAACGCGCTGCCGCAGAACCAGATCCTGCTCACCATCGGCATCGGGCTCATCCTCAGCAACACCATGATGCTGCTCTTCACCTCCGACTACCGGATCATCTCCACCACCTACTCCTCGGGGAGCTTCCGGCTGGGGGAGATCTCGGTCTCGACGCCGCTGCTCCTCTCCTTCGTCATCACCGCTGCGGTGACGGCGGCCCTCTACTGGTTCCTCCTCAAGACCGACACCGGCCAGGCCATCCGCGCCACGGCCCAGGACCGGGACGCGGCGCAGCTCATGGGGGTGAACGTCAAGCGCATGAGCATCCTGGCCACCGGGATCGGCGCCGGGCTGGCCGCCGTGGCCGGCTCCCTCATCTCGCCGACCTACTACATCTTCCCGCAGGTGGGTCAGCCCTTCACCCTGAAGGCCTTCGTCATCGTGGTCCTGGGCGGCATGGGCAGCGTCATGGGAGCGACGGTGGGCGGCATCATCATCGGCGCCACCGAGTCGCTGGCCGGCGCCTACATCAGCTCGGGGCTGAAGGACCTGGTGGTCTACGTCCTCTTCCTGCTCATCCTCCTCTTCAAGCCGGCCGGCCTCTTCGGAAAGTCCCGGGTCTAGCCGCCATGCTCGCGAAGCCCCGCAACCGCGGCCTGGCCGCCCTCCCCACCATCGCCGGCGTCGTCGCGGTGGGCCTCCTGGCCGTCTTCCCGAAGTTCGTGGAAAGCCCCTACGCGCTCCACATGATGGTCCTCTTCTTCCTCGCCGTGATCATGGGCGAGGCCTGGAACCTCATCGGCGGCTACGGCGGGCAGTACTCGGTGGGGCACGCCGCCTACTTCGGCATCGGCGCCTACACGGTCATCATCCTGCTGGAGTCGAAGGGCGTGGCGCCCTGGTGGGGACTGCTTCCGGCGCTCCTGCTGGCGGTGCTGGTCGCGGCCATCGTGGGGAGCATCACGTTCCGCCTGCGCGGCCCCTACTTCGTGCTGGCCTCCATCGCGGTGGCGGAGATCTTCCGGCTCACCGCGCTCAACTGGAAGGGCATGACCAACGGCGCCGAGGGCATCCTGCTCTCCGCCATCCCCCCCCTGGTGATCGGGGGCGTGGTGTTAACCGACTTCGTCTCCAAGGTGCCCTTCTACTACCTGGGGCTCTCGCTCGCGGTGATCACGGTGATCGTGACCGTCTGGTTCCAGGGCTCCAAGGTCGGCTACTACCTGCAGGCCATCCGCGAGGACCAGGACGCCGCCAACTCGCTGGGCATCCCGCTCACCAAGTACAAGAACATCGCCCTGATGCTCTCCGCCATCTTCACCGCCTGGGCCGGGGCGCTCTACGGTCTCTACGTCGGGTTCGTGGACCCGCAGACCGCGGGTGGGCTCGACATCTCGGTCCAGATCGTCCTCACCGCCATCATCGGCGGGATCGGCACCATCATCGGCCCCGTGGTGGGAGCGGCCCTGCTCGTGGCCCTCTCCGAGGCGCTGCGCTCCAACGTGCTCACCGACCTGCTGGTGGGGAGCGGCCTCGTGGACGCCGGCTCGGGCATCGGCCGGTTCCTGCGCGACAACCTCTCCCACGCCCACATGCTCATCTACGGCGTGCTGGTGGCCCTCACCATCCTCTACATGCCCGACGGCGTGCTGGGCGCCATCAAGAACTCCATGCGGAAGCGCCGGTCGCGCGCCGCGGCGGGAGGCGCCCGGTGAGCCCCATCCTGGAGATCAAGCAGGTCAGCAAGTTCTTCGGCGGCCTGGCGGCCAACTCCGACGTCTCCTTCTCCATGGAGGAGGGGATGATCATGGGGCTCATCGGCCCCAACGGCGCCGGGAAGACCACCCTCTTCAACTGCATCACCGGCTACTACCCGCCCACCAAGGGCGAGATCCTCTTCCAGGAGGAGAAGCTCAACGGCATGACGCCGGACATGGTGTGCAAGCGGGGCATGGTCCGGACCTGGCAGAAGGTGCGCCCGCTGGCCAAGCTCACCGTGCTCGACAACGTGGTGGTGGGAGCACTGGTCCGGACCAGCTCGGTTCCGGAGGCCCGCGAGATCGCCCGCGAGCAGCTCCAGGTGGTGAAGATGGCCCACAAGTCCGACTTCCTGGCCGGTGGCCTCCCCATCGGCGAGCGCAAGAAGCTCGAGGTGGCGCGCGTGCTGGCCACCAGGCCCAAGCTCCTCCTGCTCGACGAGGTGATGGGCGGCCTCAACCCGGCCGAGAGCGACGAGATCATCGAGCTCATCCTCGACATCAAGAAGCGCGGGCTCACCCAGATGGTCATCGAGCACGACATGAAGGCCATCATGCGGATCTCCGATCGCATCGTGGTGCTCAACTCCGGCGAGAAGCTCGCCGAGGGCTCGCCCCAGGAAGTCGTTTCCAACCCCGAGGTGGTCACCGCCTACCTGGGCGAGGCCCACGTCTGAACGAGGATCCCCCGTGCTCCGAATCGAGAACCTCGACTTCAGCTACGGCGACCTCCAGGTGCTCTGGGGCCTCTCCCTCGAGGTGAACCAGGGAGAGATCGTCACCGTGCTGGGCGCCAACGGCGCCGGCAAGTCCACCACCCTGAAGAACGTTTCGCGGCTGGTGCGCCCCAAGTCCGGGACCATCACCTTCGAGGGGAAGGACCTCGGCAAGCTGGAGTCGCACCAGGTCGTGGAACTGGGGGTGGTCCAGGTCCCGGAAGGGCGCCGGATCTTCCCGGAGATGACCGTCCTCGAGAACCTCCGGATGGGATCCTTCATCAAGGCGACCCGCCCGGACCGGCAGCGGAACATCGAGCGGGCCTTCACGCTCTTCCCGCGCCTGGCCGAGCGGCAGAAGCAGCTCGGGGGCACTCTTTCGGGAGGCGAGCAGCAGATGCTGGCCATCGGGCGCGGGCTCATGACCAACCCCCGGCTCATGCTCCTCGACGAGCCGTCGCTGGGCCTCTCTCCACTCTTCGTGAAAAACATCTTCGAGATCATCAAGGAGATCAACAAGCAGGGGACCACCATCCTGCTGGTCGAGCAGAACGTCTTCCAGTCCCTGCGCATCTCCCACCGGGCCTACGTGCTCGAGACCGGAAGGGTGGTACTCTCCGGGACCGGAGAGGAACTGCTCGGCAACGAGCACGTCAAGAAGGCCTTCCTGGGAGCCTGACCGAGCCATGACCTACGACCCGAGCATGACCAAGGTGCGGCGCTGGATGACGCCCAGCCCGCTGACCATCGAGGATTCCGCCAGCATCGTGGAGGCGATCCACAAGCTGAAGGAGAAGAACATCCGGCGGCTTCCCGTCATGCACTCCGGCAAGGTGGTCGGGGTGGTGACCGAGAAGATGCTCAAGGACTTCACTCCCAGCAAGGCCACCAGCCTCGACACCTGGGAGGTCCACTACCTGCTGGCCCGCACGCCGGTCACCGCGGCCATGAACCCCAAGCCGCACAAGGTGAGCCCGGACGACGGGATCGCCGACGTGGCGAAGCTCATGGAGGACCGGAAGCTCAACGGCGTGCTGGTGGTGGACGCCAAGGGCGACCTGGTCGGGATCCTCACCACCACGAACTGCCTCGAGGCCCTCATCGGCTTCGCCAGCGCCCTCGGCAAGTAGGTGAAGCGCGCAACGCACGATCGGGGGGCGATCCTCGACCTGGCCGGGTTCCGGCACCTGTCGCCGGCGCTCCGGGACGGCGCTCCCGCCCTGCTCGAGCACGGGGAAACCGCCGGACGCACCGGGTGGGAGCCCTTCTTCGCCGCGCTCGACCGGGCCGGCCTGGTGCTTTCCTGGGACACCGAGGACCCGGCTTCGGCCCGCCTCGTGCCCGCCTCCGAGGCCCGGGGCTGAGGGCGGTTGGCGGCGCGCCTACCGGCGGCGCCGCTTCTTCTTGCCTGCCTCGGCGCGCCCGGGCTTCACCGGGCGCTTGCCTCCGCCCTGCGATCGCTTCCCTTCCTTCGCGCCTCCCCGGTCGCGCCCCTTCGCCCGGGGCGCGCCGGGCGCTCGCGTCTTCCCACCCTCCACGAGCGCGAGGTCGATGCGGCGGCGGGCCGGGTCCACGGCGGCGACCTCCACCTCGACGTCGTCGCCGACGCGGTAGGACCGCCCGCTCCGCTTCTCCACGAGCGCGTGGCCGTCCTTGTCGAGGACGAACCCGTCGCCGAGGTCCTCCGCCTTCACCAGCCCCTCGACGTACCAGCGCTCCATCGAGACGAAGAGTCCGAACTCCACCACCGCCGAGACCGTACCCGGGCTGCGTTCACCCACCCTGTCGGCCATGAAGATGGCCGCGTAGTAGGCGTTCACGTCCCGCTCCGCCTTCATGGCGGAACGCTCCCGGTCGGAGGCCACCAGGGCGATCCGCTCCAGCTCGCCGGCGCGGGGCTTCCTCCCCGGCGACTCCCCCAGCGCCTCGCGCAACAGGCGGTGGACGATCAGGTCGGGGTAGCGCCGGATGGGCGAGGTGAAGTGGAGGTAGTGCTCGGCGGCCAGGCCGTAGTGGCCGATGTTCTCCGGGCTGTAGACCGCCTGCATCATGGCCCGGAGCAGGAGCTGGTTGAGCGCGCGCTGCTGCGGGTGGCCGGCCAGGCGATCGAGCAGTCCGGAGAGCGCCAGCGGTCCCGATCCCACCTCGGGGACCTCGAAGCCCTGGGCCCGCGCCAGGTCGAGGAAGGCCTGGAGCTTGTCCTCGTCGGGCAGGCCGTGGACCCGGTAGATGGTGGGGAGCTCCCGGTCGCCGAACCAGCGGGCCACCGCCTCGTTGGCGGCCAGCATGAACTCCTCGACGATGCGGTGGGCCCGGTTGCGGGGGCGCCGCTCGATGGCGAGCACCTTGCCGTCCTCGCCCAGCAGGATCTTGGACTCGGGCAGGTCGAAGTCGATCGACCCGCGCCGGCGCCGGACCCCGCCCAGGATCTCCTGCAGCTCGCCCATTCGGACGAAGCCGTCGCGGAGGAACTCCCGGTGCGGCACGCGCTCGCCGTCGAGCATGCGCGCCACCTCGGTGTAGGTGCAGCGGGCCGCCGACCGCATCACCCCGGCGTAGACCTCCACCGCGCCCGGGGCGCCCGATGCGTCGAAGCGCATGTCGGCCACCATGCAGAGCCGCTCCACCTCCGGGTTGAGGGAGCAGACCCCGTTGGAGAGCCGCTCGGGGAGCATGGGCAGCACCGTGCCCGGGAAGTAGACGCTGGTGCCGCGCCGCAGGGCCTCGGCATCGAGGGGGCGACCGGGACGGACGTAATGGGAGACGTCGGCGATGGCGACCACCAGCCGGTAGCCACGGCCGGGCAGCTTCTCGACGAAGACCGCGTCGTCGAAGTCACGCGCGTCCTCGCCGTCGATGGTGACGAGCGGGATGGCCGTGACGTCGCGCCGCCCTTCCCTGTCCTCGCGGCGGACGCGGTCCGGCGTGGCCTCCGCCTCGGTCACGACCTCGGGCGGGAAGACGTCGGCGAACCCGTGCCCGTAGGCGGCGCGCAGCACCTCGACGGAGGGGGCCTTCGGGTTGGGGACGCGATCGACCACCCGTCCGGCCAGGGGTCCGGAGCCCGTCTCCAGCCAGACCTTGGCGACCTCACCGTTCTTCACGAGGCGCGTCTCCGGCACCGGCACCACGGGCGGCAACTGCTCGTCCATCGGGACGACGAAGCTCTCCTGGCCCCGGGCCGCGTAGGCCCCGATGAGCATGCGGCGTCCGCGCTCCACCACCTCGACGATGCGGGCCTGCTCGCCGCGCCGGCCGCCGAAGATCTCGAACCGCACCACGTCGCCGTCCACCGCCCGGCCGCCGTCGCCGGGGGCGACGAACAGGTCCGGTCCCTGCCGGTCGAGTCGCGCCAGGAACCCGAAGCCGTCGCGGTGCCGGGTGAAGAAGCCGACGAGCCCCTTCCCCCCTTCCAGCGCCTTGCCGCCCTGCCCCGGCGCCTGCCCCCTGGCCTGCCGGGCGCGCTCGGGCGCCTTCGGGGTGGGGATCTCGAACCGTCCACCGACCTCCTGCACGGCGCCGTCCCGGACGAGCGTCTTCATGACCTTGGCGGCGGCCCGGCGCGCCCGGGGGTGGACCCCCATTCGCGAGAGGATCTCGGGCAGCGAAACCGCCTTCCCCGCGGTGCGGCGCAACTCGGCGACGAGCGCCTCCGGGGAGACCTCGGGAACGGGGCGGTTGGGCATGCGCGGATGTTGTCACGGACGGCTCCGGCCCGCTAGAACCGGAGGGTGCTCACGCCCCCTCAAGCCCTCGCGCGCATCCTCGAGGCGATCGACGACGTCGCGCCCCTCCCGCCCGAGCGGGTCCCACTGGCCGCGGCCCTCGGCCGGGCGCTCGCCGAGGAGGTCCGGGCCGACCGGCCGCTCCCCCCCTTCGACAACTCCCAGATGGACGGGTACGCGCTGCGCGCCGCCGATGCGCCGGAGGCCGGCGCCCGCCTCCCCGTGGCCTTCGACGTCTTCGCCGGCGACGATCGTGGCCGGCCGCTCCCGGCCGGGGCCTGCGCGCGGATCTTCACCGGCGCGCCGCTGCCGCCCGGAGCCGACTGCGTCGAGATGCAGGAGGAGGTGGGGCGCTCCCGCAAGCTGGCCCGCTTCCGCCGCGCCGCATCAGCCGGGCGATTCGTCCGGCGGGCCGGGGCCGACGTCGCCCAGGGCGCGGTGGCGCTCGCCGCCGGGCTCGAGGTGGACGCGGGCGCCATCGGGCTGGCGGCCGCGCTGGGGATGCCCGAACTCGCCGTACACCGGAGGCCGCGCGTGGGCATCCTGGCCACCGGTGACGAGATCGTCCCGCTGGGGGGCTCTCCCCGCCCCGGCCAGATCTTCGAGTCGAACGGCCACCAGCTCGCCGCCGCCTGCGCCGAGGCCGGAGCGGTCCCGGTGCGCCTCCCGCTCGCCGGCGACGACCCGGCATCGCTGCGCCGGTCCCTCTCGGCGGCGCGCGGCCTCGACGCGCTGGTCTCCATCGGCGGGGTCTCGGTCGGCGACCGCGACCTGGTGCGGGCCGGGCTCGAGGGCTCGGGGGCCCGCCTCGACTTCTGGAAGGTGGCCATGCGGCCGGGCAAGCCGGTGGCCTTCGGCCGCTGGGGAAGGATGGCGGTCTTCGGCCTCCCCGGAAACCCGGCCAGCTCGCTCGTGACCTTCGAGCTCTTCGTGCGCCCGGCGCTGCGGGCCATGGCGGGGCTGCGGGGGAGCGGCCGGATGGTGCTGCGCGCCCGGCTGGGCTCCCCGGAGGAGAAGCCCCCGGAACTCACCCTCTACCTGCGCTGCCGGCTGCGCCGCGACCGGGACTCACTCTGGGTCGAGGGGCTGAAGACCCAGCAGAGCGGCCACCTCACGTCGGTGGTGGGGCTGGAGGGGCTGGCGGTGCTCCCGCCGGGCGCCTCCCGCCTGCGCCGCGGACAATGGGTGGACGTGATCCTGGTTCGCGCTCCGTCCGGGTAGGCCCCGCCGATTTCCTCGACCCTCGGTGCAGGCGATGTTAGACACGCCCCATGGCCAAGACCACCAAGAAGAGCCGCACCGCCTCCCTCTCCGAGAAGTTCGCCACGCACCTCAAGTCCGAGCGGCTCCGCCGCAAGCTCTCCCAGGAGACGCTCGCCAAGAAGGCCGGGCTGTCCGTTTCGTACATCTCGATGCTGGAGCGCGGGCAGCGCACGCCTCCGCTCGACACCCTCGAGTCCCTCAGCAAGGCGCTCGGCGTCACGCCCGCCTCGCTCATCTCCTGACCGGCCGCAGGGACTCGAGATGTCTCGGATGGTCCATTGCAAGAAGCTCGGCAGGGAGCTGCCGGGCATGGCCGTGAAGCCGTTCCCCAACGAGCTCGGCCAGCGCATCTTCGACTCCATCTCCCAGGAGGCCTGGAAGATGTGGCTCGAGCACTTCAAGATGATCCTGAACGAGTACCGGCTGGCCCCGGGCGACCCGAAGACCAACAAGATCCTCTTCGAGCAGGCGGAGCAGTTCTTCTTCGGCGAGGGAGCCCAGCTCCCGCCAGATTTCGTCCCGCCTCCCAAGAAGGGATAGCCGGTGCGGGGCGAGGGAGAGGTCCTCCTCGTCTCCACCTACGAGCTGGGGCACCAGCCGCAGGGCATCGCGTCGCCCGCGGCCTTCCTGGCCCGCGCCGGGTTCCACCCCGCGTCAATGGACCTCGCCGTCGAGCCCTTCGACGAGGTGCGCGTGCGGGCTGCACGCCTCATCGCCATCTCCGTCCCCATGCACACCGCCCTGCGGCTCGGCCTCGACGCCGCGGCACGGGCCAAGGGCGTGAACCCGGCTGCGATCGTCGCCTTTCACGGAACGTACGCGCCGCTCCACGCGCCCCTGCTCCTCGAGGCGGGCGCCTCGGCCATCCTGGGCGGCGAGTGCGAGGAGGAGCTGGTCTCCCTGGCCCTGGCGGCCGAGCAATGCCAGGACCTCTCCCGATTCGTCCAGCGGGGCGGGGGCGAGGCGACGCTCGGGAGGCTCGACTTCCCCGTCCCCCGTCGCAACGGACTGCCCCCTCCGGAGCGCTACGCCCGGCTCCGGGAGGCCGACGGGCGTGAGCGCCCCGCCGGCTACGCCGAGGCCACCCGCGGCTGCCTGCACCGTTGCCGCCACTGCCCCATCCCCGCCGTCTACGGGGGCCGCTTCTTCGCGATCCCGCCGGAGACGGTCCTTTCCGACGTGGGCAACCAGGTCTCGGCCGGCGTCACCCATGTCACCTTCGGCGACCCGGACTTCCTGAACGGACCGGGGCACGCGCTGCGGGTCGCGCGGGAGCTCCACCGGCGCTTCCCCGCGGTCACCTTCGACTTCACGGCCAAGGTGGAGCACCTGGTCCGGCACGCCGGCCTCCTGCCCGAGCTCGCGGCCTGCGGGGCCATCTTCGTGGTCTCCGCCGTGGAGTCCCTCTCGGATCGCGTGCTCGGGAAGCTCGAGAAGGGTCACGTCCGGGAGGACGTCTTCCGCGCCTTCGCGGCCTGCGACGAGGCCGCCCTCCCCCTGCGCCCCACGCTGGTCCCCTTCACTCCCTGGGAAACCCTGGCGGGCTACCTCGACCTGCTCGAGACCTTCGAGGAGCAGGGGTGGCTCGGGCGGATCGACCCGGTGCAGTTCTCCCTGCGCCTCCTCGTGCCACCAGGCTCCCTGCTGGTCGGCGACCCGGAGCTGGCGCTCGATGGGATCGACACCGCCGGTCTCACCTGGCGATGGAAGCATCCCGACCCGCGGATGGACCTGCTCCAGTCCCGGGTGGCGGCGCTGGTGGGCGCGGCGGCGACGCGTGGGGACGACCCTGCCTCGACCATGGCCGAGGTGAAGGCGATGGCGCTCGCCGCTGCGGGACGGGCCCACTCCCACGTCGCCCGCCCCTTCTCGACCGCCGGATCGCCGCGCCTCACCGAGAACTGGTTCTGTTGAGCGGAGCCCACCGCGGGGCAGGTTGCCCCGCCCGACCGGGACTGACGCCGCGGGCAGGTGCTCATCGCACGGTCGGCAACGGCGTCCGGATGTCGAAGGAGAGCCTTCGGTGGGCCTCCCGGAGCGCCTCCTCCACCCGGTCGGGCGACTCCCCGCGCGCGAAGAGGAAGCCCAGGTAGGCGTCCCCCTCCGGCAGCGGAACCACCTCCCGCCCCTCCGGAACCGTGATCACGACGTCGTCCACGCCGGGCACCGCGCGCGCCGCGTCGAGGCCTGCGACCCCGTGGAGGATCCCGCGCCGGGGGATGGGGAGCATCATCACGCCCGAGGCCTGGGCCTCCCGGCGGATCGACGAGAGCGGCAGCCCCACGGCGTGGGCCACCACGATCTCCTCGAGCGAGGCCCCGGCCCCGAAGCGCAGGGCCCGGGCGCAGAGACCGCCGATGGTCCGTGCCGCCACCTCCAGGATCACCGGGCCGTCCGGCCCGAGCCGGGCCTCGGCGTGGACCGGCCCCTCCCGGAGCCCCAGCGCCTCCGCCGCCGCGGTGATGGCCAGCAAGACAGCCGCCTGGACCTCCGGGGGGTGGCGCGACGGCGTGACGTAGATCGTCTCCTCGAAGAACGGGCCGTCGAGGGGGTCGGGCTTGTCGAAGAGGGCCAGCAGCTCCAGCCGCCCGCCGCGCAGGAGCCCCTCCAGCGCCACCTCGGCGCCGGGCACGAAGGCCTCCACCAGGATCCGGCTCCCTTCTCCATGCTCCCGCGCCTTCCGGTCGCTCCGGGCCGCCGCGAGGATGTCCACGACGCGGCGCCAGGCCTCGCAGAAGGACTCCGGGTCGTCGGCCCGGATGACGCCGCGGCTCCCCGACAGGCCGAGCGGCTTCAGCACGCAGGGGTACCGGACCGTGGCCGCCGGGCCTGCGGGGCCGTCGGCCACCGGGAAGGCGCGGAACCAGGGCACCGGCAGGCCGGCCGCCAGAAGCGCCTCCCGCTGGGCGAGCTTGTTCACCGTCCGCCTCGCCGCCGCCGGGGAGTTTCGCGGCAGCCCGAGACGCTCGGCGGCCAGCGCCGCGATCACCGCCGTCCCGTCGTCGGCCGGAACGATCCCGGCGATGGGCAGGCGCGCGGCCTCGCGGGCGATCTCGTCGGCCGCCTCCTCCGGCTTCCGGTAGTCGATGGAGAGGAGCCCGTCGCTCGGACCGAAGGCCTCCTCGATGCGGTGGCAGCGGTCGGTGCCCACCAGCACCGGGACGCCCAGCCGGCGGGCCGCGGCCAGGAAGTCGTCGGCCCGGTAGCTCTGGGTGGGGACGAGGAGCAGCAGCCGTCCGTTCCCGGCCATCTACGTGCCCTCGACGCCCGCCCGGAAGAAGGCCAGCCCGCCCGCCTCCCGCGACTCGATCTCTCGGCGGCGGCGGGGCCAGTCAGGGTGGTGCCAGGGGTACAGGAAGGCGTCGGGGTGGGGCATGAGCCCGAGGATCCGCCCGGTGGCGTCGCACACGCCGGCCACGCCCAGGGCCGAGCCGTTGGGATTCTCCGGCCAGCCCTCCGTCACCTTGCCCGCGGCGTCCACGTAGCGGAGCGGCAGCTGGCCGCTGGCGTCGAGCCTGCGCAGCGCCTCGTCCGACCCGGCCACGAAGCGCCCCTCGCCGTGGCGGGAGGGCAGGTCCACCGCGGCGAGCCCGCGGGTCCAGACGCAGGAGCTCCGGGAATCGGGCGCGACGCGGACCCAGGCGTCCCGGTAGCCGAGCCGCTCGTTGTTGGTGAGCGTTGCACTCGGAGTGAAGTCCGGCGCCCCCGCCCCGGGCCCGGGCAGGAGCCCGAGCCGGGTCAGGGTCTGGAAGCCGTTGCAGATGCCCAGCACCCGGCCGCCCCCGGACAGGAAGGCCGTGAGGTCGTCCTTCAGGTGGGCGCGGATGCGGGTGGCGAGCACCAGCCCACCAGCCACGTGATCGCCGTACGAGAAGCCTCCCACCATGGCGAGCACCTGGTAGTCGGCCATGCGCCGACCGTGGCGCCGGGCGAAGAGGTCGGTGAGGTGGACCAGGTCCACCTCGGCGCCGACCATGCGGAAGGCCCGGGCCGTCTCGTCCTCGCAGTTGAGGCCGAAGCCCACCGGCAGGAGCACGCGGACCGGCTTCACGGCCGCACCCCTTCCCGCTTCCAGGCGCGGGCGAGCGTGGCGACGTCCTCGTCCACCAGGACCTGGTCGGAGAGCGCGATGCGCAGCCGGCCGCCCTCGTCGAAGGAGCCGATCCGGGCCAGCGGAACCCCGGCCAGCCTCGCCTCGAGCGCGGCGCCCTTCCCCGGCTCGACGACCAGCAGGAAGCGCCCGGCCGACTCGGAGAAGAGGAGCGCCTCCCATCCCGGCCGCCCGTCCTCGGGCGCGAGGGAGAGATCGACCGAGAGCCCGAGCCCGGCGGCGCGGGCCAGGAGGAAGAGGGAGCGGGCCAGCCCGCCTCGTCCGGGGGCGTGGGCCGCCGCCACGAGCCCGCCCTCGATGGCCGAGGCGACCTTCTCGTACCGGACGCGGAACGGCTCCGGGCTGCAGCGCGGGACCCGCCCGCCGGCCTCCCCACGGTGGGCCGCGTACTCGGTGCATCCGAGCTCGTCGCCGGTCTCGCCGACGGCGTAGAGGAGCTGCCCCGGGGCGCCCGCCTCCAGGGTCACGGCCCGGCGCACGTCGCGGACCACGGCGATGGCGGAGGCCAGCAGCGTGGGGGGGATGCTGATGCGCCTGCCCCCCACCACCGCGTCGTTCTTCATCGAGTCCTTGCCGGAGATGAGCGGCGTGCCGTAGGCCCGGCAGATCTCGGAGAGGCCGCGCGAGGCGCGGACCAGCTGCGCCGCCTTGTGGGCGGCGTCGGGGTTCTTCGCGCCCGGCAGCGGATCGGGCCAGCAGTAGTTGTCGAGGAGCGCGATGCGGTCGATGCGCGCCCCGGCGGCGACCACCCGGCGGACGGTGAGGTCCACGCCGGCCTGGGCCATGGCGTGGGCGTCCTCGTCGCTGTAGGCGGGGAAGGCCGCCTCGGCGAGCGCGTAGCCCACGAGGGAGCCGTCGTGGGCGATCTGGAAGACCGCCGCGTCGGACGGCACGTCGCGGTGGGCCCCGATCCAGGGCTTCACCACGGTGAGCCCCTTCACCTCGTGGTCGTAGGTCCGCTCGAGCCGCTCGGCCGAGCGCAGGTTGTCGCGGGAGAGGAAGGCAGCCAGGAGCGCATTGCCCTCCCCGGTCGATGGCGCCGGTGCGGCGGCGAAGCGGGCCCGGACCGGCTCCTTCCACTCCGCGTCGATGCGCATCTCGGGATCGCCCTCGTGGAGGAACTCCATGGGGATGAGCCCGACGGCGCGCCCCTCGAGCTCCAGCCGGAAGCTGGGCTCGGCGGTGAACTCGCCCAGGTCGGTCGCCTCGACCTCGCGCAGCCGGGCCAGCGCGAGGAACTCCGCGAGCTTCTCCGGCCTCACCGCGAGCGTCATGCGCTCCTGCGCCTCGGAGACCAGGATCTCCCAGGGTGCGAGCCCCTGGTACTTGAGGGGCGCGCGGGCCAGATCGAGCCTGGCCCCGCCCGGCTGCTTCGCCATCTCGCCCACCGACGAGGACAGGCCGCCCGCACCGTTGTCGGTGATGGCCGAGTAGAGCCCCAGGTCGCGGGCCTCGAGCAGGAAGTCGAACATCATCTTCTGCGTGATGGGGTCGCCGATCTGGACGGCCTGGACCGGGCTCTCCTCGGTCAGCTCGGCCGAGGAGAAGGTGGCCCCGTGGATGCCGTCCTTGCCGATGCGGCCACCCACCATGACGATCCGGTCCCCGGGGCGGGCGTGCTTCACCTCGCCGGGCTCCCCGGCGACGGTGACCGGCATGCGCCCCACCGTGCCGCAGTAGACGAGCGGCTTCCCCAGGAAGCGCTCGTCGAAGAACTCCCAGCCTCGGCCATAGGGGAGGCCCGACTGGTTGCCGCCGTCGATGACGCCCGCGTGGACGCCGTCGCGGATGCGGCGCGGGTGGAGCAGCCCGGGCGGGAGCTCCCCCTTCCAGTCCGGGGGGCCGAAGCAGTAGCCCCAGGTGTTCGCGAGCAGGTCGGAGCCCATGCCGGTGCCGAAGGGATCCCGGTTCACGCCAACGATTCCGGTGATGGCGCCGCCGTACGGGTCGAGGGCCGACGGGCTGTTGTGGGTCTCGACCTTGTAGACGAGGTGGAAGGCGTCGGTGGCCTCGATGACCCCGGCGTTGTCGTGGAAGACGCTGACGAGCCAGCTCTTGCCCTCGCGCTCCTGGATGGCCTCGTCCACCGCCTCGGTGGTGCCCCGGATGAAGGTCTTGAAGATGGAGCGGATCTCCTCCGGCGCCTTCCCCTCCTCCCGGTAGGAGAGGGTGGCGTTCATGATCTTGTGCTTGCAGTGCTCGGACCAGGTCTGGGCCAGGCATTCGAGCTCGACGTCGGTGGGGTCGGGGCCCAGGCCGGCGGCGCGGCGCGCCGGGTCGGAGGCGGCCTTGCGGTAGAAGTCGCGGAGCGTCCGCATCTCGTCGAGGGAGAGGGCGAGCAGCCGTTCCCGCGAGAGGGCGAGGAGCGCGTCGTCGGGGATCTCCAGGCTCACCGCCTCGACGGGGCGCGGGGCGTGCTCCGCCACCCGCGGGACCGAGAGGTCGGGAGGCGACTCCTTCCACCGGGCGTACGGCTGCACCGCCACCCGCTCGATGACCTCGTTGGCGAGCAGCGCCCGGGCGATGCGCCCGGCCTCCCCCTCGGTGACGCCGTCGAGGAGGTACAGGCGCGAGGTGTAGACGTGCGCCCCCTCCCCCAGCGGCCGCCCCAGGAGGTCCTCGATGGCCACCCGGGCGCTCTTCGCCACCGGGTCGGTCACGCCGGGCTTGAAGCCCACCGAGACGGCCACGTCGAAGGGTCCGTCGTCGAGACGACCCACCGCCCCCTGGCGCACCACCGGGCCGGCGAACTCGCGGGCCACCGCCTCGGCCTCGGCCGGGGAGAGCCGGGCCTCGACCAGGAAGACGTCGCGGGTGCGGACCCGGCGCGGGGAGAGGCCGAGGTGGTCGCGCACCCTCCGGGCCACCGAGGCCCCCAGACTGTCTGTGAATTCGGGCCGGGTTCCGACCTCGATGCGGGTGACGGAGGGCAAGGCTCTTCTCGGGTCCAAAGGGGGCGGAAGTCTACCCCGAACAGGCTGGCATGGGAGCGGCGAATCGGCTAAACGCCTTCCATGACACTCGTCGCCCTCGCCACCGCCCTCGTGCTCGCCGCCCCACCGGCGGCCCCCGCCAAGACCCCTGCCAAGACCCCTGCCGCCCCGTCCCGGGCCGCCAGGTCCACCCCCGTCCCCGCGGCCCCCGGGATCGACACCCCGAAGATCGCCTACCAGCGCTTCGTGCTGTCGAACGGCCTCGTGCTCATCGTCCACGAGGACCACAAGGCGCCCATCGTCGCCGTCAACGTCTGGTACCACGTGGGGTCGAAGAACGAGCGGCCGGGCAAGACCGGGTTCGCCCACCTCTTCGAGCACGTGATGTTCAACGGGAGCGAGCACTACAACGACGACTGGTTCAAGGTGATCGACCGCATCGGCGCCACGGACCGGAACGGCACCACGAACCCTGACCGGACCAACTACTTCCAGAACGTGCCCACCCCGGCCCTCGACACCGTGCTCTGGATGGAGTCGGACCGCATGGGGCACCTCCTGGGCGCGGTCACCCAGGCCAAGCTCGACGAGCAACGGGGCGTGGTCAAGAACGAGAAGCGGCAGTGGGAGAATCAGCCCTACGGCCGGGTCGACGAGGTCCTCACGGCCGCCACCTATCCCAAGGGACACCCCTACTCCTGGACGGTCATCGGCTCGATGGAGGACCTGGACGCGGCCACCCTCGACGACGTGAAGACCTGGTTCAAGGACTGGTACGGCGCGGCCAACGCGGTGCTCGTGGTGGCCGGTGACGTGAAGGCCGAGGACGTCAAGGCCCGCGTCGAGAAGCACTTCGGGAACATCCCCTCCGGCCCTCCCCTCGTCCGGCAGGAGGCCTGGGTCGCGAAGCGCACCGGCGAACACCGCGGGAGCATGCAGGACCGTGTTCCCCAGGCGCGGGTCTACCTGGTGTGGAACACGCCCGAGGGGATCAGCCCCGACTCCCTCGACCTGGAACTCGCCGCCCGGGTGCTCTCGTCGGGCAAGTCGAGCCGCCTCTACAAGCGGCTGGTGTACGACGCCCAGATCGCCACCGACGTCATGGCCATGCAGGACCCCGGGGAGATCGGGAGCCAGTTCCTGATCCAGGCCACCGCGCGGCCCGGCGGCGACCTCCTCGCAGTCGAGACGGTGACCCGCGAGGAACTCACCCGCTTCCTCGAGAAGGGACCGACCCAGGTCGAGCTCGACCGCGCGCGCACCGAGATGCTGGCCGCCTTCACCCGCGGCGCGGAGCGCATCGGCGGGTTCGGCGGGAAGTCGGACATCCTGGCCCAGAGCGAGATCTACGGAGGCCGTCCCGACTTCTACGAGGAACGGCTGGCGCGCATCCGCAGCGCCACCCCGGCGCGGGTCCAGGCTGCCGCGCGGAACTGGCTCTCCGACGGCGTGTACGTCCTCCAGGTCACCCCCTGGAAGGACGGCAAGGTCTCGGGCGTCGACGTGGACCGCTCCAAGGTTCCCGATGCCGGCACGCCCCCCGCCCCGAAGTTCCCCGAGGTGGAGAAGGCGGTCCTGGGCAACGGGCTGCGCATCATGGTCGTCCCCCGCCCCTCGGTGCCGCTGGTGAACTTCCAGCTCGTGGTGGACGCCGGGTACTCCTCCGATCCCAAGGGGGCGGCGGGGACGGCGCGCCTGGCCTCGACGCTGCTCACCGAGGGCACCGCCACGCGGAGCTCGCTGCAGATCTCCGATGCGCTCCGCGACCTGGGCGCCACCCTCTCCGCCAGCTCGTCGCTCGACTCGACCACGGTCTCGCTCTCGGCCCTCAAGACCAACCTCGACCCGTCCCTCGAGCTGTTCGCCGACGTGGTCCTGCACCCGTCGTTCCCCGAGGCGGAGCTGGACAGGCAGAGGAAGCTGCTCCTCGCCGGCATCGAGCGGGAGCGGAGCCAGCCGAACGGCATGGCCAGCCGCGTCCTGCCGCGCCTGGTCTACGGGGACGGCCACCCCTATGCGAGCCCGATGTCCGGCTCCGGGACGACGGCTTCGGTGACGGCGCTGACCCGCGCCGACGTGGAGCGCTGGTACCAGGCCCGCTTCCACCCCTCCGACGCGGTGCTGATCGTGGTGGGCGACACCACCATGAAGGAGATCCTGCCCCGCCTCGAGCGGCTCTTCGCCGGGTGGGCGCCCGGGAAGGCGCCCGAAAAGGACCTGGCGCTGGCTGGCAAGCGCGCCGCGCCTCGCCTCTACGTCGTCGATCGGCCCGGATCGGCCCAGTCGGTCATCCTGGCGGGCCAGGCGGCGCCACCGCGGGCCAACCCGGACGAGATCGCACAGGGAGTCGTGAATCGCGTCCTCGGCGGCGCCTTCACCGCCCGCATCAACATGAACCTGCGCGAGGACAAGCACTGGTCGTACGGCGCCAGTAGCCTGCTCCCCGATGCGCGCGGCCCCCGCCTCTTCTTCGTCTTCACCGCCGTCCAGGCTGACAAGACCAAGGAATCGGTCCAGGAGATCCAGAAGGAGCTCGCCGGGATCGTGGGGACGCGTCCGGTCACCGCCGACGAGCTTGCCTCCGCGAAGGGATCGCTCACGCTCGCGCTGCCCGGCCGCTGGGAGACGAACGGCGCGGTGACCGGATCGGTTTCCGAGGTGGTGACCTACCAGCTCGGCGACGGCTACTACGACGCCTACGCCGGCAAGGTGCTGGCGCTGACGCCGGAGCAGGTGGCCGCGGCCGCCAGGTTCATCCAGCCCGATGAGGTGGTCTGGGTGGTGGTGGGCGACCGGGCCAAGATCGAGAAGGGGCTCTCCGAGCTCGGGCTCGGGGCGCCGGTGATCCTCGACGCCGACGGGAACCCGGCGCAGTAGCCCGGCCAGGGGCCGGCGTCAGCGGGCGCCGGCCTCCTCACTCCGCCCGGCGCCAGGCGCGGGGCACGGCGGCGAGGGAGGCCCGGCGGTCGAGGTCCTGCAGGGCCTCGGCGGCCCTCCTCTCCTCCAGCCGGGCGACCTCGAGGTCCCCCTCGAGCTGCTGTTCGAGCACGTACTGGAAGTTCCCGCGCGCCTCTTCGCGCTGGGCCTGGATGTCCATCCGTGCCTGCTTGGCCTGGGCCACCCGATCGTTGGCCTCCCGGAAGGCCTGTCGCCACCCCACCTCCCAGGCCACCTCCTCCTCGGCGGCAGCGGCCCGGTCCAGGTCGGCCGCCGGATCCGACACCACCACCGCCTTCCGGGTGTCGTCGGAAGGACCGGGCCTCGTCGGGAATCCCGCGCGGGGGAACGGGACGGGCGCCGGTGGGTCGCTGCCCGGAATGGAAAGCGTCGCCCCGTCGGCCACGCCGGCCAGGTCGCAGTCGATGCGTGCGAGCCCCGACCCCGCCCAGACCGCGCCGCCGCCAGTGGGAGGCACGAGCCGGGAGAGGCGCGCCGCCACCTCCCGGGGCACGGGAGCTCCGTCGAAGGCCCGGGGGCCCGTCCGCCAGTCCACGATCCGCCCGGTGGGGTCGCAGTCGCGGGCGATCGGGTTCACGTCGAGTCGAACCGTCTCCGCGGGCGGGCGGCCGGCGGAGACGCGGGCCACGACCAGGGCGAGGCCGTCCGGCCCCGGCGTCGCGGAGAGGAGCACCGCGGAGCGGACGAGCCGGTTCCAGAGATTGCCCTGGGCGCGCCGGTCCTCGTCGGCGGCCTGCTCCGCGGCCGGGGTCCAGGCGGCGGGCACGTCGCGGCCGAGCGCGCCGGCGAAGGCCTCCACCGGAACGGCCAGCCATGGGCGGGCGGGATCGGGCGGGGTGGACGGCGCGACCCCCACCAGGTTGCCGGCTGCGTCCAGGATCGCCCCGCCGAGGGGGCCGGCCGCCTCCTCGGCGCGAAGGAGCGGCAGCCCGTCCAGAGGGACGAGCCCCCTGGCCACGGCCTCCCCGACGGTCCGGGGCCCGGCGCCCTCCAGTCCCACGAGCAGCGTGGCCCCGTCGGCGAGCCCGGTGGCGGATCCCGGGGGGACGAACGACGCCGACGCGCCCGGGAGGTGGAGCAAGGAGGTGCCGGACGGCGCCCCGGGAAGCACGCGGGCGAGGAGGTCGCGGCCGTCGGAGAGCAGGACCTGCCCCTGCCCCTCGCGGCACGGGATGGACGCGAGGGCGCGTTCCGGGGTGACGAAGACGGCCTCGCCTGTCGCGTCACCGCACGTGAAGGTCGCCCGCGCGGCCAGGAAGGCCGGTCGGGGGTCGGGGATCTCCGCCGGCGGTGGGGCGGGTGGAGCGTCGGCCGGCGGGGAAGCCGCGTGCGACTGCTCGGACGGGGCCGGCGGGATGGCCCGCGGGGCCGCAATCCACACCACCGCGACGGCGGCGAGGACGAGGGCGATGGCGCCGATCAGGAGGGGCCTGGCCGGACGTCGCACGGAGCGGCGGGACGGCGGGCGGGGATGCACCATCCCGACAGACTATCCGATGACCCCGTGGTGGTGCGTGAAACGCCGACATCCTTTCCGCTGCCGAGCCAGGGTGCCTGCACGCCGGTGAGCTGGATCCAGTTCGAGTTCAGCTGGCGCAGCACCTGCTCCTGGGGCTGGAGGATCGTCGCCACGACGCTGAACCCGCTGCCCGGCGTCGCGGTCGATCGCACGGCGGGGATCGTCACCATCCGGGCCACGGAGATGGGCGTCTCCTCGAGGCCCCCGCCGGTGACCAGTCCGGCGACACTGTTCGCGCAGGGCACGCTGACCTACCCCTGAAGATCCCGCCGCCTCCTGCGGCCGTGCAGGTAGCCATCGACCCGGGCCCGGCTACGGGCAGTGGGTTTCCTGGCACTGCGTGATGGCTGCCTCCACGGCGGCGATGTTCGTGCACTGGATGGCGACGATGCAGTCGACCGTCGCCTGCAGGTCCGCGCACTGCGAGGCATTGCAGCCCGCCTCGCACTCGGCCACGGAGGCGAACGGTGGAGTCGCCTCGAGCTTGGTGGCGCACGTGAAGACCGCGTTGCAGGCGTCACCGCAGGTGTTCTTGCTGCTCGAGCCACAGCCTGCTGCGGTCACGGCCGCGACGGCCACGGCGAGTATCATGACGTATCTCATGTGGTTTCCCCCCTTTTCGATCCCTCGGGTTCCGCCCGCAGGACCTGCAGCCATCCTGGGCTCATCGTGATCCCGGTGAAAGAGCCTGGATCGTTCGACCCGGTCGAGGGAATCGAACAGGGACTGCCCGCGGACGGGAGGGCGGGTTCTGCCGGTCAGCGTGCGCGACGCTTGGCGCACTTCCTCCGGTGGAACACGATGCGGGGATCGATGAACTGGAGGGATCGTCGCCCGGTCCGGGCCCGGCCGTGACCAGGGTCCGGGGCTCGGACTCGCCATCTGCCACGCCAGCGTCACCGCGCACGGCGGCAGCATCCCGGCGACCAGCGCGCCCGGCCATGGGGCGACCTTCCGGGTGGAACTGCCGGTGTCGAGCTGACGTCGCCCACTTCAGGGTCCCTCGACCGGGCGAGTCCGTGCGGGTGGGTGCTGGCTCCGGTCGGGTCAACCCACGGAGGTCCGTGGACGGCCGGCGCGGCAAGGCAGAACATGAGAGTGCAGAGGCGCCGCCCTTCCCCTCGGGGCGTGGCGCCCGCGACGAAGCCGGCTCCGGGCGCCTGCCTCTGCGCTTCCTGCGGGCCGCCGAGCGAAACGGGCCGCCCTCCCGAGCGAGCGATACCCGGCGTGACAGCCGCCGATGTAAGTCGCCAGCGGGGAGAACAAGCTTCGTCAGCGAGTTCACGTCCGTTGCGGCGGGCAACGGCGACGTGGTGCCGCTTCCCGAACAGGCACCGATAGCGAGGAGTGCTGGGGTGATCAGGACCGCCTCACTCCGCGAATACGGCAGTGCCTATCCGACGGATCTGCCCGTGTCGATATCACTTCGGGTCGAAGCTGATCTGCAGCCTCACATCGTTGGGAGGAAGGCGGGCCACGAACGCCGAGAGGCGGCTCGCGCCGCCCCTCGTTCCTTTGCTTCTGAAGGGAGACCCTCGCGCTACGCCTTGCGCTTCTCGTCCACTTCCTTGGCGAGCTGCTCGAGCTTCGGGTCGGCGATCTTCTCGCCTTCAGCTGCCTTCTCCTCGGTGGCCTTGCCAGTCATGTGCGCGGCGCCGGGAGCCCAGCCCGGGGTGATGGTCGCGCCGAGGTCCTGCGCCGAGCGGCTGAACGCGCCCGTCACTCCGCCGACCGCCGTCTTCGCCGCCAGGTAGAGGCCGATGAAGGGGAGGAAGACCACCATCAGGCCGCCGAGCACCGGCATGAGGGCAAGGGCCGCTGCGGTGTTGACCTTCACGTAGTGCTCGGAGGAGGTGCCGGGGAGCTTCTGCCCGTCCTTCTCGATGGGGAAGATCTCCCAGTTGCTCTTCGAGAGGTAGTACCCGCCCTGCACTGCGCTGCCGCCGTTGATGGTCTTCATGGTCTGTTCTCCCTTTCTGAGGAGGAGTGTGCTCGATCCGGCGGGCCGCCGATATTGGGAGAGGTCCCGAGCCTGCGGAGATTGAATCCGGGTGGAGGCTCGGGAAAACACCCGAACCCGGATGGGGCGTGACAGTCTGGTCTGCCGGGCTCGGAGCAAACTCCTCACCCCACAAAGCGACGGGGGAACCCGCTCTCGCGAATTCCCCCGTCAGTTTGG
>CAWHDZ010000039.1:0-16249 GCA_963828255.1 uncultured delta proteobacterium | reverse complement strand
TGCTACCTGTGGTCGGGGCAGGGCCCCAGCGCGTCGCCGTGCAGGAGGTGCTCGTCCGAGCCCTTCGGGAAGTCGACGCTGATGGTGTGTCCGCTGCCGCGCTCGTGCTTCTCGAGGTGGCAGACGAAGACCTTGGGCATCTGGACGACCCAGCCGGCGTAATACTGGAAGCCGATGCCCCAGCCGGTGAGGACGGTGCCGTCGTCCGACATCGCCATCGGGCTCCAGAGCGAGACGTACTGGTCCATGGAGGCGCCCTGGCGCTTCAGGAAGGCGTCGAGGTCGACCGTGCCCATGGCCTTCGTCCAGAGGAATGGGCCGCGGACCATGGAGAACCAGGGGTTGCCCGCGAAGCCGGCCATGACGCTGCCGTCCCGGTTCATCGTGTAGGCGTCCACAGGGGCCGCCTCCGGGGAGTAGGACGCGTAGTACTCGATGCCGGGCCGGTCGATGCGCTTCCGCCAGCCGAGCCCCTCGTTGGGAAGGCCCCAGTATGTCCTGCCGGAGACGATCTTGCCGTCGCCGCTCACCGCCTGGCCCTCGTCCAGCATGCTTCCGTCCGCCTGGGTGATGCGGGAAGGCTTCCCGTTCACCCAGACCGTGGCCACGCGCCCGCCGCCACCCTCCTCCTCCCAGCCGGCCAGCGTGGTGCCGTCGGCGGAGATCTGGGTGGGCCGGCCGTTCGCCGGGGAGCCGTCCGGAGCCGTGCCGGCCGAGGGGAGGATCCGCGTTCCCTGGCCGGGGCTCCAGCGGAAGCCCTTGTAGTCGGTGCAGGAGTTGAAGGTGAGGCCATAGACGGCGCCGTCGTTGGCCACGCCGAAGTTGGCCGTCGAGTAGGTGTCGCAGTTGCCCGTCGGTTCGACGAGCAGCCAGCCGTTCCTCGCGTCCCAGCGCCAGGTGCCGAGATCGGTGTCGGTCGCGGCGTCGAGGACGTTCGTCGAGATGTACTTCCCGTTCCTCGAGATGCTGGTGATCTCGCCGGTGGTGTCCACGCCCAGCGAGGTGATGCCGGTCTTCTCGGTCCACCGGAAGGCCGGCCCGCCGCGGCCGTAGTTCCCGACCACGGTCTTGCCGTCACCCGTCATGCTCGAGGGGCCGGCGGCGTAGTCGAGGGAGATCACCACCGGCGCGTCCCTGCGCCGCTCGAAGACGAGGTCGGCCCGGACGGGGGCGCCCGCCTTCGGGACGATCACCTGGTAGGCGCAGGGATCGAACGGCCGGTTGTCCTCGCGCTTGCGGGTCGAGCCGTCCCAGAACCGCTCGCTCCCCGGGAGGAACCACATGGGCTGCGTGGGGAAGCCGCCGGCGACGACCGCGTCGACGTAGACCACGTAGCGGGCGCCCGGCTTGAGGCCGTTCAGGGTGTAGGAGCCGTCGGGTCCGAAGTGCCCCTGCGTCCATTGCCCGGAGAGGGCGGAGTTGGCGTCGGTGAACGGATCGTCGAGGTTGCGGGCGATGACGTTCACGCCGGTGAGCTCGGTGCGCCGGTCGAGCCCGAGGACCTTGCCGGTGATGGAGCCGGTGGCGGTCGGCCAGCCCGGACCCGGGTAGAGGTCGGAGAGGGCAGCCTGGTCGTCGGTGCTGTGGATGTGGGCCATGCCGAGCCCGACGTCGGAGCCCGGCCAGGGGTCGGCGAAGGGGTACATCGTCTCGACGTCGAGTGGGCCCACGTCGCTCCGGTACGGCAGCGACGTGCAGCTCTGCGGACCGGCCGGCTCGCCGGCGTACTGCCCGTAGAAGAAGGCGGCCCCGTTGGTCTGGGTGTGGGCCAGGCCGATGCCGTGGCCGAACTCGTGGGTGGCGACGCCCTGGTAGTGGGCCGCGTCGGGATCGTCGGTGTACATCGCCTGCCCGTTGAGCAGCGTCCAGCTCTCGGTGACGAAGTTGGTGGTCTCGTCGCCGTACTCCGGGGTCGAGATCCCGAGGACGTACGGGCTCACCCCGAAGAACTCGGAGAAGATCGTCCCGTCGGCGTCGAAGATGACGTGGATGCCGCCTCCGTTGAAGGCACCGATGACGAGGTCGGCGTTCTGGCCGGTGATGTCGGGGAGGCCGATGCCGGCGAAATCGCCGACGACCGCGGCGCGGAACGAAGAGGTGGGCACGGCCGACCAGTCGGCGAAGCCCTTCTTCACCTGGGCCACGCCCACATCGTTCGAGAAGACGTAGCTCCCTGGGGGGTCGACCCACCAGTCGGTCTGGAAGGAGTAGTCGCCCAGGTCGGTGTAGACCGGGACGACGGCGCCCGGGGCGTACCGCCAGGGCTTTCCCGAGACGTTGTCGACGATGAGCGGCCCACCGGCGAGCGCCGGCGAGGCGACTGCCACGAGGGCGGCGAGGAGCAGGCTCCGGCTAGCGATCCGCATGGCGCATCCTCCCGTTCTCGATCCACTTCCCGTCGACGGCCTGCTTGACGAGCGAGCTGAAGACCCGCGCGTTCACGGTGCCGCGGGTCGTCGCCATCACCCGCTTCTCGGCGTCGCCGAGGAGGCCCGGGTCGACGGCGACGCGCTCGAACAGCCCGGCGTTGTCGAGTGCGTTGGTGGCGCCCGCCGCGTTGACGCGGAACTGCCCCTGGGCGAGCCCCGCGGTGGTGCGGAGCCCGGTGCGGGATGCCGGCTGGCGAAGGAAGAAGATCGACTCCTCCCCCTGGATGTAGGTGGCCCAGGCGGTCGGCGTGACCATGAGGTTGACGCGCCCGTCGGCCATCCGCTTCGGGGCGAGGAGCCCGAACTGACGGAAGGTGAACTCGGATCCGGGCTTGCCCTTGAGGGCCTCGCCGACCTCGAGGGTGACCTCGGTGTAGGGGATGCCGCGGGAGTCGATGCCGTCGGTGACCGTCTTCACGCGGCCGCGGATGATGAGCTCCGACTCCTGGATCAGGTCGACGACGTTGATCTGCTTCCTCACCGTGGTGGCGTGGGCGGTGGCCGGCGCGAGAAGCAGCGCGCTGGCCATCCACGCGACTGCTCTCGCGGTGCTTCGGGGGTTCGGCATTCGGGGCTCCTTGGGGGTCACGGGGAAGACGCGGCGGCGGAAGGCGTGTCGGAGGTGACGAAGCGGAACTCGGCAGAGGCGCCGAGCAGCCGGGCGGCCCCGGCGAGGATGCGGAAGTGATCGGAGTCCATGTGGGCCATCAGGGCGGCCTGGTCCCGCCACTCGCTGATGAGGACGAAGTGGTTGCCCCCGTCGACGTCCCCGCAGACGACGCAGAGCCGGCACCCGGGCGCGCGCTCGATCTCGCCCCGGAGGGAGCGAAGGGTCTGGAGGAACTCCTCGCGCTTCTCCGGCGCGGGGGTCAGCAGCGACGTCACGACCTTCACTGCGGCTGCCTTCGACGGGATCATCTGGGCGGAACTCCTTCTCGCTGCGCCCCACATGAGCAAGGAGGACGCCAGGAGCCGCCGTGGCCGCTGAGCGGAGTCAATCCATTGAATTTCCTAGATTAGTGCCAGCGCCTCTGCGCCCTTTTGGGCACCGAGGGACCCGGACCCATCCCACGAAATGTCGTGGGTCGCGGGATGTCGTGGGATCCGGGGATGCGTGAGGCGGTTCGCGCCCTATTCGGGGCGCCGGATATCGAGCTTATGCATCCGGGACCGCAGCGTGCTGGGCTTGAGCCCCAGGACGGCCGCCGCTCCCTCGCGCCCCTCCAGCTTCCACGCGGTCGCCTGGAGCACCTCGAGGATGTGCTTCCGTTCCACGTCCTCGAGCCACTGGGGCGAGGCGGCCCCGGAGCTGGCTCCCGCCGGCTCGAGCTTCACGTGCTCGCTCAGCCGGAGAAGGGGCCCGTCCGAGACCAGGACCGCCTGCTCGATCACGTTCTGCAGCTCCCGGACGTTGCCGGGCCAGTCCCGTGCCTGAAGCGCCTGGACCACCGACTGGGGCAGCTCGAGGACGGGGCGACCCAGGCGCTGGCAGGTTCGCTGCACGAAGGCCTGGGCCAGGGTGGGGATGTCGTCCTTGCGCTGCCGGAGCGGCGGCACGCTGATGGGGAAGACGTTCAGCCGGTACCAGAGGTCCTCGCGGAAGCGGCCGGCGGCGACGTCCTTGGAGAGATTGCGGTTCGTCGCTGCGATGACCCGCACGTCCGCCTTCAGGGTCCGCTGCCCGCCCACCCGCTGGAAGCTCCCGTCCTGGAGGACCCGGAGGAGCTTCGCCTGCAGCTCGGGCGACAGCTCGCCCACCTCGTCGAGGAAGAGGGTGGCCCCGTCGGCCAGCTCGAAGCGCCCCTTGCGCTGGGAGAGGGCGCCGGTGAAGGCACCCTTCTCGTGGCCGAAGAGCTCGCTCTCGGCCAGGCTCGGGGGCAGCGCCGCGCAGTTCACCTTCACGAGCGCCTGGTCCTTCCGCGGCCCGAGCGCGTGGATGGCCTCCGCCACGAGCTCCTTCCCGGTCCCGGTCTCGCCCTGGATGAGCACAGTGGTGGCGGAGGGCGCGACCTGCCGGATCCGGTAGAGCAGGTACTTCATCGGATCGCTCTGCCCGAGCAGCTGGCTCGAACCCTCCACCGCCTGGATCTTCTCGCGGTAGTAGGTGTTCTCCGCCTCGAGCTCGTCCTTCAGCGCGCCGATCTCCTCGTAGGCCTTCTGGAGCGCGAGCTCCCCCAGCTTGCGCGCGTTCACGTCGCCGATGCTGCCCCGGGTTCCGGCCGCGAGGCCCGACTCGAGGCTGACCGGGTTGTTCGCCTGGCGTACCCAGAGGACGTCGCCCGTGCGCGTGCGGATGCGGAACTCGATGGGGGGCCGGTGTTCGCCGGAGAGCACCGCGGACTGGTAGGCGCGCCAGGCGGCGCGGTCGTCCTCGTGCACGAGCCGCTCGAGCAGGCCGGGGTCGAGGAAGTCGGAGGGGGGATGGCCGCAGAGCCGCTCGCAGGCCGGCGATACGTACTCGAACCGGCCGTCGGGATGCTGCCAGAACTCCCAGTCGTGTGTGAAGTCGGCCACCGTGCGGTAGCGGGTCTCGGCACGGGCGAGCTCCCGCTCGGCGCGTCGTCGCCGCCGCAGCTGGAGCACCAGCCCCGCCACGAGCAGCGTCTCGAGCGCGATGACGCCGAGCCCGATCCGGATGGTCCGCCCGTGCTCCTGCCAGATGGTGGGTGTCCGGAAGAGCACCAGGCTGCCGGGCGGCAAGCTGCGCTCGGCGATGCCCCACCGCTCCATCTGGCGCCAGTCGAACATGGGGGAGAGCCCGGCGTCGGGGACGAGCGGGATGGAGGCCGGGGCCTCGCCCCGCAAGACCCGAAGACCGAGTTCGGCGGCCACCTTCCCGGAGGCCTCCATGGAGACGAGCTCCCCGCCCAGGATGCCCGACCCCATGTCCTCGTGGATGAGGCCGAAGAGCGGGCGCCGGCTCGCGGCCGAGACCCGCTCGACCGGCAGGTTCGAGGTGAAGTCGCGCCCGGAGGCGTCCTGCAGGAGGCTCGCGTAGAGCACGAGCACGTCGTCGGGAAGCGCGGCCACGCGCGTCTCGATCTGCTCGAGCGAGAGGTCGGTCAGGAAGACGAGCTCCACCCCCTTCGCGAAGCCGGAGAAGATGCGCCGCCCCACCTCGGCCTGCCTGCGTTCGTAGTCGCTCGCCCCGAGGACCACGTCGATGCGGCGCGTGGCCGGGTACATGGCCAGCATGAGCTCGAGGGTCCGGGGCGCATTCTGCGCCGGCAGCGCGCCGGTGAGCTCCGGGCGGACCCGCCGGGCCTCGTCGACGACCCTCCCCACCACGTAGCTCGTGACGACCGGGACGCCGGGCAGGAAGTCCCGCCTGGTCACGAAATCGAGCGCGTCGGGGCCGACCACGACGAGCAGGTCCACCTTCCGGTTGCGGTACTTCTCGCGGTAGAGCGCGAGGAGCGCATCCTCGTAGGCGGTCCCGGAGAAGCGGTCGAGCCCCGTGTACTCCGAGTAGATGTCGAGGGGGTCCGGGGAGCCCCGCTGCAGGCCGTCGGTGAGCGCGACCGCGAGCTCTCGCAGGCCGGCCACCTCCTGCGAGATGGAGTGGAGCACCACCACCGTCCGGCGCGGCTCCGCCGGCACGGGGGGCCCGGCCCGGGGAGCGGCCGGCACGATCGCGACGAGCAGGGCGGCGAGGAGCGCGGTCGGGCGGGAGGGCATGCGGGAGCGCTCCGGGATCCTGAGTCAGCCCTCCCGGAACCGGGCCATGGCGGCCCGGACGAACCGGGAGCGGACCTGCTCGGAGGCGAGCAGCTGCTTCGCCGGGGGAAGGGACGTGAGGGCGCGGGTGGCCGACCGGAGGAAGCGGTTGCCCAGCCCCTCGCCGCCGTCGAAGAGGAGCTCGGCGAGCCGGTTGCGCTCGAGCGCCTGCCGCACCGCCTTCTCGACGGAGTTCACCGGCACCGGGCGGCGCTCCCCGCCCCGCTCCATGCCCAGCGCCCCCTTGTGGCAGGCGGTGGCGCAGACGCCGCAGCCGATGCAGGTGTCGAGGTCGAAGCGGGGGGCCAGCGCGTTCTTCCGGTCGGCCACCCGGCGCGCCGGGACCATCTCCACCGCGGCCACCGGGCAGGCCCGGGCGCAGCGGGAGCAGCCGCTGCAGCGCTCCGCGTCGGAGCGCGGGGCGAAGCCGCTGCCGTTCACCGCGCGAAGCCCCCAGCGGTTGGCGGCCTGGAGCTGCTCGCAGCAGCAGCCGCAGCAGTTGCAGACGAAGGTGGGGCGGTCCTGGACGTTGTCGGCGATCTGGACGAGCCCCTTCTCGCGGGAGGCCGTGAGGATGTCCAGGGCCTCCGACCGCTCCACCGCGCGCCCGAAGCCGCGCCGGGTGACGAACTCGGCGCCGCCGTTGAGCGTCAGGCACACGTCCATGGGAGCGTCGCAGGCCTGCCCCAGGTGCTCCTGCTTGTGGCGGCAGTAGCAGAGGGAGACCGCCCAGGCCCGGGCCTCGCCCACCACGTGGGTGGCCCGCTCCCAGTCGAGGACGTCGGGCAGCGGATCGTCGGAGAGGGAGGTCTCGTGGACCAGGGCGCGCCCGATCACCGTGTCGCGCCCCAGCGCCTCCCGGGCGAAGGCTTCGTCACCGTGGGTGTAGGCCCGGAGCGCCTCGGCCATGCGCTTCTTGGGGATGGAGTCCTTGGCCCGCATGAGCGAGTACTCGAAGAAGCCCACCACCGGCGGCGAGAGCAGGTACGAGACCTTCCCGGTGCGGGGATGGACGAGGTCCATCACCACGCCCTTGTCGCACATGGCGTCGAGCCGCGGGGCCAGCTCCCCGGTCGGGATGCCCAGGAGGCGGGAGATCTTCTCGAGCGAGGTGGGACGCCAGGGCAGGCGCGCCGCCAGGGCGGCCTCGTCGGGGGTGTAGAGGATCTCCAGGATCTCCTTCCATCCCTGCCAGGCGGCCGGGTCGGTGGGCTCGGGGAGCGCCACCGTGCCCACGTCGAGCCGGCCGACGAGATCCCGGTACTGCTCCTTCAGCTTGCCCAGGTGACCCATGGCGGGAATGGGTACCACACCTCGGCTAGGCCGTCCGCAGCACGTGCAGGGTCGTCACCTCCCCGGCGCGCGCCTCGTGCAGGGGGTCCTCCCGATCCTTCGACCGGGGGTGAATCGCGGGGGCGGTCCGGGCCTCCACCCGCCGCAGCCCGGCCGCCGCGAAGGCCGCTTCCAGCGCGCCCGGCTCCCGCAGCCCGAGCCGCTCGGCCAGGTCGGAGAGCACGAGCCACCCCTCGCCGCCCGGGGCCAGGTGGCCGGCCAGCCCCTCGACGAAGCGCGAGAGGAAGCGGCCGCCCGGGTCGTAGACCGCGCGCTCCAGCGGCGTGTGGGCGTCGGCCGGGATCCAGGGCGGGTTGCAGAGCACCAGGTCGGCCTGCCCCTGCGGGAAGAGGTCGGCCTCCCGGACCTCGACCTGTCCGTCCAGCCCGAGCCGCCCGGCGTTCTCCCGTGCGCAGGCCACCGCGCGCGGGTCACTGTCGGTCGCAACGACCCGGGCGCCGCGCCGCGCCGCCAGGAAGGCCAGGACGCCGGTCCCGGTGCCCACGTCGAAGACCAGCTTCCCGGCCAGGTCGCGATCGGCCAGCGCCGATCCGACCAGCCCGGCGTACTCGCCCCGCACCGGCGCGAAGACGCCGTGGTGCGGGTGGACCCGCGCGCCGAGCGACGGCACGGGGACACCGCTCTTCCTCCACTCCTGCGCCCCCACCGCGCCCAGGAGCTCGCGCAGCGGGAGCATCCCGTCGCCGTCCGGTCCCGGCCCCAGCGCGGCGGTGAGCGCCTCGGCCACGTCGGGGGCGCGGGGGAGGGGGATCCGCCAGCCGGCGGCCACCGGCACGAGGAGCCGGTTCAGCAGCAGATGCGCCTCGCGCCGCCGGTGGCGCTCGCGGCGGAAGGCCTCGGCAGGCGGAGCGCCCTTGGGCGGCCGGGGGGTGAGCCTGCGCCCCAGCGCGGCCAGGAGCTGCCGGGCGTTCCGGAAGTCGCCGCCGTAGAGGAGGGATTCCCCCGACCGGATGCGGCGCAGCGCGTCGTCGGCGGTGGTCCGGTCGTCGGCCGGGCCGACCCTTCGCGGAGCCGAGGAGGTGGCCGAAAGCCAGTACACCGAAGGCAGCCTGCCACGGTTCCGCCGGGAAGGGGAATTGAGGTACCGTCCACCTTCCATGCGGGCCAACCTCAAGTACTTCACGGGGTCGTTCATCGTCACGGCGCTCGGAATCGTGGGCGGCGCCGCGGTCGGCTGGTACTACCGGCACACCGGCCCCGGCGTCCTGGGCACGGTCTTCATCGTGTCGGTCCTCTCCGTCCTCGAGGTCTCGCTCTCCTTCGACAACGCCGTGGTGAACGCGTCGGTGCTCCGGGACATGACGCCGATCTGGCGCCATCGGTTCCTCACCTGGGGCATCGCCATCGCCGTGTTCGGGATGCGCATCGTCTTTCCGCTCGTGGTGGTGAGCGTCGTCGCCTGGGTGAACCCGTGGGAGGCGCTCCGGCTGGCGGCCCTCGAGCCCGCCGAGTACGCGCGGATCCTGACCAGTGCACACGTGCCGCTGGGGGCCTTCGGCGGCGCCTTCCTGGGCATGGTCTGCCTCAAGTACTTCTTCGACGCGGAGAAGGAGGTCCACTGGATCGTGCCGGTGGAGATCCAGCTGTCCCGCCTGGGCAAGTTCGAGGCGGGCGCGCTGGGGGTCATGATGGTCGCGCTCTACACCTTCTCCCGCTACGTCCACGCCGACAAGGCCCACGCCTTCCTGGTGGCGGGCATCTTCGGGCTGGTGACCTTCATCCTGGTGGACGGCATCGGCGCCGCGATGGAGGTGGACGAGGACGCCATGAAGAACGTCCACCGGGCCAGCGCCGCGAGCTTCCTCTACCTCGAGGTGCTCGATGCCAGCTTCAGCTTCGACGGCGTCATCGGCGCCTTCGCCCTCACCAACAACCTCTTCGTCATCGCCATCGGCCTCGGCATCGGCGCCATGTTCGTCCGCAGCCTGACCGTGATGCTGGTCGATCGGGGGACCCTCGACGCCTACCGCTTCCTGGAGCACGGCGCCTTCTGGGCCATCGGTGCGCTCGCCCTGCTCATGCTGATCGGCACGGTGATCGACGTCCCCGAGGCCATCACGGGGCTCATCGGCGCGGCCTTCATCGGCCTCTCCGTCTGGTCCTCGATCCACCACAGGCGCAAGACCGCGGCGGCGGCGGGGTAGCGGCCGGGTTCCTGGCCCAGGGGGAGCGATGACGGAGCGCATCCTCCAGATCATCCTGCCGGTGTTCGGCGTGGTCGGGGCCGGGTGGCTCTACGGCCGCATGGTCCGCCCGGAGATCGGCTGGGTGAACCGCATGAACATGGAGGTGTTCGTCCCGGCGCTCATCCTCGGCTCCCTCTCGCGCAAGGACTTCTCGCTCCGCGAGAACCAGGGGCTCATCCTGGGAAGCATGGTGGTGGTGCTCGCGTCGGGGCTGCTCGCCTGGCCGGTGTCGCGCCTGCTCCGGGTCAGCCCGCGCACCTTCGTGCCGCCCATGATGTTCAACAACTCGGGAAACATGGGGCTGCCGCTCGCGCTGCTCGCCTTCGGCGAGAAGATGCTTCCGGCCGCGGTGGCCATGTTCGTCACCTCGAACCTGCTCCAGTTCACCGTCGGGACCTACCTGGTCCGGCGCGACGCCCACCACCTGCACCTCGTGAAGAACCCCATGGTGATCGCCACGGTGGCCGGCGTGGCGCTCTCCACGCTGGGATGGTCGCTTCCCGGCGCGGCGGGCACGGTGGTGGAGATGCTCGGGCAGGTGGCGCTGCCCCTCATGCTCTTCTCGCTGGGCGCGCGCATGGTCGGCGTCTCGATCAACGACTGGAAGGTGGGCCTGGCCGGCGCGGTGGTGCGGCCGCTGGTGGGATTGCTCGTCGCCCTGCCGCTGGGGAAGCTGCTCGGTCTCGGGCCGGTCCCCCACGCCATGCTCATCCTCTTCGGGAGCTTGCCCCCGGCGGTGCTCAATTTCCTGCTCGCCGATCGCTACGACCAGGAGCCGCAGAAGGTGGCGTCGATCGTGCTGATCGGAAACCTGGCCAGCCTGGTCTTCGTGCCCATCGGGCTCTTGCTGGCGCTGCGCCTGCTCTGATCAGGCGGCGCCGAGCGCCTCCATCTCGCGCCGGAAGCGGACCGCGTCGTCCTCCCCGTCCACCACGACGTCCTCCCACCGCACCAGCGCGCCCTCCACGATCGGCCGCTTGAGCTGCATTCCGTGGGCCAGGCCGATGGGGAGCGCTCCCGCCGAGAGCGACGTGGCCGCCGGAACGAGCCGACCGTAAACGAGGTGCCCTCCCTCGCCGTCGAGCACCTCGCCCGCGCGCAGGTCGCGCTTGGCCGTCGCCGCCGCGTCGGCGCGCCACCCGTCCGGCCTGCCGGTGGGCTCGCCCCGCAGCCCCACCGAGGCCACGCTGACGGTGAGCTCGAGGCCGATGAGGTGGAACGGCTTGTACATCGCGGTATACCGGCCGTCCGGAGAGGTGACGAGCCCGTACTCGGAGAAGCAGCGCTTCACGTAGTCGGAGGGCGCGGCGAAGGTCACGAAGACCCCCCAGCGCAGGTCGCGGAAGACCGGCCGGCCGTCCCGCTCCAGGCTGGAGATCACCTCGACCTGGCCGGCGTGGTGGAGCGCGCCGCCCGCCTCGCGCGGACGGAGCACGCGGGCCAGGTCGTCCACGCCGCAGGGAGGGAAGAGGAGCCCCTCCGGGGCTGGCGTGAGCCCCGTGGCGTTCGACACCGCCGCCATCTCGATGGCCGACTTGGTGCCGTCCAGGAAGGAGTTGAACATCCGGGGATTGAGGTCGCTCCCGGCCACCTGCCCGGGCGTGAACCCGTAGTGACCCCAGACGGTCTCGGGGGTGGAGCGGTGGTAGGCCGGCAGGTACCGGGTGCCCTTCCCGGCGGCGACTACCTCGAACCCGGAGGCGCGCGCCCAGTCCACCATCTCGCAGATGAGGGCGGGCTGGTCGCCGTAGGCCAGCGAGTAGACGATGCCGGCCTCGCCGGCCCGGCGCGCCAGGAGCGGCCCCGCCAGAGCGTCGGCCTCCACGTTCACCATCACCACGTGCTTGCCGTGCCTGCAGCAGGAGAGCACGTGGCGGATCCCCGCGGCGGGGCTGCCGGTGGCGTCCACCACCACGTCCACCGGCCCGGCCGAGAGGGCCCGCTCCACGTCGTCGGTGACCCAGGTGGCGCCGCTCCGCACGGCCTCGTCGATCGACGAGGCGGAATACCGCTCCGCGGGCCAGCCCACCCGGGCCAGCGACTCCCGGGCCCGGTCGGGCCGCAGGTCGGCGACGGCGACGACCTGGACGCCCGGGGTGCGCGGCACCTGCGATAGCCACATCGAGCCGAACTTGCCGGCCCCGACGAGCGCGACGCGCAGGGGCCGTCCGGCCGCGGCGCGCGCGCGGAGGAGGCGGTGGAGGTTCATCCCCCGTAGAGGACCCGGGGCAGCCAGAGGCCGATGCCCGGGAACATGTAGAGGAGGAAGAGGGCCAGGACCTGGAGGGCCATGAAGGGCATCATCCCCGCGAAGATCTGGTTCAGGGTGACGTGGGGTGGGGCGACGCCCTTGAGGTAGAAGGCCGCCATCGCCACCGGGGGCGACAGGAAAGCCGTCTGCAGATTCATCGCGACCAGCAGGCCGAAGAAGAGCGGGTCCACGTTGAAGTGGCCCAGGAGCGGCAGGAAGATCGGCATGAAGATGACGATGATCTCGGTCCACTCGAGCGGCCAGCCCAGGATGAAGATGATGAACTGGGCGAGAAGCATGAACTGGATCGGCGACATGTTGAGCGAGAGCACCCAGGTCTCGATGATCTCCTGGCCGCCCAGCAGCGCGAAGGCGGCCGCGAAGATGCTGGAGCCCACGAAGAGCCAGCACACCATGGCGGTGGTCTTCGCGGTCAGGTAGACCGACTCCCGCACCACCTGGATCGACAGCTTGCCGTAGGCCGCGGCGAGCACTATCCCGCCGGTGGCCCCCATGGCGGCAGCCTCGGTGGGGGTGGCCCAGCCGAAGATGATGCTTCCCAGCACCGACAGGATCAGGGCCGAGAGGGGGAAGAAGGAGCCCAGCAGGAACTTGAAGACCTGGAATCGCTCGACGGTGAAGAACGCGTAGTTCACGATGAGTAACGCGAGCCCCACCGCCACCACGCCCCAGAGCCAGGCGGGGATGGGGGCCCTCCCCGCGGGGGCCGGAGCGGCCGCCTGGGCGGGCGCCTCCGGGGCGGCGGGTGCGGGAGGCGCTGCAGCGGGCTTCTCCGCCTCGGATCCGGGAGGGGCCTCGAGACCGTCGGACGGCGGCTCGGCGAGGCCGCCCTTCTCCGCCTCGGAGTGCTCGACCTCGGAGCCGACCTCCTCCATCCCCCCGGTGTCCACGACCGTCACGGTCGTGGAGGCGTCGTAGAGGAAGAGGATGGGGATGAGGACCATGACGGCCGGAAGGAGCGAGAGCCCGATCTGGCCCAGGAGCTTCTGTGAAGAGATCCCCGGGTGGTTGCCGCGAAGGGCCTCGAGCATGGCCGGGATGGCGAGCCGGTTGCGGCCGCCCGGGAGGTTCTCGGCCCACTCCGGCAGGTCGACGTGCGCCTCCTCCTTCGATGGCTGGGGCGCGAGGCTCGGGTTCAACCAGGCCCGGATGATGACGTAGCCCACGTAGAGGGTGGCCAGCATGAGGCCGGGAAAGAAGGCGCCGGCGTAAAGCTGCACCACCGACACGCTGGCGGTGGCGCCGTAGAGGATGAGCAGGACCGACGGGGGGATGAGGATCCCCAGGGTGCCGCCGGCGGTGATGACGCCCGCCGACAGCCGGATGTCGTAGCGGGCCCGGAGCATGGCCGGGAGGGCGAGCAGCCCCATGAGCGTGACCACCGCGCCGATGATGCCGGTTGCGGTGGCGAAGACCGCGCAGGTCAACAGGGTGGCCACGGCCAGCGAGCCGGGGAGGCGACCGATGGCGAGGTGCAGGCTCTTGAAGAGCTTCTCGATGAGGGCCGCCCGCTCCACCAGGTAGCCCATGAAGACGAAAAGGGGGATGGAGATGAGGACGTCGTTCGTCATCACCGCGTAGGCCCGCTGCACCATGAGCATGAGGGTCTGGCGAAAGGCTTCGGGCGCCGGCGCCTGGAAGCGGTAGGCCAGGAACGCGAAGAGCACCCCCATTCCCATGAGGGTGAAGGCGGTGGGGAAGCCCAGCATGATGGCCACCACCACCAGGCACAGCATGAGGAGGCCGAGATGGCCGCCCGACATGTTCCACGGCGCGGGGAGGAAGAAGAGCGTGGGGATGAGGATCAGCGCCATCAGGGTGAAGCCGAACCAGAGCTCCTTGCGGATGCGGATCTTCACGGCTTCGGCTCCCTCTGCTTCTCCTGCTCGATGACGAACTTGTCGAGGGCCTGGATGTCCTCGTCCTTCACGTTGACCATCTTCTTCAGCTTGTCGACGTCCACCTCCTGCACGTCCTCGACGCGCGACGGCCACGCGCCGGTTCGGAGGCAGATGACGCAGCGGGCGATCTCGGCGAAGCCCTGGACCACCATGAGGGCGCCGGCGATGGGGATGATGGTCTTGAAGGTGTAGACAGGGGGGCCGTCCACCATGACGGAGGACATCTCCTTGATCTTCCAGGCGTCGGCCGCGTAGATGGTCCCGGCGTACGTGAGCGCCACGATCCCCGGGATGAAGAAGGCGATGTAGAGGGTGAGATCGATGCTGGCCTGGACGCGCGGGGAGAAGAAGCCGTAGAGCACGTCGCCGCGGACGTGCCCGCTCTTCGAGAGCGTGTAGGCGCCGGCCAGCATGAAGAGGGTGCCGTAGAGCTGGAGCTGGGCGTCGAAGACCCAGGCGTGCGGCGCGTCGAAGAATCGCCGGGAGAAGATCTCCCAGGTCATGAGGACGGTCAGCGCCACGATCAGCCAGGAGGCGGTCTGGCCGAACCACGTGCTGACCCTGTCGATACGGAGAAGGATCTTCTGCATCCTCAAGCCTCCCGGCGCGGCGTCTTGGACGAGGAGATGGAACCGGCCGCCCGGCGGTCACCCGGGCGGCCGGCCGGAGGGGCCTTAAGTCTTCTTGGGCGCGCCCTTGGGCGCGAAGAAGTGGGCGTGGGCTGCCCTGAAGTCGCAGTTCGTGTCGAACTGCCACTTTCCGGCGCGCTCGGCGAAGACCCGCTGGGACTCGTACACCTTCTTGAAGAGCGGGTTCTCCGACGACTTCTTGGCGGCCACCGTGTCCCAGATCTCCAGCTGCTTCTTCAAGACCGCGTCGGGCGTCTTGTAGAACTTCACGCCCTGCTTCTCGCGCATCTCCTTGTAGTCGGCCGAGTAGCGGTCGATGGCCTTCCAGGACATCTCGGCCGACGAGGCCTGCACCGCGTACCAGAGGATCTTGCGCAGGTCCTCGGGGAGCGCGTCGTACTTCTTCTTGTTGAAGAGGATCTCGAACTGCTCGCTGGCCTGGTGGAAGCTCTGCAGCATGCAGACCTTGGAGACGTCCGGGAATCCCAGGGCCTTGTCGGAGGAGGCGTTGTTGAACTCGGCCGCGTCGAGCAGGCCGCGGTCCATGGCGGGAACGATCTCGCCGCCGGGGAGCGCGTTCACGGCGCAGCCCATCTGCGTGAAGATGTCGATGGAGAGGCCGACGGTGCGGTACTTGAGCCCCTTCATGTCCTCCAGCTTCGACACCGGCTTCTTGAACCAGCCGAGCGGCTGCGTGGGCATCGGGCCGTAGAGGATCGAGACCACGTCCATGTTGATCGCCTTGTAGATCTCCTCGAGCAGCTCCTTTCCGCCGCCGTACATGTGCCAGGCCAGCACCATGTTGGCGTCCATGCCGAAGGCCGGGCCGGAGCCCCAGAGGGCGAGCGCGGTGTTCTTGCCGTAGTGGTAGACGACCACGCCGTGGCCGCCGTCGAGCGTGCCCTTGTTCACGCCGTCGAGCAGGTCGAAGGCCTTCACGACCGCCCCGGCGGGGAGCACCTCGATCTTGAGCCGGCCGCCCGACATCTCGTTCACCTTCCTGGCGTAGTCGAGGGCGTACTCGTGGAAGATGTCCTTGGTGGGCCATGTGGACTGCCAGCGCCAGACGATGGGCGCCTGCGCGACGTGGATGGTGGGAAGCGCGGCGGCGGCGCCCGCGGCGGCTGCGCCGACGGTCGCCTTCTTCAGGAAATCGCGGCGCGACGATGGGGCCTTCACCTCGGCATCTGCCTTCTTGCTCTTCACGATTGGCTCCTCTCGGTGGGGTTCACGACCCGACGGGCGAAATCCTAGATTGTCGAGAGGTAGAAGCGAAGCCCCCACCCCTCGGAAGATCCTCGCCCCCCTGCCGGGCGAGAAATGACGCGCCGTGTAACGGCGGGGACAGGCTGGCGGCGGCGAGGGGCGCTCCGCTAACATGCGCCACCCCGGAGGGGACCCATGAAAGACGCCGCCGCACCGACGGACGCCCTGCTGCCCCCGCTCGCGGCGGCGGCCCAGACCCGCCTGCTCCTGCCCTTCTTCTTCGAGCGGCGCGCCGCCGACCGGGCCGCCGAGGCGCTGGCGGGCGCGGCGGCCGGCATCGCCCGGGGCCTGTGGACCCGCGAGCCGCCCCGAAAGCTCTACCGCTACCGGCTGGAGATGACCGGACACCTGGACCGCTTCCTCTTCTCGCACGGGGAGAAGGGGGCGGTGGAGGGTGCCTACCTGCACGTCTCGGGCGAGCGGATCAAGCGCTGGCTCGGCGCGCTCGACGTGGAGCTGGGCTCGCGCGTGGCCCGGGTGGGCCTCAGCCAGACGC
>CAWHDZ010000038.1:0-101206 GCA_963828255.1 uncultured delta proteobacterium | reverse complement strand
GCTGACCTCGCGGGCGCCGCGCACCTCCGGGTGCTAGATTCCCCCGCCATGGCGACGAAACCCAGCCGAACGCTCGAGGTCTTCCCCAACCCGGAGCCCCGCCGCCCGTACGAGATCAGGATGGAGGCGCCGGAGTTCACCTGCCTCTGCCCGCTCACCGGGCAGCCCGACTTCGCCACCATCAAGATCCGCTACGTCCCGGACAAGCTCTGCGTGGAGCTGAAGAGCCTGAAGCTCTACCTCTGGAGCTACCGGAACGAGGGGGCCTTCCACGAGCGGGTCACCAACGAGATCTGCGACGACCTGGTCGGCGCCCTGAAGCCCCGCTGGCTCGAGGTCGAGGGCGACTTCCTGGTCCGCGGCGGCATCGGGACCGTGATCACGGTAACCCACGGGAAGCGCCCGGCGGGCGCGGGGCGGTAGGGGCGCGGCTCCCTCGCCAGGGGTGGTAGGCTCGGCCCCCAATGCCGAACGGGTCGGTGAGCCTATCGGGAGTGGATGTGAGCCTCGAAGGGATGGCTCCGTTCCAGCCCGAGTCGCTGCTGGGGACGGTGGTGGCGGGCCGCTACCGGCTCTCCGGCCACCTCGCCTCGGGCGGGATGTCCGCCGTCTACGTCGCCGAGGACACGCGCCACCGGCGCGAGGTGGCGCTCAAGCTGCTCCAGCCTCACCTGGCCGGCTCCCCCGAGGCGGTCCGCCGCTTCCTCTGCGAGGGAGCCATCGCCGGGATGATCGACCACGCGAACGTGGTGCGCATCCTCGACCACGGGGGCGAGGACGGCTCCTGCTTCATCGCCATGGAACTGCTCGAGGGCGAGGGGCTCTTCGACCGGCTGCGGCGCATGGGAACCCTGCCGCCGGCCGAGGTCGTCGCCGTCCTGATCCAGGTCTGCAATGGCCTGGAGGAGGCCCACCGGCAGGGCGTCGTCCACCGGGACCTGAAGCCGGAGAACATCTTCCTCCACGGGCGCCGTGCAGACGCACCAGTCGTGAAGATCCTCGACTTCGGGGTGGCCGCCGGAGCGCACGGCGAGGGCGGGGACACAGGCCTCGTGGTGGGCACGCCGGAGTACCTCTCCCCCGAGCAGGCCTTCGGGAAGGCGGCCGACGCACGCTCCGACGTCTACTCGATCGGCGTCATGGCCTGGCGCATGCTCGTGGGCCGGCCGCCCTTCGCGGCGGATTCGGCCGACGCGCTCATCCGGATGCAGGCCCGGGAGCCGGTCCCCTCCATCACCTCGGTGCGCCCTGACCTGGGCGTTCCCCCGGACCTCGTCGCCGTCGTGGCCCGCGCCTGCGCCAAGGACCCCGCGGACCGGCCCGCCTCGGCGTCGGCGCTGGCCCTGGAGCTCATCCGGGCGATGGGCGGAGCGGTCTCGAACCTGACCCCCATGCCCCGCCCCGCCTTCCGCGCCCCGGGCGAGGTCACCGTCGCGCAGCCCCTGCCGTCGCCTCACCTGGCCGGGTCGACGGCCGGCAAGGGCCGGTCCCTGCTCCTGCTCGCCGCGGCGGCGCTGGTGCTGGCGCTCGGCCTGGCCGGGGCGGCGGCCTACCTGCACACCCGGCCGCAGCCGACCGGAGCGGCGCCAACGGCGCCGGCGCCTTGATCGTGTTATCCATTTCGCGCTTTCCGCCGCCTTCGCGGCGGCGCCCAACCGGGAGGTACGGATGAAGATCGAGGTGACGGGAACTGGCCCGCTCGAGGTGGACGCTTCGGTCCTGGCGATCCCCGTGTTCGAGGGAGACCCGGCCGATCCGAAGGGGCTCTTCGCCGAGATCGACCGCCGTCTCGACGGACACCTCGCCACCGCCGCGGCCGACGAGGAGTTCCTGGGCAAGGCCGGCCAGACCCTGGCGCTGCGCACCCTGGGGAAGCTGCGCGCCGGCCGGCTGCTCCTGCTCGGGATCGGCAAGCGTGACGGCGCCGAGGCCGCGCTCGCGCGCACCGGCTTCGAGCCGCTCCGCCTTGCGGCCGGCGACGCGGCCCGTCTCGCGCAGAAGGGGGGCGCCCGGCGTCTCGCCTTCGCCGTCACCCGCCTGCCGGGCCAGACCGCCCAGGAGGCACGCGCCGTGGTGGAGGGCGCGCTGCTCGGCGCCTACCGCTTCGACCGGTACAAGACCGAGGAGAAGAAGAAGAAGCCGCGGCTGCTCGAGGCGCTGGTGGTCGCCGTACCGCAGGGGCTGGAGCGTTCACGGGAGGTGAAGGAGGCGGTGGCGCTGGGGCGCAGCGTGGCCGGGTCGGTCGCCTGGGCGCGCGACCGGGTGAACGAGCCGCCGCTCCACCTCACCCCCACCCGGCTCGCCGACGCGGCGCGGGAGCTGGCCAAGGAGGCGGGGCTGCACGTCGAGGTTCTCGGCCCCCGCGAGATCGCCGGTCTCCGCATGGGAATGTTCCTGGGAGTGACCCGCGGGTCCGCCGAGGAGCCGCGTCTGGTGAAGATCTCCTATGCCCCCAAGGGCGCCGCGGGCCGCAAGCCCCCGGTGGTGATCGTGGGCAAGGCCATCACCTTCGACTCCGGCGGCCTGTCGCTCAAGCCCACCGAGGGCATGGTGGACATGAAGACCGACATGGCCGGCGCCGCCGCCGCCATCGCGGCCATGCGGGTGGTGGCCGAGCTCGCGCCGCCCTTCCCTGTCCACGCGCTGGTGGGGGCCTGCGAGAACATGCCGGGCGGGCGCGCCTACAAGCCCTCCGACATCCTCATCGCGAGGAACGGCAAGACGGTCGAGATCACCAACACCGACGCCGAGGGGCGGCTGGTGCTGGGCGACGTGCTGGCCTGGGGGGTGGAGACGCTCCAGCCGGCGCTGCTCGTGGATCTCGCCACCCTCACCGGCGCCTGCATCGTGGCGCTGGGGATGACCACGGTGGGAGCCTTCGGGCCGGACGGCCCGGCCATGGACGCGGTGCTGGCCGCCGCCCGCACCGCCGGCGAGGACACCTGGCGGCTGCCGCTGGTGGACTCGGTGAAGGAGGAGCTGAAGAGCGACGTGGCCGACCTCAAGAACGCCGGCACCCGCCTGGGCGGCTCCATCAGCGCCGCCTGGTTCCTGAAGGAGTTCGCCGGGGATACACCCTGGGTGCACCTCGACATCGCCGGCCCGTCCAGCACCACCAAGGAGCGGGGCTACATCGGCAAGGGTGGCACCGGGGTGGGCGTCCGCACGCTGGTCGAGCTGGTCCGCGCGCGCGCCCAGGAAGAGGCGCGTCCGCCGCGCCGCTGAGCCGGGAGACGGCGCATGACGGCGGTCGAGGAGCTCGCCCTGCTGCTCCGCCCCGCCGGGGGGGGCGTGCACCTCGTCTCCTCCGGGCGCGACGTCCAGGCCGCGGCCCAGCGGCGCCTCCACCGGGCCTCCACCGACGAGGAGGTCCGGACCCGATTCCTGGAGCGGCTCTCCCGCATCCCCACGGCGCGGGCCGTCCTGCTCGGAGTCCCCTCCGACGTTGGAGCGGGCTACCTGCGCGGCGCGAACCAGGGACCGCTGGCCCTGCGCACGAGGCTCCTCGAGGACGATCCGGCCTGGCTCGAGCGCACGGAGGCTGCCGGGCTCCTCGACCTGGGCGACGTCTTCGTGGTCCCGCAGCTGCTGCACGACGAGATGCTCGCGCCGGCGCAGCTCTCGGCCTCCCGCCGCGCACTCTACCCGGACCTGTCGTCGGAGGCGGCGGCGCGGCTGCCGGTCTCGCCGCTCTCCATCGCCGAGCGGGTGCTCGACCTGGTCTTCTCGGTGAACCCGCGGGCGGCGCCGTTGCTGCTCGGCGGCGACCACTCCACCGCCTGGCCCGCCGTGGCGGCGCTCCACCGCGCCCGGCCCGGGTTCGGGGTGGTGCAGGTGGACGCCCATACCGACCTTCTCGAGGAGAGACTGGGGGTGAAGTACTGCTTCGGCACCTGGTCGTTCCACGCCAACGAGCTCCTGGGGCGGGGGGGCCGGATGGTGCAGGTGGGGATCCGGGTGTCTCGCCACGGGAAGGCGCACTGGGAGTCCACGCTGGGGGTGCGGCAGGTTTGGGCGGAGGAGGTCCGGGCCGATCCTGCCGGGGCGATCGACGCGGTCGTGGCCGCGGTGAGGGCCTCCGGGGTGCGGGGGGTCTACTTCTCGAACGACGTGGACGGGACGGATGAGGCCTGGGTGGACGCCACCGGGACGCCGGAGAGGGGCGGGCTCGAGCCGGAGTTCGTGGTGGAACTGGTGCGGAGGCTGGGGCGCGAGGTGGGGCTGGTTGGCGGGGATGTGATGGAGGTCGCGCCGCCGATCGCGCGGACGGCGGGTGGGGCGGAGCGGACGCTCGGGGTGGCGGCGAGGTATCTCAGGGAGACGGTGGACGCGGTGATGGGGGGGTAGGTTCGGGATCGGTCCTCGGTCCTCGGGATCGGGTTCGGGTTCGGGATCGGCTTCGGGATCGGTCACGGATTCGGTTTCGGAAACGGCCTCGATGTCCGACTCCGACTCCGACTCCGACTCCGACTCCGACTCCGACTCCGACTCCGACTCCGACTCCGACTCCGACTCCGACTCCGACTCCGACTCCGACTCCGACTCCGACTCCGACTCCGACTCCGACTCCGACTCCGACTCCGACTCCGACTCCGACTCCGACTCCGACTCCGACTCCGACTCGGTCCTTTCGGGTGGGGTTGCCTCGGTGGCGCACGCCCCGCGCCAGCCCGCGGTCCTTGGCGGGTGGATCCCGCGTCGGGCTGTCACGGGTCCTGCGCCGGATGGGGCAACCCCCACCCGAAAGGAGCCGCAGATGACGTTTCAAGCGTTCGAGGTCGCGCTCGAGATCGTACGGTCGCTCGAGGAGCCCCTCGCGAATCTCAACCGGCGAGACCCGGACCTCGCGAGGCAACTGCGGCGCGCCGCCGCCTCCGTTCCGCTGAACGTCAACGAAGGCGGCCGTCGCAACGGGAAGGATCGCCTCCACCTGTTTCGAGTCGCCGCGGGAAGCGCGGACGAGGTGGTGGCCTGCCTGCGCGTGGCGGAGGCGTTCGGGTACTTGCCGGCGTCGGCCACCGGTCGGTCCCTTGCCCTCTGCGACCGCGTGCTCGCGATGCTCTGGCGTCTAACACACTGATAGCAAACAGGGCCGGCCCCTCCCGGGACCGGCCCTGCGGGACCCGGACCGTGGTCCGGAACCGTGAAGTCTCGTCATGCCTTCGCGCCCTTGGCGGCTTCCTTCCTGGCCGGGACGCCGGTCAGGACGGCGATGGCCGCTCCGACCACCGCACCGCCGGCGGCGAAGAGGGCGCCGACGCCGGTCACCCCGAGAACCATCCCGACGACGATGAGGGCCCGGACGACGAAGGTGGCCTGCACCGGGGAGCCGGCGACCGCGCTGGCCAGCATCACGCCCGCGTAGCCGCCGTACAGAAGCGCGGGGAGGAGGCCGATTGCGAGGAACAGGGCCAGTCCGACTGCGGCGCCGATGATGGTGGGGGTCTTGCGGGTCATGACGTCCTCCTTGGTTGCCTGGAGGTATTGCAGCGCGCTTGCCAGGATCCGGCCATCGGAAATCCGGGGGGTTGGGTCTCGGGCTTGTCGGAAATGCTGGACGGAGCGCGGCCGGCCCGACAGCCGGACGACCCTGGCGGGGGGTTTCAGTGGATCCGCGGGAGGATCGGCAGCGCGGCGACGACGGCGGCCTCCTCGTCGGCCATCTCGGCGAGGCGGCGGTCCACGTCGATGCCGGCCCCGTGGGCCCGCGCCAGGTCCACGAAGAGGGTCTCGTGCCCGGCCTCCGCCTGGGCGAGCCGCCGGTAGAACTCCGCCAGCCGCGGTTCCTCGAGCGCCTCGCCGAGGAGCGTCAGCCGCTCGCAGCTCCGGGCCTCGACGAGCGCGAAGACGAGGAGTTGCTCCGTGAGCCGGCTCCGCCCCCCTCCGGCGAGCCGCAGCAGTGACCCCACGTACGGGTCGCCGGTGTCGGGCGGGAGCGTGCGTCCCCGCTGCGCCAGCTCGTTCAGCACGGAGAGGAAATGGTGGGTCTCCTCCTGGGCGAGCCGGGCCAGCTTGCGCACCAGATCGGGCTTGTCGGCGTTGTCGGCGACCAGCTTCAACGCGGTGGCCGCCGCCTTCTTCTCGCAGTGCGCGTGATCGCCGAGGGTGGCGTCGAGGTCGGCCATCGCCACCTCGACCCAGCGCGGGTCGGTGCTCGATCGGAGGATGCTCACGGGGCGATGCTACCTCGCCCGTCCACCCTTGCGGGCTGCCGCGGGACCGCCTCGAGCCGGAAGCCCTGGACCAGGTCGGCCGGCATGGCCCGCGTCCCCGACGGGACGAGCCCGGAGGCCGCGGCGAGCATCCCCACCAGCTCGGGCGGCGCGACGCCGCGCTCCCTGAGCTCCCCCACCGACAGCGCCCCGTGCCGCTTGGCGAGCCGCTCGCCGTCCGGGCCGACCACCAGAGGGACGTGGGCGAAGGCCGGTACCGGGAGGCCGAGGGCGCGGAAGAGCAGGATCTGCCGTGCGGTCGAGGGCAGCAGGTCGTCACCGCGGAGGACGTCGGACACGCGCATGGCCGCGTCGTCCACCGCCACGGCGAGCTGGTAGGCGGGAACGCCGTCGGCCCGGGCCACCACGAAGTCGCCCACCGTCGCGGCGACGTCGAAGCTACACTCACCGTGAACGCGATCCAGGAACGACACCGGCCCGTCGGGGACGCGGAACCTCCAGGCCGGCCGCCGGCGCTCCGCCCGGCCGGCCTGCCCGGCCGGGGAGAGGTCACGGCAGGTCCCGGGATAGCGCGGCCCCTCGTCGGAGGCGTGGGGCGCCTGGGAGGCCTGGCTGATCTCGGCGCGCGAGCAGAAGCAGGGATAGGCGAGCCCGGCTCCGCGGAGCCGTTCGAGCGCCGCGGCGTGGATCGCCGCCCGCTCCGATTGTCGATACGGTCCGAGCGGGCCGCCCACGTCGGGCCCCTCGTCCCAGTCGAGCCCGAGCCAGCGCAGCTCGTCGAGGATGCGGGCCTCGAGCCCCGGCCGGACCCGCGGCCCGTCCAGGTCCTCGACCCGCATGACGAGGCGCCCGCCCCGGGACCGGACGTCGAGCCAGGCGAGCAGCGCGGTGCGAGCGTTCCCCACATGGAGGGGGCCGGTGGGGCTGGGGGCGAATCTTCCGCGGATCTCGGGGGCGTGCGACAACATCGAGTGGATAACCCGCCCCCCTCCCGGCTACAAGACGGCAACCCGATGCGCGAATCCGGCGTCCTCCTCCCGCTCTTCTCGATCCGCTCCCCCTGCGGCTGGGGGCTGGGGGAGATCCCCGACCTCGTCCCCTTCGCGCGCTGGGCCGTGTCGGCGGGATTCTCGCTGGTCCAGGTGCTGCCGGTGAACGAGGCGGCCCGCGGGCAGAACAGCCCGTACTCGGCCATCTCCGCCTTCGCAATCGACCCCATCTACCTGGCCCTCGACGCCTCGGAGGACTTCCAGGCCGCCGGCGGTGTGGACGCACTCTCCGCGGAGGACCGCGCCCTCCTCGCCGACCTGCGCGCCTCACCGGCCGTGCGCTGGCACGAGGTCCGCTCCCTCAAGGAGCGGGCCAGCGAGATCGCCTTCCGCGCCTTCCTCGACCGGGAATGGCACGCCAGCAGTCCCCGGGCCAAGGCGCTGCGGGCCTACCGGCGCGAGCACGCCTCCTGGCTCGCCGACTACGCACTCTTCGTGTCGCTGCACGACGACGTGCAGGGCGGCAAGAGCTGGACGGAATGGCCGGAAGCCCTGGCCAGCCGCGACCCGGAGGCGCTCGCCGAGGCGCGCACGTCGCTCTCCGAGCGGATCCTCTACCGCTCCTGGCTGCAGTGGCACCTCGACGAGCAGTGGCAGGAGGCCCGCCGCGCCGTGGTGGCGGCCGGGGCCGACCTCATGGGCGACCTGCCCTTCATGGTGGCCACCGACTCGGCCGACGTCTGGTCCCGACCCTTCGACTTCCGCCTCGACGCCCGGGCCGGCGTCCCGCCCGATGCCTTCAGCGCCGACGGCCAGGACTGGGGACTCCCCGTCTACCGCTGGGACGTGATGGAGAAGAACGGCTTCGCCTGGATCGCCGCCCGGGCCCGACGCTCCGCCGAACTCTACGGAGCCTACCGCGTCGATCACGTGGTCGGCTTCTACCGGAGCTACTTCCGTCCCAACGACGGGGGCCCTCCGGCCTTCGTCCCCGACACCGAGCCCGCGCAGATCCGGAACGGCGAGCGGGTGCTGGCCGCCTTCTCGAAGGGCGCCCGGGTCATCGCCGAGGACCTCGGCGTCGTCCCCGACTTCGTGCGGGCCTCGCTCGACCGGCTCGGCGTCCCAGGCTACCGCGTGCTTCGCTGGGAGAAGGACGCGGAGGTCTTCCGCGATCCGACGAAGTGGCCGGCCATCTCGCTCGCCACCACCGGCACCCACGACACCGACTCGATGGCCGACTGGTGGGAGTCGCTCCCCGCCGCGGAGCGGGAGGCGCTGCTCGCCGTGCCCGGCCTGGAGTCGATCGCCGGACGGGCGCCCGTCGCCTACGACGACGAGGTTCGCGACGCGCTCCTCGGCCTCGTCTCGGGCTCCGGCTCCGACCTCCTCCTCCTGCCCTTCCAGGACGCGGTGGGCGCGCGGGAACGGGTCAACGTCCCGGGCACCGTCAACGAGGAGAACTGGTCCTACCGGGTGCCGAGGCTCGTCTCGGCGTTGCTCGCCGACAAGGCCACGACGGAGCGGCTCTCCGCGCTGGCCCGACGGACCGGGAGGCTCCGGGAGAGCACGCCGTGAGTTCCCCCGTCTTCCTGGTGCGCCACGCCGAGGCCCAGGCCGGAGGGGTGGACGCCGACCGCAGGCTCTCCGCCACCGGGAAGGAGTCGTTCGCAGCGCTGCTGCAGATGCTGGGCCCGAAGCTCACAGTGAAGCGGATCCTGTCGAGCCCCTTCCGCAGGGCGCGCGAGACCGCGGCCCTGCTGGCAGGCGCCACTGGCGCCCCGGCGGAGCCCTCCGACGACCTGGCCTCCGGCCACGCCGGCGGGCGCGAGATCCTCGATCTGGCCCGGCAGGAGGGGCCGGGAACCCTGCTCGTGGGGCACAACCCGGAGGTCGCAGAGGCGATCGCCATCGCCGCCGGAAAGCAGTCGGCGGTGCCCCCCGGCACGGTGGCCGCGCTCGACCTGTCCGGCCCCGAGCCGCGCCTGCTCTGGCTCCGCTCCCCCTGATATGCTGGGACGGATGGCCACCGGCCCCACCCCTCCCGCCCCCGGCTCTTCGCCCGCGGCGCCCGCCGCCCCGCCTCCGGCCGAGCAGCCTGGCTTCGTGAGGGAGCTCGACACGCTGGTCCGCGCCCGCTACCCGCTCATCTACCTGGTCTCCTGGGAGGAGCAGCGGCTCGACACCATCCTCGACGAGCTGGCCAGGCGGCACGGCAAGGCGCTCGTCGGCTGGTCGGTCACGAAGGGGCTGCGCCGGATGGGCGGCACGCGCGGCGGCGCGGTGGTCGAGGGGGCGCGAGAGCCCATGGAGGCGCTCGCCGCCATCGAGAAGCTCACCGAGCCGTCGCTGGTCGTCCTGAAGGACTTCCACCCGTACCTGAACGACCCCGCGGTCATCCGCGGGCTGCGCGAGCTCTCCCACTCGCTCAAGACCACCTACACCACCGTCATCCTGCTCTCCCCGGTGCTGCAGATCCCCACCGAGCTGGAGAAGGAGATGACCGTCCTCGACGTGCCGCTCCCCACCCAGGACGAGCTCTACGGCCTGCTCAAGGAGATCGCAGAGGTGGTCGTGAAGGGCAACCGGGCCTCGGTGAGCTTGCGCCGCGAGGACGCCGAGGCCATCGCCAAGGCCGCGCAGGGGCTCACGCTCTCCGAGGCCGAGAACGCCTTCGCCAAGGCCATCGCCTCCGACTCCCGGCTGGCCAAGGAGGACATCGGCCTCATCCTCGACGAGAAGCGGCAGGTGATCCGCAAGAGCGGGCTGCTCGAGTACTACCCGACCGAGGAGCAGTTCGCGAACGTGGGTGGCCTGGAGAACTTGAAGACCTGGCTGGCCCGGCGCGGCAGCGCCTTCAGCGAGCCGGCCCGCCGCTTCGGGCTTCCGGAGCCGAAGGGGCTGCTCCTGCTCGGCGTGCAGGGCTGCGGCAAGAGCCTCACCGCCAAGGCCATCGCCTCGTCGTGGAAGATGCCGCTCCTGCGGCTAGACATGGGGCGCATCTTCAGCGGCCTGGTGGGGTCGTCGGAGGAGAACCTGCGCCGGGCCATCCGCGTCGCCGAGAGCGTGGCGCCGGCCGTGCTCTGGACCGACGAGATCGAGAAGGGGCTCTCCGGGGCCGGGTCGTCGGGCTTCTCCGACGGCGGCGTGACCGCCCGGGTCTTCGGCGCCATGCTCACCTGGCTCCAGGAGAAGACCGCGCCGGTCTTCGTGGTGGCCACCGCGAACCGCATCGACATGCTACCCCCCGAGCTCCTGCGCAAGGGGCGCTTCGACGAGATCTTCTTCATCGACCTGCCGGCGCTGCCAGAGCGCGAGGAGATCTTCCGGATCCACGTCGGTCGGCGGGGGCGCAAGCCGGAGACCTTCGACCTCGTCGCGCTGGCCGCGGCCGCCGTGGGGTTCAGCGGGGCAGAGATCGAGCAGGTGGTGGTGGCCGCCCTCTACGACGCCTTCGCCGAGGGGAAGGAACTCCAGCAGCGCCACCTCGCGCGGGCCGTCTCCGAGACCTTCCCGCTCGCCACCACCATGCGGGAGGACATCCAGAAGCTGCGGGAGTGGGCCAAGACCCGCACCCGCCCTGCCTCCACCGTGCCGGCGGAGGACGTCCCCCGCCCCCTCGCATCCCGCTTCGGCTGACCCATTGTCCTCGGAGCGCCGCGACCGTTTCCTCAAGCTGGAGCGCCAGCGCCCCGGGGGGGCCGAGGCGCCCGACTCCATCCCGTCCTCGTCCACCGACCGCTTCCGTCCGGCGGTGGAGCGGCCGCTGGAGACCGCCGAGGATCGGACGGGGGCCCAGCCCTTCGTCCGCTGCATGGACTGCCAGATGGACAACACGGTCTACGCGGCGACCTGCCAGAACTGCGCCGCCGAGCTCGACACGCCCGCCCAGCGGGCCTTCAACGAGCGGCTCTGGAAGGAGCGGCAGTCCCAGGCCGAGGCCGAGAAGCGCGCGCTGGCGGAGCGGGAAGCGGCGCGGCAGCGCGACGCCGGCGACCAGGCCCGCACCCGGCGCGAGGCCGCCGAGCAGATGGCCGAGATGGAGCGGATCCGGACCGATCGTGAATTCGGCGACGGGCCCGTCGCCGGCCCCAGGTCCGACACCGCGGGCATGCGGCTCCTGCGCATGCTCCCCAGCCTGCCATGGCGCATCGCCGCCGCCAGCGTGGGCATCGGGATCCCGCTCCTGCTCCTGCTCTTCGGGCGCGGACGGATCCAGATGGTGGGCCTGCTGCTGCTCGGCCTGGTCATCGCGCTCTTCTCGCCGGGCCGGCGCCGCTTCCGGAGGTGGTGATGTCCCAGGAAACCGGAATCACCGTGGTGGTGTTCGGGATCTCGCTGCTCCTCGACGTGGTCGCCGAGTTGGGCGCCGAGGCCCGCGCCGAGAAGAAGATGCGCACCGCCGACGGCGTCACCCACGAGGTGGACTACGTCGTGAAGGACGGGGCGGCCGAGGTCGGGGTGCAGGTGGACAAGAAGAGCGAGAAGGTCACCCTCATCCCCAGGGACTGCAACGCCGGACCGGGGAAGGCGCTGGCCGGCCGGATCGCCCAGCGCTGGGCCTACTCCAGGGCGGTGGGCGAGCTGAAGCGCAAGGGGTACGCCGTGGCCAGGGAGGAGAAGCAGGCCGACGGCACGGTGCGGGTGGTCATGCAGCGCTGGAGGTGATCGTGGCCGACAGGATCGAGATCGAGCTCCTCTTCACGCCGGAGGGGGAGGTGCGCGTCGTGACCCACGGCCTCAAGGGGAAGACCTGCCTCACCGAGACCGAGGCGCTCGAGAAGGCGCTCGGGACGGTGAAGGAGCGGACGAAGACGTCCGAGTACTACCAGCAGCCCACGACCGTGAAGGGGACGACCAGGCAGGGCTGAAGGGGCCGGTCAGTCCTCCGGCCAGCCGCTCCGCCGCACCGTCCCGTCGGGGCCGAAGCGCAGCTCGACGACACGGTCCGGAAACCCGGTCCGGATCGTTTCGACTCCCGGTGAATACCGCGTGGTGAGGAAGTGGAACCGCTGGTTCGAGGAGCCCGCCCAGCGACGCGTCGTCCCGGGGAGGTCGGCACGGTAGGGGCCGTCGACGAGGAGGTCGAGCTCTGCGAGGAGTTCCCGCGACCCCGGAGGCCGGTCGAGGTGGAGCTCCTCCAGCAGGTGGCCGGTGAATGCGACGACCGATAGACCCCGCTCACGGGCTCCCCGGGCGAAGGGCGCGAGGGCCATCGCCTGCTCGAAGGGTTCGCCGCCGAGGAGCGTGACCCCTTCCACCCGGTCCCGGACCTCGTCGAGCCGGGCGAGCAGTTCCCCTGGCTCGACCAGGGTCCCGGCTGCCGGGTCGAACATGTGGGGATTGCAGCAGCCCGGGCAGCGGATGGCGCAGCCCTGGACCCACACCGCGAAGCGGGATCCGGGGCCCTCGGCCTCGGTCACGTCCACGACGGCGGCGGCCCGGATGGCGTGCATCCGGCCCACTGTACCCCCGCGGCGGCCAGTGGCCCCGCGACCCTTGATCTCCCCCCTCCGGTGGGCGATCTTGCGGCCCCGTTTCGCGCCGCCGCTTCCCCCGCCGGAGGAACCCTTGCCCCAGATCCCGAGCACCGCCCTCCTCGAGAAGGCCGTGAACACCATCCGCATGCTCGCCGCCGACGGCGTACAGAAGGCGAACAGCGGCCACCCCGGCATGCCCATGGGCGCGGCCGACATGGCCTTCGTGCTCTGGACGCGCCACCTCCGCTTCGACCCCTCGGAGCCCCGCTGGATCGACCGGGACCGGTTCGTCCTCTCGGCCGGCCACGGCTCGATGCTCGTCTACTCGCTGCTGCACCTCGCCGGCTACGACCTCTCCATCGAGGACCTGAAATCCTTCCGGCAGCCCGGCTCCCGCACCCCCGGCCACCCCGAGTTCGGCCACACCTCCGGCGTGGAGGTGACCTCCGGTCCGCTCGGCCAGGGCTTCGCGAACGCGGTGGGCATGGCGCTCGGCCAGGCCATGCTGTCGGCCCGGCTCGGCCCCGGGAATCCGGTCGAGGACCACTTCGTCTACGCCATCGTCTCCGACGGCGACCTCATGGAGGGCGTGGCGGCCGAGGCCGCCAGCATCGCCGGGCATCTCGAGCTCGGGCGCTGCGTCTTCCTGTACGACGACAACGAGATCACGATCGACGGCCGCACCTCGCTCGCCTTCTCCGGCGAGGACGTCTCGGCCCGCTTCGCCTCCTACGGCTGGCACGTCCAGAGCGTCGACGGCCGCGACCACGCCGGCATCTCGCAGGCCATCGACGCCGCCAAGGCCGACCCGCGCCCCAGCCTCGTCCGGGTGCGCACCGTCATCGGCTACGGCGCCCCCGGCAAGCAGGGGAAGTCCTCCGTGCACGGCGCCCCGCTCGGCGAGGAGGAGTTGAAGGCCGCGAAGGAGTTCCTGGGCTGGCCGCAGGAGCCCCGCTTCCTCGTTCCGGACGACGTGCGGGCCTTCTGGGCCGAGGTGGTCGAGCGCCGGAAGGACGAGCACGCGGCCTGGAAGCGGCGCGCCGACGCCTGGCGGACCGCCCAGCCCGAGAAGGCGGCGCTCCTCGACGCGCACGTGAACCGCACCGTGCCCGCCGACATCGCCGCCCGGCTCCTCGAGGGAGCCGACGCCTCCGACGCCACCCGCAAGCTCTCCCAGTCCATGATCCAGAAGGCCGCAGTGCTGGTGCCCTCCCTCGTGGGCGGCTCCGCCGACCTGGCCGAGTCGAACCTCACCGACATCAAGGGGGCCGGAGGCGTGGCCGCCGGCGCCTACGGGGCGCGCAACGTCCACTACGGCATCCGCGAGCACGCCATGGGCTCGCTCGCGAACGGGATCGCCTACGACGGCAACCACATCCCGTTCGTCGGCACCTTCTTCGTCTTCTCCGACTACATGAAGCCGCCGGTGCGCATCGCCGCGCTGGCGCGCCTCCAGGTCATCTACGTCTGGACCCACGACTCCATCTTCCTCGGCGAGGACGGCCCCACCCACCAGCCCATCGAGCACCTCACCGCGGCCCGGGCCATCCCCAACCTTCACGTGGTGCGCCCCGCCGACGGCCTCGAGACGGCGCTCGCCTGGGCCCATGCCCTCACCCGGCGTGAAGGGCCGACGGCGCTCGTGCTGACCCGGCAGAAGATCGCGAAGATCGAGCGCCCGGTGGGCTTCGACCCGGCGAAGGCCATGCGGGGCGGCTACGTCGTCGCCGACCCGCCCGGCGCGAAGGTGACGCTCGTCGCCACGGGCAGCGAGCTCGCCACCGCGCAGGGAGCGGCGGCGCTCCTCGCCGCGAAGGGCGTGGCCGCGCGGCTCGTGTCGGTGCCCTGCCTCACCTGCTTCGAGGCCCAGCCCGTGGCCGTGCGTCGCGAGGTCATCCCCGCAGGGCAGCGCGTGGCCGTCGTCGAGGCGGGGCGCGCCATCGAGTGGTGGAGGCTGGCCGGCTCGGACGGGCTCGTCCTCGGCATCGACGGGTTCGGCGCCAGCGCGCCGGAGAAGTCGCTGGCCGAGACCTACGGCTTCACGCCCGAGAAGGTGGCGACGCGGGTCCTGGGCTGGCTGGCCGGCTGACGGCGCCGCCCGGTCGGCGCTCTGATGCGCATTCAAGGAAACGCCCCGCCTCCAGGAAGGAGGACGGGGCGTCGCAGGCTGGCGGAACCAGCCGCCGGCGTCTGCGCGGTTTCCTACCGCATCACCGGCTGGACCTGCACCGGGGCCTGCATGGGCATGGTCATGGTGACCGGGCGGGCCTCGAGCCGCTCCCCCTTCGAGAGCATCTTGAGGGAGAGGGCCAGCAGCTTGGCCAGCAGCTCGGCCGAACCCGGGACGTCCAGCTTCCGGTAGATGCGCTTGCGGCGAGCGCGGATGGTCTCCGGGGACACCCCGGCGGCGGACGCGGAGTCCTTGCACGCGAAGCCCTGGGCGATGCGCAGCACCTCGGCGCGCTCCGCAGGGGTCAGGTTGGTACCTTCCAAGAATCGCGTGGCGAAGGGCTGAAGGATTTCGATGTCGATCTGGGCCATGGGTTCGTGTTTCCTTTCCGAGGCAGGCTCCGTACCCGGCCGATCGCGGATTTTGTGCTGCTCCCCCCCGCAAACCCGGTCGGGTTTCCAGACCGTACGATAGCAACGCCCCGCCTGGCTGCCACCCCCCCGGGTACTCTTTCCGTGGACCATATTAAAGGTACGGAATCACGAGCGATTCTGTCCATGATTCAACGACGCGCACCTCCCTACGCACCCCCAAGGGGCTGTAAGTACACGAAAAAACAACCTCCATCCGGGACGCCCCGAGATGGCCGGTCGCCCTCGAGGTTAGGGAGTTGCCATTAGTCCCAGATGGGGCGTAAGTCGCTTGTCCGCCTCGGCGAGCAGCTCCCAGTCGATCTGGGGCGACCGGAGGTCCCGGGCAGAGCGGACCCCGGGAGGCAGGGGAACTTCGACGCGCAGCGGCATGAGACCCGGCGTCCGGGCCACGAGGAGCTGCTCGGCGTCGCTCCCGGCGAGCCACGCGGCGAGCGCGTGCACCGACGGGTTCTCCACTCCGCGCTGCAGCACCGCCGCTGCGGTCGGGAAGACCAGCGTCCCGAACCCGGACTGGTCCGGGTAGACCACCTCGAGGGCGGCGACGCTCACCGCGCCGGCCGCCGCCTGCTCCAATCCGGCCAGCCCGAAGGCCGCCTTCCCGGAGGAGAGGAGCGATTGCACTCCGGGTCCGTCCTCGGCCACCTGCGGGCGCTGGGCGGCGATGGCCCGCAGGAGCCCCAGGGCCGCCTCGTCGCTCGAGAGCACCGCCAGGGCGGCGAAGGTGGCCGGCCCCTCCCCGCGGTCCGGCGCGGCGATGGCCTGGAAGCCGGCCAGCCGCGGATCGGCGAGGTCGCGCAGGCGGCGCGGTTGCACCGGGAGTGTGACCCGCGGATCGACGAGCAGGACGCGGGCCCGCGCCCCCACCGGGAAGAAGCGACGCGCGGGATCCTTCCACCGTCCGGCCACGCCGGGGGCGTCGGGAGCCGAGCCGGGAACGAGCAGCCGCGACTGGCGCAGCGCCAGGACCGGGTCGCCGAACCAGGCCAGGTCGGCCTGGGCCGGGTCCTCGACGAGCACCACGCGGGCCAGTCGTCGATTCACTGAAAGTGTAACGAGCGCCCGGGCGGCCACCGGCGAGACCGAGGCGTGGACCTTCACCTCGGGGAGCGGAGCCCCCGCAGAGCAGGCTGCCGCGCCGGTCGCGCACGCCAGGCAGAGCAGCGCGGCGGCCAGGGAGCGCACGGTCAGCCGGCCGGCTCGCGCTCGCGGTTCTGCCTCGAGGGGGCGTGCTCGGAGCGGTCGCCGCCCTTCGACTGGGCCGCCACGAGAGCGTCGGCCGCCCCGCGGACCAGCGCGGCGAAGGACATGGTCCCCTCCCCGTCGAAGCTGGCCACCCCCACGCTGGCGGTGAGGCCGCCGGGGTGGGCGCGCGCGCGCTTCACGAGCCGGTCGGCCGCGGTGCGGGCTCCCAGTGCGTCGGTGTGGGGCATGAAGACGAGGATGCGCTCGGCGTCGTAGAGGAGCGGCAGGTCGATGTCGCGCACCCCGCTCGCCACCAGCGCCAGGACCTCGCCCAGCAGGGATGAGCGGAGCGGCTCGTCCAGGCGGACGGCCCGCTCGGCCCAGCCGTCCACGGCCAGCAGGGCCAGGCTGACCGGGTAGTGGTAGCGGCGCGACCGCTTCACCTCGACGAGCAGCAGCTTCTTGAAGAACTCGTAGTCGGGGAGGCCTGCCGGGTGGGACGCCACCTGGCGGGCCAGCGTCCGGCCCAGCTCGGCCTCGGCCCGGAGCCGCGCCAGCGAACGGAAGAGGCTGACCACCGCGGTGCGGGTCAGCGGGGCGACCAGCGTCCCGTCGGCCGGCAGGCGGCCGCCCGGCTCGTCCTCCTCGTCCACCAGGAGGACCACGGGGAGCGCGGGATTGGCGGTGCGCAGCGCCTCGAAGGCGCGCTTCCCCTCGGGGGTGGAGGGCCGGACGGCCGCGACCGCGATCTGGCCCAGATCGACCCCGGCGAGCCCTCCCGCGGGCGCGGCGACCTGCACCTCCAGGTCGGTTCCCTTGAGGAACCGCCGGAGGGCGGCCACCAGGGGTGGGCTGGTGTCGAGGAGGAGGATGCGTTGGGCCATGACCGGACCGGGATGCTACCATTCGCGCCCGTGCCGGCGAAGCGGATCGCACTCGCGCAGATCGACACCACCGTCGGGGACCTCGGCGGCAACGCGGAACGGATCCGCGCCTTCACCGCGCTGGCCCGGGACGCGGGGGCGCGGCTGGTGGTCTTCCCCGAGCTGGCCATCTGCGGCTACCCACCCCGCGACTTCCTCGACATGCCGGAGTTCGTGGACCGATGCGCCGCCGCGGTCGAGGACCTGGCCCGGCCGGGCGACTGGTCTCGGGGCATCGCGGTGGCCTTCGGATTCCCCGAGAAGGAGGCGGGCGCTCCGCCGCCGGGGCTCCACAACTCCGTCGCGCTGGTGGACGAGGGGCGCCTCGCCGCGGTGGGGCGGAAGTCGCTGCTCCCCACCTACGACGTCTTCGACGAGACCCGCTACTTCCTGCCGTCGTCGTCGAGCACGTCGGCCCGCGCGGGGTCGGTGGGGCTCGTGCTCGGCCTCTCGGTCTGCGAGGACATCTGGAACGACAAGCGCTTCTGGGACCGTCCCCGCTACGATCGCGACCCCATCGCCGACCTGGTGGCCGGAGGCGCGGAGCTGGTCCTCAACGTCTCGGCGTCGCCCTACGCGCTGGGGAAGGCCGCGCTGCGCGAGCGGATGCTTTCGGCCGCGGCGAGCACCCACGGGACGCCGGTGGCCTACGTGAACCAGGTGGGCGGGAACGACTCGCTGGTCTTCGACGGCGGGTCGATGCTGGTGGGCCCCGACGGGCGGGTCCTGGCCCGCGCCCCGCTCTTCGAGGAGGCCCTCGTGGTCGCCGACCTCGACGGATCGGCCGTCCGGGTTCTCTCGCACGACGGGCGCGCCCTGCCCGTGCCGCCGCCTCCCGACGCCTCCCCCGACGGGCAGGCCGACGAGGTCTTCCGGGCGCTCGTCCTCGGGGTGCGCGACTACGTCCGCAAGTGCGGGTTCACGAGCGCGGTGATCGGCCTCTCGGGCGGCATCGACAGCGCGCTCACCGCGGCGGTGGCGGCGGCGGCGCTCGGTCCCGGACGCGTGACCGGCGTCGGCATGCCGTCCCGGTACAGCTCCGATCACTCGCGGGAGGACGCGCGCATCCTGGCCGAGCGGCTGGGCATCGCCTTCCGCGAGGTGTTCATCGAGCCGATGCACGCCGCCTACCTGGCCTCGCTCTCGGAGACCTTCGGTCACGCCCCCGGCGACCTCACCGAGCAGAACGTCCAGGCCCGCATCCGCGGCCAGATCCTCATGGCGGTCTCCAACGAGACCGGCGCGCTGCTCCTCTCCACCGGGAACAAGAGCGAGCTCGCCGTCGGGTACTGCACCCTCTACGGCGACATGGCGGGTGGGCTGGCGGTGATCGGCGACCTGCCGAAGACGCTGGTCTACCGGGTCTCCCGCGCCGCCAACCGCGCCCTCGGGAAGGAGTCCATCCCGGAGCGGACCTTCACGAAGCCGCCGTCCGCGGAGCTGAAGCCCGGGCAGGTGGACCAGGATTCGCTGCCCCCCTACGACGTGCTCGACGACATCCTGGCCGCGTACGTGGAGGAGCGGCTGCCCGTCGCCGACATCGTCCGGCGCGGGCATCCGGAAGAGCTCGTCCGGCGCGTGCTCCGGATGGTCAACGGCTCCGAGTACAAGCGGCGCCAGGCGGCGCCGGTGCTGAAGGTGACCGGAAAGGCGTTCGGGGAGGGGCGGCGGTTGCCCATCGCGCACGGCTGGCGACCGTGAGCGCCTTCGTTCCAGCAGGACGGCTGCCGCCGGCGCCTGGGCATCCCTCTCCGCGGCGCTTGTCCTCACGGGGAGGGCGTACCTAGAGTGAATGGCGTCGGGTCACGCCGGGCCAGAGCATCGCCGGTTCCCGACGCCCGTTGCGGAGGCGCCGCTGCGAGGGACGCCCGCGCCGGCTGGGACGGCCCGGGCCGAAGGCGACCCGGTCGTGCGTGCCTCGTGGGGAGATCCGGGCCCCGTTCGCGGGGGGACGTGGCATCATCCGCGCCGGATGGGGAAGAAGGAGAAAGTGATGCCCGTGGCTCCGGTCGCGCCGTTCAACGCGGGGCTGGCGAGGCTGGCGGCGCGGATGGGCGAGGTGTCGGCGGCGCCTGGCCCGGCTGCGCCGGGGGGACGGGAAGTTGCTGCGGCGGCGAAGGCGTCTGGGAGGTTTCCGCCGGCACGCGCGGTGGTGCGCATGGAGCGGGCGGGGAGAGGTGGCAGGACGGTGACCGTGGTGGAGAAGCTGGAGCTGCGGGCGGCGGAGCTCGAGACGTGGCTGGGGGAGCTGAAGCGTGGTCTCGGCTGTGGCGGGGTCGTCGAGGGGACGGCCTTGGTGCTCCAGGGCGACACGCGGGAGCGGGTGGGGGCCTGGCTCGAGAAGCGCGGCGTGAAGAAGGTGACGGTGGCCTGACGCATGCCGTTCCACTTCACGCCCGGGGTCCGCGACTGCGAGACCGCAGCCCGCCGCGGCGCCTTCACCACGCCGCACGGCAGGGTGGAGACGCCTGCGTTCATGCCGGTGGGGACCCGCGGGTCGGTGACCGGGCTCACGCCGGACGACCTCCGGTCGCTGGGGGTGGGGATCGTCCTCGCCAACACCTACCACCTGCTGCTTCGCCCGGGCCTGGACGCGATGCGGAAGCTGGGTGGGCTGCACCGCTTCATGGGCTGGGACGGGCCCATCCTCACCGACTCGGGCGGCTTCCAGATCTTCTCGCTCCCCGCCGAGCGGACCATCACCGAGGTGGGCGCGCGCTTCCAGAGCTACGTGGACTGCAGCTACCAGCTGCTCACGCCCGAGTCGTCCATCGCCATGCAGGAGGCCATCGGCTCCGACGTGATGATGGTGCTCGACATCTGCCTGCCATCGACCGCGGGTGAAAGCGAGGTCCGGGCCGCGATGGAGCGGACCCACCGCTGGGCGCTGCGCAGCCTGGCCGCCCGGAGCAACGGCGAGCAGGCCCTCTTCGCCATCGTGCAGGGAGGGCTCTCCCCTGCGATGCGGGCCGAGTCGGCCGGGTTCCTCTCCCAGCACCCCTTCGACGGCTTCGCCATCGGGGGCCTGGCGGTGGGCGACACCCGGACCGAGCGGTTCGACGTGGTCGGGCTCGCCGCAGGGCTCCTTCCCCCCGACCGGCCCCGCTACCTCATGGGGGTGGGCACGCCGCCCGACCTGCTCGAGGCCATCGCCCACGGCGTGGACATGTTCGACTGCATCATCCCCACCACGCTGGCCTGGCAGGGAACGGCATTCACCGGGAGTGGACGGGTCCGGCTCACCCGGTCGGAGCACAAGCTCTCCGGCGCTCCGCTCGATCCCGCCTGCGGCTGCTCCACCTGCCAGCGGCACGACCGCGGCTACCTGCATCACCTGATGAAGTGCCGGGAGCCGCTGGGCCCGCGCCTCCTCTCCATCCACAACCTGCACCACTACCTCACGCTGATGCGCTCCGCCCGCGCCGCCATCGAGGCCGGCCGGTACGGTTCGTTCATGCGGGAGACCATGGCCGCCATCGACCGGCACGAGCACGACGCCAGCGGCCGCGCCCCGGGGCGCCGCGCCCCCCCGGCGCCTCCGGCTTCCCCTGCCCCGGCCGGGCCGGGCCTCCGCTTCGAGATCGTGACCACCTCGAGCGGAGCGCCGTCGGTGCGCGACGCCGAGGCGGGCGAGGTGATGCACCCGGTCATCGGCGCGGAGGTCGAGTCGGAGCGGCTCTACGTGGCCCAGTCGCGCCTGGCGGAGCGACTCCTCGGGCCGGGCCCCGCCCTCGTCCTCTTCGACGTCGGCCTGGGCGCCGCCGGAAACGCGCGGGCCGCCATCCGGGCCGCCCGTGTGGCGCCTCCGGGGCGCCGTCCGCTCGCGGTGGTCAGCTTCGAGCGGGAACTGGGGGCGCTCGCGCTGGCCTGCTCCGACGAGGGCGTGCGCCGGCTCGGCTGGGCGGCGGACGAGGCCGAGGCGGCCCGCGCGCTCCTGCGGGACGGGCGCCACGAGGAGCCCGGGCTCACCTGGGAGCTCCGGCCGGGCGACGCCCTGGAGCGGCTGGACGCCGAGCCGCTCCGCGCCGACGTGGTCTTCTGGGACCCCTTCTCACCCAAGGTGAATGGACCGCTCTGGACCGCCGGCGCCTTCGCCTGCCTGGCCGCCCGCTGCGCCCCGGGCGCGGCGCTCTTCACCTACTCGACGGCCACCTCCGTCCGGTCCGCGCTGCTCCTGGCCGGCTTCGCGGTCGGTCACGGCGACGCCTCCGGCCCCAAGGAGGAGACCACCGCGGCGACGCTCCCGCCGGCGCTGCCGTCCCGGCCGCTCGACGCCCGATGGCTGACGCGGCTGCGCCGCTCGTCGGCGCCGTTTCCGGCCGACGCGCCGGGGGACGCGCTCCAGCGGATCGCCGCGCTGCCGCAGTTCGGCAAGCTCTGATCGCCTTCGTTCCAGCAGGCCGGGTGCCGCCGGGCGCCAGGGCGTCACTCTCCGCATCGCTGGTCCTCGGAGCGAGGGCGTACGGTGGGTGAATGGCGCCGGGGAACACCGGGCCCGAGCAGCGCCGGGGCCCGGCGCCTCCTGCGGAGGCGATGCTCGGAGTGGCGCCCGCGCCGGCTAGGACGGCCCGGGCCGAAGGCGACCCGATCAACGCTGCTTCGTGGGGAGATCCGAGCGGTCACCCGCGGTCGGCCGCGCAAGGGCCTCGGCGTCCAACCCGACGAGGACGCGCGGCCGGCCCGGGCTCCCACCCGCGGGCCTCGCGGCGACGCCCTTCCGCCAGGCGCCCGGGGGCCCTCGTCGGGCGCCGCCTCCGCAGCGCCACAATCGAGAAACCCGAGCAGGAGCGGCTTCGAGGCGGATGCTTCACCCTGTCGCCGCGACCACGCGTCCCCCGGGGCGCGAGGACAAGCGGCGCGGAGACGAGGAGCCCCCGGGCGCCGGCACACAGAAGGGGCGTCGCCCGCGAAACACCGCGGGTCAAAGGAGCCCCAAGCCAGCCGCCGCGACGAGCCACAGTGGCCCACCCACCAGCAGCACGAGCACCCACAGGACCCCGTACACCCGGCGCCGCGAGCGCGGCGTGTCGGTCCTGCCCGCCAGCGCGAAGAACGTGGCGGCGAGGATCCCGACGACCAGGAAGCCGCCGAGGAGCAGCAGGTAGTTCGGGCCGGGCTGCCCGCTCAAATCTGCATCACTTCCTTTTCCTTGGCGGACACCACGTCGTCGATCTTCTTCACGCCCTCGTCGGTCGCCTTCTGCACCTTCTCGAGGGCCTTCTTGGCGTCGTCCTGGGAGATGTCGCCGTCCTTCTCCGCGGCCTCGACGAACTCCTTGGCGTCGCGCCGCTCGTTGCGCACCGCGACCTTGAACTCCTCCCCCTTGTGCTTCACCTGCTTCACGATCTCCTTGCGCCGCTCCTCGGTGAGCGGGGGGATGGGGATGCGGACGATGTCCTTGTCGGACTGGGGGTTCAGGCCCAGGTTGGCGTCGCGGATGGCCTTCTCGATCTGGGGGATGAGGTTCTTCTCCCAGGGCTTCACCGTGATGAGCCGGGCGTCGGCCACCGCCAGCGTCCCCACCTGGGCCAGCGGGGTCATCTGGCCGTAGTAGTCGATGCGGACCGCGTCGAGCACGTGCAGGTTGGCGCGGCCGGTGCGGATGGCCTGCAGATCGCCCTTGAACGAGTCGATGGTCCTGGCGATCCGCTCGTTGAGGTCCTTCAGGATGTCGTCCGAGACGCTCATGTGCCCTCCGGCGGCGGGGTCGGCGCGTGGCTAGGCGGTACGCGTCGAGAGCTTCCCGACGGTGGTCCCGATCTCCTCGCCGAGCACCGCGCGGCGGATGTTGCCGCGCTCGGTGAGGTCGAACACCACGATGGGAAGGTCGTTGTCCATGCACAGGCTGATGGCGGTGGAGTCCATCACCTTGAGGTTCTTCTTCAGCACGTCGAGATAGGAGAGTTGCCGGAACTTGACCGCGTTCGGGTTCTTCTTGGGGTCGTCGTTGTAGACCCCGTCCACCTTGGTGGCCTTGAGCAGCACGTCGGCGTGAATCTCCATGGCCCGGAGGCTCGCCGCGGTATCGGTGGTGAAGTAGGGGTTTCCGGTGCCGGCGGCGAAGATGACCACCCGCCCCTTCTCGAGGTGGCGCATGGCGCGGCGGCGGATGTAGGGCTCGGCGACCTGGTGCATCTCGATGGCCGACTGGACCCGCGTCTCGACGCCCAGCTTCTCGAAGGCGTCCTGGAGGGCCATGGCGTTGATCACCGTGGCCAGCATCCCCATGTAGTCGGCGCTGGAGCGGTCCATGCCCTCGGTGGCGCCGGAGACGCCGCGGAAGATGTTGCCTCCGCCGATGGTGAGGGCCACCTGGACGCCCAGGTCGACCGCTTCCTTCACGTCCTGGGCGATGGCGATGAGGGTCTTCGGCGAGATGCCGTACTTGCCGTCGCCCATCAGCGCCTCTCCGGAGAGCTTGACGAGGACGCGCCGGTACCGGCTCTTCTGCTTCTCGCTGCCGATGGGAGTCGGGGTCTTCATGGGGGATCGCCTGGGCTCGCGCATTGTACTCGATGTGGGACCCGGCTACGGGGCTCCCGAAGTGGCGGGCGGAGAGGCCTGCGGGGCTCCGCCTCCTCCCCTTCCGCGGCGGCGGCGGCGGCGTCCACCGCGGCGGCGGCGGCGGGCTTCCTCGCCCTCGGCGTCCGGACCGTCGGGCGCCGCGCCGGCCCGGGCCGGTGCACCCGGAGTCTCGGGTGCGGCGTCACCGGGCGCCTCGGCGAGCAGCGACGGCTCGATCTCCTCGCCGCCTTCCCCACGGCCGGGCTGCGCCTCCGCCTCCGCCTTCCAGCGAGCGAGGGCCTCGGCGCCCTGCCCGGTGGCCTTCACGGTCACCTCGAGGATCTGGAGCGCGTCGGTGAAGTAGGACTGGCCGGCCAGTCCGCCCCGGCGCCTGCGGCGCGGGGGGCCGTGGAAGAGCTTCTGGGCCTGCATGGCCATGCGGGTGCGCTCCGCCATCTTGCGGGGCAACCGCGCGGTCTGGACCAGCTCGGCCAGCATCAGGTCGGCCGCCGGGTCCCCTTCCTTGTCGGACCGGAGGTGGATGAGCAGCGCGCCGAGGAGCATGGCGTCGGAGACCGGCTCGCCCTCGCGGACCAGCCCGTCGAGCGCGGAGAGGTGGGCGTGGAAGCGGGCCCGCGCCTCCTGCCCCCCGGCGTCGAGGGCCCGGGAGAGGGCCGGCAGCGTGACCTGGAGGAGCCCGGCGGAGCGGAGCAGCTCGAAGGCGCGGCTCGCCCCGGTGCAGCGCAGGATCTTGAAGGTCTCCTCCAGGACGCGGGGAGGGGCGCAGCGCGCCAGCTCGGAGGCGTTCCGCCGCATGGCCTCGAAGACCTCGGGCTCGATGGTGAACCCCAGCCGGGAGGCGAAGCGGATCGCCCGCAGGGCCCGCACCGGGTCCTCGCGCATGCGGATCTCGGGGTCGCCGATGGTGGAGATGCGGTGGGCATCGAGGTCGGCGCGCCCGCCCACGTAGTCGATGACCTCGCCCTGGAACGGGTCGTAGAAGAGGCCGTTCACGGTGAAGTCGCGGCGGCGCGCGTCCTCCTCGGCGGTGCCGAAGACGTTGTCGCGGGTGATGAGCAGGTCGGCGTCGCTGGGGACGTCGTCGCCGACGTCCACCGGGTTCTGCCGGAACGTCGCGACCTCGATGATCTTGCCGTCGCGGAAGAAGACGTGGGCCAGCCGGAACCGGCGCCCGATGAGCCGGCAGTTGCGGAAGATGGCGCGCACCTCGCCCGGGTGGGCGTCGGTGGCCAGGTCGAAGTCCTTGGGCGTGCGCCCGAGCAGGGCGTCGCGCACGCAGCCGCCCACGAAGTAGGCCTTGTGCCCCACCGCGCGGAGCCGGGCGATGACCTTCACCGCGTCGCGGTCGAGCCGGTCGATCGGGATCTCCGGCTCCCGGTCGGGATTCGGCATCTCCGGGTCGAGGGCGAGCCCGCGGGGGGGCGGTGAGCCCCGCCGCCCGTCCTCGTGGCCGTCGCGCCCGCGTTCCTGCCGGTGCCGGCCCTCGCCGTGGCGCTCCGGCCGGTTCCGTTCCTCGCGTGTGGCGGGAATCTCCCGGATGACCTTCGACCCGGAGGCGTCTCTCGGTTCCCGGGACTCCCTCGCCTCGCCGGGCGCTCCGGCGCCTCCGCGCCCGCGGCGGGACCTGCGCCGGCGCTTGCCGGGCGTGCGATCGCCACCCGCGCTGCCCGAAGGCTTCGCGTCGCCGTGGCTCTGGTTGTCGTGGGGGTGCTGCGCCTGCTGCTCTTGGGCTCGGTTCTGGTTTTCTTCCATTTTATCGCCGGAGTCGGGGGGCGCCTCGCCCGGGGCTCATCCACCGGGCCCGCGAGACGCACCTTCGCCGTCGGGCATTTCCTTTGTGGCCAGTACTTATGCCGGGATACGGGCCGCGTCAACGTTCCTGGAACATCTCCACCTGCTCGGCGTCCAGCCCGAGCACCTCCCGGACCGGTCCGAAGGAGCGCCGGTGGATGGGGCAGGCGCCCCGCTCGCGGAGCGCCGCGACGTGGTCCGGGGTGGGGTATCCCTTGTGCCGGGCGAAGCCGTAGCCCGGGTACTCCTCGTCCATGCGGGCCATGAGCGCGTCCCGGGTGGTCTTGGCGAGGATGCTGGCCGCGGCGATGGTCAGGGAGAGCGCGTCCCCGTGGACGATCCCGTCCTGCGGGATGTCGAGGTCGCGGATGCGGCGCGCGTCGATGAGCAGGTGCTGGGGGCGCTGTTCGAGCCCGAGGACGGCCCGGCGCAGGGACAGGATGCCGGCCCAGTAGATGTTGAGCCGGTCGATCTCCCCCACCTCGGCCCGCCCCACCGCCCAGCAGATGGCGTTCCTCTTGATGTCCTCGGCGAGCCGCTCCCGCTCCGCCGCGTCGAGCTGCTTCGAGTCGTCCACTCCGCGGGGCCGGTAGTCGCGGGGGAGGATGCAGGCCGCCGCCACGACGGGCCCGGCCAGCGGGGCCATTCCGGCCTCGTCCACGCCGGCGACGAGGGTCACCCCGCGCTCCCAGAGCCGGTTCTCGTACCGGAGCAGGTTCCGCAGACGCTGCCCCTCGGCCCGGTTGGCCTTGCGGCGGCGGCGCACGGCGGCGAGCACGGAGCGCGCGCCGGCGCGTGCGTCGGCGGCGAGAGCGGCCTCCGCGCCGGCGGGCAGCGGCCGCCCCTCGTCCAGGTAGCGGGCGCGGAGCTCCGCGACCGGCGTCGCGGCGAGTTCGTCGGGGCGCATCGAGGCGCGATGGTAGCCGACGGGGGCGCGGCCCGTCACGTACGCCGAGGCCGCCGGCCCGCGACGCGCCTCCCCTGGCAGAGGGGGCAGAAGAACGTCGAGCGCTGGGCCTGCACGATGCGCTGGATCTCGGCCTCGCGGCAGCGCGGGCAGCGCTCGCGATCCCTCGCGTAGACGCGGAACGGGTTCGGCGCTCCCGGCTCCTCGACGTAGGCGATCTCCGGCCCCTCCTGCATCTCGATCCCGCGCCGGAGCGAGGCCGCGATGGCCCGCGCCAGCGCCCGGACCTCGGCCAGGGAGAGCTCGCCTCCCCGCCGCCGCGGGTCGATGCGCGCGGCGAAGAGCGACTCGCTGGCGTGGATGTTCCCGACCCCGGCCAGGACCGACTGGTCGAGGAGCGCCACCTTCACGGCCCTCCGGGTGGCGCCGAGACGGCCGGCGAGCAGCCCGGGGTCGATGCCGTCGTGGACCGGGTCGGGGCCGAGCGCCGCCACCTCCGGCAGCGCGGCGAAGTCGGCGCCGGGGACGAGGCGCTGCCTGCCGAAGAGGCGCGGGTCGAGGTAGAGGAGGACGCGGCCGTCGTCGAGGTCGAGCCGGACCCGCGCGTGGGAGGGCGGGGGGTCGGAGGGCTCCCGCAGCACCCACTTGCCGGTCATGCCGAGGTGCGACCAGAGACCCACCTTGCGGCCGCGCCGGTCCTCGAGCGTGACGAGCAGGTGCTTGCCGCGACGGTCCACCCGGGTGAGGCGCGCGCCGGAGAGGGCCCGGGCGAAGGCGGCCCGGTCGCCGGGGCGGAAGATGCGGACCGCCCTGGGATCGGTCTCGACCCGGACGATCCGCTTCCCCTCCGCCCAGGCCCGCATGTTCCGCGCGGCGATCTCGACCTCGGGGAGTTCCGGCACGGGCCCTTCAGTCCTTGCGCCGCTCGAAGGCGGCCACGAAGAAGCCGTCGGTCCCGTGCCGGTGTGGCCAGAGCCGCAGCTCGTTCCCGGTGGCGCCGGCCGCGCGCGCGACGCCGGCGCCCAGCGTCTTCTCGAGCGGCGCCGGAGCGAAGCCGGGCAGCGCCGCGGCGCTCGCGGCGACCTCCTCGTTCTCGACGCGGGCCACCGAGCAGGTGGCGTAGACCAGCCGCCCCCCCGGCTTCACCAGGCGTGAGAAGCGCTGCACCAGCCCGCGCTGCGTCTCGGCGAAGCGCCCCGGGTCGGCGGGCCCGAGCCGCCAGCGGGCGTCGGGCTTGCGGCGAAGCGTTCCCAGCCCGCTGCAGGGGGCGTCCACGAGGACCACGTCGGCCTTGCCCTCCTCCTCGCGCAGCGCGGCGTCGGCCTCGGCTCCCGGCGGCAGCGCCTTGGTGCGGAGGTTGTCCACGCCGGCCCGCCTGGCCCGGCGGCGCGCCTCGTCGAGCCGGTCGGCGTCCACGTCGAGGGCGAGCAGCACGCCGCGGTTTCGCATCTCCGCGGCCAGCGCCAGGCTCTTGCCCCCCGCGCCGGCGCAGGCGTCCACCACCTTCATCCCGGAGCGGGCTCCGCAGGCGAGCGCGATGAGCTGGCTCCCCTCGTCCTGCACCTCGAAGAGCCCTCCCTTGAAGGCGTCGAGGCCGAAGGCGTTGGCGTGGCCGTCGAGCACGAGCCCCCAGGGGGAGAGGGGTGTCTCCTTCGACTCGACCCCCTCCTCCTCGAGCCGGATCCGGAGGTCCTCCCGGGTTCCCTTGAGGAGGTTGGCCCGCACCGTGAGCGGCGCACGGACGTTCACCGCGGCCGAGAAGGCGCGCGCCTCGTCGAGCCCCACCTCGGCGACCAGCCGCTCGGCGAGCCAGGGCGGGAGCGACCCCTCGACGCCGAGCCGCGCCACCGGATCCTCGATGGCCTGGATGCGGGCCTCGGCTCCGGAGAGCGGGGCGAGCGCCCCCCGCTGCAGGCCGAGGCGACGCTCGGCGTCGCCCTGCGGGATGCCCCCTGGGCTCGCCAGGGCGGCCGCGTAGAGCTCGGCGATGGCCGCCCGGCGCCCCAGGAGCCACTCGATGCGTCCCTGGGCCCGGATGACGCCGTAGACGGCCTCGGCGGCGGCACGCCGCTCCACCGAGTAGAGCCGCTTCTGCCGGCGCAGAACCACCTCGAGCGCCCGGTCGGCGAGCCAGGCCTGCTCGCGAACAAGGCCCAGCACCTCGAGGACCGCGGCGTCCACGAGGTCGTCGCGCAGCGGGCGGCGCGCGAAGGCCCGGGGCGACCCCGCGCCGCGGTGGTGATCGCGGGCTACAGGGCCTCCAGGACCTCGGCCACGTGGCCGGCGACCTTCACCTTCGAGAACACCTTCGCCACCTTTCCATCGGGGCCGACGATCACCGTGGTTCGCATCGTCCCGAAGACCTTCTTCCCGTACATGTTCTTCTCGCCCCAGACGCCCCAGGCCTTCTGCATCTCGGCGTCGGGGTCGGAGAGGAGCCGGAACGGCAGCTGGAACTTCGCCTCGAACTTCTTCTGGGTCGGCGGGCGGTCCTTCGAGATGCCCAGGATCGCGACCTTCTTCTTCGGAATGCCGCGACCTCATCACGGAAGTCGCTCGCCTCCTGGCTGCAACCAGGGGTCATGGCCTTGGGGTAGAAGAAGACCACGACCCGTTTCCCCTTGAACTCCGACAGCTTGACATTCTTCCCGTCCTGGTCGAGGAGCGTGAAGTCCGGCGCCTTCCTTCCGATCTCGAGCGGCATGCGACCTCCCGGGGGTGGAGATACACTCGGGGATGGTCCCGGCGCAACGCCCCGGTTCGGGATTCCTCTCGCCGTTCCGCGGCGTTGCGGCGCGCGCCGCGCCGTGTTAGTCATCTGCCCGCCGTAAATTCGCACACCTCCCGGTCGGCTCCTCCGGTCGCGCGTCTCGCGCGAAGGGATCCGGCGTGAAGCGGAGAGGTGGAGGACACAACCGGAGACACACATGGAAAACGAGATTCCGCAGGACCCGTCCGTCGAGACCGCAGCAGCCCCCGCACCCGTCGCACCCCCCGCCCCTCCCGCAGACACGATGGCCACGGCGCTCCAGTCGAGCGGCTCGGCCATCACGATGAAGCAGCTGCTCGAGGCGGGCGTCCACTTCGGCCACCAGACCAAGCGCTGGAACCCGAAGATGAAGCCGTACATCTTCGGCGCCCGCAACGGCATCTACATCATCGACCTGCAGAAGACGGTCGGGCTGGCCCGCACCGCCTTCCGCTTCGTCAACGACGTGGTGGCCAAGGGCGGCACCGTGCTCTTCGTGGGCACGAAGAAGCAGGCCCAGGACGCCATCCGCGAGGAGGCCAGCCGGTCCGGCATGTACTACGTGACCAACCGCTGGCTGGGCGGCACGCTCACCAACTTCAAGACGGTGAAGACCGGCATCGACCGGCTCAAGACCATCGAGAAGATGAAGGCCGACGGCACCTACGAGCGGCTCCCCAAGAAGGAGGTCGCCTCGCTCGAGCGCGAGCGCGAGAAGCTCGAGAAGAACCTGGGCGGCATCAAGGACCTCTCGCGGCTGCCGGCCGCCCTCTTCGTGATCGACACGAAGAAGGAGTACATCGCCATCCACGAGGCCAACCGGCTCGGCATCCCGGTGGTGGCGGTGGTGGACACCAACTGCGACCCCGAGGGCATCGACTTCACCATCCCGGGCAACGACGACGCCATCCGCTCCATCCGGCTCTTCACCTCGAAGGTCGCCGAGGCCTGCATCGAGGGCAAGGCGCGTCACGGCGCCTGGGTCGCCGAGCACGGCGGCCACGACGAGCAGGCCGAGCAGAACGAGCGCGACGCCGCCAGCGAGCGCGGCGACAAGCGTGGCGATCGGCGCGGACCCCGCCGCGGACCCCGTCGCGAGCCCCGCGAGGACCGCGGCGCAGCCAGCGCGAACGTCGAGGTGCTCCGCAAGGGCGAGGTCGTCGTCCCCCCCGCCTCCGAGCCGGCGGCCAGCTAAGCGGCGTCCGCCGACCGAATCTCCGGGGGCGGGTCCGCACAGGGCCCGCCCTCTCGTTTTCACAGAACCCGAAAGAGAGGAACGAAAGTGGCTGAGATCACAGCAGGCGCCGTGAAGGAGCTCCGGGAAAAGACCGGGGCCGGGATGATGGACTGCAAGAAGGCCCTCAGCGAGTCGGGGGGCGACTTCGGCAAGGCCGAGGAGTACCTCCGCACGAAGGGGCTCGCCTCCGCCGCCAAGAGGGCCGGACGGGCCGCCACCGAGGGCGCAGTGGGCAGCTACGTCCACATGGGCGGCAAGATCGGGGTCCTCGTCGAGGTGAACAGCGAGACCGACTTCGTGGCCCGCACCGAGGCCTTCCAGGCGCTGGTGAAGGACGTGGCGATGCACATCGCCGCCGCTGCTCCCCAGTGGGTCCGCCGCGAGGAGGTTCCCGCCGACGTGGTGGCGAAGGAGCTCGAGATCGCCAAGGCCCAGATGCGGGAGCAGAAGAAGCCGGAGGCCATGATCGAGAAGATCGCCCTCGGCAAGGTGGACAAGTTCTACAAGGAGACCTGCCTTCTCGAGCAGCCCTTCGTGAAGGACGACAAGAAGTCGGTGCAGGAGATGATCAACGACCAGGTGGCCAAGATCGGGGAGAACATCCAGATCCGCCGCTTCGCCCGCTTCGTCCTCGGCGAGGGGCTCGAGAAGAAGACCGAGGACTACGCCGCCGAGGTCGCCAAGGTGGCGGGGCTGAAGTAGCCGCCCTCCATCCCGACCGCTGCATCGAGGCCCCGGCCGCGCGAGCGGCCCGGGGCCTTTCTCTTGCCGGCTGGCGGCGCGGCGCGCGTGAAAAAGGGGAGCCGACCCGGAGGCCGGCTCCCCATGTTTCACGGGGGCTGATTCGCCCCGACGATTCCTAGCGACGGCGGAGGGCGGGGGTGACGACCGGGGCCGGGTCGGTGATGACCGTCACGTCCACGTCCACCGCTTTGCCGCCCTGATCGGAGACCCTGCCGAAGACCCTGTAGCGGGTGTCCGGATTGAGGACCGGGAAGTCGTCGGCGTTGGTCTGGAGCGGCGTCACGATGATGCTGGCGCCCCAGAACTCGGCGGAGGAGCTGGGGTTGTAGCAGATGGTGAACTGGTCGGTCACGTCGACCGGGGTTCCGGTCGAGCTCGCCGGCGAGATCGCCTCCACCCGGGGCAGCGTGCTTCCCGGGACGAATGGCGGCGGAACGCAATCACCCAGCGGGCCGGGCTCGACGCTCTTCGGGTCCAGCAGCTTGTTGAACTGGATGTAGATCTGCGAGAAGAGCTGGCCGTTCAAGGGCTCGTAGTCGGTCGGAACGCGGCGCACCGTGTACTTGCCGTCGGCGGGCAGGGCGTACGGGACGACCACCTGTGCTCCGAGAACCCGGGTGAAGTAGCTGCCACCGAGGTTGCCCGAGAACAGCGGGGCGTAGGCCGGACCGGTGCGGGGCGGGAAGCAGCTCACCGGGCAGATGGTGGGGAGGAAGTTCACGGCGTTCTCCGGCACGCACAGGCCCGGGAACGCCGCGGTCGCCCACTCCAGGTCCGGCTCGGGGTAGGGCGTGAAGCACCCGTTGTCGAGATCCGGAATGTCCGGGAAGTTGTAGCCGAAGGGAGGCACGGTCCAGCCGAACGACGTCGCTCCGGTGACGTCGACCACCGCCGCACCGAGCACCACCGGGGCGGCGTTGTTGGCGCCGATGAAGGGGTCGCACCCGGTCACGGAAAGGAGGCCCGCGGCTGCCACCGCGGCTCCGATGCGTCCCAGGGTCGTGTTGCGCTTGCTCATTGTTTCTCCTCGAAGGTGTGTCATGGGTTCGGTCCCTGTCTAGAAGCTGAGCGCGACCCCGAAGCGGGCCGAGATCGGGAGCTGGTAGGCCGACAGCGCCACGGTCTGCGGCTGGCCGAAGTTCGGGTTGGGGCTCACCCGGCGCCCGTACTGGAACGTACGCGCGTACGGCAGGTCGGGACAGTTCTCTGCAAGCGTCTTCGGCACGTTTCCACTCGAGGAGTAGGAGGTGCGATTGGCGCACTGGGCCGCCTGCATCGGGGTGGTGAAGTCGAACGTGTAGATCTGGTCGACCGACTGGACCGTGGTCATGTTCAGGATGTTGAAGATGTCCAGGCTGAACTGGAGGGTGTACGGGCCGGAAATGGCCCAGAGCAGCTTCGCCCCCAGGTCGACCTGCCACTGCCAGTCGAGGTTGCCCACCGAGCCACGCGGAAGGACGAAGACCTCGGTGTTGCCGTAGAACGGCCAGGCGGCGATGGCGCTGACCGGCGTCCCCGAGAAGATCTGGATGTTCGCGCTGGGGACGAAGGTCACGTCGGACGACAGGCTAGCGGCGTAGGAGCCGGCGGCCTTGATCTGGTGCGTGCGGTTGCCGTTGAGCGGGCCGCTCTTGTTGCCCTGGACCCCGATGAGGTCGTACTCGGAGGTGATGTTCGGGTCCAGCTGGACGTTCTCCCAGCGCAGCAGGCCGGGGTAGTTGCCGCGGCTCGAGGACCAGGTGTAGCTGGCCAGCGCCTGCCACTTCTTGGAGAAGAGCTTGTTCAGGGTGACCGAGACGGCGTCGTAGTTGCGCGTCGGCTTGGCGACGGGGATGGAGTATGCGGCGCCTGTGTTGTAGTCGGTGCCGATGCCGTACGACGGGTTGATGATGGAGCCGGACGAGCTGGTCCAGGGCTTCGAGACCGTGGGGTTGGCGATGGTGTAGTTGTTGCCGTCGTCGTTCGACATGTCCTCGATGACGGTGCCAATGGCACGGCCGATGTAGTCGACGCCGAGGGTGAGGTCCTGGAGCACCTCGTACTGGATTCCACCGCCGTACTGCTGGGTGTAGGAGCCCTTGAGGTCGGGAGCGACCGGCGAGAACCCACCGCCGGAACTTGCGTTGAAGCCCTTCACCGGGGTTCCGGTGAGATCGGTGATGTTCGGGCCGGGGCCGCTGTCGATGGCGTTGCCGAAGGAGTCGGGGCAGTCACGGAACGGGCTGAAGCCCGGGACCACCAGTCCGTCGGCGCCGATCTTGTTCCGGCAGGTGCCCGCCAGGAAGCGGCCGGCGAGGGAGGGCTCCGAGGAGAAGGCGCGCAGCCCCATGTCGAGGGGGATGGCCTCGTAGTACATGCCCCAGTTCGCCTGGATCTTGCCGCGGCCGGTGCCGGTGAAGTCCCAGATGGCCTGGACGCGCGGCGCCCACTGGTCCTTCAGGTCGAGCGTCGGGGCCTCGTCCGACACGCCGGCGCCGCTGGCCTTCATGGTCTGCATGTCGAGCCGGACGCCGAAGTTCAGGGTGAGGACGTTGGCGATGGTCCAGCTGTCCTGCAGGAAGAATCCGTTCGACCAGGTTTCGGTGTCGGTGACGAGCGTCCGGGGATTGGCGGGATCCTGCAACCCCTCGTTGATGCAGTTTCCGTTGGCATCGATGTCGGCGCAGAAGCTCTCTGTCCGGCCGCCGGAATTCGGGATCACGGCTCCGAACTTCTCCCCGTATCCCCGCTGGATGTTGAAGTACCTCGAGGTGCTGGTGCCGGTGTAGTTGGCGAGGCCGAAGCCATAGAAGATGCCGCCGCCGGAGTAGTACCGGCTGTTCGAGTAGGTCGAGTAGTCGATCTGCGCGCCGCCCTTCAGCTGGTGCTGGCCGAGCAGGTCGAAGAGTGCGGTGAGCGAGGCCGTGCCGGCGTACCGGTTGGTGGTCGGGTTCTCGACGAAGCCCCAGCCGCCCGTCGCGTAGTTCTGGGCGTCGCACTGGCCGCCGGTGGGACAGGTGATGCCCGGGACGAAGTTCGAAATAGGCTGGATCGTGCGCCAGGAGACCGTCGGCGTCTTCGTGTCCACCACGCCATTGATCGTCTGGGCATTCTGGGTCTCGTTGCCATTGAACCAGCCGCCGGAGACGTTGAGGAGCAGGTGCTTCTCGAGGAACTTGCCCGTGTAGTTCACGGTGGCGTTGGTGGTGTTCACGTTCGTGTTCTGGGACGCCACGGAGGCGTCCACGTTGAAGGAGGTGCGCCCGAAGGTCTGGGTGGGCTGCGTGTTGAACGACACGAAGACGTTGTTGTTCTCGTTGATGAGCCAGGTGAGCTTGGCAAGGCCGAAGTACCGGGTGTAGCCGTTTCCGAAGGTCTGCGCCGTGCCGGCGATCGGGTTCATCTGGTACGTGCCGGTCTGGTCCCGAACCCAGCCGTTGGGGCTGGCTGCGGTGCCGGTGCAGTTGGGGGCCGGGTACGTGCAGGGGATGCGGCTCCGGTAGAACCCCTGGTAGGTCATGTAGTTCATCTGCGGCGCGAAGCCGGCGTAGAACCAGAGCTTGTCCTTCACGATGGGACCACCGAGCTCGACGCCGAAGTCGGAGTCGTACGCGCCCTTGTAAGGTGCGCGCTGGGAGGCGGTGGCATATCCGTTCGGCCCGGTGGCCGGGGTAGCGGGGGAGAAGAAGCCGGGGGTGAGGTTGCCCCAGATCGAGCCGTGGAACTCGTTTCCGCCCGACTTGGTGAGGGTGTTCACCACGCCGGCCATCGAGTAGCCGTACTCCGGCATGAAGGAGCCGACCTTGATGTCGAGCTGATCGACGAAGTTGGTGAGGAGGTTCGTGCCCAGGGTGCCGTAGCTGGGGTCGGACACGCGCAGGCCGTCGATGATGTAGTTGTTCTCCGGGGAGGAGGCGCCGGCGAAGCTGATGCCGAGCGGGTCGCGCGTGGCGGTGGGGGCAACGAGGGCGGCGTTCTCGAACGAGCGGCTCGACAGCGGAACGCTGGCCAGGAAGTCCCTCGACACGATGGTGCCGGCCTCGGCCGAACCGATGTTCACGGCGGGTGCGACGCCGGTCCGCACCACCTGCTCCTCCATCTGCACCGACTCGGGGACGATGGCGAGGTTGGCGCGCAGCGTGAAGTCCACGCGGAGGCGAATGTCGGTGCGCTCGGTGGGCTTGAAGCCCTGGAGCTGGGCCGAGAGCTTGTAGTCGCCAGGAGGAAGCGCGGTGATGTTGAACTGTCCGCGAGCGTCCGTGACGGCGGTCTGCTCGCCCTGGAGGGCCTTCGATGTGGCGATGACGAGCACGCCGGCGACGGGCTTGCCCGTTGCGGCATCGTTCACGACACCCACGATGGTACCGCTGGACTGTGCGGAGGCCGCGTCGGCGAAGAGAAGCATCGCGACGGGTGCCACCCACAGGAGGCGAAGCAACTTCTTCCTCATGACTTCCTCCCTAGGAGAGATGCGAGAAGCTGAAGCCAGACGGTGGAGCCAGCTTGAAACTCTTTTGAGGCCGCCCTGAAACTGTCCCGCAACACGCTGTTGCGGGATGGCCGAAGTGTGCGATTTCTACGCACCGGGTTGGGGAATGTCAACGAGATACCAAACGTTCCCCGAACTTGCCTTTCGATCCGGGCGTGGGATGATCCCTCCCCGCTCCGTCCGCAGGGGGTCCATCGAGCGACGTTCCCGGTAACGGTTGACAAGAGTTCCGATGGCCGCTAAAAGCCGCCGGTCTTCCCCTTCCCTTTCCGGGCTGATTCTCACGTCAAAAGAGGCCCTGGCGTGTTCGACGAAGTCACAAAGACAGAGGGCGGCAAGCGCGTCGCCCGACGCAGCGCGTTCCTGGCCGGTTCCACCGTGGCCCAGGTTCTGTTCGTCGCCTTCCTGATCGTGGCGGGCGAGCGGATCCGGGCGGCGGTCAAGTCGGAGCCGGTCGTCGACGTGAAGTTCGTCCGCGCCGCCGCGCCCAAGCCTCCGCCTCCTCCGCCGCCCCCTCCGGCCCGCAAGAGGCCCCCCAGCGACAAGCCCAAGGTCACCGTCACCAAGGCGGAGCCCATGGCGATGATCCAGCCCAAGAACGTGGAGGACGAGATCAAGCCTCCCGATCCGAACGAGCCGGAGGAGGACTACGGCGACGAGGGCGAGGGGGTCGAGGGCGGCGTGGTCGGTGGCGTGGTCGGCGGCCAGGTCTCGAAGGGCGGCGCCTACGAGGATGCGCCCCAGTACATGGGCGCCGGCTTCAAGGCCCCCAGGATGGCCGAGAAGGACTGCTTCCGGGAGAACTTCCGCATCCCGTCGGCGCTCTCCGGCTTCGTGACCTCGGTCACGGTGAAGTTCGCCGTCTACCCCAACGGCGCGGTGGGCGCATTCTCGGTGATGGGCCAGGTCCCCGACCAGCGCATCTCCGACGCCATCCGCAACGCCCTCTCGAACTGCACATGGATCCCGGGCGCCGACGCGCAGGGCCGTCCCACCCCGATCTACGTCATCCTGCCGGTCCGCCTGCAGTAGGGCGCCACCGCTTCCGCCACACCCGAGGAGAACAGCCAGATGTCCCTTCCCGTGATCGACGTCGTCAACCAGATGGTGCTCGCCGCCGCCGAGCCCGTGATGTCCTTCGACCTCCTGAACATGTGGCGGAGCATGGGCCCGTTCGCGAAGTTCATCGCGATCGTGCTGGCCGTCATGAGCGTGTGGTCGCTCGCGGTCGCGGTGGAGCGCATCCTCACCTACTCGCGCTCCGGCGCCGCCTCGCGCAAGTACGCCGCCGAGCTCGCCACGCTGCTCCCCGCCCACAAGTTCAAGGAGGCGGTCGAGCTGGCGCACACCAAGGAATACGAGAAGGGCTACCTTCCCAAGGTCCTCGGCCTGGCCCTCGAGGAGTACCGCCACGGCCTCGAGTCCCACGCCGTGCACGGCGGAAAGCACGAGATCGGCGAGTTCGACATCGTCGCCGCGGTGAACCGCGCCATCGACCGCAGCACGATGCGCACCGTCACCGACATGCGCCGGGGGCTGGGCTCGCTCGCCACCATCGGCTCCACATCCCCCTTCGTCGGCCTGCTCGGCACCGTGGCCGGCATCATCACCGCCTTCCAGGCCATGGCCGCCACCGGCTCGGGCGGCCTGGGCTCGGTCTCGGCCGGCATCGCCGAGGCCCTCGTGACCACCGCCTTCGGCCTGCTCGTCGCCATCCCCGCCGTGATGTTCTTCAACTACTTCACGAACCGGGTCGAGGAGATCCAGGTCGACATCAACGACTCCACCACCGAGCTCGTGGACTTCTTCATCAAGGAAGGGCGCTAGGCCGGTCCGGCCTGGCCTCGAGGACCCGCGTCATGTCGATGGACATCGGCAGCAAGGGCGTCAAGAGCGACATCAACGTCACGCCGCTCGTCGACGTGGTGCTGGTGCTCCTCATCATCTTCATGGTGATCACGCCCCTGCTCCAGCGCGGCAAGGCGGTGACCCTGCCCGACGCCAAGCTGGTGAGCGAGCTGAAGAGCGGCGGCGACCCCATCATCCTGTCGGTGACGCGTGACGGGAAGACCTACATCGAGAAGGAGGAGGTCAAGAAGGACGACCTCGCCACGGCCCTCGAGCAGGCCATGCAGAAGTTTCCGGGCGCGCCCATCATGTTCAAGGGCGACCGCGACGCCGACTACAAGGTGATCCGCGAGGCCATCCTCGAGGTGACGAAGACCCGGGTCATGGGCGTGTCGCTGGCGGCCACCCAGCTCAAGGACGCCTCCGACGTGAAGGGGGGGAAGTAGCCATGTCGATGTCGCTCGGCACCAAGTCGCCGATGACCGACATCAACGTCACGCCGCTCATCGACGTGGTGCTGGTGATGCTCATCATCTTCATGGTGCTCACCCCGCTGGCCGAGAAGCAGATGTACATGCGCGTGCCGGAGTTCGAGCCGCCCAACACCCAGGTCGTCCCACCCGACTCCGTCCCGCCCGACCAGATCGTCCTCACCGCACTGAAGAACGGCCGGGTGCTCCTCAACAAGACGGAGATGACGGTCCCTGACGCCATGGCGAAGCTGAAGCCGGTCTACGAGGGGCACCTCTCCAAGGTGCTCTTCTTCAACGCCCAGGACGGCACACGCTACGAGTTCGCCGTGACGGTCCTCGACGAGGCCCACAAGGCCGGAGTGAACACCATCGGCATGATGACCGATCCGCCCATGCTGGTGGAGGCCATCGAGGGCGCCCCGGCCGGCGACGCCCCGCCCGCGGCCCCGCAGTAGCGCTACCGCCCCAGCCGTTCGAGCGTCTCCGCCAGTTCGCGCGGCAAGGGGCTCTGCACCTCGACGCGCCCTCCCTCCGGACGCAGGAACTCGACCTTCCAGGCGTGGAGGAAGTGGCGGTCGAGCCCGGGCAGCGCAGCGGCCGTCCCGCCGTAGTCGAGGTCCCCCGCCACCGGATGTCCCAGGTAGGCCATGTGGGCCCGGATCTGGTGCATGACGCCGGTGGGGATCCTCACCTCGAGCAGCGTGTGGCGCGGGAAGGCGCGCGCGACCACCCAGCGCGTCTCCCCGGGGCGCGGCCTCCCGGCGCGGGACGGAGCCCTGCCCTCCCCCCTCTCCGCCGGCACCGGCACCGACCGGCCGGCGCGCTGGGCGAGCGGCACCGAGCAGACACCCCCCGAGGAGACCTTTCCGGCCACCAGCGCCAGGTAGACCTTCTCCACCGTGCGCGCGGCGAACTGGGCCCGCAGCATCTCCCAGACCTCGCGGCCCCGGGCGAAGATGACGCAGCCGCTGGTGTCCGCGTCGAGCCGGTGGACGGCGCCCCCCTCCCGCGGGTCGATCGAGGCATCCGCGCACTCGGGGTACTCGGCGGCGACGGCGTTGGCCAGCGTCCCCCGCTCGTCGGCGCGGAGCGGGTGGGTGGGCATCCCGGCGGGCTTGTCGGCGACGAGCCAGAGCACCGAGCCCGCCAGCACGCGGAGTGGATCGCCGGAGTCCGGGACGGGGGCCCCGGCCGGCGGCTCGAGCTCCATGAGCACGACCTGCCCGGGATGGCCGGGTCGCTGGCCCGGGCGCGCCTGCCGTCGATCCGCACCCGCCCCTGGAGGAAGGCCCGCTTGACCGCGGCACGCCCCACCTCGGCGGCGTCGGCGACGGCGCGGTCGAGACGCCCGGAGACGCTCGCGTGGAGGAGCACGTGGTGCAGGATCACCCTGGGCCGGTCCATCAGCCGAAGAAGACCTCGGCGATCTCGAAGAGGGCGGGGTCGATGAGGTGCAGCGCCTTGGTGGCCTCGAGGAGCGGGACGGCGACGATCGCGTCGCCGCGGAGGGCGGCCATCTGGCCGAAGCGGCCCTCCTTCACCAGGTCGCAGGCGAAGACCCCGTAGCGGGTGGCGAGCACCCGGTCCCGGGCGGTGGGCGTTCCGCCCCGCTGGATGTGGCCGAGGACGGTGACCCGGGCCTCGAAGCCGGTCTCCCGCTCGATCTCCTTGGCCAGGTAGGCCCCGATGCCGCCCAGCCGCACGTGGCCGAACTCGTCGAGCACGTCGGAGACGGTGGCCTCCTTGCTGCGCATCATCTTGGCCCCCTCCGCCACCACCACGATGGAGAAGCGGCGACCCCGCTTGTGCCGTCCGCGGATGTGGCGGACCACGTCGGTGAGGTCGATGGGGCGCTCGGGGACGAGGATCACGTCGGCGCCGCCCGCGATCCCGGAGTGGAGCGCGATGTGCCCGGCGTGGCGCCCCATCACCTCGCAGACGATGACGCGGCTGTGGGCCTCGGCGGTGGAGTGGAGCCGGTCGATGGCCTCGGTGGCGATGGTGACCGCGGTGTCGAAGCCGAAGGTGTAGTCGGTCCCGGAGAGGTCGTTGTCGATGGTCTTCGGCACCCCCACCACGTTCATCCCCATCTCGTGGAACCGGGTGGCGACGCCGAGGGTGTCCTCCCCGCCGATGGCCACCACCGCTCCGATGTTGTGGCGGGCCAGCGTGTCCATGACGACCTTCGGGCCGTCGGGGCGCTTGAAGGGGTTGGTGCGGGAGGTGCCGAGGATGGTCCCCCCGAGTTGCAGGATGCCGGAGGTGTTCTGGCGGGTGATCCGGAAGTGGTCGTCCTCGAGGAGCCCCTTCCAGCCGTCGCGCACGCCGGTGAACTCGAACCCGTGCTCCTCTCCGCGCCGGACCACGGCACGGATGACGGCGTTGAGGCCAGGGCAATCTCCTCCCCCGGTGAGGATGGCGACCTTCACGTGGACGACCTCCGTCTGGTGTGCTCCCCGACCTCTACCGCCGCGAGGGGCCGCGGGCAAGCGGCCGGCCCGTGGTGGGGGTCTTCATGCGCAGGAGCCCCAGGAAGAGCTGCTTCTCGGTGTAGGTCCGCCGGCCGCCGTACTCCCCCACCCGGTAGAACCCGGCCGGGCGCTCCAGCCACATGCGGGCCAGGGCGATTCCACTGTAGGTGAACGGCGCGAGGACGTCGTCGCGGCCACGGCGAGGTAGCGGTCGCGGAGCGCGCGGATGCGCCGCTCGAAGCGGGGGCGGGGGAGGCGGCCGTGGACCCGTCCCCGGTGGAGCGTCCCGTCGAAGCGCTCGCTGGCGTGCCAGAGCTCGTGCAGCACCGTGCCGACCCGCTGCTCGGGCGTGGAGGCCCGGAACCAGAGGGGGCGCAGCGTGATGACGTAGAGGATCTTCCGGCCGCCGATGCGGATGAGGGGCTTGCGCAGCCCGCCCCGGCCTCCGCGGGCGCGGGTCTCCCGGAAATGGGCCGGCCGGATGGTGGCACGGGAGGCCCGGCGCGCCTCGCCGGCCACCACCAGGATCCGGGATGGCTTGACGTGGGCGAGCTCGGGCAGGCGCGCCACCATGTCCCGGATGAGCCGCTTCACGGCGAGTGTCATCTGGGGGCGGGAGGCCACCCGACATCGATATCTCTCCGGGCCCGTCCCGACAAGGGCGTCGCGTCCTCCCTCCATGGTGCTTGTGGGGCCCGGGAGGATGGCCGTAGGATGAACTTCTCCATGCTCCCCTTCGCGCTCGGCGTCCTCTTCGCGGTTCCGGTGACCCTGGCGGTCGTGGCGCTGCGCACCTTTCGCCTGCGCGACGCCGAGGCGGCGGGGATGGCCGAGCAGGTGCGCGGCATGGCCGCGCGGCTCGAGGTGGTGGAGACCGAGGCCACGCGGAGCGCGCTGCGCATCGACGCGGCCGAGACCGTGCTGCTCGAGAAGGGCGTCGCCGACGAGGAGGACCTCGAGGAGGCGCGCCGGTACTTCGAGCAGAACGCATCGCCGCGGTACGACCGGGACCGGGACGGCAGCCTGCACTGACGACGGCGAAGCATTCCGGCCGCGACGGACTGCTTCGCCTGGTGACGGGGAGGCCGCCTACCGGCGGCGGGGAGGAGGCCGGCCGGTGCGGCTGCCGCGGTCGGGGCGACCAGTGCGGCTGCTGCGTTCCGGGCGACCGGTGCGTTCGGGACGGCCGGGGCGTTCCGGGCGGCCGGTGCGGCTCCCGCGTTCTGGCCGACCGGTGCGTTCGGGGCGGCCCGTGCGTTCTGGGCGGCCCGTGCGTTCTGGCCGACCGGTGCGGTCGGGACGGCCGGTGCGTTCCGGACGACCCGTGCGTTCCGGACGGCCGGACCGCTCTCGCCTCTCCGGACGCGCAGCGCGTTCGAATCGTCCGGTTCGCTCGGCCCGGGTGCTGCGCGCCGGCGGCTCGGGCCGGGCCTTCTTGCGTGCGGGAGCGGCGGGACGGGGCGTCCGGGAGGCGGGGAGTGGCTCGAACCGAGGCTTCTCCGGGTGTCGCCGGTAGACGAGCAGCGTCCGCCCGAGGATCTGGGCGAGCTGGGCGCCGGCCGCCCCGGCGAGGAGTGCGTCGGCGGTCCCGAACCGGTCCTCCGGCGTCTCTGTCCCCGCCTTCACCTTGACGAGCTCGTGATCGAGGAGTGCCCGGTCGAGCTGGCGGAGCAGCGCCTCGGTCACCCCCTCCTTGCCGACCTGGACCACCGGCGCGAGGTGGTGGCCGGCCGCGCGAAGGGTGCGGCGCAGCGGTGAGGACGGCATGAGGGATCGCTTCTTGGGACTCGTCGCATCGGACACGTTCACCTCTTGAGGAACCGGAGCTCGCGCTCCAGCTCGGTATCCTTCACCTGGTCCAGGCCGCGCTTCCAGGCGCGCTCGGCGGCGCCGAAGTCACCGGTGATCTTGGCCATGCGGCCGAGGAAGAGCCAGCCCGCCACGCACTTGGGGCTCCTCTGCAGGGACGCCTCGATGGTCTTCTCCGCCCCGATGCGCTGCGCCTTGCGCTGCGGCTCGGGAGCGATCAGGAACTCGAGCCAGGCCTTCCAGACGTGGTACTCGGGCTCGTCCGCGTAGAGGGCGATTGCGTCGTTCACCTTGGCGAGCGCCTCGAGGTAGGACCTGCCGGCCGCGAGCCCCACCACCTTCTCGAAGGCCTGCTCCGCCTGGTAGATGCGCCCGATGTCGATCTGGGCGGTACCGCCGGCCTTGAGCTCCTCGAGGTAGGCCTGCCGCCCGGCGTCGGTCTCGAGGGCGGCCCAGGCCGCCGCCACCCGGGCGAAGATCTGGGCGCGCAGCGCCCGCGCCTCCGGTGGCTCCCCGTCGCGGGCGGCGTCGGGGTGGTAGGTCCGGGCGAGGTGGAAGTAGGCGGCCTTGAGACGCGAGGCGTCGCCGTCCCGCCCCACTCCCAGGACCTGGAAGTGATCGGCCCCCTCGAGCTTCCCCGCGGCGGCCTGGAGCGCCTCGAGGGTTGGACCGGCCGGCCGGGCGGTCGCTGGGGCCGGATGCCCTGACGCCGTGGCCGGCTTCGTGGCTGGCTTCGGGGCCGGCTTCGCGACTGCGGCGGCAGCCGGGGTCGCCTGCGCAACTGGCGGCGCGGCTGCCGGGCCGGGAGCCGGGGAAGGGCGCGCGGGGGCCGGAGCCCGGGGAGCGGTCCCCATGCGCGGAGCGCCGAAGGTCACGAGCTCGGCCTCGGCGAGGAGGAGGGCCACGCGGCGCAGCGGCTCGGCGTCGGCGGGGTGGGTGGCGCAAAGCTCGTCGACGCTCTGGACCCCGTCGATGCGGGCGACGGCGCGCGCCTCCTGGGGGTTCAGCATGAGGTCGGCCACCTCGACGCGACCGCCCACCCGGGCCACCGAGAGCGCCCCCCGCACACCGAGGCGGCTGCGCACCGCCGAGGGATCGATCCGGCGCACGGCATCGACGAGCAGCCCCCACCGGCTCCCGATGGGGAATCCGTAGGGCGGCGGCGCCACGCCCGGCTCCCACCGCCAAGCGCCCTCGCTGCTGGCGAGCGCGCCGTACACCAGCCCGGCCCCGTGCTCCTTCAGGTCCTGGAAGTGGGCTGCGGGATCGAGGAGCCGCAGGTCGATGAGGGCCCCCAGCACGTCGCCGCCGAAACCCGCCGCGATCTGCCGGGCGTCGGCGGCCGCCTCCGCTGCGACCAGGCCCCGCTGGACCAGGAAGGAGGCCAGGTCGTCCTGCTCCCGGCTGCCGGTGGCGTGCTCGACCACGCCGCGCCGGTAGATGAGCGCCCAGGAGATCCCGGCGGACTCGAGCACGAGGCGACCCGAGGCCTGCGTGGCCGCGGCCAGGCCGTGCAGGTGGAGCGCGCTCCTCTCCTGAAGGTAACCCTGGACCGGCAGCCCGGCGGCGATGGCGGAGGCCACCGTCACCTCCGGCGTCTCGAGCCCGTGGCTCGCCCCTGGACTCTTCGTTTCCCCGCTCACCCGTGGCTAGACTACCACCGTCTCCCGGTACTCGCCGAAGACGTCCCGCATGGCGTCGGAGATCTCCCCCATGGTCGCGTGCGCCTTCGCCGCCGCCAGGATCAGGGGCATGAGGTTGTCGGTGCCCTTCGCACCGGCGCGCACGGCGTCCACCGCCTGCTTGGCCGCGGTGCCGTCGCGGGCCGCGCGGAACGCCTTCAGCCGCGCCACCTGTGCGGCCTCCAGCGCCGGGTCCACCCGCATGACCGTGACGGGCGGATCGACGGTCTTGTAGGCGTTCACGCCCACCACCACGTGATCGTTGTCCTCGACCTGGCGCTGCCAGGCGTAGGCGGCGTCCTGGATCTCGCGCTGGACGAACCCCTTGTCGATGGCCTCGACCATGCCGCCCATGGCGTCGATCTTCTCGATGTACTCGACCGCCTTGCCCTCGATCTCGTCGGTCATGGCCTCGATGGCCCAGGAGCCGCCCAGCGGGTCGATGACGTCGGCCACCCCCGACTCGTTGGCGATGATCTGCTGCGTGCGCAGCGCCAGCAGCGCCGACGACTCGGTGGGGAGCCCGAGCGCCTCGTCGCGGGAGTTGGTGTGGAGCGACTGCGTCCCGCCCAGCACGGCGGAGAGCGCCTGCAGGGTGACGCGCACCACGTTGTTCTCGGGCTGCTGCGCGGTGAGCATGGAGCCGGCGGTCTGGGTGTGGAAGCGGAGCATCCAGGAGCGCGGGTCCTTGGCCTTGAACCGGTCCTTCATGATGCGGGCCCAGAGGCGCCGTGCGGCCCGGAACTTGGCCACCTCCTCGAGCACGTTGTTGTGGGCGTTGAAGAAGAAGGAGAGCCGCCCGGCGAACTCGTCCACGTCGAGCCCGGCCTTCTCGGCCGCCTCCACGTAGCTGATGCCGTCGGCGAGCGTGAAGGCCACCTCCTGCACCGCCGTCGAGCCGGCCTCGCGGATGTGGTAGCCGGAGATGGAGATGGGGTTCCACTTGGGCATGAACTTCGCGGTGTAGGCGAAGATGTCGGTGATGATGCGGATGGACGGGCGCGGCGGGTAGACGTACGTCCCTCGCGCCGCGTACTCCTTGAGGATGTCGTTCTGGATGGTGCCCTGCAGGTCGGCGGCGGCCACCCCCTGCTTCTCGGCCACCGCCTGGTAGAAGGCGAGCAGGATCGAGGCCGTCGAGTTGATGGTCATCGACGTGGAGACCTTGCCGAGCGGGATCTGGTCGAGCAACGTCGACATGTCGTCGATGGAGTCGATGGCCACGCCCACCTTGCCGACCTCGCCGAGCGCGCGGGGGTGGTCGGAGTCGCGCCCCATCTGCGTGGGCAGGTCGAAGGCCACCGAGAGGCCGGTCTGGCCGGACTGGAGCAGGTAGCGGTAGCGCTTGTTCGACTCCTCGGCGGTGCCGAAGCCGGCGTACTGGCGCATGGTCCAGAAGCGGCCACGGTACATGGTGGGCTGTACACCGCGGGTGAATGGGTAGTCGCCGGGGAGGCCGAGGCGGGCGTCGAGGCCGGGCGCCACGTCGTCCTTGGAGTAGACCGGGCGGATCGTCCCGCCGCTGGTGGTGCGGAAGGACTTCTTGCGCTCGGGGGCCTTTCCGACGGCCTTGGCGTAGGGGCCGGCGAGCCAGGCGGAGAGGGCGGAGGCGGGGGGCTTCTTGGGGGGGGGCGCCTTCCTGGGGGCGGGGCGTGCCTTGGGGGCGGGGTTGGGCTTCCGTGAGGGCTTCGCCTTGGAGGCGGATCTCTGCGCGGCCGACTTCGTCGGCCTTGCGGCCTTTCTCGCGGCGGGCTTCTTCTTGGCCATCGGTTCCGTCTCCTGCGCGGCGGACGTCGTCCGCCTTGCTGTTAGTCCACCGTCGCCAGCACCGTACCGCCCTCGATCGACTGCCCTGCTCCGACGGCGATCTCCACCACCTTGCCATCCTTGGGGCTTCGGATCTCGTTCTCCATCCCCATCGCCTCGACCACGAGCACGCCCTCGCCCTCCCGGACCGCCTCGCCCGGGCCGCGCAGGATGCCCACCACCTTGCCAGGCAGGCGCGACGTGAGGGCCAGGAGGCCGTCGGCCGTGAGCCTTCCCGGCGCCCGGCGCATGCGCGCCCGCCGCTCGTCGAGGATCTCGAGGGGGAAGACCGAGTCGCGCAGGTGCACGCGCATCCCGTTCCACCGCTCGTCGAGCTGCACCGAGTAGCTCTCGGCGTCCACGAGCAGGGAGATGGTCCCATGATCGTGGTGGTAGGCATCCACCCTGTGGGTTGCGCCGCGCAGGGTCACCTCGTAGACGCCGGGCGCCACGCGCTCGACCCGGAGGGTCTCCTCGCGCTTCCCTCCGTCGAGGAGGGCCACGTAGGTGGTGGCGGTCACGGCTCCACCTTCCGGAGGGCGCGCAGCCGCCCCAGCCGGGCCCAGGCAGTGGAGGGCGCGTGGGCCCGGGTGGCGAACTCCTCGGCCCGATCGTGGTCGCGCCGGTGGGCTGCCACCGCGGCCGCGACGAGCGCGACGGACTCGAGGGCCGGATCGGGCGGCTTCACGAGCTCCTTCGCGAAGGTGGTGCAGAAGCCGGTGTCGTAGGCCCCGGAGCGGAAGGCGGGGTGGTCGAGGACGGCCCGGAGGTAGTGGGTGTTCGTGGCGATGCCGTGCACGTGGTAGTCGGCCAGCGCCCCAAGCAGCCGGTCGATGGCCTGGTCCCGCGTGGGCGCCCAGGCGGCGAGCTTGGAGATCATCGGGTCGTAGTGGGGCGGCACCACCCACCCGCCGTAGACGCCGGAGTCGTCGCGCAGCCCAGGGCCGCCCGGGACCCGCAGGTAGGTGATCTTGCCCGGCGAGGGGAGGAATCCGCGGGCCGGATCCTCGGCGTAGATGCGGGCCTCGACGGCGTGACCACGCGGGGCGATCTCGTGCTGGGAGGGGACGCGCCCTCCCCGGGCCACCTCGATCTGCAGCCGCACCAGGTCGATGCCGGTGACCATCTCGGTGACCGGGTGCTCGACCTGGAGGCGGGTGTTCATCTCCAGGAAGTAGAAGCTGCGGGACGAATCCACGAGCAGTTCCACCGTGCCGGCGCCCACGTAGGCAACCGCTCGGGCCGCCTCCACGGCCACCTTGCCCATGGCGGCGCGCATGGACGCGTCCACCACCGCGCTCGGGCTCTCCTCGACGATCTTCTGGTGGCGCCGCTGCACCGAGCACTCGCGCTCGCCCATGTGGACGACGTTCCCGTGCTCGTCGGCGAAGACCTGCACCTCCACGTGGCGCGGCGCATCGAGGAACTTCTCGATGTAGATGCGGTCGTCTCCGAAGGCCGAGGCCGACTCCCGCTTCGCGGCCTGCCAGAGCTTCGCGAAGTCGGCGGCCCGGTCGCAGCGCTTCATTCCCTTGCCGCCGCCGCCCGCCGCCGCCTTGAGCATGACCGGGAAGCCGATGCGCGCTGCCTCCACTGCGGCCTCCGCCTCGTCGGCGATGGGCCCCTCGCTGCCCGGCACCACCGGAACCCCGGCGGCCTGCATGCGCCGGCGGGCGCTGGTCTTCACCCCCATGGCCTCCTGGCTCTCGGGGGGCGGGCCGATGAAGGTGAGCCCGGCCTGACGGCAGGCCCGGTTGAAGTCGGCCCGCTCGGAGAGGAACCCGTACCCGGGGTGGATGGCGTCGGCGCCGGTCCGGGCGGCGGCCTCGAGGATGCGCTCGGGAACGAGGTAGCTGTCGCGTGCCGGGCCGGGCCCGATGTGCACCGCCTCGTCGGCCAGGCGCACGTGGAGCGAGCCCCGGTCGGCCTCGGAGAAAACCGCCACCGTCGGGATCCCCATCTCCCGGCAGGTGCGGAGGACCCGGACCGCGATCTCGCCGCGATTCGCCACGAGGATCTTCCGGATCGATCGAAGTTCGGTCATGGGGTTCGGCGCACGGAGGAGGGTTGATCAGGATACCGATCGGGGCTGGCGCGGTCCACGAGCAAGGCGCGACGCCGCGCGTCATCGACGCCCCCCTTCGCCGCTTCCGTGCTCCCTGGAGCCGTGTTACCGGGGCGGCATGCGCATCCTCGTCGCCGACGCGTTCCCGAAGGAGCGGCTGGACGATTTTCGGGCCCTGGGGCTCACGGTGGACCACCAGCCGTCCGTCTCCGTCGCGGACCTGCCCGCCGCCGCGCGGCCGGCCCGCATCCTCGTCGTCCGGGGCAAGAAGGTGACGGCCGACGTCTTCGGCGCGGCCCCTGCCCTCTCGCTGGTGGTCCGGGCCGGGGCGGGCGTGAACACCATCGACGTGGGGGCGGCGTCGCGGCGGGGGGTGTACGTCGCCAACTGCCCGGGGCAGAACTCCATCGCCGTGGCCGAGCTGGCCATGGGGCTGCTCGTGGCGCTCGACCGGCGCATCCCGGACAACGTGGCGATGCTCCGCGCCGGCAAGTGGGACAAGAAGTCCTTCTCCGAGGCCGAGGGGCTCTACGGTCGCACCCTGGGCGTGGCCGGCGCGGGGGCCATCGGACGCGAGGTCGTGAAGCGCGGCCGGGCCTTCGGCATGAACGTGCTGGTCTGGTCGAAGGACCTCGACGACACGGGGGCGAAGGCGCTGGGCGTGGAGCGGGCCGGGGACCTCCTGTCCTTGGCGGCCCGCTGCGACGCACTCTCCGTACACCTGCCGCTCTCGAAGGAGACGCGGGGGATCGTCTCCCGGGCGGTGCTCGAGGCGCTCCGGCCCGGCGCCGTCTTCATCAACACGGCCCGGGCCGAGGTGGTGGACCAGGACGCCCTGCTGGAGCTGGCGCGGGCCGGGCGGATCCGGGTGGGGACCGACGTCTTCGCCGGCGAGCCGGAGAAGGGCCAGGCCGACTTCGACAGCCCGCTCGGCAAGCTCCCCAACGTCTACGGCACCCACCACATCGGCGCGTCCACCGCCCAGGCGCAGGACGCCATCGCCCGGGAGGCCGTGCGCATCGTCGGGTCGTTCCTGCGGACCGGGCGGGTCCCCCACTGCGTGAACGTGGCAGGGAAGACGCCGGCGAAGGCGCGCCTGGTGATCCGCCACTTCGACAAGGTGGGGGTGCTGGCCAACGTGCTCGGGCTGGTCCGCGAGGCGGGGATCAACGTGGAGGAGGTGCAGAACACCGTGTTCGAGGAGGCGCAGGCTGCCTCCTGCTCCATCGACCTCGACGATGCGCCGCCTCCCGAGCTGCTGGAGCGGATCCGCGCGCGCAAGGACGAGATCCTGTTCGTGGACGAGGTGAAGCTGTAGCGGCGCCGGCTACGAAGTAGTCGGCGCAATCCTCCCGCACGACCGGGTTCCTCGCGTACCGATCCATCACTTCCTCCCCGTAAACGCCCCGCGCCGCTTCCAGGTTGTGCGCCTTGCAAAGGATCCTGCAGTTCTCCACCGTGGACGGTCCTCCCCTCCCCCGCGGCACCACGTGGTCCACCTCCAGCCGCACCTCCGACCCACAAACCCCGCCCGAGACCACCGGCCATTGGCACTTCCCCTGATCCCGCTTCACGACCTCCCTCTTCACCTTGGGCGGAACGCTGGCTCGCCGCTTCCCCTGCTCCTCGATGAGCAGGTTCAGCGCCGCGGTGAGCACCTGCTCGTCCGTCGCGCCAGGCTTGACGTGCGACTGGCCTGCCCTCGCCTTCTTCAGCAATGCCATGAAGGCCGGGGACACCGTGACGTGCATCCGGGTCTCGTGCCGGGTGAGCGGCTCGACCAGGGTCCGCCGCACCTCGGGGACGGGGCTTGCTCCCTTGGGGCAGGTCAGATCGCGTTCAACCGGTTGAACGCTCGCTGGCGCCAGGAGCGGGCCCACGGTGACGACCGTCCTCCTCGGCACGACCTCCGCCGGAAGCATCTCCGCCACCACCTGCTTCGCCTCCTGCTTCGAGCAGTGGAAGAACTTCTGCATCACCGAGCCCCGGTTCCCCTTGGTCATCACCTTGGCGAGCTGGGGGACGTTCGAGATGCAAAGCCTTCCGTCTCGCAGTGGCTCCGCGATCTCCGGAAAGTCTCGCAGAAGGCGGGTCGCGACCTGTCGGTAGAAGGCCGAGCCCCGGGACAGTCCGACCTCCCGGAGCAGGTACTCGAATAGATTCGGGAACCCGAGCTGCCGGTGGACGCCCAGCCGGTCGAACTCGGCGAGCGCGAGAAGGAGATCGACGAGAGCGCAGTGCTCGCGGCGGGCGAGATTGGCGATGCGGAGGGACCATTCGCGTGCGTTCATGGATCCACCTTCGCACGGGAAATTCCGCCCTCGCCAAACGCACGGAGATGGCCGCTGGTGAGCCTTCCGGAGCGGAAATCTCCGAACCCCCGCCGGAGACGGCGCGTCGCCGCACGGCGAGATGCGGCGGCGGCAGACCCCTTCCGCGCGCGACCCGTTCGCGGAACGTGAAATCGTCTGGAAAGGTGTCAAGCACTTTCGACGCATTTTCCACCCACGCCCCATCTGGCCGATGGTCCGCGGCGCGGACGCTCCTACCTCGCCAGGAATTCGGCCACGACGACCGCCATCACCTCGGGTGCGCCGAACTGGATGGTGTGGCCTACGCCCGGCAGGACGGCGCGGCGGGAGGCGTGCATGCACTCCAGGAGCTTCGTGTCGATCGCGCGCATTCCCGGGCTCGTCTTCTCCCCCTCCACGATGAGCACGGGCATCTTCATCTGCTTCGCCTCCGCGCACCCGAACGGCTCCGAGAGGAGGCTGTTCGCGAGGAGGGGCGCGGTCGTGCGCGCGTTGTCGATGAGGGTCTGCCTGCGCCACTCCGGGAAGGAGTCGAAGGTGCCCGGACGATCGTCGTCGTACATGGCCCGGACGATCGCGATCGGATCCTGCCCCGCATCGATCTTCGCCCGCATCTCCGCCCTCCACTCAGCCAGGTCCTGCACGTACTCCTGGCCGCCCGGGCACGACGGCCAGAGCGAGTAGAGCGAAGGCTCGACGAGGATGAGCTTCCGGATCAGGTCCGGCCGTGACTGCGCCAGCAGCGCGGCTACGGCGCCTCCGTAGGAATGGCCCAGCAGATCGACCGGGCCTCGTCCGAGCCTTTCGACGAGGGCGACCAGGTCGGCGACGTGCACCTGCGCCCGGTAGGACGCGATCGCTTCCCGCTCCGAGGCGGGCCACGGGTTGGGCCAGTGGAGCCGGAGGCTGACGCGGACGACCGTGCTCCTCTGGGCGAGGATGGGGGCGGCGTGGGAGAAGCTTCGCTGGTCTCCCCATCCCCCGTGGACGATCACCAGTGTCGGGCCAGAACCCTCCACGACGTGGGAGAGGTCCACCGGCCGGACCGGCGTGGGCGAGACCGGATCGGCAACGGACCGCGCGGGCGGCAGTGCGAAGAGGACGAGACACGTCAGGGCTGCGACAAGAATCAGTCGGCCCATGGCCACCTCACCGCAGCGAGTCGTTGATCTCCTCCAGCACCCCCCGCCCCGGCCGCACCGCCTCCTCCGGCAAGGTCGCGAGCGGCGCGTCCACCGTGCCGAGGCGGGTGAGGAAGTCGGGCGCGTCGGGATCGGCGAAGAGCACCCCGGTGAGCACGGTCTCCTCCCCGGCCGACTCCATGAGCCGGGCCACTGCGCGGGAGCGGCTCCCGGGATCGTAGTCGGCCTCGAGCTTCCTGAGCCGGAGGCTCGACCCGTCGTGCATCCGCACCGCGACGGTGGTGCCGGGATCGTACTCCACGGCGATGTCCTCGAAGTGGGGCACGAAGGAGATCTCCTGCAGCGGCTCGACCTGCTCCTTCAGGAAGGCGTAGCTCTTGGTCGAGCCCTCGTGGTCGTTGAAGGTGACGCAGGGCGAGAGCACGTCGAGGAACGCCGTGCCCCGGTGGACCAGCGCGGCCTTCAACATGGCGGAGAGCTGCTTCTTGTCGCCCGAGAAGCTGCGCCCCACGAAGGTGGCGCCGAGCTGGATGGCCAGCGCGCAGGTGTCGATGGGGGGCAGGTCGTTCACCGCGCCCCCCTTGAGCACCGAGCCCATGTCGGCGGTGGCCGAGAACTGCCCCTTGGTGAGGCCGTAGACCCCGTTGTTCTCCACCACGTAGACCATGGGGAGGTTGCGCCGCACGAGGTGCACGAACTGGCCGATGCCGATGGACGCGGTGTCCCCGTCGCCCGACACGCCCAGCGCGAGCAGGTGCTTGTTGGCGAGGAGCGCGCCGGTGGCCACCGACGGCATGCGCCCGTGCACGGAGTTGAAGGCGTGGCTGCGGGAGAGGAAGTAGGCGGGGCTCTTCGAGCTGCATCCGATCCCGGAGAACTTGGCCACCCGCTCGGGCGGGATGCCCAGGTCGAAGCAGGCCTCGAGGATCCGCTCGGAGATGGCGTTGTGGCCGCAGCCGGCGCAGAGGGTGGTCTTGCCGCCGCGGTAGTCCAGCACGGTGAGACCGATGCGGTTCTGGCGGGGCGCGGCGGCGGTGGTGGCGGGAGCGGCCATCTAGACCTTCTCCTTGGCGAGGATCTCGTCGGTGACCGAGCGTGCGTCGAGCGGCAGCCCGGTGACGTGGGCGACCCCGCGGATCCGGGTCACCTGCTCCGGGGGGAGGTCGAGCTTGAGCAGGGCGGCGAGCTGGCCGTCGCGGTTCTGCTCCACCACGTAGGTCCGGTCGTGGGCGGCCACGAAGTCGCGGACCGCCCGGGAGAAGGGCCAGGCCCGGACCCGCAGGTAGTCGGTCTCGAGGCCGGCCTCGGCCCGGAGCTGGTCCTGGCTCTCCCGGATGGCCGGATTGGAGGAGCCGTAGGCGATGACGCCGACCCGGGCGCTCCCTGCGCCCCGCAGGACCGGCTGCGGCAGGGCCTCGCGTGCCAGGGCGAACTTCCGGGCGAGCCGGTCCATGTTGGCCGCGAAGACGTCCGACTTCTCGCTGTAGGCGGCGTTCTCGTCGTGCCCCGTACCGCGGGTGAAGTAGGCCGCCCTGGGGTGGTTCGTGCCTGGAAGCGTCCGCCACCCGATGGCGTCCCCGTCCACGTCCCGGTAGCGGCCGAAGCCGCCCAGCCGCTCCAGGTCCTTCTCGTCGAGCACCTTGCCGCGGTCGATGGGCCGGTCGGGGTACGCGAACGGTTCGGCCATCCAGTTGTTCATGCCCAGGTCGAGGTCGGTGAGGACGAAGACCGGGGTCTGGTAGCGTTCGGCCACGTCGAAGGCCTCCACGGCGAGCGAGAAGCACTCCTCCACCGAGCCGGGCAGGAGCAGGATCTGCTGGGTGTCGCCGTGGGAGAGGAGCGCCGTCGAGATGACGTCGCCCTGTGCGGTGCGGGTGGGCAGCCCGGTGGAGGGCCCGACCCGCTGGACGTCGAAGATCACGCCGGGGATCTCGGCGTAGTAGCCCAGGCCGGCCAGCTCGGACATGAGCGAGACGCCCGGGCCGCTCGTGGAGGTCATGGCCCGCGCACCGGCCCAGCCCGCTCCCAGCACCATGCCCATGGCGGCGAGCTCGTCCTCGGCCTGCACCACCGCGTAGGTGGCCTTCCCGTCCGGTCCGTGCCGATACCTGGCCAGGTAGCCGGCGAGCGTCTCGACCAGCGACGACGACGGCGTGATGGGGTACCAGCTGACGACCGTGACGCCGGCGAACATGGCGCCCAGCGCGCAGGCGGCGTTTCCGTCCACGACGATCTTGCCGCGGGTCGCGTCCATGCGGGCCACCCGGTGCGGATGGCGCCGCTCCAGCGCCCCGGCCTGCGCGAAGCCTGCCCGCGCCGCGGCCACGTTGAGCGCGCGGGCCTTGGCCTTCTCGCCGAAGACGCGGCCGATGGCGGCCTCGACCTCGGCCATCTCGATGTCGAGGAGGCGCGCCACCACCCCCACGTAGGCCATGTTGCGCAGCAGCTTGCGGAGCCGGGCCTCCCCGGTGACGGGCTCGACCACCTGGTCGAAGGCCACCGGGTAGAAGATCAGGTCGGCGCGCGAGCCCGCGAGCGCCAGCGGGGCGTCGTAGACCACGGTCGCGCCGGGGGGGAGCCCGGCCACGTCCTCCCGGGCCGTCTCCGGGTTCATGGCCACGAGGAGGTCCACCTCCTTCTTGCGGGCCACGTAGCCGTCCCGCGATGCACGGATCGTGTACCAGGTGGGGAGGCCGGCGATGTTCGACGGAAAAAGATTCTTACCCGAGACCGGGATCCCCATCTGGAACAGCGACCGGAGGAGCACGGTATTGGAGCTCTGCGACCCGGAACCGTTGGCGGTCGCGATCTGGAGCGTCACGTCGTTGGTCATCGTGATCGGGGGAGCTAACCGCCGCCCCTCGCCGCCGCCACGCCGACGCGCCGGTCAGAGCGGCGCCACGAAGAGCGTGTGCAGCCCCTCGCCCAGCATCCCGCTGGCGTCGAAGAGGCGCGTGCGGACCATGCCGATGCCATCGCCCTCCACCGTGGTCCTCGCCGCCATGCCCACCCACTCCCCCTCGGGCAGCCGGCGCAGCACCAGGTTCATGTCCACCGGCACGAAGGTGAAGCGTCCCAGCGGAAGCTCCCAGCTGATGCCGTTGGCCGAGTCCACCATGGTCACGAGCCGGGTGAGCCCGGTGAGCGGCTCGCCGGCCACCAGCGGGATCCGGCAGCGGCTCCAGACCGTGGCGGGCCCCGGCTCGTTGAATCCACCTTCGGTGAATCTCCACTCCAGCGCCTCGCCGTAGGGGAACGCCGGCAGGCCGGGGAAGAATTGCTGGAGCTGCGGCGCCGGGAGCGGAGGCGCCGGCTCGCGCGGACCGACGACGGGGCTGCGACCCGGCTCGGCCGAGAGCTGCCAGGCGAGCGCCCGCAAGGTCTCCCGTCCGTTCACCTCGGCCCGCGCCGAGAGCAGCTGGACGCGCTTGCCGGGGCGCTCCACCACGGCCGACACCTTCATCTCCCCCACCTCGACGGGGCCGAGCAGCTCCACCGACAGCCGGGCGATGCGGGCGCCGGGGCGCGGGGAGAGCCGCTCCAGAAGGTGGGCGAGCAGAGCCGAGGGCGGGCCGCCGTGCTGGAGGCCGGGAGCCCAGGGGCCGATGGTGGCGGCCGTGGCGCGGAAGCGCCCCTCGCCCATCGGCTCGTAGAACGCCGCTTCCAGTCACCCTCCCCCTGCGGCGCCGGCCGCGACCTGGTCGAGGATCCGGTAGAGCCCGTGCTTGGGCAGCCGCGTGAAGCCCGACCAGGCCGCACCCGCCAGCGTGCCGTCCTCCAGCCAGTCGGAGAACCACTGCCAGGCCGCCGCCGGGTTGCGCTGGACCACTCCGGCGCCGCTCTCGCGCACCCAGCGCCGGTTGTAGCGCTCGTGAACGCCCACCGGGGGGGCGAAGACCAGCGGCAGGCCGAGCGCGGCGTAGAAGGAGAGCTCGGAGGGCTTGGTCCAGAGGGCGTCGGTCCGGGCCATGGCCGCGTCGAAGCGGTCGAAGTACTCCTCCAGCGAGTCGGCGCGCAGGATCTCGAGCCCCTTGCCGAGCGCCCCCTCCAGGCCGGCCAGCTGGATCTCCTCGCGGAAGCGCGCCTCGACGGCGCCCCGGACCCCGGCCACCAGAACCAGGCGGAGCTTGCCCTCCTCGAGGGCGCCGCGCATCCCGGGCAGGAACTGGTGCGCCATCTCGGCCTGGGCTCCGGCGCCCCCCACCGCGAAGGTGAGCGTGGGCGGCCGCCCCTCCTCCTCCTCGGGGAGCGGCCCGAGGAAGAGCGCGAGCTCCTCCCGGTAATCGCCGCGGAAGGTCCGGGCCGGGTCGAGCCGGACGAGCCGCGCCCCCAGGTTGCGGCGCAGCGCGGAGAGGTCGCGCCCCCCCAGGAGCTCGTGGGGCAGCGGGAAGCCGGTGAGGGAGATCCGGTGAGCGGGCACGCCGTAGCTCTGGAGCCGCCGGCCGGCCCGCGGGCTGGGGACGAGGTAGTGGATGCCGCTGCTGGCGGTGTCGCGCGGCGCCCAGACCCGGTTGATGTCACTGTCGGTGACGACGCACCAGACGTTGGGGAGGCCGGCCGCGTCGGCGGCGATGGCCGGGGAGTAGAAGGTGGCGACGAGCGGCTCGCCGGTCTCCTTCATCCGGGCCACCAGCCCCTTGCCCAGGTCGCGGCTCCGCACCAGCCGTTCCACCGTGGCGACGCCGCGGGTGGGCGCCGACAGGTCCCGGTACGGGTGCAGGTGGGGGATGTCGGTGACCGACTCGAGCGCCCAGCGGAACGGGCGCCCCAGGTAGGGGAGCTGGGAGGCGCGGCTGGTCCACTCGTAGGCGGAGCGCACGCGGTCCCAGACCTTCAGCTCGTCGGGGCCCACGAGCGGTGGACGGTCCACGTGGGTGATCTCCACACCCAGCGCCCGGGCGATGGGGCGAGCGGCGCGCAGGTGGCCGTAGCCCATGTCCACGGCCACCACGAGCGGCTTCACGCCAGGGAGGGCGGGCGTCGGGTCGGTGGGAATGTCCATGGCGTCCTGACGGACTCTAACGGGAGGCGCCCGGAGGCGCGAGCCGGGTTCCGGGAAGCACCCGGAGCCTGTTGCCGCGCCAGTTCACCGTGCGCCGGAAGAAGCCCTCCACCCAGGCCAGGCCGAGGAGGAGGTCCTTCACCGGCACGCGCAGGAGCTGGGAGGCGCGGAACCCGGTGGGGCGGAGGGCCTCTCCGGCGGCGCCATCGAGGAGCGCCCGGGCACCGGCCACCGTGAGCCAGGCCGCCGCCGTCCACGACCCCGGGGCGACGAACAGCGCCAGGGTGGCGAAGAGGAGGGGATTGTGGATGACCTGCGCGGCGTAGAGCCACGGCCCCACGAGTGCGTGCTGGAGGACGGCCCAGCGCCGGGCGCGGTGGAAGAACTGGACCGCGGTCCGGGCCTGGACCACGTTCTGCACCGGCCGGGACGCCAGCTCCACCCGCTTGCCGAGCAACCTCGGGACCATCTGCCCGATGACGAAGTCCTCGGCGAGCAGGTCCTTGACCGGCTCGAACCCGCCCATCGCGTCGAGGTCCGCGCGGCGGAGCGCCATGGACTTGCCCATGACCACGTCGCGGCCGGCGATGGCCTTGGCGGCGGCGATCCCGGTGGCCACCCCGCCCGACAGGTGAAGGTTCTCGAGGAGCGCTCCCTCGCTCCGCTCCCCCACCCCGGCGATGAGGTGGGTGACGAGGCCGACCTCCGGGTCCTCGAGCCGGGCCGCGATCTCGGCGAGGTAGCCGGGCTGGACCCGCACGTTGGAATCGGAGATGACGAGCAGTTCGTGGCGGGCCGCGGCCACGAGCGCGGCGAGCTGGCTCACCTTGGGGTTCATCCCCAGGTCGGGCCCCTGGACCACCACCCGGAATCGCCCGGGCCAGCGCAGGGCGGCCGCGTGGGCCACCGGCGCGGCCGGGTCGGCGTCGTCGTGGAGCCCGAGCAGCACCTCGCACGGCCACTCCTGGTCGGCGAAGGAGGCCAGGTTGGCCTCGAGATCGTCGTCGACACCGCGCAACGGCTTCAACACCGAGATGCCCGCCGAGCCGCGCGGAACCGGAGCGGAACCGGAGAGCTGACGCCGCAGCGCGCGTCCCTCGACCGCGAGCATGGCCAGTCCCACACCGGCGAAGGAGAGGAGCACGAGCGCGACGCCGGTCATCGGAAGAGGCCCACGGAAGGGATCAGAGCGGGACGTTCCCGTGCTTCCGGGGAGGGGTCTCCTGCCGCTTCGTGCGAAGCATCTCGAAGGCGCGGATGACCCGCGGTCGCGTCTCCTCCGGCTTCAGCACCTCGTCCACGTATCCCAGCTCGGCGGCGCGGTACGGGTTGGCGAACTGCTCCCGGTACTCGGCGGTGAGCCGCGCCCGCTCGGCGGCCGGATCTTCCGAGGAGGAGATCTCCTTGCGGTAGATGACGTTCACCGCACCCTCGGGGCTGGTGACCGCGATCTCGGCGGTGGGCCAGGCCAGGTTCACGTCGGCTCGCAGGTGCTTCGACGCCATGACGTCGTAGGCCACGCCCCAGGCCCGCCGGGTGATGACCGTCACCTTGGGCACGGTGGCCTCGGCGTAGGCGTAGAGGAGCTTGGCGCCGTGACGGATGAGGCCGCCCCACTCCTGCGTGGCGCCGGGGAGGAAGCCGGGGACGTCCACGAAGGTGAGCAGCGGGATCTCGAAGGCGTCGCAGAACCGCACGAAGCGGGCGGCCTTCACCGAGGCATCGGAGTCGAGCACCCCGGCGAGCACCGCCGGCTGGTTCGCCACCACGCCCACCGGGCGTCCGCCCAGCCGCGCGAAGCCGCAGACCACGTTCTCGGCGAAGCGGCGGGCCACCTCGAAGAGGTGGCGATCGTCCACCACCGCCCGGATGACCTCGCGGATCTCGTAAGGACGGTTGGGATTCTCGGGGACGATGGTCTTCAGCACCGCGTCCATCCGCCCGGCGTCGTCGGTGCAGGGAATGGCAGGAGGGTCGTCGGCCGCGTTCGGGGGGAGGAAGGAGAGGAGTTCCCGGACCGCCTTGAGCGTCGCCTCCTCGGTGTCGAAGGCGAAGTGGGCCACGCCCGAGCGGGTGGCGTGGGCGCGTGCGCCGCCCAGTTCCTCCTTGGTGACCTCCTCGTGCGTCACCGCCCGGATCACCTCCGGGCCGTTCAGGAACATCGAGGAGGCGCCTTTCACCATGAAGACGAAGTCGGTGATGGCCGGGCCGTAGACCGCGCCGCCGGCGCACGGGCCCATGATGACCGAGATCTGCGGGATCACCCCGGAGGCCAGCGTGTTGCGCAGGAAGACGTCGGCGTATCCAGCCAGCGCCTCGACCCCCTCCTGCACCCGGGCGCCGCCCGAGTCGTGCAGCCCCACCACCGGGCAGCCCACCTGGATCGCCAGGTCCATCACCTTGCAGATCTTCTCGGCGTAGGCCCGGGAGACCGAGCCGCCGAAGACCGTGAAGTCCTGTGCGAAGACGAAGACCTGGCGCCCCTCGACACGCCCGTGGCCGACGACCACGCCGTCGCCGGGGATCTTCTGCTTCTCCATCCCGAAGTCTGCGCTGCGGTGGGTCTTGAACTTGTCCACCTCGACGAAGGTCCCGGGGTCGAGGAAGAGGTCGATGCGCTCGCGAGCCGTGAGCTTGCCGGCCTCGTGCTGGCGGGCGATGCGCTCCTCGCCGCCGCCGCGCTCGGCGGCGTCGTTCATGGCGTCGAGCAGCGCGCGACGGGGGTCGGGATCGACTGGCTTCGACATGAGGGGAGGAGGATAGCGAGGCCCGGCCTAGAGCGCGAGCCCCTCCTCGCGCCACCAGGCGGCCCAGGTGCGCGCGGAGCGCTGCCGCTCGGGCTCCGGGCCGTCGGGATCGTAGGGGTCGGGCGGCTCGCCGGCGCGGCGGAGCTCGGCGGCGGCGCGCCTGCGCAGGCCGGGGTCGGGACTTCCGAGCGCCTGGAAGAGCCAGCTCGATCGCGGGGCGACGCGCCACTCCCGCCACCAGGCGATCCAGCGCATGGAGTCGGGCCCCAGGCGCTGCAGGGTGATCGCGGAGAGCGCCTCGGACGCGGCCGCGGCCAGCTCGCCTCCCCCTTCGAGGAGCTGGATGAGCACGGGCACCGAGTCGGCGTCGCCGAGCAGCGCGAGGGCCCGGGCGGCCCGCGTCGCCTTGACCGGGCGGCCCGATGCCAGCGCCCGCCGGACCTCGGCGACGATGGGTCCGAGCGCCGGCGTCCCGCGCGCGGCGGCGAGGGCGCGGGCGGCCTCGGTGGCGACCGATTCGTCGTCGTCCTGGACGAGCGCGGCCACGCCCGGGATCGATCCGGGGGTCCCGAGACGCGACAGCAGCGCGACGGCCGCGCGCCTCCGTTCCGGATCGGCGTCCTCGAGGGTGTCGAGGAGCGGCCTCTCCGCGACGCGTCCGGCGGCAACGAGGCCGGCGAAGATGGGGCCCATTCCTCGACCGGGACCGATTCACCGAGCGTGCCCCCCGACTCGACGGGACCCGGGAGGCGGGCCACCAGCGCCACGGCCGCCTCGGGCCCGCCGGCGACGAGCCGGGAGACGAGCTCCCTGCGGTCGTCCGAGTCGCGGTGGCTCGCGGCCAGCGCCTCGACGAGCGACGGGAGATCCTCGGCCCGTCCGCTGGCGAGCGCCTCTCCGGCGCTGATCACCTCGTACTCGCCGAGGTCCACGTCGACCGCGAAGCGCAGGGGCTGGGGCTCGGCGCGGGCCGGCTCGACGACGCTCCACTCCTCGCCGGGCGGTGGACGGCCTTGCGGGGCGTCGAGCGGCGACACGGGCGCGGGAGTGGGGCGCGCCTGCGGGCGCGGCCGCGGCACGGGCTCCGGTTCCTGCCGGGGTTCCGGTCCTGGCGGCGGCTCCTGCTGCGGCTCCGGCTCCGCCTCCGGTCGCCGCTGCCCCGCCTCCTTCTCCCTGTGCCCCCCGCCGCCCTTTCGTTCGCGGATCATCCGGGCCAGCGAGTCGGCGAGCGCACCGAGCAGCGGGAAGAGCCCCCCGATGTGACCCGACGACACCGGCTCGTCGTCGTTGTCGGCGTAGATCACGCACGCCACGCGATCCCCGATGGACACCGGGGCGACGAGCACCGTTCTCGGTCCCACCCTTCCCAGGCCGGAGAGGACCGAGGAGGTCACCGGGTCGGTGGGCGGGGGGCCGAGGTACGGCGCCCGGGTCTCGAGCGGAGGGCCGAAGAGCCCGGGCTCGGCCAGGTCCACGGCGACGCGCCGGCAGGCCTCCCGCGCGCGCGGGTCGAGCCCCAGCGCGTCCAGGCCCACGATGGTGTCGCGCCGGGCCGAGAAGGCCGCGGCGTAGGAGAAGCGGTCGCGCGCGGCGCGCAGCGCCACCCGGATGGCCTCGTCGGGTCCATCGGCCTCGGCCATGGCCTGGCGGGCCTGGTCCGGCGTCCAGTCCGGCGCCCGGATCGCGGCCGGCTCCGGCTCCTCCCGGGCCACCGGGGTCTCGGCGAAGTCAGGGGCCTCGGCGGACGGGGCAGGCGCGGGCGCTGCCCCCAGCGCGACCAGCCGCTCCGGAAGGGGCGTCCCGTAGAGCTGCTGCACCAGCGCGCGGACGCGCCATTCGGGCGCCACGTGGGCCCGCAGGTGCAGCGAGAGCAGGAAGCCGAGCTCCTCGAGGAGGCTCTTGTCGGGTGGGTAGGTGGTGACCACCGAGAGCTCGCGGCCGTCCAGCGCGAAGGGGGCGACGGCGTGCCGCTCGGCGACCTTGGCGGGGAAGACGCGGCGCGCCCGCGGATCGGGGGCGGTGAAGGCGGTGTCGGGCGCCGTGGGAAGCCCGCTGACCCGGGCCAGGATCTCCGGGAGGCGCGACGCCGGCACGAGGTGCAGCTCGAGGAGGACGCTGTCCACCGCGCCCCCGGTCCGGGCCAGGCGCGCGGCGACGCGGTCGGCGTCCTCGCGGGTGATGGCGCCGTCGGCGACCAGCCGGGAGAGGAGGGCCTCGCTCATGGCGTCGCCTGCCTCCGGGCGGAGAGGACCACCCAGGTATCGGCGCCGATGTCGTGGGCGCCCCTTCCACTCTTGGTGAACAATGCCAGGAGGACCCCCATGCCGAGCACCGCCGCCGAGAGGAGGGCCAGCCCGCTGCGCCCCGCCGCCCTTCCCGGCGAGGGGCGGCGCCCGTCGGGCCCGACCACGCGCAACCCGGCGGCCAGCATGCCCGGGGTGGCGCCGGTGAGCGCGATCCCCAGCCACTGGTAGGCGAAGGCGACGAGGGCCACGGCGAGGACGGCGGGCACGGCGACGTCGCGGAACTCCGCGGTTCCTCCCGGGCCCAGGGCGGGACCGAGGACCGGGAGGAGCATGGCGGCGAGCACCGCGCCGAGCAGGGCGCCGTCGACCGCCCATGCGGCCAGGCGGCGCCAGGCTTCCGCCCGTACCCGGTGGACCTCGACGGCGTCCACGTGCATCTCGACCTCGAAGTCGGGTGCGGGCGGCGCCGGGACCCGGGGGCGCGGCCGGGGCGCGGGGCGCGCCGGCGCCCGGGCCACCCCGGGGGTCGCCTCGGCGGGAGGGGCCATCTCCCAGTCCGGGGGGACCGGGCCGAGCGACTCCCAGGCGGGCGTGGCGCGTTCCCGGCTTCCGGAGCGCCGGTCGAGGGGCATGGAGAGATCGACGCGGGTGCCCGTCACCTCGTCGCCGAGGGCGATGGGCGCGCCGCACCCCGAGCAGCGGATGGCGGCCTCGCCGTTCTCCGTCCGGCAGCGGGGGCATTGCACGCCTCGAAGAAGTACCGGCGCACCCGGGCGCGGTCAAGCCGCCGGTGAGGGAGACCCCAGGATATCTGCCGCTATCCCAGGTCCCCGGCCAGGTGCTGGAGGAGCGCCGCGGCGGCGACGGCGGCCGTCTCGGCCCGCAGCACCCGGGGGCCCAGGGTGGCCAGCCCGCACCCGGAGGCGAGGCAGGCCTCCACTTCACGATCCGTGAGCCCACCCTCCGGGCCGAGGACGGCAAGGATCCCGGGGGTTCCGGGGCGCGCCAGCCCGGAGAGCGGGGCTCCGGCCCCGGCGTGGAAGGCGATGCGGGTGAACCCCGGGGGCGCCTCCAGCGCGGCGGCCAGCGTCCCGGGAACGGCCACCTCGGGCACGTCGGCCCGACCGCACTGGCGCGCCGCCTCCTCGGCGATGCGGCGCCACCGCCGGGCCCGCTCCGCGGCACGGTCGGGCTCGAGCCGGACCACCGACCGCTCCGCCTGCCAGGGCACGAGGCGGGAGACCCCGAGTTCGGTCGCCTTCTGGACGATCCAGTCCCCCTTCTCTCCCCGGGAGAGTGCGAAGGCCAGCCAGACCGTGGCCCCGGGCAGGGGAGCCGGACGCCGCTCCCCCAGGTGAAAGTCACTACCCGTGAACGTTGCGTCCCAGGCGCTTCCCGCCCCGTCGAAGACCTCCAGCACGGCGCCGGGCGGCAGCCGCAGCACGTCGGCCACGTAGTGGAGCGACGCGACATCGGGCCGGGCCACCGTCCCCTCGATCCGGTCGGGGGGGACGTGGAGCCGGCGGCGGGTCAACGCCCCTCCGGCCGCTGGAAGCGGAGGAGCGACCACTCCCCGCGCCTCTCGCCGGGGAGGGGTTCGAGGCCGCAGGCCAGGAAGGCCTGGGCGACCTCCTCCTCCTGGGGCACGAGGACGCCGGCCAGCACCACCTCGCCGCCCGGAGCGGCGCGCCGCGCCAGGTCGGGAGCGAGTTCCACGAGGACGTTGGCGAGGATGTTGGCCACGACCAGGTCGAAGGAGCCGGGGATGAGGGAGGGCGGGTTCCCGGTCAGCTCCAGCGCGGCGCCGTTCCGCTCCGCGTTCTCCGCCGCCACCGCCACCGCCACCGGGTCGTTGTCGCTCGCGGCCACCCGTCCCGCGCCCAGCTTGCGCGCCGCGATGGCGAGCAGCCCGGAGCCGGTGCCCACGTCGAGGACCGATGCGCCCGGGCGGCGCGCCAGGAAGGCGTCGATGGCCGCGAGGCAGAGCGAGGTGGTGGCGTGGGTGCCGGTCCCGAAGGCCATGCCCGGGTCGAGCACCACCTCGGCCGAGCCGGGGGGAGGCGCGGCGTCGATCCAGGACGGACGCAGGAACAGGCGACCGACCGACAGGGGACCCAGCCCCTTCTTCCACTCCTCGCCCCAGTCGCGGTCGGGGATCTCGGCCACGTCGGCGGGGGTCTCCAGCGCGGCGGCCGCCTCGCGGGCTGCGGCCTCGTCGGCGAAGAACCCGATCAGGATGACCCGGCCGGCGCCGGGCTGCCGCTCGCCGGGCATGGGGGCGAGGCTTCCCTCCCGCTCCTCGACGCCTGCGGCGCCGCGCTCGAAGAGGATCGCGGTGGAGGCGTCGGCCTCGTCGGCGGGCAGCTCGGCGGTGAGGGACCAGGTGGCCATCCGGCGGGAAGCTAGCATAGCATCCGCCCCGGTGCCCCCCCGTCCGTTCGGCCTCTACGTTCACTTTCCGTGGTGCAGCTTCCGCTGCCCGTACTGCGACTTCGCGGTCACCACCTCCCGCCCCATCCCGGGGGCCCGCTACGCGGCGGCCGTGGTCGAGGAGATCCGGCGGCGCGCCCCGGCCTTCGGGGGGCGTCCCTGCGCCACCCTCTTCCTGGGCGGCGGGACGCCGTCGCTCTGGGAGCCGTCGGCCATCGCCCGGGTGATCGAGGAGGCCCGCGCGCTCGGGCTCCACCGGGCGGCCGAGGTGACGATCGAGGCCAACCCGGAGTCGGCCGACTCGGCCCGGGCCCTGGCCTGGCGCGACGCGGGGGTGACCCGGGTGTCCATCGGCGTTCAGTCCTTCGACCCGGCGGTGCTCCACAAGCTGGGGAGGCGCCACGACCCGGCCGACGCCGAGCGGGCCATCCGCGAGGTGGCGGGGGTGATCGGGAACGTCTCGGTGGACCTCATCCACGGCGGGCGCCGCTCCTCGGTGGGCTCGGCCCGGGCCGACGCCGAGCGGCTTGTTTCACTCCCCGTGACGCACGTGTCCTCCTACGCCCTCACCCTCGACGCCGAGGTGCTGGCCGAGGACGTGCCCTTCGCTCGGCTGGCGCGGCAGGGGAAGCTCTCCTTCCCGGGGGACGACGAGGTGGTCGCGCAGGGGCGAGCCATGACCGAGGTGCTCGGCGCGGCAGGGTTCCGGCGCTACGAGGTCTCGAACTTCGCCCGGCCCGGGTTCGAGTCCCGCCACAACCTCCTCTACTGGAGGTCGGAGGACTACCTGGGCGCGGGGGCGGGGGCGGTGGGGTGCCTTCGTTCCGGGGAGTCTGCCGTGCGCTGGACGAACCACCGCGAGGTGGGGCCGTGGCTCACAGCGGTGGACGCGGGGGAACTCCCCACTGCGGACGAGGAGCGACTCGGGGCGCGGGAGATGGCGAACGAGCGGATCATGCTGTCGTTGCGGACGGCCGAGGGGCTGGAGGAGGGAGCGATCGCGCCCGACAGGAGAGGAGAGGTCGAAGGGCTGGTGCGGGCGGGGCTCGCGGTGGTGCGGGGCGGGCGTATCCGGCTGACGGCGGCGGGCATGGACGTGCACAGCGCGGTGGCGGAGAGGTTGTTCGGGGGGTGACGGAGGCAGAGACGGAGACGGTCCGTCAATGCGTCAGGCTCCAGATGATCGCCAGCAGGCGGTCGGTGAGCGCGAGGGACTTCGCGATGGCGGTGGCCTGCAGGTAGCCGAAGGCCTCCGCGACGCGCAGGCCAGCGGCGACCTCGTCCGCGCTTCCGGCAGCCACCCGCCACAGGTGGATGCGGTCCTTGCCGTTGCGCCGATTGCCTTCGCTGAGGTTCAGGGAGACCGAGGCCGCTGCGCGCCTCAGCTGCCTGGCGAGGTCCGTGTCGCGCCGGTCGAGGATGGTGAGCGGTTCGTCCAGCGACCGGATGAGCTCGAGCGAGGTTTCGAATGCGATGAAGGCCATCTGCGGCTCCTTTGCGGGTGGGGTTTGCCCCATCCGGCGCAGGCGCCGTGACAGCCCGACGCGGGATCCACACGCGAAGGACCGCGGGCTGGCGCGGGGCGTGCGCCTCCAGGCAGGCCCCACCCGAAAGGGAGCCGGAACACGAACTCCGACTCCGACTCCGACTCCGACTCCGACTCCGACTCCGACTCCGACTCCGACTCCGACTCCGACTCCGACTCCGACTCCGACTCCGACTCCGACTCCGACTCCGACTCCGACTCCGACTCCGACTCCGACTCCGACTCCGACTCCGACTCCGACTCCGACTCCGACTCCGACTCCGACTCCGACTCCGACTCCGACTCCGACTCCGACTCCGACTCCGACTCCGACTCCGACTCCGACTCCCCTACCTCCCCGCCCCCACGTCCATCGGCAACGCCTGCGCCTCGTCCACCGCCGCCGCCCACCTCGCGAACCCCGGATACTCCCCCACCCCCACCCTGGCCCGCCGCAATTCCAGCCGGTCCTCCCGCACCAGCCTCCCCCCCTCGACCCGCTCCTCCCGCACGAAGCTCCCCTGCGGCGCCTCCACCTTCACCGGCGCCCCGGCCACCGGCGTCTCCCCCGGCGGCGGCGTCACCTCGATGCGCAGCGCCGACCGGTCCCCGACCCCGATGAGCAGCGGCGACTCCCGGGCCGCGAGCGGCGCGAAGCGGGCCACGAGCCGCGCCGGATAGGGCACGTCCTCCACCACCAGCCGCCCTCCCGACGTCCGCGCCAGCTCCGACACCCGGGCCCTGTACCGGATCACGAACGGCGTCCCGACCTCCCGCTCCCCCTCGAAGCGCAGCTCGTCGAGCCGGAGCGACCGGAAGCTCCGGGAGAGCGACTGCTCGACCGCGCGGCGCCGGCCGTTCTGGTCGAGCTGCTCGATGGCCACCTTGGCCCCCGCCCCCTCGAACCCGTCGTACGTCTCGGTCCCCTCGATGACCGCGTCGCCCTTCTCGTCGAGCTGGATCCGGAGCAGCACCGCGCTCCCGTCGGGGGCCGGCAGCGCCGGCGTCCGCTCGCGCCGCAGCGTCTCTCCCGGGCGGGGCAGCACGAGCGCCTCGGCGTCGCGGGCGCCGGGCGGCAGGACGCCGAAGGGCGCCCATCGGGCCGACGGGTCGATCCAGAAGACCTTTCCATCAGCCTCGACCCGCACCACCGGAACCGAGTAGAGGTCGAGCCGCGGGAAGCGCCAGGGCTGCGGGTCCACGTAGAAGGGTCGCACCAGCGCCACCCGGGCCGGGATGGCGAGCGCGTCGAGCAGCGCCACCAGGAGCAGCGTGCGGTTTCCCCGTCCGCGGGACAGGACGTGGCTCGCCTGGTCGGTGAACGGGCCGTGCCCGTCCACCTTCTCCATCACCGCCTGGTGCGCGGCCCGCAGCAGCGCCTCGCCGGTCCGCGGCGGCGCTCCGGCGGGGAAGCGGAGCGATCGGGCCAGGGCCTCGATCTCCCTCCCGGGGCGGATGCGCTCCAGGAAGGCGTCGGCCGCGGAGAGCGCGAGTCCGTCGATCCCCTCCCCGGAGCCCACCATCACCATGGGCACGAACTCGGAGATGCCCGGCGAGCCCGGCTCCTGGACGAGGGCCACCGCCTGCCGCGCCTCGGCGCGCATGACGTCCCGGCTGCCCTCCCGGACCACCGGCGGCGGAGGCATGTTCCTCGCGTCCACCTGCAGCGCCCCTGCCGGAGCGGCCACCGTGTAGGTGGAGAGGAAGAACGGGAGGTCCTCTCCGCGGAAGAAGAACGGGTCGGAGATCCAGCCCGGGGAGGCCGGCCGCCGGGTCGGGTGGGAGCGCAGCCACTCCACCTCCAGGTAGTCGCCCGGCTCGAGGCCGGCCGCCGAGAGGGTGCGCTTGTCGCCGCCGTGGGCCTCCGGCTCGAGGATCCGGCCGTCGCGCTTGCGGGTCTCGAGCTTGAGCAGGGTGGCCCCGCCCGGGAGCTCCACCTCGCCCCACTTCTCCACTCCCCGTGCATCGTGGACGTGGATCACCTGGTGGGTCCGCTCGGTGGTGGACCCGTCGGGCCAGGCCTCCACCGCGGCGGCGTCGAGCACCAGGGAGGCCGGCGTGGTGACCGGGACCCGCGCCTCCTCGTAGGCGCGGATGGTGGCCGGACCGTCCACGGCGAGGTCCGCCAGCACCTCGCGCCCGTCCTCGAGGGCGAGCGCGCGGCGCAGCCCGAGGTCCGATCCGTCCATCGAAAGCGCGCGCTCCCGGGCCGCCCGGGCCGCGACCGGCTGGCCGGAGAGCTCGAGCAGCTCCCCCAGGCGCCGCTGGAGCTGGGCGTCGCCGGGCCAGATCCGGGCCAGGGACTCGATCTCGGCGACCGCGGCCGCAGGGTTCCCCTGGGCGACGAGCACGCGGGAAAGCGCAATGCGGGCGTCGATCCGGGCGGGTCCGGCGCGGGCGATGGCGGTCCAGGCCGCGGCCGCGCCGGTGAGGTCCCCCCGCATGCGGCGGTGCTCGGCGAGCCGCTCCACCCCGCCCGGGCAGCGCCCGAGCGCGAGGGCCGCCTCCTCCTCCAGCGCCACCGCGTCGCGCCGCGACGCCATCTCGGCGAGGGCGGCCGCCGCGCCGCAGCTCCCCGCCCGCGAGGCCTCGAGCACCAGGCTCTCCGCCGCCTCGGGGTGGCTCCGCGCGGCGAGCAGGCGCGCACGCGTGAGCCGGGCCCTGGGCCGCGCCGCCGCCTTCTCCGGAAGCGCGGCCAGGAGCGCCTCGGCGTCGTCGAGCCGCCCCCCCGACAGCGCGACGTCGGCGAGGACGAGCCGGGTGGCCGAGCCCCCCGGGTCGATGCGGGAGGCCTCCCGCCACTCGGCCTCCGCCCTGGCGCGCGCCGTGCGCTCGGCCAGCGTCGGATCGCCGGCGAGTGCGTCTCCCCGTGCCGCCCGGACGGGAGCGGCGGCCGGCGCGATCCCGGCGGCCTCGTCGAGCAGGACGAGCGCCGCCTGCCGGTCGTTCTCGAGCCGGTCGCGCGCCGCCACCAGCCGGGCCACCGCAGCCCCTCCCTCCGGCTCGAGCAGATCGGAGAGCGCCCGCGCGCCCAGCAGCGGTCCGGGGAGCGCGCCCGCCGTCACCGCTGGTCCGGGCCCGGTGGCCGCCCTCCAGGTCACGTCGGCCGGGGCGCCGTCGTGGCGCGCCAGCGAGACCGCCAGGTTGGCCCGTCCTCCGCCCCGGGTGAGCTTGGCCAGGAAGCGGTGGACGCCCGGGACGAGCTCGACCTCCACGAGCTGGACCGCCGACGGCCAGCCGGCCCAGGCGCGACGCTCCGCCACCGGGCGCCCGTCCAGGAAGACCCGCACCGACGCGGTGGTCCCGACCGCGAGCAGGTAGCGCCCGCCGCGCGCCACGGAGGCGTCTGCGGCCACGTACCAGACGTCTCCGGGCCCGGACTCGCCGTCGAGCGAGAGCGCACCGTCGGGGGCCGGCAGCGGCCGGGCCAGGGCGGGTGGCCAGGCGCCCTGCTCGGGCGGGAAGGGGCGGTCGAGGTCGAGTGCGTGGAAGGCGCCGAACGGGCCGGCCAGCGTCCAGGCGTCGGCCACGCCGTTCTCCCCGCGCAGGCGGGCCGCGTCGGGGAAGGCGCCGCGCATCTCGGCGATGGCGGCGCGGACCACCCGGGCCCGGTAGGCGGCCATCCCGGGCAGCCGCCCGCCCTGGAGGGCCCCGGAGAGCGCTGCGTCCACCCGGTCGGCGACGGGCGGCGACCCGAGCGAGAGCTCTCCGAGACGGCGCAACGCCACGAGCGCGAGCGGGTGGCGAGGCGCCGCCTGGATCAGCGCCAGGAGCGCGGCGGCCTCGGCGTCGTCGTCGAGCGACCGCTCGGCCAGCATGGCCTCGCCGAGGAGTGGCCACGGGTCGAAAGGGGCCCGCGCCGCGTCGGCGCGGAAGCGGGCCGCGGCGCCGTCCGGGTCCCCGCGCGTGAACCAGGCCTCGAATCCGGAGGAGTCCGCGGCGGACCACGCCCGCGCGGGCGCGCCGGCCAGCAGGGCGAGGAGGAGGAGCGCCGGGGCGGTGCGTCGGGCCAGGCTCACGGCTTCCTCCCCTCGGCGCCGACCAGCCGGACGGTGCGCAGGAGCGCGCGGTCCACCCCGGAGAGGAACTCCCGGAAGGCCGGGTAGTCGGCGGCGGAGATGCGCCTCGACGTGACGCGGAGTGAACCGTCGGCCACCAGCACGTTGCCTTCCAACCGGAGCGAGACCGTCCAGGAGCCGAAGGGGCTCTCGCGCCGCTCCGGAGCCGGCAGGCCGGCCGGGGCCATCCCTGCCGGCAACTCCCACCGCAGCACGAAGTGGTTCTCGAAGGCGCTCGGCAGGACGAGGTCGTGCCGTCGCTCCGAGAGGGGCGCCCAGTTCTCCATCCAGCTCTGCCCCTGGCCGAACGGGGCGAAGGAGAGGCCGCCGTTGTCGGGCCTGGCGAGCCTGGGCACGGCGAGCCGGAAGCGGACCGTGACGTCGTCCTCGATGCGGGAGAGGTCGCTCGTCTCCACCGACTCGACCCGCAGCCCGGGGAAGGTGCGGGCGAAGGCGCGCTCCAGCACCGCCCGGCGGCCGCTCTCCGACCGGTATCCGCGCCGGAAGTCGGGGGCCTGCACCCCCGTGACCGTGGTGGACCCGTCGGCGGTGGCCGAACCGTCGGCCGAGAGCACGCCCCGGATCTCGGTGGCGACCCGGTCGTCGCCGGGCGCGGCCTCGGGGATGGTCCGGAAGGTCGGCGAGGCGCCGGGGTTCATGACGAGCACGGTGGCCCCGCGGTCCTCGGCGGGCAGCTCCCGCGATCCGGAGCCGGTGGCGGTGCCGTCGAGCCAGAGGTCGAACTCCGGCACGTGGAGGATGGCGTGGTTGAAGACCGCCAGCGAGGCCGGCGCGGGCGGCAGGTTCCCCAGCCGGCGCATGCGGAGCAGCACGATGCGCGAGTCGATGCCGGCCGCCTCGAGGAGGGCGTGCATCAGGCTCGCCTTGTCCTTGCAGTCGCCGAAGCGCCGGGTGAGGACCTGCTCGACCGGGTAGGGCTTGAAGCCGTGGATCCCGAACTCGAGCCCGACGTAGCGGGTCCCGGTCACCACCTCGTCGTAGACCGCCTTCACGATCTCCCGGCGCAGCTCCTTCTCGCCCAGTCCGGCGTTCCCCGGCCTGGCCCGCACCTCGGCCACGATCCGGGCCGACCCGGCGCGGACTTCCGGCCCCGGGCGGAGCTGCTCGCGCACCAGCCCCTCGTAGAACCGGGCCACGTCGTCCCAGGAGGCGTAGGTCGAGACGTGGACGGCGGCGGCCCACTCGGCCGGCCCGGGCATTCCCGGCTCGGGCAGGAGGCCGGGGAGGTCGGTGGCCGTCCAGCGGTACTCGCGGATCCCTCCGGGGAGGTCCTTCACTGTCCGTGACATGCGGGGGAGCACCGGATCGCCGGCGTGGATGGGGCGCGAGGCCGGGGCGAGCAGGACGTAGTCCATCCTCTCCTTGCGGACCGTGTCGGTGAACGAGACCATCTCGCCGAAGTAGTCGGAGAGCAGGTTCTCGCCGGCCACGTCGTCCACGCGCCAGGAGAGCTCGAGCACGTCGCCGGGCGCCAGCGCCGGCACCACCACCTGCCGGACCCGGGTGTCGTAGTAGAGCCGGTACCAGGGCTCGCTCGTGCTGCGGTCCGACTCCTGGTGGGTCTCCACCACCGACCCGTCCGGCTTCCAGACCCGGGCCCGTTCCACCCGGATGTCCTGGCGCCCCGGAACGTAGCCGATGGGGTGGGCGCGCAGCGCCTCGACGCCGCGGGGCGTGTCGGCCCTGGCGACGAGCTGGAGATAGGTGGAGGAGAGCCCCGAGGGGTGGACCCGCGTCACCTTGGTCTCGGAGAGGATGGCCAGGTCCTCGTCCCCCCGCCGGGGCGGCGGCGCCTTCGCGAGCGCGGCGGCGTCCACCAGGTAGGGCGTCTCGAACCGCTCCTGCGCCGGCTCGAGCTGCCGGACGAGGTCCTTCAGCTGGGTGCTCTGCGGCCGGAGGTCGAGCGCGAGCTGGAGAACGGACAGGGCCTCGCTGCGCCGCCCGTCGCGCAGGAGCTGCCGGCCGCGCCGCTCGTGCACCTCCGCCTCGTCGGGCGACAGCCGCGCCGCCGCCAGGTAGTCGGCCTCGGCCTCCTCGGAGCGTCCGTTGGCGGCGAGCAGGTCGGCGCGCCGCAGGCGGAGGAAGGGATCGCCGGGGGAAAGGCCAACGGCGGCGTCGAGCACGGACAAGGCCTGGTCGAGCTCGCCGCGCCGCAGGTGCAGCGACACCAGCGTCGACCGCGCCTGGGCGTCGTCGGCCCGGAGCGAGAGCAGCTTCCGGTACCCGGCCATGGCCTCCTCGGTCCGGTCGAGCTGCCTTGCGGTCCGGGCAGCGAGCTCGACGGCGCCGGGCTGGGCGGGGAACTCCTCGGCGAGCCGCAGGAGCTCCACCTGCCCGCGCGACTGGTACCCGACCTGCTCCCAGGCCTGCGCCAGCGTGGCCCGCGGGGCAACCCAGGCCGGCCAGGCCTCGACGATGGACCCAAGCCTTCGGACCGCCTCGTGCGCCCTCCCCCGACGCAGCTCCTCCTCGGCGAGCGCCAGGCGGGCCACCGGGTTCCCCGGCTCGGCGCGGAGCGCGCCCTCGAGGAATTCCCGGCGCCGGTTCAAGTCCTGGTCCTCCAGCCGCGCGGCCAGCAGCTGGGCTCCCGCGTCGCCCGGCAGGAGCTCCGCCGCCCGGCGCGCCTCGCGTGAGGCGGCGTGCTCGGCCATGTCCTCGGAAAGCTTCTCGCCGAGCGCGGCCGCGAGGTCCATTCGGGCCCTCCCCTCGGCCGCTCCCTTCGCCTTCGCGGCTCGCGCCGAGAGCGCCGAGACGAGCGAGGGGACCGGGACGGGACGCGGCGCCGGGCCGGCCTGGAGCGGCGGCAAGGGGGGCATCCGCGCCGGAACCACGCCGACGGGCGCGCCGCGGAGATCGGTGAGCCGGACCGCGATGGCCATCTCGCCCCTGTCCTGGGCCAGCTTCACGAGGATGCGGTTCGGCCCCCTGCGGAGCGTGACCTCCACCGCGGCCTGGTCGAGCCTGGCCGGGTGGTAGGCAGCGTCCTCCAGGACCTTCACGCCGTTCACCCAGACCCGGACCGCCCCGCTCGCGCCGATCCAGAGCCTGGCCCGCTGCTCCCGGGCCACCTCCGGCACCGCCAGCGCGTAGACCACTGCCTCGTGCTGGGGTCGGACCGCCGTGCCGAGGTTCGCGATGCCGGACCACTCGAGCTCGGGCGGGAGCGCCCGCCACCCCACCTCGCGCACCTTCCCGGGGAAGCGGGTCTCGAGGTCGATGGATGTCTCGGGCGGGAAGGCGCGCGCGAAGCCCGCCCGCCCCTCGTTGTCGAACGGGCCGGCGATCCACCAGCCCTGGAGGAGTCCCAGCCGCCGCCGCTCCTCCCTCGCCCGATCCCGGTTGCCGCGGGACTCCTCGACCCCGGCCAGGTACCAGCGGGCGAGCGACCTCACCTCGGCGTGGGCGCGCGGGTCGTCGGCGACGGACCGGTAGACCGCAGCAGCCTTCCCGAGATCGGGGAGGACCGGCTCGAGTTCCCGGAGCCGGAGCAGCGGCGAGATGGCGGCGGGGTCGGCGTGGCGCGGCGAAGCTCGGCCGAGGCCTGCTCGAAAGCGGCCAGTTGCGGGTCGGGCACGGCCACGGGGAGTGGCGACCCGGCGGCGAGGAGCGCCAGGGGGAGGAGGAGGGCGAATGCCGGCACGGGTGGAGTCTACCTCCGGAAGGGCCGAGGAATTCCGCGGATCGCCGGCGGATCCGTCACTCCGCCCGGGCGAGCGCCACGACGGCCACCGATCTGGCCCCCGCGCTCCGCAGCGCCAGCGACGCCGCGTCCACGGTGGCCCCGGTGGTGACCACGTCGTCCACGAGCACCAGATCGCGCCCGGTCACGCCCCGCGAGGCGGCGAAGGCGCCGGCCACGTTGCGGGCCCGGGTGGCGCGATCCCGCCCCACCTGCGGCGGTGTCTCCCGCACCCGGTGAAGGGCGCCGCGGAGGACGGGGCGGCCCGCCGCCCGGGCGAAGGCGGCGGCGAGCAGCATGGCCTGGTCGTAGGTGCGCGCGACGAGCCTGCGCCGCCCCAGGGGCACCCAGACCACCGCTGCGCACACGGGAACCTGGACCCTGCTGGCGAGCCAGCGCCCCAGGGGGCCGGCTGCCTCGGGGCGTCCGCCGTACTTGAGGGCGTGGACGGCGTCGGCGATGGGCCCCCCGAAGAGCGCGCCGGCCTGGATCCCGTCCGGCGCCTCCGGCCAGGGATTGACGGCCCCGTCGCAGGTGGCGCAGAACGGAGACTGCGGAAGCGGGTCCTCACCGCAGGCCGGGCAACGCGGAGGGAAGACGAGATCGAGGAGCGCCCCGCCGAAGGCCGAAAGCGCCCCGCCCATCTCACTTCACCAGGAGTCCGAGTCCCTTCATCTCCTTCGGCTGGGGGAGCCCGAGGATCTGGAGGGCCGTGGGGGCCACGTCGGCCAGCACCCCGTCCTGCCTGAGCTTCGCGCCGCGCAGGTCCGGATCGGCCAGGATGAAGGGCACCGGACCCAGCGTGTGCGCGGTGTGGGGCTCGCCGGTGACGGGGTCCACCATCATCTCGCAGTTGCCGTGGTCGGCGGTGACGAGCAGCGCCATGCCGGCCTCCTTCGCCGCGGCCCAGAGCCGGCCGATGCAGCCGTCCACCACCTTCACCGCCTGGATCGCCGCATCGAGCCTTCCGGTGTGGCCCACCATGTCGGGGTTGGCGTAGTTGACGAGGATGAAGCCGTAGCGCCTGGACTTGACCGCCTCGACCACCTTGTCGGTGACCTCGCGGGCGCTCATCTCCGGCTTCTCGTCGTAGGTCTTCACGTCGCGCGGGCTGGGAACGAGCATCCGGTCCTCGCCGGGGAAGACCGTCTCCCTCCCGCCGTTGAAGAAGAAGGTGACGTGGGCGTACTTCTCGGTCTCGGCGCAGCGGAGCTGCTTCAAGCCCGCCCGGGAGACGATCTCCGGGAAGATCTCGGTGGGCTGCTCGGGGGGGAAGGCGGACGGCAGGTCGAAGGTCTCGTCGTACTGGGCCATGCCTGCGAAGGCCGAGAGACGCGGCCGGGCCGGGGCGTCGAAGTCCTTGAAGTCGGCCTGCATGAAGGCGCGGGTGATCTCGCGGGCCCGGTCGGCGCGGAAGTTGAAGAAGACGAGCGCGTCGCCGTCCTTCACCCGCGCCACCGGCTCCCCTCCCCCGTTCACCACCACGGTGGGCTTCACGAACTCGTCGGTCTCGCCGCGGGCGTAGGCCTGCTCCACCGCATTCACGCCGGAGGTGGCCTTGAATCCCTGCGAGCGGACCATGGCGTCGAAGGCCTCCTTCACCCGGTCCCAGCGCTTGTCGCGGTCCATGGCGTAGAAGCGCCCCATGACCGTCGCGACCCGGCCGTATCCCCTCTCCTTCATGCGGTTCTCGAGGACCTGCACGTAGCCGAGCCCGCTCTTCGGCGGGGTGTCGCGGCCGTCGAGGAAGGCGTGCACGTAGGTCTTCGCCACCCCCTCGCGCCGGGCCAGCTCGAGGAGCGCCAGCAGGTGCCCCTCCTGGCTGTGCACGCCTCCGTCGGAGACGAGCCCCATGAGGTGGACCGCGCCGCCCGCCGCCTTGGCCTTGCGAACCGCCTCGAGCAGCGCCGGGATCTGGAAGAAGGAGCCGTCCTCGATGGACCGGTTGATGCGCACCAGGTCCTGGTAGACGATCCGCCCGGCGCCCAGGTTGGTGTGGCCGACCTCGGAGTTGCCCATCTGCCCGTCGGGCAGTCCGACGGCGAGACCCGAGGTCCGCAGCGCGGCCGACGGGTATTCCTTCACCAGCGCGTCCATGTTCGGCGTGCCGGCGAGGGCGATGGCGTTGGCTTCGCGCTCGACGCGGATTCCCCAGCCGTCGAGGACGACGAGGAGGACGGGCTTCACCTTGGGCAATTGAACCTCGCTCGGCGCGGCGGGCGCGCCCGGAATGGAAGGAAGAGCCTAGGCGACGGTCGCCGGGGCTTCAAGGGAACTCGCGGGTTCCCTTGCCGGACCCTGCCAGACCCGGGCCAACCGGCCGCCCGGGGGCGCGACATTCACTTGTGGTATGGCTCCCCGCGCAGGATGGTGAAGGCCCGGTAGATCTGCTCGACGAGCACGAGCCGGGCCAGCCGGTGGGCCAGCGTGAGGCGCGAGAGGCAGAGGGTCTCTGCGGCACGGGCCCGGACCGCATCGCCGTGGCCGTCGGATCCGCCGATGACGAGCGTCACGTCCCGTGCTCCCTCCACCCAGGCGCCGACCCGACGGGCGAAGGCGAGGCTGTCCTGCTCCTTGCCCCGCTCGTCGAGCAGGACCAGGCGCTCCCCCTCGGGAATGCGATCGAGGAGCGAGGCCCCCTCCTCGTCCCGGGCCCGGGGCGTCCCGGCGGCCTTGCGTGCCTCCGGCACCTCCTCGACGGAGAACTTCACGTAGCGGGAGATGCGCTTCGCATACTCCTCCACCGCCGGGGCGTAGAGGCCGGAACGGTCCTTGCCGACCGAGAGGAGGCGGATGCGCACCGGGACAGTCTAGCGCGGCGGCCGCGCCGCGACCCGCCGGGCGACCGCGGCGAGCACGTCGTAGGGCTGGGCGCCCACCACCCGCTCGCCGCCGATGTCGAAGGTGGGGATCCCGGTCACGCCGGCGCGCGCGGCCTCGCGCCCCATGTCGGCGACCCGCTCCAGGATCCCCGGCTCGCGGCCGCCCCGCAGCGCCGCCGGGCCGTCGAGCCCGGCCGCCACCGCCACGCGCGAAAGCACGCCGTCGTCCTCGAGGTCGAGCCCCTCGCGCCAGTAGGCGTCCATGAGCCCGGTGCGGACCTCGTGGAGCCTGCCCTGCCCGCGCGCCCACTCGGCGATGGCCAGCGCCTTGCGGGTGTTGGGCTTGTGGGCGGGGACCACCATGCCGGGGACCCCCTGCGCTCTGGCGAAGTCGACGAGATACGGGCGCATCTTCCGCACCCGCTCGGCGCCGAACATCTCCTCGAGGGGCATGCCGCCCACGGGGATCCCCGGGTGCAGCTCGAAGCCGCGCCAGTCGAGGGCCACGTCGAAGTCTGCCTGCAGCCTGACCAGGCTGCCCTGCTCCGCGACGAAGCAGAAGGGTCAGACGAAGTCGGACCAGATCCGTACCGGGATCGCCATGCACGGGAGCCTAATCCCGGACATGATCCCCCGCATGACCCCGACGCCGAAGACCACAGTGCCCTCCATGGAGGTCCGCAAGCGCGTCGCGCTGGTGGCCCACGACAACAAGAAGGAGGACCTGCTCGACTGGGCCCGCTTCAACCAGGGCACGCTCTCCCGTCATGAGCTCTTCGGGACCGGGACGACCGGCAAGCTCATCCACAGCCGGCTCGGGCTCGACGTCCAGCGGCTGCTCTCCGGACCGCTGGGAGGCGACCAGCAGCTGGGCGCGCTCATCGCCGAGGGCAAGCTCGACGTCCTCATCTTCTTCTGGGACCCGCTCGAGCCGCAGCCCCACGACACCGACGTGAAGGCCCTGCTCCGCATCGCGGTGCTCTACAACATCCCCACCGCCTGCAACCGGGCCACCGCCGACTTCATCGTCTCCTCGCACCTCATGGCCGAGACCTACGGCGGGCCGCTCGTCGCCGCGGCCGCGCCGGCGGCCAGGTCCGAGGGCTGACGGAGCCGGTCGATCCAGGCCATCCACTGCTGATAGATTCCGCGGCGCTTGGACGTCTCCCTCCCCGCGCTCGCGCTCCTCGTCGTCGCCTCCTTCGTGGCCGGGACGGTGGACGCCATCGCCGGCGGGGGCGGCCTCATCACGCTGCCGGCCCTGCTCGCCGCCGGGCTGCCGCCGGCGCTGGCGCTCGGCACCAACAAGGGGCAGAGCGTCTTCGGCTCCGGGGCGGCGCTGCTCCGGTACGCCCGGGCCGGGCTCGTGGACGGCCGCGTGGCGCGGGTCACCTTCCCGGCCGGCCTGCTCGGGTCGCTGGCGGGCGCGGCGCTGGTGCTGCTCGTGCCGCCTGCCCTGCTCCGCCCGGTGGTCCTGGGGCTGCTCGTGGTGGTGGCGGTCGTGCTGACCTTCCGGCCAGCCGCGCCCGCCGGTCCCCGGGCCAGCGCGCACCGCTCGCTCGCCGTGGCCGCCTCCATCGCGCTCGTCATCGGGGCGTACGACGGGTTCTTCGGCCCCGGGACCGGCACCTTCCTCATCTTCGCGTTCGTGATCTTCTTCGGCGCCGGGATGCGCGAGGCCTCCGCCGACGCCAAGGTGGTGAACTTCGCCTCCAACCTGGCCGCGGTGGCCCTCTTCGCGTCCCGGGACCTCGTGGCCTGGAACGTGGCGCTCCCCATGGCGGCAGGGCAGTTCGCCGGTGGCCTCGCCGGGGCGCACCTGGCGGTGCGGGGCGGCGACCGGCTGGTGCGCTGGGTGGTGCTGCTCGTGGTCCTGGTACTCGTGGTGAAACTGGGCGCGGACCTGGCCCGCGGGTAGCCCGCCGCCCTACAATCCGGGCATGGCCCCGACCCCGAAGCACCCCGAGCCCAGCGACCTCCTCGTCCGCGCCGACCGCGCCGCCGCGCAGGAGGAGTCGTTCCGTCACCCCCTCAACCCGGCGTCCGAGATCCACTGGACGACGCTCTCCCGTCTCACCGGGCTCGTGAAGTCGGGCGTGAACCTCCTCCGGGTCCCGCCGGGCAAGGAGTCGTTCGTCCACCACGTGCACCTGGTGGACGAGGAGTGGATGTACGTCATCTCCGGCCAGGGGGAGCTGCGCATCGGCGACGAGCGCTTCACGGTGGGGCCGGGCGACTTCGCCGGCTTCCCGCCGCGCACCCACGCCCACCATCTCCGGAACACCGGCGCGGGGGACCTGGTCTACCTCTCCGGCGGCGAGGCGGTGGACTTCGGCATCGCCGACTTCCCCGACCTGGGGCTGCGGATGATGCACGCCGGCGACGAGGCGAAGTTCTACCCCGTCGAGGCCGGGCGGGACCTGTTCGGGTCGGCCGGCGGCGCGAAGAGCGGCCGCGGCGGCTCGCGGTAGGTGTCTGCGAGGACGCGGACGCCGACCACGACCAGCAGCGCGAACCCGAGCAGCACGAGGATCTGGGGCGCGGAGACCCGCTGGATCTCCTGCCGCTCGGCCGGGGTGCAGACCTCGCCGGGGCAGTGCTGCACCGGCCCCCGGTGGAAGAGGGGGTAGACCTTGCACCCCAGGCAGATGCCGAAGGCCGACTCGCAGAAGAGGAAGATCAGGCAGACGAGGCAGATGATCCCGGTGATCGGGCCGTAGGTGTTGGCCACGACCTGGAGGCCGAACATCACCGTCGCGAGCCCCGTGCCGATGAACCAGGCGAACCGCTTCTGCGGGGCGCCGACGTACTCCGGCACCTGGTTCCGGACGATCAGCCGCCCCAGGATGAGAGTGGGCGAGAACCGCGGGTTCACGAAGGCGCGGATGACGATGTCGACGAGGAAGATGGTGGCGGCGAACTTGAGGAGCAGGAAGTTGCCCTTGAGGATCACCAGGAGGATCGCCAGGAACATGAGCACGAAGAGGATCCCGGCGGCTGCCCGGATCTCCCGCTCGTTGAGGACGGGGATCGCGTACCCCTCCTTCTGCTCGCCGAACTGGATGAACTGGCCCATGCGTGTCAGCACCTTTCGTACTTCCAGTTGCGCGCCTTCCCCTCTTAGCCGCCCCGGGCGGGCCCGGCCACCTTGCCACAGACATCCCTCCACCCTAGGACCCGGGGATGAACTTCCCCGCAGCGCTCCTGTTGCTGGCCCTCGCCGCCCCGCCCGACACCATCGCGCCGCCTCCGTCGGCGGCACCTGCGCCGCCCGACCCGCTGGTCCAGCTGGTGGGGGCGCTGGCGCGGCTGCCCGCCACGTCCCCCGTCCGCGCCCGGGTCGAGCACCGGGTGACGTTCACCCAGGGCGACGAGGAGAAGGCTCCTCCGGTTGGCGCTGCGACGGCGACCGCCTCGGCCGGACCCGAGGGGCTCCGGATCACCTGGGGCCCGGCCCTTCTCGCCCGGGCCGAGTCCGAGGAGCGGGCGCGGCTCCTCAACCCCGATGCCTTCACCCCGACCCGCGACGCCGTCGGCGACCTGCGCACGCTCGCGGTCGCCCGCGCCCTCGACGCCGTTCCTGAGATGCTGCGATGGCTCCATGACGCCCAGGTCCTCGAGGACAAGGTGGAGCCCTTCGAGGGCGCGCCCACCCGGGTCCTGCTCCTCCAGGTGAAGCCGCCCATCGCGGCCAGGGACCGGAAGTACGTGAAGGACGTCGAGGCGACGGCCCGGGTGTGGCTCGCCCCCGACGGCGTGCCCCTGGCCACGGAGAGACGCGTCCTCCTCAAGGGGCGCATCTTCCTCATCATCACCTTCGAGATCGAGCAGAAGGAGAGCCTCCGCTTCGTGCGGAGCGGCGACCGCCTCGTGGTGGCGAGGCACGAGAGCGACAACCGCTCCTCGGGGGCCGGGGAGCGGAGGGACCGGCACGCCGTGACGGAGGTCAGCGTGCTGGAGTAGCCCTACCTCACCGCGAAGACCACCTCGACCCGCGCGCTGAACTCGAGCTCCCCCTCGGCCACCGGGACCGGGGCCGAGTCCGCCGCCATGGAGCGGGCCATCATCGGCGCCATCATCGGGCGCGGAGAGACCCCCTGCTCGGAAACCATCACGAACTCGCCGAGCTCCGTCCCCGCCGCGATGGCGATGGCCTTCGCCTTCTCCCGCGCCGCCGCGTAGGCCAGCGCCAGCGCCTCCAGCTGCTGGGGCTTCGGATCGAGCTTCTCCATGCGCAGCGAATTGAGCTGGTTCGACCCGGCCGCGGTCACGGCGTCGAGGATCTTCCCGAGCTTCGGCAGGTCGCGCACCGTCACGTCGGCCGCGGTGGAGACCCGGTACCCCGAGATGGGCTGCTGCTTGCCGTCCTTCCAGGGGCGCTCGATCGAGACGTCGTAGCGCACGGTCCGGACGTCCTTCGCGGCCACGCCGGCGCGGGCCACCGCGTCGAGCACCGCCTTCATCCGGGCCGTCACCTCGGCGGTGGCGGCGCCCACCGTCTTGGCCGAGGACTCCACTCCCACGTTGAACGAAGCCGAGTCGGGCGCCACCGAGACCTTGCCCTCCCCGGAGACCGCGATGGTCCGGGGCGGGCGCGGCGGCGGCATGCCCGGCACGGGCGGAGGCATTCGCAGGGAGGCGTCCTGGGCCAGGGCGCTCCCGGAGAAGGCTGCCAGCGCCAGGACGACCGCGGCGACGAGCGGGCGCCCGGCCACGATCAGGCCTTCCCCTTCGGCGCCGGAGGAGCCACCGGCCCACCCGGAATCAGGTTGACCGGATTCATGGCCCGGGCCAGCTGCTCGTAGAGGGCGTACTTCTCGCTGGCGAGCCGCTGCGCCTCGTCGACCAGCTTCTTGTAGTTGTCCGGGTCGAGCTGCTCGACCATGCGGAAGCGGGTCTCCTTGGCCATGAAGTCGCCGATGGAGGTCTTGGGGATGCCGCTGTCGAGCTTGAGGGGGCTCTCGCCGAGCGCCGCCTTGCGCGGGTCGTAGCGGAAGATGGGCCAGTAGCCCGAGCTCACGGCCAGCTCCTGGTGCTCCATCGAGTCGGCCATGTCGTAGCCGTGGGCGATGCAGTGGCTGTAGGCCACGATCACCGAGGTCCCGGGGAAGCTGTCGGCCTCCTTCATGGCGTTCACGCTCTGCACGTCCTTGGCCGCCATGGCCACCCGGGCCACGTAGGCGTGGCCGTAGGTCATGGCCAGCATGGCCAGGTCCTTCTTCTGGACCGTCTTGCCGCCCATGGCGAACTTGGCCGCGGCGCCCATGGGGGTGGCCTTGGAGGCCTGGCCGCCGGTGTTGGAGTAGACCTCCGTGTCGAGCACCAGGATGTTCACGTCCCGGTTCATGGCGATGACGTGGTCGAGGCCGCCGAAGCCGATGTCGTAGGCCCAGCCGTCGCCGCCCACGATCCAGATGCTCTTCTTCACCAGGTAGTCGGAGATCTGCTCGAGCCGGCGCGCCGACGGGAGGTCCACCCCGGCCAGCTTGGAGCGGAGCACGTTGACGCGGCCGCGCTGGGCCGCGATCCCGACCTCGGTGGCCATGTCGGCCTCGAGGAGCTCCTTGACCAGATCGCCGCCCACACGCCCGGTCACGTCGGACAGGAGGTACCGGGCGTGCTCGGTGAGCTTGTCCACCGCCAGCCGGATGCCCAGGCCGAACTCGGCGTTGTCCTCGAAGAGGGAGTTGGCCCAGGCCGGGCCGCGCCCCGCGTCGTTCGTGGTGTAGGGCGTGGTCGGGAGGTTGGCGCCGTAGATCGAGCTGCACCCGGTGGCGTTGGCGATGATGGCCCGGTCGCCGTAGAGCTGGGTGAGCAGCTTGATGTACGGGGTCTCGCCGCAGCCGGCGCAGGCGCCCGAGTACTCGAAGAGCGGCTCGAGGAACTGGGTGCCCTTCACGTCGAGCTTCACCTTGGTGCGGTCCGGGTCGGGCAGCGCCAGGAAGTACTCGTAGTTGCGCCTCTCGACCTCGCGGATGGGCGCCATGGGGGCCATGTTGATGGCCTTGTGCCCCTTCTGCGTCTTCGACTCGGCCGGGCAGAACTCCACGCAGACGCGGCAGCCGGTGCAGTCCTCCGGCGCCACCTGGATGGTGTACCTGGCCCCCTTCACGTCGGCCGACTTGAAGTCCATCGACTTGAAGGTGGTGGGCGCGACCTGGAGGTCGTCGGCCGGGTAGTACTTGGCCCGGATGGCGGCGTGCGGGCAGATGAGCGCGCACTTGTTGCACTGGATGCAGAGCGGCGAGTCCCACACCGGGATCTCGAGCGCGATGGCCCGCTTCTCCCACTGGGTGGTGCCGAGCGGCCAGGTGCCGTCCACCGGGAAGGCCGAGACCGGCAGGAGGTCGCCCTTGCCGGCCATCATGATCGAGGTGACCTTCTTCACGAAGTCGGGCGCCTGGTCGGAGACCAGCGGCGGCCGGTGCTGGCCGGTCACCTTCTTGCCGTCGAGGTTCACCTGGTGCATGTGGGCGAGCGTCGCGTCCACCGCCTCGAAGTTCTTCTTCACCACCTCGGCGCCCTTGCGGCCGTAGGTCTTCTCGATGGCCTTCTTGATGAGCTCGATGGCGCGGTCCCGCGGCAACACGCCGGAGATGGCGAAGAAGCAGGTCTGCATGATGGTGTTGATGCGGCCACCCATGCCGGTGTCCTTCGCCACCCGCACCGCGTCGATCACGAAGAAGCGCAGCTTCTTCTCCAGGATCTCGGCCTGGACCTCGGCCGGCAGCTCCGCCCAGACGTCCTCGGGCGCGTGCGGCGTGTTGAGCAGGAAGACCGCGCCCGGCGCCGCGGCGTCGAGCATCTCGTACTTCTCGAGGAAGCTCGACTGGTGGCAGGCCACGAAGTTGGCGCTGGTCACGAGGTACGAGCTGCGGATCTGCTCCGGCCCGAAGCGCAAGTGGGAGACCGTCACGCTGCCCGACTTCTTCGAATCGTAGACGAAGTAGCCCTGGGCGAAGTTGGGGGTGTCCTCGCCGATGATCTTGATGGAGTTCTTGTTCGCGCCCACCGTGCCGTCCGCGCCCAGGCCCCAGAAGTGGCAGCGGACCACGCCCTTGCCCTCGGTCTGGTAGGCCGGGTCGTAGGAGAGCGACAGGTGGGTGACGTCGTCGTTGATGCCCACCGTGAAGTGGCGCTTGGGGCGGGCGTGGGTGAGCTCGTCGTAGACGGCCTTCACCATGGCCGGCGTGAACTCCTTGGAGGAGAGGCCGTAGCGGCCGCCGATGACGGTGATCTCGTGGTGGAAGCGGTCGATGTGGGCCTGCTGCGCCTCGCGCAGCGCCGTGACCACGTCCTGGTAGAGCGGCTCTCCAAGGCTGCCCGGCTCCTTGGTGCGGTCGAGCACGGCGATGGAGGTGGTGGTGCGGGGCAGCGCCTTCATGAAGTGGCCGAGCGAGAAGGGGCGGTAGAGCCGCACCTTCACGAGGCCCACCTTCTCGCCCTTGGCGACCAGGTCCTCGATGGTCTCGTGCGCCACCTCGGCGCCCGAGCCCATCATGATGACCACCCGCTCCGCCTCGGGGTGGCCGACGTAGTCGAAGAGGTGGTACTGGCGCCCGGCCATCTTGGCGAAGTCGTCCATCGACGCCTGAACGTGCTCGGGGGTGTCGGTGTAGAAGCCGTTGCAGGCCTCGCGCGCCTGGAAGAAGGCGTCGGGGTTCTGGGCGGTGCCGCGGACCACGGGCGCGTCGGGGTTGAGCGCGCGGGCGCGGATGGGCGAGATCAGGTCGTCGGTGATCATCTTCCGGAGGTCGTCGTCGTCGAGCAGCTCGATCTTGGCCACCTCGTGGGAGGTGCGGAACCCGTCGAAGAAGTGCAGGAAGGGCACGCGGCACTTCAGCGTGGCGCGCTGGGAGATGAGCGCGAAGTCGTGGGCCTCCTGCACCGAGTTGGAGGCGAGCAGGCCGAACCCGGTCTGCCGGACCGCCATCACGTCGGAGTGGTCGCCGAAGATCGAGAGCGCGTGGGTGGCGACGGCGCGAGCCGACACGTGCATGACGAACGGCGTCAGCTCGCCAGCGATCTTGTACATGTTGGGGATCATGAGGAGCAGCCCCTGCGACGCCGTGAAGGTCGTCGTCAGCGAGCCGCCCTGGATCGCGCCGTGGACCGCACCGGCGGCGCCGCCCTCCGACTGCATCTCCACCACGGTGGGGACGAGCCCCCAGATGTTCTTCTTTCCGAAGGCCGACCACTCGTCCGCCCACTCGCCCATGTTCGAGGACGGGGTGATGGGGTAGATGGCGATGACCTCGTTCGTGCGGTGGGCGACCGAGGCGACCGCCTCGTTGCCGTCCATCGTCACCATCTTCCGCTGCTTCTGCTCCCTGGACATGAGTCCTCCGGCGTTCGGACCGTGCGTTGGGTGGTTCTTGAAGGGCGGCCATTCTACCCCGGCCCCGGCGGGATGTGCCCCTCAGGAAGACGCAATCGGTCGCGGCGGCGCCGCCAACGGTCGTTGACGGGGGTCAAGGGAAATCTGGGCTCACCGCCTGCGGAAGACCGTCTTCCCGCCCTTCACCGTCTCGACGACCTTCACCTCGCGCAGCCGCTGGGGGTCCATCCGGAGCGGGTTCTCGGAGAGGAGGACCAGGTCGGCGACCTTGCCCACCTCGAGCGTCCCCCGCTCCCCCTCCTCGCGGTACTGGTAGGCCGCGTCGGCGGTGATGGCCCGGAGCGCCCGCATCACCGGGATCCGCTCCTCGGGACCGATCACCTTGCCCGACTTGCTCAGGCGGTTCACCGCCGTCCAGACCGTGAACATCGAGTCGAGGGGGGTCACCAGGAAGTCGGTGTGGTTGGTGAACCGGATCCCGCGCGTCACCGCGGAGGCGGCCGGGCTGATGGCCTGCCCCCGCTCCGGGCCGAGGAGCGCGGGGTAGTCGTCGCCCCAGTAGAACGTGTGGTTGGTGAAGAAGGACGGCACCATCCCCAGCCGGACGTAGGCGTCGAGCTGGTCGGGGCGGGCGAACTGGCTGTGGACCACCACGGTGCGCGCGTCGTCCCGGGCGAGGAGCCCGGCGCCCTCCTGGGCCTGGATGACCATGTCGATGGCGGCGTCGCCGTTGGCGTGGGTGAAGAGTTGCCCCCCGCCGGCCTGGGTCACGCGCAATGCGGTGGCGAGATCCTCGGCGGTGACCGAAGGCTGGCCGCGCCAGGGCGACTGTCCGGACGGACCGGGGACGAGGTAGGGCTTCGTGTAGTAGCCGGTTCCCCCCTGGGGAGAGCCGTCCACGATCGCCTTGAGCCCGCCGATCTTGACGTGGTCCACGTTCACGCCGAAGGCGAACTCGGGCTTCCCCGCCATCTTCGGGGCCGAGTGGATCTCCGGCAGCACGATCACGTCGAGGATGAGCATCCCCCGGCGCGCGGCGGTGCGCAGCGCGGCGATGGCCTCGATGGGCGTGGCGCCCTCGGTGGCCACCGTGTACCCCTGGGCGAAGTAGCGCTGCTGCGCCGGCCCGAGCGACTCGGCCAGGACCGCCGGGGGCGGCATGGGAAGCTTGGGCTCGAGCGGGAGGAAGGCCGTCTCCATCACCAGCCCGGCCGGCTGGTTGCCTCCCGGCTCGCGGACGATGATCCCCCCGGGCGGGGTGGGCGTGTCGGGCCCGACCTGCAGGAGCTCGAGCGCCTTCGAGTCGAAGACCGCGCCGTGCCCGGACACGTGCAGGAGCATGACCGGGTTCTCGGGGAAGGCCGCGTCGATGTCACGCCGGGTGATGTCCCGCCTCTCGGCGAGACCGATGGAGTCGTAGCCGTAGCCGATGACCCAGTCCCCGGGCTTCGCCTTCTGGCGGGCCGCCTGCTTGCGGAGCGCGGTCAGGATGTCGGGGATGGACCTCACCGGACCGACCGGCGGGAGCGAGACGTTGGCCCAGTCCGCGACGACGACCGCGGCCAGGAAGTGGGAGTGGGGGTCGATGAAGCCGGGGAGGAGCGCGCGCTTGCCCAGGACGACCACCTTCGTCCCCGGGCCGCTGAGCTTCATCACCTCGGACTTCTTCCCCACCGCGGCGATGCGCCCGTTGCGCACCGCCAGCGCCCCGGGCGCGGGCTGCCCTTGCACCATGGAGAGGATGGGACCGTCGGTGTAGATGACGTCGGCAGGAGGAAGCGCGGCGAGGAGGAGGCCGGCGATGAGTGCTTGCACGGGGCCTCCCTTCCGGGACTACGGGACCGGCACGCGCGGCGCGTCGGCCCAGAGACCTTCCAGGTCGTAGAAGCCGCGTGCCTCGGGCGACATGACGTGGACCACCACGTCGCCGAAGTCGAGGAGCACCCAGCCGCCGCCGCTGCGCCCCTCGGCGCCGAGCCGCTGCGCACCCATTCCGGTGAGCCGGTCGTCCACCTCGTCGGCCACGGCCGCGGCCTGGCGGTCGCTGTCCGCGGAGAGGAGCACGAAGTAGTCGGCCACGCCGGAGAGGCCGCGCACGTCGAGGACCACCGGGTTCTCCGACTTCTTGTCGGCGCCGGCCGCCACGGCGGCGAGGGCCCGCAGCTGCCCGTCGTCGGGCGGGAGCTTCCTGGCCACGACGGGCGCGGAGACCGGCGCCGCCGGGGCGGGAGCCTTCCGCGGCGGGACCTTCGCCCCGGGGCGCAGCGCCTCCCGCTTCAGGCCCGGGCGGCCGCCCTTGGCCGCCGGGTCGACCTTCCTCCCCAGCGCCGGCCTGGCCGCCTTTCCGACGAAGAACTTCTTCCCGGATCCCTTGCCCTTGCCTGCCGGTCCGGCCTTCGCCCCGGCCCGCTTCGCGAATCCCTTCTTCGCGGGTGCGCCCTTCGACTTCGCCGGCTTCCTGCCCTTCGTCGCCTTCGCCATGCTTGCGATTCCTCCCTCACGTGCGGACGTTTCCGCGCCCCTCGACCACGTACTTCTGCGTGGTGAGCTCCTCGAGCCCCATGGGGCCGAACGCGTGCAGCTTGGTGGTGCTGATGCCGATCTCGGCGCCGAGCCCGAGCTCGCCGCCGTCGTTGAAGCGCGTGGATGCGTTGACGATCACGGCGCTCGCCTCCACCTCCCGCTCGAAGCGGCGGGCGGCGGCCAGGTCGTTGGTGACGATGGCCTCGGTGTGGAGCGAGCCGTGGCGCTCGATGTGGGCCAGCGCGCCGTCGAGGTCGCCCACCACGCGGACGGCCAGGATCTTGTCGAGGAACTCCTTGCCGAAGTCGGCCTCGGAGGCCGCCACGCAGGGCACCCCGGCGCGGGAGAGGATGGCGAGCGCGGTGGGGTCGCAGCGCAGCTCGACCTGCTCGGCGGCCAGCGCCCGCCCCACCGCGGGGAGCAGCCGCTCGGCGGCGGCGCGGTGGACGAGGAGGCACTCTGTGGCATTGCAGACGCCGGGGCGCTGCACCTTGCCGTTCACCGCGATGGCCACGGAGTCGGCCTCGCTGGCCGTCTCGTCGAGGAAGAGGTGGCAGATCCCCTGGTAGTGCTTGACCACCGGCACCCGGGAGCGCTCGGCCACGGCCCGGATGAGCCCGGGTCCGCCGCGCGGGATGGCCAGGTCGATGAGGTCGTCGAGGGCGAGCAACTCGAAGGTGGCCTCCCGGTCGGCCACCGGAACCACCTGGGCGGCCTCGGGGGGGAGGCCGGCCGCCTCGAGCCCGTCGGCGAAGGCGGCGCCGAGCGCCAGCGAGGTGGCCAGCGCGTCGGAGCCGGGGCGCAGGATGCAGGCGTTGCCGCTCTTCACGCAGAGTGCAGCGGCCTCGGCGGTGACGTTGGGCCGGGCCTCGTAGACCATGAGCACCACGCCCAGCGGGATGCGCACCTTCTTCACCGAGAGTCCGTTTGGGCGGCTCCAGCTCGCGGTGACGCGCCCCACCGGATCGGGGAGTGCGGCCACCTCGAGGATGGCCGCGGCGAGGGCGTCGAGCCGCCCCGCGTCGAGGCGGAGCCGGTCGAGGAAGGCCTCGGTGGCCCCGGCCCCGCCGGCGGCGGCCAGGTCGGCGCGGTTGGCTTCCAGGATGGCGGGGGCGTGCGCGGAGAGGGCCGCGGCGGCGGCGCGGAGCGCCTGGTCCTTCTGCCCGGTGGAGGCGCGGGCCAGGACCCGGGAGGCCCGCCTCGACCCGGCCGCCAGGTTGCGCATGCGCAGGGCGAGGCCGGGGTGCGGCCCGCTCATCGCGTCGCCTCGGGGTCGGTGAGGACCATGTCGTTCCGGTGGACCACCTCGTCCAGGTACTTATAGCCCAACGTCCGCTCGATCTCGCTCGACTTCAAGCCCGCGATCCGGCGCACCTCGTCGGCGCCGTATCCCGCCAGGCCGCGTGCGAACGGTGGCTCGCCGGCCACCCCGATGTCCACCGGGTCGCCGATCCCGAAGCTGCCCTCCACCCCGCGGATCCCGGAGGGGAGCAGGCTCTTGCCCTGCTCGGAGAGGGCCTTCCGGGCCCCTGCGTCCACGAGGATGGTGCCCTTGCCCCGGGCGGCCAGGGAGAGCCACTCCCGCCGGCCGGCCCGCCGCTCCGACCCCGGGCGGATGTAGGTCCCGACCGGCTCCCCGGCCAGGAGCGCGGCCAGGGCCCCAGGACGCCGCCCGGAGAGGAGCGCCGTGCCCACCCCCTGGGCCGCGAGCCGCTTCGCCGCGGCGACCTTGGTGGTCATGCCTCCGACGCTGATCTCGCTGCCGGCCCCGCCCGCCATCCGCTCCACCTCGGAGGTGACGCGGACCACGTCGGAGAGGAGATTCGCGGCAGGGTGGCGCGGGTCCCGGTCGTAGAGCCCCTCGACGTCGGTGAGCAGGGCCACGAGGTCCGCCCCCACGCAGGTGGCGACGAGCGCCGCCAGGCTGTCGTTGTCGCCCACCTTGATCTCCTCGACCGCCACGGTGTCGTTCTCGTTCACGACCGGGACGACGCCGCGGGCGATGAGGGCCTCGAAGGTGTGGCGGGCGTTCAGGAAGCGCCTGCGGCTTGCCAGGTCGTCGGCGGTGAGGAGCACCTGCGCGACGATCCGCCCGTGGGCGCCCAGCGCGCGCCCCCACTCGGCCATGAGGTCGGGCTGCCCGACGGCGGCGGCCGCCTGCTTGGTGGCGATGTCCCATGACTTGCGCGGCGAGCGGACCAGCCCCAGCCGGTCGGCCCCCAGCGCGATGGCGCCGGAGGAGACGAGGACGACGCTCCGGGTTCGGGCCTGCTCGGCGAGCTCGGAGGCGAGCCGCTCGCAGTTCTTGCGGTCGAACCTGCCGGCCGCGTCGGTGAGGGTGCCGGTGCCGACCTTGACGACGAGGCGGCGGGTCTTTCCCAGGGCGCGGCGGGGCACGGGTGCATCTTATCAGCGCCGCCTTCGGGCGGCGCAATGCTCGCCGAGGGCGGAACCTGGGGGCTGGAACGGCGCCGCCGAGGGGTTCCAAGCGTCTAAGGGGGCGGTGCGACGTCGATGATCCCGTTCACCGGGGCGGTCGTCCACTCTCGCCCCGGGTCGTTCTGGTCCACCCAGGTGACCGTGGCCTGGATGGGCACCTGGCGGGCGTTCGGGAACGCATCGCAGGCCGTCCAGGTGACCGCCAGGCTGCCCGGGATGTCGGTGACGGGAAGGAGCGGATCGGTGCACCGGATCCCGGGCCCGGTGAGCGATGCCGCGTTCACGGTGGCCCGCGCCTCCCCGGTCTTCGAGAGCAGCAGGGTGATCGAGAACGTGGCGTCGACGGGCACGGGGGCAGGCGTCGACGAGAGAAGGCCGGCAGTCACCACCGCCGCGACCTGGACCGTGGTCGAAGGCGACGTGGTGGCCTCGGCCACGAGCGGGTCCCCGGTCCCCGCCGCTGCGACGAGAAGTGCAGCCCTGACGTTCGGCCAAGGACAAGTCTGCCTTGAACACGCATCTCGGCGTCGTTGATTTCAACCGTCTCTACCGGACCGGGCGCGTTGATTGCCGCGCGTCCTCGAACCGCGGAGAGCAGCGTTTTCCATGAGAAGAAACCGTCGCCTGCCCAGAAGCTTGACCAGAACGGATCTCGCGTCATGCCGAGTTTGACGTTGCCCTCACACGCCCAGAACACCCCAGGTTCCAGTATCCATGTTTCGCCTTCGACGACATCCAGCAGGTGATAACCACCGAGGGATGGCTGCAACAGTATCGAACCGGTCCCCACGTAGTAAGGACGGATCGAACCCTCATTGGTAAACATGGTCCGGAAGATGTCGCGGGCGCCCGGAAGACGCGGGATAAGCTTGATCTCACCGCGCATGTTCGACATCGCGCCTTTGCGGGCGCGCACAGTCTCATCCCGGATGTCCATGCGAACCTGTCGCATGCCTTCCACTTCGCGGATCGAAAATTCGGCCATCCAGCACCCCTACTTCAGCGGTTCGTCCCAGACCATCTGCCGCTCCCAGACGAGCTGCAGCGGTTCGGGATCGAGCCCGGCTTCTCCCCTCAACGGTCGGTCCAGCACGACGATCACAAACAGGATCACGCCGAGGAAAAACGCACTGATCGTGCCAAGAACAAACTGTTGGAGCACCCGCATCTTGAGCAGGACGATCAGCAGAACGCTTGTCACCGCGCCCACCAGGACGGCGTACCACAGCACATTCGGGATCTGCAGGGTGACGCCGGACAGCCGCTGCTGTCGGGCCTCGCTGAATCGCTGGAAGGAATTGATCACTTCCGCATGGACGATCCCCTGTCCGGTCGTAGTCGGTTCAAAACTCGCGAGCTTCTGACGCATCGCATCGGCGCGATTGAACCCACCGTCGAGGAAGCCACCCTCCCGATGTGCGGGCCAATCCTTGTAGATCGTGAAGAGCACATAGTCGCGCATCATGCTCTTCATCTCGCCGCGGAGCGGTTCAGGATAGGAGCCCATGTCAGAGTAGAGTGCACCGAGGGCCGACGCCTCGTTCATGACCCCCTCCTGGACGTGCTGGTTGTTCTGATAGGCTGCCACCGTCAGCAATCCGAGGAGCAGGCCATAGAACAAGCTGAAGCTGGAGGTCGCGTAGCTGAGGCTCTGGTTGAAGTCTGGCCCCGAGCCGATGAGCAAGCGCAAGATCGGCTTGACGAAGATAATCCCGAAGAACATCGCCGCGACGGAAATGAGGGAAAAATAGATCGCCAGCGTCTGGGTCGGCGTGGAGAAAATGAAATCGGGCATCTGCCGCCTGCTGCGTTGGACGGGGCGCTGTATCGACGCGACAATGGACGCGAAGACAGCAGCAGACAATCGGGAACATTTGTTCAAGCGGGTCCGGGGCACCCCGTTGCTTGGAGAGGTTGCCGGTGATCTAACATCGACCGGACGGTGCCCACTTTTCGGAGCCATGCCGATGCGTCTAGACCTTTATGCCATCGCCCTGCTTGCATCTGCGGGCTGTGCCGAGGCACAGGAATTATCGCTCTTTACGATTGGCTCCGGGGATGTCGCGGGTAACTACTATTCATCTGCCGCCGCCATCTGTGACATCGTGAACAGGTCCGAAGAAGGCGTCCTCCGCTGCAGTCCCGACCCGACGTCCGGCTCGATGTACAATCTGAAAGCCCTGCAGTCGGGGGAGACTCGACTTTGCCTATGCACAGTCCGACTGGCATCGCGAACTTTTCGAGGGCACAGGGCCATATGAAGCCACTGGCCCGATGGACGATCTACGAAGCGTCATGTCGCTCTATGGTGAATCGCTGACCATCCTCGCGCGCGGTGACAGCGGCATCACCGCATTCAACGACTTGAAGGACAAGCGTGTCGATATCGGGCCGCCCGCTTCCGGTCGGCGGGGAACGGTCGATCGGGTCCTGTCGACACTCGGTTTCGTTCCTGCCGACTTCGGGGCGGTGTCCGAGCTTCCCTCCGGTGTTGCAATGGACGCAATCTGCCAGGGAACGATAGATGCGACATTGCTCGTCGTCGGGCACCCGAATGGCGGCGTTGCGCGTACTCTATCCGAGTGCGGTGCGAAGCTTGTGCCGCTGACGCCAAAAGAGCGCGGCGCAATCATTCTTGGAAGCCCAGACATGCAACCGGCGATCATTCGGACGGACGTTTATAGCGATTTGCCGACTGACATTCCAACTGTCGCAGTGATCGCGACCCTCGTGACCAAGGCCTCGACCGATCCGGCGCTGGTCGAGACTTTGGTGCGGGACACGCTGGAAAATCTTCCGCTTCTTGCCCGAAAGGCACCTGTCCTGGCACATCTGGAACCCGCAGCGATGAGACGGTCTGGCTTGACCGCCCCGCTGCATCCCGGCGCCAAGGCCGCCTTCGATGCCGTCCTGGGGCCCGAAATTCAGTAATCGTGGCGTTTCTGTCGCAAGATCCTTTGGGCCGATGGCCAATCCGCTGAAGGTGTCTCGACGGCCGGTTCCAACCTGTCTCGCTTGTTCAGTCGGGCCCTCACCATTGTCCGCGCCTTGTAGGACGGAACTCCAATCGCAGCTAAGGGAAAAACCCTGCGCGGGTTCACATGCCATCGCTTGGCGCGCGATCGGCGGTCATGAGCGACGGCTTTCGTCCGAGGACAGAAGTCGGCGGGTGATCTCGAGTTCAAGTTCAGTGCGCAATCGCGAGTAGTCCTCCTGCTCGGCGGCAGAGAGGGGATTAGTGCGGCTTTCGAACCCGGCCAGCGTATCAAGCAGAAACAGGAAAACCTCGCAGACCTCCGGAACGACGGCTCCGCGCAAGAGCAAACGTCGGATCAACGCGGTCTGCTCAGGGTATCTGGCGATGACGCGGGAAAGTCCGGTTTGGGTCGAATTGGATGCGCCAAGGGGTCCCTCGCACCGTTGCATCCGAGTAGATCGTGCGCTTCGCGATCTGGAAGTACGTAACCGTTACAGCGCCGCTGATGCCCGACGCCGCGGCTTGTCGGTCTGTGTCGGGATGCACGAAAGCCAATATCATGATATAGATCAAATCGAAGTCGCGCCCTGTCCTGATAGGCGAAGGGAAGGCAATCCGGCTGATTGGTCCGGGTTCTGCCGTCCTTTGTAAGGTGCAAGATGGCCGAGAAGAACTTTGGATGCGAACCGCAGGCCATCCGGTCGGAGCTGCAACGTATCCTGTCCAGCCCCGAGTTCGATGCGTCGGACAGGAACCGCCGGTTCCTTGAATACGTCGTCGAAGAAACGCTTGCGGGGCGCGACGACCGGATCAAGGCTTACAGCATTGCCACCTCGGTTTTCGGGCGCGGCGAGAATTTCGACCCGCAGCAGGACGCGATCGTGCTCGGCGGGACGCACTTCCCTACCAAGACCGGAGACATCCCCGAAGGCCGACCCACACCCACCGAGACGCTTGACCTCCAACCAGGTGAATTGGTACGGGTGAAGCCGCATAAAGAGATCCTCCGAACGCTGAACGTCGACCGGAGGAATCGAGGCATGGGTTGGGACGCAGAAATGGTCCCGTATTGCGGCGGTACCTACGCCGTCCTCAAGCGAGTGTCCAAGATAATCGACGAGAGGACGGGGACCATTCGGGACATGAAGAACCCGTGCATCATCCTGGATTCAGTCGTGTGCCAGGCCAAGTACGCCAGGTGCCGCATGTTCTGCCCGCGCAGCATTCACCCTTACTGGCGCGAAATCTGGCTGGAGAGAGTGGACCCGAGATCCTCTCGCAGTGAAGGAGCGGGTTCGATCCGGGAAGCGTGACTGGACGTTCTTCAGTCTGGACTGGAGTCGCCGCAGCCGCCAGAGTGATTGCATTGACGTTGCACGTTCCTTCCGAACGGCACCCCCTGCCTTCCGTCCAGAAGAGACCCCGTTGCTGGAACACGAAGCTCGCGACCTGAAACGCAGGACGCTCCGCGGAGCTCTCGCTTCCGGGATGGCCCAGGGCGCGGCGTTCGTGATCCGAACAGTGTCCATGGTCGCCATGTCGCGCTTGTTGTTCCCGAGGGACTTCGGACTGTTCGGGATGGTCGTTGCTTTTACGGGCGTTCTCAGCCTTTTTCGCGATTTTGGTCTCTCTCTAGCGTCGGTCACTCGTGCCTCCGTGAGCAACGATCAGCTTTCCACGCTCTTCTGGGTGAACATAGGCGTAGGCACACTGCTAGCGACAGCGTGTGTATTGGCGGCTCCCCTCCTGGTTGGGTTCTATGCAGAGCCCCGTCTCTTGAGCTTGACCATGGCGGTCGGAGCGGGGTTCGTCTTCATGGGTGCCGGGGCTCAGCATCGGGCGATCCTGCAGCGTGGCATGCGCTTCGGTACTCTTGGGGTGATCGACACCGTAGCGCTGGTGATCGGTGTCGCGGCCGGCATTGGCACGGCCGCGTCAGGGGGCGGATCCTGGGCCCTGGTCGTGCTGACCGTGTGCCCTCAGATCGTCGGTACCGCAGGAATGTGGCTCGCAACGCGCTGGATTCCCGGCAGGCCGGTGCGCCATTCCGGCGTGCGATCGATGCTCTGGTTCGGCGGCACCGTGACGCTGAATGGGCTGGTGGTGTACGTGGCGTACAATCTTGACAAGGTCCTGCTGGGCCGCTACTGGGGCGCAGACGCGCTCGGCGTCTACGGGCGCGCGTACCAGCCATCAACCTCCCGAACGAGAGCCTCACCGCAACGGTGTCGCAGGTGGCGTTCCCCGCGTTGTCGCGGTTGCAGAATGAACCGGCACGCTTACGCAGCTACTTCCTTCAGGCCTACAGCCTGTTCGCAGCGTTGGCGCTGCCCGTGATTCTCGCGTGCGGCCTGTTCGCCGAGGACATCATTGGCGTCTTTCTCGGCGTCAGATGGATGGAGGCGGCGCCGGTCTTCAGGCGGCTCGTCCCGATGACGCTTGTACCTCACGCTATTTGCCCCGGTCGGCTGGGTACTCTTCGCGACGGGCCGGGTGTCGCGAAGCCTGCAGATGGCGGCGGTGATAGCTCCGACGGTCGTCGCGGGGTACGCGCTCGGTCTGAGGCACGGCCCTGAGGGAGTGGCGCTCGGTTTCTCAGTAGCGATGGTGTTGCTGCTGGCGCCACTGGTTGTGTGGGCGACCCACGGCACGCCGATAAGCACAAAGGACCTCGTCAGAGCGGTAACCCCGTCACTGCTGGCGATCGTTGCCGGGGCGATCACGGTCGTGACGGCCGGCAGGCCGCTCAGGTCGGTTGACTTGGTCTACCTGCGCCTGGTTGCCGAGGCGGGCTTGTTCTTCAGTACCGTACTGGCTGGTTCTGCTCTTCGGGTTCAATCAGAAGCCCGTCTATCTCCTTGTCTTGAGAGGCCTAGCCCGGCAGCGTGAAAATACGCCGCCTCCGATCTCCTAGCCCGCCTGTTCTGCCGAAGCTTGAGCCTGGGTAGTGACTTCCGAACTGAGGTATGTTGGTCCCGTGCGCTGAGTACCCAAGTCACTCGTGAGCGTGCCATGCAAAGCGAACCAGCGACCGCAGGTCCCAACGACCTGGTCCTTCTAACAGGAGCTACCGGCTTCATCGGTCTGCGAGTGTTAGACAACCTCTTGCGGCGTGGCCACCGACACGTGAGATGCATAGTGCGCTCGCTCGTGGTTCCGACCACATTCGAGGAGCTGGTGCGAGGCCACGGGGCCGCAGAATACGTGGAACTGTTGGGTGGGAATCTCACCTCGCCGCAGGATTGCGCTCGTGCGACACACGGCGCCGTACTGATCTACCATCTGGCCGCCGGCAGAGGTGACATGTTCGCCGACGCCTTCATGAACTCGGCTGTCACGACGCGCAATCTGCTTCGAGCAGCCATCGAGCATGGATGTCTCAGGAGATTCGTCAACGTCAGTTCTTTTTCCGTCTACTCAAACAGAGACAAACCGCGAAGGCGCCTATTGGACGAGTCGTGTCCCATAGAGACACGACCGTGGGAGCGCGGCGATCCATACATGTGACGGAAAGACCAAGCAGGATGAAATCGTTGCCGAGTACCGGTGTGACGCACGGCATCCCGCACGTGATCGTCCGACCGGGCTGGGTCTATGGCCCGGGTAGCGAAGCCATCTCCAACCGAGTCGGCATCGACACCTTCGGCTTCTTCATGCACCTGGGCGGCTCGAACGCCGTTCCGCTGACATACGTCGACAACTGCGCGGAGGCGATCGTTCTGGCTGGCCTGACCCCCGGAATCGAGGGTGAGGTCTTCAATGTGGTGGATGACGATCTGCCTTCGAGCAGGCGATTCTTGCGGCGATACAAAAAGAACGTACGCCGCTTCGGGTCAATCTACGTGCCACATCTTGCCAGTTACGCCTTGTGTTGCTTGTGGGAACAGTACTCGAAGTGGTCCGAGGGACAGTTGCCGCCCCGGTTCAGCTGGCGCGGTTGGCATGCGTACTGGAAGAGGACGCACTATTCGAACGCCAAGCTGAAGGCGCGTTTGGGCTGGAAACAGACCGTGGCTACCGAGGAGGGACTGGCACGGTATTTCGCGGCGTGTCGAGAGCAGGTGGATCGTGCTTAAGGTCGCGATAGTCGGCTGTGGCAAGATTGCGGACGATCATGCCACCCAGATTCGGAGAGTCGGGGGATGCGAAATCGTCGGCGTCTGCGACCAGGAGGAGTTGATGGCGCGGCAGCTGGCGGAGCGCTTCAACATATCGAACACCTATTCTGACCTGACCGCCCTGTTGCACTCGACCTCCCCCGACGTCGTTCACATCACGACTCCGCCGGAAAGTCACTTCGAGATTGCCTCGCAATGTCTGGAGGAAGGCTGCAACGTCTACGTCGAGAAGCCGTTCACGTTGTGCACGGAGGACGCACGGCAACTGACGCGTCTGGCCGGCAGCAGGAATGTGAAGCTGACGGTCGGCCATGACGATCAATTCCGCCACGTGGCGAGACGCCTGCGGCACTTGGTGAAGGACGGATACCTGGGCGGAGCGCCCGTGCACATGGAAAGCTACTACTGCTACGAGCTCGCGGAAACGGGTGCGTACGCCAGAGCGCTATTGGGTGACAAGAACCACTGGGTGCGCAAGTTGCCGGGCCAGCTATTGCACAACATCATCAGCCACGGAATCGCGAGGATTGCCGAGTTTCTATCGGGCGATAGCCCCAGGGTTATCGCGCATGGTTTCGTGAGTCCGATGCTGACACGTATGGGCGAGAAGTCGATCGTGGACGAACTGCGAGTCATCGTCGCTGATGAAAATGCGACAACGGCCTACTTCACCTTCTCGAGCCAGATGCGACCGTCGCTCCACCAGTTCAGGATTTATGGACATCGCAACGGCCTGTTGCTCGATCAGGACAACGAGACGCTCGTCCGCCTGAATGGGAAAAGGTACAAGAGCTATGCGGAGCATTCCGTGTCGCCCTTGGTCCTTTCCAAGCAGTATCTCGGCAACGTCGCGGCGAACGCGAAGAGATTCCTCACGAACGACTTCCACCCAAAGGCGGGTTTGAAGTGCTTGATCGAGTCCTTCTACGCTTCGATTAGGGAGGGAACGCCTTTGCCGATCCCTTACCGTGAGATAGTGCTCACCGCATACATCATGGAGCAGATCTTCCATCAGGTCAGGCAGCCAGCCCAGAGCGAGACCGCGTTCACGGTCTGAAGCCCACGAACTGATGCTGAAGAGAAGCGCTGCCGGCCTCTCGGTCGGCACACGATTGAGCGCTGAACCATGAGCGCGATTGACTTGCGCGAGGGGCCGGCGGCGGGGAAGCCGTCAATTACAATAGTGTTCGGCCCCGAACAGAATCCTCGTCGCTTCTGGCCGGTCCAACCGTCGTGAGCCAGGAGAGAGGTCCTTGCTCACCGCCCCTCCCCGCGACAAGGGGCAGTCTCGCGTGGCAGGGCTCGCGTTCAGCCAAGCTTGGGAGCCTCTAGACAGGACCCCGTCTCCACCTTCCGACGATAGCGGTAGGCGGCCGCGCCTTCGCCTCACCCGTTTCGCCTGTGGTGCCCTGGCCTGTGTCGTCTTTGCAGCGGATTCGTGTAGTTGTTACGCCGTCCAGTTCGGAACGCCATCCGGCAGGACGGCGCGCCCGCTCGCCCTTCAGTGCGTCGAGGCGTCACAAGGCGGGCTGCTTCCTCAGGCCCGTGGGTCGTCGGCTCCGGATTGGCCGTTCCCGGCGTTGGACGGCATCTCGCTGTTCTTCCTGGCGACAAGCGGCTGGCCTGAGTTTTGCTAAGTCCATTTCCGGCTGGTGTGTTGTGCCATTACCACCCCAGTGGAAGAGGAGAGCGAGATGCGCCGTTTCGTTGTGATTGTTAGCCTCCTGGCAGCCGTTCTTCCGGCGGTCGCGCATGCCCAGCCGTGGGCTGGTATCGTGAGCACGTCGAGGGCCATGGACTGGCGCACGGCCGGTGTTGAGGGCGGGATCCCGTCGTCCCGGACGCAATGCGGGGCCACCATCACCGCGTACAGTGGGGCCGCGACAACGATCACCAACGCCCTGGCGGCGTGTGGGAGTGGGAAGTATGTCCTGCTTGGCCCGGGAACATTCACCCTTACGGGCGGCATCCTGTTCGACGATGAAGGGGTTTCGCTTCGCGGGAGCGGCGCCGATTCCACCAAGATCGTGTTCAAGGGCGATGTCGGTGGGTGCCACATCGGGATGAACGCCGGGATTAAGATCTGTGGGGCCGCATCCAACATAGGCTTGGATAGCCCCGACCATACCGCGACCTGGACGGCGGGATACTCGCAGGGCACAACGGTCATTACATTGAGTAACACGACAGGGCTGGCCGCCGGCGGCACCATCTACCTTGACCAACTCGATGATGCCTCTGACGGCTACCCTGCCGCTGGTGATCTCTATGTCTGCTCAACGGGCGCCAATGGGTGCTCCTCACAGGGAGGTGGCGATCAGTTTGCGCGCGATGGGCGCGCCCAGACGACTGTCCATAAGGTGTCCAGCATCAGCGGCAGCAACGTCATCATCGACCCGCCCATTTACCTCCCCAACTTCCGATCCTCCCGAACCCCAGGAGCGTGGTGGGGCAATGCATCCAGCGTGACCTGGAGCGTAGCGGCATCGAGGACATGACCATTGACTTGACCGCGATTTCCGGCGGGATTCAGATGGTCAATTGCACGAATTGTTGGATCAGAGGCGTTCGCTTTGTCTATGCGAAATCCGCTGTCGGCCAAGTCAGCCTTTTGGAGTTGATCAATGCCTTTCACGTCACGCTGGAGTCCAATTACTTCTGGGGGCCGTCAGGGCCGCCTCAGATAAACAACTACCAGTTGCGGATACAGGTCGCCGGCAGCGTGCTCACGCAAAACAATATTTTTCACCACGCCATTTCTGCGATGGTGCCCAATGGTCCCATGACGGCGTCCGTTTTCGCCTATAACTTCGTGACGGATTCTTTCTACACGGGGCCGGGCTATATCGCGCACGGAATGACGATGACGAATCTCGTGGAGGGAAACAACATGAGCGGGGCGCGTGAAGACATCATCCACGCGCCGCACTTCTTCACCACGTTCTTCCGCAATCACCTCGACGGACACAAGAACAATCCCGACGCCAACCGCAACAGCATGTTCCAGCTGGAGAGCAAGGCGCGGTTCATGAACATCGTCGGTAACGTGCTGGGCGATACGGACTACATCAATACGTATCAGACCGTCTACGCTTCCGGGGAAACCTCTGTCTATGAATTGGGATGGAAGGGCGACAATTCGGGTTCCGATCCTGGCAATGACCCAGACGTCCTTCGTACCCTGTTCCGCTGGGGGAACTGGGATACGAAGACCAACGCCCCACGCTGGTGTGTCGATGCGACTGCGCCCTGCACGGCGAGTGAGGTGCCGAGCGGGATTCCGACCTATCCCAACGCGGTGCCCGCGTCTCAGACGTTGCCGGCCTCGTTTGCCTACGCGAGCAAGCCCAGCTGGTTCGGAACCGTAGCCTGGCCCCCGATTGGTCCCGATGTGACGAGCGGCGATATCGCGGGCTACGCCGGCCACGCGAACAAGATTCCCGCACGCGTCTGCTTCGAAAGCTCTACCGTCGACAGCGCATACGGGAGCAACAATGTGCGATTGTTCAATGCAACAACCTGCTATGGACCGCTCCGGTCAGGCGCACCAGCCCCGGCGAGCGCCCCCAGGATCATCAAGTGAAGAAGAGGTTGGAGCGTAAGGGATAGCGTCTGTGACTGTCTTCCGCCGACGCCAGTCGCTGCCTCAGAAGTGGCCTCGGAATCTGCCAGCACGCTCGCGGGGAACCCACTTCGGGTCAGACAACGTCGTCCTAGGGTACCCGCAGGACCAGGATCGCCTCGGCGGGACTCAAGGCAACATCTCTGAGACCTCGAAGCGAATTCCGGTATGGGCTGCCACTCCGTCGGGGGATGTGCGCAAGAACACGCTCGACTTCTCGGAGTGCCATCCTCACATGAACGAATACTCTTCGAAGGCATGCACGCCCCACGGGCGTGGCTCAACCTCTATTTCCGCGATTCCCTGCTTCGCGTTCGATCCCTGTGCGGACTGACCTGAGGAAGTCAACGCCACTCTCGTTTCGTCCCTGATGCGCCTGATCACACGCTCATTAGGTTTCTCGATCAAGAGGCAACAGAATCGGTGAATAGTCACGGAGCTCCGGTGAGGCACTGTTCAGGCGAAGGCTCTCGGGCGAACGCGCTCACTTGTTGCAGCGGCTTGATGAGACTCCGAACGGGCGCCGAGGTCCGGCCCGACATCTAGATGATTCCCGACGACGCACCCCTATTGTGGCCGGAGCGGCGCAGGCGTGAACACGATGCGGGCGACTGCCGAGTAGCTTGCGCCAGTGTCTGTTACAGTTGGGCTGTTGAGCCGCCGGAGGGTCGGGCCTGAAGCTATGGATGGTAGGAGCGTCGAGATCAGCATCGGAGGACGTTGGCATACCGTGCCAGCGGTGGAGATCGACGGCCGCGTTGTTGCGTTGAGAGGAACATGGCTCAGGCTGGCCGTTATCAAGGATGAAGACTTTCTTGAAGACGAGCTGTTGAACCCCGAAGTCTATGTGCACGCGTTGAAGGGGCATCGATTCGGATGTCGCGGTGCCGATGTCTTTACTTTCGCGCAGAAGCTGCCCGCCGCACCACCTAGGTTCTCCTATCCGATGCACCTCGAGAGCGTCGCCGCCGCACGGACGGCGAGCTTCAAGACCTGGTGGGAGAGCCTGCCTCAGGAAACTCGGAAGAACGTGAGGAGAGCGGAAAAGCGGGGCGTGTCGGTCGAAGTGCGACAGCTTCACGACGAGCTCGTGAGAGACATCTGTGACCTGAATAACGACTCCCCAATGCGCCAGGGGAGAGCTTTCGTGCACTATGGTAAGACTCTTGCCGAGGTCAAGCGGGACCAGTTGCCACTGCTCGATCGCAGTGAGTACTTGTGCGCCTATTTCGGAACGCAGTTGATCGGCTTCGTGAAGCTCGCATATGCGGGAAAGTTC
>CAWHDZ010000037.1:0-27711 GCA_963828255.1 uncultured delta proteobacterium | reverse complement strand
CCCCACTTCAGGGAAGGTAGCGCGGACGGGCACCCGCGGGCCTACCCGGCGGGCGGCTCCGGCGCCATCTCGGACTCCGGGTAACTACGGTACAGCCATCTCGGCTTCCGTGGTTCCGGGCTGCGCACCTTGCGCGCCCGGAAGTACTGGTAGGCACCCAGCCCGGCTGGCGGCCCCGGGAGAAGCCCGAACGTCGACGCGATCCACCGAGCGGCAGCAACCGCGGCGCCCACGACGCCACTCAGCCGCCCCAGCACTGCGTGTGGCCCCGGGGCACCGGCCGTGCGAGCGTCGGCGGTGAATGCCTCTTCGACCTCGAAGCCGGCGCGCGAGACGAGGTCGAGCATCTCGCGGGGCGTGTACTCCCGGGCGTGGCGGCCGTAGGGCCCGTACGCGGAGTACTGGTCGTGGACGGAGTGGACCCCGGCGAGCGCGCTCGCCACGATTCCCAGGCGTGCGGCGTTGGGCGTCGTGAGGACGAGCGTTCCACCGGGTCGCAGCGCCTCGTTCAGGCGCCCCAGGGCGCCGATGGGATCGCGCCCCATGTGCTCGATGACCTCGCAGCAGAGAGCCACGTCGAAGTGGCCGGCCGGCCAGGGCAGCGAATCGTCTTCGAGGTTGAATCGCGCGAAGGTCAGCGTTTCCCCGCGCCCGTCCACGCCCCTCCACTGGAAGGGGTTGTCCCGCGGCTTCTCCCCGTGACCGTTCGTCAGGAAGAGCTCGTACTCGCGGAAGCGGCGCAGGAGCACGGTCGTGAAGTAGGGGTCGGCGCCGACTTCGAGGAGCCGGCCCCGCCCTTGCGGCACAAGCCCGAGCGTGTTCAGGAAGCGCCGGAGGTCCCCGTCGAGGTAGGCCGACAGCTCGGCACGGACCCTCGGGTCCTCGCGGTCGGCGTGCAGCGCCCGGAGCCACTCGTGAATGGAAGCCTCGGTCTCCCTGGGCGGGAGGAACACCGTTCTCCGGTCTCGCATGATCTCCCCTGGGCGGACCGTCACGGCCGTCCTCCCGCTGCGCTCGCCCCCCGCAGGACCTCGATCGTCCTCCAGGCCACCTCCGGCCAGGAGAGGGGCTCGCGCAGGAGCCTTGTGGGCCCGGGCTGGGCCAGCGCGGCGAGGACCTCGTCCGGCTTCTCGAAATCCGCTTGCGCCTCCGGAGGCACCCCGATCTCGTCGAACACCACCAGGCGCGAGGTGACCACCTTTCGCCCGGCCTGCGCTGCCTCCAGCACGGGCAAGCCGAAGCCCTCGAAGGTGGTGGGGAAGAGGACCGCGGAGGCCCCGGCGTAGAGGCGGCGCACCTCGTCGAAGGGGACAAAGCCCAGGTGGACGACGTCCCGCTCGATGCCGAGCTCGCGGGTGAGCGGAACGAGGGTCTTCTCCCAGAGCGGGGTTCGCTGACCCGTTAGCACCAGCGTCCCGGCGATCTGCCCGTCGGCGCGGAGCACCGCGAAGGTGCGCAGGAGCGCCGCGTGCCCCTTGTGAGGCCAGGTGGCCGCCGGGTAGTAGAGGTACGGTCTCTCGACAAGCCGGCTCGCCTCGACTCCGGGCGCCCCTGCGGAGCGGGGCTCCAGGCCGAATGGAATGGCGGTGATCCTCGCCGGGTCGATCCCGCACCGCTCCACCAGCGTCCGCTTCGTGAACGCGCTGATGGCGATGACCCGATCGGCCCGGTCCATGCTGCGCGGGTACACCCTGGGTCGAAAGGTCCGGTCGAAGAGGCCGAAGTGGCCGGGGAGGACCAGGTGCTGGACGTCCACGGCGGTCAGCACGGTCGCCCCCGGCGCGCGGTGCGGGAAGATCGACTGCTGCGGGAACAGGGTCACGTCGGGCTGGGCCGCGGCGAGGACCGCCTCGCTCCTCCGGTCCCGCCACGGCGTGTAGGCCTCGGCGATGCGCCGCGCGACCAGCTCCTGCGCCCCGTACGGCATCACCACCCTGGTCCACCCCGTCCCCTCGATCTCCCGGTCGAGGTCCCGGTCGAGCACGAGGAGCAGTTCGTCCGTCCCGGCTACCTCCGGCAGGTGGCGCACCAGGGCCCGGACGTAGGTCTCGGCGCCTCCGACCTGGCCGGGGCGGAGCGAGAGGAGGGAGAGCGCGATGCGCACCGGTTCATTCTACGCGGCGCGGGGCCGGAGCGGCGAGTCACCCGCTCCTCGCCCCCTTGGCGGTCCTGCGATAGAACGGGACTTCCCATGTCGTCGCTCTCCGTCCTCGTCCCGGTCTACAACGAGCAGCACCTCGTGGCTGCGTCGCTGGCGCGGCTCGCGGTGCTGGAGTCGAGCCCACACCTCGAGCGCATCCAGGTGGTGGTGGTGGATGACTCGTCGCGGGACGGGACGCCCCACGCGCTGGCCGCCTTCGGGGAGGAGCGAGGGATCGCCCTCGCCCCTGCTCCTCCTGCGGCCCCGCGCGGCGGATCCGGATTGGTCCCGGCAGTCGAGCTCGGGCGTGGACGCCACGGCAAGACCGAGTGGATCTTCCTGCGCCACGCGCGGAACGGCGGAAAGGGAGCGGCCATCCGGACCGCGCTGGCCCGCGCCGACGGCGAGTACTCGGTGATCCATGACGCCGACCTGGAGTACCACCCGGTGGACATCCTGCGGATGGTGGACGTCTTCGTCTCCGAGCGGGCCGACGCGGTCTTCGGCTCCCGCTTCGCCGGCGGCGAGTCCCGACGCGTCCTCTTCTTCCGGCACGAGCTGGGGAACCGCCTCCTCACCTTCCTGACCAACCTGGTCACCAACCTGAACCTCACCGACATGGAGACCTGCTACAAGGCGGTCCGCACCGACCTCCTGCGCTCCATCCCCATCTTCTCCAACGACTTCCGGCTCGAGCCGGAGCTCACCATCAAGCTGGCCAAGCGCGAGGCCCGGGTCTTCGAGGTTCCCATCCGCTACTCGGGGCGCACCTACCAGGAGGGGAAGAAGATCGACTGGAAAGACGGTGTCCGCGCGCTGGGTGCCATCCTGAGATTCACTGTTAGTGACAAAATCGACGTGCGCGACGAGCCCGGGCTGGAGATGATGCGGCGGCTGGCCTCGGCCAGCCGCTTCACCGGATGGATGGCCGACTTGATCCGCCCCTACCTCGGATCGCGCCTGCTGGAGATCGGCTCGGGCACCGGCACTCTCACCCGGCGTCTCGTCCCGCGCGACCTGTACGTGGCGAGCGAGGTGGACCCGCTCCACCTGGAGACGCTGCGCAACCTGACCGCCGACCGGCCCTACCTGTCCGCCCGCTACACCGACGTGACCGAGGTCGCGTCCTTTCCCCGGGTGGAGGGCGGGTTCGATTCGGTCGTCTGCCTGAACGTCATCGAGCACCTCGACGACGACGTGGGGGCGCTCCGCAACCTGCGCTCAGCGCTCTCGCCTGGCGGCAAGGCGGTGGTGCTCGTCCCCTCCGGACCCTGGAACTTCGGCACGCTCGACGAGGCGCTCGGCCACCGCCGCCGCTACACCGAGGAGGGGATCCGCGACGTGGCCGTCCGCGCCGGGCTCGAGGTGACCGCGCTCATCCGCTTCAACCGGCTCTCCTCGCTGCCCTGGTGGGTGAACGGGAGACTCCTGCGCAGGCGTGCCGCCGGTCGCCTCCAGATCGGCACGGTGGACTGGCTCACCCCGCTCTTCCGGCGCATCGACCGCTTCCTCCCCTTCCCTCCCCTCTCGCTCATCGCGGTGATGGAGCGTCGGCCCGACTAGGACAACCGGGTGCCCCTCTCCGACGCCATCCGCGCACTCTCCGCCTTCGAGCCCCCGGCCGCGCTCCCCCCCTGCGACCTGGCCCTCCTGGCCGAGGTCCTCGAGGCCAACGGCCTCGCCCCCATCGCCAGCTACCACCTGGAGACCTGCGCGCTGGGCGCCGGCGTCCCCGCCCAGTTCCGCGAGAAGCTGCTCGCCCTCTACCAGGGCGTGGTGAACGACAACGTCTACCGGGTCATGACCCTCCGGGGCGCCCTCAAGGCGAGCCCCGTCCCGGTGGTGGTGCTCTCCGGCCTGGCCGCCGTGGACTGGCTCTACCCCCACCTGGCCTTCCGCCCGCTCGGCGACCTGCGCCTGGCCGTCCGGGGCGAGGACGGGGCCCGGTTCGCCGGGGCGGCGAAGGGGGCGGGCTTCCGCGTCGAGGCCGTGGCCGGGGGCGGACGGGGGGCGGCCTTCGGGGACGACCGGGTGCGCTTCACCATCCAGGAGGGGCTCTGGCAGGGCGCCCCCCCCGACGCGGGACTCTTCGACCGGGCCACGCCGCTGCCCGCCCTCGGACCGGAGATCCGGCGCCCCTCCCCGGAGGACATGCTTCTCGCCACGGTGGCCGAGCAGGCCGAGCAGGGGCTCTTCGCACCGCTGGTCACCTTCGTGGACCTTCGGGAACTGCTCCGGCTCGATCCGCCGCTTGACTCACGGTACGTGAAGGAGCGGGCCGCCGCGCTGGGACTCTCCCGGGCGCTGCACGGCTCGATGGCGCTTCTCGCCCTTCACTTCCCGGAGGTGTCCGGCGCCGCCGGGACCCTCGCCCCGCCGCTCTCGGCGCCGGAGCGCGCCGCCGTGGACGCTGTGGTCCGCTCCTCCGGCGACCCGTCTCGCCTCTCCCACCTGCGGGGCGCCCAGGCGGCGGCCCGGCTGGCGCTGCTCCCCCGTTAGCGCCGAACGCGACGGCGCCACCGGCCCGTGGTGTAATGGACCTTCCGTGCGCGTCCTCGCCATCGTCCCCGCCTTCAACGAGGAGCGGAGCCTGCCCGCGGTGGTGGCCGGCCTGCGCCGGTCCGCGCCCGGCGTGGACGTCTGCGTGGTGGACGACGGCTCCACCGACGGCACCGCGGCGGTGGCTCGCTCGCTGGGGGCCACCCTGCTCTCCCTCCCGGTGAACCTGGGCATCGGCGGCGCGGTGCAGGCCGGCTACCGCTGGGCCCGCGACCACGGCTACGACGTGGCCGTCCAGGTGGACGGCGACGGGCAGCACGACACCGGGTACCTCCCCGCCCTGGCCGCCGAGGTGGCCGCCGGCCGCGCCGACCTGGTGGTGGGATCCCGGTTCTCCGGACCGAGGGTGGCGGGCGCCTTCCGCTCCACCTGGTCCCGCCGGGCCGGGATCCGCTACCTCTCCCTCATGCTCCGGCTGCGCTGCGGGGCCCGGGTCTCCGACCCCACCTCCGGCTTCCGCGCCGCCGGACGGCGCGCCATCGAGCTCTTCGCCCGCAGCTACCCTCCCGACTACCCGGAGCCCGAGTCGATCGCAGTGGCGGCCCGGGCCGGGCTCTCGGTGACCGAGGTCCCGGTCCGGATGACCGAGCGGCTCCACGGCGAGAGCTCGATCGGCCTGGGGCGGTCGCTCTACTACCTGGTCAAGGTCTCCATGGCGCTGGTCCTGCTCCCCACGCGGCACCCCGTCGAGGAGGAGCTCGCGTGAGGAGCGACCTCATCCCGGCCGAGCTTCAGGTCGTCTCCATCGTCGTCCTGGCGATCTTCCTGCTCTGGGTGCTCCGGCTGGTCCGCACCCAGCGCCTCTCGCTCCGGGACAGCCTGGTCTGGGTGGTGACGACGCTCCTCGCCACCGTGGTGGCCCTCTTCCCGGGGATCCTGGTCCGGGCGGCACACCTCCTCGGCTTCCAGATCGCCTCCAACGCCCTCTTCGGCGCCGCCGTCCTGTACCTGGCGGTGAACGTGCTCGTGAACACGGTGGCCGGGTCGCAGAACGCAGCGCGCATCCGGCGCCTGGCGCAGGAATGCGCCTCGCTCCGTGCCGAGCTGGACGCGGAGCGGGCGTCGCGCCGGGATCCGGAACGCGCGCCGGCGGCCGGGACGGGGCCCGGCCCGAGCCCGTGAGCCGCCCGCTCGTCTCGATCGTCGTGCCGTCGCTCGACCAGCGCCCGTTCGTGGAGCGCACGCTCGACAGCATCCTCTCCCAGCGCGGCGACTTCGACCTCGAGGTGCTGGTCCAGGACGGAGGGAGCAAGGACGGCACGCTCCCGGTGCTGGAGCGCCACCGCGACCGGATCTCCCTCGTCGTCGAGAAGGACGCCGGGCAGGCCGACGCGGTGAACCGGGCGCTCGGGAGGGCCCGCGGGGAGATCCTGGGCTGGGTGAACTCGGACGACCTGCTCCGCCCCGGCGCGATCCAGGCCGCGGTGGAGGCCTTCCGCGACCATCCGGGCGCGCTCTGGCTTCACGGACGGTGCGACATCGTGGACGAGGGGGACCGGATCATCCGGCGCCCCGTCTCGGCCTACAAGGACTTCCGGGCCCGCCGCCACCGGCTCGAGCGGCTCCTCGTCGAGAACTACGTGAGCCAGATGACCGTCTTCTGGCGGCGGTGCCTCCAGAACAGGGTCGGCCTCCTCGACCCGTCGCTGCGCTACACCTTCGACTACGATCTCTGGCTGCGCTTCGCCCGGGTGGCTCCGCCCCTCTGGCTCGACCGCACGCTGGCCGCCTTCCGCTGGCACGTCTCCTCGAAGAGCGGCTCGTCCTTCGAGGCCCAGTTCGCCGAGGACCGGCAGGTCTTCCTGCGGCACGCCCCTCCGGGGAGGATGCTCCACCTCCGCAAGCGGGTCAGGACCGCCCAGATCCTCGCCGTGTACCGCGTTCTCCGGGCCCTTCGGCCGCGGGTTCGATGATAGATTTCGCCGTCGCCCCCCTCCGGAAAGGACCTCCCCCGTGAAGATCGCCGTCATCGGAACCGGCTACGTCGGGCTCGTCACCGGGACCTGCCTGGCCGAGACGGGCCACCAGGTCACCTGCGTCGACCTCGACGAGCGCAAGATCGCCACGCTGCGGGGCGGCGGCATCCCCATCTACGAGCCGGGGCTCGAGGAGCTGGTGAAGCGCAACGTCCGCGACGGCCGCCTCGACTTCACCACCGTGACCGCGGACGCGGTCCGTGACGTGGACGTGGCCTTCATCGCGGTGGGCACCCCGCCCGGCGAGACCGGCGAGGCCGACCTCTCCTACGTGCTCGCCGCCGCGGAGCAGATCGGCCGCTCCATCGGCCGCTACACGGTGATCGTGAACAAGAGCACGGTCCCGGTCGGCAGCGCCGACCGGGTCTCCGAGGTGGTGGCGCGGGTCGCGCAGGCCCCCTTCGACGTGGTCTCCAACCCCGAGTTCCTCAAGGAGGGGGCGGCCATCGAGGACTTCATGCGCCCCGACCGCATCGTGGTCGGCGTCGCCTCCGAGAAGGCGCGCGCGGTGATGACCGAGCTCTACGCGCCCTTCGTCCGCACCGAGCAGCCCATCCTCTTCATGGACCGGCGCTCCTCCGAGCTCACCAAGTACGCGGCCAACGCCATGCTGGCGACGCGCATCTCCTTCATGAACGACGTGGCCAGCCTCTGCGAGCGGGTCGGCGCCGACGTGGACCACGTCCGGCGGGGCATGGGCTCGGACAAGCGCATCGGCTACCCGTTCCTCTTTCCGGGAGCGGGATTCGGCGGTTCCTGCTTCCCCAAGGACGTCCGCGCCCTCATGACCATGGCGCGCGGGGTGGGGCTCGACTTCGACCTGCTCCGGTCGGTGGAGCGGGTGAACGAGCGGCAGAAGCGCACCCTGCTCGAGAAGGCGCAGAAGCACTTCGGGTCGCTGCAGGGGCTCACCTTCGCGGTCTGGGGGCTGGCCTTCAAGCCCAAGACCGACGACATGCGCGAGGCCCCTTCCATCACCATCATCGAGGGGCTCCTCGGGAACGGCGCCAGGGTCCGGGCCCACGATCCGGTGGCCTCCGAGGTCGCGACCGCCATCTTCGGCGGGCGGATCGAGCTCTCCCCCGACCCCTACTCCGCCGCCACCGGGGCCGACGCGCTCGTCCTCGTCACCGAGTGGAACGAGTTCCGCCAGCCCGACTTCACGCGGCTGAAGCAGATCATGAAGCAGCCGGTGCTCCTCGACGGGCGCAACGTCTGGGACCCCGCCAAGGTCCGGGCGTTGGGATTCAGCTACCAGGGCATCGGGCGCGCCCCGCGGGACTAGGCGCTCGCCGCCGGCGAGCCGCCCGGCCCGTACGTCCCGAGCAGGAGCGCCGCCACCTCGTCCACCACGAGTCCGATGCGGCGCCCCACGTCGAGCTCCTCGAGGATGGCGATGCGCGACGCCGTGTCGGAGACAAGGGCCGCCGCGACCGCGTCGGCGAGCCGGCCCGGGGCCCTCATGCGCGCCACCGCCTCGGCCAGGTCGCGCTCCCCGCTCTCGGCGTCGCTTCGCCGCGCCAGCTCGAGCACGCAGCGCTCCAGGGTGGAGACCTCCGCGGCCAGGGACGGGGGGCCGCCGGGAGGGTAGACGTCGTCCAGCACCTCGACCCGGAACTCGCGGTACGGACGACCCGTCTCCAGGATTTCCTCCAGGAGCCGCACCCGGGCCACACCGCGCAGCAGGATGTTGAACCGCCCGTCGGGCAGCCGCTCGTCGGCCTCGATGAAGCCGGCCCCGGCCACCGGGAAGAGCGGCGCGCGGGACTGCGCGGCGTCGGCCGGGTCGCGCAGCGTGGCCACGGCCATGAGCCGGTCGCCCGAGAGGGCGGCCTTCGTCATGGCGCGGTAGCGCTGCTCGAAGACGTGGAACGGCGCCGGCGTGCCCGGGAAGACCACCACCTCGGGCAGGGGGAAGATCTTGAGGGAGCCGGCCGACCCGCCGAGGAGCGCACGGAGGCTCTCCGCGGCGGGGTGTCCGGCTCGCTCGCTCATTCGGCGGAGGCCGACTCGATGCGCATCCCGTAGAAGGAGCGGTAGACGAAGAACAGCATGACGGCGAGGAACACCATGGAGAGACCGATGCGCAGGCCGCCCTGGTTGGCTCCCGTCATCCGCAGCGCCAGCTCCACGGCCAGCAGGCCGAAGAGGGTGGTGAACTTGATGACCGGGTTCATGGCCACCGAGGAGGTGTCCTTGAAGGGGTCGCCGACGGTGTCGCCGACGACGCAGGCATCGTGGAGCGGGGTGCCCTTGGCCTTGAGTTCGGTCTCGACGATCTTCTTGGCGTTGTCCCAGGCGCCGCCGCCGTTGGCCATGAAGAGGGCCTGGAAGAGGCCGAAGAAGGCGATGGCGATGAGGTAGCCGATGAAGAAGTACTCGTTCAGGAACGCGAAGGCCAGGGTGGCGAAGAAGACCACCATGAAGATGTTCCACATGCCCTTCTGCGCGTAGACCGTGCAGATCTCCACGACCTTCTTCGAGTCCTCGACCGAGGCCTTCTCGACCCCCTCGAGCTTGATGTTCTTCTTGATGAACTCGACGGCCCGGTAGGCGCCGGTGGAGACGGCCTGCGTGGAGGCGCCGGAGAACCAGTAGATGACCGCGCCTCCGAGGATGAGGCCGAGGAGGAACATGGGCTCGAGGATGGAGAAGTGGCGACCCACCTGCTGGAGGAGGGCCTCCAGGGCCGCGGGCGTGGTCGCCTGCGACGCGGACTCCCCGGCGGCCTGCTTGGCGATGCCCACGATGATGGAGAAGATCATGGTGGTGGCGCCCACCACTGCGGTGCCGATGAGCACGGGCTTCGCGGTGGCCTTGAAGGTGTTGCCGGCCCCGTCGTTCTCCTCGAGGAACTCCTTGCCCTTCTCGAAGTTGGGCTCGAAGCCGAAGTCCTTCTTCACCTCGGCCTTGATGTTGGGGACGTTCTCGATGAGCGAGAGCTCGTAGACCGACTGTGCGTTGTCGGTCACCGGGCCGTACGAGTCGACCGCGATGGTCACCGGGCCCATGCCCAGGAAGCCGAAGGCCACCAGGCCGAAGGCGAAGACCGCCGGGGCGGCCATGATGGCGCTGAAGCCCGTGGTCGTGGAGACCCCGTAGCCGATGCCCATGAGCACGGCGATGACGAGCCCCAGCCAGAAGGCCGAGAAGTTGCCCGCGGTGAGGCCGGCCAGCACGTTGAGCGACGCTCCGCCTTCCTTGGAGGCCGTCACCACCTCGCGCACGTGGCGGGAGTTGGTGGAGGTGAAGACCTTGACCACCTCCGGGATGATGGCGCCGGCGAGCGTTCCGCAGGTGATGATGGCGCTGAGCTTCCACCAGAGCGAGGTGTCTCCGTTCAGGCTGGGGATGAGGACGTAGGAGACCACGAAGGTGAGCACCACCGAGACGATCGAGGTCAGCCAGACGAGCGAGGTGAGCGGCGCCTCGAAGTCCATCTTGTCGGCGTTGCCGTACTTGGCCTTGGCCATGGCCTCGTTGATCCAGTAGGAGGCGACCGACGCGATCACCATCATGATGCGCATGGCGAAGATCCAGACCAGGAGCTGGGTCTGGATGCTCTGCGACGAGACCGCCAGCAGGATGAAGGTGATGAGCGCGACGCCTGTGACGCCGTAGGTCTCGAAGCCGTCGGCGGAGGGGCCCACCGAGTCGCCGGCGTTGTCGCCGGTGCAGTCCGCGATCACGCCGGGGTTGCGGGCGTCGTCCTCCTTGATCTTGAAGACGATCTTCATGAGGTCGGAGCCGATGTCGGCGATCTTGGTGAAGATGCCGCCGGCGATGCGGAGCGCCGAGGCGCCCAGCGACTCGCCGATGGCGAAGCCGATGAAGCAGGCGCCGGCGATCTCCCCCATGAAGAGGAGGATGAAGAGCATGATGATCAGCTCGACGCTGATGAGCATCGTGCCGATCGACATCCCGGCCTGGAGCGGGATGGCGTAGGTGGGGAAGGGTTTTCCGCGGAGGCTGGCGAAGGCGGTGCGGCTGTTGGCGTAGGTGTTCACCCGGATGCCGAACCAGGCCACGCCGGACGAGCCGACGATGCCGATCAGGCTGAAGAGCAGGATGATCCCCACCTTGCCCGGGCCGAACCCCTCGGAGAGCACCCCGAAGTAGACGACGATGATGACCGCGATGAAGGCCCAGAGGATGCCGATGAACTTGAACTGGGTGAGCAGGTAGGTCTTCGCCGTCTCGTAGATCAGCTCCGAGACCTCGAGCATCGACCGGTGGACCGGGAGGTTCTTCAGCCGGGTCGAGATCGACAGGCCGAAGACGAGCCCGGCTCCGGACACGATGAAGCCCAGGGCGAGGAGTGCCCAGCCGCTGATGGCGCCGCCGAGGAACTTCTCGATGGCGAGATCGGGCAGCTGGAGGTTCGCCTCACCGCCACCAGCGTGGGGGGCAGCGGCCAGGGCGACGGACGTGAGCATGGCGGGAAGATTCATGGCGGGAACTGGATGCCTCCGATGTGCGGATGACCCCCCGTGGACCCCTCGGGAGGCGCGGCATACTACTGAACCGGTCCCTCCCCCGCAAGACGGTGGGTTGCCCGGCCCTCCGGGCGCGGTGTACCGTCCCCGGTCCGTGCCCTCGACCCCCTTCGCGCCCTTCCGGATCCGCCCCGGGGACCCTCTTCCCGAGACCGAGAACCACGCCGCCCGGACCCTGGGGGCGCCCCTCGTGGTGGACCCGGCCGAGCCCGCCGCCCCGCGGTTCGCCCCCACGGCCCTGGGCCGGATCGCCGCCGGCAGCGCGGCCGATCGACAGGAGGCCTGCAGGGACGCCGGTGGCCAGGTCTCCGGGACGGCCGGCCACGAGCGGGCCTGCCTGCAGGGCGCCGCACACCGCGCCCGGGTCGTCGCCGGGTGCCGGGCGCTCCTCGATGCCGGCTACGCCGGGGCCCTCCTCGACCGGCCCGACCTGGTGCTCGGCCTGGGGCTCCTCGGCGCCGGCTTCTGCGACGCCTGCCAGGAAGCCTTCCAGGCCGACCTGCGCCGGGAGTACGGCGACCAGGTGGAGCCCTTCGACTTCCGGCGCATCGCCGCCGACGAGCTGGCCTCCGCCCCGGGGGCGGTGAGCTTTCGAAGGCTCCACTTCGGCCGGGACTTCCTGCGGTTCCGGCTCGACTCGCTGTCCGACGCGGTGGCCGCCTACGCGCTGCCGGTCCGCGACGCCGCCCGGGCGGCGCGGCGCCCCTTCACCCTGGTCGGCCGCTTCGAGCAGGCCGGACCGGCCCAGTTCCAGGCGGCACGGTTCCTCGACGGCGCGGTGCTTCCCCTGAGCCCGCTCCCCCACCACACCGGCGGCGCCGAGGCCCGCCTCTGGCGCGCCGCCATCGGGACGCGCCGGGTCGCCGCCCAGCTCCCCGCCGGCGCGACGGCCGGGCAGGTCGCCCTCCACGCTGCTGCGCTTGCCGCCACGGGGGTGACGGTGGGACTCGAGGAGGGGGAGCGGGCGGTGGCGCTCACGCCCATCCGCGCGCTCCTCTCCGAGCACGCGGCCCGGCGGGAGGGTCGTCCGTTCGAGAACCCGGTCGCCGAGTGCCTGGTCTTCTACTCCCCCGAGGCCGACGTGTGGTCGAGCGGCCTGCACCGGCTCGAGTTCGAGGAGGTCGGCGAGATCCTCTCTCGCCTCCACGTCCAGTGGGACGTGGCCACCGGCGGAAGCCCGCTGCGCCCCGGCTCGGTCCTGGTCCTGCCCCAGCCCATCGGGATGACGCCGGTCGAGGCCACCGCCGTGACCCGTTTCCTCGAGGCGGGCGGCAATCTCCTGGTCCTCGGTGAGGCGCGTGCCGCCGGGCCGGGCGGCCGCATGCTCCCGCCCTTCCTGCCGGAAACCAAGGTGGGGCGTTCGAAGGCCACCCGGACCGGGGAGGGTTCGCTCGTGGCGCTCCCCCCGCTCGTCCCGGCGCCGTCGGGCGGATCCCTCGCCGTGGCGCCGTCGGCCGACCCGGTGGACCGGGCCCTGGCCGCGCTCTCCGGGCGGGGGCGGCGCGCCGTGCAGGTGGTCTCGCCCACGCCGCTTTCGGTCTCGGTCTGGCGCCCGGCCCGGCGGCTCGACGTCCACGTCTCCTCCCTCGCCGACGGCCCGGTGCGTGGGGCGACGCTGGTGATCTCGACGGAGTTCTCCGGGTCGGCGCGGCGCGCCCGCTTCCGGGGCGCCGGGGGGATCGACGAGAAGGTCGCGCTCGTCCCGTCGGCGGGTGAGGTCGCCGCCGTCCTGCCGGAGTTCGTGGGCTACGGCGTTCTCTCGATCGTTCCCTGATAGCGGAGAGGCAGCCGAACCGAGAAGGTCGTCCCCCGGTCCGGCTCGCTCGCGACGTCGATGGCGCCGCCGTGGCGGGACACGATCCCCTGGACGATGGAGAGTCCGAGCCCCACGCCGCGCCCGCCCTCCTTGGTGCTGAAGAAGGGCTCGAAGATGCGCGCCTGGACCTCGGGCGGCATGCCCTTCCCGTCGTCGGAGACCCGCGCGATCACCTCGTCTCCGAGCCCCTGGAGCGAGAGCGTGACGGTCCCCCCCCGTTCCGGAAGGGCCTGCGCCGCGTTGGTGATCAGGTTCACGAAGACCTGGAGGAGGCCGGCCCGGCCCCCCAGGATCGTGGGCGCCGGTGCGATCTCCTGGAGCACCCGGGCCCGGGCCTCGCGCAGCGCGGGATCGCACATGCGGGCGGCCTGGTCGAGCAGGATGCCCAGGTCGAGCGGCTCGGGGCTGTCGGCGCCGGGGCGCGCGTAGGTGATGAGGTCGCGCGCCAGCCTCTGGATGCGATCGCCGGCGTCGCGGATGCGGCGCAGCTTCTCGGCGTCGCCGGGGTCGAGCTCGCGGCCCCTGCGCCGCTCCAGCAGGTGGTCGGAGTAGGTGACCACGGCCACGAGCGGGTTGTTGAGCTCGTGGACGATGCCGGCGGCCAGCTGCCCCACCGCGGCCAGTCGCTGGAAGTGCTCGGCCCTCCGCTCCATGGCCTTCAGCGCGGTCAGATCCTGGCCGATGGCGATGACGCCCTCCACCTCGCCACCGTGGCCGACGATGGGCGCGGTGTTGAAGTGGACGAGCGCCTCCCCTCCTCCCCGGATCGCCAGCCGCGTCTCGAAGCCGGTCACCGCCTCGCCGTCGATGCTGCGCTGCAGGACGGCCCGGGTGCGCTCCCGCTCCCCCTCGGGGAGGAGCCCGAGCAGGTCGGCGCCCAGCGCGTCCTCGCCGCCGAGGCGGGTCAGGCGGGAGACGGCCCGGTTGAAGAGCAGGACGTGATGCTGCCGGTTGGTGACGAGGATGAGGGCGTTGGCGTTCTCGAGCAGCTCCTCCAGATAGTTCTTGAGGAAGGTGAGCTCCGCCACCGAGCGCAGGTTGCGCAGGCCGAGCGCGGCTGGGTTGGTGACCTGGACGAGGAGCGGCTCGTCGAAGGCCGGGCCGCCCGGGGCGCCCGGAGGGTACTCCAGGCTCACCACGCCGAAGAGCTGGCTGCCGACGCCGAGGGGGACCGCCACCGAATGGACGCTTCCCACGCAGCAGGGGACGTCCTCGTCCACGAGCCGCAGGCCGCCCGACTGGAGCGCCGCCTCGGAGAGGCCGCCCTGGCGCACCGCCTCTCCCCGGAGCGACACGGGCGGCGGGCCGCCGTCCACGATCGGGGCGCTCGCGAGCAGGGACACCTGGGCGAGCGTCTTCGGGTCCACGAGCCGGATGCAATGGGCGCGCCCGGGGAAGAGGGAAGCCAGGGCCCGGGCCAGCACCGCGGCGACGTCGTCCTGCGCGTGCGACTGCGCGAGACCCCGGGTCAGGTCGAGGAGCGCGCGGGCCGCGTCCGGGTCGGGCCCCGGCGCCGGGAGGTCGAGGAGCGCGAGCCAGGGGGCGTCGGCCTCGTTGGCCCCCCGGACCACCTGCCCGGGCCGGAGCAGCGCCTCGAGCTGCTCTCCGGCGCAGGCGCGCGGCTCGCGACCGACCGAGCGGCCGAAGGCGGGGTTGGCCCTGACGATGCGCCCCCGCTCGACCAGCGCGGCCGGGATGGCGAGGTCCTCGAAGGCGGCGGAGAGGGGATCGTGCACCGCCGTTCACCCTGCCGTGCGGAAGGCGGTGAGCGCGGCGGCCATGACCTCGCGGACCGGCACGCCGTGCGCCGAGGCGCGGGCCAGGCAGTCCTCGTACTCGGGGTGCGCCCCCACCGCGACGCCTCCCCGCCGGGCCACCTTCACCCGCACCTCCCCGAAGGCCGTGTCCACCCTCACGAGCTCCCGCTCGAGCTCGACCCGCTCGACCGGGTGGAGGCGGACTCCCAGGGTGGTGGTCTCGTCGAGGATCACGCGGACCACCGCGTCGCGATGCTCCCCGGCGACGAGCGCGCCGAGGAGGATCCCGGGACGCCCCTTCTTCATCGTGAGCGGCGCGGCCCAGGCGTCCTTCGCCCCGGCGGCGAGCGCCGCCTCGATGGCCCGGGCCACGAGCTGCCCCGGGCAGTCGTCGAGGTTCGTCTCCACGACCCACAGCCCTCCCCGGGCCGCCTCCTCGCCGAGGGTCATGCGCAGCACGTTGGGCCGGTCGCTCCAGCGCGCCGTGCCCAGGCCGTACCCCACCATGGCCGCGGAGAAGGGCGGGAAGGTGGACGGGTCGGCCACCTCGGCGAGCACGGCCAGGATGGCCGCGCCGGTGGGCGTGACCGCCTCCCCCTGCGGGCCGCCCGGCCGCACCGGAACCCCCTTCAGGATCTCGACCACCGCCGGCGGCGGGACCGGGAGGCGGCCGTGCGCGGTGGAGACGAACCCCTGCCCGAGCTCGGGCGGGGCGCACAGCACCCGCGGCCAGCCCAGGATCTCGAGCACCGCCGCGGCGGCGCAGACGTCCACGATGGAGTCCACCGCGCCCACCTCGTGGAAGTGCACCCGCTCGAGCGGCACACCGTGGACGCGGGCCTCGGCCCGGCCGATCCGCTCGAAGACGGCGCGCGCGGCGGCGCGGGCGCGCGCGGAGAGGCCGCTCCCGTCGATGACGGCGAGGATCCCGGCCAGGTCCCGCTCCGCGGGCGAGGGACCCTCGAGGAGGACGTCCACGTGGGTGCCTTCGATCCCGCCCGCCTGGGCCCGGGTGGCGACGAGGCGGAAGCCGGGGAGGCGCAACGTGCCGAGCGCACCGTCGAGGTCGGCGCGCGGCACGCCCATGTCGAGGGCGGCGGCCACGAACATGTCGCCCGCGATCCCGCCCACCGGCTCGAGCAAGAGGATCTTCCCCATCCCCATCCCTTCACTGCCGGGCGATGAGCCCGGCCACGAACCCGGCGCCGAATCCGTTGTCCACGTTGACCACCGTGACGTTGGGCGCGCAGGAGTTGAGCATCGTGAGCAGCGGGGCGATGCCGCCCAGGCTGGCGCCGTAGCCGACCGACGTGGGGAGGCCGATCACGGGCTTCCCGACCAGCCCGCCCACCACGCTGGGGAGCGCTCCCTCCATCCCCGCCGCGACGATCACGGCCACGGCGCGGTCGAGGTCGGCGCGGCGTGCCAGCAACCGGTGCAGCCCGGCCACGCCCACATCGTAGATCCGCAGCACCGGAACGCCCATCACGTCGAGCGTCACCGCCGCCTCCTCGCAGACCGGGACGTCGCTCGTGCCGGCGCAGCAGACCGCCACCGGCCCCCTCACCGGGAGGTCCATCCGGCCGCGGGAGAGGGTGCGGGAGACCGGGTCATAGCGGGAGCCGCGCACCGCCCGGCGCGCCGGCCCCGCCTTGGCCGGGTCGAGCCGGGTGACCAGGAGCGGCCCCCGGGCCGCGAGCTTCCGGGCGATGGCCGCCACCTGCGCGGCGGTCTTGCGCTCGGCCAGCACCACCTCGGGCATCCCGACCCGCAGCGTGCGGTGGTGGTCGATGGAGGCGTACCCGCCGACCTCCTCGTAGGGCGCGCCCTTGAGCGCCCCCACCACCTCGTCCACGCCGGCGTCCCCCCGGCGGAGGCGCCCGAGCAGCCGACGCAGCCCCTTCTCGTCCATCAGGGAATCTCCAGGACCCTGGCCAGGCCGTCCAGACGGGCGGGGTCCGGGAGGAGGAGTAAGGTGCCGATGGTCTCGGGGCACCCCAATCGCACCGCCAGTGCCGGTCCGGCCGCGCCGGGCGCCAGGGTATCGAGGCAGGCCCGGGCGCCGCCGCGGGTGAGGCGCGGCACGCCGTGGAGCAGCCGCGACTGGATCCGGCCCGCCATCGCCGAGACGAAGGACGACCCGGCGATGTTTCCCATCTCCACGAGCGCGCTCTCCCCCACCGCGTCGAGCGATCCGGCCGCCGCGTCGGGGACCATCCTCTGGGAGATGAGCTCCGCCTCCTCGGCGGGGAGGAGCAGGACGAGCCGGCCGCCCAGCGGCTCCTGAAGCTCGATGGCGATGGCCACGAATTCCTGGTCGGGCCGTCCCACCATCCGGACGACGCCCTGCGCGTCGGGCCCCTCGAGGAAGCGGACCTCGTCGGCCAGGGTGGGCCGGCCGAGGAACTTCCCCACCGCGGCGGCGGCCTGGGTCCCGCCCTGGGCGGCCAGGCGCCGGAGCGCCTCGAGGACCTCCTCCCTGCGCTGGCTGGAGGGGTTCATGCCGCCACCAGGGCCGGGACGTCGATCACGAAGACCGGCCGCCCGTTGCCGAGCACGGTGACGGCCGACAGCCCGGGAACCAGGGAGAGCGGCCCGTGGAGCGGCTTGAGGACCGCCTCCTCCTGGCCGAGGAGCTGGTCCACGGCCAGGCCGACCCGCCCCGTTTCACTCTCCGTTATCACGATGGAGCGGCGGCGCCCGTCGGCGGCCGGACCGGTCCCGAGCAGCACCCCCAGGTCGTGCACCGGGACGTGGCCACCGGCGAAGGCCAGCTGCGGCGCGCCACCGGCCCGGTCGAGCGCCTCGACGTGGGCCTGCGATGCCCCGTGGACCTTGGAGACCGGGATGGCCACCACCTCCTGCCCCACCCGCACGAGCAGCACCGGCTGCATGGCCACGGTGAGCGGCAGGCGCATCGTGAAGCGGGTTCCCTCGCCCCGCCGGCTCTCGATGGCGAGCGTGCCGGAGAGCGACTCGACGCTGCGCTTCACCGCGTCCATGCCCACCCCGCGCCCGGAGACGTCGGTGACCTGGCCGGCGGTGGAGACCCCGGGCAGGCAGGAGAGCAGGAGGGCCTCCGCGTCGGGGAGCGCCGCCGCCGCCTCGGCGCCGATGGCTCCACGCGCCACCGCCGAGCGGCGCAGCGACTCCGGGTCCATGCCCCGGCCGTCGTCCGAGACCTCCAGGATCACCCGGTCCCGCTCCCGCCGCGCCGACACCTCGATGCGCCCGGTGGGGCGCTTGCCGGCGGCGATCCGTTGCGCGGCGGTCTCGATGCCATGGTCCACGGCGTTCCGGAGGAGGTGCAGGACCGGGTCGGAGATCTCGTCGAGCAGCGCCCGGTCCACCTCGATCTCGGAGCCGGTCACCACCACGTCCACCTGCTTCCCGGTGCGGCGGGCCAGGTCGCGCGCCGCCCGGGGGAGCCGGTCGGAGAGGCCGGTGAGCGGGGTCATGCGCGCCGACATCACCCGCCCGTGCAGTTCCTTGGCGATGGCCTGGAGCCTGTCGAGCCCTTCCTCGTGGGCGCGCCGGCCGGCCTCTGGCATGGCCCGTCCCAGCTCGCGAAGGCGGGCGGTGGCGAGGAGGAGCTCGCCCGACACGTCGAGGAACTCGTCGAGCATCTCGGCGCGGACCCGCACGGTGCGGGGCGCCTCGCCGGGCCCTTCCGGCCTCGGCGGCATCTTCGGGGGAGGGGTGGGCGCGGGCTCCGCCACCTCCTGGACCTGGATCCGTCCGAGGTCGGCGATCTGGGCCAGCGTTCGCTCGACCTCGGCGGCCGGCTGGTCGGTCTCGACCTCCACGGTGAGCTTCCGGCCCGGCATCTGGCCGGCCCGCAGCTCCGCCGCGCCCGGGCTGGCCCTGACGATCCGGCCCGCGCCCTCGAGCCGCTTCAGGACGAGGAAGCCGCGCACCGCGGGAACCGGGCTCGCCTCCACGACCTCGACGTCCACGCGGAGGCGGCGCGTCCCCCCGGCGGGGATCGCCTCCGGGGAGGGCCCGGCTGGCGCCGGGGAGGGTGCGGCGGAGGGAGGCGCGGCGACGATCGCGGTCGCTCCCCGCAGCCGGGTCGACGCCGCCAGGAGCCGCTCGGCCAGCGGCTCGGGGGCGGCCGGCGTGCCCCCGGCCCCGGCCTCCTTCACCATCTCGGAGAGGGCGTCGGTGACGTTGAGCAGCAGGTCCACCACCTCGGCGGAGGGCGCGGTCCCGAGGGCGCGGACCACCCCCACCACGTCCTCGGCCCGGTGGGCGAGCAGCGCGATGCCCTCCTGCTGCATGGCGGCGGCCATGCCCTTCAGGCTGTGGACGTGGCGGAAGAGCTCGTCCACGACCGCGGCCGGGACCTCGCCTGCGCCGCCCGACTTCTCGAGCCGCACCAGCCCGGCGGAGAGGGCGTCGAGGTGCTCCCGCGACTCGGAGACGAAGAGCGCCAGGTATTTCGAGAGGTCCCAGTTCACCTTGGGTCACACCGCCCGACCGGTCAGCCGTCGCCCAGGACCTTCTTCACCACCGCGATCACGTCCTCGGACTTGAACGGCTTGACGATGAAGTCGCTGGCGCCGGCCTCGATGGCTTCCATCACCAGGGCCTCCTGCCCGAGCGCGCTGCACATGATCACCACCGCCCGGGGATCGACCTTGACGATCTCGCGGGTGGCCTCGATTCCGCTCTTGAAGGGCATCACGATGTCCATGGTGGTCAGGTCGGGGCGGAGCTCGCGAAACTTCTCCACCGCCTCGAGGCCGTTGGCGGCCTCGCCCACCACCTGGAAGCCGCCGCTCGTGAAGATGTCGCGGATCATGTTCCGCATGAAGACCGCGTCGTCGACGATGAGGACTTTCTTCGGCATTCGCGGACCTGGCTCCCTTCCGGGAGCGTCGAGAAGGGGAAGGGTCAAGGTATCATGGCGCGCGCTGGCCGGCACGCCCCCGGAAGAGCCGTCCGGCCGCCGCCGCCAGGGCGTCCGGGTCGAGGATGGCCACCGGGGAGCCGCGCACCACCGAGAGCCCCTTCACCGGAAGTCCGTCGCCGGGGGTGGCGGGCGGCTCGATCGGCTCGACCCCCATCACCGCGTCCACGAGGAACCCCAGCGCGCGCCGCTCCCGCTCGAGCACCAGCACCTGACCCCCACCCTGCGCGAGCCTCCCGCCCGGCAGGCCGAGCAGGGGCGCCATCTCCACCACCGCCACCACCCTCCCCCGCAGCCCCATGGCGCCGAGGACCGGCGGCGCGGTGCCGGGCACGTGGGCGAAGGGCGGGTCGGGAGGGACCACCACGGCGACCGAGGCGAGCGGCAGGGCGAACCGCTCGCCCCCGGCGCGGAAGAGCACGTGGCGGGGATCCCTCTCCACGGGGCTACCGGTCGAGGCGGAAGCGTGACACGACGCTCTGGAGCTCGAGGGAGAGGTTGAGGAGCTCCTGCGCGGCGCTGGCCATCTGCGAGACCGAGGCCGTCTGCTCGACGATCACCTTGCGCACCTCCTCGGTGGCGGTGGCGTTGCCGGTGGCCACGTCGGAGATGTCGTCCATGGCGCGCACCATGTCGGCCGAGCCCTGCAGCTGGTCGCGGGCCGCCTCCGAGATGACCCGCACCTTGTCGGCCCCGGCCGCGGCCGCGCCGGCGATGCCGTCGAGGGAGCGCATGATGGCGTTCAGGTCCTCGCGCCCCTCGCCCAGCTCGTCCACCGAGGCCCGCATGGCCTGGACGACGCCCGAGGCGCGCGCCGAGACGTCGGCGGCCACCGCCGAGATCTGCTCGGCGGAGCGTCCCGAGCTCTCGGCCAGCTTGCGCACCTCCTCGGCCACCACAGCGAAGCCGCGCCCGTACTCCCCGGCCCGGGCGGCCTCGATGGTGGCGTTCAGCGCGAGGAGGTTGGTCTGCTGGGAGATGCTGGTGATGACCTCGACGATCTGGGTGATCTCGCGGGTCCGCTCGCCGAAGGCGAAGACCTGCTCGCTGGCCGCCTCGATGCGGGCGAAGACCTTCTTCACCTTGGCCGCGGCCAGCCGCGCCGCCTCGCCGGACTGGGTGGCGCCGGAGGAGGTGTCGGCGCTGGCCTTGGCCGCCTCCTCGGCGCTCCGTGCGGTGCGCTCGATGGACGCGGCGATGTCGCCGATGACCTTGGAGGTCCGCTCCACGAGCCCGGACTGCTCCTCGGCGCCCTGGGCGATCTTGGCCATGGAGCCGGCCACCTCGTCGGTGGAGGCGTTCACCTCCTCGGCGGAGGTCTGGAGCTCGTTGGCGCTCTCGGCCACCGACTGCGCCGTGCGCTGGATGCGGGAGACCAGGTCGCGCAGGTTCTCCTGCATGGTGCGGATCGACTCGGTGAGCCCGTCCACCTCGTCGTGGAAGCCGCGCCGCTCCTCGGAGACGACCACCTTGGAGAGGTCGCCGCCGCTGATCTCGACGGCCGAGAACTTGAGCCGGGCCAGCCGGTTCACCCGGAGGACGGCGATGGAGAGCGCGTAGCCGGCCACCAGCGTGAGCGCGAGCAGCAACGCGTCGGCGACGACGGTCCGGCCGGGCAGGAGCCGCTCCTGCACGACGGGGATGGCCATGAGGAGGAAGGCGCCCAGGATGAGGTAGGAGAGGAGGAGCTTCGTCTGCAGCGACACGCTGCGCCCCGGTGGCGGCGCGGGCGCCCGCAGGTCGCGGTCGGGTGAGCGGCCGCGGAGGGCCACCATGTGGGGCGGCGTGTCCTGGCCGTTCGCCGTGGGGCGGCTCGACGGACGGTCCTGGCGCAGGCTCCTCGACACGGGTTCTCCTTGGGGTGCGGCGGGAACGGCTGGGATCCTACGCCCTGCCGCCCCCGGGTCCAAGAACGCGCACGGCGCGCAGGTGGTCGTGCCCTTCGCGGCGGGGACGGAGCGAGCGCCCACCCTTGACCACACGGACCCCCGGGCGGTCCTCCAGGGCTCCCACCACGGTCACCCGGGTGCTCGCCCGGCGCGCCGCTCCCCGGAGCGCCGGGAGCAGGGATGGTGGAACGGCCAGGAGGAGCTCGTAGTCCTCCCCTCCCGAGAGCGCCCCCTCGAAGGGGTCGGGGCGTCCCCGGGTGGCCGCCCGGTAGGCGGGGGAGAGCGGGAGCCTGTCCACCTCCAGGCGGGCTCCGACCCCCGAGGCGGTGCAGAGGTGCCCCAGGTCCTGGAGAAGCCCGTCGGAGACGTCGATGGCGGCGCGGGCGATCCCGGCCGCGCCCCGGCCCAGCGCCAGCCGGGGGCGGGGGCGGCGCTGGCGGCCTCGCGGGCCCGGCGCGGCGCCGGGGAGCAGTCCGAGCGCCGCGTCGCCGAGCGTCCCGCTCACCACGAGCAGGTCGCCGGGGCGTCCGCCGCTGCGCAGGAGCGCCCTCCCCTTCCCGACCGCCCCGAGGACGGTCACCGTGAGCGAGAGCTGGCGGGCGGCGGTCACGTTGCCGCCCACCACCGAGAGTGCGTGGCGGCGGGCGCAGGCGGCGATGCCCCGGCCGATCCGCTCGAGCTTCCCCGGGTCGGCGGCCGGCGGGGTGGAAAGAGCCACCAGCGCCCAGAGCGGGCGGGCTCCCATGGCGGCCAGGTCGGACAGGTTCACGGCCAGCGCCTTCCAGCCGATCTCCTCCGGGGTGAAACGGTGCGTGAAGTGGACGCCCTCGACCACGGCGTCCACCGTCGCCACGAGATCCTGGCCCGGCGGCGGCCGCAGCACCGCCGCGTCGTCGCCGATGCCGACCCGGATCCCCTCGCCGCGCCCGAACGGCCGGGTGAAGCGCTCGATGAGCTCGAACTCGCCGGGGTGCTTCACCGGGGGTGGCAGGGCCTACCCCGCCGCGGCCGTCGGGGAGGCCCGGACGGCGAGCGCGGCAGGCCCGGACGCCATCACCGGCAGGGAGATGGTGAAGGTGGTGCCCTCGCCCGGGGCGGAGGCGACCTTCACCGTCCCGGCGTGGGCCTCCAGGTAGCTCTTCACGATGGCGAGGCCGAGGCCGGCGCCGCCGAACTCGCGGGTGGTGGAGCCGTCCACCTGGAAGAAGACGTCGAAGACCCGCCCCAGGTTCTGGGGCGCGATGCCGATCCCGGTGTCGGTCACCGTGACCGCCACCCGGTCGTCGCCGTCGGCCCGTGCCTCCACCGAGACCGAGCCGCCGGAGGGGGTGAACTTCACGGCGTTCGTCACCAGGTTGATGAGGGCCTGGCGGACCTTCTCCCGGTCGCACTGCACGGCGGGGAGCTTGGAGGGCTGCCAGGAGACCCGCAGCCCCTTCTTCCGGGCGTGGGGCGTCACCGTGGCCACGGCGTCCCGCATGATGGCGTTCACGTCCACGTCGGAGACCACCAGCTTCACGCGGCCGGCCTCGATCTTGGAGATGTCGAGGATGGAGGTGATGAGCCCGAGCAGGCTCTCCCCCTTGTCCATGATGATCTGGAGGTACTCGCGCTGCTCGGCGGTGAGCGGGCCCCCCAGCCCTTCCAGCATCATCTCGGAGTAGCCGATGACGCTGGTGAGCGGTGTGCGCAGCTCGTGGCTCATGGTGGCGAGGAAGTTCGACTTGAGCCGGTCGAGCTCCTTCAGCGCCTGGTAGGCCCCCTCGAGCTGCCGGTTCTTCTCCTGCACCTCCCGGTAGGACTCCTGCACCGCCTCGATGTGCAGCCGTGCGGTCAGGAGGTTCTTGTGCCCGGTGAAGACCAGCACGTCGAGGATCTCGGCGAAGTGCTTGAGAACCTTCTCGGCGGTGGCCTGGGGCACCCGCCGGATCTTGTTCATGTAGGAGGCGGCCAGCTTCTCGTCGAAGTCCGGGGAGATGCGGGCCAGGGCCTCCGGGAGCGCCACCAGGTCGTCGGGCACGAACGGGCCGAAGACGATCCGGCCGATGACGTCCCCCTCGTAGAGCACGGGCTGGATCGCGTAGCGGCAGCCGGCGAAGCAGTGGACCGTGGTGGGGATGGGCTCCTCGGGCACGGGGTCGGTCTTCACCCGCTGCACGGTGGCCATGCACTGGGTCCGCCCCTCGGGCGACTGCCACAGGTAGCCGCAGAAGTCGGCGTTGCCGATCTTCACGTCCACCAGCTTGTTCCCGGTGTCGTCGAAGACCTTCACGCCGATGCGGTAGAGCTCGGCGAAGGAGTGGCAGACCTCCGTGAACGAACGGATGTCGAGCAGGTCGCCGAGCGGCGTCGCCTGGAGCAGGACGGACTGCTGCACGTTCATCTGGATTCCACGCGGCTGAAGACCGAGCCGATGAACTCCTTCTCCGGAAGGGAGAAGCGCTTGGACAGGCCGAGGGCGCGGTCGAGGTCGCGGTAGCAGAGGGAGAGCAGCGCCCCGAGCGTCTCCAGGACGCCCTCGCCCTGGATGGCCATGGCCGGCACCACCGGCACGTTCGGCGAACGCACGAGGTCGGCGAAGGCGTCCTCGCGGATCCCCTCGAGGTCCATCTTGTTCTTCTGGATGACGATGGGCAGCGCGCGCGGGTCGAGCCCGTTGGCCTCGAGGTTGCGCACCATGTCCTTCCAGTAGGCGAGCGTGGAGGCGGCCTCCGACTTCCGGCTGTCGGCCACGAAGACCACCGCGTCGCTCCCCTGCAGGACGATGCGGCGCGTTGACTCGTGCATCACCTGGCCCGGCACGGTGTAGAGCTTGATCTTGACCTTCACCCCGCCCGCGGTCCGGAAGTAGACCGGCATCATGTCGAAGAAGAGGGTGCGGTCGTCCTTGGTGTCGAGGGTCATGAGACGCCCGCGCACCTTGGGGTCCATCTTCTGGTAGAGGGCCTGCAAATTGGTCGTCTTCCCGGACAAGGCGGGACCGTAGTAGACGACTTTCACCGCGAGCTCGCGGCTATCCTCGTTGAACTGGGCCATTCGCCTCCGGAACCTCCAGCACCTTCCCCGCCCAGGCAAGCTAGCGCAATAACGGGGGAGGTTCCACCCGCCACCCCTCATTTCGGGTCAGTCAGCGGGCCGCCGCGCCGTCCCACCAGCGCCTCGCCTCGTCGATCGAGCGCAGGAGCGGGCTCGGCGGCAGGGAGGCCAGGAAGGCCCGTCCGTAGCCCCGGGTGGTGAGGCGCGGATCGAGCACGGCGACGATCCCGCGGTCGGCGCGGGACCGGACCAGCCGGCCGAACCCCTGCCGGAGCTGGAGCGCCGCCGCAGGAACTTGAAGCGCGGAGAAGGCGTCCCCACCTCCCTCGGCGAAGGCCTTCACCCGGGCCGCGACCACCGGGTCGCCCGGCGGCGCGAAGGGAAGCCGGTCGATGACGACGAGCGACAGGGCCGCCCCGGGCACGTCCACCCCCTCCCAGAAGCTCTGGGTGGCGAAGAGCACGGAGGGGCGCTCCCGGAAGGCCTCGAGCAGCCGGTGCTTGGGGCGCTCCCCCTGGAGGAGCAGCTGCCAGGGCAGGTCGGAGAGGGCCTCCCGGAAGGCGAGCATGTTGCGGACCGACGTGCAGAGCACGAAGGCGCGCCCGCCGGTGACCTGGGTGAGCTCCCGGACCGCCTTCGCCGCGGCGGCCACGAAGCCGGGCTGGTTCGGGTCGGGCAGCCCCGCGGGGGCCACCAGCGCGGCCTGGGTGGCGTAATCGAATGGGCCCGGGAACGATCGCTCGTCCACGTCGAGGTCGGGGCCCAGGCCGACCTGGCGCCGGAAGTAGTCGAAGCGCCCCTGCGTGGCGAGCGTGGCGCTGGTGAAGACCACGGTGTCCACGTTCCGGTAGAGCCGGGTGGAGATCTCCTCCGCCACGTCGATCGGGGGCGGCCCGCAGGAAGACGCCGCGGCCGCGGGCCTCGGCGAAGAAGACCCGCGAGGGCTCCTTCATGGCGGTGACCGCCGCCAGCTCGACCCGCAGCTCCGCGGCCCTGCGGGCGATCTGGAGCAGGGCCGGTGCCGGGTCGTCGGCGAGCTCGGCGCGCAGCTCCTCGAGCGCCTGGTCGAGCCGATCCTGCTCGCCGGCGAGCGGCGCCAGCATGGACGGCAGGAGGGTCCCGCGCAGGTTCTCCTCCTCGGCGCGTCGGCCGCCCCGGGGGCTCGGCCCGGCCGGAGGCCGCCGAGAGCGCCCGGGCCACCGAGCCGAAGAACCGCTCCCCGGCCTTCGCGAGCTCGCCGGTGGTGCGCTTCAGCATGGAGGCCAGGTCGGGCCGGTCGCCCACGGCGCGCTGCGCGTCGCGGGAGAGCTCCTCGACGCGGTAGGATGAGACCTGGAGCCCGAAGTACTCGGTGGCCACGTCCTCGATGGCGTGGGCCTCGTCGAAGATCACCGCCTCGTAGGGCGGCAGCACCTCCACGCCGGCCCGGGAGGTCCGCATGGCCAGGTCGGCGAAGAAGAGGTGGTGGTTCACCAGCACCACGTCGGAGACGGCGGCGCGGGCCCGGGCCTGCTGGACGAAGCAGTCCTCGTAGGCCGCGCACTCCTTGCCGACGCAGGTCTCCCCGGTGGCGGAGAGGTCCTTCCAGGCCAGGTAGGCGTCCGGCAGGTCGATCTCGGCGCGGTCGCCGGTCGCGGTGGTGCGCGACCACTCCCGGATGCGCGGCCAGAGCGCCGCCTCCTCCCGCGTGGGGAAGGTGGGGTGGCGCTCGAACTCCTCTCCACGGGCCAGGCAGTAATAGTTGGCGCGCCCCTTGAGGTAGGCCGCCGAGATCTCGATCCCGCACTGGTCGCGGAGCAGGGGGATGTCGCGGAACCAGATTTGCTCCTGCAGCGCGCGGGTGGCGGTGGAGATGACCACCCGCCTCCCCGACTGCACCGCCGGGAGCAGGTAGGCGAGCGTCTTCCCCGTGCCGGTGCCCGCCTCGGCGACGAGGTAGCGCCGCCGCGAGAGCGCGTCGGCCACCGCCGCGGCCATGCGGAGCTGGTCCGGGCGGGGCTCGTATCCGGGCAGGGCCCGCTCCAGGCTGCCGCCGGGGGCGAGCACCGTCTCGAGGGCGCTCCGGGCCGAGACCGGCATCATCGCACCGCGCCGCTGCGGAGGAACGCGAGTGCGGTCCAGGTGACGGCGCCGAGGAGGAGGACTGCCAGCACCGAAAGGAGGCCGCGCTTCACCCAGGGTGACTCAGGGGCGGGCGGCGCGGTCCGCGGCACGGCGGCCAGTCCCAGGATGGTGGCCTTCCGCAGCACCTCGTCGCGCCCGGCGGCGGCGAGCGCGTCGTCCGGCCTCTCCTGGAGCGCCGTGCGGTAGCGGGCCCCGGCGCGGGCCAGCGCCTCGAGGTCGGCGCAGGCGACGAGGAAGGCGCGGTGGGCCGCCGGCTCGTCCCAGCGGGCGCGCAGGCCGGCCCAGGCCGCGTCGTCGTCGGGGGCGGCCGGGGCGGAGGGGCTGTGCGTCTGTCGGTCACAGGCGGAAGGGCACCGGCACGAAGGTGGCGACGAAGAGCAGGAGGGACAGGACGGCCACGGCGCGACGCCCCGGTCCGATGGGCGCATCGTACACGGCCGGCGGGTGGCGCAGCCCGACGACGAGCCGGGTGAGGAGCCACCAGACGAACCAGTTGAGGGAGACGAAGATCCCGGCCAGGAGGAGTGCCGCCGACACGGCTCGGGAGAGCCACAGGGCGCGCCGCTCCCCCAGCCAGGCGTAGGTCACGTGCCCGCCGTCCAGCTGGCCGAGCGGGATCAGGTTGAGCGTGGTGACGAAGAGGCCGAGCCAGGCGGCCAGCGCCACCGGGTGGACGATCACGTCGTGGCCGGGCGGGAGCGGGCCCAGCACGAGCCATTGCACCCCCGCGGTCAGGAGGCTGTCGCCGAAGACCACGGCGTTGCCCGCGCCGGCGAGCGGCTCCCCGGCGAGCCACTGCTGGGCCATGCCCCAGAGCGAGTCGCTTCCCGAGGCCGCGATTGTCCCCACCGCGTGCACCTTGGAATGGGCCATGCCCCAGGCGTAGAGCGGGACCGCCACCAGCGCGCCGGCGATGGGGCCGGCCGCGCCGATGTCGAGCACGGCGTCGCGGGTCGGGATGGGGGAGCGCAGCCGGATGAGCGCGCCCAGCGTCCCGAAGTTGAGC
>CAWHDZ010000036.1:0-10780 GCA_963828255.1 uncultured delta proteobacterium | reverse complement strand
CCGCGCAGGAACCCCCAGGCCCGCGCCACGCCGGCGTCGCCTCCGGCCTCCCGGACCATGGCCACCTTGTAGCGGGCCATCTGCTCGCGCTTCTCGCCCGGGTCGATGCTGACGGTGACGACGTCGAAGCCCTCGCCGGTCCAGGCGGCCTCCTTGAGGCCGCGGGCGAGCCCGCCGAGTTGCAGGCCGCAGAGGCGCGGGCAAGCCGTGTAGTTGAAGGAGAGGAGCAGCGGGCGCCCCGCCCGGTCTGCAAGCTTGACGTCCCGCCCCTCCGAATCGGTGAAGGCGCCGGTGAGCGGGACCGGCGCGCCGAGCCGCTCCACCACGCCGATGGCAGCCACCTCGCGCTTGAGGAGGTCGGTGGTCTGGCCAGCCGCGGGAACGGCGGCGACAAGCGCCAGGAGTGCGAGCGCGCGTTTCGGGTGCGGTGACATGGAGGTGGCTCGCGTCTATTTGTCCGCCCGAAATGGACTCGTCAACGCGATTTTACGGAGAAGCGCATGATATTCCTGGCACATCGCGTCACGCGAGGCGGGGGCTGAGACTCGTTACCGCTTCGCCGCCGCGAGCCCTTCCACGAAGTAGGCGAGCGCCCAGCGCTCCCCCTCGGGGAGGTGCTTGAAGGCGGTCATGCCGGTGCCCTTGATGCCGGTCGCCAGCACGGCGAACACCGCGGGGGCGCCCCCCTTCATGGGATGGGTGACGAGGTTCTCCGGGGGCGGCTTGAGCGCCTTCGCGGCCGGGCCGTCGCCCTGCCCGCCCTTGCCGTGGCAGGCGACGCAGTTCTTCGCGTAGGACAGCCTGCCCTTCTCCACGAGCTCTGGGGTCTTCGCGGGAGCCTCTCCCGCACGGACGGCCGGGGCTGCGAGCAGGGCCGCCACGGCGACCATGGCGGGGATCGACTTCGTCTTCATGATTTCACTCCTCCTGTGTGATCGAGAGCTCCCCAGATCCGGGCGGCCAGTCGCTCGAAGATCGCCCGCTGGCCGTCGTCCCCGACCGCGGCGATGGGCGTGCCCGCGTCGGCGGCGGCGCCGATGCGTGGGTCGAGCGGGATCTCGCCAAGGAACGGCACCCGGTAGTCGTGAGCCAGCATCCGGCCGCCGCCCTGGCCGAACGGGTGGTACCGGATGCCCGTGTCCGGGGCGATGAAACCGCTCATGTTCTCGACCACGCCGGCCACCGGGACGCCGATCTCGAGGAGCATCCGGAGCGCCCGGCGCACGTCGTCGGTGGCCACCACGGCGGGCGTCGTGACCACCACGGCGGAGGAGATGCGCAGCTCCTGGGCCAGCGTGAGCTGGACGTCGCCGGTCCCGGGCGGCAGGTCCACCGCGAGCACGTCGAGCGGCCCCCACTCGACGTCGTCGAGCATCTGGACGAGCGCGCTCGTGGCCACCGCCGAACGCCACCCCAGCGGCGTGTCGGCATCCGGCGTGGTCAGCCCCACGCTCATGACGCGCAGCCCGAAGTTCTCGGCCGGGATCATCTTGTCGGCCTCGTTCCAGCGGACGCGCTCCCCGGCGAGCTGGAGCATGCGCGGCACGCTCGGACCGTGCACGTCGGCGTCGAGCAGGCCGACCCGGAGCCCCTGCTGCGCCAGCGCGCTCGCCACGTTCACCGCCACGAGCGTCTTCCCCACGCCGCCCTTGCCGCTCGTGAAGAGGACGACGTGGCGGGCGAAGGGCGCGCGGTTCCCGGGGGTGGCGGAGTCGCCCCGGGGAATCAGAGACATCCCTTGAAGGCTCCTGCCTTGGGCTTCTTCGTCACCGAGAACTGGGCGACCTCGACGGTGGCGATGTCGTTCGCATCGTCCACCTTCACGGTCTTGCCCTCGAAGTCGATGCTGCCGCCCCCGAAGGCGCTCTCCAGCTGGTAGCGGAAGACCTTCTTCTCCCCGATCCGGAAGATGCGCTTCTCCGCGACGTCGAAGACCACCAGCTCCCGGGCGGCCTCGGCGGGAGGGCAGGAGGTGAGGGCCTTCAGCCCCCCGCTGGCCCGGGCATCGAGGGCGCACTTGAGGCCGGTGACCACACCGGCCGTGACCTCCACCTCCTCTCCTGGAGGGGCGGCGACTGCGGGCAGCGCCAGCGCGGCGGCCAGCACGGCGGCGAGGGTCTTCATGGCTTCTTCCCTTCCTGGGGCGATTCACGTCCCAGCGTGACGAGGTACGCGACGATGGCCCCCAGGTCTCCGGGCTCCATCGAGGCATAGTCCGGCATGGTGGAGACCTTCTTCCCGTCGGCGGTTCGCGTGTACCAGGTGTAGGCCTCGTCGGACGGATAGGCCCCGCGGGAATCGGGCTTCGCCGAACGGTCCTGGCGCTGGGCCAGGTTGGGGTTCGGGACGATGACCGACGTCGGGGAGAGGATCGAGTCGCGCAGGTACCGGGGGGTGGCGACGACCCCGATCCCGGTGAGTTCCGGCGCCAGGCCGGGAACCGCCTTCTCCGCCCCCACGCCGTGACAGGCGGTGCACATGCCCTCGAAGAGCTCCCGACCCTTGCGCGGATCGCCGAGGTCGCCGGGACGGTGTCCCCAGGAGAGCTCGGCCTGGTAGGCGGGGTCGGCAGCCACTCCGGGCATGCGCAGGAACTTCCAGCCGGCGAGCACCTTGTTGCCGCCCCGTTCCTTGCCCGCGCCGTCCCAGACCGCGACCGAGAAGGGCACGAGCGCCCGGCCGAGGTCGTGCCCCGCTGCGGAGACCGGCCGCAGGAACACGGCGCGCCAGGTCCTTCGAGCGACGTCGTAGCGCATGCCGACCCGCAGGCCTCCCAGGTCGGCGCGGGACGACGAGCCGAAGCCGCGGGCCACTGCCTGCCGAGCGATTGCCCCCTCCTCGCCGGCGCGCTGGAGGTAGAGGAGGACCTCCTGCTCCTCGTCCCCCATCCCCACGTAGGGGAGCCGGGTCCCGGCGCCGAAGGTCCGGGGAAACTGGAGAGCCGCGGCGTCGCCGTAGGCGTCCACCGCCTCGAGCGTGGTCCGGTTCTCGGTGGGGTCGGCCCACTCGAGGTGCACGGCCAGTTCCTTGCCGTCGGTGGCGGCGCGGACGCGAATGGTGCGGGCCGTCGCCCTGTCCACCGCATCGTTGGCCTGACGATCGTGGAGACGGATGGTGTGCTGCGGACCGGCCAGGATGGTGGCCACCGGGGCGGAGTCCCAGAAGGGCGCGGCCGGGTCGGGGACCAGCGGTCCGGCCACCTTCACGACCTCGAGGGTCTCGGCGGAGAGGAAGTCGGCGGCCAGGGCCAGGGGCGCGGCTGCGAGCGAAAGCGCGACGACGAGGACTCGGCGCATGATCATCGTCCTTCCTTCGCCTCGACCGAGCGAATGCCGCGCCGGCCCAGCTGGACCAGCCCGGTCGCGGTGGGGGTCCCGAGGCGGAACATCTCCTTCTGCTGGAAGGCGATGAGCACGTCCATCAGCTCGGAAGGCTTGCCCTCCCGCTTCCGCGCCATCTCCGACTCGAGCTTGGCCACCACCTTGCGCACACCCGTGCCGAACAGGCCCTCCAGGTAGGCCATGGGGATGCGCTCGCTCCCCGGGATGGGGCGCCCCTTCGCGTCGAACTTCGGGGGGCCCGGGAGCGGAGGCACGTAGAAGACGTTGGGCTGGGTGCCGTACTCCGGGTGAAGCGGGAGGGCCACTTCCCACTTGCGGACCAGCTTGTGGACCTGCCCGGCCTCGTCGTCGAGGTAGCCCACGAAGCGCAGGCGGCCCACGCACTGCTGGGCGCAGGCCGGGGCGAGCCCGGCCTCCACCCGCGGAAAGCAGAGGATGCACTTCTCCGATCGGGAGGTCTCCGGGTTGAAGAAGATCTTCTTGTACGGGCATCCGGCGACGCAGTAGCGCAACCCCTCGCAGCGCTCCTGGTCCACCAGGACCACGCCGTCCTGGTCGCGCTTGAAGATGGCGCCCCGCGGGCAGGCGGCCAGGCAGCCGGGGTTCGCGCAGTGGTTGCAGATGCGGGGAAGGTAGAAGAACCAGCTGTTCGGGAAGTCGCCCTCCCCGCGGTCCTCGTCCCAGTTCGGACCGGCCTTCGGCTCTCCCAGGGGACCGAGCACCTTGCCGAGCGCGGCCTCGTCGAGGTTGAAGTCCCAGGGCGTCCCGTAGTCGGCGCCGCGCGACGGGACGGTGCCGTCCCGCAGGACGCCGGATCCATCGAAGCCACCGCCCATGCCCTCCCAGTCGCGGGGGTAGCCGGTGCCCGGGCGGGTCTCCACGTTGTTCCAGTACATGTACGCGCGGCCGTTCCGGTTGGTCCACTGCGTCTTGCAGGCGACCGTGCAGGTCTGGCAGCCGATGCACTTGTTGAGGTCCATCACCATCGCGAGTTGTCGGGTCGTCATGGGGGTCCTCTAGACCTTGGCGATGTCGACGGTCGAGTCGTAGGCGTGCTGGTTGCCGTCCCAGTTCGTGCCGAACTTGAGGTGGCCCCAGCCGTCGCTCACCTCGAGGAGGTTCAGCATGTCCCCGATGACGGCGTTGTGCCCCTTGCGCCCCCGGTACTGGAAGGGCTCCCAGCCGTGCTCCATGAGGACGGCGGCGGGCGGGACACCGGTGGCGATCTTGGCCTGGACGAAGATCTCACCGAGGTCGTTCCACATTCGCACCCGGTCGCCGTCGCCGATCCCCTTGGCCGCGGCGGTCCTCGGATTCATCATCACGCAGGGCTCGCCGCGCTGCAGGCGCAGCAGCGTCGGGGACACCTTGTAGGTCGAGTGGATCGACCAGCGGGCGTGAGGCGTCATGAGCAGGAACGGGAACCGGCGCGGGTGGATGGGCTCGGTGGCCCGCGGGATCTGGGCTCCGGCGGCGATCCAGAGCGGGTGGTCCACGTAGAAGGTGAGCCGCCCGGAGACCGTCTCGAAGCGCTGGTGCAGGTAGAGGTTGTTCTCGAAGGAGTTGTAGGGCCTGTCGGGGTAGAGCGGCGAGGTCTTCCCCGCCTTCTCGTTCAGGACCAGGAAGCCCCCGCGCTCGACCATGGACTTCGCGGAGCTGGGCTTGAACTGGTCCACGTGCTCGAGCGCAAACTCCACCGCTTCGCGGTCGGTGCGCAGCTTGCCGCCCTGGGTGAACTCCTCGACCAGCCGGTCCATGGCGTGGAATCCGTCCTTCGCATGGGTGGCGTCGGGGATCTTGATGGACCGCTCGTCGCCGGTGGCCTGGTGCCGGGCCTTCGCCAGCGCCTCCAGCTTCTCGACGATGAGGGTCGAGATCTCCCACTCCGACTTCACCTCGCCGACCCGCTTCAAGTTGGCGGGCGGGACGCAGATGTTGGCGAAGCGGTGGTAGCCGGGGTTGGTGCGGAGGTCCCAGGCCTCGTACGAGGTGGTGCAGGGGAGGAGGACGTCGGCCCAAGTCGCGAAGTCGCTCATCCGGAAGTCGCCGTAGGCGATGAACTTCGCCTTGTCGAGGAAGGCCTGCTTGTAGGCCCCCTTGTTCCGGCGCAGGCGGGCGTCGGCGAAGATCAGGAAGGTCTCCACCTCCTTCCACCAGGGCTTTCCCTTCTTCTCCCCGGCGTCGCCGGCCGACGCCTCGATCAGCTCCTTCACCTGCGCGTCGTAGGCGGCCCGGGAGGTTCCCGTGGCGCGCTTCACGTCGGCATCGTCGAAGGCCTGGGCCGCGTCGGAGAAGCCATCCCCCAGCATGAACTCGGAGACGAAGCCGGAGGCGAAGCGGTGGGTGTACTTCCCGGCGAAGCCGGAGAGCCCCTCCAGCCCGCTGATGCTCCACTCGTTCTCGGTGGCGAGGCCGCCGAACGGGCCCAGCTTGCCCAGGAAGGCGGTGAGCGAGGCCACGGCCCGCTGCGACAGCATCCCGTTGAAGTGCTTCCCGACCGCGAACCCAAGGGTCACGATGGCGACGCGCGACCCGGAGAGCTCCTTGGCCAGCTGCTCGACGACGGACGGGTGCACCCCGGTGACCTTGGCGGTCTTCTCGGGCGTGTAGGCCTGCAGCTCGCGCACGAAGGACGCGAAGGCCGGCTCCACCTCCACCTCGCCCTTGCCCGCGAGGCGGATGCGGAACTTGCCGGAGAGGGCCGGGTCGATCTTCCAGGCGATGTCGGTGAGCCGCAGGGTGTCGACGGTGGAGCCCTCGCAGCCCGGCAGCGCCACGACCTTCTTCTGGTTGCGGTCCCACGCCAGGAAGACCTCGTGGTGCTTGTCGTGGTCGGCGGCGAAGAGCTCGGCGCTCTTCCGGTCGAAGCGCGGGTCGGCCGGATTGATGTCGTGCAGCCGGACCAGCTGCTTCGTGTCGGTGCGCACGAGGAGCGGCAGGTCGGTGAACTGCTTCAGGAAGGGCTCGGAGTAGCGCCTGGTGGCCACCAGCCGCTGGATGATGGAAAGCGCCAGGTGGCCGTCGAACCCCGGCTTCACCGGCACCCAGAGGTCGGCGTGGATGGCGCTCGCGTTGAACTCGGGGGTGACCACGATGATCTTGGCGCCCCGGTACTTGCCTTCCCAGAGGTAGTGGGCGTCGGGGATGCGCGAGGTGTTGGGGTTGCACCCCCAGAAGAGCGCCACGTCCGAGCCGAAAACGAAGTCGTAGGTGCAGCCCAGGTTCCCCTCGCCGTAGACCACCGAGACGCCGGGGAACATGTCGCCCACGTAGCTCGCGATGTAGGGGCGCACGGCGCCGAGCAGCGTGCCGAGCCGCTTCACCGATGCCGCACGGGCCTCCGAGAGCATGCCCGAGCCCATGTGCACGTAGTTCCCGGCCGGTCCGGTCCCGAGCATGGTCTCGTAGAGGTGGGTGGCCACCTCGGTGATGGCCTCGTCCCAGGAGATGCGCTTCCACTTGCCCTCCCCGCGCGCCCCGGTCCTGCGCATGGGGTGGAGGAGGCGGTCTGGCTGGTAGAGGATCTGGGACTGCTGCACCCCCTTGTTGCACCCGCGCGGGTTGGCGTCGGGTACGTCGGGGGCGATGGCCGGGTAGCTCGCCGACTGGTTCTCGCGGGTGATGCGCCCCTCTGCGTCGGTCCAGACGTCCCAGGCGCAGTTCCCCTGGCAGTTCACGCAATGGTAGGCGTGGCCGTGGCTCTCGCCGTCCCCGTAGGTCGCCGCGAACTCCTCGCGGTAGGCGGCCTCGGTGGCCCGCCCGGCAGGGCCCGCAGGGGCCGGCGGCGCCTGGACCGGCGCGTCCGGACCCTGGCCAGCCAGCGTCCGGGCGGCGGCGCCCCCCGCGCCGAGGGCCACGAGGGACTTGAGCAGCGTGCGTCGGCTGACCGTCATCTGGGGCTCCCGCGGCTAGAGACAGCCGCCGCCGGCCTTGGCCGACGGCGGTGAGTACGCTCCCACGTCCTCCGGCAGGTTCGCACCGGACCATCCGTCCATGCCGCCCGCCAGGCCGCGGGCCGATGCGAACCGCGACAGGCAGGCCCGCAAGGCCTCCGGGTCGTCCTTCGGCGCCACCAGCACCGTGGGGACCGAGAAGAGGATCCGTGCCCGGGCGGACTCGGGGGCGCGCGCCAGGTCGCATCCCGGCAGCGGGATGGCGCCGGGGACGTGCGACTCCTCGTAACCCTCCGAGAGATCGGGGCGCACGTCGACGACCTGCCAGCTGGTCTGCGACCGGGCCAGCGTCCGGTAGAGTTCCTTGGCCTCGACGGGGACGCGCCGCTCCAGCTCGACGCGGCGGCTCCCCTCGACGACGAGCATCGTGGACAGCACCGCCAGGATCGCCGCGGATGCGAGGACCTCGGCCTTGACGCTCATGGACGCACCTCCTTGGCGGGCGATCCGGCGGCCGCGAGACGCGCCTCGAGTGCCGCGTTCCCGCGGCGAAGCCCGATCCAGCCCGCCGCGAGCGCCACGATGGTCATCAGGATCAGGATCCGTACCTGGGTCTTCATGTGTCGCCCCTAGTCGTAGACGCGGTCACCGGATGCCTGCGCGGCCCCGAGATCGAGGGATCGGGCGAGCAGGCGGCCATTCGCAACGGCCATCGACACCACGAAGAAGGTGCCGGCCATGGCGATGCTTCCGAGCGACAAGGTCGGCCACGCCGCGATGAAGGCGCCGGTCGTGCAGCCGCCGCCGATGAGCGCGCCCAGGCTCATCACCGTGGCCGCGCCGAAGCTGCGCCCGATGGCGCCGCCGTCGAGCACCTTGGGCGCGGGCGCCTCGGTCGCCGCCCTGGAGCGGAGCGAGAGCGCGGCGGCGAGAAGCGCCCCCGGGAAGACCCCGATGATGAGGGCCGCGCGCCAGACGATGTCGTCGTTGATGCGGGGCACGAGGTCGAGCGGGTGCCCCAGCAAATGGGCGCCCCACCCGGTGACGGCGAGCAGCGCCCCCGAGAAGCCCAGGTAGCCACCCTGTGCGCTGGCCAGGAAGACCAGCAACCCGGCGATGGTTCCCGCGGCCACCCAGCTCCACTCCCCGCGAATCGCATCGACCGGGCCGGACGCGGGGCGGGCTGGCTCGTAGGTCTTCTCCCTGGTGAACCGGTCGACCACAAGCGCGACGAGGACGAAGAGCGCGCCCCAGGCAAGCGCCACGGCCGCGTAGGGGAGGCCCAGCACCCCGTGCAGGGTGAGCGGCTTCTGGTTGGTGGCGATCACCTCGGCCCGCATCAGCGGGTCCTTGAGCAGCCCGTAGAGCAGCACTCCCACGAGCAGCCCGGCGATGGCGGCCGTGCCGACGAACTTCTTCGCGCCGCCGCGGCCGCCGGCCTTGGCCACGCAGGTGCCGGGGCACAGGCCGGAGACCCCGAGCCCGATGCCGAAGAGCGCGCCTCCCAGGAGGTGGGCGGCCCCCACGTAGGGCATCACGCGGGGCACCACCCCCCAGGCCTCGGCCACGCCCGCCGCCGCGGCCAGCCCGTAGAGGAGCGAGGCCACGCCGATGGCGGTGAAGGCGAACTTCATGATCTTGGTGTCACGGAGCGTGAGCATGCCCATGACCCGCGAGTACCGCGTCGCCCCCACCTTGTAGAGGACGACGCCGAAGGCCGCGCCGGTCAGGGCGCCCAGCAGGAATGCGCGCACGGTCGCACCTCCTCGGGTCGGTCAGGGCTGGCTGGCGACGGGGAGGGAAGGATCGTTCCCCCACTCGTCCCAGGAGCCGACGTACAGCTTCACGTTCTGGTGCCCGGCCTTCTGGAGCGCCAGGTACTGGAACGATCCACGGCCCAGTCCCACGGCGCAATAGCTGATCACGGTCTTGGAAGGGTCGTACCCATTCTTCTTGAGCTTCTCGAGCTGCTTCTGGAGATCGGCCTGGTCCCTCAGGGTGGGCTTGTCGGCCTGTCCGTCCTTGTTTCCAGCGTACTTGCTCCAGGGGGAGAAGACCGCGGTGGGGATGGCCCCGCCGCGCTTCACGGTGATCTCCTTGCCGGGCGAGGCGAGCGCGCTGGAGAGGGTCTTCCCGGTGTACTCGTCGAGGTTGTGGCGGGAGTCGAGGATGAGGTAGTGGGCCGCGTCGGCGGTGGCCTTCTTCACCTCGTCCACCGTGGCGATCATGCCCCACTGGACGCTGGGGGCGAAGGTCTTCGCGGCCACCTTGGCGGGACCACCGGCCTCGACCGCACCTCCGTGGGCCTTCCAGGTGGCGAGTCCCCCGTCGAGGATGCGGACGTTCTTCGCGCCGTAGAGCTTGAGGAAGAACCAGGCGCCGCTGGCGTTCGCGCCGGCTCCGGCGTCGTAGACCACCACCTCGGTCGCCGCGTCGATCCCCAGCGTGGCGCCGATGTACTTCGCGGCGGTGGGCTCGCACATGGGCAGGCCCTTGCAGGCCTTCACGTCGTCCAGGTAGTGAAGGTCATGGGCGTAGGCGACCACCGACCCGGGGATGTGCCCCTTCTCGAATTCCTTGTCGGAGTCGCCGTAGACGAAGCGCACGTTCGGCTTGCCCAGCAGGGCCTTGGCGGCGTCGACGGTGATGAACTCGTCGGCCGCGGAGGCGGGGACGGCGAACAGGACCGCGGCCAGGGCCACGGCGATGGATCGGGTGAGGTTCTTCATCGGTTCTTCCTCTTGAGTCGTGGGGTGGAACGGGAGCGGGTGGGAAGGTCGGGGACTCCGAGGTCCAGGTGACGGGCCCGGAACCCGGCGGCCGAGAGGATCGCCACGGCCTCCGAGGCCATGGGGCAGTACGGACCGCGGCAGTAGGCGACCACCTCGCGATCGCGAGGGAGGTCCTGGACACGTCCGGGCAGCTCCTCGAGCGGGATGGAGCGCGCACCGGGGAGGTGGCCGGCCTGGTACTCCTCGACCGGCCGCGTGTCCACGAGGGTCACCTCGCCGCGGAGGATCCGGCCGAGCAGCTCGTCCCTCTCCGCAGGATCGAGCGCGCCCATCTCGCGCCGGAGCAGCTCCATCTCGGGGAGGAGCGACTCGGCCAGTCCTCGCAGGAGGCCGAAGGCGCGGGACACCTTCTCGTCTGCGATGCGGTAGCGGACGTTCTTGCCCTCCCGTTCCGCGTGGACCAGGCGGGCCGTGCGCATCTGCTGCAAGTGGCGCGAGGAGTTGGCGACCGTCACGTCGGCAGCCTGGGCCAGCTCGTCCACGTTGCGTGAACCCTGCCGGAGCAGGTCGAGGAGGCGCAGGCGCACCGGGCTCGAGAGCGCCTTCCCGATGCGGGCCAGTTCGTCGTAGTGGGCGAGTGCGCCGCGGCGGCCGTGGTTGGTTGCGTTCATCATCTTTCAATCACTTGCTTGAATCTGCACAAGTGAAGTGGACGGGTCAAGCCGACTTTGCGGGAATTCCATGACGGCCCTTGACGCGGCGCGTCAGCCGCGCGGTCGAACGCCCCGTGAGGGTGTCTCGCCGTCGCTACCGC
>CAWHDZ010000035.1:0-7398 GCA_963828255.1 uncultured delta proteobacterium | reverse complement strand
CCACCGGGGCGATGCCCTGCCGCTTGAGGTCGAGGTCGGTCCCGCTGCGCAGGCGGAGCACGAGGAGCGGCGGGGGTCGGAATTCGAGGGCCTGGCGGATGAGGCTCCGCAGGAAGGCGTCGCGGCGGGGAGTCCCGTCGAGCACCTCCTGCATCGGCGTGAGGTCGAGCGAGCCAGCCACCCGCCGGAAGTCGAACGAGATGGCGGCCTCGAGCACGCCCTCCGCGGTCGGGTCCCCCACCCAGCCGGCGAAGCGATCGCGCCACTCGGAGAGGGTGCCGCAGTGGTTCCGGGCCATGTAGCCGCCCGGGCAGCGGGGGAAGCCCGCCGCGGCCAGGTCGGTGTTGGCCCGGTCGGCGAGCGCCGTGTAGTACGCGCGCGAGGCGGCCCCCTCGTCGGCGAAGACCAGCGCGTTGTCCTGGTCGGTGAGCAGGGTCTGCTCCTGTCGCCCCTCCGACCCGAGCGCCAGCCAGGCGTAGGGTGCGGGCGGCTCGCCCAGATCGGCCTCGGCCCAGTGGAGGATGCGCCGCATGAGCGCGTCGTTCAGCTGGGCCACGAAGCCCGCGATCACCACCGCGTTCAATCCCCCGGCGAGCAGCGCCGCCACCATCTCGGTGACCTTGCGGGAGTAGCCGGGCAGGCTCTGCCGCCCGGGCAGCTTGTCCACGAGCCGCAGGACCGCCACCGGCCCCTGCGAGGTGTGCTTGAGCATGTCGGTGTCGGTGAGCACGCCGAGGACCTCCCCGTCGCGCATCACCGGGAGGTGGTGGACGTTGGCCTCGAGCAGGACCGCCCAGGCCTCGTGCACCGGCAGGGAGTGCACCACGCTCTTCATCGGCCGGGAGAGGATCCGGGCCACCGGGATCTCCGGCCCCAGCCCCTGGGCCAGGACGCGCATCCGGAAGTCACGATCGGTGACGATTCCGGGCGGGTCGCCGCGGACCAGCACCGACGAGACCCGCTCGGCGACCATGAGCCGTGCCGCGTCCCCCACCGTGGCCGTCTCCTCGACCCAGACGGCGGACCGGCGCACCAGCGTCTCCACCGGCGCCAGGAGATCGACGCGGAATGTGGCCACCGGCGAGTGCTCCAGGCTCGACTCGAGCCGGGTGGCCAGGCCGGCGGCGAAGTGGCCGGCGAAGCGGGCGTCGGAGAGCAGCCGGTTGAACTCGTCGCCGGGGATCCGGTAGGCGAGCAGGTCCTCCTCGACGACGCCGTCGAGGGTGGCCCTGCCGGTGATGAGGGAGGTGTACCCGAACGTCTCCCCCTCCTCGAGGACCTGGAGGATCTGCCCGGCGCGCTCGAGGCGCATCGCCCCCTTGCGGATCACGTACAGGTGCGCGAGCGGATCCTCTCCCACGGTCACGAGCTTCGTGCCCGCCGGGTGGTAGATGACTTCCAGGCTCCGCGCCGCACCGTCGAACAGATCCTGCGGGAGGCTGTCGAACGGTGGCGTGGAGCGGACGAACGAGACCGGGTCCAGTGCCGTCATGCCGACGAGATTACCCGAACCCGCAGGGCGTCATCAGGAAGAGAAGGCCAGGCCCACGCCCAGGGCGACGAACCGTCGGGGAGCAGCCCCCGGTCGTCCCGGACGAGGGTCGCCGAGGAATGCATGGCGGTCCACCCCTGCCCGGGCGACTACTTCATCCTCTCCCCGAGGTACTCGATGAGATCGATCTTGGTGAGGATCCCGGTGACCTTCTCTCCCTCCTTCACCACCGCTACGTTGTCGTCGTTGAAGATGGCGCGGAGACGGCCAATGGGGGTGTCGAGCGTGACCACACCCTGGAGGGGCTGCACCAGCGGCTCCACCACCTCGGTGAGCCGGTGCTTCCCCTCGATGAGGAAGTTGAGCAGGTCGTACTCGTGGATCATGCCCACCGTGCGCCCGTCGTCGTCCACGACCGGCATCTGCGAGATGTCGTTCGAGCGCATGAGCTTCACCACCGCCTCGACCTTGTCGGTGCGCCTGGCGTGGACCACCCCGCCGCGCCGGTTGCCCAGCACGTCCGCGACCGTGGCGCCGGCCACCGAGTCGCCGCTCTCCACCGGGAAGCCGTTGTCGCGCATCCACTCGTCGGAGAAGAACTTGGAGATGTAGGCGCGGCCGGTGTCGGGCAGCGGGACCACGATCACCTTGCCCGGCCCCATCTCGCGGGCCAGCTGGGCAGCCACGTGGACCGCGGCCCCCGAGCTTCCGCCTGCGAAGATCCCCTCCTCGCGGGCCAGCCGCCGGGCCATCGAGAAGGCCTGGGCGTCGTTCACCTGGCGGACGTCGTCGAGGACGGCGAGGTCCATGGCCCCGCACATCATGTCCTCGCCGATTCCCTCCACCTTGTAGACGCGGGGCTCGGACAGCTTCCCGGTCTTCCACATCGAGTGGTAGACCGAGCCCACCGGGTCCACGCCCACGTTGCGGATCCGCGCGTCCTTCTCCTTGAAGAAGCGGCCGCAGCCGGACATGGTGCCGCCCGTTCCGATGCCGGCAACGAAGGCGTCGAACCTGCCGCCGGTCTGCTCCCAGATCTCCGGGGCAGTGGACAGGTAGTGGGCCTCGACGTTGTCGGGGTTGTGGTACTGGTTCACGTAGAAGCTGTTGGGCGTCTCGGCGGCGATGCGCTTGGCCACCGAGTAGTAGCTCTCCGGCGAGTCGGCCGGGACGTTGGTGGGGGTGACCACCACCTGGGCGCCGAAGGCCTTGAGCGCGTCCTGCTTCTCCTTCGACATCTTGTCCGGCATGGTGAAGATGCAGCGGTACCCCTTGACGGCGGCGGCCACGGCCAGCGCCACCCCGGTGTTGCCGCTGGTGTTCTCGACGATGGTCCCGCCCTTGCGGAGGAGCCCCGCCTTCTCGGCCTTCTCGAGGATGTGGATGGCCATGCGGTCCTTGATGGAGCCGCCCGGATTCATGTACTCGAGCTTGACGAGAACGGTGGCGGCGCCCGCGGGCACGACCTTCCCGAGCTTCACGAGAGGCGTGTGGCCGATTGCGGACAGGACGTCGGCGTGGAATGCCATGCGGCGCTTATAGGACCCGTCCAGACGGGGTGTCAACGCGCCGCGCCGGCGGGCCGGCGGGGAGGAGCGGGTGGTGACGGAAAGCGTCGAGGAGGTGACTGCGAGGGTGCGCGGGGCGGTCTCCCGGACGACGGGGCGGGACGCCTCGGCGTGGCCTGTGCGCAGGCTGGCCGGGCACGCCTCGATGCGGAGCTACTGGCGGGTGGGCCTGGCCCCTGACTCCCGGGTGGTGATGGTGATGCCCGAGGACTCCCGGCCCGAGGAGGCCACCAGCGGCGGGCCGCCTCCCGAGGACCCGTTCGTCAACGTGCAGCGCTACCTGTCGAGGGTGGGGGTGCGGGTGCCGGCCATCCACGCCTTCCTCGAGGCCGAGCGGCTCATGGTCCTCGAGGACCTGGGCGACGAGATGCTGGAGACGCGGCTGCTGGCCGGCGACCCGGCCGGGCCGCTCTACGATCGGGCGGTGGACCAGCTGGCGCTCCTGCGAGCCCGGGCCGAGCGGGACCCGGACCCCTCCTGCCTGGCCTTCGGGCGCAGCTTCGACCGGGACCTCTACCGGTGGGAGCTCGACCACTTCCGGGAGTGGCTGCTCGAGGCATGGAAGGGGGCGGTGCTCTCGCCGTCGGAGCGCCCCGAGGTGGACAGGATCTTCGACGACCTGGCCGGGCAGCTCGCCGCCGAGCCGACAGGGTTCACCCATCGTGACTACCAGTCCCGCAATCTCATGGTCCTGCCCGGCGGCGAGCAGGCCGTCATCGACTTCCAGGACGCGCTGCTCGCCCCACGCCAGTACGACCTGGTGGCGCTGCTCCGCGACAGCTACGTGGAGCTGCCGCCCGAGCTGGTGGAACGGATGCTGGCGCGCTACCTGTCCCGGCTCGAGGCCGAGGGTGGACCCCGCCTCGACCCGGCCGCCTTCCGGGCCACCTTCGACCTGCTCACCGTGCAGCGGAAGCTCAAGGACGCCGGGCGCTTCGTCTTCATCGACCGCGTGCGCGGCAACCCGGGATTCCTGCCGTCCATCCCGGCGTCGCTCCGGTACGTGCGTGAGGCGCTGGCGCGGCGGCCGGAGCTCTCGACCCTCCACGAGATCCTCGCGCGCCACGTGCCGGAACTCGGCTGAAGGCCCTCGCCGCGGGACTCCGTTCGCGGTGCCGGCGGGGTCCGGGTGGCCGGCGTCGCTGGGGGTGCTGGTCCTCGGCGCGTTCCGGCCGCGTCGCTGGGGGCGCCGGTCCTCGCTCGCGGGGTCCGCGGCGTCGCGGCGAAGAGCGACGCATACGCCTCGGGGCCGCGACGACCGGGGCCTCCGAGAGGTCACTGCGGAAGCGCCCCGCGTCGAGGCCGCCCGCGCCTAGCGCCCCGCGCCGAGGCCACCCGTCCCGCCTGGCGGGGAGGCGGGTCCCGCGACGAGGATCGCCAGCTCGGTGGACGTGCGGCAGGATCACGTGTCGCGAGCGTCGTGCCGCCGTTCTCGGTGCGACGTCCTCCGAGCGACGTCCTCCGAGCGGCGACCTGCACCGGTCGGCCGCGAGTGCGCCCGCGTCGCCTTCGGCGCCGGCCGTCCCAGCCGGCGCCGGCGCCTCCTGGAGGGCCGCCTCCGCAGCGGGCGCCCGGCCTGCGAAGCTCGGGCGCGGCGTGATCCGGCGCCATTCACACTCCGTGCGACCTGGCCGCGAGGACCAGCGCCGCGGAGAGAGGCGTCCGGAACGCCGGCGGCAGTCAGGCCGGCTCCCCGAAGGCGATCCCCCGCGCTACTCCGCGCCCTACTCGGCGCCGACCCCGAGGTACGTCCGGACCTTCTCGTCCTCGAACTTCCGCTGCGCCTCCGGCTCCGGGGTGAGCAGCGAGACGATGATGCCCACCGCGAAGGCCAGCGACATCGAGAAGATGGCCGGCTGCTTCAAGGGGACGATGGCCTGCTCGAACTTGAAGATGGACACCCAGACCGTGGGGGAGAGGACGATCATGGTGAGCGAGCTGATGGCGCCGACCAGGATGGACCAGACCGCCCCCTGGGTCGTGAAGCGCTTCCAGGTGATGGACATGAGCAGGGCCGGGAAGTTGGCGCTGGCGGCGATGGCGAAGGCCAGGCCCACCATGAAGGCCACGTTCTGCCCCTTGAAGGCGATGCCCAGCCCGATGGCGCAGATGCCGAAGGCGATGGTGGCGATGCGGGCGACCTTGAGCTGGTCCTCCTCGCTGGCGCGGCCCGCGCTTGATGACGCTCACGTAGATGTCGTGGGAGAAGGCCGAGGCGCCGGCCAGCGTGAGGCCGGCCACCACCGCGAGGATGGTGGCGAACGCCACCGCCGAGATGAAGCCCAGGAAGGCCTGCCCGCCCAGGAGCTCGCCGAGGAGCGGGGCCGCCATGTTGCCGCCGGGGGCGATCTTGGTGACGACGTCGCGCCCCACCAGCACCGCGGCGCCGAAGCCCACGATGGGGATGATGACGTAGAAGTAGCCGATGAGGCCGGTGGCGTAGAGCACCGACTTCCGGGCCGCCTTGGCGTCGGGCACCGTGTAGAAGCGCATGAGGATGTGGGGGAGCCCGAGGAGGCCGAACATGAGGGCCAGGCCCAGCGAGACCGCCTCGAGAGGACTCGAGACGAAGCCGCCCGGCTGCAGCGCCGCCTGTCCGTACTTGGCCGAGACGGCGCCGTAGAGGTTGCCGGGGCTCCAGTCGAACTTGGACATCACCAGCCCGGTGAGGACGGTCACGCCGATGAGGAGCAGCACCGCCTTGATGATCTGCACCCAGGTGGTGGCCAGCATGCCGCCGAAGAGCACGTAGGCCAGCATGACCGTGCCCACGATGATCTCGGCCCACTCGTAGGGGATGCCGAACATGAGGTTGATGAGCTGCCCGGAGCCGACCATCTGGGCGATGGTGTAGAAGAGGACGGTCAGGATCCCGCCCACCGCCGCGGCGATGCGCACCGGCCGCTGCTGGAGCCGGAAGGCCACCACGTCGGCGAAGGTGAACTTGCCCAGGTTCCGGAGCGGCTCGGCGACGAGGAACATGAGCGCCGGCCACCCGACCAGCCAGCCCGTCGCGTAGATCATGCCGTCGTAGCCCTGCAGGGCCACCATGCCGGAGATGCCCAGGAAGGACGCGGCCGACATGTAGTCGCCGGCGAGCGCGAACCCGTTCTGGAGGGCCGAGACCGAGCGCCCCGCCGCGTAGAACTCGGAGGAGGTCTTGGTGCGCCGCGCCGCCCAGTAGGTCACGACGAGCGTGAGCGCGACGATCAGGAAGAAGAAGGCGATGGACGACGCGGTGGGTGAACCGAGGGAACTCTGCATGGTGTCGTTCTCCGGCCTGGCGGAAAGCGCCGGCTAGTGACGGATCTCGTTGCGGAGGCGCTCGACCTCGGGGTCGTAGGACCTGTTGGCCCAGGCGACGTACACGGCGGTGAGGACCCAGGCGAAGACGATGACCGCGATGCCCAGCGGGATGGCGAGCGTGGTGGCCCCGTCGATCTTCCGGGAGACGAACTCCTTGTCGCCGGCCACCACCAGGACGTACCCGTAGTAGCTGACGAAGAGGAGCGCGAGCATCCCCATGCTCACCCACCAGCGCCGCTTCACCAGCGCCTTGAACTCCGGCGAGGCGACCACGTCGGCGGCCGAGCGGCTGGCGCGGCCCGGGCGGACCGGGCTGGCGGCTCGGGTTCACTGCGGGTACTGCTGCCGTTCGCGGCCTTTTCCATGACGACCTCCGGTACCGGGTGCATGCCTTTAGCAAGCTTCGCCGGCTCCGTGAAGCGCTGAATTCGCGCGGCTGGAGCGCAAATCCCGACGTACCCTGGCGGGCATGGCCAGCCACGCTCCACGCAGACGCTGCGTGCACTTTGTGCACCGGACGCTTCGCTAACGGGCCTTCCGGGGGAGGTTGCGACCGGCATTGACGATCGTCAATGCCGGAGGCCTCGCCCCCCGCCGGTCAGCGAAGATCGCGCAGGGTGCGGGCGCCCACCTTCTGGCGGAGGACGAGGAAGAGCTCCGCCGTGGCCACGGCGTCGGTGAGCGCGTCGTGCGCCTGGTAGTCGGGCAGGTCGAGCTCGCGGCGCGCCGCCGTAGGTTCAGGGCCGGAAGATCGTCCGGCATCTCGGGGTGGGCGACCCTGCGCCGCCTCGCGACCTTCACCAGGAGGTCCACCGTGTCGACGATCCGGGGCTTCGGCCACTTCATCCCGTTCTCGGCGTACGCCCTGCGGAGGAAGGCCACGTCGATGGACTTGTGGTGGACGAGCATCACGCCCTCCCTCAGGCGGCGGTCCACCTCGGGCAGAACCTCCGAGAGCCGAGGCGCCTCGCTGAACTCGCCCCAGACGAGCTGGTGCGCGCGGATCGATGCCGGATCGACGGCGCGGCCGTC
>CAWHDZ010000034.1:0-188861 GCA_963828255.1 uncultured delta proteobacterium | reverse complement strand
TGACGAGCCGGGACAGCGCCGAATCGGCCTGATCCAGGGAGAACTCGCGAAGAACGGTCGCCCGCTGTTCCTCGAGGCCGCGGCGGAGCGCTGCCTCAATCTGGGCCCGCAGTCCCTGGGCATCGGAGGGCGAGAGCATCCGGAGCAAGGGACTTTGGTCCCCGATGTGCTGAGCCAGGGAGCGGGCCAGTACAGAATTGTCGATCCCGACTTGCTCGCGAAGGACCCGCTCGAGGTCGCCGTCGCGCTTGACGAGCGACTCGACACGCTGGGCGAACGACCCGTTCCTCGGGTCGAGATACTGCCCGAGGGTAGTTGCCATCTCTGTGGCCTTCGCCCCGAGCACCTCCTTCATGTCGGCCACAAGGCGAACGCCTGCCTCGCGGATAGCCGCTGCATCTAGCTGGCCACCCGCCGTGCGGAGAGCCAGCACACCAATCCGGAGTGCCTGGGCCGCGAACTGGTTGCGGCCTTCACCGGCCGGATGTCGGCGTAGTTCCTCGACCACTTCCGGGTCGGTGACCTGGAAGTGAACGGTCTCGGTGTGAAGGGGCACCGGAAGAGCAAGGGGAGTGGGGGACTGGCTGCTCATTGAGTGTTCTCCTGCATTCAAGATTGCCTGCGTTACGGACATGGCGGACGGTGAGAGGGGCACGGCAACTTCAGGCAGGCCGGTGGGCCTGGTAGCCAAAAGGCCTAGGCGGCGAGTCCCTGGATCTCTGCGAATGTAGGGAGGTGCGCTCCGGCCGTAGGACGCCAGGCAACGCGATCGAGGAAGTCGAGCCCACGGTGGATTCCAGCCATCCTCGCCCCGAGCCTGAGGGCGGCAACCTCTCCGGGGGTCAGCGCGAGGCGCGGGACCGGCCAGGCACTCATCGTCAGGCGGAGGATGCCGCCCTCGTCCTCGATGCCCAGGCTGTCGCGTGGCGGTGCCGCATCGGGGATGTCCAGGTCCTGAAGGACCTTTGTGACATCGTTAAGTTTAACTTCGTCGAGGACGCCCACCAACCGCCGTACCCGGCGTGCGCCAACTCCCTGGAAGCCGGCGTCCGCGACGACGGCGATGAGCAGAAGGGCGGCCCGAAGGAGTTGCGCCGGCCCGTGGGCAGGGGTCGGGGAAGGGCGAGTCGACAGGACGTCGGCGACTGGGGCGCCGAGGACGAGGATCTTCCGGAGCCCGAGATCAAGATCAAACCCAATCGGCGGGGGCAAGATAATTGTGGAGGCGGCGAGGTCGTGGATGGCTGCGACCTCGACTCGGCCGAACTGGGAGGGGCGACGTAAGCAGGCCGGGTCGAACGCGTACTCATTCGCGCCCGAACGCTCGAGGACCACGCCGGCCGCCGTTAGCGCCCGCTTGTCGCGGCTCCACATCCGCTCGGAGGCTTGCGGGGACTTTCGCTGATGGTCGCGGAAGGCCTCCTGCGCATCGCAGAATCTGAAGGGGGCAGCCTGCAAGCGGACCCAGTGGGCGAGCGCGACGAGTCGCCCGAGCGCTTGCAGGTCGCGGGGTCGGGAGAGGGGGCGGGTCGATGTCAGCGAGACGTCCATACCGCGACGGACGTAACGGCGCTGGTTACCTGACAGTGAGTGGGAGCGCCTGCTTCCAGGCCTTCATCCTCCGACCCTGGGCATAGGCCGTCCCTCTGAGGCGACCGGTAGAAGCAACCCAATAGGATGAGGGAATGTCAGTAGATCTCGCCGGCCGCGAAGCCGCAGAGGAGTTCAGGGGTCACGCCCTCCGAGGCAATCCTGCGCGCCCATGGGGCAAACGGTAGGTCAACCGTAGCGGGGACTTCAGCGCACACTTCCCGGATGACCGCGACAAAGCGCACGCTTGCCGATGAGCGTCCGTCATCGAGCAGAGACGCGGCCAGTGGCGCGATAGTGACGGCCGCAAGCCTTCTGGCGATGTGAGAGGGCAGGTACGTTGAGTCAAGGGCCCAATTCGCGACGCCGATGGCGCGATCGACCTGGTCTCGCTGAAGGAGCGAGAGTAAGTATCGGCGGAGAAAGCCGAGACGTGGCCAGAAGAAGGACGGCGAAGAGTGCGTGTTCCAGATCTCCTCCACGCGATCGAATGCTCCACACACCAGTGCGATCTTTACCTCTTCCAAGTCCAAAAAGACGGTGTTGTCCCGAGCCCAATTCTCGTGCTTGTGCCGGTCGTTCACAGCACGGCCCTCGCGCAACTGCGCGCGTGCATCCGCGGTCCGGCCGAGGCGAACCAGGCTCGAGATGAGGTAGCAGCGGGGGATGTTGGACTCCTTTGGCAACTCGTCCACCTGTCCATCGACGGCCAGCCGTAAGAGTTCAGCAGCCTTCGAATCGTGCAAGGAGTGAGCCTCGATCCTGCCGAGCGTCCCCTGGAGACGAAGCCTCTCCGGTGGGATCTTGGCTGCATACCCCATCCCTTCCACGCACAGATCGCGCGCTCGCGTCGCCTCCCCTAGATCGATGAAGCCTGATGCAATGGAATTCAGTGCTCCGGCCACCTTTCCGGGGATGATCTGCGGAAGTGCGGGGCGTCTCTCTAGGATCTTACGCAGCGCATCGAGTACAGCGGCGGCCTCTACGCTTTGGCCCCTGTGGGTGCGGAACTCCGCCAGCGGGTCGCAGAGGTGAAGAGCAGCGGTATCCAGTTCAAAGGTCGGCTCCTGTTCGTGCGAGATCAACTCCCAGAGTCGCTCGATGCGGTCGAGGAGCCACGGATTGTCTCGGGTCCTGTTCCTGACGAGCGCCATCGTTGCGTCGACTGCTCCCGGCAGTCGCTCCCTAATCATCGGAGCCCGGGATGGCCTGCTCGTGTCGAGCCCCATTCGATGGGCTGCGTCGGCGAGCGTATCGACCTCTTCGACACGGACTCCGTTGACCACCGCAACCCGGCCACGTTCGCCGGGGACCAAAAGCCTCCGCACCCACGGGCGATCAGCAACGAGCGCAATCGTCTTGGCTTCGATGTAGTCGATCGCTTCCAGGGTGCCATTCGCGCGCACGACACCCGAAACGGAGGTATCGGCCGGTGTTGGCTGTTCCAGCCACCTCGAAAGCATCGCAATGGCGATTCCGAGACCAACGGATGGCCCACAGAGTTGCTTCATCGGCTCCGGTTCACCCGGAGCTAGGGCTACCGTGGGAAACTCGTCTTCGCCGAAGCATTGAACGAGCGTTCCTGCCGCCTTCTCGGCATCCGCGGCAGCCTTCACACCCGCGTGGTCAAGCCACTCGGGGTAGGCCGGTTTCCGCGAGAAGGTGGCCTCGGCTCGTACGGTGGGGCCGAGCGCATCGACCAAGATCGTGGTCCCGGGCAAGGCATCTGGGAGTGCAAGGCAGGACGTCCGAAACGGCACACCCATCGTGCGGAGAACTTCCGCGAGTTGCTCGTTCACGCCTGTGAGCGCCCCAGGTGGGAGCTCGGATGCCAGGAGTAGCAACGCAGTGCGGGGGCTCCGACGGTCGATCCCCGCGCGGATAGCGCCGACTCGGGAAAACTGGGGGAGCTTCATGCCCGAGAGCGCCTAGCCCTTCTCGAGGACGAGATTGAGAAGCAAGGTTTTCCCCTCACTCGTCTCGAAGTTGAGTCGCCATCGCGGGGTGGCTGCGAGGGGCGCCAGCGGTAGCCAACGGACCCCGTCGGCTACGGCGATCGACTGGACAACAAGGGTTGCACCCTCCGCCCAGGCATTGACTAGAAGGGACGGCGGCTCTGACTCGATCGCGAGACCCGTCATCGTCTCCGAGACCGGGGCAAGAGGGTCGAGAGGCCGGCGAACGCGGACGAGGATCCGGTCCTCCGCGAGTTTGGCGACGGGGTCACGATCGGCTTCCTGGAGCGCCTGGAGAACGTCCCGCTTGCCCGTGGCCGTCGCGAGAGGGCGGCCCCCTGTCAGGTGCCGCGAGATGGAGAGCCATGGAACTTGGGGAGTTGATTCCGCCTCAGGCGGGACGCGGTCCCCCACCGGAAGCGCCTCGGGAACGGTAGTCACGCGCTCGACCAGCGCCAGCCAAACCCCTGCCGTCAGGTCGCTGATATTGAGGGCCGAGATTCGTTCTCGGAGCGGATCCCGCGGAGCGGCGCGAAGCGCGTCGAGTAACGACAGGGCGGCCGAATCCATCTCGGCGTCGAGCGGCTCGAGTTGCTGGGTAAGGAATCGCTCGAGGGCAAAGAAATGCTCGTCGAGTGGGTGAGAGCAAACCGACTCGAGAGACCGCCACGCCACTCCAACCGAGACGGCAACGCTCTCGAGGTCGTCGCGGTTCGAGACCAGGCTCCATGCGCGCCCACCGGAGAGTCGATCCGGCACGATTGACCGCAGGCTTGAAGCGAACTGGTGGAGTTCGATATCGATACGGGCACGAAGTACCGGCAGGCTGGACTCGCTGGCGGCGAACCCGCAGGCCTTCCGTACGGCAGCCCGTGGAGAAGAAAAAAGGAAGGGAGAGCGAAGCAGCCGGCCTGCGGCGCAGAACCAGTCAAAGGGGTCAACGTCTCCGCCTTTGGAGGAAGCCCTTTCGTCCGCCGAGAGGAGCAACAACGGAAGCGAAGCCACGTCGACAGGGATGGTCGGAAGATTGGCGTCACTGGTCACGGAGCGCCTCGAGGCCGCGACCGGATACAAGACCGCTCGCAATCATGGAAGGACTATGCATCGGCATCTCCCTCGTTCCGATGTTCCGAATCAGTGGCTGGGTCGCTACGCACCAAGAAGGTCGCCCGGGAGAATTCGAGGGCTTCGTCGTCGCCGACGAGTCCGCTGGACACCAGATTGGAGAGAACCTCCTTCATGTCCTTGCGCCCGCGGCGGCGGTGCTGGTCGACTAACCAATTGGCACGTTTGAGCACTTCAGGATCGGTCTCACCTGCACGGACATAGCCGTACTTCACGAGTTGTGCCTGCTGGGAAATGGGTGTGAAGAGCTTCTCGAGTCCAAGACGCATGTTCTTGACGCGCTTGTCGGACTCGGCTGGCTTGGACTGCGAGCGGACCCTGCGTTCAATCAACTCGACGATTCGAGGGACGACCGCCATGAGCCGGTCGACGTCGAGAACCGTCGGGTTGTTCGCCTCCTGTCGCCTCGAAAGTGCCTCTTCGCGCCTCTCCTGACTCACGATCCGCCTCCTGATATCCCGGACGCGGTTGACAATCACAACCTGACACCAGGCAACCGCACTCTTGTCTCCATTCTCCCCACGATAGCGCCCAGTGCCCGTCATGAGGCGGTCCTGGAGATGGTCCACGGCCTGGTCGAGTGTTTCCTGATCGTCCCGCGGGCATCTCTTGCGAATCCAGGGTCTTACCCAGGAAAGGAGGTCGGGGAGGGCTTTCTCAGCGCGGCGCCGCTCCGCTAGAGTTGCGGCCGGTGAGGACAGGATGCTCAGAATCTCGTGAAGGCCCTGGATCATGAGTCCGTGACGCGGCGAACGATGTCCACCGAGCCCTCCACGGAGCAGGCGTATGTAAACGGGGGCAGGTCCAGCACGCAATGCTCCAGCGCGGACAGCAGCGCCGCACGCGGATCGCAAGGCGACAACGTGGCGCGCATGACCATGTCACGGGTCTCAGGCCTTGCACCCACCGGGTGGAAGAGTGCGGTTGCCGGCGTCCCCAAGGCAGTAGCTGCCTCTTGACGAAGGGCGAGCCAAGTCAAGGCAGCCGCATCCTCTGTGGAGACATGCTGGTACTGGGACGCACCAGGACCAACAGCATGCGCAATGGCATCCGCAAGCCAGATGCCCGGACAGTCCTCTGCGTTTTCCAAGTGGACGTACCGCTTCGAGTTTATGCGGGCGAACGGTTCACCGCGTGACCTAGCTGCTGCGAGCGCGCCCAGCGTTTCCCCCAGATCAAATGGCAGTCGCCCAGCACGGTCGGCAATGGCCCATTCCACGTTGTGGTCCTGGCCGGGACTACCCAAAGCGACGAGGATCAGCGCCTGCTGGAGCAAGGCGAACATCATGCGCGTCCACTGGTCTGGCTCCGGGGGCTTTCCGTGCTGGAGGCAGACGACCAGCATCCCGCCGCCCGATACGAACGCGGCCGCCGTCGAGCGAGCGGCCGCAAGCCACAACGAGGCAATCTGCCGGACTTCCCGGGAAACAGGACGCATGGAGGGTACTTCCTCCCAACTGAGGACCTCTTCGAGGCTGGCCCCACGGAGCGCCGTACCGACCGCCGGCGAGCACGGAGTCATGCCGGCCGAAAGTTGCTTCTTCAGTTCCGCCACTACGTTTGGCAAGTGACACGTTTCCGTCGCGTGAAACGGAAACGGAAGGGTGGTAGATGCGGCGCGAAGGGCCCCGCGGATTCGCGGCTCCAGCGCCGACCGCCTTCCCGGAAGAACGAGGGCCACCGTGACGTGCTTGCCAAGCGGGCCGCTCGGGTTCGAGAAGCTCCCGGACTCGTCAGTGAAGACAGTGAAGTCCATGGATACCATCCATTACCACGGGTCTCAGTTGCAGGTGGCGTTACGTCGGGGGCTACCCGAGAACGCTCCGGCGGCCTTGGGACCACATGGGGCCTGAATAGACCGGCAAGAACCATGTGTCAGGTGGTCCGGCGATTTGCGTCCAAACCCTGGACGAACCAGAAAGGATTCTCGCATATGGCCGACCTCGCCCTCCAGTCAAAGCGCAGCAAACCCCTCCCCCAGCGGGTGTGCAAACTCCTCGCCGAGGAGGGCTTCCGGCCACAGCTCGTTAACGAGAGCGATGCCCCAGTGCACGTCGTCTTCAAGGTAGAGGGGAAGACCTTCCTAATCCGGTTCGAAGAGAACGATGAGCGATTCCTTCAGGTGTGCGCCGGCGTACTTCTGGAGGGAACGACTAAGGACGAACTCACCCTTCTTCGCGCCGCTCAAGCCATTCAGGCAGAGACGAAGGTTGCGAAAGTGTTCCTCCCACCTGACCTCGAGTTCGTCGAGTTTCAGGTGGAGGTCTTCGTACCAGATCGTGGGATTTGCCCCGAGATCCTTGGCCGTTGCATCGGAACCATTCAAGCGGCGTGGGCGATGTACTTCGACAATGTCACCCCGGAGTTGCCTAGGGCCTTGGCGTGAAAGGTGCGTGCCTGATGCAGAAGCGTGTCAGGAGCCGGAGGCCAGATACGTCTGGGAAATCAGGAGGGCCGACATGTCTTTAAGTGCCACGAGAAACGCACGCATCAGCCGTACCCGCTGCACCTGCGGGCGCCATGCCTGCTTCCGCCGACCGAACGGTGGCGGGATCGCATCCCGCCGGGACCATGGCCTGTGTCCCGGCTGCTGGCGTCGCCTGCTCGACAGCAAGCGGGCGGAGGACATCCGATGGCGACGGGCGTCACGTATCCGGCAGGACGCCCCGGCACCGTCTACGGGACTCGCCTTCGAGTGAACAAGTCTAGGCGCTTGTCAGGAGAGTCCTGGAAAAGCCTCCATGAATGGAGGAATAGGAAGAACAGGGTGAGCGAAAACTGGATCGCAGCCATCTCATGGACCGGCGCCGGCGATGCCCGCGTTGCCCGAGCCGGTCGCTACCACTGTTTCGCTGGCCGGCGCTGCGGAAGACAGGAGGATGCATGTACCTGAAGGACTACGTCACCTTTGCGCATGACCGCCCCGCTGCGCCCCTTCGAGAGCGGTCGGCGCCGCCGCCCCGACCGGATGCGGCTCTGCTCGGTCTCGGGAACGTTGACATCGATTTCCCCAGGATCGATCGGCCCCGCGCTCCGGACTGGCTCGAGGACTCGGTCGAGTTCGATGGGCGCTTCTTGCCCAGGCACGGGGAGGCTGCCCCCGAACTCCATGGGTCGGAGTCCGTCGTAGGTGTCGCCCCGGACGCCCTCGCCTTCTACCGCCCGTTCCACTTCTACGTGGCGGGCGCGTGGGGCATCTATGTTCACGAGCCGGGGATCGTGCGACTCGCGGTCGCCCTTGCCCACGGAACCTGGGATGAGAAGGCGGCCGACGTCGCGTTCGATGCGCTCGTCGAGCACGAGGTGCAACACTGTGTCGCCGAGACCGGGATGACGCGAATCGAGATCATGAATGCCCGGCCTGTCTATCCGGCTTGGTTCGCCCACCCCCAGGGAAGCTTCCTTGAGGAGGCGATGGCTAACGCGCGGAGTTCCAGCACGATCAGGAAGAAGGCTGCCCGCTATTCGCCCGCGCTCGACGCCTGGATGAAGGGATGCGGTCCGGGCTACCGGGACTTCGCCAGGTTTCTTTCGCCGGAGGACTTCCTCGCTGGGCAGCAGCGATGTGGGATGCTCGCACTGGTACTGGCAGGCACTGGACCAGCGGACGGCCCCGTCCACTTCCTGCTTGACGCCTCGACGACCCCGAAGCGCCAAGAGGTCCCCGTCTATCTGGTGCTCGACGAGCGCCCGAACGCGTTGCGCCTGCCCGACCACGTGCGTCAGGAATTCCGTGCGCGGGCGGATGGCGTCCTCATCCGGGGGTGAGCGCCCTTCGTCGAGGATCGCCTTGTTCGACGGGAGCCCACCTCGATCGCATCAACGTAGGGGCCCAGTACTGCCCGCCGCAGGCCAAGGTTTCAATCCTTCGCCCCTGAGCCTCCTCTGGATTCGGCGATCAGGGCGCCGAGCTTGAGATCCGGCACGAACGGGCAGTAGTCCCTCATGCACTCAAGCTGGAAGATTGCCTCTTCAATCAAGGCCTCGCCAAGCTTCTTGTACTGGTCGAGCGAACTGGGATCCAGCACGCCGACGTACCTTCTATAGACCTGCGCCTCGGCCTGAAGGTCCCTGGACGCCTCTGAGGCGTTGGGGTTCTCGAGGTGAACGAAGGCGTGCCGGAGCCGAGTCACCTGGTAGACGATGCTGCCGGGATCGTCGTAGCACCACTGAGGGAGTCGAAGGCGCCCCTTGGTTGCTCCGCCCGAACCCTCGTAGAGGAGTCGGGCCAGAACCAGAACCTTTCGCCCCAGGTCTTCCTCGCACTGCGTTTCCCTCCGAAGGAACGCAATGTCGCTAGAGGAGAAGAAGACATCGGGACGGATCACGAACTCGCTTGCCCGCCCGGTGGCTCGCTGGTGACGACGGTTTACGAGTTCGACGGCCCTGACGAGGCGCTCATACGGGTCGGACTCGACGGCGGCGGCGCGCACGGGCTGGCGCTCCCAGGCGCCCGACCGGATCCAGCGCTCCACGAGGTTGCCGCTGGGCTTGAAGGTCGGGCTCCCGGGAGTGGTCCACCCGCTGATCTCGAGCTCGAGTTGATCCTCGCCGTCCAGGCCATCCCCAATCGCCGACTCCTCGATGTAACGCTGGGTCCGTGCCGACAGGCGCCTATACCCGAGTGCGAAGTCGTCCTGAAGGCGCTCGAAGAGCTCATCTTCAAACTGCCGTTCGAGGAGCCGCCCGTCGCTGTCTGGAATATGCCTGACGGCCAGCGCAAGAGCCTGCTGAACCCAGCATGCAAAGCCCCCGACTCGGTCATGGACAACCTTTGCGGCCGCATGCCTCGTCTCGGCCGGCATCGTCGGGAGGGCCCGCTCGATCATGTGCTGGATATCCCTCACACCTAGCGGCCCAAGCAGGCGGGGGAGACGCACGCAAGAGGGAGCGAAATCGCTCAGGGGATCCCCGAATTCCTCCAAACACCGGGAGAGCGCCAGTCTGGATGCGACGACATAACCTGCGTTTGGCTGCTTGTACACGGCGTTCCGAAGGTCTGCTTGCTCGTCCTTCTTCAGGTCCGACCCGACGTACTCGAAGTCGTCGATCGCGATAATAAGGCGACGTCCGCCCAAAGCGTGCAGGGCATTCCGCACCGCCGTCACCATAGTCCCCGACTTGCGGACCGCAGCTCCGCCTGGAACGGCCTCCTCATCGAGTTTCGCTGCGATTGTGTCGATAAGGTATTGGATCGCGCTGGCCGCCCTTCCGCGAAAATCCCTGAAGTCGGCCTGAACCACGAGTGCACCGGTTAGGCTAGGATACGGCTGCAGGGCGCTGGCGTCGGACAACTGCTGCAGGAGGCTCGACTTACCGCTCTGTCTGGGACCGGAGACCGATACGGAATTCTCGGAATCGAGTGTTCCCAGCAGAGCGAGAACCTCGTCCAGTCGTTTCCGTCCGCCAAAGGATGTCGCGCCGGGCGGGAGCGCCTGTCGCGCTCCGAAGGGTTGCGTGCGGTTCGAATCGTTCACAGTGCGAACTCCGCTCTTTGCATGACGTGGCGCGCGAGGATCGGTGGCTGCAGGCGCCACTCCCCCTTCTGCCAATGGAATGCGATTCCCAAGTCCTTCAGCTCCTTCAGCACCATTTCCAGGGATGCCTGGTCGATCTCGTCGCCCCTCCCGTGAATCCGAAGGTGATCCAGGATCCCCTCTGGCGTGCCTCTGGCCTCGTCCTGCGTGATTGCGGCGAGGGCCCGCATAACCATCTTCTGCATGCTCTTCCGCTCAAGGGGGGCGATGAGGAACGAGAAGTACTCCGCTGCGGAGGACACCTGATCGAGCGCGCGTTCCGCGTCATCAAATGTCGCCACGGTCTTCTCTGACGCTTTCACGTTGTTGAAGAGCCCAACGCAGACCGCTTGGATAAGGTTGGGCAACCCCTTGCAGTCGTTGACGATGGCGTCGACGGCCCGCGGGGTCACGTAGAAGGTCTGTGCCACCGGCTCGCGAATCAGGTCCCGGGCGGCTATCTCGTCGAGCGGGCCCACCTTGATCGGCACACCCAGTTGGAAAAGCCGCTGCTCCGGCCCGATGGTCGCGTCCTGCAGTTCCGGAGTACCAGCAGCAACGAAGGAAATCGGCAGGAACTGGATCCAGTGCCGAAGACTCTTGATGACATCCTGCATCTGCTCGGCCATCGAGCGCGTGAAGAGCATCTGAAACTCGTCGAAGAGCAGGAGCAAGCGCTTCTCGGGAGCCAACCGGTCGGCCACGGCGCGAAGGTACTTCTCGAACTCAGGGAAGATGCGGGCGTCGGTGGCACCGGCTGGAGGGCGTACCTCCTTAGCGCGTCGATCGGGAATGTCGCGCTGGATCCCCTCGGCAAGCTTTTCCAGGAAGGTCACGGACGTGTCCTTCGACTTGAGGTAGTGCTCGAGATCGAGGTGGACGGGCACGTATCGCCTGCGGGCGCGCACGTCCAAGCTGAGTTTCTGGAGGAGCGAGGACTTCCCGATTCGTCGCATCCCGTAGATCACGACGAAGTTGTCGTCATGCTGTCCCCGCAAGGTGTCGAGGATCTCGGTCGTCTCCCGTTCGCGACCCTTGATGAGATCGAGGCTAGTGAGGCACTTCCCGTAGACGTAAGGGCTCAAGGCGTGGCGATACGGGTACTCCTTCCCGACATTGATCACGAAACGACGCTGGAGGAGTGGGGCGTCCTCGCTGCCGTATACCAAGACGGTTGCGGTCGCCTTGGCCGAGGGCGCTGCCGAAATGCCTGGAGAAGCGACGACGAACTTGAACGTCAACTCCTTGGTCTCGTCGGGGCGCAAGACCCCGAGGTCGCGTACTCGGTTCTCGGCCTCGATGGCGAGCGAAGGATGCTCGAGAGTGAGGGCGGCTCGAAGCCCCCTGAGGGTGCCCTTGCCACCCCTCCGCCCGATCTCGACGACGATCTCTCCTCCGGCCTCGGTCTCAGTAGCGGATGCGTAGATCGACTTGGAGAGTACGCGGCCAGTAAGGCGGTGAGCCTGCCCCGTCTCGGACTGGGATGCGTCCCCTTCTGCGCGTCGCCTCAGCCCGTCCTCTAGGCGCTCCAGGATCTCCTGTGGGACCGCGGCGTCAACGAGAGCCTGCCTTGCGACGGCAGTAGGAGCCGATGAATCGCCGCCTCCCGCCATGGCTGCCGCCAAGTTCCGCTCGACGCTCTCGATTGCTTCCGGTGCCAGCCAAGGCATCAGCAGGTCGACGGTCACTCGCAAGTTCCCGCCACCGCCCTCCGGGGCAAACCGAACTAGGTCCCGGACTAGCTGGGCCCGCAGGTGAAACTCCTTCCCTGCAAGGGTCGAAAGGACGCGCGGAAGTGGCGCGCCTCCGACCTCTGCGAGATCCGCCAGCGACTCGGCGAGGAGGTCCCCGGCTCCGAGCTCGAAAAACCTCCGAACGATCTGACCCAGCACTCGAACACCAGCAGAGCGAAGCAGCACGTCCCAGTCCGGCGCCTGCCGGGCCAGCGAGAGGTTGGTAGTCTCGATTCTCGAGGCAAGCCACAACAGCAGGGCTTGATCCCGGAGCAACTCGTCGTCCGACCCGGTAGGAGCGAGTAGCACGAGCGCGTCACGCGACAGCATCGCGGTATTTACGAAGCTGCTATCCTTGGCGCGCCGCTTGCCCATCTCCACGGCCCAACATGCGAGCCAGTTCCTCCACCGCCCGTCGCCCGTGCCGTGAAGCTTCTTCGCTGATCGAAGGAGGGAGTCAAATCGATCAGTACTGCTGGAAGCGGCGACATCACCGGGAGTGCCGTTCACCTGGAAGCCGTCGGGGACGGTCGTCAAGTCCCAGGCGCCCTTGGTGAGGACGCTTAACTGCGAGACCGACACTTCCATGCAGGGATGGGATCGGGTTGCAACCGGTGCCGTCAGGGCGTCGCCTTCGGGTTCGGACCGCGGCTCCTCGCGGGAATAATCATGCGACTCCGGAGGTACCGTCGCCAGGCGAGTGGCCTCTGTCCGGTGTCCGCTCGATGCTGCCAGAATCAGGCGTGTCACAAGGACAGGCTGGGAGATGGGGTTGCCGCAGCGGAACTGCTCTGCAGCGCGGAAGATGCGATTCGCGACAAGATCTCGTTCCGCGCGCTCCGCTGCTGCACAGTCCTCGGTCACAATGGCGATTTGGTCGAGGAGACCGGCAAGTTCGCGCTCCACCGCGTCAACGTCTTGCGAGCCCAACTTGGCGAGAAGTAGGCGCGCTCCCTCCTGAAGCCTTTCGATGTCAAAGCGCAACTCAGGCTTCGCGTCGACTCCCCAACCGGCACTTGCGGCCTCGAGCGGAGCGATGGCGAGTGCCTCGATCAAGCCCCTCTGGTCCTTGCGAACGTCCTCAATCTTCGGACGGACAATTTCCTCGATCACGGGCTTTTCGCCGGCCGGGGTCGCCGCGAGCAGGCGCTCCGCCAGCCCATATCGCCTCCCTCGAATGTACCCGAGGGCCGCGAGGCGCCAGCCCGAACCGTCAGCAATCCTCTCGAGGACGTCCTCGCCAGTTGCCTCCAGCCATCCGGGACCGTCGCTAGTCATGAATCGCCAATAAACGAGAGGGTCGGCGTCCATGGAAAGAAGGTGTTCGAAGACGGTCCTTCGGCAATCCTCGAACTCAACGTTGCTTCCCGGTTGGGCCGGTGGGAAGGGGTGCTTCAGGATCACGGCGAGGAGCGTTCTCGCTACAACTCCAAGAGGCCCTGATTGCACGAGAATATCGGCTTCCCCGCGAAGAGCTCCGCGAACTCGTTCTTCGTAGAATTCCAGGGGAAGCTCTGGGCGAACAGTTGCAACTGGCAATCGAGCCTTGTGAGCCTCGACCCACTCGCAGAGCGTGTCCAAGGCCCGGCGGTTAAGTCCAGGGGCTCGACGATTGGCGGCATTGCGTGTGACCTTTTCCGCATCAAGATCCTGAAGCTCGCTAAGCGCTTCCGGTCGCGTTGCCGAGTCGACGAGCCGAGCCCGGAACCTTCCTAGCAGTGGTTCGAGGTCCCTCTTCCAGACCTCGTAAGCCGTTGCGCTCTTGGGGTTGCGGTCCCTTGTTAGACGGACGAGTTCCTCCCCAGCATTTCTCGATTCGGTGAGTTGGGCGACCCGCCTGGAAAGCTCCTCCCTGCCGATGCGCTGGTAGGCCGTGAAGACTGCCGAAACGTGACCGCACCCCGCGGTGCGAATCACGTCGAGCCACCGATTGGAAATCAAGCCTTCGAGCCCGCTTCGCACCGCGACGGAACAGAGGACGACTGCGCCGGGAAGGTTTGATTCCAGGTATCCGTTCGCCGCGACCTCGAGGCAGTGAATGTCCGGGTAGGGCTCTTCCCGGTCGATCCAGGCAGCGATCAGGAGGGTTTCGCTGTGGTTCTCCGACTCCAGTCCACGCGCAGCGGCCAAAGAGCGGAGGGCAATGCACTCAGCCGCCCCGAGTGCCTCGACCAAAGCGGAAAGCTGCTGCCGGGTTGGCGGCAACCCCGACTTCTGCAGCCATCGAGCGAGCGCTGGCCTGGACCGGGTTCGGTCCCATGCGACCTGGCCCGCGGCTCTTGCCCAAGCCAAGGACCCCGCGGCCCAGAACGCTTCGGCGAGGCCCCACGGAGCGTCGCCTTCCTGCGCAATCCCAACTGCCTCGATGGCACCGGGGAGAACCGCGACAAGATCCTCGACCCGCTCCAGCATCCCTGCTGGTAAAGATAGCGCACACTCGTCGGGGCTGAGGGCGTCCGCCCCATTCGCGGTAATGATGCTTACGAGGTCCTGCCAGACGCTCAGGCGGTCGGCGAAAGGACCTTCCGCCTCGCGGTTCTGCTGCATCAAGCCAAGACCGAGGCTGCGAAGGCGTCGGGCCTCACCAGCCGTCTGGCCCGACCTCAGCAAGGCGATTGCGTGGCCGAAGTCGCTCACCTTCTTGGAGTCGAGCATCTCGGCCAGGACCTCGAGAGAGCGTGACGCCCGGTTCGCATCGGCCTCCTCGATCCTGCGGCGCAGAATCGCCGCCTCGTTCTCGAGTCGCCGCCGGCCTTCGTCGATGGGCCTGTCCAGGTACACTCGATCCTGTATCAGGTGGCGGGACTCTGAAGCGTCCTGGTCGAGCGACTCCAACTTCGCCGCAAGTGCACTCACCTCTTGGCTCAGTCCCGCGAGTTGGCCCTCCCGAAGTGACCTGAGGCGTTCCCGAATCGTACCGGCTCCGTTGCGCAGCCCATCGGCAATGGAGGAGTCGTAGGAGATCCTGGCAGCCTGAACCGACTCCGCGATCTGGGAAAGGACAGTCCCCAGCGCGGAGTTCCCCGGAGCACCCTCAAGCAACGCCGCCACGGCATCGATCTGTGGCCCGAGGACCTCGCAGGTAGCACTCACCTTGCGCGCCGCTTCCTGGCGTTGCGGAAGGAGGTTGGCAATCGCCTCGGTGGCGCTGCGATAGGCGTCCGCAGAGCCGCTTGCGTATTGATCGTGGGCCTCCCGAGTCCATCGCTCATACTCGGACGCGCAGTGCTTGAGGATGTCATGGGCCTTGGCTAGGTCCTCGGCACCGAGTTCCACGGCCTCGAGAAGCAGGCTCGCAGCGGCCTCGAACTCCGCGTTGGTCTGGCCGACAGCCGCGGATTCGTCGTTCGGTCCGGTGCCCTCGGGGACGGCAAGCGAATCGGTGTCCACGTCGTCCGGCGGAGCCACCGTGTCCGGTTGGGCTAGCGCGTCCGGTTGAGCCATCTGGTCCGGCTCCGCGGGCGCGGAAGCCTTGACGGTTGCATTCGGCGGAACGCCTGCCTGATCGACCGTGTTGTCAGGTGATAGAAGAGCGCGAGTTTCAGTTGACGCGCCCTTGAACCACAGCGGCTCAACCAACCGAAGCGCCGCGCAGTAGAGGTCGAACTCCTCGTCATCGGTCTGCGCTGCGATCTCCTCCAGAGCGCTTCGCACCAACTCGGGATCGCTCCCATTCCGCTCGTTACCTCGCTCCTCCATCATCCGAAGGAAGGTCGCGTTCGGCTCATAGTCACCATACCCGAAGCGGCACTTGAATATTCTTATCGGCAACCCCGGACCACGTTCGAAGAGCGCCGCGTCAAGGTGCGCACCATAGGGCGCCACCCGGGCCAGCACATTGCCGCGGTGAACGCCCTTGATCCGACTCCGCTTCTGGACGCGCGTCAGCCATAGATCGAAGGCCTTGTCGTCGTTCCTGGCGACATATGCGAGGAGACGCCGCTTGTGTTGTTCGGACAGGTTTAGATACCTCGCCCGAACGTCCTCAAGTTCCGCTTCCGCGCTGGCCGCCTTCACATCCTCGTGCATTGGGAAGACATCATATGTGTAAGGGTTGTGAATTGGGGCGATTCCGCGTGAGGAGATCGAGGGGCTGGCGCTCGTGTCCCATTCCCCGGAGACACCTCCACTGCCATCGGCACGCACGGGGATGAAGGAGCGGGCAGCCATTCCGCATAAAACAGAATGAGGTTGGAACTGGCGGTGTTTCCGCGACACGGCCGTCTCGCCAGAACTGACTCGCATCGAGGCCGGAAGGCAGATTCTGCTTTGTCGTCACCCGGGAAAGAGGGCGCGAGCAATTCCAGGCAGCAGATGACGAGAATGAGTCCCACATTCAAGTGTGCAATGAGCGATCCCTGCCCATGCGGGGGCGGGAAGAAGTTCAAACGGCGGCGAAGCCCTAGACCGGCCACTTCCACGGCGCACTTTGCGCCGTGGAGGTCGTCCGCCTGGTTTCCGTCTGCCCTAGGCCGTGCCAGAGGGCAGTCTGGACGACGGTCTACCGTTCCCGCGCTGCATGGGGAGCGCCTCCGTGATCTCCACCGCGTGGATCATCACCGGGAGCGTGTGTGGCACGCCGTGGATGGACCGGGACGCATCGAGCCGGTTCGGGCGCACGAACCACGACGGGTCGGGCCGCGAGAGCGCGTGGAGCAGGGATGCGGGCAGCCCGTCGGTAACGGCCCAAGTCCTTTCGCCAAGTTCAGCTGGAAGCCTAACTAGCCGCCGGACATGTCCAGCCGGCCAGGCCTGGCTGTCAGGAGTCGGTCAGGTCCTGCGTCCCCTGATCGTAACGGGTGACGAAAAGGAGTCGACTATGGCGAGAGGCGATCATCTCAAGGTGGACCGAGGCATCTACTTCCATCACGGCATCGACCTCGGAGACGGCCGTGTCATCCACTACCGTGGGGAACATGGTGAAAAGGTGAACGCCCACGTCCGCGTCGACGTGATGGAGGTCTTCGTCCGAGGCTGCCGTGTCGCCGCCGTCAAGTACGGGGCCAGCTTCCCCGTCGACGTCGTCGTCAAGCGGGCCCATTCACGCCTCGGCGAGCGCGCGTACAGCCTCGCTGGGAACAACTGCGAGCACTTCGCTCGTTGGTGCAAGACCGGCGTCGCTGAGAGCGAACAGGTGACCGACAAGGCGGCGAGCGCCGGCGGTGCGGGAGCCGGCGGAGCTGCGGTCGCGGGCTCGCTCGGGGTCGTCAGCGCGGCGGGGTCCGTCGCCGGGCTCAGCGGGGCGGGCACTATGAGCGGTCTGGCGACCGTGGGAGGGGCGGTGGGAGGCGGAGCAGTCGCAGGCCTCGCGGCCCTCGCGGCGACCCCTGCCATCATCTCGACAGTCGCGATGAGGCATGTCCTGAAGGACGACGTTAGCCTCCCCCAGGGGGAGCGCGATGCCCGGGCGGTGGGCCGGGTGGCCACGGCAGTGGGGGGCGCTGCCGGCACCGCGGGCGCAATCGGAGCGGTCGCGGCGGCTGGAGTCCCCGGCCTGAGCGCGGCTGGCATTACCTCGGGTCTCGCGGCAATCGGTGGTGGAGTCGGGGGCGGGATGGTTGCTGGAACGGCCATGGTGATCGCCGGCCCGGCCGTCGTGGCGGCCCTGCTCGGGTACGGCATCTACCGGCTGCTGCGGGACTAGGGTCGAACTGTTCGACGTCCTGACTGTCAGGGCCGCGGCGGCACGCGTCCCCCGTAGTGACCCCGGGGGCCTCATGCACCGGAGAGACCACGTCCAGTACTCTCGAGTCGCTCAGCAACTCCACTATGGGTGCACACGAGTGCGCTCACCCGCCCCAACTCCGAGACCTTCCTGGTCCACAGGGTCGACCAGATCCTGCCCGGTATCGACTGGGCAAGCCCGCCGGAGTGAATCGTGTACATCCAGGAACTCGGCGGAGGGAACTTTCCCCGCGCGGGCGAGCCCCGCCGGACGGCCGGCGTGTCGACGACCCTCGCTGTCTGCACCGGAGTCGGGGATCGTCCGCCTTGCCATCGAAATCGCCAGCGGCGCATGGGATCCACACGCTCCCAAGACCATCTTCGAGGCACCTATCCTGTACGAGATGCAGCACTGTGTTGCCGAGGCCAGCAATACCCGCGTCGAGGTAGCCGGAGTTCGCCCATCGCGTCCACGCCGTGGTCACCTTCGGGTAGCCGTCGGGATCAGAAGAGGAATTGGCTCGATCGTTCCTCCCAAGGAAGGTCATCGATCGTGAGGAGTGGCCCCAAGGCCAATCGCCCGGCGTCGACGAGCGCGGGCATCGAAGGGAAATGGCGGTTGTAGACTTCCCTCCGGATCAGGTCGAAGCCGTCGCGGACGCCCCCGGGCAAGGCGTCCTCGAGGCCGCGGTCGACCGAGCGATAGGCCCCCACCGCCTTCTCATACGATCGGGAAAAGCGACTGCGCTGGTCCAACTGACCGTCGATCGCTCCCCTCATGATCGCCGACCACGCGTCTGCACCGACGACGAGCGGTGCTTCCTGCCACACGAGCCGCACCGCCAGCCTGTCCAGCACGAGGTCCTCCACATCGCCCCGCTCCTCCCAGGAGAGGGTGAGGGGATGAACGGGCTTGACCAGCGCCAGCGCCTGGAGTTGTTCCACCGCTGGCGCGAGATCGCGGACGAGGAACTCGCGGACGACCTGGTCCGCCACCCTTTCCGGATCCCATCGACTGCCGACGTCGGTCTCCAGAAGCCGTCCCATCGTTGCCCGAAGGTGCCCGGCGGCCCGTGCGATGGCTTGGTTCGTCGGTTCAGCGACGGCCCGCAGTGCGATGGCCGTGGCGTGTCGCGCGTGGCTACGAAGCCGAAGGAACTCGAAGAGTGCCTGCCTCCTCCGGACCGCCGGGCCCCGCCACTGGCGCGCGGCCTTGCGAAGGTCCGATAGGGGCTCCGCCAGCGCCAGCGCAGTCGCGATGTACCTTTCGGGGCACGTCATCGCAACTCCCGCCAGCGCTCGAGTGCATGGAGGTCATGGAGGACGACGTGTCCCTTGTTCAACTCTTCCAGGAATCTCTTTCGTTCCTCAGGGGTCGATGGTCCCCAGGCCTTCCGGAGCAGCGCGCGGTTCGCCGCACCCAGTTCTCCTCCTCGCGACTTCGCCTTAGAGGGCACGTGCGCCGTGTATAGGCGATGCCTGCCGGAGCCGTCGGGGCCGATGACCACGGCGAGGCCCGCATCGTCTACATAGCCCTCCACACCTTCGACGAGAAAGATACCGGAAGACAGGTCGTAGGTGCAGTGCCGAGGGGTGGCTCCCGCGCTCGCGGCGGCCCTGTGAGCAGCGTCGAGGTACGCCGCGGCGATCTCGGGATAGCGATCCCCGAAGGCGGCCCGGATGGTGGCGACCGCATTGTCGGGGGCCATGACCCAGGTCGTCAGGAAGCTGCAGAAAAGGCCCTGCCTCGACATGAGCTTGCGCGCTTCGCCTACGACGTCCCGAGCGTAATCTCCGGGGTCGGTTTCGAGAAGCAACCGATCTGTCAGGTCGAGGTGGACGATGGCGGATGTGAGAATTGGCAGGATGCCCGATCGCCGCGCGCTCTCGACGATTTCGGCCGGTCCCAAGCCCTTCGTGCTCCCCCATTGCGATTGGGAAGGAGCCTCGGAAAGCAGGCGAAGGATCTCCCTGGCGCCGGCTCCACTCTTCCCCCGAAGCGCCGACAACTCCTTCTCGCAGAAGAGCCTCTCTAGGACGCGCTCCCCGTCATCGCCCCACAGCTCGCGAAGGCGAGCCCGGACGTTCTCGAGGGCTTCCCCCGCTTGGGCGAGCCGCACTGCCTGCCTCACCGCTTCGGGATCAGCGGGAATGGGGATCTCCGTGCCTAGCCGGGTCGACCAATCCTCCTCAGCAGTCAGGATGTGCTTCCCCACGTGCGCCGCGAGGCCCGGGTCCGAAAGATCCTTGTATTCGCGAGTCTCGCTGCCGTCGGGAAGAACCCTGTTCAGGGAACGTATCCTTGGCATCCTGACCCTCCCGGCCATGCCCTAGGGTAGCGCAAGATGGAGCCTATGCTGCCTCCTCAGCACCGTCTTCCAGGAAGTCCAGCTTCGCTGGCTCCGCCCGCGGACGACCCAGGATCGCAATGCGCTCGAGCACCGCCTTCTTGAGCCGAAGGCCGGCCCGGACGGAGCTTCGCATGTTGGAGCCGAGCTCGGCGATCTCCTCCGGGTACCATTCGGGCATGGCCAGCTCCCGCTGGTAGCGCGCCTGGTATCGCCTGTAAAGCCACGCGCGGCGAGCCTCAATGACAACGATCGGATTATTGCCCAGCATGCTGTTGCACTCGTTGCAGGAAGGAAGCAGGAAGAACGGCAACCCCTCGCGGAGATCCGGATCCTCGGAGACGAGCGACAGGGGCGGAACATGATCGCGCCCTTGCGCCCGGACGCCGCAGTAATAGCAAACGCCCGGGACGCCGATAGGCTTGTACCGGATGTGGAGGATGATCTCGGATAGGCGCCTACACATGATGTGGGGCAGACGCATGACCGGAGCGTACCTGACAGCCTACCCGCTGATACTCCGCTTCAGGTGCCACTCGAGCAACTCCCGAGAGAACCGGTCGAGGGCTCGCTGCCCCGTCCACATGCTCGAGCAGAACATCGGTACCTGCTTCTCTCCGACGCTCGCCAGGTAGCACCCACGTTCGTCGTCGAACGTCGCCCGCAGCGTCTCCACGAGAATGCGGGCCGCTGTGACGTTCGGAACGATCAGGCATTCCGGCTGGATGAGGCCAATGGCCCGGACCGACACTTCGACCTGGGCACGCCCGAAGGCGTTCAGGGAGGGAAGGATCGGCTCCCTCTTCTCGGCGCACCCCACCCACTCGAGCGCCACCTTGTCCGACGTCTCGCGGACCGCGAGCAGGTCGAGGTGCTGCCACGGTCGCCCAACAGACGCCGCGAACGCCTCGAAAGGTCGGAAGTACGCGTGTGCTTGAAGGGAGGCCTCCTCGATCCGCTGCGCCTTGGCGACGTAGTCCCCGGGCCCGCTCCTCCACCGGTAGAACTCCATGGGGTCGAAGCTGGCCCATTCGGGCCCGCGGAGGAACGATCGGAATCCGACTTCGCTGAAGGAGGGATTGAGACCCACGACGAGAAGGCCGCCAGCGACGAGCTGCGGATAGACCATGGGCATCCGAGGGCGCGACGTCTCGAGCCCCAGGGCGGGCCGGTACCAGACCTCCATGATGGCATCGTTGATTCGAGCCTCGATCGCCTGCGCCGAAGCTTCTCCGGTCGCCATCACCGCCCCTGACCACGCTTCCGCACGACAGGTCCCCGCGCCACCTCGACGGGCCTCCGTGCGAGTTCCACTGCGTGAACCCTCGGAACGTACCGCTCGCCTTCTTCCCGGAGGTGCACGATCTCGGCTCGGCAGCCGAGGATGTCGCGGATCTGGACAAGGCAGGCGAGTTGCATCCCCTCCACGTCCGGCCAATCGCTCCCCAGCTTCACCTCGAGAAACACGACCTCCTTCGTCGAATCCCTGTACAGGAAGAGGTCCGGCTCTCCCTTCTCAGGATTGCGTCCCTGGAGGAACTCCGCCCTCGCCCTCCGGTAGGCCAGGAGTCTTTCTGTTGGCAGGAGCGTGATGAGCTTCCGGCCGCCAGCGCCAAACCTGGGATGCCCGAGGTCGGGCGTGCAGTTGAGGGCGTAGAAGCGGAAGCCAAGCCAGCCCTCTGCCTCGTGGAAGTGGCGAAGTGTGAAGAACTCTCCGAAGTGCTTGTCGTTCTGGTTGCGGACGATGCCGTCCACGGGATGAAAGGCCGGCACCAGGGACTTATCCCCGGCGCACCAGGCCATGCGCTGCGCGGCTCGATAGGTGAGAACGGTCTCCCGAAACTCGTGGATCACGCGACCAACCTCCCCCGTTCCTCGAGAATCCGTCCAGAATCCAAGGTGGCGAGTGTGCCCGCGCCCGTTCGAATCGGGCTGGCCGACGGGCTGGTCGGCGACCGGCACGTGCTCCTCAAGGGACTCCCGGACGTGGTCGCGGCTCAGGACAACGAGCCCTCCACGATGCCGGGACGACATCACGCAGAGGCGTCCTGTGTCGAGGTCGAAGGACGATGGGTCCACCACGCCCGAGAGCGGGTGCACCATGACCATGAGTTCGCGCTCCAGGCCCTGCCAGCGCTCCGGGGTTTCCACGCGCACGTCGCGCATCTCGCGAGGGAGCAACTCGGCGATGCGCGCGTTCATGACCCTGTGTGTCGCGACGATGCCGATGTGTCGAGGCTCGAGCACGATGCGGCGCTCGGCCGGGGATGCATCCTCAGCTACGAACGTCGCCTGTCGGCGGAGCGCCCGTCGCCCCACGTCGACGGCGGTCGCGGCGATGGCGTCGTCCACGTCGAGCGGCGGGCCGCCGTCGGGGCAGGGAAGGGTGATCCCGGAGACGCTCCCGTCCCCGAGCAGGTCGAGAGCCTTGTCCACATCGTCGCGGGACCTCCCCGAGGTCTCGATGCGCCTCTCGCCGGGAGCCGAGTAGGAAGCGAAGGGGAAATCGTAGAAGGGCTGGATGAGCTGGACCGTGTCGTACGGCAGGCGCCGCGACGCCGGCAACTCGAGGTCGAGGAAGTCCAACGACTGGTCGGCCAGGATGAGCTCCGGGGCGGCCCGATGCGGCGGGCGGGGCGCCACCTCCCATCGGGACGCGTCCACGGTGACAATCGGAGGGATCTGGCCGGGGTCGCCAATGAGCACGAAGCGGGGCGCGACGTTGCCGAGCCCCATGAACCGGAACCAGGGCATCTGCCACGCCTCGTCCACCACGACGACGTCGAAGGCGGGTGACGGCGGGGCATACTCCCACTTGGCCGTGGTCGCTACCACGATGGCGTTCCCGGACGGGAGCTGGGCGCCATGGCGAACCTCGGCAACGAGCGAATGGCGCTCCTCCATCGCGCCTCCGCTCCCGAGGAAGCGGGTGGAAGCAACTGCCGGAACGCGCCGGGCCAGGCGAAGGCAAACGGCGTCGGCCTGGGCGCTCGTCTGGGTCGCGACGGCAACGCGCATGTCCTGACCCAGCGCTGCCGCCACCGAGTCGACGAGGAGGTGGGTCTTTCCGGAGCCCGGGGGCGCCTTGACCACGACGACCGACCGAGGACGCTGGAGCCTTCCCATGAGGCGAGCGAAGACGTCGTCGCGCCTGGCGTCGATCATGGCCTTCAGTTGGCCGGGGGTCACGCGGGCTCCTCCTCCATCTGGCCCTTGCCGGCCTCGCCGGGGCGGGAGTGGGTGAGCCAGCTACCCGGCCCGTCGCCGTCGAATGCGTGGCTCCTCATCATGAGCACCACGGGATCGGGCCCGGCAGCGAGCATCGTGATCTCGGCACCCTCGAGGCCAGGGTCGGTCGCCGGGAGGACTACCTCGCCGTCCACAGGCTTGCGCGGCACGGTCTTGAGTCCCGTGATCTCCACCTCGATCACCCGTCCGGCCCGGGTGAGATCGATGGAGCGGATCCTGCCCATGCGCCTCGGAAGCCCGGCCACGCAGACCTCGCCACCCTCCCGGAGCCGCAGCGGGCCGGACCCGGCGGTCTCAATCTCCCAGACTGGCGTCGTCTTCCGCCCCTGCCCCTCGTCCCGGACCTCCGATAGGCGACCGACGAATGCATCGCCGGAGGCGACTGCCTCGTCCAGCATCTCCTGGTCGTGATGAATGAGGGCCACCATTCGTGCTCGTTCGCTCGACTCGAGGACCCGGAAGTTCCGGGCCGCAGCGGTGGGGTCAAAATCGGTGATGGGGGAGGGGACGAACGGGCGGCCAGTTCCTGACACGAGCTGTTCCTCCCGGCGCATGTACCCCTGGTACTGGTAGGCCGCACTCTTCCGTAGGGTCGCGAGGCCCGAGTTCGGTTCCCGGGGATCGGCGCGGACCACGTCGCGTGCCTGCGAGACGAGTTCCAGCCGGCGGAAGAGTTCCCGGCGAAGGATGGCGTCGATCGCAGTCGTCGCGCGCGTCGTCGCCGCCTGGTCTCCCGCCTTCGTCACTTCACGGTACGCCTCCACGAGTGGCTCGAGTTCCTTCCGCTCAATCTCGGGGTCGAGACTCGTCGCCACGGAAAGGCGCTCGGCGGTGGCGGCGGCGTCGAGGCGGGCGTTGATGGGGCCCGGGGTGCGGAGCAGGGCGAGCAGGTAGCCCAGGTGTGCCTGGCGCACGTCGTCGGACGGGAACGTGAAGGACTCTCGCAGGACGTCGGTGGCGTCGAGCAGCGCCTGCTGCCCTGCACGCTGTGCCTCGAGGAAGAGCCAGGTCGCGTGCCGGCCGAGCGCGTTCAGGGCGCCAACCCGGTCGGGCTCGCCCTTACGAGCGTTCACGTAGGCGATGGCCACGAAGTGGAACATCGACAGGTGGGTGGGATTCGGCACCCAGAATCGGCGGGGGCACCTGGCCATCCTCGAGCGGGTCGCCGAACCCAGGATGTCCTGCGTGCGGCAGGATCACGTTCGAGAATTCCGCCATCATCGCGCCGACCAGTTCCCGGTCGCGAGGCTCCGGCACGGTCAGAGCCCGGGGCTTCAGGCCGCCGAAGGACCAGGCGACCCCCCAGGGCAACGATTCCCCGCCCATGCGGACGAAGGCGACGAGGAGGTCGTCGCCACCCGGGCGCGGAACGTGCAACGTGCTCCCTCGGGGCATCGGCCCTCCGGTTGCGTATGCGCGAAGACGGCGAAGGACGGCTCGCTCGTTCACGGCGTGGCGCCTTCGAGGTCGAGGAGGCGGGCGGAGAGCGACAGCTCCGCCTCGGTGGCGGGCGCATCTCCCTTTAGGAGAGCGACGACCCTGTCGAGCGGGATCGTACCCACGAACCGGCCGACGTCCTCGCCCAGGACCGCGGCGTCTCCCGCGGCGAGCGCCTTCCGAAAGCAGGCCGGGGACCGGTCGCAGAAGGACACGCAGGTCGGCGAGTAGCTGCAGTCGGCAGCGGTTATCGTCGCAATGGGATCGGCCCCCGCGACGATGGCGCCTGCGAGCTCGGATGCACGGTCGCGGAGCCGTTCCAGGCCGCGCTGCGCACGGGTAGCCTGGTACCGGAGGTCCTCCGCGGGGCGCACGACCGGGAAGTTGGATCCAGGGCGGCTCAGCACGAGGAAGCCCGAGTCCGCCACCTGAAGCGAGTCCTCGAGGCCCGACGCGACCCGGAACTCATCGAGGGCATGGACGTAGACCCCGGCCTGGGCCCGCGCCGTGGCGAGTTCGCCCCAATCCGTGTACCCGCCCCGGTCCGCGTAGGTCTTCACCTCTCCCACCATGAGCGTCGTCGGCTCTCCCGGGAGGACGACGAGGACGTCGAGCGCGAGCATCGCCTCCGGTAGCATCGGCTGCCGTCCGGGCAGGCCCAGGCAGGCCCCCGCGACGATCCCTGGAACGAGCTGGCCGGAGGCGGCTGTTCGCAGGAGGGTCTCGGTGCCCGCCCGCGCGGTATCGAGGTCGGCCATGGGGCCCCCGGCCTGACGGAGGCGGAAGTCGGCGAGACCCGGAGGGGGCGCAATGCCTACCCTGGCGAGCGCCTGCCGGAGCCTCGAGGCGTCCTCACGGAATAGCCCCCTTTCGAACTGCTGACCGCGGGCGATGGCAAAGGGGGACTGCCCCATGGTCGTGGGCAACTTCTCCATCTCCGCCACGACAGCCATGCTGACGCCGAGAATGGCGGAGGCGGTGTTTGCCGCGCAGCGGGGGTTTCGCACCCACTGCTCAAAGCGAAGGCGCGTGTTTCGGCGGTCGACGGGCACTGGCCCGGCGGCTCGCCTGGTTTCGCGACTTCTGGCGGACTTGCGCTTCCTGGTCATTTCGAGGGCCTGGCGTGAGGACGCAGGAGCGCCGGGAACCTGACAGCCCGATCTCGCTGCGTCGCCTGTCAGGACCCGGGAGGCTGTGCGTCCACCACCCGTGTCCAACCGAAACGGCAACTCCCCCAAGGCTGCCCGCGTCCTTCGCGACTACCAGGCTACCGCCGTGGCGGACATCGCCCTGCACCTCCCGGGCCGACCGGGAACCAAGCTGCTCGTCCAAATGCCCACTGGCAGCGGCAAGACGCTCGTCGCGAACGAAGGTCCGGTCCTGAAGTCGCTCGCCGCCGGCAAGCGAGTGCTCTGGGTCACCAAGGACTGGTGGCTCATTCGGCAAGCCGTGAATGACCTCCTCGGCGCCCACCCGGAGCTCCGTCGCCTCACAACTCGACTGGGGGGCCGCCACGAACTGCCGGAGATCCCGGAGGGAGCGCACGGACGGATCGTCTACAGCACCGTGCACACGCTGGTGGCCCGCAACGAGGATCTCCAGCGGCAGCGCTTCGACCTTGTCGTCGTCGACGAGGTCCACTGGGGAGAGGCGGGGACGATGTACAGGGCTCTGGAAAAGCGCCTGGTCCGCACGGCTCTCTTCATCGGGCTCACCGCAACGCCACGGGTCTGGAGCGACTACGAGACGATCGTGCGCGTCGCCTTCGACGACCTGGTGAAGGCGGGGTATCTCGCCAGGCCGATCCTGGAGAAGGGGACGGAGACCGGCGTGGCGTGGCGCCCCGAGCTCTCGGGGGCGAACGGGGATTTCACGCCGAGTTCACTCGGCAGGTTGGGCCGTAGCCGCAAGAGAAACGACCGGATCGTCGCCACGTGGATGGAGAACCGCAGGCGCTATGGCAAGACCCTTGTCTTCGCCTGCAACATCGAGCATGCCGAGCGGCTGAAGAAGCTCTTCGTCGCCGCCGGCGTCTCGGCCGAGGCGGTGCACAGCGCAATGAGCGCAGAGCAGCAACGGGAGGTCCTGGAGAGATTCCGAGCGCGGAGAGGGTTCACGACGGATGTGCTGGTGAACGTGGCCAAGGCGACCCACGGCGTCGACATTCCCGAACTTCGCACCGTTTTCCTTGCCCGTCCCACCACGAGCGACATCTTGTTCGTGCAGATGGCGGGCCGAGGGGCCCGGATCCACCCCGGAAAGAGGAGCTTCCACATCGTCGACTTCGTCGACGTACTCGAGGCGCACGCCGACAAGCTGTTACGGTCGAGCGACTTCTATGGTGCCCAGCGGGGTGAGGGGAAGTCATGCCCCAGCCGGAAGAGAGTCGAGAGCCGAGCGGGGACGAAGGCCCGTTTCCCGTTCGAACCTGCGCCCATCCAGCGCTATCGGGCGGAGCCCGGCTACAAGGGGCTCGACGGCCTGGAACTGCAGCCGGCCCAGAGCTTCGGCGTCGAGCTCGAACTCACCAGGCGCGGGTTCCGGGTGGGGGAGAAGCCATCGGACTGGACGAAGGTGGCGCGCGCCCTACTGGCGGCGATCGAAACGGTCGTGGGACGAGGAAGGGTGGCGCGGCGGCCCTTGCAGGAGGGGCACGACCCTAGGAAGAGCCACGAGGTCTGGAACGTCGAGTGGGACGGGTCCTGCGGCTGGGAGGCGACGAGCAGGGTCCTGCGTGGCGAGGAAGGCATCAAGGAACTCCACGACGTCACCAAGGCGTTGGAGAAGGCGGCGGGCGAGTTTGGGCTCGCGGTCGACTTCCGGACGGGAACGCACGTCCACCTCGGCTGGGGACTCCCGAGCCTGGAACGCTTGCGCCTCCTTCACCGGTGGGTGGCCTTCATGGAACCGGCGCTCCACTCGCTCGTCGCACCTTCCCGGTTCAACAACGGGTACTGCCAGCCCGTTCGTCGGCACTGGAAGAAACTGCGCGGGCTCCGGACCCTCGGAGGCTGGCAAAGGCACTTCGAGCAGGAGGGCGCACGCTACCTCGCGGTGAGCGCGGGTAGCCTGTTCGGGAGCCTGGGCACGCTCGAGGTCCGCATGCACAGCGGAACCCTCGAGGGGCCCAAGATCCTGACGTGGCTCTCTCTCTGGATGCGGTTGCTGGACGCGGTCGATTCGAGGCGTTGAACCGCCCGAGGACGTGACTACCGGGCGGGCTAAGGCCCTCTCGCCCGACCTGGAAGGGGACATCGTCCGGATCCTGGCTAGACTCGGTGCTGGTCATCAAGTGCTCGCGGCCCTCGACGCCAGGCGAAGGGAGGTTGTGGCGAGCCGCTGGAAAGGGCACGCCAAGCACGGGAAGGCGGCTAGGGCGGCGCTTGCCGCCTGGGAGGAACGAGCGTTCTTCCAGCGGGCTGCGTAGCCTAGGTGAGAAGACTCAACAACACTGGCTTCCGTCAACGAGCCGCGATGATTCGACGGCCCGTTCTCATTCAGCACGAGAGCCGACGGTCGCTCAGGATCAGGATTCCCGGGTTCGCTGCTTGCTACCAGCGATGGTAGCGGTCAGGGGGCAGGCGAGGCCGAAAGCGCGACCTGGGTGGCGATCTGCCCGATGCACAAGAGACACAGGGAAAGCATGAACCCATCCAACGACCCGAGCATTCGCAGGTACTCTTGCTCCGAGAGTTCATTCGGCAGGCCGTGAAGGGATGCGTGGGCGGCTGCATTGCGGAGAATGCGAACCTCTCGGATCGACGCCTGGTGAGACTCGAGCTTCCGTCGAAACGACTTGCCAGGTGACATCGCGAGTAGGTCCCGGAAGATGGCTTCAGGGTTTCGGGGGGTCTCTGATGCCACACCAGCCCGAGCCGCCGCGCTCTCCGAGAGAGTTGCTATTGCGATTGAGAGCCCGCTGGCTGCGTTGGCGAGACGTCGAACGGATTCCGAACTTCCGTGACGCAAGATTCCAATCATGTCGCCTCGGAGGGTCTCTCGAAGCCCCTCGAGATTGGCGAGGACGCGGTCGGTGATCTGCAGGTTGAGCATGCGGGCGGCGTCGTAGAGGCAGGCCTCGAGACCGCGACCGAGCCGAAGCCCCGCTTCCGTGAAGTGCCGGGCCGCGGCAAGCGCACGCGCTGCCTCCAGCTCCCGTGGGGCCGAAGGAAAGAAACTGATGTGATCGACCTGGGGAGCGTTCAAGGGCATCGCGCAAGTTCCTCGAGCCGAGCCAGCAACTGGCTCTGTGGATGGCCTAAGTCAAAGGGGAGCACTCGCCAGCCCGCAGACTCCAACGCGTTGAGGTTTGCCAACGACGGTGCCGGCGAATTGGGGACACCGTCCTCCCCCGAGGTCCCGCCCAAAAGCGCGAGCACTAGGACGGGGACAACCGGCGACGGGGACTTCATCGCGCGTAGAAGCCAGGCCCGTGCGACGAGTTCTCGGACCTTGCTGGAAAGAGAGCCGGGGGAAGTGAAGAGCAAGTCCACCGCTAGGATTGAACCAGCGGCGGAGCGCAGTTCTGTGAGTTGCCCGAGCCCGGTGCCGGGATGGGTCTTGCCTATGACGCGTAGGCCTGCCTTCTCCTCAAGGTGCCTCGAGAATTCGCCCTGAAGCTTTCCCACGAGGGCAAAGTATGTCCCGTGCGTTAGCCCAGCAAAGTCAGCGCGGGTGCTGTCGCGAGATTCGGACGCATCTGGGGAGAGTTGCGACACAAGGGATCGCCTAAGTTCGGCCCCGAGCACTCGGTCCGCCACCCTGACCCTCCCGAGGAAGTCTTCGAGAGTGCAAGGCCGCGACCAATCGGAGGTCACCTGTGTCGCAGAGGAGAACTGCACAGGTCCTGGGTCTCCGAGAGAAAAGATGGTGCGAAAATCCCGCCGGACTTGCACATTCGCCAAGTCTGCAAGAATCGGCAGGCGGGAAGCGAAAAGAACTCGATCCACAAAGGGAAGCTGCGTTCGTGAAGTGGGCCGGCCGACCCCGTCGGCGGCAACCACGACGAAAGGCAAGTCGGGTCCGAACGACTCGGCGAGGAGGATGCGGGTCGACAGAAGCCGTTTTGCGGATAGGGGCAGCGCGGTAACGGAACCCTTCACTTCGATCGCCAAGGGAAATGGCTTCGTGACAAGGAAGTCGATGTAGTTGAGCGGGTCCTGTTCCCCTGCTGCGGCCTTCCTGAGCGACTGAGGGTCCAAGACGGTGGTGCCGCTCCTGACAAGCCAGGACCGGACTTTGCCCTCGACGTCAGCTGCACGACGGACGCGGCTCTTGCTGGGTGTTCTCGGAGGCACGAAAGGAGTGTACAGGCGGGGGGGACACGACGCTGCTTTCAGGCGGAACGGGACCTCGTGTTCATGCCCGACCGATGGCCCTGCAAATGGCCGGAATTCTGGTTCCTAATTCCCCGTCAGGAGGGCTTGGCGGCTCCTGCCCTGGTCGGCGACGGCCACATGACCGATTAGGGGCAGGCGGCGTATTCGAATGACGGTGGCTTCCGGGAAATGCGCGCCAAGCGACCATCAACCGGGTGCAGTCCCAGAAGTACCTTTTCGGACCGACCCCTGCTGCCGATCCGCCAGCCCCCGTTGCGAGGGGGAAGTCGGGCTCAACATTTTGGGACGGCGGGATGTCGAGGTTAGCCGGGTGACCCTTGCGGCTGGAGCAGCGAATGTGGAACTGGATGCAGTTCTGCCGCCGGACGTTCGGGCTTAACGTGCGCCAGAGGTACCGGTGCCGTTCATGGCACAAAGATCAGCGTCGCATACCCTTGCGGTCTTAGGCCCAATGCCGTTCACTTACGGCCTGCGGTGACGGGTAGCTTCCGGGGGTAGTTGCTCATCTTGATCTTCACGGCCCTGGGGAAGGCACGTTCTGGGCGTCTTTCCGGAAGGATGAGCCGTTTGAGGTTTCGTTCGAGCGCTTTGAGTCGCGAGGGGATGGTTCCAAACGCGAGAGTTCGGCCCCGGAGTCGGCTCAGTTCGTCGCGGACGTAGAAGAGTGCATTGACGAAGCTGATGCGCGTGGGCGGGACGCCGGCCGCCTCGGCCACGCGCTCCATCTCCCTGCGCACCAGGTTGTAGGCGATGGCGATCCCCCAGAGCTCCTGGCGAACGCCGCCGGGGGTTCGACTGCGGATCGTCTCCTGGCGGTCGAGGAGATGCGTCTTCACCTCGTCGTACGCGAGTTCCAGTTCCCAGCGCTCGTGGTAGAGGGCGACGAGTTCCTTGGCCGGGTACTTTTCCGCATCGACGAGCGAGGTCAGAAGCGTGGAGCGTGGGCAGCCCTTGCGCTTGTAGTGGATCGCCCGGATTTCCCACTTCCCCGGCAGGCCGGTCTCGTGAACGTCCCACTCGACGAGATAGTCGTCCTTGCCGAGCTTCTCCTTCACCGCCCAGCGGGTGTTCACCTTCGTCCGCGAGAGCCAGTGCCGGTTCCCGCTCGTCTCGAGATGGATGAGGTCCTTCTTCACGAGGAAGTTCCGGTCGACGATCGTCAGCGTGTTCTCGGGGATCTCGCTCCAGACCGACCGGGCCAGCGTCGTCTCGCCGATGCTGTACTTGGCGAAGCGAACGGTTGCGAGCACGTGCGAGCGAAGCGCCATCAGCGCCACGACTCGGACCTGGGGATAGCCACTGTCGCCGTTCCGGCCGACCGGTCCTCCGAAAACCTCCCGGTTCTCCGGCGAATCCGGGACCCTCATCGAGGTTCCGTCCATCCCGAAAAGGGCCAGACCGCGCCATCGATGCGCATCCGCGCTCCGCGTCGCCCACTCCGCCGCCGTCGTCTCGAACAGATACGCCAGCGGTGCCTCCGGGAGCCGCTGCCGCGCTTGGCTGACGGCACTCTTAGCGACCGCCGTGTCGTCTTGGTCCGGCAACGGAATGTCGAGCAGGTCCACGACCCGCTCGATCGATTCAGCCCGGTACAGCCCCATCCCGATGACGAGCCAGACCACCTGCTCGGCGGGCAATCGCCGCCGACGGATCGTCGTCGTCCCCGTGGCCCGAAGCGCCCGCTCGATCCATGCCGGGTCGAGGTGCCGCCCAAGTTGCTCGAAGCTACTCGGCTCCGCGAACTCCGCCGCCGCCGCCAACGCCTGGCCAAGGTGCACGTCGTTTCCTCCCGACGTGCATCATGATCCCCTCGATCCCTACGGCAAGACCGTCGCCCAAACCTCAGTCGCGGCGATCGCTTGCCCTTATCTGATCGGCATTGGTCTTAGGCCTCGGTCGGTTTGTCATCCACCTGCGCTGGCTCGGAGGCGCTCGGATTCACGGGACCCTCACCCATTCTCGGCACTATTTCATTCATCGTGTAGTGGACGAACTGCTTCCCCAGTTCGGTGAGTTCGTAGGGATCGGCACCGTCGAAGGCCGACTTCATGACCGAAGGGGCTGGCGTCCTGGGTCCCGTCCGCGCCTTCCTCAGGAACTGGCCATGATAGTTCGTGGGCCGGTGCTGACGGATGACCCGTCCAGTAGTCAGGTCGTGGATGAGCAGCTTGAAAAGATCAGCCTCGGCAGAGTCTTCGCGTGGCTGGTCGCCATGGATGGCTTCCCAAATGTCGGAGCGCGTTGACCCGGGGTGCCGGAACACCTCGCGGATGACCGCGAAATGAGCCTCATGGTACCGCTCAATCCATTCCACGAAGAGTCGCACCACGTCGTCGGAGGTGATTCTCGAGCTTCCCGCATGGGCGAGAAGCTTCTGAATTAGACGCCGCTTCTCCTTGGTGTCAGCCTCGTCCCAAACTCGAAATGCCTTGCGAACGAGGGACAGGTACTCCTCGCTCTCGATTCGCTGCTGAACCTCTTCGCCGAACTGATCGAGCCGAGTTGTCACGTCGTCGATAGCATCGGCCACGTCGCGGAGACGCTCTCCGTGCGTCTCCAGCCACGCTCGTTGGAGGCGGTTGACCTTCTCCTGGTCGTGCTCACCGTAGAGGTTCGCGCTGGCCCCGATGAGTCCGCCGACCCACGGGATACTACTGAGGGCCGCGAGAATGAACCGAGCGTAGCGGGGGACCGAACTCGCGCCGAGGCGCGTGAGGCCGTCCTTGATCGCGGCCTCAAGTGAGCGGACGACCTCGACTGGTGGGTTCTCGTTGGGAACGCTTGGCACGTTGTTCGCTTGGGGCGGATTGTTGGGGGGGATCGATCAGCCAATACCTCAGGGCAGGACGCAGTAGCGCGGAGTCAGTGTCCCCGTGGATAACTGGGTCTGGAGGCCGTCGTAGAATCCCTGCAACCAGTTCAAGAGCTTCGTCGGATCATCGGCATGACCATTCGAGTTGTACTGACGGACCAACTCGATGCGTGTCCATCCGGGGTTCGAGGAATCAGTGGTGAAGACGGCCGAGCCGCGAAGCCAGGGGACCTCCACGGTGCCGAAGGTCTTCCCGTAGAACATCTTCACCTCAGTGGGGGCGGAGGTCGTGCCCTGTGTCAGTTCAGCGCGCCAAGTGACCTCGAATGTGTAGTGACTCTGGATCCCGCCGTGGGGGATCTCCTTCGTGAGAAAGCTCACCGCGTAGCCGGACTCGACGTCGCGTCGAGGCTCACAATCGGACTCGGTGCGCTCCGGCCAAAACGCCACGTCGATGCCGGTCGGGATCTGGAGCGCCTGCCACACCGCCAAAAGCGGAGACGCGACGCAGCCCCGGGCGTGTCGCTCGGTGTACCCGGGCGAACCGAGGACGATTATCGACGCTCCGATGGTCAACGTCCCAGTGCCGGTCCCTGAGGTGCAGGCTGCTGGCCACCCGAGATCGGTGACCAACGCTGCTGGTCCCAGCCCAGGAGGCAGTGGCGTCGAAAGGTCAGTGGGCGGGATCACGGCGTTGACCGCTACGTTGATAATCGCCGTAGTGCTGCCCGTGGCGTTGGTGGCGGTCACCGTGTAGTTGGCCGCTGGCGTAACAGCCGTGGGCGTCCCTCCGATGACGCCAGTGGGGGTGTTCAGGCTCAGGCCTGGGGGCAGCGCGGGCGACACTGCGTAGGACGCTACGGCCCCTCCGCTGCTGGTCGGCGTGTTGGGGGTGATGGCCGAGCCCACCGTGTAGACGCCTGGGTTGGAGGAGTACAGAAGACCGGTGGGAGGATCGGTCGGCGTGGAGGTCCCGCCGCATGCAACGAACGCGGCGGCAACGACGCTTGCGATGACAGCGGCGGCTCGGTGGAGATGCATCGAAGCTCCTTGGCAGCCCTCGGAACGCGAGTCGTGAACGGCAACGACAATAGCAGCCCCACGCGGTGAACGGAGTGCGGATCTCGCGTCCGAGGCCTGTCGAGCAAGTGCCGTGGGCTGTGGCTCCACCTGGGCAGGCTCCCGCCCTGCACTGTCGGTGAGCCCATTCCTGGCCGAGGAGCCTCGTCCGAGTGGACGACGAAGACCCTGTGGCGGGGCTGGGTAGATGTGCGGTCGCTGATCTGCCGACTTCCGAAGGGTAGGCTGGCGACGATCTGATGCCGACCTAGGAATAGGCTTCGCAAAACGGGGCTGATTGAGGCGAATAACGTTGCCCACTGACCCCGCCCTTCCTTGGTACTCGCATCCTCCACCCGCTCACGTATTGTGCACGTCGGAGGGGAAGTTATGCGAAGTCCACAGCTCGCTGTCGGAATGGTGTTGGCGCTCACCGCATGTGGCGGTGACTCCACGGGATCGGGGGGAGGGGGCACCGGCACGCCGCCCGCTGGCCTCGCGTACTCGCAGAACCCCGCTGTCTATACGCAGGGAACTGCGATTCCGCCGAACGTTCCAACCAATACGGGAGGGACAGTCAGCGGTTACAGCGTGACTCCGGCGCTACCGCCAGGGCTGAGCCTTAGTACAGCTACGGGTGTCATCGGTGGGACACCCACGGCGGTCACGCAAGCGGCCAACTACACTGTGACAGCGACCAACGCCTCGGGCAGTACTACGGCCATTCTCAGCGTGGCCGTTGCCTGGGGGAACCTGATCGGCACCTTCGCCTTTGCTGGCAGCCAGATTCTGAGCCCCAACGACTGCTTCTTCGCCAACCCCGGAAGCCCCGCTTACCAAGTTAGGAACCCCATCGGGTTTTCTGGCGACATCTTTTTCGCCGCCGATGGTAGTGACCGCGCTGCCCTATTCCTAGTGGCCCCGCACTCGGTGCCACGCCTCGGAACCCACACTGGTTATGACATCGACCTGTTCTACGTGAACTCAACCGTGAACGTGGGCAGTTGCACTTGCCCGAACGTCACAGCAGTCACGGCAGGGAGGTGCCTCTGCCCGCCCGGCTCCCCGCTCTTGAACTGCTCCTGCCCCGTGACAATCGAGGAGCGGACTCGCGGGACCATGAATCGCGATCCGTCCGGGCGACCCTTGGGCTTCACCGGATCCTTGACCAACAGCGTAACGCCGCCGTCCGGAGTGGCCTTACCCAACGTTTGTGATTGCCATGTTGCGTGCTCTTACTCCTACGCCCTCTCGGCTACGGTGGTGAACGCACCCTAGAATTCTAGCGGGGCTTGGTGGGGCTCTTACCGTTCCCAGTAGGGGGCCTTCGTCGGGATCACCCACCTGATGCCGCCCCTCGGGTCCGCCACATCTCCGTTGTACCGGGGAATCAGATGAAGGTGAGCGTGCCCGACTGTCTGGCCAGCAGCCGTGCCGACGTTGATGCCGACGTTGAACCCCGCAGGACTGTGCTTGGACCGAAGGAGGCTCTCCACCTCTCTGGCGACAGCAAGCATGTCTTCTTGCTCGGCTTGCGTCAGCGCGAAGAAGTCGGCCTCATGACGCCTCGGGACGACCAGAAAATGGCCGTTACTGACAGGAAAGCCATCCGGGAAGGCGACTGCAAGCCTTGACTCGGCCTCGACCTTGCCAGCCGCAATACGATCGCAGAAAGGGCACGGTCGCTCCGTCATAGGTTCGGCTCCAGTTCGTTCTCAGGGTGCCAGGTGTGAATGAGGTGCCCGACCGCCTCGTTCCAGCGTGTCTGCAAGAACGACTTACGTTCTTCGGGAGTCGCGCCTGTCTGAGCCATCAGCGTCTCGCGAAGGGGATGGAAACTGCCGATGAGATACTCGCCGCGTCGGTACAGGCGTTCGAGAAAGCGCAGTTCCGGCACCAATGCCCACTTCCCGGATGTCCCACGGTTGCAGTTGACGCACGCCAAAACGAGGTTCCAGACCCCGTTTGGATTGGCCAAGTATCCTGACCGATGAAGAGTGTGCGGGAAGAAGTGATCGATATCTACGCCACCTGGCTCGATAGAGATGTCGATGCGGCAGTAGAAGCACTTCCCTCGCTGGTAACCGTTCAAGGCATCCCGACAAGCCGTCACATCTCTTCGTTCGTATCCATACCTATCGACGAAGAGGCGCTCTGTTGTCTCGTCGTACTCGATGGCTATGACGTGCCGGGGCAGCTTGAGTTCCCATGAAGTTTCGACAAGCCTCCACCGCGCTTCGATCTCGCCGGGGAGATTTCGGAACTGGAAGGCTTCCCGGAGCGTACGAATCTGGTCAGTGAGGCGAATGCCCTTCTGGGCCCCCTTCCTCTCATCGACAAAGAACCGTGTCCCGATCTCCCCACGATTCACGACATGAAATGCGTCGATGACGTTATTGAACCCGAGCCGTACAGTCTCGCCGATCAGTCGATCCTGGGAGAGCTGGCCGTCGTTGAACGACTTACAGGCATTCAAGAACTTGCTCTCTGCAAAGGTGCCTTGCTTTGGAGCAGACTTGAGGTGCTCGCAGACGTGTCGCGAGAACGGCTCCGCCAGTGTTTCAAGGGTCACGAAGTCATTCCCTTGCGGGGCGAGATCGAGCAGGGCCTTGCCCAGCGCGAACTTGTACGACGCGACGTTGAGCCCGAAGAGTATGACCGAGCGCCAGTAGTTCTCCAGGGTCGGTCTGTATTCTACGAATGACGTGGTCACGGGCTCTCCGCTGCGCGAAGGCTACCCGATCAGGAAACCAGCCGCAGGCAAGAAGTGCAGCCTTTGGCCGTCCCTGGCGTGCGCAGTCCGTAGGCTTCTTGCTCTTGTTCCCGACCCCTTTGAATCGTTCTAGTAGAGAGCGATCCCGGCCGGTTCCGGTGGTTCCAGTGGAACCGCCACTGCTGCTCAAACGAGGTCGGCCGCCGTGTCCTCTTCGTTGCCGAGGAGATGCGCCAGCGCCGCACCAGCCTCCTTCCGCGCCCAACCCAGTGGAGCTCCCGCAGTTACCCACACCGCTGCCAGCTTCTCCCTTACAACGGCCTCGTCCTCTCGAGATTGAATGGGGGTCACAAGAGTGTCGCCGTCCACACGAACGATCGCTCCGATCTGCAGCCAGAACGGTTCAAGGTAACTGTAGGAGCCACCAGCTAGCGCCACATCAACGAACCGACAGTCCTCTTGCCGCATCAGTAGACCCTGTCGCACCAACTCCTCTGCTACGCTTCGATCAACCGGAGGCGCGCTGGATTGCGTCGTCGTCCCTACAAGCGGGGCAATGCTCGACTGAAAGCAGACTTCCGTTGGCTCGCTGTCGGGTTCAACTACAACGGCGAAGGAAGTGGCATCGACGGCCCCGGTGAAGACCTTGTCGGTGGAAGAGCTGCCCGTGTCCACGTCAAACATGGTGCCTTTGACCTTCCAAATGCCGCCTCCAAAGTGGGAGGAGTCGTTGTCCACGAATGCCGCCGACGTAACGCAGTAGTGGCGGCTGTTGGTGATGCCAACGAGCACGACCTCCGCCTCGCCGGGATGCTCTTGCAGGAACCTCAACTGCTCCCCGACCTCTTCCATGAAATCGCTAACGGGCTCCATCTGCGCTTCGTGAAACTTCACCTCGACTTGGTGCTCCTTCGTTTCCAGTAGTGTCATGGCGTGCTCGCCCTCCTCGGGCGTCCTTCGAGCGCGTTATCAAGGGAGTGCGCGCCCCTCCTGGCTATTGGCAAGCAGAGTTAGACTGTTGCATTCGGCACACATTGGCCTACCACGAAGTAAGAATTCTGTAGATTGTGCGTGTCAGTCGCTCAAATATCTGGATAGTTATGGCGTAGCGTCCCGATACTCCCTGCGGCGGCCCTATTCTTTGCCGCAAAATACCTGACCGCTCCGAGTGCTTCCTGGAGCAGGATCTCAACGTCCGCCATCGGCAGGTCGTATCGGTCGAGGGCATCCCACAAATCGTTGTGGAGCGAGTCACGTGGCGACGGCTGCCAACCATTGGTGACAAGTCTCTTCCACTGAGCGCGCCAACTATCCAGCAAGATGCAGTCGCGGCACTCCCAACTCTTGACGACTTGACCCGATATGCTGCCCCGATCAAGAAGTAGGTTGGCCTGCTCAATTCCGAACAGTTCAACCGCCTTCGCCCTCCTCGGGCGTCCTTCGAGCGCGTTATCAAGGGAGTGCGCGCCCCTCCCAGTGGTCCACGGGCAAAGCTATGTCGTCCCCCAGCACACATTGACGTTCCGCGAATTACGGGGTCGGTAGAGGCTGCGTGTTGGTTGCTCTGACTATCTTTAGAGGTATAGCAAGAGCGCCTTGATGGCTTGCCCGGGTCGGACACCTGGCTCCCGAATCAACCGGAGGCAAACTCCCGCCCTGCGCGTCACTCACCCAGGAATGCGCGCTAGCCTTTCTTCTGCTCCGCCGCCCCAACTCAGTCCCAGCTAAAGGTGGCCCTGGCCGGTTCCGGTGGCGGCAGAGGAGCGGCCCCCGTCTGAACCTTCGGGCCTGCGACTGGCGGAGGGACTACGGCAGGCGGTATCGAGGCGGTACCGCCTCGCTCCTGGTCCCGGACCTGCTGCTGGGCCGGGGAGGCAGCCTTCCGGCTCCGGGTCGAGCGGCATGCCATCGAGCACGGCTTGTAGCTGGCCGATGGCCTTCTCGACGGTTCTGCGAGCCTCGCTGACCGGGCTGGCAGGAGCGTAGATCGCCCGCCAGTTTCTTAGGGTGCGCTCCGAGATCCCGTGCATCCGAGCGTAGCTGCTCATCGTCAGGCCGGACTTCGTCCATCCCCGGGCGATGGTCGGATTTCTCCGCGCCCGAGATCTTGGTCTTCGGTTCCATACAGAGAAGATTAGGTCTGCCCCGGCACCAAGTCGGAACCTGGGCTGCACTGTGTCGCTGGGGGCAAGCCGTAGTAGGGGGCGTCGGGACGGTTGCCGCCACCAGGGGTCACTCCCACTTGGACGATCTTCCCGGCGGCGAGGGCCTTCTCGATGAGGCTTAGAACCTCGTCCTTGGTGACCCGATCTGGGCGGTAGTCGGACTTCTTCAACGACGAAAGGTTTGCCCTCCCACCGTCGGCCTCGATGGCTCGGACGGCATCCACTAAGGCATCGACCTTTGCGCTGTCGATGGAGGCTCGGTCGGCCTGGGCCTTGTCGGCAAGCCGGAACGCAAGACCGACGGCTTCCTGGTTGCCCTCCTTGTAGACCTTGAAGCCCTGAGCGTAGAGCGGGGGCATGGACTCCCCGAACGCCTTGGCAAGCTGGATGGTGTCCACTGGGCGTGTGCGATGAAGCATTTCCGCCGCCTTGGCTGCCTCGTCGTCCTTCCCGACCATCACCAGGGCGTAGCGGGCGGCGTTCTCAAGAGTCGAGCCGCCTCTCCCGGAGAGGATGCCTCCCTCGTTCTTCTTCGCTCCCGCCTTTGTCGGGTGGTGGATGACGAGGCCCGACGCTTCAACGGTGGCAAGGACGGACTCCACGGCTTCAACGAGGACGGAGTACCCCTCGTTGGACTCGTCGCCGGTCATGCGGGCGACGGTTTCAAAGACCACGAAGTCACATCCCTGGGCCTTTTCTCGGATGGCTTCCGCCAAGTCCTTGATGGCCTCTTGGCTAGGCGCTCCATGGGACGCTTTGGCCCCGGCGTCGATGAGGGACCACTGCGCTTTCGACACCGGCAGAAGGAGAAGGTTCTCCTCGACCGCCTTGGTGTCGATCTCCGCGCCGTCCTCCTGTAGGGCCAATACCAAGGCGTGCATGCGTCGCTGTAGCTGGACCCTGTTCTCTTCGAGCGTGACGAACACCGACTTCCCCGGGGTAGTCTTCACGCCAAGGAAGGGGAGGCCCAAGGCACGGTGTAGGAGGAACGACAGGACTAGAGTCGTCTTTCCAAGCCCCCCACGCCCGGTCAAGATCCCCATTCGCCCAGGCTCAGCAGGGATGTAGCGGTGGAGAATCCACCTGATTGGCGGCGGGTCAGCGAAAAGCTCCTCTGCCGTGAAGCCACGCATCAGTGCGAGAAGTGGGTTGGTGCTTTCAGCCTTCGATTCAGGGTGCAGCGGTTCGTTGGCTGGGGCCTTGGACGCTGCTCGCAACCGGGCCTCCTCGAACCGCTCCTGGGCCTTGGGATCGATGGCGACGGAGGCGGCCCGGTCGGCCTCGCGCTCAGCTAATTTCTCCCGTTGCTGTTCGAGGCGCGCCACGGCGAACGGCGACTTGTCGTTAGCTTCCCGTGTCTTTCTCGCCAACGCGCTCTCGAAAAGCCTTGGGAGGCTTTCTGACCCGTAGCCTCTGTCGGTCCTCCACGGTGGGTCGCATGTTTCGTTCCACTCGCAGAGGAGATTCCAGGCGTCTTCACGGGTGAAGGTGTGGCCGATGAGCCAGCACGCCACGAAGAAAGTGTGGTCGTTGCCGCGTTCACCCTCGATGGCCCCCGGGGTGTTCTCCAAGTAGCTCCTTGCAAGGTCGAAGGCCCTGTCCTGGTCGATGCCCAAGGCTTCAAGTTGGGTGCGGGTGTCATCATCAAGCTCGGTGGGTAGGTCGCTGATGTCTGCCCTGGTCCGTCGGGCCCGGTACCGGCGCTTCTGCGCCAAGACCGGCCAAGACCTCGGCAACTGTGTAGCGACGGTCGTTCACCGAGAGGAGCTTGACCAGGGAGGGGTCGGCCCGATTCTTCAAGTGGTAGAAGCCAGGAACCCGAAGGACCCTGGACAGCGTGGCGACCTTTGGATCCGTGCCGAGCTTGGCGGCGATGGCCTTCGTCGCCGGGACGAGGAGCGACAGGTCCTGCCCAGGCTGCATGAGCCAGTAGGTATGCACTCCTCTCTTGGAATCCACGACTATGGACGGCGGGACTGCGAGGGACTCTGGATGGAGTGCCCCGTCGTCGTCGTCAGCGAAGATGGCGCGCAGGGATGTGATCTCGGCAGTCCGTGTGGCCGCCCTCGTTGACTACGGCGTAGATTCCGAAGCCAGCGTGGTTGAACGCTACGAGCCGGTTCCAGCACTCGTCCAGTGAGCCGTTGAATCGCCATGAACCTTGCGGAGCGTTGGCTCCGGGTTCGCCACCGTCGTCCACGAAGACAGCCCAGGACATCACCGTATCGGGCGAGCCGGTGAGGGCTTCGACAAACGCTCTTGCCTGGGACTTGTAGTGGGAGAGAGGGAAAGCTACGGCGGTGGAGATATCGAGGTTGGAGGACATGGGAGGTCACGGTTGCCTTTCGAGGTGGCATCGCCACCCGGTGCTGCGAGGGATGAGGGGCTCTTCTGAACGGAGCGCATGGTGAAGACGCGCTTTCGGGTTCCATTGGACTGCTCTTCTTCACCGACAAACGTGAAGCGAACCTGTGCGTCGGGGTTGAGATCCCGTGCGGCATCAGCGGCTACACAGACATCCCGGGTTGCTCTGAAAGAGAACGGTCCCGCCTCGGTGTCGAGGTGGACGAGGTTGTACTTGCCCCGCTGTCCGCATGAGAACGCGACGCCAGCGATGCGTCCCTCTGCGGCTTCACCAACGCCGAGGACATGGTGGTCGTGTGTATCGATGCGGAAGCCAGCGTGTCTTGACTTCATGGGACTCCTTTCGAGCGGTTGCTGCCATCCTGGGCTAGCGGAAGCCGAGATTGGCTTCCCCAATCTCAAGATTAGGTTGCCGGTTGCACAAGGACCGGAACCGGAGTGTCCTGATTGCTCCCTCTCTGAATATAGCGTTAGGCACCCAATGGTCGGGCGGGTGCTCCCACCGTGGGTGGTTGGCGGGTTTACGCGGGACTGGCTTGTAGTTGAACCGTGAGATTCCCGTGTCTGCCGTGTCCTCCCGTGTTCGCTCCGCCAGGCACGGGGAACCACAATAAGGACAGCCATTCCGTGTTCCCGTGTCCCGTGTCTGGACCCCTAGGGAGAAGGAGAATGAACACGGGAAGTGGAGGAAGGAAGGCACTGACCCAGGGGTTCACCGTGATTCCGTGTCTCATACCCCCCGGCACCCCAAACAAGTTTGGGGGTGCCTGGGGTAGAGGGTCTTGCTCTTTCAGTAGTCCCGGCCAGACACGGGACACACGAGGATTAGAGAGACTGGCTTGAAAGCCGAGCGTGGGTTGTGGGCGAGAGCCAAACTCCGGCCCGCCCTTCCTGCCAGCCCATGGCCAGTGCGTGGCCCATAGGTCACATGCAGGCGTCCCAGGCCCATTCCAGAGGGTGTTGGACGGGGCCGTCTGGCGCGCTCGGCATCACCGGGGGGGGGCGTCGTACAGGATCGAGGGTTTCCCAGGAGTGCCCCATGATTGAGCACGGTTACGCCACGGATTGACGATCCGCCCCGAATGTGCTATATCCTGTGAACGTTCGGGGCCTATTTCGCCCCAATCGCTCCACAATCACACCTAACTACTCGCGCCGCCTTTGGGCCGTGCAGAGGGAGAACCATGTCCAAGTCCAGACTCACCGAAGTGAACCGAAAGAGGGTCCTTGCCGACCTTGCTCGCTGCCCCGCCCTGTACGGCGAGGGCAAGCTCCAAGAGGCCCGCGACCTTGCCGAGAACATCGCGGACTACGCCAAGCGCATGGGGGTCGAAAGCTCCCACCTGCTTTGGCACCGGGCGATCCTCGCAGACTACGCCAGCGACTTCGAGGCCGCGCTGCGCCACATCATGGCTGCCGCCGCACTGGACCCCCTCGACGGCAACGTGGCTCGCTCGATGGACATCATCGTGGACAGGGCTCGCACTGCCCTGACGGCTCCTGATCGAGATCTCGATGATGAAGGTACGCCCGTCCTGCACAAGCTTCTGGTCAAGGCCACCGGGGCCGACGAGGCATGTCACCTCGCCCTCGCGGCTCACCTGAACGCCACCGGCAAGCACACCCGCGCTCTCGCCGTTGTCGATGCCGTGCTCACGCTCTCCCCGACGAATCAGGCGGCCTGGAATCTCAAGGCGGCCATCGCCCGGGAGGTTGGTGACATCGAGACGGCGGTCAGGGCGGATGCCGAGGCGGAAGCCTGCACGCCCTGCTCGATTCCCTTCTTCGACACGGCGGTGTCGGCCCAGGCGTAGTCCAACCGCCCACCACTGAGGCATACGAGCCCAACGCCAATCTTCTACCCATGACCACCGAACCCACAGCAGCAGCCGAAGCAGCGGCTACCTCCCATGCGACCCCGATGGCGTTCCTCGTCGTCGTCGGAGTCGCCTACGCGGAACCCGAGGTGATGATCTACTGCCACAAGCAACCCATCCAGGCGGAGTCCCACGCCGACGCCAGTGAGCAGGCCGACGCCTTCGCCAGTGCCGTTGGCATCCAGCACGGAGCACCGGCTCTCGACAACGTTGACCTCGACGCCCTCTCGCTCACCGACCTGCGAGACATCCTCCTCACGTTGGGCATCCACCTTGGTGAGCCGTTCCTCATGGACCCCGAGGACGCGGCGGGCGCGTAACACCAGGACCGGCCTTGAAGACCGTCGCGTACATACGGGTTAGCTCGAAGGGCCAGGACCTTGGGCTCCAAGAATCCGCCATCAAGCGTGCCGCCAAGGAGCGTGGAGAAGTGATCGCTGATTGGCACTCGGAGAAGGTGTCGGGTGGCAAGCTGGCCCGCCCTGTTCTCGACAAGCTCCGCGCCCAGGTCCGGGACGGCCTTGTCTCCAAGATCTACGTCTTCAAGCTCGACCGGCTGACCCGTAGCGGCGTTTCCGATACCTACAGGGTTCTGGATGAGTTTCGGAAGGCTGGCTGTGCCCTGGTGGCGGTGGCCGACAACCTCACCATCCGCCCCGGCCCTGACGACATCGTTTCGGAAACCCTGATCTTCGCCCTCGCTCTTGCTGCGCGCCTGGAAAGGGCAGCCATCAACGACAGGATTGCTGCCGCGAGGACGCGCATCGAGGCCGCCGGGGGCAGGTGGGGGCGACCTCTACGTCTGTCAGAACCCGACCTCGTTCGGCTCAGGGGCCTTCGGAAGCAGGGTCGCAGCATCCGGGAGATCGCGGTGGCCGCCAAAATCCCCAGGTCCACGGTCGCTCGCGCTTTGGCCCGGGAAAAATAGCGGGACTGGTTTGTAGCGGCTCAGGCAGGGGCCATCCGCTTGGGAAGTTAAGCCGGACTGGGATAACGCGCCCCAAGGCAAGCCTTACAAACCTATGGCTATACCTAGATGCAGACCAAGCTTGTTGGTCACGGTGATCCACCTCTCCCGAGGAGGTGCATGTAGGACAAGGAAACGAGTGATTTGAAGATGGACGGAAGAACAAACCCGGGAATGGCTTCTATTACGCAGACCGCCAACTCCCGAATGAAGGGAACGAAGGACAGCAGTCCAGAGGCGCTGTGGGATGTTCGGCAGGCGGCCCAGTACACGGGGATGAGCGTGAGTTGGGTCTACCATGCGGCTGCGGCAGCCCGTCTCCCGCGAGTGTACATCGGCAGCAAGCTCCGCTTCGTACCAGCCGAGTTGCAGGAGTGGGCTCTCTCGCAGCGAGGTTCCATACCGTTGGTATCGAGGGGTGCGGGAAGGGCGGTGGCATGACATGGCCTCGGTCTACCGGAAGAACAACCGATGGTACATGCGCGTACGCGACGAGAATGGCGCATGGCGCGACAAGCCATCGACGGCTCGCAACAAGCCCGAAGCCGAACGCCTTGCCCACGAATGGGAGTCAAAGGCGCGTCGCCAGCGCCTTGGCGAGGAGCCCATGCCCGTGCAGAGCGGTGCAACCGTTGCATCGCTCTGTGAGTGGTGGCTTGCCAACCGGTGCCAAGCGAAGAGCAAGAGCAGAGAGACCAGTCGGCTTAGCAAGCACATCATCAGACAGCCCGTGGGAAACGCCCCGCTCAACGCCCGGACGGGCGCGCTCTTCGAGGACCGCTTCATCGCCATGGAGCGTGAAGGGGCTGCTCCCGCCACAGTCAACGGTCTTCGCCGGGTACTCCACGGCATCTTCGCCAAGGCGGCGAAGGCGGGTTTGTGGCCTCTGGCTAACCCCCTCGACAACACGGAAAGTCGCCGGGTCCCCAAGCGCGCCTATGCCACGCTGCAAGCTGAGGAGGTCGGTCCGCTCCTCGCCGCCGCGACGCCAGAGTGGCGGGGGATCTTCGCCGTGGCCATCTACGCTGGGCTGCGTAAGGGCGAGATCTTTGGCTTGAGGAAGAGCGACGTGGATCTTCGCAATCAGTCCATCACCGTGGCCCGATCCTACGACAGCGACACGACCAAGGGCGGGCACGCCGATGTGATTCCCATCGCCGAACCGCTGCTCCCGTACCTAAAGGAGGCCATGGACGCCTCAGCCTCTGATCTGGTCTTCCCCAACGAGTCAGGAGGGATGCGTTCGGAGGGCTGCAACGCTCTGATGGTCCTGCGGCGAACACTTGGATGGGCTGGGCTTGTTGATGGGTATGAGCACTCATGCCGGAGGTGCAAGGGCAGGGGAACGAAGCACGTCGAGCGTCATCCAGACAGCGAGCGGCGCAGATGCCCTCAGTGTCAGATGCTGCTCTGGGTGAGGCCGCTCCCCCGGAAGATGCGCTTCCACGATCTCCGCCACACAACGGCAACTCTCCTCCTGAGATCAGGTGTCGATGTTGTGAGGGTTCAGCGCATCCTGCGGCACAGCGACGTTCGCCTGACAGCGGACACGTACGGGCACCTTGTTGTCGAAGACTTGCGCGACGCGGTCAACACAATCGCTCCCCAGAAGGCTACCGACGCCGCACCCAAGGACATGAGAGGCGACCCAAGCCCTGGTTCAGCGGAGCCGGAGAACCAGGGGCACGAAGGATCCGAGCCCCCGGGACCACGGGGCAGGGCGAGACATCAAGCGTGCGGCGGGGACGATGCTCTCCGTTCGTGAAGTCGCCCATCGCCTGGGCGTGTGTCCGGCGACGGTCTATCGGCTTTGCGCCAAAAACGACCTTGCGCACTCCAGAGTCGGTAACGCGATTCGAGTCTCAGAGGATGATCTGGGCCAACTCATCCATGGCAAGGGAGCCACGAACGGGCACCGCACAGCCGAAGCTGCCTGAAAGGCCGCTAAATCTCGCCCAGACGGCGCATGGCCGCGATGATTGCCGGTCTCACGTCGTCAGGGCACGGGTGCACCCGGGCGGTTGGACTTATTCGATTCGGGGCCTCGCGAGTGATCAGCCCGAAGTCCGACTTCACGTGCGCGATCCAGCAGGTCTTGACGGTCCGACCACACATCTGGCGTGTGAGATCGGCGATCTCCCGGTACGTGGCCATTGGTCCCCTCCGAGCCTTGCCGCCGAGGACATCAGAACGATTGGCGGATGTCCACGGCCAGCATCGGGGCCTGCGTAGCCGCCTCTCTTGATGGAAGTCCTGCAACCGGGGCGACCGTTTGCTGACGTTTTGCTGATGACTCCACTGTCGGTGATGCCAACGAAAAGGCCCCACCAGCTAAACACTGATGGGGCCTCTTCTTTTCTGGCGCGCCCTAGAGGATTTGAACCTCTGGCCTTCGGATTCGTAGTCCGACGCTCTATCCAACTGAGCTAAGGGCGCAATCTCTCGCCTTCTACCTCTTCCCACTTCTGTCCCGCCGTACTGGCGGAGAGGGAGGGATTCGAACCCTCGATACAGGTCACCCCGTATACTGGTTTAGCAAACCAGCGCCTTCGGCCTCTCGGCCACCTCTCCAGAATCCTCCCGGTGATCTCTGTCTCGCTGGCGGAGGAGGAAGGATTCGAACCTTCGGAGGGGTTACCCCCTCAGCGGTTTTCAAGACCGCCGCCTTAGGCCGCTCGGCCACTCCTCCCGAGCCTCTTCCGCATACCACTCCCCGGCCGGACCCGGCCCGGGGACCGCCCTTGTAAGGCACGATGCCCTTCCGGATCAAGCGTTTCCCCCGTGACCCCCGGATACACGACCGGACAGCTCCAAGTATGAGCGCGATCTCAGCCAGATGCGTGCTATCGCTCGCGCCGCCCCCGCCCCAACGGCCGCCTGCGTCAGGCCGCCCCCGGATGCTAGGCTCGACCGATCGCCATGCACATTCCCGCACTCCTCCTCGGGCTCGCCATCCTGGCCCCGCCTGCACCCCCCGCCCCGAAGCCGGACGCCCAGCTCACCGCCCAGGTCCTCCCGGCCGAGGCGGGCGCCCCGGTCACCTTCGACGAGGCCATCGGCCTCGCCTCCCGGGCCCCGGCCGTCGCCGGAGCCGAGGCCGCCGCCGCCGAGCAGCGCAGGGTTGGCGACTCGGTCTCGTCACTCGTCGCGAACCCCACGCTCAACGTCCAGCCCGGCGCCGCCAAGGATCCGCTCGACGATCAGTGGAAGTACATGGGGGAGGCGACCCTGCTGCAGGGCTGGAACCTCTCCGGCCTGCCGGGCGACCGAAAGGCCTCCATCCGCGCCGAGGGCGACCAGCTCACCGCCGAGGCCCGCGCCGCTGCGCTCTCCCACAAGCTCGGCGCCGCACAGGCCTGGCTCGACGCCTGGGCCGCGCAGCGGTCCCTCGCCGACGCCATGCAGGAGTACGAGCTGGCCCGCGACTTCTCCGCCAAGATGGCCCGCGCCGCCGCGGCCGCCGCCTACACCCGCGCCGAGGCCGCCGACGCCGCGACCTACGCCGCCGAAGCCCACGTCCTCGCCATCTCCGCCGAGGGCGAGGTGGTCGAGCGCGGCTACCAGCTGGCCGTCGCCATGGGGCAGGAGGCGGAGAGGCCGCCCATCGCCGCGGGCCCGCTCCCCGCGCCGCCGTCGCCCAGGCGCACTGACTGGCCGTCGGTCCTGGAGGCCGCCGGGAAGCTCCCCGCAGTCGCCGCACGGAAGCTCGCCGCCGACGCCGACCGCGCCCGCGAGGCCGAGTTCCGCTCCGCGAAGGGCTGGGGGATCGGCACCGGCGTGAAGGGCACCCGCGACTACCTGGGCACCTGGGGCGCGCAGGCCGTGCTCGAGGTCTCCTTCCCGCTCTTCGACCGCGGCGAGCGCGAGGCCGCTCCCGTGGCCGCGGCCGCCGCCCGCGCAGAGGGCGAGTTCCAGCAGGCCCGCGCCGTCGCCGCCACCGAGCTGGCCCGCTCGCTCCACGAGGTGGAGCACACCGGCGAGCTGCTCGCCGCCGTCGAGACGGAGCTCCTGCCGGCCGCGCAGCTCAACGCCCAGGCCCGCGAGGCCTCGATGCGCGCCGGGGAGACCACCGTCCTCGAGGTCCTGGTGGCCCGCCGGGTCTGGGCCGCGGCCCGGCAGAAGCTCACCCGCGCGCAGTCCGCCCACGCATGGGCCCGGGTGAAGGTCTGGATGCTGCTCGCCGACATGACGCCCGGAGGGGCCAAGTGAAGATTCCCTGGAACCGCACCCTGGCGCTCGCCGCCGTCCTCGCCCTCGCCGCCTGCTCGAAGAAGGGGCCGCCCCCCGAGGAGACGCCGCCCACCCCCAGCTCTCGTACACCCTGGGTGAAGGCCCGCTCCAGCGAGGGCGTGCCCCTCCTCGAGGCCCCGGCGCACGTGCTCCCCTCGCCCGAGGGGCAGGCCGCCGTGGTGCCTCCCTACCGGGCCCGCGTGCTCAAGGTCCTGGTCCGCCCCGGGCAGAAGGTGTCGAAGGGGCAGCCCCTCGTCGAGGTGGTCATGCCCGAGGTCTCCACCGCGGCCGGGGCCTACGCCGCCGCCACCACCCGGGTGGACGCCTACGGCCGCCGCAAGGCCCAGCTCGACGCGCTCAAGGCCGACGGGCTGGTCCGGCTTGCCGACGTGCTCGAGGCCGAGACCAAGCTCGCCGAGGCCAGCGCCGACCAGCAGTCGGCCGCCGCGGCGCTGCGCACGGCCCAGATCGAGCCGGGCCAGGCCGCCGACATCGTCTCCGGGAAGAAGCCGGTGGTCCTCCGGAGCCCCATCGCCGGAGTGGTCGTCGCCGTCGGCGTGGGCGTGGGCGACAGCCGTGAGCCCACCGGCGAGCCGCTGGTCCGGGTGGCAGGGGCGGGCGACTCCCGCGTCGAGGCCCGCTTCGCCCGCGCGCCCGACGCGGCCACCTCCCAGTTCGAGCTCGTCACCTCCGCAGGCTCCCGGTACCCGCTCGTCTTCGTGGCCCGCGCGCCGGTGGTGGACCCGCGCGACGGGACCATCTCGGTGTGGCTCGTTCCCGAGAAGGGCACGACCCTCCAGGCCGGCCTCACCGGCCGCGTGGTGGTGACCCTGCCCGGAGTGGTGGGGGCTGCGGTGGTCCCGGCCCGGGCCGTCATCCTCACCGACGGCAAGACCTTCGTCGTGGCCCGCCGGGACGGCAAGGCCGTCAAGGTGGAGGTGGACGTCGTCGCCTCCTCCGGCGCGGAGGCGCTGGTCATCGGGGTGGCCGCCGACGAGGAGGTCGCCGCGGACGCCGGCCTGGCCGAGGTCGCGCCTTGATCCAGGGACTCGTCCAGTGGTCGGTCCGCCACCGGGTGCTGGTCGTCGGCACCACGCTGGCCCTCATGCTCGTGGGCGCCGCCGTCGGCATGTTCCTCAAGTTCGACGCGCTCCCCGACACCACCAACAACCAGGTGCTGGTCCTCACCCGCGCCCCCGGCCTCACCCCCGAGGAGGTGGAGCGGCTCGTCACCCGCCCCATCGAGGTGGGGATGGGCGGCCTGCCCGGCCTGGTCGAGCAGCGCAGCCTGTCGCGCTACGGCATCTCCTCGGTCACCGCGGTGTTCCAGGACGGCGTCGAGACCTACCGCGCCCGCCAGATGGTCCAGGAGCGGCTCACCAGCCTCTCCTTCCCGCCCGGCGTGGCCCCGCCAGAACTGGGGCCGATCACCGGCGGCCTGGGCGAGATCTTCCACTTCACCCTCGACTCACCGCGCCGCAGCCCCGCCGAGCTGCTCGAGATCGCCCAGTTCAAGGTGGCCCCCATGCTGCGCAGCGTGGCCGGCGTGGTCGAGGTCAACACCTGGGGCGGCGACCAGCGCGTGCTCGAGGTGAAGGTGGACCCGGTGCGCATGGCCTCCCGCGGCCTCACCCTCGAGGACGTGCGCCAGGCGCTCGAGCAGGCCACCGGGACCGCCCCCGGCGCCTCGCTGCCGGCCGGGTCGGGGCAGACCTTGCTGCGCGCCGTGGCCCTGCCCAAGAACGCGGGCGAGCTGGGGTACGCGCTGGTCTTCCGGCGCGGCTCCGACGTGAACCCGGTGCGCCTCTCCGACGTGGCCGAGATCTCCATGGGCTCGTCCACCCGCATCGGCGCGGCCACCGAGAACGGCAAGGGCGAGACCGTCTACGTCATGGCGCAGATGCTCCGGGGCGAGAACGCCCTCGACGTCATGCACCGCCTGAAGAAGCAGATGGTCGAGGTGCGCAAGGTCCTCCCCGAGGACGTCTTCGTGGACGTCGTCTACGACCGCAGCAAGCTGGTCGAGGGCACGCTCAAGACCGTCTTCAAGAACCTGCTCGAGGGTGGATTGCTGGTCATCGCCGTCCTCTTCCTCATGCTGGGCAGCTGGCGGGCCGGGCTGCTGGTCGCCGCGGCCATCCCCCTCTCGATGCTGGGCGCCACCGCCGCCATGGTGGCCCTCGACATTCCCGGCAACCTCATGTCGCTCGGCGCCCTCGACTTCGGCCTCATCGTGGACGGCGCGGTGGTCATGGTGGAGGCGGTGTTCCACGGGGTGAACCGTTCCGAGTACCCGCTCGGCGACAAGAAGAGGTGCCGGACCCTCTGGGTGCGCCACGTCGAGAAGGTCACCGGCACGGTGGCCCAGCCGGTCTTCTTCTCGGTGCTCATCATCCTGCTGGTCTACGTCCCGGTGCTCTCGCTCACCGGCGTGGACGGCAAGATGTTCCGCCCCATGGCGCTCACCGTGGTCTTCGCCCTGGCGGCCTCGCTGGTCCTCTCGCTCACCTTCATCCCGGCCGCCACCGCCCTCTTCCTCCGGCCCAGGGACGTGCCGGAGCGCGCCCCCTTCCTGGTCCGCTGGATCGAGAAGGGGTACCTGCCGGCCCTGCGCTCCTCGGCCGCCCGCCCCTGGGCCGTGGCCGTCGGGTCGGTGGTGCTGCTCGTGGTGGGCGGGATCTTCTTCGCCCGCGCCGGCAGCGAGTTCGTGCCGCAGCTCGACGAGGGGGACCTGGTGGTGCAGACCACCCGCGCCGCCGACATCTCCCTCGACACCGCCATCTCCGAGGCCGGCAAGCTCGAGGCGGTGATGATGGCCAAGGTGCCGGAGGTGAAGGAGGTCGTCTCCCGCATCGGCAGCCCGGCCGTGGCCACCGACATCATGGGGCTCGAGCAGGCCGACGTCTTCGTGCTGCTCAAGCCCAAGGAGGCCTGGCGCCCGGGCGTGGACAAGGACCGGGTCATCGCCGACATCGACCGTGCGGCGAAGTCGGTCAACGCCTCCGCCGAGGTGAGCTTCACCCAGCCCATCCAGATGCGCTTCAACGAGCTCCTGGGCGGGTCGGTGGCCGACGTCACCATCTCCATCTACGGCGACGACCTGGCCGAGCTCGACCGGGTCGCCGCCCGCACCGCCGAGGTGGCCGGAAAGGTCCCCGGCGCAGTGGACACCCGGGTCATCGCGCCGCCGGCGGTCTCGCTCCTCGAGGTCCGCCCCCGGCCGCTCGACGCCTCGCGGGCCGGCTTCACGGTGAAGTCGCTCCTCGAGGCGGTGCAGGCGCTGCGCACCGGGATCGAGGTGGGCGCCACCTACGACGGGGCCCTGCGCGTGCCCATCCTGCTGCGGCTCGGCGGGGGCGCCAACGCCTTCACCCTGGGTGACCTGTCCATCCCCGGCCCTGCCGGCGGCCTGGTCCCGCTGGGACGCGTCGCCGACGTGGAGCTGACCACCTCCCCCAGCCTGGTCTCCCGCCAGGACGGGGAGCGGCGCATCGTGGTGGGCTTCAACGTCCGCGGCGCCGACCTGGGCACCGTGGTCGAGCAGGCCGAGAAGGCGGTGAACGCCCAGGTGAAGCTGCCCCGCGGCTACCGCTTCGAGTGGGGCGGGCAGTACGAGACCCTGGTGGACGCCAAGCGGCGGCTCGCCATCGTCATCCCGGCGGTCCTGGCCCTCATCGTGGCCGTGCTCCTCTTCGCCTTCCGCCGCCTCAAGCCGGCGCTGCTCATCTTCCTGAACGTCCCCTTCGCCTCGGTGGGCGGCATGATCGTGCTCGCCATGCGCGGCATGCCGGTCTCCATCTCGGCCGCGGTGGGGTTCATCGCGCTCTCCGGCATCGCCGTGCTGAACGGCGTGGTCCTCATGTCGCGCCTGCTCTCCCTCGAGGAGGAGGGGAAGGGTCCGGCCGAGGCCGCCCTCGACGCCGCCCGGGAGCGGGCCAGGCCGGTGCTCATGACCGCGCTGGTCGCCGCGCTGGGCTTCGTGCCCATGATGCTGGCGAGCGGGGTGGGAGCCGAGGTGCAGCGTCCGCTCGCCACGGTGGTGGTGGGTGGGCTGGTGACGTCGACGATCTTGACGCTCCTGGTGCTCCCGAGCCTGTATCCCTGGCTCTCGAGGATCGGGGCTCGAGAAGAGCCCGACGAGGAGTGAGGAAAGGTCACGCCTTGAGGGTACCCGCGGGGCTTCACCGCTCCACGCCGCGGGGGAACCTCTCCGGCACGATGCGCGCGAGGCCGCCCATGTACGGGCGCAGGGCCTCCGGCACCACCACCGTCCCGTCGGCCTGCTGGCACTGCTCCAGGATGGCCACGACCGTGCGGCCGATGGCCACGCCGCTGCCGTTCAGCGTGTGGGCCAGCCGCGGCTTGCCCCCCTCGCCGCGGTAGCGGACGCGGATGCGCCGGGCCTGGAAGTCCTCGCAGGACGAGCAGGAGCTTATTTCCCGGTAGGCGTCCTGGCCGGGCAGCCACACCTCGAGGTCGTAGGTCTTCACCGCCGAGAAGCCCATGTCGCCGGCGCAGAGCTGCACCACGCGGTGGTGCAGGCCGAGCCGCCGCAGCACCTCCTGGGCGTCCTCCACCATCTTCTCGAGCTCGGCCTGGCTCTCCTCGGCCCGGGCGAACTTCACCAGCTCCACCTTGTGGAACTGGTGCTGGCGGATGAGGCCGCGGGTGTCCTTGCCGGCGGCCCCGGCCTCGGCCCGGAAGCACGGACTCCACGCGCAGTACGAGATGGGCAGGTCGCCCCCCTCGAAGATCTCGTCCCGGTGCATGTTGGTGACCGGGACCTCGGCGGTGGGGATGAGGTAGAGCGGCGTCTCCCCCTGGGTCCGGAAGAGGTCCTCCTCGAACTTGGGCAGCTGGCCGGTGCCGGTCATGGTCTCGGCGGTGACCAGGTAGGGGGGCAGCACCTCGCGGTAGCCGCGCGAGACGTGCACGTCCACGAAGAAGGCGGCCAGCGCCCGCTCCATGCGCGCAGCGGCCCCCTTGGAGATGGTGAAGCGGGCCCCGGAGATCTTGGCGGCCTGGGGCCACTCCAGGATGCCCAGCGCCTCGCCCAGCTCCCAGTGGGCCCTGGGCGCGAAGTCGAGCCGGGGTTTCTCCCCCCAGGTGCGCACCACCACGTTGTCCTTCTCGTCCTTGCCGTCCGGGACCGAGTCGTGGGGCAGGTTGGGGACGAGGAGCAGCACCTTCTCGATGGCCGCCTCGACCTGCCGCAGCTCCTCCTCGGCCGCCTTCACCTCGTCGGAGATGGTCCGGGCCTCGGCGCGGGCCGCCTCGCCGGCCGCCTTGTCCGTGCGCATGAGCTGGCCGACCCGGGCGTTGGCCTCGGACTGGCGCTTCTTCATGCCCTCCATGGCCACGTTGAGCTCGCGGCGGCGCGCGGCCATCTCCCGCACCGGCCGCAGCGCGGCCACGGCCCCCTCGCCCCGGCGGGCCAGCCTGCGCTCCACGCCGTCGAAATCCTGGACCACCGACCTGAGATCGAGCATGGAAAGGGCATTAGCCTTTAACCTCCGGACGGGCAAGGGGTAGGGATCCGGATGTCGGGGAGGTCCATGGCCGAGAGGGAGTCGAGCGCGGGTCCCGGCCTGCGGGTGGTCCGGGGCGGCCGGGTGGCCGAGACCGACGGGGCCCTGCTGCGCGACTTCCTGGCGGGCGACGAGCCCTCCTTCGAGGAGCTGTGGCGCCGCCACCACGCCACCGTCCACGCGCTGGTCCGGCGCTACGCCCGCACCCCGGAGGACGCCCGCGACCTCACCCAGCGCGCCTTCCTGCGGGCCGTGGGAGCGGCGCGTCGGGCCGCGCGAGGCGCCGGGGACGGCTTCCCCTTCCGCCCCTGGCTGCTGCGAATCGCCGCCAACCTGGGCAAGAACCACCTGCGCGATGAGGCCCGCTGGCGCAAGGCCACGGTCCGGGCGCTCGACGAGGCCGCCGACGGCACGCCCCGGGCCGACGAGCTCTTGCTGCGGCGCGAGCGGGAGCGGCGCGTCCGCGAGGCGGTGCTGCTCCTCCCGCGCAGGCAGCGCGAGGTGCTCACCCTGCGCCTCGACGCCGGGCTCCCCTTCGCCGAGGTGGCGAGCACGCTCGGCATCCAGGAGGGGAACGCCCGGGTCCACTTCCACCACGCGGTGCGAAGGCTCACCGACCTGCTCCGCGTCGCCGGGGAGGACGAAACGTGAACCGCCCCTGTCCCGCCTTCGAGCCGCTCCTCCTCGACCGCGCCGCCGGCCTCCTCGACGACGCGGGCGGCGTGCGGCTCGACCGCCACCTCGAGGGCTGCCCGGCCTGCCGCGCCGAGGCCGCCGCCATCGCGCTCGCCCTCTCGCTCGCCACGCTCCCGCCGGTTCCCGCCGCCGAGCGGTCCGAGCTGGGGCAGGGGGGACGCGAGACCCTCCTCCGGCTCCGCGTCGACCGGAGCCGGCGACGCTTCGCCGCCCAGGTGATGCTGGCCGTGGCCGCCTCGGCCGCCTTCGCGGTGGCGGTGCCCTGGTGGCTCCTCTCCCGCCACGCGCCGGTGGCGCCGGCCGCCGCGGTGGCCGCCGCGACCGTCGAGCCCGCGGGGACGGAGTGGGAGCTCCCCGACCTCGACGCGGCCTGGGCCGCGTCCGCCGACCCGGCCGCCGACACGGCCGACCTCGCCGAGGCCGAGCCCCTGGTCCTCTTCGCCGAGCTTCAGGAGATCGACTTTGACATCGAGTGAACTGCGCACCCCCGTCCTGGCATTCCTGGTGGCCCTCCTGGCGGCGCCGTCGCTGGTGCTGGCCCAGTCGCCGCCCCCGGGGCCCGGCGGGGATGCCGGGGCCGGGCCGCCCCCCGAGGCGCGCGGCCGGATGGAGCGGCGGCTGCGCATGGCCCGGTCGCTGGGGCTCGCCGAGGCCCTCGACCTCGACGAGGCCGGCACGGCCCGCCTGAACGCGGTCATGGCCCCCTTCGACGCCCGCAAGAAGGCGCTGCTCGAGGCGGTCCGCGCCGACGTCCGCACGCTCAAGCAGGCCGCCCGCCGCGGCGACCCGAAGGCCCTCGCCGGGGTGGACGGCGCGGTCCAGGGCCTCTTCGACTCCCGGAGCGCGGTCCTCGCCATCGACCGGGAGATGTTCGCCGCCCTCTCGAAGGGGATGCCGCCCGGGCAGGTGGCCCGCATGGCGCTCTTCTTCGCCCATTTCCGGCAGCGCTTCGGGATGGAGCTCCCCGAGCCGCCCGGGGGCGGATCGCGCTAGACTGCCGCTCCACGGGAGGCAGGATGGCGAGCAGACGGGGCAAGAAGGACGGGCCCGAGCCGCGGACCGGCGGGTACGAGGGGCCGGAGGTTCTCACGGCGCTGCTGGCCCGGGCGGGTTCCCCGCACGGCGCCGACGAGGTGGCCGAGCACTTCCGCACCGCCACCGCCGCGGGCGAGCCGCGCGGCGACGTCATCCCGTCGCTCTTCCCGGAGGAGCCGCGCTTCGAGTCTCCCGAGGCGGCCCGCCGCCTCTACGCGAACCTCTTCGGCCTCTGGGACCGTGTGGCGGCCGGCCTCGGCGTCGAGGCCGACGAGCCGGTGCTGGCCGAGGCGCCGCCCCCCGCCCCGGACCGCGGGTCGGTGGACGGGCGCGTGATCCCGCCCGAGTTCGTGGAGCAGGCCTGGCGCTACCTGGCCGCGCTCCCGGAGCGGGAGCTCTCGCGCATGCGCGACCAGTTCCAGAACGTGCAGCCCGACATCGACGCCTGGCTCAACGAGGTGGAGCTCCCGGAGGTGGGGGGGGTGGCCGCGCAGGACCTGGTGTTCGAGGCCTGGGCCATGTTCGACCGGGCCTTCGACGACCGGCTCGGCGACGTGGACTGGCGGGAGCTGCGGGAGCTGGAGGCCGAGCCTCCGGCGCTGGAGAGCGTGCAGCCGGCGCTGGCGGCCTACGTATCCGAGCAGCTCGACAACCTGCAGGACGAGGAGCCCGACTTCGGGGCGCCGCAGCGGGCGCAGGTGGAGCGGGTCCTGGCAGCGGCTGCGGCAGCACTCACGAAGGTGATTGCCGAATAACACAGCGGCCGCTTCAGCGGCCGCAGGAACCCCGCCGCTACTTTGGCAACCCCGTCACGAAACCAAGCAGTACCGCATCGAACTCCGCCGGGTTCTCGATGTTCGCCAGGTGCCCGGCCCCGGCGATCTTCGCCAGCCGCGCCCCCTTCATCCCGGCCACCATCTTCTCGGCCTCGGCCGGCGGCGTGAGCCCGTCCTCCGCCCCCACCACCACGAGCGTCGGACAGGTGATCGCACCCAGCGTCGCTGTCGAGTCCACCCGCTTCGCCATCCCGCGCTGCGCCGCCGCGACCCCCGCCGGCGTGCCCTGCCCGATGAGGTGCCGGACCTCCTTCACCGCCGCCGCGTCGGGCTGCGGGCGGAGCAGCTTCGGCGTCATCTCGTCGGCCACCCAGTGAAGCCCCTTCTCGAGCGCGTTCTTCGCGAACGCCTCCCGCCCCGCCGCGCCCTCCGGCGTGTCGGCCCCTGCCTTGGTGTCGCAGAGGGCCAGACCGCGGAAGAGCCCGGGCCGCCGCCGGTAGATCTCGAAGGCCAGGTAGCCGCCCATCGAGAGCCCGGCCACCACCGCCCGATCCACCCGCAGGGTGTCGAGGACGCCCAGCACCTGCTCGGCGAGCGCCTCCATGGTGGACGGCTCCGGGCGCGGCGTGCTCTTGCCGAGGCCGGGGTAGTCGGGGGCGATGACGCGGAATCGCGGGGAGAGCGACGCGACCTGGCGCGACCACATCCCCGAGTGGAGCGGAAAGGCGTGCAGGAGGAGGACGACGTCCTTCCCGTTGCCGGTGTCCTGGTAATGGGTCTTCGCGCCGCTCTGGTCGGTGGTGGGCATGATGGGGGGCTCCCTCCGCGGAACCCCCGCATCATGGCCACGCCCTGCTCCGAGGAGCAAACCCGAGGCGCTACTTACTTCGCCTTCGGCTCGACCACCTTCACCACCGCCGTGGAGCCGGGGACCTTGCCACCTTCGGGGAGCGGCTCGACCCTACCTCCCAGGCAGGCGCCCAGGAAGGCCTCGGCTCGGGCGTTGAAGTCGATCCGGTTCTCGGGGCGGGCGAAGCCGTGTCCCTCGTCGGGGTAGACCACGTAGGTGACCGGAAGGCCCTTCGCCTCCATGGCCGCCACGATCTGCTCCGACTCCTTCTGGGTGACACGCGGGTCGTTGGCGCCCTGTCCGATGAGGAGCGGCTTCTTGATGCTCGCCACCTTGAAGATCGGGGAGCGGGCCTCCATGTCGGCCTTCTCGGCGGGGATCTTCGGATTGCCGACGAACGGGAACCAGGAGTCGCCGAGGAAGGGGGCCCAGTATGGAGGGAAGCTCTCCACCAGGGTGACCAGGTTCGAGGGCCCGACGAGGTCCACCCCGCAGGCGAAGGTGTCGGGTGTGAAGGTCATGCCCACCAGCGTGGCGTAGCCGCCGTAGGAGCCGCCCATGATGGCGACCTTCTTCGCGTCCACCCAGCCCTGCTTCACCGTCCACTCCACCGCGTCGAGCAGGTCGTCGTGCATCTTGCCGGCGAACTGCTTCATGGCCGCGTTCCTGAACTTCTTCCCGTAGCCTGTCGAGCCGCGATAGTTCACCTGCAACACGGCGTAGCCGCGGTTGGCGAGCCACTGCGCGTACGGGTCGTAGCCCCAGCTGTCGCGGGCCCAGGGGCCGCCGTGGACGAAGAGCACGAGCGGGAGGTTGGCGGACTTCACCCCCACCGGGAGCGTCAGGTAGCCGTTCAGGGTGAGGCCGTCGCGGGCCGGGAAGGAGACGGCGCGCATCTGGGCGAGCGGCATACCTTCCAGCTTGGGCCGGGCCACGAAGAGGAAGGTGCCCTTCTTGGTCTCGCGGTCCCAGGCGTAGTAGCGCACCGGACCGCGGTCCTCGGTGAACGCCACGAGCCAGGTCTTGTCGTCGCGGTCCCTGTTCACGACGGTGAAATCGCCGTCGCGGAGCTTCCAGATGCCCTCGAAGTCGGCCTTCACGAGCGGGTCGATGACCGTCCAGGCCTGGCGTCCGGCCGGGAAGTCCACCGCCTGCACCACGTGCTTCACCGGGTGGATGATCACCTCGTCGGCGTCCACGTTGGGGTTCTCGGCGATGACCGTCTCCGTTCCGGTGGCGATCTCCTTGCGGATGACCCGGGTGGTGTTGGCGTTGAGGGACGACTTGAGCAGCACGGCCGCGCCGTCGGCGGTGATGTCGAGTGCATTCACCTCCTCGCCGAGCGGTGCCACGAGAAGCGTCTTCCAGGGGGCGGCTGGGCTCTCGCGGACGCGGATCTCGGTGCTGCCGTCCGGCCTGGTGGCCTGGGCTACCCTCACCTCGAGGTCGTCGGTGGCCACCCATGCACCGACGTCACCCGGGTTCTCGGTCAGGAGCTTCACGGCGCCGGTCTCGAGGCTCACGTCGTACACGTCCATGAGCCTGCGGTCGCGCAGGTTCATCTGGACGAGGATGCGGTCGCGAACCTTCTGGCTGTCGCGGATCGGCGAGGCCTGGACGCCCTGGAACGGCGTGAGGTCGCGCACGTTTCCCGAGACCAGGTCCACGCCGAACAGGTGGTAGTTCTCGTCGCCGTCCGCGTCCTGCAGGTAGAGCAGCGTCCGGTCGTCCTCGGCCCAGAAGTACTGCCGGATCCCGCGCTTCTTGTCGGCGGTGACCTTCTTGCCGTCCTCCTGCCCGACCGTCTTCACCCAGACCTGGAGGACGTTCTTCTCGTCCGGGGCCAGCCAGGCGAGCTTCTTGCCGTCGGGGGAGAGCTGCGGGTTCACCCGCTCCGGGTTCCCGAAGAGGATGTCGCGGGAGATGAGCGGGGCGGGGGCCGGGTCGGCGGCCGGGTCGGCGGCCAGGGCGCGGGTGAAGGGAGCGACCACGGCCAGGAGCAGGGCGGCGACGGCCACCCGGCGGGACGGGAAGTGCATGGATCCTCCTTGCGGAAAGTCAGGTCGAGCGGGAACCGCCTGCATATATTTCGAATTCCCGCCGGTTCAAGGCGTTTCCAGGGCAAGACAGGAGCAGGGATGGCGACGGAAGCAGGCGCCGCGCGCGCCGGCATCGGCTGGTTCGATCGGTTCGGGGTGACGGAGCGGACGCTCCGGGAGGCGCTCGCGGCTGCGCTGTCGCGTGGGGGCGACTTCGCCGACCTCTTCTTCCAGCACCGCGTCGAGACCGACCTGGCGCTCGAGGACGGGGCGGTGAACCGCGGCCACGCCTCGGTCGAGCTGGGCGTGGGCGTCCGGGTGGTGAAGGGAGACCAGACCGGGTACGGCTACACCGAGGACCTCTCGCTCCCGGCCATCCTGGCGGCGGCGCGCACCGCGGCGGCCATCGCCGACGGCGCTTCGCGCGATGCTCCGGCCCGGATGCACCTCCTGTCCCGCCCGGGCGGGCGCTACCCGTCGCTGGCGCCGGGGGAGGGGGAGGGCGCCGCGGCGCGGCTTCCGGTCCTCGAGGCGGTGAACGCGCGGCTCCTCGCCGCCGACCCGTCCGTACGCAAGGTGAACGTCCACCTCCACGACGAGCAGAGCGCCGTGCTCATCGCCGACTCGAGCGGGCGGGTGGTCGAGGACATGCAGCCCATGGCGCTGCTCTCGGCCTCGGTGCTGGCCGAGCGCGACGGCCGGCGGGAGCAGAACGGCTACAACGTGGCCGGCCGCGCCGGGGGTGACTTCTACTCGACGGAGCGCATCGAGCGGCTCTGCACCGAGGCATGGGCCCGCACCTCCATCCTCTTCGAGGCCGGACAGCCCCCCGCCGGCGAGATGCCGGTGGTGCTCGCCGCCGGATCCTCGGGGATCCTGCTCCACGAGGCCATCGGCCACGGCATGGAGGCCGACTTCAACCGCAAGGGCACCTCCATCTACGCCGACAAGCTGGGCAAGGTCGTGGCCGCCCCGTTCGTCTCCATCGTGGACGACGGCACCGGCCTGGCCGCGCGCGGCTCCATCCACGTGGACGACGAGGGCAACCCGGCCGGCCGCACCGTGCTGGTGGAGAACGGCGTGCTCGCCTCCTACCTGCACGACGCCATCTCGGCCCGCCACTACAAGGTGGCCCCCACCGGCAACGGGAGGCGCGAGAGCTACCGCCACCCGCCGCTGCCGCGCATGCGCTCCACCTACATGCTCCCCGGCCCGCACGACCGGGAGGAGATCATCCGCTCGGTGAAGAAGGGGATCTACTGCCAGACCTTCTCCAACGGGCAGGTGCAGATCGGCGCCGGCGACTTCACCTTCTTCGTGAAGAACGGCTGGCTCATCGAGGACGGCAAGCTCACCCGGCCCATCAAGGACGTGAACCTCATCGGCAACGGGCCCAAGGCGCTCACGATGGTGGACATGGTGGCCGGCGACCTCTCCGTGGACGAGGGGGGCTGGACCTGCGGCAAGGACGGGCAGAGCGTGCCGGTCTCGCAGGGCTTGCCCACGGTGCGGGTCTCCTCCATGACGGTGGGCGGGCGGGGTGCTCCGTGAGTGAAGAGCTGAAGGAGGCCGCCCGGGCCGCGGTGATGCTGGCGCTCCGCCACGGGGCCCGGGACGCCGCCGCCTCGGCCAGCCGGGCCCGGCAGGTGGAGCTCTCCTGGCGCGACGGCCGGGTGGAGACGGCCAGCGAGGCCACCACCCGCGGACTGGGCATCGACCTCTACGTGGACGGGCGCTACGCCTCGGTCTCCACGAGCGACCTGCGCCCGGAGGCCATCGAGCGGCTGGTGGTGGACGGCGTGGCGCTCACCCGGACGCTGGCCCCCGACCCGTTCCGGCTGCTCCCCGACCCGGCTCTCTACGCCGGGCGGGCAGACGTGGACCTGGAGCTCGCCGACCCGGCCTACGACCGGCTCGACCCCCAGGCCCGGCGCAGGGCGGCGGAGGCCATGGAGGAGGCGGCCCGCTCGGTTCCGGGGGCAGGGCGCATCCTCTCGGTCACGGCCGGCGTGGGCGACACCTTCGCCGAGCGGGTCTTCGTCACCTCCAACGGCTTCGAGGGTGCGCGGCGCGGCACCGACCACGGGATGTCCGCGCAGGTGAGCGTGGCCGACCCCGACGGCCGCCGCCCGGAGGACTGGGACGCCGCCACCGCCCGCTTCCTCTCGGACCTGCCCGACCCCGCCGACATCGGCCGCGGCGCGGCGGAACGCGCCCTCTCCCGCGTCGGCTCGGAGAAGGGCGAGTCGGCGGTGACGCCGGTTCTGGTGGACGCCCGGGCCGCCGGAAGGCTTGTGGGCGCGCTCTTCGGACCCCTCTCCGGGTCGTCGCTCCAGCAGAAGCGCTCCTTCCTGGAGGGCAAGCTCGGCCACGCCATCGGCAGCGAGTGGCTCGACGTCGGGGACGACCCCTTCGTGGTGCGCGGCCTGGGGTCGCGCCTCTGGGACGGGGAGGGCATCGCCGCCCGGAAGTTCCCGGTGGTCGAGAAGGGCGTGCTGCGGGCCTACTACGTGGACACCTACTACGGCCGGAAGCTCGGCATGCCCCCCACCACCTCGCGGGTCTCCAACCTGGCCTGGCGGCTCGGGCCGGACGGCCGCGACGCGCTGCTCTCCCGGATGGGCGACGGCCTGCTCGTCACCGGCTTCCTGGGGGGCAACTCCAATTCCACCACGGGTGACTTCTCGCTGGGCGTGCAGGGCTTCCGGGTGCGCGCCGGCCGGCTGGCCGGGCCGGTGGGGGAGATGAACGCCTCTGGGAACCACCGCGACCTGTGGACCCGGCTGGCGGGCGTCGGGAACGATCCGTACCGCTACTCGGCGATGCGCACCCCGTCGCTGCTCTTCTCGGGGATCCAGATCGCCGGCAGGTGACGAGGAGCCGGGGGCCGGGACCCGGGCTCACGCCGCCAGCCACTCCCATGCAGCCCGGGCCTCGCGCTGCAGCCCGGCCAGGTCCTCGAGGAAGAGGTGGGTGGCGCCGCCCAGCAGCACGAGCCGCCGGCGATCGGGGGGGCCGGCCATGAGCCGCTCCACCTCCTCCACCGGTCCGAACTCGTCGGAGGTGGCCTGGATCGCGGCGACCCGCTTCGGGCAATCGGGCAGGGATCCGAGGGTGAGGATCCGCGAGGCCAGCCCGGCGGCCAGCACCCCCTCCACCTCCGGCTCTTCGCAGGAGAGCTCCAGCGCGATCCAGGACCCGAACGACATCCCGCCCACCAGGAGCGGCAGGCCGGGGTGGCGGCCGGAGAGCCAGAGCAGCGCGGCCCGCGCGTCGGCCAGCTCGCCGGGGCCCCCGCCGTGAATTCCCTCGGAGAGCCCGACCCCGCGGAACTGGATGCGCAGCGAGGCGCCGCCGGCCAGCCGGGCGCCCTTCGCGATCTGGTAGGTGGCGTGGTTGTGCATGGTTCCGCCGAAGAGGGGGTGCGGGTGGAGCACCAGCGCCGCGAAGCGGGGCGAATCCGGGGATTCGAGGAGCCCCTCGATGCGCCCAGCCGGTCCGAGCAGGTCGACGTGCATGGAGGCCACCCATGTTATGCCATCCGGGATGGAGGACCCCCTCGGCCTGGCCCTGGAGCTCGCGGCCGCCGCCGTCCTGCTCGTGACGCTGCGGGCCCTCGGCGCGGCCTTCGAGGCGGCGCTCACCGCGCTGGGGGTGCCCCGGGCCCAGGCGCTCGCCGCCGCGCCGGACGCCGGGTTGCGGGCCCGCTCCCTGGGGCAGCTCGTCGCCCGGCCGGAGAGCGCAGCCGCCGGGATGCGCCTGTTCGTGGCGGTCGCCTCCCTCTCGGCCGGCGCCCTGTTCGCGGCGGCCGCGGCGCAGCTCCCGGCCGGCGCGAACGCCCTCTCCATGGGCGGAGCGGTGCTCCTGGGGGCCGTTCTCACCGTGGGTCTGGCCTCGGCGGGGCGCCGCGCGGGGGCGACGCGCCCGGAGCGGGTGGCGCTCGTCCTGGCGCCGCCGGTCCGCGCCCTCACCCTGGTGCTCGCGCCGGTGGCGCGCCTGGTGGGACTGGCGGTGACGCCGCTGGCGGGTGGTCCGGGGCGGTTCACCCTTCCGCTGCCCCCCATCGAGGAGGTGGAGCGGGCGCTCGCGGCCCACGCCCGCTCGACCGATCCGGCCGATCACACCAGCGAGCTCATCCACCGGGTGCTGGAGTTCCGCGAGAAGGTGGCCCGGGACATCATGGTCCCGCGCAACAAGGTCATGGCCCTCGACGTGGACACGCCGGTGCCCGAGATCATCGTGCGGCTCGCCGAGGAGGGGCACTCCCGGGTCCCCATCTTCGCGGGGAGCCTCGACAAGGTGGTGGGCATCCTCCACGCCCGCGACCTGGTCCCGCTCCTCGCCCACCCGGAGCTGATCGTGCTCCGCGACCTCCTGCGCCCCCCCACCTTCGTGCCCTGGTCCACCCCGGTGCAGGTGCTGCTGCGCTCCATGCAGCGCAAGCACCAGCACATGATGGTGGTGGTGGACGAGTACGGAGGGGTGATGGGCGCGGTGACGCTGGAGGACGTGCTCGAGGAGATCGTCGGCGAGATCCGGGACGAGTGGGACGCCGAGGAGGGGGGGGCGGTCGAGGCCATGCCCGACGGGAGCTTCCTGGTCCGCGGCGATGCCCCGGTCTCCGAGTTCAACGAGGCCACCGGGGCCGGCATCCCGGCCCAGGGGCCCTACGAGACCGTGGCCGGCTTCCTGGTGGCCCTGGCCGGCGCCATCCCGGCCCGCGGCGACCGGCTGCACTGGCACGGCTGGGGATTCACCATCAGTGACACAGACGGGCGCCGCATCGACCGGGTGCGCGTCCTGCGCGAGCGGCGCCCCCCGGCGTGACGGGCCCCCGGGCGCCGTGGTAGGAGTGCCACCCCGGAGGTCCGCCGTGTACGTCCTCGCCATCATCCGCTACCTGAAGCCCATCGAGGAGATCGCCAGGCACCAGGACGCCCACCGCGCCTACGCCGCGGGCCTCCTGGCGAAGGGGGTCATCGTGGCCTCCGGGCCGCTCGAGCCGCGCTTCGGCGGGGCCGTGCTGCTGCGCCTCCCCGACGGCACCCCGGCCGCCGACCTCTTCGCGCTGCGCGACGGCGACCCGTACGTGAAGGGCGGGGTGGCCCAGTGGGAGCTGCTCCCCTGGAACCCGGTCAACGGCAAGGAGAACCTCGACCGGGCCTGAGGGCCGGCGCGAGGGAGCCGAGTGTCCGACGCCGCCGTCGCCGCGCCCGCCGCGGAGCGCCCGCGTCCGCCCCCGTTCGACCGGTGGGCGGCGCTGGTGCTGCTCAGCGTGGCGATGTTCGGCAACTACTACGTCTACGACACCATCGCCCCGGTCGCGGATCTGCTCACGAGCCAGCTCGGCTTCGACGACGAGAAGATCGGGCTCCTCTACTCCACCTACAGCTGGGCCGCCGTGCTGGTGCTGCTCGGCGGCGGGGTGGTCATCGACCGCTTCGGCACGGCCCGCTCGATCCTGGTCTTCGGCGCGGTGTGCACGGTGGCCGGCGTCCTCACCGCGGTCTCCTCCGACTTCCGCGTCATGGCGGCCGGGCGCTTCCTCCTCGGCGTCGGCGCCGAGCCGCTCATCGTGGCGGTCACCACCGCCATCGCCAAGTGGTTCAAGGGCAAGGAGCTCAGCTTCGCCTTCGGGCTCAACCTCACCATCGCCCGGCTGGGCTCGGTGGCGGCCGACAACTCCCCCACCTGGGCGCAGCGCTTCTACACCGGCTGGCAGCCGCCGCTCCAGGTGGGCGCCGTGCTGGGCGCGACCTGCCTCGTGGCCGGGGTCCTCTACTGGATGCTGGAGCGTCGCGTGGCCCGCAGTTACCAGCTGGGCGCGGCCGGCGGCACCGACAAGCTGGTCTTCCGCGACCTCTTCGACTTCGGGAAGTCCTACTGGTACGTGGTGGGGCTCTGCCTGGCCTTCTACTCGGCGATCTTCCCGTTCCGCTCCTTCGCCATCAAGTTCTTCATGGACGCGCGCGGGGTGAGCCGGGAGGCGGCCGGGGCGCTCAACAGCGTGCTCCCCCTGGCGGCCATGTTCGCCACCCCGCTCTTCGGGCTGCTGGCCGACCGCATCGGCCACCGGGCGCTGCTCATGGCCATCGGATCGGCCACCCTCATCCCGGTCTACCTCCTGATGGTCTACAGCCAGATTCCACTCTGGGTGATCATCGCCTTCATGGGCGTGGCCTTCTCGCTCATCCCGGCGGTGATGTGGCCGTCGGTGGCCTACCTGGTCCCGGAGAAGCGGCTGGGCACGGCCTATGCCCTCATGACGCTGGTCCAGCAGGTGGGGCTGGCCGGCATGAACTGGCTGGTGGGCTTCACCAACGACGCCGCCCAGGCCAGCGCCGCGAACCCGGCTGGCTACCGCCCCGGGATGTGGATCTTCACCACGCTGGGCTTCGTCGGGCTGGGCTTCTCCTGGCTCCTCTACCGCACCGAGCGCGGACCCTCGGGGCACGGGCTCGAGATGGTGAAGTAGCGCCGCGGGCCGGAGCCGACCGTACCCGTCTGGATCCCCCCCGCCGTTGGGGTTTGCCTTTTCGATATCGCTTCCCTACACTCACCCCGTGCAAGGTCTCGGGATCCCTATGGGTTCCGATGGGTTGGTGGAGGCGGGGTTGAGCGGAAATCCGGAAGGGCTGCTCCGAGGAGCGCTCGAGAAGATCGTCTACTTCGAGTGCCGGCTCTCGCAGCTGGAGAGCGAGCTGTCGGCGGCGCGCGACGTGGCGTCGCGCGAGAAGGAATCCGCCGCCAACGCACGGGCCCGCGAGACCGCCGCCGCCGCCGAGCTGGCGCGCACCCGCAGCGAGCTCGACGGCGCCCGTCACCGCGAGTCCGAGCTCTCCGAGCGCGTCCGGCTGCTCGAGGGCGAACGCGAGCGCTTCCTCACCGGCCTCATCGACCAGGCCCGCATCGCCGGCGCCCCCGGCGAGGGATTGCCCGCCGGCGAGGAGGCCGACCTGGCCGGCTTCATCGCCGAGCTGCGCGCCGAGATCGACCGGCTGCGCCCCTGGAAGCTCGCCGCCGAGGCGGCCGGCATGCGCCTCGACGAGGGCGCGCTCCCCACCATCCCTCCCCACGCCGCGGTCGGCGAGATCGCCCGCGGCTTCGAGGCCGCCGGCCGGCTCGGCATGACCCGGGCCGAGGCCGTCCGCATGGAGCAGGGCATGGAGAGCCGGGCCGAGCGCTCGCTCTACGAGTCCTCCATGGAGGACCTGGCCTCCTCCGACCGTCACTCCCGGCGAAGGGCCGCCGACGCCCTGCGGGCCATGGGCTCCCGGGCCGCCGCGCCGCTCGTCGCCGCCGCGGTGGGGCGCGAGCGGGACGAGGAGGTCAAGGTCGCGCTGCTGTCGGCGCTGGCGTCCCTCGGCGAGCCAGCCGTGGCCGAGGTTGCCGCGCGCGAGCTCTCCGACGCGCGCCCCTCCGTGCGGGGCGCGGCGCTCGACGCGGTGGCCGCACTCTCCGGCGATGCCGCCGAGCCGCGCCTGCTCGCGGCCCTGGGCGATCCCAGCCCGCTGGTGCGCCGCCGCGCCGTCCTGCTCCTGGGGTTCGCCCGCGGACCGGGCGTCGAGGAGGCGCTCCGGGCCACGCTGGCCGACCGGGACGCCGGCGTGGCGCGGACCGCGGCGCTGGCCCTCTCCGGCCGTCCCACCGCCACCGCGCAGGGCGCGCTGGCCCGGGCGCTCGACCACGGCGAGGAGTCGGTGCGCCGCGTCGCCTCCACGGCGGTGGCCCGCTGGTGCGGCGAGACGGTGGCGGCCGCCGCCCCTGCCGAGGACCGCAGGCGCGCCGCGCGCCGCATCGCCGAGAAGCTCTCCGCCGTGGGCGCCACCGCGCTGCACGACGCGGTGGTGGCCGACCCGGCTGCCGCACCGCGCCCCCTCGCAGCCCGCGCCGCGGTCCCGCGCCCGGCGGCGCCGCTGGCCGCTCCCCCCTCCGCGACCGCCCGGCTGGCGCGCACCGCGGTCGCGGTCGTCGAGCTCCCCTCGGGCGATCTCTCCCCGGCCGAGGCGGCCGTCCTCCTCGAGATCCGCTCGGCGCTGCGCGGGCGCACGCCCGACGAGATCGCCCGGATCGTCCCGGACGGCGGTGACCGGGTGCTCGCCGCGCTCGTCGCCCGCGGCGCGGCCGTGAAGCGCGGCGTGCGGTACTTCCCGGCCTAGGAGCCACGACGCATGGACAACGTGAAATACACGTCGAGGCGCCTCGCCGAGCTGTTCGGGCTCACGCCCAAGCAGGTGGTGGAGATCGTGGGGCACCGCGACGGCTTCGGCCCGCGCGACCTGGCCGTCCTGCGCAAGGCGGTGCGCAGGCCGCCCGAGCCCTACCCGCACCGCAAGCAGCTCTTCCTCAACTTCAAGGGGGGCACGGGCAAGACCTCCCTCTCCACCTCGTACGCCTACCGGCTGGCCGAGAAGGGCTACAAGGTCCTGGTCCTCGACCTCGACAGCCAGGGGCACGCCACCCGCTGCCTGGGCGAGGAGGGCTCGAGCTTCACCAAGACCCTCTACGACGTGCTGGTGCGCAAGACCCCGCTCGCCGAGGTCACCATCGAGACCAAGATGCCCGGGCTCTGGCTGGTGCCGTCCAACCTGGCCATGAGCACGGTGGACCTGGCGCTCATGCCCATGGCCGGCCGCGAGTTCAAGCTCAAGAACGCGCTGCGCGACGCCGAGAAGCACTTCGACTTCGTGGTCATGGACGCGCCGCCCTCGTTCGGGCTCCTCAACCTGAACGCCCTCATGGCGGCGAGCGACCTCATCACCCCGGTGCTGGCCGACTTCCTCTCCTACGACGGGCTGCGGCTGCTCTTCGAGACCATCCAGGGGCTCGAGGAGGATCTCTCCCACCAGCTCGAGAACATCTTCATCTGCGTGAACGCCTTCAACCAGACCTTCCGCATCGCCCGGGAGGCCGTGGACGCGCTGCGCGAGCACTACTCCGATTACCTGCTGCACAGCGTGGTGCGTCAGTGCACCAAGTTCGCCCAGGCTTCCAGCGAGGGATGCCCGGTGTTCGGCTACGACCCCGACTCCAAGGGGGCCATGGACATCGAGGCCATGCAGCTCGAGGTGCTGGGGCGGATCAAGGACGGGCTCGCCGCCCGCCCCGACGCCGCGAGGAGCGTGAGATGAGGAAGGCCTTCGACGCCAACGTCCCGAAGCTGAAGCCCCGGCTGCGCCCCGCCGGCGTGGCCACCCTGGAGCCCGAGCAGCCCGTCGAGGCGGAGGTGGCGGCGCCGGAGCCGGTGGCCCAGGCCTGGGCGGAGCCGGTCGCCGAGGAGGTGGCCGCAGCCGTGGTCACGCCCCTTCCCGAGCCGGTTTCACGGTCGGCGAAGGCAGCGGCCCGCGCCGCCGCGGTGACGGCCCCGGTCGGGGCGCCGGTCGCGGCGCCGGTCGCCGCACCGCAGGGCGATCTCGCCGAGCGCAAGGAGCGGCTCGAGAAGATCAAGCGCAAGGTGGCCGAGGCGGCCCGGCGTGGTGCGCCGGCGGTGGCGCCGCGCGAGCCGGCCCGCGCCGCCGAGAGCGCCCTCTCGCTGGTGGGCGATCTCGACCGGCAGCTGGCCCGCTCCCGCGAGCTGGAGGGGGCGCTGCGCGCCGACCTGCACCAGGCCCGCACCGAGCTGGCCCGCGCCGCCGGCGACGCCGAGTCCACGCGCTCCCGGCTGGGAGCGCTGGAGAAGGAGCTGGAGGAGCGGCGCGGCATGATGGGCGAGATGCTCGCCGAGATGTCGGGCCTGGAGGAGGAGCGCGATCAGTCGGTGCGCCGCGCCCAGGCACTGGCCGCGCTCGACGAGGAGCGGCAGAAGCTGGCCGACGAACTCTCCCGCCGCGGCGAGGAGCTGGAGGCTGCGCTGGCCAGCGCCCGCGCCGAGTCCGGGCGGCTCACCGCCGAGCTGGACGAGCGCACCGCCGACGGCGCCCGGCTGCGGGCCGGTCTCTCCGAGACGGTCCGGGAGCGGGACGCGCTGGCCAGGGAGCTGGCAGCGGTCCGCGGCGAGCGCGACGAGCTTCTCGAGGCCCGCCGGGCGCTCGAGAAGATCCACGAGGCGTTGTCGCAGGCCAGCTCGCGGTTCGGGTAGGCGACCCATCCGGGGAGTCCCCCGCCCTGTCACATCGCCGGGGACGGGGTCTCGATCTCCACGGAGGCGAACATGAGACTCTTCCTGATCTCGACGGGCATCGTGCTGGGGTTCCTGACCATCGCAGACTTCGCGGCCAGCCAGGCCAACGACGAGCGCACCCACGCGCGCTGGGCTGCCGAGGCCGAGTGCCTCGACACCAACACCGCCGCGCTCCCCGAGGTGCAGCGGATGTGCGCCGCCCAGGCCAAGCGCCTGGTCCCGGAGAAGTAGGGCTCAGTCGAGCGGCTTCGAACCGTCGGTGAGCGCGCCCAGCTTCTTGCGCGCGTCGTAGGCGGCGACCTTGAAGGTGTCGCCGAGGGTCGGGTAGTTGAAGACCGCCTCGATGAAGTAGCGGTAGGTCCCGCCCAGCGCCATCACCGCCGCCCCCATGTGCACGAGCTCGGCGGCGTTCGGGCCGATGACGTGGATGCCGAGGATCTTGAGGTCCGCCGGCGACACCAGGAGCTTCACCCATCCCACCGCCTCGCCGATGAGGTTGGCGCGGGCGTTCTCGACGAAGGTCCCCTTGCCGGCCACGTAGGGGATGCCCTTGGCCGTGAGCGACTCCTCGGTCTCGCCCACCGAGGAGAGCTCGGGGATGGTGTAGATGCCGGTGGGCAGCACCTCGCCGGAGAGCTGGGTGCGGAAGTCGGTGCCCTCGCAGGCGTAGGTCATGGCCACGCGCCCCTGCTCCATGGAGGTGGAGGCGAGGCCGGGGAAGCCGACCATGTCGCCGGCGGCGTAGATGTGCGGGACCGAGGTCTGGAAGTGCTGGTTCACCTTGAGATAACCGCGCTCGTCGGCCTGGATGCCGGCGTTGGGGAGGTCGAGCGACTCGGTGTTGCCGATGCGGCCGGCGGCGACCAGCACCTTCTCGGCCACGAGGCGCGAGCCGTCGGAGAGGGTGACGAGCACGTCGTGCTCGCCCGGCTCGACCTTGGTGACGCGGGTGCGGTGCTTGATCTCCACGCCGAACTCGGTCCAGAGCCGCTCCAGCTCCTGGGAGAGCTCGGCGTCGAGGAAGGGCATGACCCGGTCGCGCGAGTCGGCCATGGTGACGTGCACGCCCAGCGCCGCGAAGGCCGAGGTGTACTCCGAGCCGGCCACGCCGCCGCCCAGCACGGCCAGCGAGCGGGGGATGCGGTCGAGCATGAGGATCGAGTCGGAGTCGTAGACCCGGCTGTGGTCGATGGGGATGTGGGGCGGGTGGAAGGGGCGGGTTCCGGTGGCGAGGAGGATGATGTCGGCCCGGATCTCCTGGGAGGTGCCGTCGGGGACCGAGACGCGCAGGGTGTGCGGATCCACGAAGGCGGCCGTGCCGCGGAAGGTCTCGATCCCGTACTGGGAGAACCGGCCTCGGATCCGGGTGTGTTCACGCGCGGTCACGAGGCCGCGGCGCCCCATCAGGGCGGCCACCGTCATGGTCTCGGCCACCTTGAGGATGAAGCCGTGCACGTCGCGCCGCTTGGACTGGAGCAGCGCCAGCGCCGTCTCGCGGAGCGCCTTGGAGGGGATGGTGCCGGTGTTGGCGCACGCCCCGCCGGGCACGGCCTCCTTCTCGATGACGGCCACCTTCTTGCCCAGGTAGGCGGCTCTGGTCGCGCCACGCTCGCCGGCGGGCCCGCTGCCGACGATGGCCACGTCATAGTGGAGCATGGTGCGCTTATAATGCACGCCCCGGAGCCGATGGAGGAGTTTTCGAACCGTTGAGAAACCCGCCCCGAAATCCCGCGCTCGACGCCATCCCCCGGAACCTCATGGTGGATCTCGACGAGAAGAAGGCCGCCCTGCGCCGGGCCGGACGGAAGCTCCACGATTTCGGCCTGGGCGATCCGAAGGAGCCGACCCCCCCGTTCCTCCGGGAAGCGCTGCGGAGCGCCGTTCCGGAGGTCTCCCAGTACCCGAGCCCGCTCGGGACCCCGGCCCTCCGTGCCGCCGTCGCCGGCTACCTGGCGCGCCGCTTCGGGGTGGCCGTCGACCCCGACCGGCAGGTGGTCCCGGCCACCGGGGCCAAGGAGTCGATCTTCCACCTGCCTCTCGCCTTCCGGGGGGGGGCGCGGAGGAAGGTGATCCTGCCCGACCCGGGCTACCCCACCTACGAGGCCGGGGCGCGCCTGGCTGGCCTCGAGCCGGTGAAGGTCCCGCTGCGGGCCGGGAACGGGTTCCTGCTGGAGCCCTCCGACCTCCCCCCGGCGCTGCTCGACGAGACCCTGATCCTCTGGGTGAGCTACCCCCACAACCCCACCGGAGCGGTGGCCCCGCGCGACTACCTGGAGCGCGTCGGGAAGGCCGCGCTGGCCCACGGCTTCGTGGTGGCCTCCGACGAGTGCTACGCCGACGTCTGGTTCGACGAGCCGCCCCTCTCCATGCTGCAGATCCAGGTGGAGAACGTGCTCTCGATCCACTCCTGCTCGAAGCGCAGCGGCATGACCGGCTACCGCAGCGGCTTCGTGGCCGGCGACGCCGACCTGGTGGCCCAGGTGAAGCGGATGCGCTCCCACCCCGGGGTGGCCTCGCCCGACTTCGTCACGGCCGCGGCGGTGGCGGCCTGGAACGACGATGCCCACGTGGCCGGGCGGCGCGAGGTGTTCCGCGGCAAGCGCGACCGGCTCCTGGCCTTCTTCCGGGAGCACGGACTGCGCGTGCAGGGCGCGGGAGCCACCCTCTACCTCTGGGTGGAGGTCCCGGCCGGCCACACCTCGGCCACCTACGCGTCGCGCCTCCTCGACGAGGCCATCGTGGTCTCGCCGGGCACGGCCTTCGGGGCGGCCGGCGAGGGGTTCGTCCGGGTGAGCCTGGTTCCGACCATGCAGGACATCGAGGAGGCGATCGAGCGATGGCGAACGGTCCGGTGACGGCGGTGGACGGGGTGCGGCGTCTCGTGGAGGCGGCCTGGGCCGACCGGTCGAGGCTTTCCGACCCGGCACACCGGGAGGCGGTGCTGGCCGCGGTGGCCGGGCTCGACCGGGGAGAATTGCGGGTGGCCGAGAAGGCCGGGGGCGAGTGGGCCGTGAACGGCTGGCTCATGCAGGCCGTGAACCTCTACTTCGCCGTCACCACCATGGAGACCCAGGACTACGGCCCCTTCCAGATCCGTGACAAGATCCCGCTCAAGAAAGATCTGGAAATGGCCGGCATCCGCATCGTGCCCGGCGGCATCGTCCGCTACGGGGCCTACGTGGCGCCCGGGGCGGTGGTCCTGCCCGGCTTCGTGAACATCGGCGCCCGCGTGGGCAGGGGCACGATGGTGGACACCTGGGCCACGGTGGGGTCCTGCGCGCAGGTGGGGGAGAACGTGCACCTGGCCGGCGGCGTGGGAATCGGCGGCGTGCTCGAGCCGCCCGGAGCCCGCCCCAACATCATCGAGGACGACTGCTTCATCGGCAGCCGCTGCATCCTGGTCGAGGGGGTGCTGGTCGAGGAGGGGTCGGTGCTGGGCGCCAACGTGGTCATCACCGGCTCCACGCCCATCATCGACGTCACCGGCCCGTCCGAGGTGGTGCTGAAGAAGCGGGTCCCGGCCCGCTCGGTGGTCATCCCCGGGACGCGCCCCAAGAGATACCCGGCGGGCACCTACCAGATCCCCTGCGCCCTCATCGTGGGGCGGCGCAGCGAGGCCACCGACAAGAAGGTGTCGCTCAACGACGCCCTGCGGGAGTTCGAGGTCTCGGCGTGACGGTCCCGCTCGGCGAGGCGCTCTCCGCGCGCACCGAGGCGCTCTGCGCCGTGCCCTCGCCCATCGGCGAGGAGCGGGTGCTCTGTGACGACCTGGAGAGCTGGGCGCGGGGGCGCTTCCCCCACGTCCGCCGGGTGGAGAATTCACTCGTCGTGATGGTAGATCCGCCCGGACCGGCCGGCGCCGACCGGCCGCTCCTGGCCCTGTGCGGCCACCTCGACACGGTTCCGGTGCACCCCGAGGACCGCGGCCCGCCGCGCCGCGAGGGCGGGCGCATCGTCGCGCCCGGCGCGTCGGACATGAAGTCCGGGCTGGCGGTGGCGATGGAGCTGGCCGCGCGCCTGCCCCGGGAGGCCCGCATCGCCGACCTGGCGCTGGTGCTCTACTCCCGCGAGGAGGGGCCCTACCTCGAGAACGAGCTCGGCCCCCTGCTGGAGCGATCGCCGGAGCTGCACGGCGCGGCGCTGGCCGTCTGCCTCGAGCCCACCGACGGGCGGCTGGCGCTGGGCTGCGTTGGATCGCTCCACGCCACCCTCACCTTCACCGGGCGTGCGGCCCACTCGGCGCGCCCCTGGCAGGGCGAGAACGCCGTGCACCGGGCCGGGGCGCTGCTCGTCGAGCTCCAGGCCCGCGCGCCGCGCGACGCCGTCTCGGGGGGGTTGCCCTTCCGCGAGGTGACGTCGGTCACCCGTGTCGAGGGGGGGCGGGCCCGCAACGTGATCCCGGACGCCTGCACGCTGAACGTGAACCTGCGCTTCGCCCCCGACCGCTCCGTGGAGGACGCGGTCCGGGAGGTCGAGGAGCTGGGCCGGCGCCACGGCGCGGCCGTGGTGGTGACCGACCGGGCCCCGTCCTGCCCGGCCTTCGCCGACCACCCGCTGGTGGCCCGGCTGCGCGAGCGGGGCGGCCTCGCGGTCGAGCCCAAGCAGGCCTGGACCGACGTGGCCCGGCTGGCCGCGGCCGGGATCCCGGCGGTGAACTTCGGGCCTGGCGTGACGGCCCAGGCGCACCAGCGGGGCGAGTGGGTGGAGGTGGCCGCCATCGAGGCCGCCTACCTGGCCCTGGAGCGGTTCCTCGCCTCCTGATCAGGGCCTGGACGGGCTCGGCCGGTCGATCCGCTTGACGGCGCGCCGCGCCGCATTACATCGACGCATATCGATATGTCGATGGACACGGCGAGCGAGCGCCTGGTGCGCGTGGCCAAGGCCCTGGGAGATTCCACCCGGCTCGACCTGCTGCGCCGCATCGCCGCCGCGGGCGAGATCTGCTGCAAGGACCTGGTCACCCTCTTCCCGGTCTCGCAGGCCACCGTCTCGCACCACCTGAAGATCCTCGCCGGGGCCGGGCTGGTCTCGGTGCGCCGCGAGGGGCAGCACGGCTGGTACAGCCTGCGGGGCGACGCGCTCGGCGCGCACGCCGCGCTCCTCGGCAAGACCTTCGCCCCACCCAGGAAGTCCAAACCACACAGGAGAAGCCGCACATGAACCTCACGAACCGGATGACCCGCATCACCGCCCTGGCGCTCGCCCTGGCCCCCGCCCTGGCCTCCGCCCAGGCCACCACCTGGAACGTCGACGGCTCGCACACCCGCGCCGGCTTCAGCGTGAAGCACCTCGTCATCTCCGACGTGAAGGGCGAGTTCGGCAAGCTCTCCGGCAAGGCGCAGGTCGACGAGGCGGACCTCTCGAAGTCGAGCATCGAGGTGACCATCGAGGCCGGCTCCATCAACACGCGCGACGAGAAGCGCGACAACCACCTCAAGGCGGCTGACTTCTTCGACGTGGCGAAGTTCCCCACCCTGGCCTTCAAGTCCACGAAGGTCGTGGCCGGCAAGGACGGCGCCATCACCGTGACCGGGGACCTCACCATGCGCGGCGTCACCAAGCCCGTCACCCTCGAGGGCGCGATCACGAACGCCATCACCGACCCCCAGGGCAACAGCCGCCGGGGCGTCTCCGTCACCGGCAAGCTGAACCGCAAGGACTTCGGGGTGTCCTACGGTCCTGCGGCCATCGTCGGCGACGAGGTGAAGCTCGACATCCAGGCCGAGCTCGTCCTCCCCAAGAAGTAGCCGGGACGCACCGGGAGTCCGCGCCGCGCCCCCGTGGCCGGCACGGACTCCAGTCGATCGACCATCGGCGGCGGGTACGGAGGTTGCTCCGTCTCGCCGCCGCATGCGTTCCGGAACCTGGATCGTGGACGGCCCCCGCGAGCGGATGCTCGCCTCGGGCCCGTCGGTGCTCTCCGACGCGGAGCTGGTGGCGCTGGTGCTGGGCACGGGGTCCGGGCGCCTCTCGGCGCGGGCCGCGGCCCTCCGGATGGTGGAGTCGTCGCCGGTGCCCGAGCTGGCCTGGTGCCCTCCCGAGGCGCTGGCCGTCCACCCCGGCGTGGGGCCGGCGCGCGCCGCGGCGCTGGCGGCCGCCTTCGAGCTGGGGCGGCGCGGGGCCTGGGCCCCGCCGCGACGGGGGGAGCGCGTGCTCGAGCCCGGGCGCGTGGCCGAGCTGATGCGCCCCGCCGCCCACGCCGACCGGGAGTGCTTCCACGTGGTGATGCTCGACGTCCGGGGGCGGCTCATCCGGGCCGAGCGGGTGGCCGAGGGGTCGCTCACCCAGTGCCCGGTCTCGCCCCGCGACGCGCTCCGGCCCGCCGTCCGCGACGGGGCCCACGGCGTGATCTTCGTCCACAACCACCCGTCGGGAGACCCCTCGCCCTCCGCCGAGGACGCCGACCTCACCGAGCGGTTGCGCGCGGCGGCGGAGCTCGTCGGGGTGGTGGCCCGCGATCACGTCATCGTGGCCGCCGGGGGCTACTTCAGCTTCGTCGAGGCGGGGAGGTGGAGGAGGTGAGGGCGTTGCACGGGCCGGCGCTTGGTCGTACTCTTACTGGTAAGAGTAAGAGGAGACCGATCATGCGAATCACCAGCAAGGGACAGGTGACGATCCCGCAGGCATTCCGGGAGAAGGCGGGGCTCCTGCCGGGAACGGAGGTTGAGTTCGAGCTGGTCGGGGACGCGGTGCGCATCCGCCGGGCGCCCGAGCCGATCACGCCGGGACGAGGGGCCCGGATCGTGGCGCTGCTGCGGAGCGGACCGAAGCCCAGGATGAGCACCGACGAGCTCATGGCACTCACGCGCGGTGAACCGTGACGGCCATCGTCGACAGCAACGTCCTCATCGACGTCGTGACCGACGATCCGGTGTGGGGCGCCTGGTCGCGGGCAGCCCTCGAGCGCGTGTCCACCGTCGAGATGCTGGTGGTGAACCCGATCGTCTACGCAGAGGTCTCGGTGGGGTTCGATCGGATCGAGGATGTCGATCAATTGCTGCCGGAGGGCACCTTCAGGCGGGAGGAACTCCCGTACGACGCGGCCTTCCTCGCAGGAAAGGCCTTCCGGGCTTACCGGAGACGGGGAGGGCAAGCGCGCTCGCCGCTCCCCGACTTCTACATCGGCGCGCACGCCGCCGTGTGCGGCCACCGCCTCCTCACCCGGGACGCGAGCCGCTTCCGGACCTACTTCCCCCGGCTGGACATCATCGCCCCGCCGGGGGAGTGAGAGCGCCGACCGGTTGGCCAGATCCCTGCTGCGGCGCACGCTGCCTTGCTGCGCCGGGCAGCCTCCTCCGTCCGCTGCTCGACGTGCCTGACTGGCACGCCTCCGCTGCTCCGTCGTCGGGTGCCCGGCTCGCCGACGGCATCGTGTGCCTCGCGACGGGCTCGGGCCAACCGGGCGGCGCTATGACCGGCACGCCTAGAACGGGATGTCGTCGGCGCCGGGGCCGCCGCCGCCCGGCCCCTCGTCGAAGCCGGCCGGAGGACCACCGCCCTCGTCCGGAGCACCGGGGCCGCGCTGCCCGCCGCCCGCCCCGCCCGCTCCACGCGCGCCGCCCGCGCCCGCGCCGCCACCGCCGAGGAACCGGACCGAGTCGGCGACGATCTTCACGCGCGACCGCTCCTGCCCCGAGGTCTTGTCCTGCCACTTGTCGGTCTTGAGCCGCCCCTCGACGTAGACCTGGCGCCCCTTGGCCAGGTACTCGCCGACCTGCTCGGCCTGCTTGCCCCAGACCTCGACGTCATGCCACTCGGTCTCCTCCTTCTTCTGCCCCGACGCCTTGTCGGTCCAGGAGCGGGAGGTGGCGATGCGCAGGTTGGCGACGGCCTGGCCGCCTGCGGTGTAGCGGACCTCGGGATCCTTGCCCAGGTTCCCGATGAGGATGACCTTGTTGACCATGGCGAAACCCTTCCATTTCGTCGCCTGGCTGCGAGCGGATTGTTCGAGCGGGACGATGCGAGGGGAAAGGTAGCAACCCGATCTGACAGGTGAGGGCTCCGCGGACGCTGGCCCGACATTCGCAACGGCCAGGGGGATGACCTTCCTCCCCGGCATGGACGACGTCCGCGAACGGGCCCGCGGGGCCTTCCTGGGGCTCGCCCTGGGCGACGCGCTGGGCGCCACGGTCGAGTTCATGCTCCCCGGCGAGATCCGCGCCCTTCACGGGGTTCACCGGGAGATCACCGGCGGCGGATGGTTGCGCCTCCGACCCGGAGCCGTCACCGACGACACCCAGATGTCGATCTGGATGGGGCGCGCCATCGCGAACGGCGGCGGCTGGGACCTGCGCCGCTCGGCGGTCCACCTGGCCGCCTGGTTGCGCACCGGCCCCGCCGACGTGGGCAACACCGTGCGGCGGGGACTGCGCCGCTTCGTCGTGGAGGGCACGCTCACGGGGGAGCCCAGCCCCGGCGACGCGGGCAACGGCGCCGCCATGCGGATGCTGCCGGTGGCCCTCGCCACCCTGGCCGACCACGAGGCCATGCGCCGCGCAGCGGTCGAGCAGGGGCGCCTCACCCACCACCACCCGCTCTCCGACGCCGCCTGCGTGCACGTGGGCGAGCTCCTCCACCTCTCCTGCCTGGGGCTGGGCCTGCCGCGCCTCCGCCGGGCCTCCGAGGCCTTCGTGCGGGCCCTTCCCGAGTTCGCCTTCTCCCCATACCGCGGGCTGTCGGGGGGCTACGTGGTGGAGACCATCGCCACCGTGCTCCACCACCTGCATGCCTCGCGCGGCTTCGAGGAGACGCTCGTCGGCGTGGTGAACCGGGGCGGCGACGCCGACACCAACGGAGCCATCGCCGGAGCCATCGCCGGGGCCTACTACGGCCCGGACGAGATCCCGCGGCGGTGGCTCACGCGGCTCGACCCCGAGGTGCGGGAGGAGGCGGAGTGGCTCGCCGAACGGCTGGTGGCCCTGTCGCCGCTCGGCCAGGGGGAGCCGCCGGATCCCTAGGCCAGGAGCCGCCGCACCCGGATCTCCCCGCCCACCACGAGGAGCTCGCGCTCGCCGCGCAGCACCGACCGGGGCAGGAAGTGGCCGGCGAAGAAGACGCGCCCCCTCGCCAGCCGGGCCTCCAGGACGGCGTCGCCGAACTCCCAGGCCCGCTCCTGGTCGTCGGTGAAGGAGCAGAGGTTGTTCATGCGCAGCACCCACTCGCGCCGTCCGATCTCCTCCACCACGTCGTGGTCCTCGAGCCGGTTCTGCCCGCGCCACAGGGTGATCCAGCGCTCCCCGGGATGGCGGCGCGAGAGCTCGTACTGGGTGTACGTGTAGAGCAGGTCGAGCTGGGCGTCGATGGCGCTCGTCCTGGCGTGGCCGCGGGTCCGGTCGGCCACGTAGCGTTCCCGGGAGGGCGACTCGGCGTCACCGAGCGGCTCGCGGTGGAAGGTGGGCGGGATGCCCATGCGGCTCTCCACCCAGCCCTTCAGCACGGCCCCCTCCACCGAGCTGGAATCGACTCCCCAGCCGCGCAGGAAGCGCGGGTAGCCGTTGCGGAGGCTGCGGCGCGCGCCGGCCGTCTCCTGGGCCTCCCACTGGTGGAGCTGGAAGCGCACGTTCATCCAGTCGTCGAAGCGCCGGCCGCGCTCGTCGGGGTCGTCGATCCGCTCGAGCAGGTCGAAGAGGAAGCGGTTCTCCGCCCGGACGCCCTGCACCTCGAGCGGGCGCGGGTTCTCGTCGAAGTCGCGCGACGCGATGGCCCAGGGCGGGAGGTTGCACCGGTTGAACGACGTGAGGTTCAAGCCCACCCCTGCCCGCCGGGCAGGCAGGCTTTCGTGTCGGCCCGCCGGGAAAGCGGGCAGCCGGGCCGGTCGGTCGTCGCCGATCGGCCCAGGACAGGCTTCCTTTGCAAGACCGGTGCTCCGCGGGTTGGCACCCAAGTTGCTCCCTCTCGCTCCATGGACCCCCGGCGCGCAGCCGTCGCCGTCGAGGCGCTTCACGACATCGGGCAGCTTCTCGTGCTGGCGACCGACCTGTCCAAGGCCTTCACCACGGTGCTCCAGATCCTGCGATCGCACCTGGAACTGGAGAACGGAACCGTCTCGCTCTTCGACCCGGTGACCGGGGAGGTCTTCATCGAGGCGGCGCCGGAGATGCCCGACGAGGAGCGCATCCTGGGGCGGCTGCGCCCCGGGGAGGGGATCGTCGGCCGGGTCTTCCACACCGGCCTGCCGGTGGCCATCCCCGACCTCGCCGACGAGCCGGCCTTCCTCGATCGGACCGGGAGCTGGCGCGGCAGGTCGCGCGAACCGCGGGCCCTCTACGCCGTCCCGCTCCGCGAGGTCCGATCCACGCTGGGTGTGCTGACCGCCGAGCGCCGCTGGGCGGCCGGCCCCTTCTCCTTCGACGCCGACCTGCGCGTGCTCACCACCGTCGCCTCGATGCTGGCCACCCGGGTGCGGCTGCACCGCGCCGAGAATCCCCTGGTCCGGGCGCGCAACGACTCCCCGGTGCTCGTGGCCGGCCGCGACCGCTTCCCCGGAGCCATCGGGGGAAGCACGGCGTGGCGCCGCGTCCTCGACGTGGTGGATCGGGTGGCGCAGAGCCGGGCCACGGTGCTGCTCCGCGGCGAGAGCGGCACGGGCAAGGAGGTGGTGGCCCGCGCCATCCACGACGAGGGGCCGCGGGCCGGCCGCCCCTTCGTGGCGGTGAACTGCGGGGCGCTGCCCGAGGCCCTGCTGGAGAGCGAGCTCTTCGGCCACGAGCGCGGGGCCTTCACCGGGGCGGCCGCCGCGCGCGCCGGCCGCTTCGAGCTGGCCGACGGCGGGACGCTCTTCCTCGACGAGGTGGGGGAGCTTCCCCTCCCGGCGCAGGTGAAGCTCCTGCGCGCCATCCAGGAGCGGCAGTTCGAGCGGGTGGGCGGGACGCGGAGCATCACCGTGGACGTGCGCCTCGTGGCCGCCACCAACCGGGACCTGGAGGAGGCGGTGCGGAGCGGGTCGTTCCGCATCGACCTCTACCACCGGCTGCAGGTGGTGGAGATCGTCCTCCCGCCGCTCCGGCAGCGGCGCGACGACGTGCCGGTCCTGGTGGACTTCCTGCTCGCCGACCTGGAGCGGGAGCACGGCCGTCGCCTGTCCCTCTCCCGCGAGGCCATGGCGGCCCTGGGCCGCTACGACTGGCCGGGAAACGTGCGGCAGCTGCGCAACGTGCTGGAGCGGCTCACCGTCTCCCACGGGCAGGGTCCGGTCTCGGCCGACGACCTCGACTGGCTCCGCGCCACGACGCCCCCCTGCGAGGCGCCGCCGGAGCCGCGGGCCGAAAGCCTCGCCGTCCCGGATCGGGTCGTCGACTCCGGGGACTCGGAACAGGAGCGCATCCTGAACGCGCTGGAGCGGGCGGGGCACGTGCAGGCGCGCGCCGCGCGGCTGCTCGGAATGACCGTGCGCCAGCTTCGCTACCGGGTCGCCAAGTTCGGGATCCAGGTGGAGCGGTTCTGAAGGCCGGGGCGTCGATCCGCGCCGCGGCCCCCGCCGACCTGGACGCGCTCGTGGCGCTGCTCGGGCAGCTCTTCTCCGTCGAGGCCGACTTCCATCCCGACCCGGTTCGGCAGCGGCGCGGACTCTCCCTCATGCTCGAGGACCGGCTGCGCCGGGTGGTGCTGGTCGCCGAGGTTGCGGGACGGGTGGTGGGGATGGTCACCGGCCAGCTGGTGGTCTCGACCTCCGAGGGCGCCGCCTCGGTCTGGGTCGAGGACATGGTGGTGGACGAGGGGGCGCGCCGGGCCGGCCTCGGGCGTCGCCTGCTCGGCGCCGTGGAGGAGTGGGGGGCGGGGCGCGGCGCCACGCGGCTGCAGCTGCTCGCCGACCGGGAAAACACGCACGCGCTTCGCTTCTACGAGGCGCGCGGCTGGAGCGGCACCCGGCTCCTGTGCCTGCGCCGCGGTGGGGCGTAGTTCCTGCGCATCCTGTCCGGAACCTGACAGCGGGCTGGCAGGAAGAGGACGCGGCGTGGTGTCGAGACCGTGTCGTCGAGCCGATGCCCAGCGCGTTTCCCTGCATTCCGCCATGACGCGCTCCGGCACGCCCGTTGCTCTAGGAGGGAGGAGACGCACATCCAACCCGGAGGCAGTGCACATGAGGCAGATCGCGATCTACGGAAAGGGCGGCATCGGGAAGTCCACCACCACGCAGAACACGGTGGCGGGCCTCGCGTCGCTGGGGAAGAAGGTGATGATCGTCGGCTGCGATCCCAAGGCCGACTCGACCCGCCTCATCCTCCACGCCAAGGCCCAGGCCACCGTGATGGACCTGGTGCGGGAGCGCGGGACCGTCGAGGACCTGGAGGTCGCCGACGTGATGAAGACCGGCTACGGCGACGTGAAGTGCGTCGAGTCCGGCGGTCCCGAGCCGGGGGTGGGCTGCGCCGGCCGCGGGGTCATCACGGCCATCAACTTCCTCGAGGAGAACGGGGCCTACACGCCCGAACTCGACTTCGTCTTCTACGACGTGCTCGGCGACGTGGTCTGCGGCGGGTTCGCCATGCCCATCCGCGAGAACAAGGCCGAGGAGATCTACATCGTCTGCTCCGGCGAGATGATGGCCATGTACGCGGCCAACAACATCGCCAAGGGAATCCTCAAGTACGCCACCTCGGGGCGCGTCCGCCTGGCCGGCCTCATCTGCAACTCGCGCAACACCGACCGCGAGGCCGACCTGATCGAGGCGCTCGCCAAGCGGCTGGGCACGCAGATGATCCACTTCGTCCCCCGCGACAACGAGGTCCAGAGGGCCGAGCTGCGCCGGATGACGGTCATCGAGTACGCGCCCGAGCACAAGCAGGCCGAGGAGTACCGGACGCTGGCCCGGAAGATCATGGAGAACAAGCTCCTGGTGATCCCCAAGCCGCTGGAGATGGAGGAGCTCGAGGAGCTGCTCATGGAGTTCGGGATCATGGCGCCGGACGACGAGACCAAGGTCGGCGTGGCGGCATCGGCGTCGGCAGCGGCCTAGCGAACACCAGGGAACGAGGAGGCGGACCATGTCGGACGCGGCCAAGAAGGTCGATGGCATCACCCGGGAGTCGACGCAGAAGATGATCGACGAGGCGCTGGAGGCCTACCCGGAGAAGGGGCGGAAGAAGCGGGCCCCGCACCTCGCCCCCAACGACCCGGAGGCCGCCGCGTCCTGCGTGAAGTCGAACCGCAAGACCGTCCCCGGCGTGATGAGCGCCCGTGGCTGCGCCTATGCGGGCGCCAAGGGCGTGGTCTGGGGCCCAATCCGCGACATGGTGCACGTGTCCCACGGGCCGGTCGGCTGCGGCTGGTACTCGTGGGGCACCCGGCGAAATCTGATGACCGGGAAGAACGGCGTGTCCCAGTTCGGCATGCAGTTCACCTCCGACTTCCAGGAGAAGGACATCGTCTACGGCGGCGACAAGAAGCTCGCCGTGCTGCTCAAGGAGGCCAAGGAGCTCTTCCCGCTGGCCAAGGGCATCTCGGTCCTCTCCGAGTGCCCGGTGGGGCTCATCGGCGACGACATCAACGCCGTCGCCAAGAAGATGACGAAGGAGCTCGACATCCCGGTCATCCCCTGCAACTGCGAGGGATTCCGCGGCGTCTCCCAGTCGCTCGGCCACCACATCTCCAACGACACCATCCGCGACTACATCATCGAGACCCGCGAGTTCGTCGAGCCCGAGACCCCCTACGACATCGCCCTCATCGGCGACTACAACATCGGCGGCGACGTCTGGTCGGCCAAGGACCTGCTCGCCGAGATCGGCCTCAACGTGAAGGCCACCTGGACCGGCGACGGCGAGATGGAGCGCATCGCCGCCACCCACCGGGTGAAGCTGAACCTCATCCACTGCTACCGGTCCATGAACTACATGTGCCGGGTGATGGAGGAGAAGTACGGGATCCCCTGGGTGGAGTTCAACTTCTTCGGCCCCACCAACATCAGGAAGTCCCTGCGGATGATCGCCGAGCGCTTCGACGACCGGATCCGGGAGAACGTCGAGAAGGTCATCGCGAAGTACGACCCCATCATGCAGAAGGTGGTGGACGAGTACCGGCCACGGCTCGAGGGCAAGAAGGTGATGCTCTACGTGGGCGGCCTGCGTCCCCGCCACACCGTGGGCGCCTACGAGGACCTGGGCATGGTGGTGGTCGGCGCCGGGTACGAGTTCGCGCACGGCGACGACTACGAGCGGACCATGCCGGAGATGCCCGAGGCGACCGTCATCTACGACGACGCCTCGGAGCACGAGCTGGAGCACTTCGTGAAGGAGCTCAAGCCCGACCTGGTGGGCAGCGGAATCAAGGAAAAGTACCTGTTCCAGAAGATGGGGCTGCCCTTCCGGCAGATGCACAGCTGGGATTACTCGGGGCCCTACCACGCCTACCAGGGGTTCTCGGTCTTCGCCCGCGACATCGACATGGCGGTCAACAGCCCCACCTGGAAGCTCGTGAAGTCGCCGTTCTGATCGGAAGGATGCCATGGCCAACGAACTCGGACTCACCGTCAAGCCCGTCTCCGGCATCACCCCGGAGGACGAGGCCCGCGTCTCCGCCTGGATCGACACCCCGGAGTACCGGGAGAAGAACTTCGCCCGCCAGGCCCTGGTCATCAACCCGGCCCACGGCTGCCAGCCGCTCGGGGCCGAGCTCTGCGCCCACGGCTTCGAGGGCACGATGCCCTTCACCCACGGTTCCCAGGGCTGCGCGTCGTACTACCGCTCCACCCTGAACCGGCACTTCCGGGAGCCGGCCCCGGCGGTCTCCGACGCCATGACCGAGGACGGCGCCGTCTTCGGCGGGCAGAACAACCTGCACGAGGGGCTGGAGAACGTCATCGCCCTCTACCACCCCAAGATGGTGGCGGTCTTCACCTCCTGCATGCCCGAGGTGATCGGCGACGACCTCTCGGCCTTCATCAAGAACGCCCGGCAGAAGGGGTTCGTGCCCAAGGAGCTGCCCGTGCCGTACGCCAACACCCCGAGCTTCAACGGCTCGCACGTGACCGGCTACGACGCCATGCTGCTCTCGATCCTCCAGACCCTCACCGAGGGGAAGAAGATCGAGGGGCGCTGCACCGGCAAGCTGAACGTCATTCCCGGCTTCGACGCCAACACCGCCAATTACCGGGAGTACAAGCGGATCCTCGACGCCTTCGGCATCCCGTTCACGATGCTGGCCGACATCTCCGAGACCTTCGACTCTCCCAACGACGGCAATTACCGGCTCTACCCGGGCGGAACCCCGCTCGTCGAGGCCGCCGACGCGGTGAACGGCAAGGCCACGCTGACCCTGGCCCCCTACGCGACCCTGAAGACCTTCCCCTGGATCAAGGAGAACTTCTCCGGGGTCCACGCGTCGCTCCCCATGCCGATGGGGATCGCCAGGACGGATGCGCTCCTCCTCAAGCTCTCCGAGCTCTTCGACCGGCCCGTTCCCGACGTGCTCAAGGCCGAGCGGGGCCGGGCCGTGGACGCCATGACCGACGCCCAGCAGTACATGCACGGCAAGAAGTTCGCGGTCTACGGGGACGCCGACCTCATCCTGGGCTACGTCGCGTTCCTGCTCGAGATGGGCGCCACGCCCCACCACGTCCTCTGCTCCAAGGGCTCGAAGAAGATCGAGAAGGACGTCCAGGCGCTGCTCGACGCCTCGCCCTACGGCAAGGGTGCGCACATCTGGATGAACCGGGACCTCTGGCACCTCCGCTCGCTCCTCATGACCGACCCGGTCGATGGGCTGCTCGGGGACACGCACGGCAAGTTCGCCGCCCGCGACGCCAGGATCCCGCTCTTCCGCTTCGGCTTCCCGGTCTTCGACCGGGTGAACCGGCACCGCTCCCCCATCGTCGGCTACACCGGCGCGGTGAACATGCTCACCGAGATCTGCAACAAGTTCCTCGATCTCAAGGACGAGACCTGCGAGGAGCGCCACTTCGAGATGATGCGGTGAGCCCCGATGGCCAGGCCCGACTGGTACGACGCCCCGGAGTGCGACACCGCGGAGAAGGGCGCGCCGAGGTTCTGCAAGAAGTCCGAGCCCGGCGAGGGGGCGGAGCGAAGCTGCGCCTACGACGGGGCCCGGGTGGTGCTGATGCCGGTCACCGACGTCATCCACCTGGTGCACGGCCCCATCGCCTGCGCCGGCAACTCCTGGGACAACCGGGGGGCCCGCTCGTCGGGCGCGCAGCTCTTCCGGCGCGGCTTCACCACCGAGATGCTGGAGAACGACGTGGTCTTCGGCGGGGAGAGGAAGCTCCACGCCGCCATCCTCGACCTGGCGGCGCGCTACGCCGCCGAGGCCAAGGCCATCTTCGTCTACGCCACCTGCGTCACATCCATGACCGGAGACGACGTGGAGGCGGTCTGCGCGCGGGCCGCCACCGAGGTCTCCATCCCGGTCATCCCGGTGAACACCCCCGGGTTCATCGGCGACAAGAACATCGGCAACCGGCTGGCCGGGGAGATCCTGCTCGACCGGGTCATCGGCACGGCCGAGCCGGAGCGCACCACTCCCTACGACGTGAACCTCATCGGCGAGTACAACATCGCCGGCGATCGCTGGGGCATGGAGCCGCTCTTCGACCGGCTGGGCATCCGGATCCTCTCCTGCATCAGCGGCGACGCGCGCTTCGAGGAGCTGCGCTGGGCCCACCGCGCGCGCCTCAACGTCATCATCTGCTCGAAGAGCCTGACGAACCTGGCCCGGAAGATGAGGAAGCGCTGGGGCATCCCCTACCTGGAGGAGTCCTTCTACGGGATGACCGACACCGCCCGGGCGCTGCGCGACATGGCCCGGGAGCTCGATCTCGGGAACGGCGGCGAATCCGACACCACCATGCGCGACCGGGTGGAGGCGCTGGTAGCCGAGGAGGAGGCCAGGTGCCGGGCGCGCATCGAGCCCCACCGCAGGCGCCTCGCCGGGAAGCGGGCCGTGCTCTTCACCGGCGGGGTGAAGACCTGGTCGATGGTGGACGCGCTGCGCGAGCTCGAGGTCGAGGTGCTGGCGGCCGGCACCCAGAACTCCACGCTGGAGGACTTCCAGCGGATGAAGGCCCAGATGCACGCCGACGCCCGGATCATCGAGGACACCTCCACCGCCGGGCTCATCGCGGTGATGCGCGAGAAGATGCCCGACCTGGTGGTGGCCGGCGGCAAGACCAAGTACCTGGCGCTGAAGACCCGCACCCCCTTCCTCGACATCAACCACGGCCGGGCCCACCCCTACGCCGGCTACGAGGGCATGGTCACCTTCGCCCGGCAGCTCGACCTCACGGTGAACAGCCCCATCTTCCCGGCCATGAACGCCCGGGCGCCCTGGGAGCTGCTCGAGGGCGAGCGCGCCACCCACCGGACCACGGCCGCCGGCCACGCCGCCGCCTTCCTGTCCGAGGACCTGGCCGCCTCGCGGGTGAAGGTCCCGTCGAAGGCCGCCACGGTGAATCCGCAGAAGAACTCGCCGGCGCTGGGGGCCACGCTGGCCTACCTGGGCGTGGACGGGATGCTCGGGCTCCTGCACGGCGCGCAGGGCTGCTCCACGTTCATCCGGCTCCAGCTCTCCCGCCACTTCAAGGAGTCGGTGGCGCTCAACTCCACCGCCATGAGCGAGGACGCGGCCATCTTCGGAGGCTGGAGAAATCTCAAGTCCGGCGTCACCCGGGTCATCGAGAAGTTCCACCCCGCCGTGGTGGGCGTCATGACCTCGGGGCTCACCGAGACCATGGGGGACGACGTGCGGAGCGCCATCGCCCAGTTCCGGGTCGAACGCCCCGACCTGGCTGGCACGCCGGTGGTGTGGGCCTCCACGCCCGACTACTGCGGCTCGCTGCAGGAGGGGTACGCGGCGGCGGTGGAGGCGCTCCTCGCCACCCTGGCCGAGGGAGGCCCCACCATTCCCGACCAGGTGAATCTGTTGCCCGGCGCGCACCTGACCCCCGCCGACGTGGAGGAGGTGAAGGGGATCGTCGAGGCCTTCGGCTTCCGCGTGCTCTGCATCCCCGACACCGCCAACGCCCTCGACGGCCACGTGGACGACGTGGTCTCGCCGCTGTCGACCGGCGGGATCCCCGTCGAGGGGATCCGGCTGGCAGGGCGGAGCGTCGCCACCATCCACGTGGGCGACTCCCTGCACGCGGCCGCCCGGCTCCTCCAGGAGACGCACGGCGTCCCGGCCTACGGGATGAACTCGGTCACCGGCCTCGCTGAGGTGGACCACCTGGTGTCGCTGCTGTCGTCGCTTTCCGGGCGCCCGGCGCCCGAGACGCTTCGCCGGGCCCGGAGCCGCCTCATGGACGCCATGGCGGACAGCCACTACCAGTTCGGGGCCAAGAAGGTCGCCGTGGCGCTCGAGTCGGACGCGCTGAAGGCCATGACCCGCTTCCTGGCCGGGATGGGGTGCGACGTCCGGACGGCGCTCTCGGCCACCCGGACCCGCGGGCTGCACGCGCTGCCCTGCGACGACGTCCGGGTGGGGGACCTCGAGGACCTCGAGAACGCGGCCCGGGGCGTGGACCTCATCGTCGCCAACTCCAATGGCCGGCAGGCCGCCGCGAAGCTGGGGGTGAAGGCCCACCTGCGGGCCGGCTACCCGGTCTTCGATCGGCTGGGCGCCCACGCCCGGGTCTGGGCCGGATACCGCGGCACGCAGAACCTGGTCTTCGAGGTGGCCAATCTCTTGCAGTCCACCTCGTCCGAGGCCCAGCGGCTGGCCCACAACTGAGGGAGGAGCGGGTCATGAAGGTGGCGTTCACGAGCAGCGACGGCCGCACCATCGACGAGCACTTCGGCATGGCCGGACAGTTCCGCATCTGGGACGTCGGGCCGGACAGCGCCGAGCCGGTGGGAGCGGTCTCCGCCATCACCACCTCGGACGACGAGGAGGATCGCATCTCCGCGCGGGCCAGCGCCATCGCCGGATGCGCCATCGTCTACACGGTCAAGATCGGCGGACCGGCCGCGGCCAAGCTCGTGGCCCGGCGGATCCACCCCATGAAGACCGGGGCGCCGGTGGCCATCGAGGAGGTGGTCGCGAAGTTGCAGGAGGTCCTGCGTGGAAGGCCGCCGCCCTGGCTCCGCAAGGCGATGGAGCAGGGGATCGGATCGACGGAGTCTGTGGACTGAAGGTGCGTGCGCACCGCGCCCGCGAGGAGGAGACACCATGGCGTACATCACCGGACTCACCCGAGGCAGGCAGGAGTGGACCCCGCGGTTCGTGCGCGCGGTGGACCCGGAGAAGTGCATCGGCTGCGGCCGCTGCATCAAGATCTGCGCGCACGACGTGCTGGCGCCGACCGAGGTGGACGAGGAGGAGTCGGCCAAGATGTACGCCACCGTGGCCAACTCCGAGGCCTGCATCGGCTGCGAGGCCTGCGGCCGCACCTGCAAGAAGGACGCGTTCAGCTTCGAGCCGCTCCACGCTTGACCGAGGGTGACATGAGCGTCCTGCCCGTCGTACCGGCATCCAACTGCACGTTCGGCCGCGGGTGCGGCGAGGCCGGCCAGCCGGCCCAGCCCCTTCCGGCCGATGTGGCGGCGCAGGTCGCGAACCACCCCTGCTACAGCGAGGAGGCCCACCATCACTTCGCGCGGATGCACGTGGCGGTGGCCCCGGCGTGCAACATCCAGTGCAACTACTGCAACCGGAAGTACGACTGCTCCAACGAGAGCCGTCCCGGCGTGGTCTCGGAGCGGCTCCGCCCGGAGGACGCCGTCCGCAAGGTGCTGGCCGTGGCCGAGCAGGTGCCCGAGCTCGCGGTGGTGGGCATCGCCGGGCCGGGGGACGGGCTGGCCAACCCGGAGGCGACCTTCCAGACCCTCGAGGGCATCGCCCGGGCCGCGCCCGACCTGACCCTGTGCCTCTCCACCAATGGCCTCGCCCTGCCCGGGCACGTGGACCGGCTGGTCTCGCTGGGTGTCCGCCACGTCACCGTGACCGTCAACATGACCGATCCGGCCGTGGGGGAGCGGATCTACCCGTGGGTCCACTGGAACGGCAAGAAGGTCCGCGGGGCCGAGGCCTCCCGGATCCTCTCCGGGCAGCAGCTCGAGGGCATCGCCAGGCTGCGGGAGCGCGGGGTGCTGGTGAAGGTCAACTCCGTGGTCATCCCCGGCGTGAACGACGGACACCTCCCCGACGTGGCGAGGGCGGTGCGGGCGGCCGGCGCCTTCATGGTGAACCTGGTGCCGCTCCTCTCCGCGCCGGAGCACGGCACCCACTTCGGCCTCACCGGGCAGCGCGGCCCGGACGCCGCAGAGCTCGAGGCGGTGCAGCGGGCCTGCGAGGTGGACGCGCGGCTCATGCGCCACTGCCGGCAGTGCCGGGCCGACGCGGTGGGGCGGCTGGGCGAGGACCGGTTCGAGTCCTTCACCCTGGCGCGGCTGCCGCCGGAACCGGCGCGCGACGCCAGCGAGCTGCGGGCCGAGAGGCGCGCCGCGGTCGGGCGGGTCCGTGCCGCTGCGGCGAGGGAGCGGGACGCGGTCCTGGTGCGGCTCTCCGGACGGGGCCCCGCGGCGCCGATCCGGGTCGCCGTGGCCTCGAGGAGCGGCGGGATCGTGGACCAGCACTTCGGCCACGCCACCGAGTTCCTGGTCTACGACGTGTCCCGGGCGGGAGTGCAGCTGGTGGGGCGGCGGGCCGCCGGGACCTACTGCGCCGGCGGCGACGGTGACGACGACGCGCTCGAGGGGACGGTGCGCGCCCTCTCCGACTGCAAGGCCGTGCTGGTGGCCCGCATCGGGCGCTGTCCCCAGGGCCAGCTCGCCGCGGCGGGGATCGAGGCCTCGCAGGCCCAGGCCCACCGTCCCATCGAGGCGGCGCTTCTCGAGTGGCTCGAGGCGCGCGAGGATGCGCCGGTGCCGCGCGTGGAGGTCGCGTGAGCGGGGGCCATCCGATCGGAGCGCCACTCCCGGAGCTCGGCCAGGTCGAGCGGGCCGAGGACTTCTTCGAGGCGCTGGGCGTCTCCTACGACCGGCGGGTCGTGACCGCCCACCGAACCCAGATCCTGCGCCTCTTCGGCAAGGCGGTGACTGCGCTGGAGGCGACGGCGCCATTCCTCGGCGAGGAGGCGCTGCGCGCCACGCTGCGGGGCGCGCTGCGGGACGCCCACGACGCGGTGGCGGCGGGGGTGCGTGCCCCTCCGCCCGCGCGCGCGGGGCAGGTGGTGCTGCTGCGCCGCCGGACTTGATCGGGCGCAAGGAGCGGGATTCCTGGATCCGGTACGCTCCGGATCATGAGAATCATTCTCAATATCGTTTTCGCCGGGATCCTCCTCCTGCTTCCGGCGCTCGCCCGCGCCGCCGACGCCGGTGCGCCGCCCGACGCGGCGGTGGAGACCTCCCTCGATGCGCCTTCCCCGCCGCTCTCCCTGGAGCACGGCAAGGCCTTCACCGGCGACGCGACCACCCTCGAGCCGGGCAGGGTGGAGGTCGAGATCGCCTACGCGCCCTCCTGGTGGGCCACCGCCGGCGCCGTGGACCGCCTCTCCGGGGAGCAGCACCAGGTCGCGGCTTCCCTGTCGGTGGGGATCGTCCCGGACCTCGACGGACGCATCGTCGTGGGGTGGGCGCTGGTCCGGGCCGCGCCGCCGGCGCCGGGCGCGCCCTCGAGCGGGAACGGCTCGCCGACACCACCGTGGCCCTGCGGTTCCGGTTCCTGTCCCTACCCGACCCGGCCCTGGACCTGGCCGTGAGCGCCGGCGTGACCGTGCCCACCGGGACGCGCGGCGCGCCCGGCCGGCTGGGGACGAGCCGCGAGAGCTTCAGCCTGGGCGGGTCGCTGCTGGCCTCGCTCGACCGGGGGCCGTTCACGATGGGTGCGGAGCTGGGATTCAGCGCGCCGGTGGGCCACCGCACCTCCAACGACGTGGGGCTGCTCGTCTGCAACGCCGCGGCGGGCTACCAGGTGCTGCCCTGGCTGCAGCCGGAGCTGGAGCTGAACTACCAGCACGAGATCGAGCTGGGGGCCCAGCCGGACGAGCGGGTGCTCTGGGCCACCGCCGCCCTGGTCCTCCCGCTGGACGTGGTCCGGCTGGTCGTCGGCGCCAGGTTCCCGGTGTGGGTCCGCGACGCCGAGGTGGGGCCGATGGCGACCGCCTCGGCGAAGATCGCCTTCTGATCTACCGGGTCCCCGCGATCGCCTTCCTCACCTGCGCCGCCCGGGCCAGCCGCTCGGTGCTTCGACGCAGGAGTTCCCGCCTCTCCCCCTCCACCGCGGCGCCGGACATCCCCAGCGCCGCGCCGGCGGCCCGATCGAGCTCCCGCTGGGCCGGCCGGTCCAGCATGGCCGCCAGGTCGGTGGTGACCGGGTCGCGGGCCAGCGCGTCGTGCAGGGCCCGCAGCGTCTCCTCCAGCGGCCGGAGCGCGCCCGGGTCGGGGAAGGGGATCGCGGAGAGCACCCCGCAGTCGATGTCGGCGATGGCCTGCGCGCCGGTGAGCTGCCGGGCGCCCCGCTCCACGGCGAGCCGGAGCGGGGTGGAGGAGAGGAGGAGCGAGAGCATCCAGGGCTCGACCTCCCGGGGGAAGAGGGCGTGCCACTTCTTGTCCTCGAGCAGCCCGTCCCGGTTGTGGAAGGCGAAGGCCCGGGTGCCCACCTTGGCCGGGTACAGGACCGGGGCAGGGCCCCGTCCCGGCGCCACCCGCCACCAGGTGCGGCGCGAGGCGCAGGTGGCCCGCTCGTTCACCCCGAGTGACTCACCCAGGCGCAGGTAGCGCAGGGCGGCCGGGGAGGGAACGGAGGGGCGGAAGAGCACCCAGGAGAGCCGCGCCACCTCCGGCGCAAGCGCGTCCCGCAGCCCGGAGAGGAGCGGGGCCACGTCGGAGGGCGCGAGCCGGACCTCGCCGCCGAGCGCGCTCCGGTAGAGGCCGTGGCCCAGCGGCCGGAGGTGGAAGAAGGCGTTCGCCCCGGTCTTCATCCCGAAGCGGACGTCGCAGAGGTCGGAGAGCGGGCGGGCGGCGCGGCGGGCCGGCGCGGCGCGGGCGAGCCGGATCCGGCGCCCCCCCCGGGCCTCCGCCAGCCCGGAGAGCTCCTCCGCCGAGAGCCGGTCGAGCGGGACGGTGGCCTCCGCGTCGGGCAGCCCCGATGCCCCCTCCGCCCAGACGGCGAGCGAAGTCTCCACCGAGGCCGCGAAGCTCCCCGAGGCCCGGGAGCGGAGCGAGAGCAGGAAGCCGCCGCGGGCGGCCGCCTCGGCCCGGAGCGGTGCGGCGGAACGGGAGGTCCCGAGGGCCCGGGGCAGCACCAGCCCGCAGACCGGGGCGTGGCGCAGGGCGAGGAGCACCAGGTGGGCCGAGAGGTCGGCCTGCCGGGAGAGGCCGCTCTTCCGGGCGGCCCGTTCCTTCCACGCCTCCGGAAGGGACTCGTGCCGGAGGAAGGGCGGGTTCATGAGGAGGAGGTCGCAGGGGGGCCAGCGCCGGGAGAGCGCGTCGGCGCGGAGGACCGTGGCATCGGCGCCGAGCAGGGACAGGCGGAGCGTGGCCGCGCGGGCCGGGAGGGCGGCCACCTCGAGCCCGTCGAGCCGGAGGCGGGCCCCGGCGCGGGAGGCCATCGCGTGGGCCGCGGCGAGGAGCGATCCGCCGCCGCAGGCCGGGTCGAGCACGGCGAGCCCGTCGAGGGCCCGGGCCAGGGAGGCGACGGGGCGCTCCGCGCCGAGCAGGAGCTTCACCCCCTGCCGGAGCTCCGGCCCGCCGCGTCGGGCGGCCGCCGAGGCCAGCCCGAAGGCGGCCAGGATCCGGGCCTCTTCACCACTGGTGTAAACGGACCCGCGGGCCCCGTCCTGGGCGCGCGCCGCGATGGCCTCGAGGAGCCTGCCGTCGAGGACCAGCCCGGAGAGGAGCGCCGACGGTGCGCCGCCGAGGTGGGCGGCAGCCTCCTCGAGCGCGCGCGCGGCGGGGATCCCGGCGAGGCGGTCGAGGGCGGCGGGGATCACGGCGTCCATTCTACGCCGCCGCGCCGCGGATCGCCCTCGTTCCAGCAGGCCGGATGCCGCCGGGTGCCGCGGATCGCCTTCGTTCCAGCAGGCTGTCCGCCGCCGGGCGCTGGGATGTCCCTCTCCGCGGCGCTGGTCCTCCCGGCGGTGGCGTACTCCTGGTGAATGGCGCCGGGTCATACCGGGCCAGAGCAGCGCCCGTCCCCGGCGCCCGGTGCGGAGGCGCCGCTGCGAGGGACGCCCGCGCCGGCGACTGGCGCCCACCGGCTGGCCGGAGCCCTGCTGCGGCGCACGCTGCCTTGCTGCGCCGTGCAGACTCCTCCCTCCGCTGCTCGACGTGCCTTCCAGGCACGCCTCCGCTGCTCCGTCGTCGTGTGCCCGGCTCGCCGACGGCATCGTGTGCCTCGCGACGGGCTCGGGCCAACCAGGGGGCGCCTGACGGCCCGGGCCGAAGGCGACGCGAACACCTCGCCTCGTGGGGAACTGCGGGCGGCCACCCGGCGGGTGGCGTCCGCCGCCTGGCGACGGGCGGGGCCGACGCCGACCTGCCCGCGCACGCCTCGTGAAGCGCGCGGCCGACGCGCGTCGTCGCGGGACCCGCCTTTCCGCCAGGCGGGACGGGTGGCCTCGGCGCGGGGCGCATCTGAGCGGGCGCCGACCCGGCGTCGGTCTGACCACGGTGTCCGCGGCGCCATCCATGCGGGCGAGCTCTCACCGCGAAGCCGGCGCCCCCAGCGACGACCGGCCACCCGGACCCCGCCGGCACCGCGAAAGGGACCCCGCGACGAGGCGGGGTGGGGCCGCCGCTATCGGCCGCCATCGCGGGGAACTGGCGGGGAGGCGCGCCGCGGATACGATGCAACCCGTACCCGGAGAGGAAACGGCATGACCCATTCCGACGAGCGCGTGGCATCCGAGATGGGGCGGGCCCTCATGGCGATCTACCGCGCCGGGCTCCGGGTGCAGGTCTGGCCCGACGCCCTCCACGGCAAGGCCGGCGCCCGCATCGTGTCCGGCGCGGGAACGGGTGCGAGGCGGCGGCGCGCCAACGCACCCCGCTCGGCCAGCGGATCGGGCGACTCGCCGCTGGCCGCCATCTACGCCGCGGTGCACCGGCTGAACGAGCGCAGCGGCGCGGTGGTCGTCCGGCTCGAGTAGCCTCAGACGAAGAGCGCGTCCAGCTTCCGCTCGATGTGGTCCTCGACCTTCTGCCGCATCGATCCGGGGATCAGCATCGGATACTTCATCTCCACCACCACCTCGCTCGACTTCACCGAGAAGGTGCCCTTGATCCCCATCTTGGAGACCTCGCCGGTGCGGAGCCCCTCGTTCTGCCGGTAGTCGAGCTTGAACTCCTCGGCGATGCGCTCCATCACCTCGTGGACCTTCTCGAAGATCTCGTCGTCCTTCCGGCCGGTGAACTTGCGGGTGATGCGGGCCATCAGGTCTCCTTCCCGGGGCGCTGGTAGCGGGTGGGGTCGGGCACGCGGGCCTCCGCGAAGCCCTGGCGCCGCAGGGTGCAGGCGTCGCAGCGGCCGCAGGCGCGGCCCCGGACCGGGTCGTAGCAGGTGAGGGTGAGGTGGTAGGGAACGCCGAGCCGGGCGCCCAGCCGGACGATGGCCGCCTTGCCGAGACGGAGCAGCGGCGCGCGGATGCGCACCCGGCCGCCCTGCACCCCGGCGCGGGTGGCCACGCGCGCCAGGCGCTCGAAGGCGCGCAGGAACTCCGGGCGGCAGTCGGGGTAGCCGGAGTAGTCGATCGCATTCACCCCGAGGAAGATGTCCGATGCGCCGAGCACCTCGGCCCAGGCGAGCGCCACCGACAGGAGGACGGTGTTGCGGGCCGGGACGTAGGTGACCGGGATGTCCCCGCCCATGGCCGCCGCGCTGCGCCCCTTGGGCACGGCGATGGAGGCGTCGGTGAGGGCCGAGCCGCCGAAGAGGGAGAGGCTCACCCGGGCGGCGCGGTGGCTCGCGGCGCCCAGCTCCCGGGCCACCCGCCGGGCCGCGGCGAGCTCCCCCCTGTGCCGCTGCCCGTAATCGACCGAGAGGCAGTGGACCTCGAAGCCCTCCTTCCTCGCCACGGCGAGGACCGTGGAGGAGTCGAGCCCTCCGGAGAGGAGGACCACGGCGCGGCGGGGCTTGGCGGGGCGTCGCACCTAGCGGCTCCCGACCGTCGTCGCCGTGAGGGTGTAGGCGTAGGAGCAGGCCGCCTGGCAGTCGCAGGGAGGATCCGGGAGGACGAGCCCGGGCGGCGGCGTGACCGACACCCTCTGGAAACCGTCGAACCCGGAGAACCCGCCCGGGATGGGCAGCAGGGATCCCTGGATGCGCTCCGAGATGATCACCGGGCAGGAGCAGCCGGTGATCGGGATTCCGGATGAAGGAGGGCAGGAGCAGTTGCCGGCGGCGACCGCCGCCTGGTCCGGGCAGGTGCAGCCCCCCACGCTCCCGGTCAGGTTCACGTACTCCACGTCGAGGTCGAGCCCGGAATGGGTTCCCAGGCGCGGCACCGCGTGGGGAGCCGAGATGCACACGGCGGCATCGCTCGCGCCCGGACCGAAGCTGACGGAACCCTGGAAGGGGATGGGGTTCCTCACCTGGTAGGCGTCGTTCCCGGGCTGGGCGAAGAAGCAGTCGTCGGGGGTGAGGATCTGGTCGCCCACGAAGTCGAAGACCCCCTGTCGTTCCCCCGGGCAGGGAAGCGGGCTGGGGACGGCGTAGACCTCGCACCCACAGATGAAGACGGCCGCCGCGGAGGCTGCGAGGCGCCTCACGCCCATCCGAGCAGCATCCCGCGGAGCTCGAGGTACGCGTCGGAGAGCGCGAAGCCGGAGAGGCTGGCCAGGTCGGGCCGGGCCAGCGCCGCGAGCGGGTCGGCGGGCGCCTGGAGCCCCAGCCGTGGGAGCCGGGAGAGCACCGTGAGCGCGCCGTGCAGGTCGCCGGCGTGGAGCAGGGCGAGACGGCCGGCCGTCTCCTCCACGGCGGCCGCGAAGGCCACCGGGTCGAGGAGCGAGAGCTCGGCTGCGGAGGCGGGCCCGAGCGGGGCGACGGCCTCGCTCGTCGCCGCGGGGACGGAGCGCTCCAGCGCGGCCAGGAAGTCGCCGGCGCGGGAGGCCGGGAGACCGCGCGGCGGGGGCTCGCCACCGGCGAAGCGGCTGGCCAGCTCGAAGAGGATGAGGGCGTCACGCGGGGCGAAGCGCCCCAGGAGCGCCCAGCCGGAGGAGGCCAGCGCCACCGAGCGGGCGGCCAGGAAGGCCAGGGCCCCGGGGGGAAGCGACGGCACGTCGGTTCCGAGCACGGCGGAGGGAGGGCGGGTGTTCTCGAGCACCGCCTGCAGGCCGGGGCGCCGGCCTGCCAGGAGGGCCAGGGTCCGTCCGCCGAGCGCGCCGGAGGCGCTCGCGAAGGCCGCCTGGACGCCCGGCGCCGAGGAGGGGGCCAGCCGATCGGCGGGGCCGGGGCCCGTGCCGTGGCGCGCCAGGTCCACGGGGAAGAGCGGCTCGAGGTACGGGGAGAGGAGCGAGAGGAGGCGCGCGGTGGGGCCGTCGGCCCCGGGCAGGGCGACGCGGGACTTCACCTCGGGTGAGATGCGGGGGGCCAGCGCGAGGGGGCGGCTCCCCGGCCCCAGCCGGTCGGCGAAGCGGACGAGGTCGTAGGCCGCGTCGGCGCGCGCGGCGCGCGCTTCCCGGTCCGGCGCCCCGGGCTCGGTGGCCGAGAGCTCGCGCGACAGGACGGCCACGGCCCTGGCCGCGTCGATGGCGGAGGGCCGTTCTCGCAGGGAGGCCAGCCGGGATTCCAGGAGCGCGAGCGCCCCCTCCCGCTGGCCGGCCCGGAGCCCGGCCAGCGCGTCCTCGGTGGCGGGGTCGAAGGGCTCGACGGCGGCCGCCTTCTGGAGGAGGGCGGTGGCGTGGGCCGGGTCGGCGAGGCGCGTCCGGGCGATGCCGGCCAGTTCCCGGAAGCGGGCGGCAGCGGCCGCCGGGTCGGTGGCGGCGACGGCGTCGCCCCAGGCCTCCCCGTGCGAGACCGCCTCGTCGAAGTGGCCGAGCTTCTCGGCGACCCGGGCCAGCATCAGGCCGAGGTCGAGGTGGTCGGGGTCGATCTCCCGGGCCAGCGTGAGCCGCGCGTAGGCCGCCCCGAGCTCCCCGGCGTCGGCGAGCGAGCGCGCGGAGGCGAGCAGGGGGCGGAGCAACTCGGCGATGCTGGCCCCGGAATGCTCCGGCCCGGTCTCGGCGGCGAGGTCGAGCGGGGAGTGTTCCGGCTCGGGTGGCGCGATGCCGGCCCGGGAGCGCAGCGAGGCGGCCCGAAGCTCCTCACCCGTGCTCTCGAGCGCGTCGGCGGCCCGCGCGGCCATCTGCGCGGCCTCGGCCTCCGGGGTTGCGTCGTCCTCGACGAGGAGCAGGGCCAGCGACTCCAGCACCGAGGCGGCGTCCTCGCCCCGGTCGTGGAGACCGGCGGCGAGGCTGGCGCCCCTCACCAGCGCCCGGCGCCGGTCGGCGACGAGCCCGTGGCTGGCGGCCACCTCCGCGCCCCTCCGGGCGGCGGAGAGCGCCCCCGGCAGGTCACCCTCGCCGCTGCGGGCCTCGGTGAGGCCGGCCAGCGCGACGCCGTCGGACGGATTGGCCGCCAGGCAGGCCTCGTAGGCACGGGCGGCGGGGCCGGGACGGCCGGCGGAGAGCAGCAGGTCGGCGCGGGCCCGGTGGCAGGCCGCCGCCTCGCCCGGGACCGCGGCGGCGCGCAGGGAGAGGACCGCCCCGGTCGCGTCCACGTCCCCCTCGGCCCAGGCCAGCGCCCCGCGGAAGGTGGCGTCGTCGAGCGGCCAGGCCTCGAAGGCCGCCTGCACCGCCTCGCGGTGACGGATGGTCTCTCCCGACTCGGCCAGGGCCGAGGCCGCCGTGGCGAGGCGGGAGGCGCGGGCCCGGCCAGGAGGGGCGGCGTCGGCGAGCTCGAGGAATGCCTCGGCACGGGCGCCGGGATCGCCCTCCAGGAGCAGCGCCAGGGAGCGCGCGCTCTCCTCGTCGGAGGGGTCGGAGCGGCAGAGCGCGAGCAGCGCCAGCGCCACCTCGCGCTCGGCCCCGGGCGAGCCGCTGGCCGCCTCGGCGGCGCGGCGGAGGAGATCGCGCTGCCGGCCGGCGTCGCAGGCCTCGTCCCTGGCCGCGGAGGCGGCCAGGACGAGCAGGCGGCTGCGGCTGCGGCGGGAGCGGATCTCCTCGGCCCCAGCGGCCAGCCGGTCGAGGGCGCGGACGCGGTCGGGGTCCACCCGGAAGCGCCACTCCAGCGTCTGGGCGTCGTGGGGGCGCTGCTCGATGAGCCGGTCGAGCGACTCGACGGCGAGCGGGCGATCGCCGGCCTCCTCGGCCAGCTCGGCCAGCGCGGTGAGCCGGTCGGCGAGCGCGGCGGGGTCGAGGGTGTGGGCGGCCTGCGCGAGCAGGATCTTGTGCAGGTCGAGGGCCTCCCGCACCGAGCCTCCGGCGTGGAGGAGGCTGGCGAGCAGCTCGCCGGCGAAGGCCACGTCGCCCGACCGCTCGTGGGCGCGTCGGGCGGCCCGCAGCGCCGAGGGAAGGTCGCCCTGTTCCCGGGCGAGCAGGGCGGCGTCGCGGAAGGCGCGCGCCGAATCGGGGGCCTCGCCGACGCGACCGGCGAAGGCCTCGAGCGGCTCGCCCCAGGGGTGGCGTCCGACAGGCGGAGGGGAGGCACGGCGAAGGGCGGCGTGCTCGTCGGCGAGGGCGCGGTCGGCGGGCAGCTTGGCGATGGCGTCGCTGAAGCCCAGGTCGGCCTCGAGGAGCCGACCGGCGGCCGCGAGCCTCCGGGCCCGGTCGAGGAGGCGGGCGCCGGCGGTGGCCGGTTCGAGGGTGGCGAGCCGGTCGAGCAGGACGATGGCGCCTTCGCCGTCGCCGGCGCGAAGGGCGCAGGCCAGGCACGCCTCGGTGGCGACCGGGTCGCGGGGGGCGAGCGTGCGCGCCTCCTCGGCGTGGAGCCGCGACGCGTCGGCGTCGCCGGCGGCGAGGTCGAGAGCGGAGAGGCGCAGCAGGAGCGCGGGGCGCTCGCCGGTGGGGGCGGCGGGCACGAGCCCGGCGAGCCCCTGCCGCTCGGCCGCGTCGTCGCCGCTGGCGCGGGCCGCGGCCACGAGCACCCGCCAGGCCTCGCGGGCGTCGTCCTTGCCCAGGCCAGCGTCGAGCGCGGCGCGGAGTGCGGAGACGCCCTCGGGAGTCAGCCCCGCCGCGATGGCCGCGTGGCCGGCCAGGGCGAGCCGCAGCCCCAGGTCGGGCTCGCCCCGTGCGGCGGCCTCCGAAGCGGACGCGAGCATGGCCCGGGCCTGGTCGGCGGGGCGGACCCAGGAGGCGCCCGATCCGCGGCCGTCGCTCCAGGTGGAGTGGACGAGCCCCGAGGTGCCGGGCAGCGGCCACCCGGAGGATGCGAGCGCCGCGGCGAGCACCTCGTGCAGCGCGTCGGCGCCGGGGGAGGCGCCGTCGGAGGCGACCTCCAGCCGTCGCAGGGCGCAGGGCAGGGAACGGAACGGCGACGTCCCGGCGCCGGGATCGAAGGGGGAGGGGAGCCCCTCGACCTCCAGCTCCAGGTCGAGGAGGACGAGTCCGCCGGGCAGCGGGGCCGCTCCCAGCCCCACGGCGACGCGCCCCCGCTCGAGCCGGAGCTCGAGCCGGGGAGGGGTGGGGGAGCCTGGTTCTCTCGGGGCCTCGGGCACGGGTTGGCAATCCTACCGTGGATTCGGATCCCGGTGTGGAAACCGGCTACTTCTGCTGGGCGACCTCGGCCGGCCGGGTGCGATGCACGATGAGTGAACGGCGGGTCTGGAACTCCTCGTCCTCCCGGGCCACCACGGTGACCGTGTTGTTTCCGAGCTTGAGCGCCACGTCGGCCTCGAAGGCGATGTCGCCGGTCTTGCCCTCCGGCACCACCTTGAAGAAGACCTTCTGGTCGTTCACGAACACGAAGACGTCCCTCAGCCGGGTGGACGGGCTTCCGGCCGGCACGCTGGCGGTCCCGGTGAGGTGGAGCTTCTCCCCCTCGACCCTGACCGGGCCCCGGGCGGGATCGGGAGAGACGGCGATCCGGGGGGGCTCGCGCTGCCAGACCCGGGTGATCGAGCCTGCGAGCTTGCCCTTGGTGGGCTCGACGTCGGCGGCCGCGACGAAGCCGAAGCGCCCCTTCTCCCACTCCACCTTGTACAGGGATCCGACCCGGGCGCTGACCGGCAGGACCGCGCCGCGGGCCGCCTCGGCCAGCGGGGGGGCGTCGGGGGCGCCGCCGGAGCGGACGGGCGTGAGGAGGGCCGTGACCTTGACCGCGCCGGTGGCTGCCTGGCGGGCAGGCGGCTGGGTGGAGAGGGGGATCTCGACCTTCTCGGAGATGTACTCCTCGAGCTTCTCGTCCACGACGGTGAAGCGGAGCGCCACCTTGTCGAGCTTGGACCCCTTCTTCACCTCGACCTCGAGCAGCGCCGGGCGGGTCTCGCCGGGGGGGATGGACCCCAGGACGGCGCGCCCCTTCTTGATGAAGACCTTGTCGTCGCCCAGGTTCTTCACGGAGACGTAGGTCTTGTCGCCGCTGGGGCCGGCCCCGACGTTCTTCACGTCGACGCGCAGCACGATCTCCTCGCCGCGGGACAGGAGGCCGTCGCCGTCCCCCTTGGCCTCGTCGTCGGTCTGCCAGGTGAAGGCGAAGAGCGGGCGGGGGATCTCCACCACCTCGAACCGGGTGCGTGGCTCGGGGAAGGACTGGCCGGCGTCGTCCTCGAGACGCAGGGAGACCAGGTCGAGCCGGCTGTCCATGCCGCGGGGGATGCGCAGGGGCACCGTCCAGCTGCGCTGCTGCCCGGGCTTCACCGCGCCGAAGACGAACTCGCGGCGGTCGAGGAAGGGAGCGTCCTCCACCTTGGTCCAGCCGCGCAGCCGATGGATGGGGGCGTCCCCCTCGTTCTTGACGGTGATCGTCCAGGGGACGGTCTCCCCGGCCTTCACGGCATTGTCGGCGGCGGGGGCGAAGGTGACCACCGGCTTCGCCGTGCCGGTGGTGGCGACGCCCGGGCTCCAGTCGATGCCCATCTGGGCGAAGCGGGCCTGCAGGCGGGCCTGCTCGTCGGCGCGGCGCTCCCCCACGAGCAGCCGGGCCGCCTCGAGCTGGCGTGCACGGTCGGTGAAGGGAGCCCGGACCAGGAGGTCCTTGGCGAAGCGGATCTGGTAGTCCTCGACCAGCTCGTCGGGGTTGGCGTCGGACTCCTCGTCCTCCTGCTGGGCCGGGGTGAGCTCCGGGTCCTCGGTGCGGGCGCGGGCCTGCTCGCGGGCCTCCTTCTTGAGGGCCTTCGCGACCATGTCCTCCTTCTCGTCGAGCAGGTAGCGCAGCTCGAGGGGAGGCTTCTCGGTGGGCTCCTTCTTCTCCGCCTTCTCCGCGCCCCGGCGGGCGTCGCCGCCGCCCAGGAGCGGGTTCTTGAAGTGGTGGTCGAGGTCGGCCTCTCCCATGGAGCGGGGGGGCGCGAACCAGTTCACCGCGTCGGGCAGGGCGCGCCCCGGCTGCAGGAGCACGTCGGGGGTGATGCCCACCTCCTGGATGGAGATGTCACCCGGGGTGAGGTACTGGGCGATGGTGAGCTTGAGGGCCGCCTCGTCGCCGCCGTGGGCGGGGTCGCTGAAGTCGTAGAGGACCTGGACCGAGCCCTTGCCGAAGGTCTGCCGCCCGGCCACCAGCGCACGGCCGTTGTTCTTGAGCGCGCCGGCCACGATCTCGCTGGCCGAGGCCGACGAGTTGTTGACCAGCACCACCACCGGGAGCTGCGCGTAGTCGTTGCGGTCGGCGTGGGCCTCCTTCACCTCGTGGATCTGGCGGCGGTCCCCCTCGCCGACGGTCTTCACGATGACCCCCTCGGAGAGGAAGAGGTCGGAGACCGTGATGGCCTGCTCGAGCAGCCCGCCCGGGTTGCCGCGCAGGTCGAGGATGAGCCCGGACAGCTTGCCGCCGGCGGCGGCCGCCTCGCCCTTCTGCTGCTCGATGGCCCGGACCAGGTCGCGGGTGGTGTTGGCGGAGAACTGCGCGACCTTCACGTAGCCCACGTTCCGGTCGAGGAGCTTGGCGAAGGGCACGGTCTCGACGTTGATGACCTCGCGGACGATGGCCAGCTTGCGCGGCTCGGCGCCGGCCTTGCCCACGGTGACGTTCACCCGCGTCCCGGGCTTGCCGCGCAGCCGGTCCACGGCTTCCTGGACGTCCATGTTGATGGTGGACTGCTCCTCGATGCGGGAGATGACGTCCTTGGCCCGGATGCCGGAGCGCTGCGCCGGGGTGTTCTTCAGGACCTTCATCACGGTGAGGTTGCCGTCCCGCATGCCGATGACGAAGCCCAGGCCGCCGAACTCGCCCCGGGTCTGCAGCCGCATCTCCTTGAAGTGCTTGGGCTCGAGGAGGACCGAGTGGGGGTCGAGGGTCTGCAGCATGCCGTTGGCCGCCGCGTACTCGACGTCGCCCAGGTTCTTGTGGGCGATGAGGTGGTCCTGCACGAAGTCCATGATCTCGGCGAGCTTCTGGCGGAAGCTGAAGATGGAGGAGACCCCGGAGACGTCGAACTCGCGGGAGGACTCGCCCACCGTGACCTTGACCTTCCCGGCGGTGACGTCCCCCTCGACCATGACCTCGGCCACCGTCTTCTCCACCGCGCCCAGCGACCCGGCCAGCATCGACTTGGGGTTCACCCTGCGTGGATCGACGTAGTTCTCCTGCACCGCCAGCACCACCTTGGTGACCACCGGCAGGGTCTTCAGGCGGTAGCCGGGGGAGGCGTCGGTGGCGCCGTCCTCGCCGGAAGCCTGGCCCGCGTGGTTTCCCATCGAGGCGACGGCGTCCGGACCGGTGGGCCGGTTGGGCGACGGACGGTGGGCGAGGGCGAAGGAGATCCCGGCCGCGAGCGCGACCGCGACCGCCGCGGCGGCGGCGAAGCGAAGGAGACTCTTCATGTGGGGACGAATCCTCGGCGGATCGAAAAAGACCGCCCTTTTCACGAGGATAGGGGCAGGGGAGCGGTGGTGCAAGGGGATCGACCTCCGGGTGGCGTGGCGCCTTCTCCGGCGTCCTCGGTGAACGGTCCCGGCGTCGCCGCCATTCCCCCCGACCTGCGCTACAGTCCGTCGCATGTCGCTCGACCGGAAGATCGACGGGAGCCCTCCGGTGCAGGGCGTGGAGGACCTCGTGGCCTGGTTCCGCGAGCGCGAGCACCCGGCGACCGACTGGAAGGTGGGCATCGAGTTCGAGGCCCTCGCCCAGGTGGCCGGGACGCTCGAGCCGGTGCCCTACGACGGTCCGCGCGGGATCGAGGCGGTCCTGCGGGCCTACTCCCGCTGGGGGTACGAGCCCTTCGAGGAGAACGGGCGGGCCATCGCCGCCCAGAAGGGCGGCCTGACCGTCTCCATCGAGCCGGGGGGGCAGCTGGAGCTGTCGGGCCGGCCGTTCCAGGACGTGCACGCGGTGGCCGAGGAGCTGGACCGGCACCTGGAAATCGGCCGCGCCATCGGCGCCGAGCTGGGGGTCGAGTTCCTGGCCACCGGCTACCGCCCCTGGGGAACGCCGGGGACGGCGCGCTGGGTTCCCAAGGAGCGCTACGCGGTGATGCGCCCGTTCCTCTCGGCCCGGGGGCGGCTGGCGCCGGACATGATGTCGATGACCGGCTCGGCCCAGGCCTCCTTCGACTTCGCGAGCGAGCGGGACGCCGCCGAGAAGCTGCGCGTCGCGCTCGGGGTCCAGCCGGCGGTGGTGGCCCTGTGCGCCAACTCCCCGGTGGTCCAGGGCGCCGAGTCGGGCTGGCAGAGCTTCCGCACCGAGGTCTGGAACCACACCGACCCGGCGCGCTGCGGGATCCTTCCCTTCGCCTTCGAGCCTGGATTCGAGGAGGAGGCCTACCTGCGCTACGCCGGGTGGGCCCTCGACGCGCCCATGGTCTTCCTGCGCCGGGAGGGGCGCTACCTCGACACCGGCGGGATCTCCTTCCGCCGCTACCTCGCCGAGGGGCGGGACGGCCACCAGGCCACCCTCGCCGACTGGGAGGACCAGCTCTCGGTGCTCTTCCCCGAGGTGCGCATGAAGGGGGTCATCGAGGTCCGGGGCGCCGACGGCGTCCCCCCGCCCCTGGTGAAGGCGCTGGCCGCCTTCTGGAAGGGCATCCTCTACTCCCGGGAGTCCCGGGACTGGGCCTGGGACCTGGTGCGCCGCTTCTCCCTGGCCGAGAGGATCGCCCTGCGCGACGCGGCCGGGCGCGAGGGGCTTCGGGCCCGGACGCCCGACGGGCGCACCGTCTCCGAGCTGGCCGTGGACCTGGTGGAGGCGGCCCGGCTCGGGCTCTGCCGCCAGGGGGCCTGCGGCGAGAAGGGGGAGGACGAGCGGATCTGGCTCGCCCCGCTCGTGGAGCGGGCCGCCCTGGCCCGGTCCCCGGCCGACGAGGCGCTGGAGGCCTTCCGTGCCGGGGGGGACCGGGCGCTCTCGGCCCGCCTGCGCATCGCGGGGTAGAAGCGCGCCGCGGAGGCGTGGGAAGATGCGGTCCTGACGCCCCGACCGCGAAAGAGGAAGCCGGCCCCCGTTCCGAGCCCCCGCCCTCCGGATCCCGCCTCGCTGCTCGGGGCGATCGGCAAGGATGCGCCCTTCGGCATCGCCGTGGTGGCGCCCGACCTGCGCGTCGAGGTGGTGAACGGCGCCTTCGGCCGGATGGTCGGCGTCGCCCCCGCCGCCGCCCAGGGGCGAACCCTGGCCGAGGTCATGACCGGCGCGTCGCCGGCCCTCCACGAGGCGATTCGCGGGGTGCTGGCCGACGGCCGCGCCCGCTACCGCATCCCGGTGGTGCTCGAGGTGGCCGGGGAGGCCCGCCGGGCCGACTTCACGCTCTATCATACCGAAAGTGAAACGGGCGGCGCCCGGGTGGTGGCCCTGGCCCGCGACCTGGGCACGTTGCCACCCGCCCAGGGGGCGGAGCGGTCGGCGCGCCTGCGCCCCGAGGCCGTGGCCGAGCGGATGGCCCGGCTCCAGGAGGTGACCGCGGCGCTCTCGGCGGCGGCAGCCGAGCAGGAGGTGGCCGAGGTCATCCTGGGCGTGGGGTTGCACGTCCTGGGCGCCAGCGGCGGCAGCCTGTGCTTCCCGTCGGCCGGCGTGCTCGAGGTGGCCCACGCCGCCGGCTCGATGGCGGCCGCCGACGGCACGCCGGGCGCGCTTCGGGCCCCGCTCGAGGAGGCCTTCCTGCGCGAGGAGCCGGTCTGGATCGGCTCGGCCGACGAGCTGCGGACCCGCTACCCCGGGCTCGTCCCGGCCGGCGCGGCGGTGAGCGAGGCGGCCTGGGCGGCGCTGCCGCTGCGCGTACGCGGGCGCACGGTCGGGGCGCTGGGGATCGGCTACGCCGGCGCCCACCACTTCGGCGAGGAGGAGCGGGGATTCGTCGAGGCCCTGGCCCACCACTGCGCCCAGGCGGTGGACCGGGCCCGGCTCTACGAGACCCAGCGGGAGCTCCGGGCCCAGGCCGAGGACGCGGCCGAGACCCGCGAGCTGCTGGTGCTGGAGCTGCGGCGCACCCTGCGGGAGCGCGACGAGTCGGCCGCGCTCCTCGACGCGCTCTTCGGCGCCGCGCCGGTGGGGCTGGCGCTCCTCGACCGGGAGATGCGCTACCTCAAGGTGAACTCCCACCTGGCCAGGCTGAACGGGGTGCCGGTGGAGGGGCTCCTGGGACGGACGCTCACCGAGACCGCGCCCCGGGTGGCCCGCGACGAGCTGGTCCGCGACTTCGCCGAGGTGGCGGAGGGGCGCGCGCCGCTGGTGGAGCACACGGTCGTGGCGCCGCCCCAGGTGCCGGGGGAGACCCACCGCACCTTCGTGGTCACGCTCTACCCGGTGACGGTGTCCGACCGGCTCATCGGGGTGGGCGCCCTGGTGCGCGAGGTGACCGAGCAGCGCGTCGCCGAGCAGTCGCGCCGCAACGTCCTCGGCGTGGTGGGCCACGACCTGCGCAGCCCGCTCATGGCCATCACCGCCTCGGCCGAGCTCCTCGCCGCCGGGCCCCTGGACGACCGGGCCGCCCGCTCGGTGGGGCGGATCCTGCGGGCCTCGGGGCGCATGGACGGGATCATCCGGGCGCTGGTGGACTACACCGCGGTCCAGGGCGGACCGGGGATCGTGCTCCACCCGCGGAGGACCGAGCTCTCCTCCCTGGTCCGCTCGGTTGCCGAGGAGTGCGAGGCGGCCCACGCCGGCCGCAGCGTGCGGGTCACCGCCCCCGAGCCGGTGGACGGGGAGTGGGACGGCGACCGGATCGGCCAGGCGGTGGCGAATCTGGTGGGCAACGCGCTCCAGTACAGCCCGGAGGAGACCGCGGTGGAGGTGGCCTGCTGGCGCGACGCCGGGTCGGCCCTGGTCGAGGTCACGAACCGGGGGGCCCCCATCCCCGCCGAGCTGGTGGCCCACCTCTTCGAGCCGTTCCGGCGCGGCGACGACGAGCGCACCCAGCGTCGCAAGGGGCTCGGGCTGGGGCTCTACATCGCCGTGCAGATCGCCGCGGCCCACGGCGGGAACATCCGGGTGCGCTCCGACGCGTCGTCCGGGACCACCTTCTCGGTGCGGCTGCCGCTCACCTTCAGCCGTGAGCGTGCCCCAGCGACCTGAGCGCCCACATCACGGCCAGTCCGGCCAGCAGGGCCAGCGAGATCTTCCAGCGGTCACCCCCCCGCCGGTGCAGGTCGGGCAGGATGTCGGAGAGCGAGAGCTGGAGGAAGGACCCGGCGCTGGCGGCCAGCGCCACCGCGGTGAAGCTGCTGGCGGCCACCATCCGGTCGACGACGAGGAAGATGGCGGCGCCCGCCGGGACCATGAGCGCGAAGCTGGCGTTCATGAGGAGCGCCTGCCGCTTCCCGTAGCCCTCGGCCCGCAGGATGGCGGTGAGCGAGACCGAGGAGGGGATCTTGTGGGCCAGGATGGCCACGAAGACCAGCAGCCCCAGCGCCGGGTCGCTCTGCGCGGCGCCCAGCGCGAAGCCGTCCACCAGCGTGTGGAGGGAGAGGCCGACGAAGGCCGCCAGCCCCAGCGTGTGGACGTCGCAGCCGGTGGCCTCGTGGGCGTGGTCGTGGCCGGCGTGATCGCGAAAGCCATGGGGCGGCGGCGCGGGGTGGCCGAGCAGCCGCTCGGAGGGGCCGGGCTCGGCGCAGACGTGGACCAGCACGAAGCGCTCGAGGAGGAAGAGGAAGAGGAAGCCGGCCACGGCCCAGGGGATGACGTCGGGTCCGCCCAGGTGGACCGCCTCCGGGAGCATGTGGAAGAAGGCCGCGCCCAGCATCACGCCGGCCGAGAAGGAGAGCAGGGCGTCGCTGCGGGTCCGCTTGCCGAAGAGCGGGATCACGCCGCCTGCCAGCGAGCCGGTCAGGATGGCGCCGGAGTAGGCGGCCAGCGTCAGGGTCTCGTTCACGTTGGGCTCACTCGGCCACGGCCTCAGCGGCCGCCAGGGAAGGGTCGAACGCGAACGGGGCTCCGGGCGGGAAGTGGCGCCCGAGCATCTCCTCCACGCCGGAGGCGGTCGCCACCGCGGTGGCGTCGCGCCGGAAGTGCACCCCGCCCTTGAGACCGCGGGTGTACCAGAGCAGGTGCTTGCGCAGCTCGCGCACCGCGTGCCCCTCGGAGGCGGCCGGGTCCTCGAAGTCGCGCTGCCGGGTCCGGTGCTCGATCTGGAGCCGCACGTGGCGCATCACCGTGGCGAACCACTCGTCGCGGGTGGGCGCGCCGGGCATCCTCTCGCCGGCCTCGGAGGCCCGGAGGTCGCGGAAGATCCAGGGATTGCCGCAGGCCCCGCGGGCCACCAGCACCGCGTCGCAGCCGGTCTCGCGCCGCATGCGCAGCGCGTCCGCAGCCGACCAGACGTCGCCCGACCCGAGCACCGGGATGGAGACCGCCTCCTTCACGGCGCGGATGAGCGACCAGTCGGCCCGGCCGGCGTAGCCCTGCGAGCGGGTCCGGCCGTGCAGCGCCACCGCCGAGGCCCCGCCCGACTCGGCGGCGCGGGCCACCTCCACGCAGTTCACCGTGGCGCCGTCCCAGCCGGCGCGGATCTTGACGGTGACCGGGACGCCGGCCGCGCGGACCACCTCCCGCACCGCGGCCTCGACGGCGGCGGGGTCGCGGGCCAGCGCCGCCCCTGCCCCGGTGCCGCACACCTTCCGCACCGGGCAGGCCATGTTGATGTCCACGATGCCTGCGCCGGCCCCCACCGCCGCCGCCGCGCCGCGCGCCAGGACCTCCGGCTCGGCGGCGAAGATCTGCACGGCGAAGGGGACCTCGGCCGGGTCGCGATCCAGGTAGGCGAGGGTCTGAGACGTTCCGTGAATGAGGCCATGGGCGCTCACCATCTCGGTGTAGGCGAAGGCCGCCCCCATCTCCCGGCAGATGGCGCGGAAGGGGCGGTCGCTCACCCCGGCGAGCGGCGCCAGGAAGAAGCGTCCCGAGAAGGTGTGCGGTCCGATGTGCACGGGAAGCCCCTCCTAGCACGAAGGGGGCCCCGCCGCACGGCGGCCGCCCTGGACCGCGGGCGCGACCCCGGGCCGGCGTGTTAGAGGCTGGGAGGCGCCCATGACACCCGCGATCGCCGCCCTGGCCCTCCTCGCCGCCGCCGCGCCCCCGCGCCACGTGACGGTGGTCTATGCCGCCGACCTGGGCGGGTGGCTCGAGCCGTGCGGCTGCAGCGCCGACCAGCGCGGGGGGCTGGCGCGCGCCGCCACCGCCGTGGCCCGCATCCGCAAGGAGAACCCCGACACGGTCTTCGTGGCCGGCGGCGACCTGCTCTTCGGAGGCCCCCTCGATCCGGAGCGAAAGGCCCAGGACCTGGCGGCGGCCCGGACCATGGCCGAGGCGCTGCGGATGATGGGGCTCGCCGCCTCCTGGCCCGGCGAGCGGGACCTCGCGGCCGGGAAGGGCTTCCTCGCCAGGACCGGGCTTCCCTTCACCCGCAGCAAGAGGATCGGCGCGGTGGGCTTCGGCGGCCTGGCATCGGTGCCGCGCGCACCGGTCCGGGTGGCGGTGGTCCACGAGGGCGGCAGCCGGGCCGCGCTGGCCCGCGCCGAGGAGGCCCGGCGCGAGGGGGTTCACGTCCTCCTCGCCGCGCACCGCGAGGGGCTGCTGGACGACGACGCCAGCCGGGCCGTCCTCGACGCCCCGGTGCCGGTGGTGCAGGTGCAGGGGCGCGGGCAGGCGCTGGCCCGCATCGACTTCTTCCTCCGGGGGGACGCCGGGAGGGGCTTCCTCGTCCTCCCCGGGCCGACGCAGCGGGCCGAGGAGCTCGACCTGCTCGCGGTGCGCCGCGCCGGGTACGGGAAGCGGCGCGCCGCGGCGGAGGCCTCCGGCAACACGGCGCTGGCCGCCGCGCTCTCGGGCAAGCTGGCCGAGCTCGCCGCGCGCGAGACGGCGCTGCGGGCCGAGCCGCCCCCGGCGCCGCCCGACGACCGGCCGTCCCTGCAGATCTCCTTCGTCCCGCTGGGCGAAGACGTTCCCGAGGACCCTGCGGTCCGTCGCATCCTCACCCGGCACTACGGCGCGATCGCGCGGGCCAACCTGGCCGAGGCGAAGGCCGTCGGGAAGCCCTGCCCCGATCCGGCCCGCGACGCGCCCTCCTTCATCGGCGTGGACCGGGTCCCACCCGGCGGGAGCCGCGACTGCCGCAACTGCCACCCGGGCGCATTCGCATCGTGGGAGGAGACGCCCCATGCATCGGCGTACGAGACGCTGGTCCGGGGCGGGCGCCAGTTCGACCTCGACTGCGTCTCCTGTCACGTGACCGGCTGGAAGCTCCCCGGCGGACCCTGCGACGTGGCCACCACCGCCGGGCGCCGCGGCGTGCAGTGCGAGGCCTGCCATGGTCCGGCGAGTCTCCACGCCGTGGATCCACCTGCCCACATCGTGCGCGATCCACCCACATCGACCTGCACGGCGTGCCACACCCCCGAGCATTCCACGGGTTTCGAGCCGTCGAGCTTCCGCGGCCGCGTCGTCGGCCCCGGCCACGGCGCTCCCGGGGCGCCGCCCGCACGTCCCTGACCGGGACCGTCCTGGCAGGGGAGGGGTGCCCGGGTTACAGTGAGGGGTCGATGACCAGGATCACCTTCCTGATCGCGTTCTTCGCGGTCGCCAGTGCCCTCCCCGCCAGGGGCTCCGACCCCGTCGCGCCCCCAGCGCCCGCCGCGGCGGCAGTCGCAGTCCAGGAAGCCCTGGACGTCGGAGACGTGCCTGAGGTGGAGGAGGAGCTCGAGGCCCAGTCGGCCGAGATCAACGAGGTCCGCCTGGCCGAGGAGAAGGCGGCGCTCGTGCCCCTGCCCCGCCCCGAGGACGGCGCCGCCCGCGAGGCGGTCCGGCTCGGGACCGAGTCCCCGCTCCGCCACCGCATCGACGGCGCGCTCTCGCGCGACACCGCCCCCATGCCGGAGGAGGACGTCGGCTCCATCGCCCTGCTCCCCGAGATCGGCCACGACCTGCGCCGGCTCCAGGCCGAGTACGACATCCCCATCGACGTGAACGAGGCGGTGGTCCAGTACGTCCGCTTCTTCCAGGTGCCCACGGTTCGCAAGCACTTCGTGAAGTGGCTGGGTCGCCTGCCCCGCTACCAGGAGCGGTACCGGACCATCCTGCGCGAGGCGGGGCTGCCCGAGGACACCATCTACCTCGCCATGATCGAGAGCGGGTTCGCGAACCTGGCCTACTCGCATGCCAAGGCGGCCGGCCCCTGGCAGTTCATCCCCTCCACCGGCAAGCGCATGGGGCTCTCCCAGGACTTCTGGGTGGACGAGCGACGCGACCCGGAGAAGTCGGCGCGCGCCGCGGCCACCTATCTCCAGGTCCTCCACAAGATGTTCGGCGACTGGCGCCTCGCATGGGCCGGCTACAACGCCGGAGAGGGCAAGATCGAGAAGGCCAAGAGGAAGGGGCAGCTCGAGTTCTGGGAGATGGCCCGCGGGAAGGTGCTGAAGCGGGAGACCAAGGGCTACGTGCCCAAGCTCATGGCCGCCGCCATCATCGCCAAGCACCCGGAGGCGTTCGGCTTCTCGAGGGAGGAGATCCAGGCCGAGCGCTGGACCGAGTACGAGCGGGTCACCATCCCGCACGCCGTCGAGATCGAGGCGCTGGCCCGGGCCGCCGAGATCACCTCCCGCGAGCTCCACGAGCTCAACCCCGAGCTGCGCCGCAACTGCACGCCCCCGCGGGCCTACTCGGTGAAGCTGCCGAGCGACGCCCGGGCCGCCTTCGACAAGAACTGGCCGTCGATCGCTCCCACCGCCGGGCTCGGGTTCGCCCGCCACACCGTCGTGAAGGGGGAGGGGATCGCCGTCATCGCCACCGCCTACGGCGTCCCGTCTTCCACGGTCCTCCAGATGAACGGCCTGAAGGCCGGCAAGCGCGTGAAGCCGGGCACGGAGCTCGTCATCCCGCTCGGCGCGCTGGCCCGCCGTTCCGGCGCCCCGGCCACCGAGGCGGTGGCCCGCGCCCGCATCGAGGATCTCCAGAAGAAGAACCCGAAGCTCGTGGAGGCCGAGCCGGTCCGGGCCGCGCGTGCCGCTGCGCCGCGATCCCCCTCCGCTCCCGGACAGGGCACCGTCCAGGTCCAGGCGGGTGACTCGCTCTGGGCCATCTCGCAGCGGGTGGGCGTGAAGTTGCAGGAACTCTGCGACTGGAACGGCATCAAGAACCCCAGGAAATACAAGCTCCAGGTGGGCCGGGAACTCGTGGTCCAGCCGCCGTCCGGCCCGTCGGGCCCCCGGGCCGCCATCACCGGTTGATTTGTCCCCCGGGATTTGAATTGTCACATCCGGATCGTGTATCTGGATGTCCGCTCGTGAATACCCGTAAGGGACGGTCCGTCCGCTCGAGCAGCAACCCTCCACGAAAGGAAGCATCCACATGAAGCGCACCATCGTCGCCCTCCTCGTCCTCGCCTTCGCCACCACCGCCTCGGCAGACGCCGCCGCCACCTACGCCGCCAAGTGCAAGATGTGCCACGGCGCCGCCGGCGAGGGCAGCGCGATGGCCAAGGCCCCGATCAAGGGCACCGCGGAGGCCAAGACCCTGAAGGCCATCAACGAGGGCGCCGGCAAGATGAAGCCGGTCAAGATCGACGACGCCGCCGCCGTGGCCAAGTTCGTCGCCGGCCTGAAGTAGTCGCCAGCCTCGACCCACGACGGGTCGCGGGGCCTCGCGCCTCGCGGCCCGTCGTCATTTCCAGGCCATCGCCGTCAGGAGATGGCGCGGGCCGGATCGACCCGCGCGGCCAGCGCCGCCGGGGCGAGCGCGCCGATGAGCGCCGCCGCGGCCGAGACCCCCACGCCCAGCGCGAAGATCCAGGGCGGGAAGAAAAAGAAGGTCGTCGGCCGGAACGGGAAGTCGGGCAGGAGCCCGATGGCCGCCGCATCCACCCCGCGGGCCGCCAGCCAGGCGATCCCCACGCCGACCACGCCACCGGCCAGACCCACCAGGCCGGCCTCGGCGAGCACCAGCGCCCGGACGTCGCCGGCCGTCGCGCCCAGCGACTGGAGGATGGCGATGTCCCGGGTGCGCCCCCGGACGCTGGCCGAGAGCGACTGGGCGATGGCCAGCGCGGCCAGCGCGGTCATGAGGAGCGCCAGCAGCGCCAGCGCGCCGGTGGTGACGGTGATGGCGAGCCCCACGCGCTCGGCGATGGCCCGCTCTCCCTCGTCCACCGCGAACCCCATGCGCCGGACGGCCGCGGCCACGCCCGGCACGTCGTCGGGCCGCCGCATCTCGAGGACCACCGAGCTGTAGCCGGCGTCGGCCTTGCCGTACTCCTTGTGAAGCCTGAGCACCGTCTCGACGGGGACGGCCAGTGAATAGAGGGGCACGCGGTCGGAGAGCCCCGCCAGGGCCAGCCGCGCGTCGTACACCTTGTCCTCGGTCTTCAGGGGGATGATGGAGAAGCCCACCTGCACCGGGATCTGCAGGCCGACGAGGTCGAGACCAGGGGGCAGCCGGCGCAGGTTCCAGGCCGGGGCGATGGTCTTGTTGTAGACCTCGAGCAGCCGCCGCGAGGCGAGGACCGGGATGGCCTCGCCGGCCGGCGGATCGAGGAACTCCTGGTGCGGGGCGAGGTCGGAGGCCACCAGCCCTTCGTCCACCCCCACCACCGGCACCTGGACGGTGAATCCCACGGGCCAGTTCATCCGCACGCCCTCGGGGGCGCGGCTGGCCGCGATGGGAACCCGCAGCGAGAGGCGGCGCCAGGCTCCCTCCACGCCGGGCAGCTCGCGCAGCCGTCCCACCGCCGCGTCGTCGAGGGCGCCCCCGCCCAGGGCCGCCCCCAGCGAGACCGCTCCGGGGACCACCTCGACGAGCCGGGCGTCGCCCGGGAACATGAGACGGGCCGCCTGCCCGACACCCATGCCGAGGGCCACGAAGAAGACCAGCGCGGCGGCCCCGACGCAGGCCGCGGCGGTGTTCACCACCGTGCCCCGCGTGTCGGAGCGCAGGTTGAGCGAGGCCAGGTGGACCAGGGAGCGGAGCCTCACCGGAGCCGACCTCCCTCGAGGTGGAGGACCTGGCCGGCGACGGCCGAGACCCGCTCCTCGTGCGTGACCACGAGCACGGTGACCCCGTCCCGGACCATGGCCGAGAAGAGCTGGATGACCGCCTCGCCGCTCACCGCGTCGAGGTTGCCGGTGGGCTCGTCGGCGAGCAGCACGGCGGGGCGCGACAGCAGCGCGCGTGCGATGGCCACCCGCTGCCGCTCGCCCCCCGAGAGCCGGCCGGGCAGGCGCGCCGCCTTGTCGGCGAGCCCCACCCTGTCGAGCGCCTCTAGCGCGCGGCCGCGGAGCTGGCCGAGCGAGGGGGCCGGTGACCCGGGAGGCACGAAGAGCCCCGGGAGCATGGTGTTCTCGATGGCGGGGAGGGAGGGCAGGAGGTTGAAGGACTGGAAGACGAACCCCACCGACCCGTTCCGGAAGGCGGCCCGCTCCCGGGCGGAGAGCGCTTTCAGGTCCTTGCCGGCCACCACCGCCTCGCCGTCGTAGTCGGCGTCGAGCGCCCCGGCGACGTAGAGCAGGGTGGACTTCCCGGAGCCGGAGGGCCCGACCACCGCGGTGAAGGTCCCCCGCGGCACCGTGAGCGCGAGGTCGCGGAGCACCTCGACCTGGCGCTCGCCGTCCCGGAAGCGCTTCGTGATGTGGCGGAGCGCGATCACGGGCGCGGCTTCGGCTCGCTCCGGCCGTCCACGTCCAGGTCCACCAGGGCGGCCCCGGGCGAAAGCTCGAGCCGCAGCGAGACGGTGGAGAGGGCCGTGGCCGGCTCGAGGTAGCGGTTCACCAGCGAGCGCATGACCACGGCGTTGGGGCCGGTGCCGTAGGCCTCCTCGGGGAGCGCCTCGACCGATCGGGCCAGGTGCTCGACGTCGAGGACGGCGCCGGCGAGCCCCGAGGAGAGGGCGGCTTGCGCCGCCGGGCCTGGCGCGGCGTAGCCCTGGCCCGCGGCCGGGCGGGCCTCCAGCGCGGCCAGGCGCGGCGCCCCACCGGCGACGAGCAGCCGCCCGCCCGAGAGGGCCAGGCCGAGCTGCGCCTTGCCCCAGGAGAGCGTCCACCCGGTGGGCTCGGCGGCCGGTCCGCGCGCGGCCACCTTGAGGGAGAGGCGGGGGCCGGCCTTCTGCAGCCGGGCCAGGAAGGCGCGCAGCACCGCGGCGTCGCGCACCGGCAGGACCGCGTCGAGGTGGACGAAGGAGAAGGGGTCCACCCGGCGCAGGTCGAAGCGGGGGGAGGAGAAGTCGGTCAGCGTGAAGGTGGGGGCGAGCGCCAGGGAGAGGGCGCCGCCCGGGCCGAAGGCCGGGGCGAGGCCGGTCACCGGGTCGAGCCGCTGGGCGGCGAAGGCCTTCTTCACCTGGGGTGGATACCAGGGCTCGAGGCGCCGGGTGGCCTCGGCCGGATCCCCGGCGAAGCGCACGACCAGGGCCGCGTCGGGCGGGACCAGCGCCGCCGCGCCGCCGTCCACGGGCCCCTCTCCGCGCAAGGTCTTCCACCAGCCCTCCCGCTCCGGGGGGAGCAGGAGCGCGAGCCTCAGCCCGAGCCGCGCCGACTCGGCCCGGATCCCCAGCGCCGCGCCGTCACGGGCCACGCGGACGTCGGAGAGCGCGGTCGACCCGGCCGGGGCGAGGACGGTGACCAGGAATCCCGCGCCGAGGGCCTCGCGCGCGCGGGCCGCGGCCGGGCTCTTCCAGAGGGAGCGGTCCTCGGGGAGGGTGGCGGCGGCGGCCACGGTCTCGGGTGCGTCCGGGCCGGAGGCGAGAAGGGCGTGCGGGCCGATGGCGGCATAGGCCAGCGCGGCCGGCCCCTTGCCCTCGCGCCGGAAGGTGACCACCTCGACCCCGCGCAGCTGGACGGTGACCCGCTGCGTGGCCCCCATGCGGTCGCGGGCCAGGCGGGAGAGGGTCGCGTCCAGCTTGGCCAGGTCCTGCACCGGCACCACCAGCAGCGCCGGGGAGGCCGACCCGAGCGCCGCCGCCGCCGCCCCGGCCGGATCCACCCCCGCCTGCTCCATGCCGCGCGGGTCGAGCGGGTCGAATCCCAGCTGGGCCTTCAGGCCGGCGTGGGCCTCGGTGAGCTGCACGGCCTGGGGCGCCTGGGCGATGGTGCGGTAGAGTGCGCCGGCCTGCCGGGCCGCGGTGCCGACACCGGGCACCAGCACCGCCAGGGAGGCGTCGGCGGGGACGTAGCGGTCGGGAGGCGGGTACTCGCGCTTCCGCCCGCAGCCGGCGAGGAGCAGGGAAGTGCAGAGGGCGGCGGCCAGGGCGCGGCGCATGGTCGCCCATTATCACCGAATCCAGCCAGGGGACCTTCAAGCGGATGATCTTTTCGGACCGAGACGAGGCGCCCATCGCGCTCGACATGCACCCCGACTGGGCCGCCAGGCTCGGGGCGGCGGCGAAGAACCTGGAGCTGGAGATCGGCTCGGGGCACGGCGGGTACGCGCTGGCCTTCGGGGCCCGCCACCCGGACCGGGTCCTCGTGGCGGTGGAGCAGAGGCGCAAGTTCGCCGCCGACCTCGACGGGAAGGCCCGCGGGCGGAAGCTCTCGAACCTGGTGGTCCTCATGGGCGACGCCCGGATCCTGGCGCCGCGCATCTTTCCGGAAGGATCGCTCGCCGCGGTCCACGTCCACTTCCCCGACCCCTGGTGGAAGCGCAAGCACGAGCGGCGGCGGCTCGTGGACGATGGGATGTCCACCTTGATCCTCCGGCTCCTGCGCCCGGGCGGGCTTCTCGACTTCCGCACCGACGTGGAGCGCTACGCCCGGGACGCCGTGGTTCGGCTCGAGGAGGCCGGCTTCGAGAACGTGCTCGGGGCCGGGCGCTTCGCCGATCGCGACCCCGACGAGATCCCCTCCACACGCGAGAAGCGCTACCTGGCCACCGGCCAGCCGGTGTGGCGGCTGCGCATGGCCCGGCCCCGGGAGTCCCGATGAAGCGCCACCTCGCCTCGCCGTACCTCTTCCCCTTCGCGGTGGCGCTCCTCCTCGCCGTCCCCGCCTGCCAGCGGGACCTCCCTCCCGACGCCGCCTACCGGGCGCTGGTGAAGGCCATGGCCGAGCGGGACGAGGAGGCGGCCTGGGACCTGCTCTCGGCCGCGACGCAGGGGCGGCTCGCCGAGCGGGCCAGGGTGGCCGCGGCGGCCGCGCCCGGGGTGGTGCCGCCGAGCGCGCGTGCCATGCTGGCGGGGGATGCACCTCTGGCGGTCCGTCCCCCCACGTCGATCGTGGTGGTGGAGGTGGGGCCGGATCGGGCCGTGCTGCGGGTGGAGGCGCCCGGCGCGAAGACCGCCGACGTGGTGCTGGTCAGGGAGCGCGGGGGCTTCCGGGTGGACCTGCCGGTCCAGTAGCCGCGCCAGGGCTCCCTCTGTTATCTAAGCCCTTCCCCACGGAAGAACGAGACAAATGAAGACCCTGACCGCCGCCGAGATCCGCGAGGCCTTCCTCCGCTTCTTCGAGGAGCGCGCCCACCGCCGGGTGACGAGCTCCTCGCTCGTCCCGCAGAACGACCCCACCCTGCTCTTCACCAACGCCGGGATGGTCCAGTTCAAGGACGTCTTCACCGGCCGCGAGAAGCGCGACTACACCCGGGCCACCACCGCCCAGAAGTGCGTGCGCGCCGGCGGCAAGCACAACGACCTCGAGAACGTGGGCTTCACCGCCCGTCACCACACCTTCTTCGAGATGCTTGGCAACTTCTCCTTCGGCGACTACTTCAAGAAGGACGCGGTGGCCTGGGGCTGGGAGTTCGTCACCAGCAAGCAGTGGCTGGGGATGGACGTGTCCCGCCTGGCGGCCACCGTCTTCGCCGGGGAGGGCGGCCTTCCCTGGGACGAGGAGGCCTACGCGCTGTGGAAGGAGGCCGGCGTCCCGGTGGATCGCATCCACAAGCTCGGGGCCAAGGACAACTTCTGGGCCATGGGCGACACCGGTCCCTGCGGCCCCTGCTCGGAGCTCCACTACTTCCAGGGCGCCGACATCCCCTGCGCCGAGGAGAAGGCCGGGCGGACCTGCCAGGCGGTGGCCTGCGACTGCGATCGCTGGCTGGAGATCTGGAACCTGGTCTTCATGCAGTTCGAGCGTGCCGCCGACGGGCACCTGACCCCGCTCCCCAGGCCCTCCATCGACACCGGCGCCGGCCTCGAGCGCATCGCCGCGGTGGTCCAGGGCAAGCGCTCCAACTACGACACCGACATCTTCCAGAACGTCATCCGGGCCATCGAGAAGGTCGCCGGCAAGAGGTACGGCCACGCCGACGCGCCCGACGACGTCTCGATGCGGGTCGTCGCCGACCACGCCCGGGCCACCACCTTCCTGGTGGGCGACGGGGTGCTGCCCTCCAACGAGGGGCGCGGCTACGTGCTGCGCCGGATCATGCGGCGGGCCATCCGGCACGGGAAGCGGCTCGGGCTCGACCAGGTCTTCCTGGCCCGGATCTGCGAGGCGGTCATCGCCGAGATGGGGGACGTCTATCCGGAGATCCGGGAGAACCGGGCCTTCGTGGTCAAGGTGGCCGAGCAGGAGGAGGAGTCCTTCCGGCGCACGCTCGACAAGGGGCTCACCATCCTGGAGGAGCAGATCCGGCACCTCACCGCCCGCGGCGAGAAGACCATCCCGGGCAAGGTGGCCTTCCAGCTCTACGACACCTTCGGCTTTCCCATGGACCTGACCCGCGTCATCGCCGAGGAGCACGCGGTGGGCGTGGACGAGGCGGGCTTCGAGACCGCCATGGCCGGGCAGCGGGCCCGCTCGGAGTGGAAGGGCACGGGCGACGAGGCGGTGGCGGAGCTGCACCGGCAGATCGCGGGCGAGCTCGGCGAGGTCCGGTTCGTCGGCCACGAGTCGAGCGCGGCCAAGGCGCCCGTCCGTGTACTCGTGGTGAACGGGCAGCGGACCGACCGGGCGCGCAAGGGCGACCGGGTCGAGGTGATCACCTCCGAGACCCCGTTCTACGGGGAGTCGGGCGGCCAGCAGGGGGACACCGGGAGCATCGCCGCGCCGCACGGGAAGGTGACCGTGCAGGACGCGCAGCGCCCGGCGCCCGGCCTGGTGGTCCACCGCGGCCAGGTGACCGACGGGGAGATCGCCGTGGGCGACCCGGTCGAGCTCCGGGTGGACGAGGAGCGGCGCGACCGGATCCGGGCCAACCACTCGGCCACCCACCTGCTGCACCTGGCGCTGCGCGAGCGGCTGGGCGAGCACGTGAAGCAGGCCGGGTCGGTGGTGGCGCCCGACCACCTGCGCTTCGACTTCTCCCACTTCCAGCCCCTCACCGACGAGGAGCTCCGCGACGTCGAGCGCCGCGTCAACGACTTGGTCCGGCGAAACGAGCCGGCCGCCACCTCGGTGCTGGGGATCGACGAGGCCCGCAAGACCGGCGCCATGATGATCTTCGGGGAGAAGTACGGCGAGACGGTGCGGGTGGTGGGCATCGGCCCGTCGAAGGAGCTCTGCGGGGGAACGCACGTGCGCCGCGCCGGCGACATCCAGTTCTTCAAGATCGCCAGCGAGGAGAGCATCGCCGCCGGCGTGCGCCGCATCGTGGCCCACGCCGGGCACGACGCGGTGGAGCTGGCCCAGCGGGCCGACGCCGAGCTGCGCCAGGCCGCCGCGCTGCTCCGCTCCGGCGCGTTCGACGTGGCCGCCAAGGTGGAGGGGCTGCAGCGGCGCATGAAGGAGCTCGAGAAGCAGCTCTCCGAGTCGCAGGCCCAGGTGGCCGCGGCTCGCTCCGGAGATCTCATGACCCAGGCCCGCGACGTGAACGGCGTGAAGGTGCTGGCCGTCCGCGCCGAGGGGGACGGCAAGGCGCTGCGCGAGCTCGCCGACAAGCTGCGCGAGAAGCTGGGGCGCGGCGTGGTGGCGCTGGCCAGCGAGCACGACGGCAAGGCCGTGCTCCTCGTCGCGGTGACGAAGGACCTCTCCGGCATCGTCAAGGCCGGCGACCTGGTCAAGGACGCGGCCCGGCTCATCGGCGGCTCCGGCGGCGGCAAGCCGGACATCGCCCAGGCCGGCGGGGCGGATCCTTCCGGCATCGAGCGGGCGCTCGCGCGGGTGGTCGAGCTCGTCGGGGCGGCGGCGATCTGAACGCGGGCCGTGGCGGCCCGTCTGCTTCCGGATGCCGGCGCCCCGTGGGTACGCCTCGTCGCTGGGGTCGCTGGTCCTCGCGGCGCGTACAGCGGAGGCGGGGAATGATCGGGTCGCCGCTGCGGAGGCGACCCGCGCCGAGGGCACCCCGGGCGCCTGGCGGAAGGACGGACCCCGCCAGGCCGCGGTGCAGTCGCCGCCGTTGCTCGACGAGTGGCCACCCGCGGAGCTTCCGTGTGGGAACTGCGGCACGCGGATGTTCACCGGCGACCGGTCGCACGCAGCCGCGCCACCCGCGCGTGGCCGTCCGGATCTCCCCACGAGGCACGCTGTTCGCGTCGCCTTCGGCCTGGGCTTCCTCAGCCGGCGCGGGTGTCCCTCATAGCGGCGCCTCCGCAGCGGGCGTCGGGAACCGGCGTCGCTCTGGCGCGGCGTGACCCGACGCCACATACTATAAGTGAACCATCCCCGCGAGGACCAGCGCCGCGGAGAGGGACATCCCAGCGCCCGGCGGCAGACGTGATGACGGAACGAAGGCGATCCTCGAAACAGCCTCCGTCCGGAAGTCAAGGCCGCCACCGACGTTGGCGCGCTGCGTCGCGCCCGGAACCGTTGACCGCGCCTCGGCCCCGCACCTACCATGCGGCCATGAGGTGCAGATCCTGACGGTCACGGTGCGAGCCGCCCGACGCGAGACCCCGGTCATCGAGCTGGCCCGGGTCCGCGAGGCGCGCCGGCTGGTGGACTACCAGCGCCGCACCCGCCAGGTCATCGACGCCAACAAGCGCGCGCTGGCCCGCCTCTTCCAGTCGGGCGTCATCTACTCGCGGGTGGGCGCGCGCCTGGGCCGCGACCTCCTGCTCGCACACCAGCACCTGCTCAAGGTCTGCGACCTGCTGGCGCGCATCTCCGAGATCGAGACGCCGGAGCGCATCGACGCCGACGCGGTCTACGAGCAGGTCCAGGCGCTGCTCTTGCGGACCAGCGCGCTCACCGCGCGATCCGAGGGCGTGCTGGCGCGGCGCTGAGGCGCCGCGCGACGGTCACTCCGCGCGCGGTCCCTCTTCCGCGATGATGGTGCGCGGGAAGTTGCCGTAGTTCTCCATGCACTCGCGGGCCGTGCCGCGCACCCAGACGCTGGCGGTGTGGCTCCCCGCGCCGACCCGGCCGAAGAGGGCCGCGACCGTCACAGGCGACGAGCCGCCCGTGCTGCTGGGCGGCACGTAGACCACGGCGCGCCCGCCTCCCCCGTCCCGATCGGTGTCCGGCTTCCCATCGACCCGGAGCTGGAAGTCGCAGAAGGTTCCCGGCTCGCCCACCGCGTCCACGTGGGTGTTCCAGGTGAGGAGGACCGTCGACTGGGGCGACGCCTTGGAGAAGCTCCCCATGTTGCGCAGGAGGACGTAGGAGGCCGCCACCGAGGAGGTCTCGCTGCCGTCGGTGTACTCGATCCGGCGCCGCGGCGAGGCCACCTCGGAGATGCGCCCCTCGAGCGCCTTGAGGCGCCCCTGCGCCTCCTCATCGGACAGGGCGACCTTGGCGACCTGGCTCCTCACGTCCCCGATGGCCGCGTCCTGCACCACCGCCACCCCCTGCATGGCGGCCTGGCTGGACTCGACCTGCTTCAGCTTCTGCGAGAGCTCCCGCAGCGCGTTGTCGACGTCGGTGGCCTTGAGGTCCGTGCCGTCGGGGCGGAAGGCGAGCCGGCTGGCCTCCCGCGCCGACGAGGAGAGGAACCAGCCGGTGGCCGGGACGGCGACGGCCACGCCGAGAACGACCCAGGCGGCGGAAACGAGCTTGGAATTCATGGTCTGGCGGCGGATTGGAGCACGGGTCGGGGCGGGAGTCCATGCCCCGGGGGGCTACCGGGCGGGCCCGGGCGCGCCGGCCTTCTCGATGCGGGAGAGGACGGCCGGATCGGCGGGGAGGAGCCCGGAGGCGGGGAGGCGGGGCACGAGCGTCCGCCAGGCCGGGTCGAGGGCGTAGGCCCGGGCGAAGAGCGGCAGGGACCGATCGACCTCTCCCGCCATCGCGAGCGCGGCGGCGTACCAGAAGACCACCTCGGCCGAGTCGGGCAGGATCTTCATGGCCGCGCCGTACTCCCGCTCGGCTCCCGGAACGTCCTTCTTCTCGACCGCCAGGTCGCCGGCGTTCATGTGACGGTAGGCGCGGGCGACCAGCAGGAGGCGGCGAAGCTCCTCGAGGGGCCTCGGGTGGTCCTCGACGCGGAGGTCGAAGATCCGGTCGGCCCAGGGACGGCCGCTCGGGGTGCCGGGAACCACGATGATGGCGGCCGACTGCTGGCCGCGGATGTCCCCGCCGACGGCCTGGGCGGCCTCGAGCGCGACCATCATGCGCTCGGCCAGGTCGCCCGTGGCGGACTCGAAGGCCCTGGCCATGGCCGGCCAGACCTTGTCGTTCGCCATGAGGTTCGCCTGCACCGAGTAGCTCTTCCCGACGTGCTGGCCGGCGGCCTGGATGTCCTTCTTCCCGGTGTGGGCGGCCACGCGACCCTGGGCGTCCACCATGGCCACCTGCCGGACCTCCCGCTCCGCGTCGGCGGCGAGCAGGCCGGCGAGCGCGTCAGGCGCGCTCTTCCCGGCGCGCATCATCGCGAGTCCCAGCGGGCCGTAGCTCGGATCCACGAACGACTGGGTGGCCACGGCGCCCACGCCGGCCTCGGCCCAGGTGACGGTGGTGCCCACCGAGAACCAGTGGGACTGGACCGCCACGCCGAGATCCCCGGTGGCCGGGTCGCGGGCGACGATGGAGTAGGTGTGGACGGGGCGGCGCGGGACCTCGGGTGCGGCAGGGGCGGCCAGGGCGGCCAGGGTGAGGAGGGCTGCGGGTGCGAGGATCATGGCGGGACTCTATAACGGGACTCGCCATGCCATTCGACCGCGCCGCCGCCTGGAGCCTGCTCGCCGAGTTCACCCCGTCCCAGCCGCTGCGCCGCCACGCGCTCTCGGTGGAGGCCACCATGCGGGCCCTGGCGCGGAGCCGCGGCGTCGCCGACCCGGCCGAGGTCGAGACCTGGGGCGTGGTGGGGCTCCTCCACGACTTCGACTACGAACGCTTCCCGACCGAGGCGGACCATGTCTGGCGCGGGATGGAGATCCTCCGGGAGCGGGGCTGGCCCGAACCGGTGATCCGGGCGGTCGGCGCGCACGCCTTCTACACGAACATCGAGCGGGTGACACCGATGGAGAAGGCCATCCTGGCCGCCGACGAGCTCTCCGGGTTCGTCGGCGCCTGCGCGCTGGTCCGCCCGTCGAAGAAGGTGGCCGACGTCCCGGTGGAGTCGGTGGTGAAGCGCATGAAGGACAAGGCCTTCGCCCGCTCGGTGGACCGCGGCTACATCACGCGGGGCGCGGAGGAATGGGGGACGCCGCTGCCGGAGCTGGTGGGGATCGTGATCCGCGCGCAGGTCGCCATCGCGGCGCGCCTCGGGCTCGACGGCGCGCCGGCGGACGTGCTGCCCGACGAGCCGGTGCCGGTAGCGCCCCCTTGACGCGGGTCGGCGGTTCGCCTTCGTTCCATCCGGGCGTCTGCCGCCAGCGCGTGGGCGCCCCTCTCCGCGACGCTTGTCCTCAGGGTGGTGGTGCACCTCGGGTGAATGGCGCCGGGTCACGCCGAGCCCGAGCATCGCCGGCACGACGGAGCGGATCTGCGAGGCGGCCCGGGGCGAAGGCGCCGCGGACAGCTCGCCTCATGGGGAGATGCGGGCGGGTGCTCGCGGCTTCCCGTTGACGGCGAGGAGCCCTCCACGTAGCGTGCGTGTGCTGATCCCTCGGGAGGTCTCCCTGGGTCGCCTGCTCCTGCTCCTCGTCTTCGCCGTGTCGGTCGTCGCCTGCGGCGGCAGTTCCGAACCGGTGGTGGACACCCAGGGCACCGTTCAGTACGGGAACCTCGAGACCGGCTGGTGGTACATCGAGGCCGACTCGGGTGTGGTCTACACGCCGTTTCCGCTGCCGGACGAGTTCAAGGTCCCCGGGCTGCGCGTTCAGGCGTCGCTCCTGCTCCTGAAGGACACCGCCAGCTTCTTCCCCGGGACCTACGTCCGGATCGTCTCGATCGAGAAGTCGTCGTCGCCGGCGGCAACTGACCGCCCTCGACGAACGCACCAATCGCCGCAGCGCCGGCACCCGCCATCCCCGCGAACGCCCTCCCCCCGCCGTTCGTGCGCCCGGGCGGCACCACGAAGAGCGCAGGCCCGCGTCGCCTTCGGCCCGGGCCGTCCCAGCCGGCGCGGGCGTCCCTCGGAGCGGAGCCTTCGCAGCGGGCGCCGGGAGCGGGCGTCGCTCTGGTCCGGTGCGGCCCGGCGCAGCCCGGCTGGAAGCACCCTCGCCGCGAGGACAGCGGAGCGGAGGGGGGCGCCCAGGCGCCGGCGGCAGACGTCCTGACGGAACGAAGGCGCCCCGCCCGCCTACGTCTCCTTGGGTGCCCCGCCCCGTCGCAGGAACGCCGGGATGTCGTACTGATCCTCGTCGGCAGGCGTGTAGGACCCGACGTCACGGAAGGCCCGGACGGTGGCCGGCGCGGGGCGCGGGCGCGGTGCGGGAGGCACGTCGTCGGTGGGCGGCATGGCCACGGCCCGGGTCGTCATCGGCCGGGCCGGCGCGGCGCGGACCTCGGCGGAACGGGCCGGGACGGGCAGCGGGGGAGGGGCCTCCCGCCGGACCGCGGCCACCGCGGTCACCGGCAGCGTCGCCTGGCGCGGCGTCGCGCCGCGGGGACGGGCCCCCTCGGCGCGGGCGAAGCCGGTGGCGATGACGGTGATCTTGACCTCGTCCTCCATCCGCTCGTCCACCACCGATCCGAAGATGATGTTGGCGTCGGGGTCGGCGGCGGCCTGGGCCATCGACACCGCCTCGTCCACCTCGTGCAGGGTGAGCGTGGAGCCGCCGGTGATGTTCACCAGCAGTCCCATGGCGCCGTCGAGGGTGACGTCCTCGAGGAGCGGCGAGCTGATGGCGGCCTGCATGGCCTCCACCGCGCGGCCCGGCCCGGAGGCGCGGCCCGAGCCCATGAGCGCCATCCCCTGCTCGGCCATGATGGTGCGAACGTCGGCGAAGTCCACGTTGACGAGGCCGTGCACCGTGATCAGGTCGGAGATGCCCTGCACGGCGTTCAGCAGCACCTCGTCGGCACGCTTGAAGGCGTCGGCCAGCGACATGCTCTCCCCGGCCACGGAGAGCAGCCGCTGGTTGGGGATGACGATGAGCGTGTCCACGGCGGCGCGCAGCTCGTCGATGCCGGTCTCGGCCTGCTTGCGGCGCCGGTTGCCCTCGAAGAGGAAGGGCTTGGTGACCACGCCCACCGTGAGCGCGCCGGCCTTCTTGGCGATCTCGGCGATGATGGGCGCCGCGCCGGTCCCGGTGCCGCCCCCCATCCCGGCGGTGACGAAGACCATGTCGGCGCCGGCCAGGGCCTCGCCGATGGCGTCCTGCACCTCGAGCGCAGCCTCGCGCCCGCGGTCGGGGTTGGCCCCGGCCCCCAGGCCGCGCGACACGGTCTTGCCGAGCTGCAGCTTCACCTGCGCCCGGTTGGCCCCGAGGGCCTGGACGTCGGTGTTGGCGGCGATGAACTCGACGCCCTCCAGCCGCCCGGCCACCATGGTGTTGATGGCGTTTCCGCCGCCGCCGCCCACGCCGATCACCTTGATCTTCGCCGCGGGTTCCCTCGAATCGAAGTCGATCATGTCGGTTTCTCCCGAAGCTAGAAGATCTCGCCCAGCCAGTCCTTCATGCGGTTCTTGACCTTCCGGTAGACGTTCTCCTCGCGGATCTTGAAGTACGGGCTGCCGGCCCGCTGCTGGGCCCCGTAGATGACGAGCCCCACCGCGGTGGCGAACACCGGGCTCTTCACCACGTCGACGAGCCCTCCGATCCCCTTGGGCATCCCGCGCCGCACCGGCACGCCCAGCACCTCCTCGGCCATCTCGTTCATCCCCGAGAGCAGCGTGGAGCCGCCGGTGATGACCACGCCCGAGGCGATGGCCTCCTCGAGCCCGCACTTCTGGATCTCGTGCTGCACCAGCATGAAGATCTCCTCCACCCGGGGCTCGATGATCTCGGCCAGGATCTGGCGGGAGAGCACCCGGGGCTGGCCGCCGCCCACGCTGGGGACCTCGATGGTCTCGCCGCGGTCCACCATGGAGGCCATGGCGCATCCGTAGGCCTTCTTGATGCGCTCCGCCTCGTGGGTGGGGGTGCGCAGCCCGACCGCAACGTCGTTGGTCAGGTGGTTGCCGCCCAGCGCCAGCACCGCGGTGTGGCGGATGGCGCCGTTCGCGAAGATGGCGATGTCGGTGGTGCCGCCGCCCACGTCCACCAGGCACACCCCCAGCTCCTTCTCGTCCTCGGACAGGGTGGCGAGCGAGCTGGCCAGCGGCTGCAGCACGATGTCGGCCACGTTGAGGCCGGTGCGCTGGGCGCACTTCACGATGTTCTGGGCCGAGGAGACCGCGCCGGTCACGATGAGGGCCTTGGCCTCGAGACGCACCCCGCTCATCCCCACCGGCTCCTTCACGCCATCCTGGTCGTCCACCAGGAACTCCTGGGGCAGGACGTGGATGACCTCGCGGTCGAGGGGGATGGCGACCGCCTTGGCCTGGTCGATGACCCGGTCCACGTCCGACTGCTTGACCTCCCTGTCCTTGATGGCCACCACGCCGTGGGACGGGAACGCCTTCACGTGCCCGCCGGCGATGCCGGTGTAGACCGTGGTGATCTCGCACCCGGCCATGTGCTCGGCTTCCTCGATGGCCCGCCTGATGGAGGCCACGGTGGCGTCGATGTTGACCACCACCCCCTTGCGCAACCCCTTCGACGGGTGCGTCCCGATGCCGATGATGTCGATGCCCTCGTCGGTGATCTCCCCGACGATCGCGCAGATCTTGGTGGTCCCGATGTCGAGACCGACCAGGATGTCCCCAGTCTTCGCCATGTGCTACCTCCTGACGAGTGGCGCATCGCGCCCACGCCGCCGACCCGGGCCCTCTCGGACCCCTTCCACGTCCCCCGACATCCGGACACCGACCCGATCCGGGTGGCTCCGGTCGTCGAGGTGAATCACCTCGGCCTTGCGCCCCTCGGCGCGGAGCGCCTCGAGAACGCGGTGCAACCGGTCGAGCTTCTGCGGCAGGTCGCCCTGACCGAGGCGGACCTGCGTTCCCTCGTCTCCGACGTAGAGGGTGACCCCCCAGTCGGCGTCGAGGTGGATCTCCTGGATGGCGGCGAGGGGAACGAGCCCCTCCCGCTCGTACTCGTCGGCGAGCGCCAGGGCGCCGCGCAGGCCGGCCTCGACCGTGGCCCGCCGTTTCGCGAAGTCGTCCCGCCCGAAGCCGGTGACCACCGGCAGGTCGAGCCCGTCGCCCGCCACGGCCCGCTTGAAGACCTGGGCGTCGCCGTCCACGAGGTACGTTCCCCCCAGGTCCACGAGCGCGCGGGCCATCCGCTCGGTCACCGCGATCTCGATGGCGGGCGGCAGCGTCCGGCTCGCCTCGGCCCGGGCCACCCAGGGGTGGCGGGCCACGGCCCGCTCGACGGCATCCACGTCGGCGGTGAGGAGGTCGTCGCCCGGCTTCACCGGCGAGAGCGCCAGGATCTCGGCCGCGGCGGCCCGGGACGTGCCGGTCACGCGCACCGCCCCGACCCGCAGCGAGTCACCCTTGGTGAAGTGGCGCCAGGCGGCGATCCCGCCGGCTCCGAGGGCGGCCGCGCCGAGGCCCCACAGCACGGCCAGGGTGAGCCCATGGCGAAGGGCGCCCGGAGGGGCCTTTGGCCCCTGGTCCACACGCCGCCTGTTGCGCGCCCGCGCCACGCCACCGCCTCCCGACCCCCGCCGCCGCCCACCGCTTCCGGACGGTATCGCCCAACTGCGCAGCATGACGCAGCCGGGGATCCTGTCCAGTAAATTCAAGGTCCCTGGAGCATGGCTCAGCCCTTCAGGGTGGCGCCGTCCAGGATGCGTTCGCAGAGCTCGGGGAAGGGGATTCCCCTCCCGGCGGCGATCTTCGGCACGAGCGACGTCCCGGTCATCCCGGGCAGGGTGTTCACCTCGAGGATGTACGGGATCCCACCCCCGGCGACGATGAAGTCCACCCGGGCCGCGCCGGAGCACCCCAGCGCCCGGTAGGCCGTCTCGGCGTCGCGGCACACCCGGGCGGTCGCCTCGGGTGGGAGCCGGGCCGGGACGTGGTAGGTCGTGGAACCGGGCGTGTACTTGGCCACGTAGTCGTAGAACTCCCGCGAGGGGACCATCTCCACGGTTCCCAGCGCCGCACCGTCGAGGACGGCCACGTTGACCTCCTGCCCCCGGAGGTACTCCTCGACGATGAGATCCCCCTTGAACCGGGCGGCGTCGGCCAGGGCGGAGGCCAGCTCCCCGGCCTCCTTCACGACGTGGACCCCCACCGAGGAGCCCTCGCACGCCGGCTTCACCACCGCCGGCAGCCCGGTGGCCAGGTCGGCCACCCCGATCGATGCGGCCCGGGAGGCGGGGAACACCCGGTAGGCGGCGAGCGCCAGCCCGGCCTCGCGGAAGACGAGCTTCGAGACCACCTTGTCCATGGCCATGGCCGACGAGAGCACCCCCGACCCGGTGTACGGGACGCCCATCGACTCGAGGAGCCCCTGGGCGCAGCCGTCCTCCCCGTACCGCCCGTGGAGGGCGACGAAGGCCACCTCGGCGCGGAGAGCCCGCAGCCGGACGTCGAGGTCGAGCCCCGCGTCCACGAGGGTCACGTCGAGCCCGCGCGACCGCAGCGCCTCCGCGCAGGCCTCGCCCGTCTTGAGCGAGACCTCCCGCTCCGCCGAGCGGCCCCCGTACAGCACCGCCACCTTCTTCCCGCTCCAGCGACCCATGATCTCCTCCGCTTCAGGGGTGCTCGTCCTGCGCGAACGCGCCGGCGAGCCGCACCTCGAGCTCCAGCTCGACTCCGAACCGCTCCCGGACCCTCTCCCGCGCCATCCGGATGAGCGTGAGGCAGTCGCGCGCCGAGGCGCCGCCCAGGTTCACCACGAAGTTGGCGTGCAGGTCGGACCACATGGCGTTGCCCACGCGGTGCCCCTTCAGCCCGGCGGCCTCGACGAGCCTGCCGGCGTGGTCGCCGGGGGGGTTGCGGAAGGTCGAGCCCCAGGTCGGCCAGTTGAGCGGCTGGGTGCGGCGCCGGTGATCCCGGTCGGCGTCCATCACCGCGCGGCTCGCCGCCACGTCGCCGCGCTGCAGGCGGAGCCCCACCCGCGTGACCACCGCCCCCTCGGGGAGGCGGCAGGTGCGGTAGGCGAAGCCGAGCTCCTCGGCCGGGATCCAGCGCACCCCCTCCGGCGTGGCCACCTCGACCCGCTCCACCACGTCCTTCATCTCGCCGGCGCGGGTCCCGGCGTTCATGGCGACGGCGCCGCCCAGGGTGCCCGGGATGCCGGCCGCGAACTCGCAGCCGGTGAGGCCGGCGGCCACGGCGCGCTGCACGAGCCGGGTCACCGGCGCTCCACCGGAGATCACGAGCCGCTCCCCGTCCAGGGACTCCTCGCCCAGGTCCACGGGGAGCCGGACCACCACCCCGCGGATGCCGGCGTCGGCCACGAGCAGGTTGGCGCCGCCGCCCAGCACCATCACGGGCAGGGCGTGCGGGGCGCACTCCCGGAGGAGCGCCACCACGTCGGCCGCGTCGGCCGGGCGCACCAGGAGGTCGGCGGGCCCGCCCACGCGGATGGAGGTCCGGGGGGCCATGGGCGCGTCCGGCGTGCACTCGCCGCGGACGGCGGCCGCCACCTCCCGGGGCCAGGTCACGGGCTTCCCAGCAGCTCGAGCAGCTCGGGGCCGGCGGCGGTGACGTCGCCCGCGCCCAGCGTGATCACCACGTCACCCTCGCGCACCCGGGCCCGCGCGGCGGCGGCCAGGCCGGCGCGGGGCACGTGGGCCACGTCCTTGTGGCCGCAGGCGCGGATCCCCTCGGCCAGCGCCGCGCCGGTGACGCCGGGGATGGGCTCCTCCGATGCGGCGTAGACGTCGGCCACGAGCAGCACGTCGGCGTCGTTGAAGGAGGTCTTGAACTCCTCGAGCAGGTCGCGCGTGCGGGTGTAGCGGTGGGGCTGGAAGAGGCAGACCACCCGCCGACCGTAGGCCTCGCGGGCGCCCCGCAGCGTGGCCCGGACCTCGGCCGGGTGGTGGCCGTAGTCGTCCACCACGGTGACCCCGGCGCGCTCTCCACGGATGGTGAAACGCCGCTGCACGCCCTGGAAGGAGGCCAGCGCCGAGCGGGTCACCTCGACCGGCACCCCCAGGAGATCTGCCAGCGCCACCACCGCCAGCGCGTTCAGCGCGTTGTGGCGCCCCACCATGGCGAGCTCGAACCGGCCCAGCGGCTCGCCGCGCCGGGTGGCCTCGAAGGCCATGCGCGGCCCCAGCACCTCGACGCGGGTGGCCCGGTAGTCGGCCTGGGGCGCCTCGCCGTAGGTGACGAAGCGCTTGTCCACCTGGGGGAGGATCGACTGCACGCCGGGGTGGTCGATGCAGAGGATGGCCGTTCCGTAGAAGGGGACCTTGTTCACGAACTCGACGAAGCCGCGCTTGAGCGCCTCCTCGGTCCCCCAGTGGTCGAGGTGCTCGGGGTCGACGTTGGTGACCACCACCAGCGTGGGGGCGTAGTGGAGGAACGACCCGTCCGATTCGTCGGCCTCGACGACGATCCAGTCTCCCTTGCCCAGCTTGGCGTTGGAGCCGAAGGCGTTCATCTTCCCCCCCACCACCGCGGTGGGGTCGAGGCCGGCGTGGGCCATGAGGTGCGCCGCCATGGACGTGGTGGTCGTCTTGCCGTGGGAGCCGGCGATGGCGATGCCCTGCTTGAGCCGCATCAGCTCGGCCAGCATCTCGGCGCGGGGGATGACCGGGATCTTGCGGCGGCGGGCCTCCACCACCTCCGGGTTGTCGCGGCGCACGGCCGAGGAGATCACCACCACGTCGGCGTCGCCCACGTGCAGGGCGGCGTGGCCGAGCTCGATGCGGCCGCCCAGGGCGGAGAGGCGGCGGGTGGCCTCGGAGCCCCTGAGATCCGAGCCGGAGACGGCGTAGCCCAGGTTGAGGAGCAGCTCGGCGATCCCGCTCATGCCGATGCCGCCGATGCCGACGAAGTGGATGCGCGGGCTGCGGGAGTGGAAGAGGGTCATTTCGGTCCGGCGGTGGGGGGGCGGACGGGGGCGAAGCCCGGAGGGCGCGGGCGCCCCTTGGGGGTTCCCCAGCGACGCACGGTGAGCTGGGTGAGCACGTCGGCGATCTCGCTGGCCGCCTGGGGGCGCCCCAGCAGGCCGGCCGCCCGGGCCATCCGGTCGCGCACCGAAGGGTCGAGCAGCACGCGGCGCATCTCGGAGGCGAGCAGCTCGCCGGTGAGGTCGCGCTCCTCGATCATCACCGCGGCCCCGGCGTCCACCAGGCTCCGGGCGTTCACCACCTGGTGGTTGTCGGCGGCGGCCGGGAAGGGGACCAGGATCGAGGGTTTCTTGCAGACCGTGAGCTCGGCGAGCGTGGTGGCCCCGGCGCGGCAGACCACCAGGTCGCTGCCCGCGTAGGCGGCGCTCATGTCGGTGATGAACTCGCGCACGTCCGGGGCGAACCCCACGCCGGCGTACCCCTTCTCCACCTGCTCGCGGTCCCGCGCCCCGGTCTGGTGGACGAAGCGGACGCGCTCGCGCAGGTCGGCGAGGAAGGGGAGCGCCTCGATGACCCGCATGTTGAGGCCGTGGGCGCCCTGCGACCCGCCGAAGACCAGCACGCGGAGCTGCTCGTCCCGCTTGGAGACCGGCCGCATGTAGTTCTCCAGGAGCTGGCGGCGGATGGGGTTGCCGAGCTGCTGGACCTTGCGGGCCGGGAACAGGCGTCCGGCCTCGGGGAAGGCGGTGAAGGCGGCCTGGACGAACTTGCCGAGCAGCCGGTTGGTGAGGCCGGCCACCGCGTTCTGCTCCTGCACCGCGGTGGGGATGCCCATGAGGCGCGCTGCCAGCACCACGGGGCCGGAGGCGTAGCCGCCCACGCCCACCACCACGTCCGGCCTCCACTTCCGCAGGACCTGCCAGGACTGCACGAAGGCGCGCGGCAGGCGCAGGAGCCCCGTGAGGACGCTCCCGATCCCCTTGCCCTTGAGGCCGCGCACGTCGATGAGTTCGATGGGGTAGCCGGCGATGGGGACCACCGAGGCCTCCAGGCCGCGGGCCGTCCCCACGAAGACCACGTCGTTCTTGGGGTGGCGGGTGACCACCTCCTCGGCCAGCGCGATGCCCGGGAAGACGTGTCCCCCCGTTCCTCCGCCGGCCACGAGCAGCCTCACGAGGCGCTCCCCTCCGCGGTGGCGGCGAGGCGGGGCGCGCGCTGGGCCCTCAGGAAGCCGCCCTGGCCGCCGGAGACCGAGAGCAGGATCCCGGCCGCCGCCAGCATGGTCATGAGGGAACTGCCCCCGTAGGAGACGAAGGGCAGGGTGAGCCCCTTGGTGGGGAGGAGCCCCAGCACCACCGACAGGTTCACCAGGGCCTGGGAGCCGATGAGGGTGGTGAGCCCCAGCGCCACGTGGCAGCCGAAGGCGTCGGGAGCGCGCACGGTGGCCCGGAACCCGCGCCACACCAGCACCGCGAAGAGGAGCACGAGCAGGGACATGCCGACCAGGCCGACCTCCTCGGCGATGACCGCGGCGATGAAGTCGGTGTGGGCGGCGGGCAGGTAGAAGAGCTTCCCCTTGCCCTCGCCGAGCCCCTGGCCGAACCAGCCGCCGTTGCCGATGCCCAGCATCGACTCGACGATCTGGAACCCGATGCCCTCCCGGTGCTGCCAGGGATCGAGGAAGGCGGTGATGCGCTGCATGCGGTAGGGGGTGCCGGCGATGAGCTTCCAGCCGATGGGGATGGAGAGCGCCACGGCGCCGAGCAGGTAGACCACCTTCACGCCGCCCGCGAAGAGCATGACGAAGAGCACGAGGAGCAGGATGACGGCCGTCCCCAGGTCCCGCTCGGCCAGCACCAGCCCCACCAGCGCGAGCGTCACCGCGAGGTGGGGGAGGAAGCCCACCGAGAACATGCGCATCCGCTCCTTCTTGCGGGAGAGCGAGCGGGCCAGGTAGAGCACCAGGACCACCTTGGCGGCCTCGGCGGGCTGGAAGCGGACGATCCCCAGGTCGATCCAGCGCCGCGCCCCGCCGGCCACCTTGCCGATGCCGGGGACGAGCACGAGCAGGAGCGCCACCACCACCGCGAGCAGGAGCGGCACCGCCAGCGGCTCGAGGCGGCGGTACCCGATCTTGAGGAAGGCAAGCAGGAGGGCGAACCCCACCCCGGAGGCGACCAGCTGCCGCTTGAGGTAGTAAAACTGGTCGTGAACCCTGGCGTCGGCGGTCACGGCGCTCGCCGAGTAGACCATGACGAGGCCAAATCCAGTGAGGAGCAGCACCGCGGCCATCATCCACGGGTCGAGCGGGAGGGCGGCCGGGGAGCGGCGGGCGGGGATGGCGTCGTCGCTCATGGCAGGGGAGCCGCCGCGGCGAGGCGCCGGAAGGTCTCCCCGCGCTCCTCGTAGGTCCGGAACTGGTCGTAGCTGGCGCAGGACGGGGAGAGGAGGACCACGTCCCCGGGGGCTGCCAGGCGGGCGGCGCGGGCCACCGCGGTGGGGAGGTCGCCGCAGGACTCGGTGGGGCCGAGGTCGCCGAGCTCCCGCTCGATGGCCGGGGCGTCTTCACCCAGGGTGAGGAGGGCCTTGACGCGCCCGGGGAAGAGGGCGCGGAGCGGCGCGTAGGGGGCCCCCTTGCCGCGCCCGCCCAGGAGCAGGATCACCGACGCCTTGCCGGCCGGGAAGGCCGAGAGCCCGACCACCGTCGAGTCCACGTTGGTGGCCTTGGAGTCGTTCACCCACTCCACGCCGCCGCGCGAGGCGACCAGCTCGAGCCGGTGCGGCAGCCCCGGGAAACCGTCCAGCCCGCGCTGCACCGCCGGCCCGGGCACGCCCATCATGCGGGCGCAGATCACCGCCGCCATGGCGTTCTCCCGGTTGTGGCGGCCGAGCAGGGCCCGGCTGCGGATCCGGTAGCGCTCCGGCTCGCCGGTGGGGCCGGTCCAGCGGACCACCTCTCCGTCGTCGCGGGCGGCCATGGATGCGCGGCCGCCGAATCCGAAGGTGATCACGTCGCCCCGGCTCGAGCGGGCCGCCGCCAGCGCCAGCGGGTCCCGGTCGTTCGCCACCGCCACGTCGCCTGGCTGCTGGTTCGAGAAGAGGCGCGCCTTGGCCGCGATGTAGCCGTCCATGCCGCCGTGCCGGTCGAGGTGGTCCGGGGTGACGTTCAGGATGGCCGCCACCCTGGGGCGGAAGCGCTCGATCCCCTCGAGCTGGAAGGAGGATAGCTCGAGGACCGCCACGTCGAACCGGGTGCCGGAGAGCAGGATCTCGGAGAAGGGCGTCCCCAGGTTGCCGCCCACGAAGGCGGCCCGGTCCTCCTGGAAGAGCCGCCCGGTGAGGGCGGTGGTGGTGCTCTTGCCGTTCGTGCCGGTGATGGCGACCACCGGGACGTCCCCGAGGAGACGGGAGGCGAGCTCCACCTCGCCCAGGACGGGGATGCCGGCGCGCCGGGCCGCGGCGATTCCCGGCAGGGTGAGCGGGACGCCCGGCGAGACCACCACCAGGTCGGCCGAGGTGAAGTCGCGCTCCTCGTGGCCGCCCAGCGAGAGCGAGACGGGCAGCCCCTCCAGCGGGGCCAGCGCCTGGGAGAGCTCGCCGGCGGTGCGCCGGTCGGTGACCGTGACCCGCGCACCCTCCCGGATGGCCAGCCGCGCGGCCGCGGCGCCGCTGCGGGCCAGCCCGACCACCAGCACCTTCTTCCCGGAGAGCTGCAGCGGCACGGTTCTCCTCCTAGCGGAGCTTGAGCGACATGAGGGCGACCAGCGCCAGCATGATGGAAGCGATCCAGAATCGCACGATGATCTTGGGCTCCGAAAGCCCGGAGAGCTCGAAGTGGTGGTGGATGGGGGCCATGCGGAAGACCCGCCTCCCGGTGGTGCGGAAGGAGGCCACCTGCACGATGACGCTCACCGCCTCGACCAGGAAGACGCCGTTCAGGATGGCCGAGGCCACCTCGTTCTTGGTGAGAATGGCCAGCATGCCCAGCGCGCCGCCCAGGGCCAGCGAGCCGACGTCCCCCATGAACATCGAGGCCGGGTAGGTGTTGAACCAGAGGAAGGCGATGCCGGCCCCGGCCATGGCGGCGCAGAAGACCGCCAGCTCCTCGGAGCCGTGCACCGGCGGGATGCCCAGGTAGGCGGCCAGGCTGAAGCCGGCGATGGTGGTGCCGGCCACGTAGGAGAGCACCAGGAAGGCCACCGCCGAGACGATGGAGGGGCCGATGGCGAGCCCGTCGAGGCCGTCGGTGAGGTTGACCGCGTTGGAGGTCCCCACCACCACGAGGAGCATGAAGGGGACGTAGGCCCAGCCCATGTTCCAGTCGAAGCGCCGGGTGGGGACGAAGGGGAGGGTCACGTGGGTGTCGAGGAAGGAGCCCACGGTCAGGAAGGGGAAGGTGGCGTCGAGCTGGAAGTTCCAGTCGGTGAGGAAGACCACGTAGACGACCAGGACGATGAGGGTCTGCCAGAAGAGCTTCTGGCGGCCGGGAAGCCCCTTGGAGTTCTTCCTCGCGATCTTGAGGTAGTCGTCGGCGAAGCCCACCGCCCCGTAACCCACGGTGACGAGGAGCACCGCCCAGACCAGGCGGCTGCGCAGGTCGGCGAAGAGCAGCGTGGCCGCCACCAGCGCGAGCAGGATGAGCGCGCCACCCATCGACGGGGTCCCGATCTTCTTCTTGTGACCGTCGGGCGTGTCCTCGCGGACGTTGGAGTGGCCGTACTGGAGCCTGCGCATGCGCTCGATGAACCAGGGGCCGAGGAGCAGCCCGAGGACCAGCGCGGTGAGCCCCGCCGCCACGATGCGGAAGGAGGGGTAGCGCAGCACGTTGAGCACCGTGAAGCGCTGCGCCATGGGATAGAGGAGGAGGTAGAGCATCTAGCGCAGGGCCTCGACGAGTCTCTCGAGCTTCATCCCCCGGCTCCCCTTCACGAGGAGCACGTCGCCGGGGCGGAGCCGCTCGCGCACGAACGCGACGAGCGGCAGGGGATCCTCGGTGTGGAAGGTGTCGGACGGGTTCATGCCGGCCTCGAGCGCGGCCAGGCGGGCCAGCCGGGCGCGCGGTCCGAAGGTGGCCAGGGCGGCGAGCCCCGCGGCGGCGGCGTCCCTGCCCAGCTCCCGGTGCAGCTCGTCCTCGGTGGGGCCGAGCTCGAGCATGTCGCCGAGCGCGGCGAGCGCGCGCCCCGGGCCGGCCAGCTCCCGCAGGGTGAGCAGGGCCGCCTTCATCGAGGCCGGGTTGGCGTTGTAGCAGTCGTCCACCAGCAGCACGCCGGAGGGGAGCCGCTCCACGCGCAGGCGCCGCCCCACCGGGCGCACCCCGGCCAGGCCGCGGACGATCTCGCGGTCGCTGCACCCCAGCGAGAGCGCGGCTGCGGCCGCGGCCGCGGCGTTCACGGCGTTGTGCCGACCCACCAGCGGGAGGCGCACCTCGACCTCCTTCGTGCCGATGCCGAGCAGGAAGCGCATGCCCTCCGGGTCCTGCGACAGGACGGAGAGGACCGACACGTCGGCCCCCTTCGCGCCGCCTCCCGAGAAGGTGAGGACGCGGCGCCCCGACTTGCGGGCCCGGTGCAGCATGCGCGGGTCGTCGGCGTTGGCGATGACGATGCCGCTGGCGGGCAGCCCCTTGTAGAGCTCCCCCTTGGCCTCGGCCACGCCGTCCACCGAGCCGAGCCCCTCGAGGTGGGCCGGGAAGGCATTCGTCACCACGCCCACGCGCGGCTCGGCCATGGCGGTGAGCCGGCCAATCTCGCCCCGGTGGCTCATGCCCATCTCGATCACCGCCGCGGTGTGGGAGGAGCCGAGCCGCAGGAGCGTCAGCGGCACCCCCACCTCGTTGTTCAGGTTGCCCTCGGTCGCGAGCACCGGGCCGCGCGTGGCCAGGATGCCGGCGATCATCTCGCGGGTGGTGGTCTTGCCGTTCGAGCCGGTGACGCCAACCACCGGGATGGAGAAGCGCAGCCGGTGCAGGCGGGCGATGGCGCCGAGGGCCGGGAGCGTGTCCTCGACCTCGAGGAGCGGAAGCTCCGGCGGCCCCGCCACGGCGCGCCCGCGGGCCACCACCGCGCAGGAGGCCCCCGACCGGGCCGCCTCGGCGAGGAAGTCGTGCCCGTCGAAGCGCTCGCCGCGCAGGGCCAGGAAAGCGCTGCCGGCCAGGATGGCGCGGGTGTCGGTGGAGATCCCCGCGACCGGGGCCGGGCGGTCGCCCAGCCAGCGGCCGCCGGTGGCCGCCGCCAGTTCACCTGCGGTGAACGAGGGTCCGGGGCTCACGCGGCCTCGAGGCCCCGGCGGGCCTCCTCCCGATCGTCGAAGGGGCGCCGCTCGGTTCCCACGATCTGGTAGTCCTCGTGCCCCTTGCCGGCGATGAGCACCGCGTCGCCAGGGCGGGCGGCGGAGAGCGCCAGCGCGATGGCGGCCCGCCGGTCCTCCTCGACCAGGTAGCCCCGCTCCCCGGCGAGCAGCCGCTCGCGGGAGAGGCGGCAGAGCCCGGCCTCCTCCACTCCCGGTACGATGGCGTCGAGGATGGCCCGGGGATCCTCGGTGCGCGGGTTGTCGCTCGTCACCACCACCAGGTCGGCGGCCAGGCCGGCGGCGCGCCCCATGAGCGGCCGCTTGCCCCGGTCCCGGTCGCCGCCGCAGCCGAAGACCACGACGAGCCGGCGCGGCGAGAGGGCGCGGACGGCCGCGCAGGCGGCGGAGAGCGAGTCGGGCGTGTGGGCGTAGTCGACGAAGGCCGACACCCCGCGACCGTCGATGCGCTCGAGGCGTCCCGGGGCGCCGCGCGAGGCGGAGAGGCCGGCCGAGACCGCCTCGACCGGAAGCCCGACCGCGAGCGCCAGGCCCGCGGCGAGCATGAGGTTCTCGAGGTTGTGCGCGCCCACCAGCGGCGACGACAGCGCCACCTCGCCGGCCGGCGTCGCCAGAACCGTGCGGATCCCCGACAGGTCGATGGCCACCGACCGGGGCGCGATCTCGGCGCCGGGGACGCCGAAGCGCCACACCGTCCGCCCGGCGGCGCGCAGCCCGGCCGCGAGGAGGGCCCCGTGGGCGTCGCCGGCGTTGACCACCGCCACCCCGTCGCTGCTGAGACCCTCGGTGAAGAGGCGCCGCTTGGCCTGGAAGTAGGACTCCACGTCCGGGTGGTAGTCGAGGTGGTCGCGCCCCAGGTTGGTGAAGCCGGCGGCGCGGAAGGGGAGTCCGGCCACCCGCTCCTGGTCGAGGGCGTGGGAGGAGACCTCCAGGATGCCCAGGCGCGCGCCCGCCTCCAGCATGGCGGCCAGGAACTCCTGGAGCTCGGCGGCGTCGGGCGTGGTGTGCGAGGAGGGGAGGGTGCGCCCCGGGAGGCGGACGTTCACCGTGCCGACGACGCCGGTGGCGACGCCGGCCGCCGCGGCGCAGGCCTCGACGAGGTAGGTGACGGTGGTCTTCCCCTTGGTGCCGGTGACGCCGCAGAGGGCGAGCCGCTCGCCGGGGCGCCCGTGCAGGTTCCCGGCGGCGATGGCCAGCGCCCTTCGCGCCGAGGGGACGAGCAGCACCGGCGAAGGTGGGCAGTCGAGGGGGCGCTCGGCCAGCACGGCCACCGCTCCGGACCGGACCGCGGCCGGGGCGAAGTCGGCCCCGTCGGCGCGGGCCCCGGGGACGGCCACGAAGAGCGCGCCTGGTTTCACTCTCCGTGAATCAGAGGTCACCGCCGACACCTCGGCGTCGGGCGCCTGCCCGAGCGACGCGCCGGTGCCTACGATGACCCTGGACAGCAGCATGTTCTCGCCCTTCCCGACCTGCCCGGGAGCGTAGCCCGGTGCGATATCGGGAGCAGCTTTTTGCTCCCGAATTCCGCGGGGGTCAACCCGGAGGCGCCAGCGTGAGGCGGACCCGCGTCCCCCGCTTCACGACCTCCCCGGCGCGGGGAGCCTGCGCGGTCACCCGGCCGCTTCCCCGGATGTCCCCGGCCAGGTCGGCCGACTCGAGCCTTCGCAGGGCGGCCCGGGCCGGGAGTCCCTGGACGACCGGCACCGCCACGGCGCCCGCTTCGGGAGAGGCCCGGCGCGCGGGAACCTCGACCGAGGGGAGCGTGAGCCCCTCGTCCCGGTCGGGAGCGGCGTCCGCCGCGGGGACCGGAAGGGGGGCAGCGAGCGCCGCCAGCGCGCCGCCGGTGGTGGGGACCCCACGCGCCTTGAGCGCGTGCTCGGTCAGCTCGCGGAACACCGGGGCGGCCACGTCCCCGCCGTAGACGTCCCCCTTCGGCTCGTCGATGAAGACCCCGATGACCACCCGGGGCGCGTTGGCCGGCGCGTAGCCCACGAAGGAGGAGAAGCGCTTGTCGGCCGAGTATCCACCGGTGGCGGCGTCGGCCTTCTGCGCCGTGCCGGTCTTCCCGGCCACGCGCCAGCCCTCGAGCCGGGCCTTCTTGCCCGTTCCGTCGGCGTCGGAGACCACCCCCTCCAGCCAGAGGGAGACCTGCGCCGCGGTCTCGGCCGAGACCACGCGCCGGACCGGGGTCGGCACCGCCTCGGAGAGGATGTCGCCCGAGACCGGGTCCACGACGCGCCGGACGAGCCAGGGCTTCATGAGGATGCCGCGGTTGGCGATGGCGCCCATGGCGAGGGTGATCTGGAGCGGGGTCGCGGTGAGGCCCTGGCCGAAGCTCATGTTGGCGAGCGAGATCTCGGCCTTCGGGAAGGGGATCTGGCCGCGGGGCTCGCCGGGGACCCCGACCTGGGTCCGCTCGCCGAAGCCGAAGGCCAGGAAGGCCTGCTGCAGCCGCTCCCGGCCGAGCTTCCCTCCCACCTTCGCCGCGCCGATGTTGGAGCTCGCCGCCATCACGCGCGCCGGCGGGGCCCAGCCGAGCCCCTTGTGGTCGTGGATGGTGTGCTTGCCGATGGGCCAGCGACCGTTCTCGCAGAAGATCGGCCCGGTCGGCGTGATGGCCCCCTCGTCGAGGGCGCGGGCCAGCACGATGGCCTTGGCCGTCGATCCCACCTCGAAGGTGTCGAGGACGGCGCGGTTGCGAAGGTCCTCCTTGCGGGGCGCGTTGGGGTTGAGCAGCGGCGCGGTGGCCAGCGCCAGGATCTCGCCGGTGGCCGGGTCGATGGCCACGGCCATCCCCGACGCCGCACGCGCTTGCGCGACGGCCTGGACCAGCGCCCGCTCGGCGGCGTTCTGGAGCCCCTGGTCGATGGTCAGCTCGACCCGCGCGCCCTCCAGCACCCGCTCCGGCGCCGGCCCGGCGGCGAGCAGGTGGGCCCCGCGCGCGTCGCGCAGCGAGGGCAGCCGCATGGCCTCCCCCTGCAGCGACTCGTCCCAGGACTTCTCGACCCCCTCCAGCCCCTCTCCGTCGTCGCCGACGAAGCCCAGGATCTGGCCGGCCAGCTCGCGGCGCGGGTAGTAGCGGCGGGTCTCCTTCACGAAGCCGACCCCGGCGAGCTTCATGGCGCGGACCTGCTCCGCCTCGGCCGGGGAGACCCGGCGCTTCACCCAGGCGAAGCGCGCGCCCTTCGCCACCTTCTTCTCGAGCACCTTCTGGTCGAGTTGCAGCGCCTTCCCGAGACGGACGAGGTCGCGGGTCCGGGCGCCGGCCGGGAAGGTGCGGGGATCGACGAAGATCGAGTCGACCTCGGCGTTGCCGGCCAGCACCGCGCCGTTGCGGTCGGTGATGGTCCCGCGCCGCGGCTTCTGGGTCAGCTCGCGCAGGTACTGGTCGCGGGCCATGCCGCCGAGCCGGTCGCCCTGCAGGATCTGGAGCTGGACCGCGCGGGCCGCCACCACCACGAAGCCCACCGCGAACGCCAAGGCGACGATCCCGATGCGGATCGCCATCCAGCGCGCGGTGCGGGGCTCGATCCCGGCGCGCATCGCCCCTCAGGGGCGCGCCGCCTCGGGCGCGCGCGCGAGGGGGCCGCTGCGGGCCTCCCGCCGCCTGGACTGCTCCTTCACATCTGGCTCCGCCGGGCCGGGTCGTTGATCTGCCCCGTCGCCAACCCCACCAACCCGTACCTTCCCGCCCGCCATACCCGCCATCACCGCACCCGGTGCCGGCGGAGCCATGCCCAGTCGCTCGCGTGCGAACCGCTCCAGGCGGCCCGGCGAGCGCAACGTCGCAACCTCGAGGTTCAGCCGGTCCCGCTCCGAGAGGAGCTGCCGGTGCTCCGATTCCAGCCGTCCCAGCGCGTAGCCGGTCGCCTGCACGCGGGTCCGCGACCACACGTGGAAGAGCCCGACGCCGAGGAGCGGCGCCGCGAGCAGGAGCCCGAGCAGCACGGCGGTCGGGCCGCCCGCGCGTCCGGAGCCCCTCACCGGACCTTCACCACCGCGCGGAGCTTCGCGCTGCGGGAGCGGGGGTTCCTGGCCACCTCGGCCGCGGAGGCGGTGACCGCCTTCCTCGTGACCTGGCGGAACTCGGGGTCGGAGCCGCAGCGGCACACCGGGAACCCCGGCGGGCAGGTGCACTCCCGGGTGAGCGACTGGAAGGCCCGCTTCACCATCCGGTCCTCCAGCGAGTGGAAGCTCACGGCGGCGGCGCGGCCACCCTTGCCGAGCACGCGCGGGAGCGCCTCGAGCCAGGCGGCCAGCGCCCCCAGCTCGTCGTTCACGGCGATGCGCAGCGCCTGGAAGGTGCGGGTGGCCGGGTGGATGCTGCGAGGCCAGGCCTTTCGCGGGATGGCGCCGGCCACCACCTCGGCGAGCCGGGCGGTGTCGAGGGAGTGGGCGCCGTGCTTCTCGACGGTGGCGCGGATGGCGCGGGCGATGGGGCGGGCGAACGGCTCCTCGCCGTACTCGCGCAGGATGCGGGTCAGCTCGCGCACGTCGGCGCGCTCGAGGAGCTCGGCGAGCGTCTCCCCCTCGCCGGACATCCGCATGTCGAGCGGGCCGGGGCGGGAGAAGGAGAAGCCGCGCTCCCCCACGTCGAGCTGCGGAGAGGAGACGCCCAGGTCCACGAGCGCCCCGTCCACCCGTTCGATCCCCAGCGAGCGGAGCACGCCCTCGGCGTCGCGGAAGTCGGCGCGCACGGCGCGGAAGGCCTCGCCGAAGCGGGCCAGGCGGGCCTTCGCGGCGGCGATGGCGCGCGGGTCGCGGTCGGTGCCGATCACGCGCGCCCCCTGCTCGAGCAGCGCCTCGGAGTGGCCGCCGCCGCCCAGGGTGCCGTCGAGGATGAGCGCGCCCTCGCGGGGTGCGAGCAGCAGGACGACCTCGCTCTGGAGAACGGTTTCATGCGCGAACCCGGTCACCCGGCCTCCAGGGCGTGGGCCAGGTCGGGGTGGAACTCGACGCCGAATCCGCCGCCGGCGTGCACGAGGTCGCGCAGGTAGGGGCTCGCGCCGGCCAGGCGCAGCCCGGGGACCTCGCGGAGCAGCCGCGCCCCGGCGTAGTGGAGGTGGCGGACGCGGGAGAGGTCCACGACCACGAGGCTCCCGCCGGCGCGGGCCCGCGCCGCGGCGGCCGCGACCGAGACCAGCTCGGCGAGCGGGAGCTCCCCGTAGCAGCGGAGCACGGTGACGCCGGCCTGTTCGCGGAGGACGTGCATGGCCTATCCGAAGAAGTCCACGACGTCGCCGGGGGGGATGTCCTGCAGCATCTGCTCGTCGTAGGCGGCGCGGTCGAAGAGCTGGATGGTGCGCCCCATGCCGACCCAGACCACGTCCTTCGAGAGCTGGGCGAAGTCGCGGAGGATGGGCGGCACCAGGACGCGGCCGTGGACGTCGAGGTCCACCTCGTGGGCGGAGGAGTAGAAGCGCAGGATGTTGCGCTGGGCGCGGGCGTCGAGGGGGCTCGTGGTGAGCACCTTCTTCTCGAGCTCCTTCCACACCGACTGCGGGAGCGCCTGCACGGCCCGCCAGTACGGGTACTGGGTGAGCACCAGCTTCGGCTCGCCCGCCGCGGCGAGCGCTTCCCGGAACTTCACCGGGAGGCTGGTTCGCCCCTTCGCGTCGATCGAATGCTGGAAGTTCCCGAAGAACACGGCCTGACCGATCCTGACACCAAGATCCGCTGGGTGACACTTTTTCCCACCGACGGGTCGATCTACGAAGATCGGGCCCCGGAAGTCAAGAAGGCTCGGAGATACCGATGCTTGCACTGCTCAGACGTCTAGCCGGTGAACGAGGGATAGGGGGAGGAGCGGTACCTACACGCAACCGGTGGGGAGGGGGCGGAGGCGGCCTGAAAACTGGCGCCCGGGCGATACCGGGAGGATCGTCGCTCCGACGCCCCGACGTTCACCACCCATGACCTTCCGGTACCGCTCCTTCTCGCTCGCGCCCGTGGCCCTCATCGTGGGCGCGGCGCTCTGCGGCACGCTGGCGGCGCTCCTCGCCCCCGAGGCCGGATCGCTCTCGCCGCTGCTCCCGGCGCCCGCCGCGGCGGCCGGCGCGCTGCTCTGGGTGGCGCGCCGGGACGAGGCGGCGCGACTGGGAGTGCTGGTCCTCGACGGGACCGGGATCCGGCGCGTGCGTGGCGACGGGAGCGTGCTCCACGCGGTGCGCTGGGACGACATCCGCGCGGTGCTGGTGGACCCGCGCCGCGGCGAGGCCATCCTGCTCGTGCCCGGAGGAGGGTTCCCGGTGCGCTCGGCGGAGGGGCCGGGCGGCGTGGGGCTCGAGCACTTCCGCGCCTTCGTCGAGATGCTCCCCGACTACACCGACGCGCCCGTCAACCTGCCGGGGCGCCCCGCTCGTCCCGCTCGTGGCGGTCCTGCTCTGCCATCACCAGCGCGGTGACGCGCTTCTCGAGCGCGTTGAACCCGGACGAGGACGGGTCGCGCGGGGTTCACCTCGCGAACTCGACCTTCGGCAGGTGGGCCAGCGACTCCTTCACCCGCTCGGCCGGGTACTCGAAGTCCTCCAGCTTGCCGGAGAAGTAGGCGTCGTAGGCCGCCATGTCCACGTGTCCGTGGCCGGAGAGATTGAAGAGGATGACCTTCTCCTTCCCCTCCTGCTTTGCCTGCAGGGCCTCGTCGATGGCCACCCGGATGGCGTGGGAGGACTCGGGGGCCGGGATGATGGCCTCGGTGCGCGCGAAGGTCACCGCGGCCTCGAAGACCGCCATCTGGCCGACGGCGCGGGCCTCGATGATCCCGGCGTTCACGAGCTGGGAGACCAGCGGCGAGGCGCCGTGGTAGCGCAGCCCTCCGGCGTGGATCCCCGGGGGCATGAAGTCGTGACCCAGCGTGTACATGTGGGAGATGGGGGCCATCTGGGCGGTGTCGCCGTAGTCGAAGGCGTAGACGCCCTTGGTGAGCGTGGGGCAGGAGCTGGGCTCGGCGGCGATGAGCCGCACCTTGGAACCGGTGGCCTTGTCGGCCACGTAGGGGAAGGCGATGCCGGCGAAGTTGGAGCCGCCGCCGTGGCAGCCGATGACCACGTCCGGGGTGTCGCCGGCCAGCTTCATCTGCTCCTTCGACTCGAGGCCGATGACGGTCTGGTGCATGCAGACGTGGTTCAGCACGCTGCCCAGCGCGTAGCGGGTGTCCTCGCGGGTGGCGGCGTCCTCCACCGCCTCGCTGATGGCGATGCCCAGCGAGCCCTGGCTGTCCGGGTCTCGGGCCAGGATGCCCCGCCCGGCGTTGGTGCGGGGGGAGGGCGAGGGGATGACCTCGGCGCCCCAGAGCTGCATCATGCTCTTGCGGTAGGGCTTCTGCTCGAAGCTCACCTTCACCATGTAGACGGTGCACTCGAGGCCGAACATCTTGCAGGCCAGCGCGATGGAGCTTCCCCACTGCCCGGCGCCGGTCTCGCTGGCGATGCGCTTCGTTCCGCCGATCTTGTTGTAGTAGGCCTGGGGCACCGCCGTGTTGGGCTTGTGCGACCCGGCCGGCGAGACCCCCTCGTACTTGTAGTAGATGCGGGCCGGGGTGCCGAGCGCCTTCTCGAGCCGGTGGGCGCGGAAGAGCGGGCTGGGGCGCCAGATCCGGTAGATCTCGCGGACCTCGTCGGGGATCTTCACCCAGCGTTCAGGGCTCATCTCCTGCTCGATGAGCCCCATGGGGAAGAGGGGGAGCAGGTCGGCGGGGGTGACGGGCTGCTTCGTGCCGGGGTGGAGCACCGGCGACATCGGCCCGGGGAGGTCGGGGATGACGTTGTACCAGTGGGTGGGGATCTGGTTCTCGGACAGGAGGTACTTGGTCTGCATCGGTGTGGTGCCCCTTCGCGAAGGAAAGGGGGCGATCGGAACCCGATCGGGCGAGCCGAGTCAAGCGACGGGCGCTACGTCGCCCCGGCGATGTGGTCGGAGGCCCAGTGGGCCACGCCCAGGATCGACTCCATGGGGTTCACGCCCAGGGAGGTGGGGAAGACCGAGCCGTCGGTGATCCAGACGTTGTCGAGCCAGTGCACCTTGAGGCGCGAGTCCACCACGCTCTTCTCCGGGTCGCGCCCCATGGGGCAGCCGCCCATGGGGTGGGCGCTGAAGACCGCCACCCGGTTCGGCTCCCAGCGGGCCCGGTCGAGGAGCCCCACGTCGCCCTCGCCGCGCATCACCACCGGATCCTCGTGGAAGGAGCGGACCTCGGTGGCGCCGGCGGCGAACTGGACGCGGGCCAGCGCCTTCGAGCCCTCGCGCAGCGCCTCCCAGATCTCCGGGCGGATCTCGTAGTCGAGCCGGACCCGCCCGTCGGTGCGCAGCGAGACCGTCCCCCCCTTCTCCTCGGGGAGGAACCCGTCCACGGCCAGCGCGATGAGGGCGCTGGCGCTGGCCATCCGCGCCATCTGGTCCTGCTGCTCGGCCCCGAAGCCGCCGAAGGAGGTGGCCGCCAGGACCGGGTGGACCGGCGCGGCCTCGAGGAAGAAGGAGACCTTCCCGCCTCCCCGCTCGGCGAAGTGGTGGCTGGCCACCGACTGGGGGGCTCCGTAGAAGGGGAGGATGGGGCGGGAGAAGAAGCCGGCGCTCCCCACCACCGGGTGGAGGAAGGTTCGTCGCCCCACCTTGCCGTTCGGGTCGTAGCCGCTGCGGAGCAGGATCTCCGGCGTGCCGATGGCCCCGGCGGCGAGCACCACGAGGCGCGGCCGGACCACCACCTTGCGCGCCGTGGGGCGGAAGTTCGCGTCGAGGGCCACCGCGTGGACCGCGGCGATGCGCCGCCCCGCCTTCTCGAGCCGCACCACCCGGGCCCGGGCGTAGACCTTGGCCCCGGCCTTCACGGCGTCCTCGAGGTAGGTGAGGTCGAGCGAGTTCTTGGCGCCGACCGGGCAGCCCGTCCCGCAGAAGCCGAGCGACTGGCAGCCGGTCACGTTGCGGCGGGTCGTCTCGCGGTCCCACCCCAGCTTGCCGGCCCCGTCCCAGAGGACCTTGTTGTTCTCGTTGGCGGCCTCGATGGGCCAGGGGGCGATGGAGAGGCGCCGCTCCACCGCGTCGAAGTGGGGCTCGAGGGCCTTCTCGTCGAGCCCGGTCACGCCGAAGGCCTGGGCCCAGTGGCGCAGCACCCGCGGCGGGGTGCGGAAGCTCGTGGTCCAGTTGATCAGGGTGCCGCCCCCCACGCCCCGCCCCTGCAGGACGGTGATGGCCAGGTCGGCCGTGGCCCGCATGCCCCGGTCCTGGTACATGGCGGGATAGGCCCAGGACTCGTCCATCTTCATCTGGTCGGGGGGGAAGCGGCCGCCCTCCTCCAGCACCGTGACCCGCAGCCCGCGCGCGGCCAGGCGCGCCGCCACCACCGCGCCGCCCGGCCCGGAGCCCACCACGCAGACGTCGGGCCGGTCGTCCACGTCCTTCCGGAGCGCGGCCGCGTCGAGGAAGCGCCCCGGGGTGTCGGTCACGGCTTCACCTCGGGCAGGGCGGGGGGAGGGGCGAGCGGGGAGGGGGATGCACCCTCGGTGATGGTACCGGGGACGAAGCGTGGCTCGCGCTCGACCATGCCGCCGGTCGGGGGCGGCCCGGGGTAGCCGATGGCGGCCCAGGTCTCGCGGGCCCCGTAGTAGCTCGAGTAGACGATCTTCTTCAGGGCCCGGTAGCCGGTGCGCCGCACCTCGAGGCGGCTCTGCTGCCAGGAGCGGATGCGCGCGTCCTGCTGCTCGTTCGTCGAGGCGGTGAAGGGTTTCCACTGTCCGTCGAGGAGGAGCCCGGCCAGCGCGTTCTCGAAGAGCCCGACGAGCTGGCGGACCTCCTTCTGCCCCTCCGGGGGCATGAGCCCGAGGAGGGCGTCGATGCGCCGGGGGAGGTCCACGTCGAGCGGGGCCGGGAATCCCGGGCGCGGGGGCAGGAGCCGCTCGGAGAGCTCGAGGAAGACCGTGGCCTCCTCGGGCGAGAGGACCGTGAAGGCCCCGGACAGTCCCGACGACGGGCGCGTCCGCCGCGTTCCCAGCCAGGTCCCGCCGCCCACGGCCAGGATCGCCGCGCCGGCCAGCCCGTACTTGAGGAAGCTCCGGCGCCCCTCGCTCTCGCCGGGGAGGAGGATGCGCTCGCGGCGGTGTCGTCGGCGGAACATGTAGGACAGCAGACTACCGGCGCCCCGCCACACCTTCAACTTCCGATGAAATCGACCGGAACGGACGTTCGCGGAGGAGATTTCTTTCCGGGCCGGGGCATAATCGGCCGGCACGGGTCAGGTGCAGGGGAACGAGGCGGCCGGCCGGAGACCATGGGGACGGAGAAACGATCACACCCGCGATTCCCGCTCATCCTGGCGGTGGACTATCCGGGCGCGGCCTCCACGGTGCGCGACTACACGGAGAACCTCTCCGCGGGCGGTCTCTTCATCCGCACCGAGCGGGAGTTCGAGGTGGGGGAGCGGCTCTCCCTGCTCATCTCCTTCCCCGAGCTCCTCGAGCCGGCCGAGCTCGAGGTCGAGGTGGTCCGGATGCGCCCGGGCGGATCCTCGCAGACCCCGGGCGTCGCCGTCTGGATCCCTCCCGACCGGGTGGATGACCGGCGCCGCCTGGAGCGGCTCGCCGTCGCGGCGGCCGCGCAGGCCGAGTCGAGCCGCCCCGGCTACCGGGTGTTGCTCGTCGAGGACAACTCGCTCGTGGCCGCCATGTACGCGTCCGCGCTGCGGCGCCTCGCCGCCACCGAGGGTGTGGGTGGACTGGCGGTGGACGTGGCGGTGGACGGGAACGAGGCCTTCGCGAGGCTCCACGCCCAGCCCCCCATCGACCTCATCATCACCGACGTCTACATGCCGGTCATGAGCGGCTTCGCGCTGGTGGAGAAGGTCCGGGCCGAGCCACGCCTGCGCCACCTGCCCATCATCGTCATCTCCTCGGCGGGCGACGAGGAGCGGGAGCGGGTGAGCCGGCTGGGCGCCAACTTCTTCCTCCAGAAGCCGGTCAAGTACCAGGACATCGTCGCCACCGTCCGGACCCTGCTGCGGGCCGGTCCCCAGCCAGGGGCGCCCATGTCCACCCGTCAAGCCCCCTCGTCCGAGGAGCCCCGAACGGCCGTCGAATTCGGCCCGGATCGGGTTGACCCCACGCTGCGGAAGGGGAGAGACTGACCATCAACAGGGCCGGTCGCAAGCCGGCCGTGGGACGAGAGGGAACTCCGTCCCCGACTCACCGAGGTCCGCCCCCGTGGCGGACCTCTTCATTCCCCTGGTAGGTTGGCCCCCTCATGCCCAACGTCCCCGCCCACATCACCGGCACCGTGGTCCGCATCGAGAAGAGCCCTGGCGAGCAGGTCGGCGCCGGCGAGGCCATCCTCGTCCTCGAGTCGATGAAGATGGAGATGCCGCTGGAGTCGCCGGTGGACGGTCGGGTGAAGGAGATCCGGGTGAAGGAAGGGCAGTCCGTCGCCGAGGGCGACGTCCTGGCCGTCGTGGAGTGACGCCCCTGGCGAAGATCCGGGTCGAGGACCGCGGCTTCGTCCGGGTCCTCACCATCGACAACCCGGGGAAGCGGAACGCCTTCGACTACGGGTCGCTGGCCGAGCTCACCCGGGCCTGCGCGCGCGCCGCCGAGGACAGGGTCCGCTGCCTCGTCCTGCGGGGCGCCGGCGACCAGGCCTTCTGCTCCGGCTTCGACATCGACGCCATGGAGGGGGACGGGCCGGACGGCGACCGGCCCGACCTGGCCACCGAGCGGGCCATGGAGGCGGTCGAGGCGGTTCCCTGCCCCACCGTGGCCTTCGTGAACGGTGCGGCGTTCGGCGCCGGCTGCGAGCTCGCCGCCACCTGCGACCTGCGCATCGCCAGCCAGGGGGCGAAGCTCGGCATGCCCCCCGCCAAGCTCGGGGTGGTCTACGCCGCCGCCGGGGTGCGCCGCTTCCTGGCGCTGGTGGGCCCGGCCCACACCCGGGAGATGTTCTTCACCGGGAGGCCGGTGGACGCCGCGAAGGCGCTCGCCATGGGGCTCGTGGACCGGGTGGCCTCCCCGGCCGACGCCGAGGCCGCGGCCCTGGCGCTGGCCGAGGAGATCGCCCTGAACGCCCCGCTGGCCGTGCAGGGGATGAAGCGCATCCTCCGGCTGCTCGAGGAGACCCACGAGCGCGGCCTCACCGAGGCCGAGCGGGTGGAGATCGCCTCCCTGCGCACGCGCGCCTTCGAGAGCGCCGACCTGCGCGAGGGGCGCGCCGCCTGGGCAGGGAGAAGGCCCCCCCGATTTCGCGGGGAGTGAACCGGTCCGGACCCGTCCCTACCCGCGAGGGCGGGGCAGGAGCGTCCGCACGAACCGGTTCCCGTCCTTCTCCGGCAGCACCATGAACTGGTCGATGTCGTGGCCGGGGAGGGTGAGGTCGATGCGGTGCCGCTCGTCCACCCGCACGTCGGTGACCCGGTAGGGCGTGCGTCCGACCAGCCTCCCGTTCACCCGGAGCTCGGCGCCGGAAGGCACGCTCTCCACGGTGAAGGAGCCCAGTGCGGAGGAGAGCGCCAGGTGCACCGAGCGGGCCAGGCGTCCCGGCTCCCCGGCCACCTCGATCGAGGCCGCGCGGTGGCCGGGCAGGACCGCCTCGACGCGGTGCGCGTCGGAGAGCCGGATCCCCTCGACCACGACGGGCGTCGCCCCGGCGATGGAGCGGCCGTCCAGGGTGACCTGCGCGCCGGGCGGGGTGGTGGAGATCACGAGCACTCCGTCGCGCAACCAGGGGGAGGCGGCGAAGGCGGCCACCGCCACGGCGAGTCCGGAGGCGATGCCCAGCATCACGGCCCGGCCCGCGCCCACGCGGATGGTCCGGATGCGCTCCGGTCCGAGCGCGGGCGTGCGTCCCGGGGAGCGGTCCACGTCGATGTCGATGCTCTGGGTGCCGAGCTCGGAGAGCGGCGTCTGGACCGGGAGCGGCCCGGTGGTCTCGGCGCGCGCCACCGAGTCGTAGACCGCGGCCCGCTGCTGCTCGGCCACGTTGCGCAGGACCTTCATCACCAGCGCGTCGTGGGCCCGGGCGGCCCGCTGCCTCGCGATCCGCTCCGCGTAGACCTGGTGCATCTGCCGCCCCAGGTGGTCCTGGATGGCCGAGTGGGGGGTGGGGAAGAGCACGTCCACGAGTGCGTCGCCGAAGGAGCGGGCGTCCGGGTAGCGCTGGTCGGGGTCGGCGGCCAGCGCCCGGAGCACGATGGCGTCGAGCTCCTTGGGGAGCCGCTCGTCCACGGACGAGGGGGGCACCACCTTGCCGAGGCGGGACTGGATGAGCGACTCGACGTCCACCGCGCGCTGGAAGGGCTTCTGCTTGGTGAGGAGCTCGTAGAGAATGATGCCGGCCGCGAAGACGTCCACCCGGTGGTCCCAGGGGCGGTCCAGCGAGGCCTGCTCGGGCGCCACGTACCCGAGCTTCCCCATCAGCATCCCCTCCTTGTAGTTGGAGAGGCCGGTGGCGGCGCGGGCGATGCCGAAGTCGAGCAGCTTCACCTCGCCCTGCCAGGAGATGAGGGCGTTGTCGGGCGAGACGTCGCAGTGGATGATCCGCAGCGGGTTGCCCTGGCCGTCGGCCTTCCGGTGGGCGTACTCGAGCCCCTGCAGGAGCTGGAGGACCATGAAGATGGACTGCTCCGGCGTGATGGCCGTTCCGGCCCGCGCGAAGGAGACCATCATGTCCTTCAGCGAGACGCCGTTCACGAGCTCCATCGAGATGAAGTAGTTCCCGTCGATGGAGCCGCACTCGTAGATCTGGGTGACGTTGTTGTGCGTGAGCTGGACGGTGAGCTTGGCCTCGTTCACCAGCATCTGGATGAAGCCCTGATCCTGGGAGCGCGCCGGGAGGATGCGCTTCACCACCAGTTCCTTCTCGAACCCCTCGGCCCCGGCCACCTTGGCCCGGAAGATCTCGGCCATCCCGCCCACGGCGAGCCGCTGCAGCAGGAAGAACTTGCCGAAGACGTGCGGCTTGAATTCCGGCGCCGCTGGGGTCTGTGCCGGGGAGGCCACGCTGGGAGGGAGGATAGCCCCGGCTGGCGGGGGATCCAAGGAGCCGGGCGTCCCCCCCGGGCAGGACACCCCTTCGCTCCCCGGGATTGGGGTGCGATAAGGACCGGGTGGCACGGATCCCCGTCTGGCTCGCCGCCGCGCTCCTCGCCGGGCTCCTCTTCCTGCCCGGGCTGGGTTCGGTGGGGCTCTTCGACCCCTGGGAGTCCCACTACGCGGAGGTCTCCCGGCAGATGCTGGTCCGGGGAGACTGGGTCCACCCCTGGTGGCGCGAGGCCGGCTTCTTCTCGAAGCCGCCGTTGCTCCTCTGGGGCGGGGCGGCGGGTCTGGCCCTGGCCGGGGACGGCCGGGCGGAGTGGGGGGTGCGCCTGCCGGGGGCGCTCCTCTCCGTCCTGGGGATCGCCCTGTCCGCCGCCGCGGTGGCGCGCCTCGCCTCCCGCCGCGCCGGCCTGCTCGCCGCGGCAGCACTCGTCACCGCCCCATTCGTCGCCCTCTTCGCGCGGCAGGCCGTCCCCGACGCGCCCCTCGCCGCCCTCTCCACCGCAGGCGGCCTGGCCTTCGCGGTGGCGCTCCTCGAAGACGGGGCCGGCCCGGGATGGGCCCGCGCCGGCTGGATCCTGCTCGGGCTGGCCACGCTCGTGAAGGGGCCGCTCGGGCTCCTCCTGCCGGCCGGGGCGCTGCTCGGCTGGCTCGTCGTCACCGGGGAGTGGCGGCGGGCGCTCCGGCTCGGGTTCGTGGAGCGGGTGGGGCGGGTGGCGGTCCCGGTGGGCCCTCTGGTGTTCCTCGCCATCGCGCTCCCCTGGTACCTGGCCATGGCCGCGTGGCCCGGGCGTGACGACGCGGGCTGGACCTTCCTGCAGCGGTTCTGGCTCCACGACCACCTGCGCCGCCTCGGGCAGGGGGTCCACGTCCCCACGCCGGGCGGCGGCCTCCTCCCCTACCTGGGATGGCTCGCGGTGGGGACCTTCCCCTGGGTGGCCGCGATCCCGGGCGGACTCGGGGAGGCCATCCGCACCCGTGGTGAACCAGGGAGCGCGCGGGCCGGCCTGGCCCTGCTCTGCGCGATCTGGGCGGGCGCCGGCTGGCTGCTCATGGGGTTCGCCGCCACCCGCTACCCGCACTACGTGCTCCCGGTCGCGCCCCCGCTGCTCGTGCTCTCGGCCCTCTTCCTCGACCGGCTTCTCGACGAGGGGTTCCGCGGCCGCGTGGTGGAGGGGCTCCTCGGCGTGGCCGCGCTGGCGGCGTCGGGGTGGTGGCTGGCGCGCCATCCCCGCCTCCTCACCGCCCTCTTCACCTACGATCCGCGCCGCGCCTGGCCGGAGGCGGCGCTCGGGGCCCCCGGGACGGTGCTGGCGGCGCTCTCCGCGCTGGCGCTCGTCGGGATCGCCGCGGGGGCGTTCCGGCGCTCTGCCCGCGTCGCCGTGGTGGGCCTCCTCGCCGCGGCGGCGCTCTCGGCGGCCTGGATCTCCTTCGTCCACTGGCCCGCGCTGGCCGTCCACTGGACGCAGCGGGAGCTCTTCGCCGCCTTCCGGGCGGGGAAGCCGGAGCCGGACGAGCCGCTCCTGGCCTGGCTCATGAACTGGCGGGGGGAGACCTTCTACGGGAAGAACCGCGTCCGCGAGGTGGTGGATCCGGCGCGCATGCGCGAGGTCGCGGCGCGCCCCGGGCGGCTCTGGGTCGTCACCGAGGCGGAGCGCGTGCCGTCGCTCGGGAGCGCGGTCGGGCCCGGCAAGCTGCTGCGGGTTGCGGGACCGGCCACCGGGCGCTATCGCCTCGTGGAGCTGACGGACCCACCGTCCGGCGAGGAAGGGGTGTCGCGGTGACCGACCCGGCGAGGGAGCTTCCGCGGGACTGGCTGTGCCGCCGCATCGTGGAGGGCGCAGGGGACGCCGTTCTCTTCGCCGACCGGGAGGGGATCATCCGCTTCTGGAACGCCGGCGCGGCCGCCATGTTCGGCTGGAGCGCGGTCGAGGCCCTGGGGAACTCGATGGACCTCATCATCCCGGAGCGGCTGCGGGGGCGCCACTGGGGCGGCTGGGACGAGGTGATGAAGTCCGGCCACACCCGCTACGGCAAGGACATCCTGGCGGTTCCGGCGTCGCGCAAGGACGGCGCGCCCCTCTCCATCGAGTTCACCATCCAGATGATCTGGGACGACGAGGGCAAGCTCGTCGGCGCCTCCGCCATCATCCGCGACGTCACCGACCGCTTCACCCGCGACCGCGGCATGCGCAAGCGGCTCGCCGAGCTGGAGGCGAAGGCCCGCAGCGGGGGTCCGGAGTAGGCCCCGGACCCCTTCACCAGCCGGCAGCGTCGAACCGGGCCCGCGCCGTCCGCGCCAGAGGCTCCGCCGACAGCGCCCCGATCCCGGCGGCCCGGGCCAGCTCGTCGGGGCTCGCGACGGCGCCCGCCGCCCAGATCGGGCCGAACCATCCGGGCGCGCCCTTCCAGCGCCACCAGGGACCGCCCCCCGCCTCGGCGAGGGCCACCTCGATCTGGGCGGCGAGCAGCGCGCCCCGCAGGGCGTCGGCAGACGAGAGCAGCGGGTCGCGGGGGAGCGGCCAGCGCGCCGCGTCCTCGGCCGAGACCGGCCGGCAGAGGGCGCGCGCGAGGACCTTGCCGTCGCCGGAGGAGGCGGGCGGGCCGCCCTGCTGCCGCTCCACCTCCCGCAGGAGCCGGGCCGCCTGCATGCGCACCGCGTGGAGACGCTCGGCCTGGGCGGCCTTGATCTCCCGGGCCAGCACGTGGCCGGTCATCCCGGAGCGCTCGCCCAGCCAGGCCGGGTCGGCGGCGAGCGCCTCCAGCAGGTGGCCCCAGGTCGCGGTCACGGCCGGGGAGCCGAGCCTGCGGGGTTCGACGCCGCTCGCGCGAATGCCCGAGAGGAAGAGGGCCACGCCCAGCTCGTGGAGGAAGGCCCGGGCCTCGGACGCGCCCCCCGACGGCATCGCCGAGAGGCGGACGTCGTCCGGCACCCGGACCGGCACTGCGAGCGGACGCTGGCTCTTGCCGCCGGCCGCCCGGTCGTCGAGCTTCACCCGGGTGGAGAGGTCCACCCCGGTGGCCGCCGCGGCGGCCCGGCCGTCGTCGGCGAGCCGGGAGGCGGGGTGGGCCTTGGGCTCGTGGGATGCGCGCAGGATCCTGGGCAGGTCGCGGAGGTGGGTGGCGGAGAGGGACACCCCGGCCTCGCCGCGCGCCAGCGCCTCCATGGCCACGCAGTATGCGGGCCCCGTGGCGTCGAGGGTGGCCGAGGCCAGCGCGGCCAGATCCCCGGGGGAGGCCCGTCGCAGCTCGGCGGCGATCGACGGAAGGTCGCCCAGGCCGAGCCGCCGGGCGGCGTCGGAGAGCGCAGCGGCGCTCGCGTCGGCCTCGCGGGCGCGCCGGGCCGCGGCCGGGGCGCGCGCGGCGTCCAGGGCGGCGCGGCGGGCGGGGTCCGGCTCCGCGGCGAGCATCGAGGCTGCGTCCCTCAGTGCCAGGGTCCGCCCCTCGAAGGAGAAGGTCAGGTCGGCCGGTGGGGCGCCGGGCGCCGCCGCCGCGGCGAGCCGCTCGCCCAGGAGGAAGTCGCGGAGCATCCGCCGGCGCGCGCCCTCGGTGGGGTCGGAGACGGGGGGCAGGGCGTCGAGCGCTGCGAGCGCGCCGCCGTCGGCGATCCAGGCCCGGCCGGCCAGCGGTCCCGCCACGTCGAGCGGGGCGCCGGTGGTCCAGGTGAGCCAGGTGGCCTCCCCCTGGGCCTCGAGCAGGGCGTCCACGTCGGCGCGGATGCGGTCGATGGCCGGTGGTTCCGGGCGGGCGGCAACCGGAGGCGGCGCCGGGGCCGGCGGCGGGGGGACCTCGGGCGCGTGGGCGCAGGCGGAGAGCGCGAGTGCGAACGGGAGGAGTCGCTTCACCGGCGGCATGCTAACAGGGGCGCGGCGCGACCGGTTAAGCTCGCCCGGTGAACGGGACGCGCATCGAGATGAGTCGGGCCCGATCCCGCCTCCAGGGCGCCGTGCGCGCCCACCTCTCGGCGCGCGGGTTCGAGGAGGTGGAGACCCCGTGCCTCGTGCCGGCGCCGGGGATGGAGCCGCACATCCGGGCCTTCGATGCCCCCTTCGTCCCGGAGGGGGGCGGCGCGCCGCACCCGCTCTGGCTCCACGGGAGCCCCGAGTACGCCATGAAGCGGCTGCTGGCCGACGGGTTCGGGCGGATCTTCCAGCTGGCGCGGGTCTTCCGGAACGGCGAGGTCTCCGACACCCACAACCCCGAGTTCACCATGCTCGAGCTCTACCGGGCCGGCACCGACCACACGGGGGTCATGGAAGATCTGGAGGAGGCGGTGGAAGCCGGGGCCCGCGCCCTCCACCCGTCGGGCGGGACGAGGCTCGCCTGGCGCGGCCGCGAGGTGGACTGGGCCGTCCCCTTCGACCGGGTGCGCGTGGCAGACGCCTTCGCCCGCGCAGGAGTGGACCTCGAGGCCTGCGGGGAGGACCCCGCCCGGCTGCGCGCCGCCGCCCGGGCGCGGGGGATCGACGCCGGGCCGGACGGGGAGGGGTTCGACGACGCCTTCTTCCGGATCTTCCTGCAGGCCGTCGAGCCGGGCCTGGGCCTTTCACGACCCGTGTACCTGACCGACTGGCCGGCTTCCATGGCGGCGCTCTCCCGCATCCGCGCCGACGACCCGCGCTGGGCGGAGCGCTTCGAGCTCTACGCCGCCGGGCTCGAGCTGGCCAACGGCTTCGCCGAGCTGAACGACGCCGCCGAGCAGCGGCGACGCCTGGAGGCGGAGCGGGCGCTGCGGATCGCGCTGGGCCGGCCGGCCTACCCGCTCGACGAGCGCTTCCTCGAGGCGGTGGGGCGCATGCCCGACGCCGGCGGGGTGGCGCTGGGGATCGACCGGCTGCTCATGCTCCTCACCGGCGCCCCGCGCATCCGCGACGTCCTGCTCTTCCCGGCGGAGGACTTCCCGGGGATCCGCGGCGGGGGCTGAAATGGAGATGGCACGAACGGGGATCCATTCGTGCCATCCCGATCACGCGTCGCCTCTCACGGAGTGGGTGCGACCACGGTGCTGCCGTCGAGTGTGACGGCCGTCTGGGCCAGGAGCCTGCCGTTCACCGAGGCGCCGGTGGCCAGGGTGATCGCCGTCTGGGTCAGGACGATGCCTTCGAGGTGGGCCGTCGTGCCGAGGACCACCACGCCGCCGACCTGCCAGAAGACGTTCCTGGGCAGCGCTCCGCCGGCCAGGAGGACCTTGGCGGCGCTGCTCACGGTCAGGCCCTGGGCAATCTCGAAGATCCAGACGCCCGTCGAGCTGCCGCTGAGGGTGACGTCCGTGGGGATGAGGACGCCGGTGCCCCACTTGTAGACGCCCGGGGCCAGCGTCATCCCGCCGATGTTCCCGGCGCCCAGCTCGGTGACGTCGGGCGGGCGCCCGGCCGCGTCGGTGAAGGCCAGCTCCATGTCACCGACGGCAATCGTCAGGCTCGACGGGGTGGGCGGCGCGTAGTCGGCCGCGTACACCCTCCCGACCACCTGCGCTGAGGTCGAGAACGCGGTGGTGGCGTCGGGGATCAGCGCGAAGCCGGTGATCGAGGAGGCGGCGGCGGGGCTGACGCCGATGTTCCCGGTGACCGCCGAGGCCGGCACGGTCGAGATCCCGCTCTTGGCGAGGATGGCGAAGTTCCCGGCCGTCCCGAGCATGACCGGGAGACCCATCGGCTGCATCCGGCCGGTGGTGAAGGACCAGGAGCGGCTCGCCGCCAGGGCGACGCCGGGGGCGCTCTTCGCCCCGGTGGTGATCGTCGCGGTGTACGAGGTGTCGGCCGCGAGCGGAGCGGCCGACGAGAACACCGCGGTCGAGTTCGAGCAGGACACCGTGCCCAGGACCGGGACTGCCGCCGTGCCGGAGGTCAGCGTGAAGGTGCTCGCGGTCAGCGTGGCCGGATCCATCGCCTCGCTGAAGGTGGCGCTGATGCCCGAGTTCAGCGAGACGTCGGTGGCGTCGGTGAAGGGGGTGATGGACAGGACCGTCGGCCCGGTGGCCATGCCCCCGTCGCTGGTGTCCCCGCAGGCGGCGGCGAAGGAGAGCAGCAGCAACGCTGCCACCCGTCCGGGGAGGTTGAAGCTCGAGATCGTCATTCACTGCTCCATTCGTGATGGTTCGTGGCGTGAGGGGGCGTGGGCCGCTGGCAGCGGCCTGCCCTGGTCCTTCGTTGAGCATCGGCCGGACCACAAACCAAGAATAAGTGTTTTCAAATGGTTGGCTCCAGCGCCTTCTCGGCTTGCCATGGCTGATTCAGTCAATATGAAGTGCGATGTCATTCATTTCGAAGTAAGGGAGCGGTCGTGCGCGCCGATGGCTTGAACCACGAGGAGCTGCTGGAACTGGACGCCAAGGGGGGGCTCGTCCGCTTCGCCGGTCAGCGCGCACTCCTCATCGACGCGGTGGCCATGGGGCTCCTCCGGAAGTACCTGGTCGAGAACTTCGGCGTGAACGCCGCGCGCACCGTGCTCACCCAGTTCGGATTCGCCCACGGATGGCGCATGGCCGAGGCCATGCAGGCCGAGTTCAAGTGGGACAGCGAGGAGGACTGGCTCCGGGCCGGCCCCCGCATCCACACCCTGGAAGGGCTCTTCCACGTCGAGGCCGGAAGCGAGGGTCCCCTCTCCAAGGGCGGCGTGGTCCTCGGCGCCTCGTACGAGGCGGAGCAGAACCTCCTCCACTTCGGCCGCTCCGACGTGCCGGCCTGCTGGACCATCAGCGGCCTCACCAGCGGCTACCTGAGCCGGTGCGCCGGGAAGGAGATCTACGTCCTCGAGGACCGTTGCGTCGGAAAGGGGGACGCCGCCTGTCACCTGTTCGGGCGCACCCGCGAGGAGTGGGGGGACGAGCGCGCCGAGGAGCTGCACTTCTACGAGCCGAAGCGGCTCGAGGACTGCCTGGACGTCTCCCTTCACCGGGTCACCGAGACCCTGAAGGCGGCCGAGAGGAAGCTCCGCGAGCACCGCAGGGAACTGGTCCGGGTCGCGCCGGAGGTGGAGCAGCCGCTCGGGATCGTCGCGAAGAGCCCACCCATGCGCAAGCTCGTGGACCTGGCGCGCCGCCTGGCCAGGGTCGACTCCACCGTCCTCATCACCGGCGAGAGCGGCTCGGGAAAGGAGCGGATCGCGCGGCTCGTCCACGACGAGTCCGCCCGCGTGGCGGGACCGTTCATCGCCGTCAACTGCGGCGCCATCACCGAGACGCTCCTCGAGAGCGAGCTCTTCGGGCACGCGCGGGGCGCCTTCACCGGCGCGTCCCAGGACCGGCCGGGCCTGTTCGAGGCGGCCAACAGCGGGACGCTCCTGCTCGACGAGGTGGGCGAGGTCTCGCCCGGAATGCAGGTGAAGCTCCTGCGGGCGATCCAGGAGCGGGAGATCCGTCGCGTCGGCGAGAACAGGAGCCGCAAGGTGGACGTGCGCATCGTGGCCGCGACCAACCGCGACCTCACCGATGCGGTGGCGAGCGGCGCCTTCCGGCAGGATCTCTACTACCGGCTCAAGGTCGTCGAGCTGCACGTGCCGCCGCTGCGCGAGCGCAAGGACGACGTGCTTCCGCTGGCCCGGGTCCTGCTCGCCGAGGCCGCGCTGCGGATGAAGCGCAAGATCTCGGGGCTCGCGCCGGGCGCCGCCGAGCAGCTCCTGCGCCACGACTGGCCCGGCAACGTCCGCGAGCTCGAGAACGCCATGGAGCGTGCCGTGGCCCTGGCGGGCGGGCGCCGCGTGGAGCTCGAGGACCTGTCCGAGGAGATCCGCCAGGCCCGCCCGCGCTCCGCCGCGACCGGGAAGGCGGTCCGGCCGCTCGAGGAGATCGAGAAGGAGCACATCCTCGCGGCGCTGGAGATGAACGGCGGGAACCAGACCCGCACCGCCGAGCAGCTCCAGATCGGCGCGGCGACCCTGTACCGGAGGCTCAAGAGCTACGGGATGATCGGCGAGAGGTCCCGGCCGTCCGGCGGGTCATAGCGCGGCGGGATCGACGCCGATGCGCAACCGCACCTGGTGCCGGCTGTGCGCGTTGAACCGATCCGCGGCCTCGATCAGGTCGATCGCCTTGTGAGCCACCCGGATGGTGTGGATGGCGACGGGATCGGTCAGTCCGACGGAGGCCAGGTAGGCGTCACCGATGGTCCGGGCCCGCTGGACGCCGGTGGCGTCGACGCTGACGTCGAAACGGGTGGAGATGTCGTCGAGCACGCCCCTCAGGACCTCGGCGCTCGCTCCCTCCGAGAACGTGGTGAACTCGAGGAGGTCGGCGAACAGGACCGTCATCTCCGCATAGCTCTCCGTGACCAGTCCGTTGAGGTCGCTGGCGGTGGTCGTCTCCGGACGTTCCTTCAGGCCCTGGGCGACGGACCGGGGCAGGAGGCCGAGCAGGAGCCGCTCCGAGACCTTCTGCTCCTCCATGACCCGGTCGTACAGGCTCCTCGTCTCCTTGTGCAGCAGGCGCACCTCCAGGAGGTTGTGGACCCGGAGCAGGACCTCCACCAGGTCGAAGGGCTTGCTGACGAAGTCCCTCGCACCGGCCCGGAGCGCACGTACCTTGTGCTCGGGCTGGGCGGTGACCACGAGGACGGGAAGGTAGCCGCCGGTCTCGATCTGCTCCAGGTTCTCCATCACCTGGAACCCGTCCATGCCGGGCATCTGGAGATCCAGGAGGATGAGATCGTACCGGTTCAGCAGGTGAAGCGCGCAGACCTGCCCCGGATCCATGGTGGACGTGACCGACACGTAGCCGGCATTCCCCAGCATCTGCTCGAGCAAGGCCACGTTGGCCCTCTGATCGTCGACGATCAGGATCTTTCCCTGGAGGATCTCGGCCTTGCCGATCATGTGCTGCCCCCTTCCCGTGCACCCTCACCCGATCGCCCTGCCGCGGTCTCCAGCGCCACGGTGAGCGCCTCCATGAACTCGTCGACGTGGATGGGCTTCGTGAGGTATCGGAAGAATCCCTCCGCGATGCCCCTCTTGATGTCGCCCACCATGGCGTTGGCGCTGATCGCGATCACGGGGATGTGCGCGGTCGCGGGGTCCTCCCGGAGGACCCGCATGGCCTGGGTGCCGCTGATCCCGGGGAGGTTGATGTCCATCAGGATCACGTCCGGAAGGGAAGCGCGCGCGATCTCGATCCCGGCGTTGCCGTCGGTGGCGCTGAGCAGGCGCATGTCGGGGCGGCGGGCGATGAGTTGCTCGACCAGCAGGAGGTTGGCCGGGTTGTCCTCGACGTAGAGCAGGGTGCGGAGCGGCGCGTCGGGCCGGGCCTTCTCGCCGGCCGCGCTCGGGGTCGCAGCCGTGTCGGGTTCCAGCGTGGACGGGGCCGACGAGTCCAGCTCGAACCAGAAGACGCTGCCCTCCCCGACGATGCTCTCCACGCCGATCATGCCTCCCATCATCTCGACCAGGAGCTTGCTCATGACCAGGCCGATGCCGGTGCCCTCCTCGCCGCCCTTCTCCTGACCGAGCCGGTTGAAGGGCTGGAAGAGCTGGGCCAGCTTCTCGGGGGAGAGGCCGAGCCCCGTGTCCCGGACGCTGAGGCGGGTCCGTGCCGGAGTGACCGCGGTGCACTCGACCACGATCCTTCCGCCCGGCCGGTTGTACTTGATGGCATTGGAGAGGAGGTTGATGAGGACCTGCTTCAGCCGGATCCGGTCGGCGAGCACGAAGCGAGGAGGGTCGAGGCGCGGGAAGTGGAGGGAATGGCCGCGCTTCTGCGCCTGCGGCTCGATCATGGCCTGGCACTCGGCCAGGACCTCGGTCAGCGGCACCGGCTCCACCGACATCGACAGCTTTCCGGACTCGATCGCCGAGAGGTCGAGGATCTCGTTGATCAGCTCCAGCAGGTACCATCCGGCGTGCAGGATCTGGTCGATGCTTCCGGCCTGGGAGGGCGTCGGCTGCGGGGCCTCCGAGGCCATCAGCTGGGCGAACCCCAGGATCGCGTTGAGCGGGGAGCGCAGCTCGTGGCTCATGCTGGAGAGGAACTCCGACTTGGCGCGGTTGGCCTTCTCGGCGAGCGCCCGGGCGCTCTCCAGCTCGACGTTCTTCTCCTGCAGCACCTGGTCCAGGCGCTTGCGCTCGGTGACGTCCCGGGCGGCGGCGAAGACGCCCTGCAGCCTCCGGCCGCGGTCGTAGAATGTGGTCGCGTTGTAGGAGACCACCGTCTCGGTGCCGTCCCAGGCCCGGACGGTGAGCTCGTAGTTGGTGACCTTCTTCTCGCTCAGGGCCAGCTTGATGCTGGCCTCGGCCCGCTCCGGGTCGGTGAAGAAGCTCTTGAAGGGAGCGCCGATCAGCTCGTCGCGCGTGCTGCCGGTGAGCGTCTCCATCTGCTTGTTGACGTCGGTGATGATCCCGGATGGATCGGTGGTCATGATCGCGTCGATGTTCGATTCGAACAGGGAGCGCGTGTAGAACTGCTGGTCGCGGAGGCGCTGGTCGAGGATCTTCTGCTCGGCCTCGACCCGCTTCCGGGCGGTGTTGTCGGTGCCGATGAGCAGGTAGCCGATGATGGCGTTGTGCGCGTCGCGCAGGGCCGTGACCGAGACCACCGCCGGGAAGCGGCTGCCGTCCTGGCGGATGTAGGTCAGCTCGTAGATGTCCTCGATGCCGCGGGAGGCCTTGAAGACCAGGGCCTCGAATCCCGGCGTGATGGGCGTGGAGAGCTCGACGCTCAGGGCCATGGCGCGCGCGATCAGCTCCTGCGGGTCGGAGATGTCGGCCGGGGTGATCTTGTTCATCACGTCGGCGGCCGCGTAGCCCAGCATGCGCTCGGCGCCGACGTTGAAGATCTGGATGACGCCCTTGGCGTCGGTGGCGATGCTCGAGAAGTTGGCGCTGTTGAAGATGGCGCTCTGCAGGGCGCCCGCCTTGAGCAAGGCTTCCTCGGCCTGCTTGCGGGCGGTGTTGTCGGTGCCGATCAGCAGGTAGCCGATGATGGCGCTGCCCGCGTCGCGCAGGGCCGTGACCGACACCACGGCCGGGAACCGGCTGCCGTCCTTGCGGATGTAGGTCAGCTCGTAGATGTCCTCGATGCCGCGGGAGGCCTTGAAGACCAGGGCCTCGAAGCCGGGCGTGATCGGGGTGGAGAGCTCGGCGCTCAAGGCCTTCGCGCGCGCGATCAGCTCCTGCGGATCGGAGATGTCGGCCGGGGTGATCTTGTTCACCACGTCGGCGGCTGCGTAGCCCAGCATGCGCTCGGCCCCGACGTTGAAGATCTGGATGACGCCCTTCTCGTCGGTGGCGATGCTCGAGAAGTTGGCGCTGTTCAAGATGGCGTCCTGCAGGGCGCCGGTCTTTTGAAGGTGGCGAACCCGGGTCTTCCTGGGCACGGCCGCTCCTCGTCCTGGTGGCGTCGCTAGCGACACCCGGCGCACCGGCCGGTCGTGTCGTGGTGCTCGCGTGTCGATGGGACGCGAACGCCGGATGCGTTCCAGGCCCCGACGAAGACGGTCGCGAGGTAGGCAGGGGCCTGTGTTCCGAGGAACGGGATGGGACCCTTCCGGGCCGCCGCGCGGAAGGGTGCTCGGCTGGACGGCGGGGAAGCGGCTGCTGTCGAGGTCATCATGGGACTCCCCTGGAGCACCGATCGGGCCACCACCGGGAGCCCAACGAGATCAGCGGGTTGGCTCCCGGCCCGGATCGAACGTGGGCCCGATCCAGTCAGGATGAATGACCCGCTCGCTCAGTTCGAATGACCTGGGGGCGAGGCGGGCTGGTACTCGAACCCGCTGCCGCGCGGGGAGTGGATCCCGGCCGTCATGGGACCCGGAGGACGAGGCACTTCAAGTAGCGGCTCTCCGGCATCCCCAGCCGCTCCGGGTGGTCGCGACCGGCGCCGCGCCGCTCCAGCACCTGCACGGCCCGCCCGGCGTCGTGGGCGGCGTCCTGCACCAGCTCCTCGAAGGCCTCCGCCGACACGTGGTAGCTGCAGGAGGCGGTGACGAGCACGCCCCCCTCCTTGAGCGCCTGGAAGGCCCGGAGGTTCACCTCCTTGTAGCCGCGGCGCGCGGCGTCCACCGAGGTCTTGTTCTTCGCGAAGGCGGGGGGGTCGAGGACGATGGTGTCCCAGGTGCGCCCCCGGTCCGACTCGTCGCGCAGGAAGTCGAAGGCGTTCTTCTCCTCCACCCGGAGGTTCGACGCTCCGTTCAGGGCGGCGTTCTCGCGCAGCATGGCGGCGGCCCCTGGCTGCATCTCCACCGCCACCACCTCGTCGGCGCGCGGCGCCATCTGGAGCGCGAAGCCCCCGGCGTAGGAGAAGCAGTCGAGCGCCCGCCCGTGGGCGTACTCGCCCGCGCGCAGGTGGTTCTCCCGCTGGTCGAGGAAGGAGCCGGTCTTCTGCCCGGCGAGCAGGTCGAGCCGGAAGCGCACCGTCCCCTCCCGCACCTCCACCGGGCCGGGGTCCTGCCCCAGGACCACACCCTTCACCTGGGGGAGCCCCTCCAGCTCGCGGACCCGGACGTCGTTGCGCTCCAGGACCGCGCGCAGCCCGAGCTCGCGGGTGAGCAGGGTGGCCAGCAACTCCTTGCGCCGCTCGGTCCCGGGCACCAGCGTCTGGATCACCCCCACGTCGCCGTAGCGGTCGGCCACCAGCCCGGGGAGCAGGTCGGACTCCCCGTGAACGGCGCGCCAGAGGGTCTCCGCGCCGAAGGCCCGCCGCCGCAGGCCCGCGGCCGAAGCGATGCGCCGGGCGAAGAAGTCGTCGTCCACCGGCTCCTCGTTCCGGGTCAGCAGCCGGATGGCGATCTGGGAGCGTTCCGACCAGAAGGCCTTGCCCTGGAAGCGGCCGCGCCCGTCCAGGAGCACCACCACGTCCCCGCCGGCGGCCTTCGGGGGCGTGGCCACGTCGGAGCGGTAGACCCAGGGGTGGCCGCGCAGGATCCGCTCCACCCCCTTGCGGGAGAGGACCGCCACCGGCTCGGCGAAGTGGTTCACTGTGGGTCTCCGTTCACTTCGCGCGAAGGTACTGGAGGGGCCAGGGACCGTCCACGCCGAGCTCGCGCGCGGCGCGCAGCGGGAACTGCGGGTCGCGGAGCAGCTCGCGGGCCAGCAGCACCAGGTCGGCCTGGCCGCTCCTGATCACCGTCTCGGCCTGGGCCGGGGAGGTGATCATCCCCACCGCCGCGGTCGCGACGGCGGCGTCGCGCCGGATCCCCTCGGCGAACGGCACCTGGTAGCCGGGCCCCACCGGGATGCTGGCGGTGGCCACGTTGCCGCCCGACGAGCAGTCGATCACGTCCACCCCCAGCGACCGCACCTCACGGGCCAGCTCCACGGTCTGCGGCAGGTCCCAGCCTCCCTCGGTCCAGTCGGTGCAGGAGACCCGCAGGAGCAGGGGGAGCCGGTCGGGCCACTCGCGGCGGACCGCCTCCACCACCTCGCGCACGATCCGGGTGCGGTTCTCCAGCGAGCCGCCGTACCGGTCGGTGCGCTGGTTCGTGAGCGGGGAGAGGAACTCGTGGAGGAGGTAGCCGTGGGCGGCGTGGATCTCGGCCACCTGGAACCCGGCCGCGAGCGCGCGGCGGGCCGCGGCGGCGAAGGCGCGCACCACGCCTGCGATGCCCACCTCGTCGAGCGGCTCGGGGGTGGCGTGGCCGGCGGCGAAGGGAATGGCCGAGGGGGCCACCGGCGTCCAGCCGCCGTCGCCCGGGAGGCGCGGGACGCCGCCCTGGTCCCAGGGGGGGCGGACGCTGGCCTTGCGCCCGGCGTGGGCCAGCTGGATGCCCGGCGCGGCGCCATTCTCCGCCACCACCCGCACCACCCGTGCAAGCGGCTCGACCTGGCCGTCCTCCCAGATCCCCACGTCGGCCGAGGAGATGCGCCCCCGGGCCTCGACGCCGGCCGCCTCCACGATCACGAGCCCCACGCCGCCCACCGCGCGGGCGCCATAGTGGACGACGTGCCAGTCGCCCACCCGGCCGTCCACCGCCGAGTACTGGCACATCGGGGACATCCCGATCCGGTTGCGCAGGGTCACCGACCGCAGCGCCAGGGGCGTGAAGAGGCTCATGCCCCGGATCCTACCTCGCCTGGGCCACCCGGGCGGCGGCGAAGCCCCGTTCGAGGTCCTCGACCAGGTCGTCGGCGTTCTCGATGCCCACCGAGACCCGGATGAAGCCGTCGGCGATGCCCAGCGCCGCGCGGGTCTCCGGAGGCACGCTGGCGTGGGTCATGATGGCAGGGTGCTCGATGAGGCTCTCCACGCCGCCCAGCGACTCGGCCAGCGCGAAGACGTGGAGCGAGGAGAGGAAGGCCCGGGCCGCGGGCAGGCCGCCCCGGATCACGAAGGTGAGCATCCCTCCGAACCCGCTCATCTGGCGACGGGCCAGGTCGTGCTGGGGGTGGGAAGGGAGCCCCGGGTAGGTGACCTTCTCCACCTGCGGGTGCCCTTCCAGGAACCGGACCAGGCGGAAGGCGTTCTCCTGGTGGCGCTCCATGCGGACGTGGAGGGTCTTCAGCCCCCGCATGACGAGGAAGGAGTCCATGGGGGAGGGCACGCCGCCCACCGCGTTCTGGAGGAACTGGATCTTCTGGTGCAGCGCCGCGTCGGAGGTGAGGACCGCGCCCCCCACCACGTCGGAGTGGCCGTTCAGGTACTTGGTGGTGGAGTGGCAGACCACGTCGATCCCCAGCGCGAGCGGCCGCTGGAAGAAGGGTGTGGCGAAGGTGTTGTCGACGACGCTCGTCGCGCCTCCCGCCCGCGCGATGGCGGCGATGGCGGCCAGGTCGGCGATCTTGAGCATGGGATTGGTGGGGCTCTCCAGCCAGACCATCCGGGTGCGGGGCGTCATGGCCCGTCGCACGTTCTCCGGGTCGCAGGCGTCCACGGGGGTGAAGGAGAGGCCGTGGCGGCGGAACACCTTGTCGAAGAGACGGAAGGTCCCGCCGTAGACGTCGTCGGAGTAGACGACGTGATCGCCGGCCTCGAGCAGGTGGAGGAGCGCATCGGTGGCGGCGAGGCCGGAGGCGAAGGCGAGCCCGTGCTTCGCCCCCTCGAGCGCCGCCAGGCAGTCTTGCAGCGCGTGGCGGGTCAGGTTGTGGGTGCGGGAGTACTCGTACCCCTTGTGCTCCCCGGGAGCCGACTGCACGTAGGTGGAGGTGAGATACACCGGCGTCATCACCGCCCCGGTGACCGGGTCGGGGCGCTGGCCGGCGTGGATGGCGAGGGTCTCGAAGCGGGGGGGCTGGTCGGGCATGGCGACATCCTAACCGCTCGCCCGGGGAGCGCGTGCGACCGACGCTCAGCTGGCCCGCGTCGCCAGGTAGAGGACTGCGATCCCGGCAAGGTAGGCGACCACGATGGCGAGCGCCGCCGGGTCGACCGGGAGGCTGCGGCGCTCCCCGCGCTCCAGGACCGCCGAGAGCCCGATCGCCGTGAGGAGGATGGCGAGGAACGCCGTGATGGCGTGCGCCGGGTCGAGAACGGAGAACACCGGGGTCCCCCCGTTCGCGAGATCGAGGGCCACGAAGAGCGCCATGTTGAGGGCGTTGCTGCCGAAGAGGTTTCCCACCGCGAGGTCGAAGGCGCCCATCCGGATCGCCGCCAGGGAGGCCACGAGCTCGGGCGCGGAGGTGGTCAGGCCGAGCAGCCAGCCGCCCAGGAAGGTCTGCCCGGCCCCGGTGATCGCCGCCAGTGTCGCGGCCGACGAAGCGAAGATCGGCGCGGCGAGGGCGATGACCACGGCGGCCGCGGCGAAGGTCAGCCCCGGCCGGAGGAGCCCCCCGGAGCGGGCGACCGTGGGGGCGACGTCGCGGGGGCGGCTGGTCCAGGCGAACCGTGCTCCGCCGAGGTAGACGACGAGGAGGATCACCGAGAAGATTCCCAGGCCGAGGAAGCTCGGGTGCTGCCTGGCGAGCACGGCGGCACCGGCGATGGCGGTGAGCACGAGGGCCAGGCTCGCCGACATCGCGTGCTGGACCGACACCTGGCGCAGCACGCGGCGGCGCGGGGACGAGAGATCGAGCAGCGCCAGGATGAGCATGTTGGCCATGCTGCTGCCGAAGAGGTCGCCTGCGGCGAGGTCCGGGTTGCCCTGCCGGACCGCGGCGACGTCGCTCGCCAGTTCCGGCAGCGAGGTCGCCGCCGCCAGCAGGATCGTGCCGACCCAGACCCGCCCGATCCCGCTGCGCTCGGCGATCATGTCCGCCGCCCGCGCGAGCCAGGTGCCCGCCAGCACGAGGGCGGCTGCGGCGGCCACGAAGAGGAGCCCGGCGGTCATGCGGAAGCCCCTGCACCTGCTCGCCGGCGCACGAAGGCCTTGCGCGCCTCCTCGGCCACCACGACGACGCTCCCCAGGAGCGCCAGCAGGGCGATCTCGCTCGCCTGCAGATGCACCGTGCGGAAGAGCCTCATGAGGGGCGGCCAGTAGAGGACCGCCGCCTGCAGCGCGATGGACAGCAGGAGCCCTCCCAGCAGCCAGGGGTTCCTCCAGATCGGCGAGGAGAGGATCGAGCGGGTCTCGGAGCGGATGTTGAGCACGTTGGCCCATTCGCAGAATGCGAGCAGCGTGAAGGCGGCCGTGCGCGCCTCGGGGAGCGGCCGGCCCCGGGAGACCTCCCAGGCGAAGTAGCCCAGCGTGATCCCCGTGATGACCAACCCGAGCCAGCCGATCCGCTCCAGGAGGGCGCGTCCCAGGAGCGGGGCGTCCGGAGCCGTCGGGGGGCGAGCCATCTCGTCTCCCTCCGCCGGCTCCATGGCCAGGTTCACGGTGACGGTCCCCTCCGTCACCACGTTGTTCCAGAGGATCTGGACGGCGACGAACGGGAAGGGCATCCCCGCCACGAGCGCGCCCAGGAGCACCAGGATCTCGGCGAGTCCGGTGGAGAGCAGGAGGAGCAGGGCCTTGCGGAGGTTCCGGTAGACGAGTCGTCCCTCGGCGACGGCGGCCACGATGGACGAGAAGTCGTCATGGGTGAGCACGACGTCCGCAGCCTGCTTCGCCACGTCGGTTCCGGATCGGCCCATGGCCACGCCGACCTCGGAGCGTGCCAGCGCCGGCGCGTCGTTCACGCCGTCTCCGGTCATGGCCACGACCTCGCCGCTGGCCTGGAGCGCCTCCACGATGCGGAGCTTCTGCTCCGGGTGGACCCGGGCGAAGACGGCCACCCGGGGAACGTCCCGGAGGAGCTCCTCCCCGGAGAGCCGCGCCAGCTCCTCGCCGTCGAGGACCAGGTCCCCGTCCCGGGCGATGTCGAGGCTCCGGGCGATGGCCACGCCGGTCAGGCGGTGGTCCCCGGTGACCATCACCGGCCGGATGCCCGCCGCGCGGCAGTCGTGGACCGCCTGGGCGGCGTCCTCCCGGGGGGATCGATCTCTCCCACCATGCCGAGCAGCTGCATCCGCCCGCGCAGGGGACCCCAGGGATCCTCGCCCTCGGGCATGGGGCCCGGGACGCGAGCGAAGGCCAGCACCCTCAGTGCGTGCGCGGCGAGCTCCTCCACCGCCCGGGATGCGTCCCCCCGCTCCGCCTCCGACAGCGCGCACACGGCGCCGTCCCGCAGCACCTCCCCGCAGAGCGGCAGCAAGGCCTCCGGCGCGCCCTTCACCAGCACCACCGGTCCGTCCGGCCCCCGGTGCCCGGTCGCCATCATCTTCACGCCGGCGTCGAACGGAACGTCGCCCGTCCGAGGGAAGCGTCCGGCGACGGTGGCAGGGTCGACGCCACCCTGGAGCGCCAGCGCGAGCAGCGCCGCCTCGGTGGGATCGCCGGTGGAGTGCCAGCGCGGGCTCCCGGCGTCGGGCGGGAGGAGGTGGGCGTCGTTGCAGAGGGCCGCCGCCTCGAGCAGGGGCGTGAGCGCCGTGTCGCTGCCCGGGGGGATCGGTACGCCATCGCCGTGGCGGATCTCGGCCGAGGGGACGAGGCCGGAGGCGCCGACCGACAGGGTGCGCCCGTCGGGCAGCCAGACGGCGACTGCGGTCATCTCGTTCCGGGTGAGGGTCCCGGTCTTGTCGGTGCAGATGACGGTCGTGGACCCCAGCGACTCCACCGCGGCCAGCCGCCGGACGATGGCGCCGCGCCTGGCCATGCGCTGCATTCCCACCGCCAGGGCGACGGTGGTCGCCACCGGCAGGCCCTCGGGCACGGTGGAGACGAGCTGGCTCAAGGCCACCATCAGCACCTCGGAGAGCGGGAGGCTGCGCCAGGTGGCGATCGCGACGATCAGGAGGAAGATCCCCACGGCGGCGATGGCGAGGTGTCGGCCCAGCTGGGCGAGGCGCCGCTCGAGCGGCGTGGCGGGCTCCTGCGCACCCTCGGTGAGCGCGGCGATGCGCCCCACCTCGGTGCCCGCCCCGGTGGCGACCACGACGGCCGTCCCCCGTCCCGCCGCCACGTGGGTTCCGGCGTAGACCATGCTCGCACGGTCGGCGACGCCGGCGCCCTCCGGGGAGGCGGCCGGGTCCTTGGCGACCGCGGTCGACTCGCCCGTCAGCGCGCCCTCCAGGGTGGCAAGGCGCGAGGCCTCGAGGAGCCGCGCGTCCGCCCCCACCGCGTCCCCCGCCGCGAGCAGGAGCACGTCGCCCGGGACCAGCTCTCGCGCCGCCACTTCCGCCTCGGCCCCGCCGCGGAGCACGCGGGACTGCAGCGCCGATAGCTTCCGCAGCGCGTCCATGGAGCGCTCCGCGCGCCCCTCCTGGAAGGCCCCGACGATGGCGTTTGTCAGGAGGACGCCGACGATGACGGCAGCGTCGGCGTGCTCCCCGAGCACCGCCGCGATGCCCGCCGCGACGAGCAGCAGGTAGATGAGGGGGCTCTTGAACTGCCGGAAGAAGATCTGGAACACCGAGCGACCGCGTCGCTCGGGAAGCGCATTGGGTCCAGTGGCCGCACGCCGCGCCGTGACCTCTTCCGGCGACAACCCGGCCTCGCTCGCATCGAGCCGGGCCAGCAGCTCGTCGCGGGGAAGGGCGTGCCAGGCTGCGGCGTCGCCGGCGGCGAAGGGACCTGTCCCTCCAGCTCTTCCGTCCGCTCCCCTCATGTCTCCAGGGTAGGCCACGGCCCGGACGCCACCCAGGGAAACCGGTCAGGCCCGGACGGGTCCCTGCCCCGCGGCGCCGCGACGCGTCATCCCCTCCCATGCGCCGACGCAGGCACGACATTTTCCCGATCGGACCGGGATGAAGTACCGTTCGCGCTCCCCACTCCCGTCAGTCGGCGGAGGACGAACCACATGGCCGCATCCCCGATCACCGCCCCCCCATCCGGCGCGGGGATGACCCAGGACGAGAGACGGGTCGTCTTCGCGTCGTCGCTCGGCACGGTCTTCGAGTGGTACGACTTCTACCTCTACGGCTCGCTGGCCGCGATCATCGCCCGGCACTTCTTCGTGGCCGTGAACGAGGCGACGTCGTTCATCTTCGCCCTCCTCGCCTTCGCAGCAGGCTTCTTCGCCCGGCCTTTCGGAGCCGTCGTCTTCGGCCGCCTCGGCGACGTGATCGGCCGCAAGTTCACCTTCCTCATCACCATCCTGATCATGGGCGCCGCGACCTTCATCGTGGGCATCCTCCCCACGTACGAGCAGATCGGGATCGCGGCCCCCGTCATCCTCATCGCGCTGCGCCTCATCCAGGGGCTGGCGCTCGGAGGGGAGTACGGGGGCGCGGCCATCTACGTGGCCGAGCACTCGCCGGACGGCCGCCGGGGCTACTTCACCTCGTTCATCCAGACCACGGCCACCATCGGCCTCTTCCTCTCGCTGCTCGTGATCCTGGGCTGTCGGGCCCTCCTCGGGTCGGAGGCCTTCGAGGCCTGGGGCTGGCGCATCCCCTTCATCCTCTCCATCGCGCTCCTCGGCATCTCCGTCTGGATCCGGCTCCAGCTCCAGGAGTCCCCGGTGTTCAGGCGGATGAAGGAGGCGGGACAGGAATCCGATGAACCGCTCACCGAGTCGTTCCTCGATTGGCGCAACCTCAAGGTCGTCCTCCTCGCGCTGTTCGGGGCGGTCGCCGGCCAGGGCGCGGTCTGGTACACGGGCATGTTCTACGAGCTCTTCTTCATCGTCGACATCCTCAAGGTCGACCCGGAGTTCGGCAACCGGGTCGTCGCGATCGCCCTTCTCATCGGCACGCCGTTCTTCGTCGTCTTCGGAGCGCTGTCCGACAAGCTGGGGCGCAAGTGGATCATCATGGCCGGCCTCCTGATCGCCGCCGTGAGCTACTTCCCCATCTTCCACGGAATCACCAGGGCGGCGAACCCCGCGCTCCTCGAGGCCACCGAGCAGTTCCCGGTGAAGGTCCACGCCGATCCGTTCAGTTGCGCCTTCCAGTTCGACCCGGTCGGCAAGGCCAGCTTCCGGCAGTCCTGCGACGTGGCCAAGAGCTTCCTGTCGAGGAAGGGCATCCCGTACGCGAACGAGATGCTCTCGGCCGGATCGGTCGCCTACCTGACCGTGGGCTCGGCGCGGATCGACTCCTTCGAGGGAGCCCACCTCCCGGAGGCCGACTTCAGGGCCCAGTCCGCCGCCTTCTCCGCCAAGATGTCGGCGGCCACGAGGACCTATCCGGTCCGGGCGGACCTTGCGCGCGTGAACCAGCCGATGCTGGTCTTCCTGCTCGTCCTCCTGGTCCTCCTCGTGACCATGGTGTACGCGCCCATCGGCGCCTACCTTGTGGAGATGTTCCCGGCGCGCATCCGCTACACGTCGATGTCGCTGCCGTACCACATCGGAAACGGCTGGTTCGGCGGCTTCGTGCCCACGATCGCCTTCGCCATCGTCACCGCCACCGGGGACATCTACTCCGGCCTCTGGTACCCGGTCCTCATCGCGGTCATGTCGCTCGTCGTCGGAGTGCTCTTCCTCAAGGACACCGACCCGAAAGCGTCGATCTCGCACGACGGCTAGCGGGTCGTTCGCCCCGGGCGTTCCCTCCCCGAGGTTTGACCGATCCGCTCCGAACCCATTAGGGTGACGCGCCATGAATCTTCTGCCTGTCCTCGCGGCTGCGGCCCCCGGCGGCTCGCCCCTTCCGCTCTGGAGCGTCGCCCCGTTCGCCGTCATGCTGCTCTGCATCGCCGTCCTGCCGCTCGTGGCGGGCCACATGTGGGAGCACAACCGGAACAAGGCCATCCTGAGCCTCGTCCTCGGGCTGCCGGTCGCGGTCTGGATGGGCGTCCGCGACCTCACCATCCTCGGCCACCTGGTCCACGAGTACGTCGCCTTCATCATCCTGCTGGGTGCGCTCTTCGTCATCGCAGGCGGCATCGTGATCCGGGGCACGCTGGCGGGGACGCCCGGGGTGAACACGGTCCTGCTGGCCATCGGGGCGGCGATCGCCTCCTTCGTCGGGACCACCGGTGCCTCCATGCTCCTCATCCGGCCGGTGCTCCGCGCCAACTCGATCCGGAAGGGGAAGGCCCACGTGGTGGTCTTCTTCATCTTCATCGTGAGCAACGCCGGCGGCCTCCTCACCCCGCTGGGCGACCCGCCGCTCTTCCTGGGCTTCCTGCGGGGAGTCCCGTTCCTTTGGACGATGCAGCTCTTCCCGCAGTGGCTCTTCGTGAACGCGCTCCTGCTCGTGACCTTCTACGTCATGGACTCGACCCTCTTCCGCAGGGAGGACCTGGCCACCCCGGGTGACCTCGACGAGGTCGCGGTGGCCCACAAGGTGCCCTTCGAGATCGCCGGGAAGGTGAACTTCATCTACCTCCTCGGCGTGGTGGGCGTGCTCCTGGCCGGAGGGTCGATGAAGCTGCCGACCGGCGTCCAGGAGGCCGGCATGGTCCTCATGGCCGTCCTGTCCTGGGTCACGACCTCGCGCCCCCTGCGGAAGGAGAACGAGTTCAGCTGGAGCCCCATCGTGGAGGTGGCCGTCCTCTTCGCCGGCATCTTCGCGACCATGCTCCCGGCGCTCATCATCCTGAACGCCCGGGGCGGCGAGCTGGGCCTGACGAAGCCCTGGGAGTTCTTCTGGGCGAGCGGGCTGCTCTCCTCGTTCCTCGACAACGCCCCCACCTACCTCACCTTCGCCTCGACCGCGAGCGCGCTCATGGGCACCGACGCGTCCAACCTGGCCCAGCTCATCGCCACCGAGAGGGGGGCCTCCTTCCTCGCCGCCGTCTCGCTCGGCGCCGTGTTCATGGGCGCCAACACCTACATCGGCAACGGCCCCAACTTCATGGTCAAGGCCATCGCCGAGCAGGGGGGCGTGCGCATGCCCGGATTCTTCGGCTACATGGCCTACAGTGGCGCGATCCTCATCCCCATCTTCGTCGCGGTATCCTTCGTCTTCCTCCGCTGAGGCCCATCGCATGGAACGCCGGTTTCCAGAGCGCCGCCAGGCGCTCCTCCTCTGGGCTGCGCTGTCCGCCTTCTCGTTTCTGCTCCTGGCCACCGTGCTCTCCTCCCCGAAGCCGACCGATCCGGGGATGGTGGGGCTGCTCGTCCCGCTGGTGGCGCTCACCATGGTGGTCGAGCTGGCCGCGTCGGTCCTCGTTCCCGCCTCCATCGCCCGGCGCGCGGCCAAGGCGCCCGAAGCCTGGCCCCCTGGCCGGCTCGCCTGGACCCGCTCGGTGATCGCCATGGCGCTGTGCTTCGGTGCGGCCCTCTTCGCGATCGCGGCCTACCAGGCCACGCACGCGGAGATCCTGATCTTCGCGTCCGGCATCGGCCTGCTCGCGCTTCTCGGACAGTTTCCCTCCGAGGTCCGCTGGGCCAAGCTGCGGCAGGCGGTGACGCCCAGGGACGAAGGCCCGAAGAAGCGCCGGTAGTGGCCCGGGAGATCTAGTCCGCGTCGGCCTCGCCGGGAGGCACGACGGCCACCGGCACGGGCGCCGAGGCGGCGAGCTCGTCCCCGAGCTGGGACGTGAACCGGGAGAGCTCCCCGTCCTCCCGGATGGCCCCGGTGACGAGCAGCGGCGCGCGGAGCTCCCGGGCCAGCTCGACGGAACGGGAGAATGCCGACCCCTCCACGACCCGCGTGTCGTCCGCGTCGATGCCGTGGGCGGAGACCCATTTCAGGAGGTCCTCGCGGGCGTTCGTGAGGTGCGTCGCGTGCTCGGCATCCACTGCGAACGGGATTGCATGGGCCACTACGAGCCCGCGACCGAGGCGCGTGGCGACGCGCCGGGCGAACCGGACCGCGTCGACCGCGTGCTCGCCCAGGCTGGTGAGGACCACCACCGGGCCGGTGCCCAGGTCGGTGGCGCGCAGGTCGTGGGGGACGACCACCACCGCCGCGGGGAGCAGGTGCAGCAGCTGGCGGGCGACCCGGCCGAGTCGGACGAGCCCGTGCCCATCCCGCCCGGCGTGGCGCGCCACGACCACCGCATCGGCGGAGAGCCGGCGGGCCATCTCGGCCATCCCGTCGGCTGCGTCGACGGCCTGCACGACCTCCAGGGGCGCCTCGAACTGCTGCGCCCGGAGCGCGGCCTCCCCGGCCTGGCGGGCCTCGGCGACCACCTCGTCGAGGTGGTGGAGCCGCAGCGCCACGCGCATGTGCTCCTCGACGAGCACGTGCGCGGTGACGACGGACTCTCCCGCGTCGGGTCCGGCGGCCTGGACCCCGCGCAGGAACTCCACCGCAGCGTGTGCTTCCGGGCCCACGTCGAGTCCTACGATCCACCTCATGCGTGCCTCCCTGGCGCAACGAGCGGGGACATCGTCGCCACAGGCGGCAGGGGTGTCAACCGCCGTTCAGTGGATGCGCAGCGCGCCCCTCACCTGCGTGGAGCCGGCCGGGGCGCAGGTGATCGGGAACTCCCCGCGGGGCGTGGGCGGGAACGTCACCACCGTCTCCTGGCCGACCGGCAGGGGAACGGCGATCCCGAGCCCGTCCACCCGGAGTTGATCGAAGCAGGGCGAGGGATCCTTGCGTGTCACCCGCAGTCGAAGCGGCTGCCCGACCTCGGTGTAGATCACGTTGGGCTTGTACCCGCCCTGATCGGCGACGAGCTTGATCTCGTACACCCGATCCGCGGCGGGCTGGGCGGTGGCCTCGACCGTGCTCCCGAAGCCGTCCGGCATGGGGCGGATCACGGTCCACAGCATCCAGGCGGCGAGCATGACGAGCGCCGGGATCCCCGCCGAAAGGGCGAGGGAGCGGGTGGTATGGGCCTCTCTCGTCACGTGGGTCCCTCCGTTTGCCGTTCACCGTTGGTCAACTAATTGCCGCAATGCGTCGCTGCGCAACCCCTGCGTATCTCCTGATGAACTGGCGCATCATGGACTTGGGAACCAGTTTTCACAACAGCTTCCGGCCCGAACTTATTTCGCGCACCGCTTGCGCGCCCCTTCCGTTACGCGATCGGTTCGGCTAATCTCCCCGAACTCGCGCGTAGGTAATCGCAGAACGCACAGTCGGATTCCTTCCCTTTTTCAGTGCCATTTGAGACCCGAAGTCGGGAGAGGTCGATGACACACGAACAGCAAGTCGCCTACTGGAAAGTCAATCTTCGCTACATCATCTGGATTCTCGCCATCTGGTTCTCCGTCTCCTACCTGGCCGGGATCATCTTCGCCGACGCGCTGGACCAGTTTCACCTCGGCGGCTTCCCCCTGGGCTTCTGGTTCGCGAATCAGGGCTCGCTGGTCGTCTTCGTGGTGCTGATCTTCTGGTACGTCTGGCTGATGAACCGGCTCGACAAGAAGTTCGGCGTCTTTGAGGACTGACCTCACACCCGGCACCGCCCAAGGAGACCTCTCTAAATGTCAATCCTCACCTGGACGTGGATCATCGTCGGGGCGTCGTTCGCCCTCTACCTGGGAATTGCCTGGTGGGCCAAGGCCAAGTCGACCGGTGACTTCTACGTCGCCGAGAAGCAGGTCCACCCCATCCTGAACGGCATGGCCACCGGCGCCGACTGGATGTCGGCGGCCTCCTTCATCTCGATGGCCGGCCTCATCGCCTTCATGGGTCGAGACGGCTCCCAGTACCTGATGGGCTGGACGGGCGGCTACACGCTGCTCGCCGTGCTCCTCGCCCCCTACCTCCGCAAGTACGGAAAGTTCACCGTTCCCCAGTTCGTGGGCGATCGGTACTACTCCGACACGGCCCGCATCATCGCGCTCGTCTGCGCGATCTTCGTGTCGTTCACCTACGTGGCCGGCCAGATGCGCGGCGTCGGCATCGTGTTCTCGCGCTTCCTCGAGACGTCCATCAACCAGGGCGTCTACATCGGCATGGCCATCGTGTTCTTCTACGCCACGCTGGGCGGCATGAAGGGCATCACCTACACGCAGGTGGCCCAGTACTGCGTGCTCATCGTCGCCTACATGGTGCCGGCCTTCTTCATCGCCTTCATGCTCACGGGCATGCCCATTCCCCAGTTCGGGTACGGGTCGACCCTGAGCGAGAGCGGGGCGGCCCTGCTGGGTGCCCAGCCCGGGATGCACCTGCTCGACGTGCTCGACAAGGTGCAGGTCGACCTGGGTTTCCCCAAGTACACCGCCGGGCGCCCCGGCTACATGTGGGACGTCTTCGCCATCACCTTCACCATGATGGTCGGCACCGCTGGCCTGCCCCACATCATCATCCGGTTCTTCACGGTGCCGAAGATCCGCGACGCCCGCGCCTCGGCCGGATGGGCGCTGGTCTTCATCACCATCCTCTACACCACCGCCCCCGCCGTCTCGGTCTTCGCGAAGACGAACTTCATCCAGACCATCAACAACAAGGCCTACGCCGACGCCCCGGTGTGGTTCAAGGACTGGGAGAAGACCAAGCTCGTGGGCTGGAAGGACAAGAACGGCGACGGCATCATGCAGTACGCGCCGGGCGCCTGGACCGACCCGAAGTCGAAGAACGAGGTCAACGTCGACCGCGACATCATGGTGCTCGCCAACCCGCAGATCGCCAAGCTGCCGGCCTGGGTGGTGGCGCTCGTGGCGGCTGGCGGCCTGGCGGCCGCGCTCTCGACCGCGGCCGGACTGCTGCTCGTCATCGCGTCCGCCGTGTCACACGACCTCATGAAGGGCGTGCTCACGCCTGACATGAGCGAGAAGAAGGAGCTCCTCTGGGCGCGAGCAGCGGCCGGCGGCGCGGTGGTGATCGCCGGCTACTTCGGCATCAACCCCCCAGGCTTCGTGGCCCAGGTGGTGGCCTTCGCCTTCGGCCTCGCGGCGTCGTCCTTCTTCCCCATCATCATCCTCGGCGTCTTCTGGAAGCGGGCCACGAAGGAGGCGGCCATCGCCGGCATGCTCTCCGGCATCGTCTTCACCGCGTGGTACATCATCTACTTCAAGTTCGTCCACCCCGAGATGAACGTCCTGAAGAACTGGTGGTTCGGCATCTCCCCCGAGGGCATCGGCATGCTCGGAATGATGCTGAACTTCGCGGTCATGGGCATCGTGACCATGTTCACGAAGCCTCCGCCGAAGGAGATCCAGGACATGGTCGCCACCCTCCGTTACCCGAAGGAGTCGGACCACGCCAAGGCCTAGGCCTCGGGCAGGATCCCTGCAGTGACCACGAGCGGCTGCCCTCCGGGGCGGCCGCTCTTTGCGTTGCCGGGTGCTATCCTCCGGGGATGGCAGGAATCGACCCCGTCGCCTACGTCCGCGCCACCCCGCCCTTCGACGAGCTTCCCGAGGACCTGTTCGCCACCGCCGCCCGGTCGCTGGAGGTGAGCTACAACCCGGCCGGTACCTGGCTGGTGCGGGCCGGCGGAAAGCCGCTCGGCCACCTCTACGTGATCCGGAAGGGCTCGGTCCGGCTGGAGCGGGAAGGACAGGTCCTCCAGGTCCTCGAGGAGGGGGAGACGTTCGGCTACACCTCCCTCATCACCCGCAAGGCCACCCTCGACGTGGCCGTGGAGCAGGACCTCCTCGCCTACCGCCTCCCCGACGCCGAGTTCCAGCGCCTCCTGGCCGACGCGCGCTTCGCCAGCCACTTCGCGGTCGGGCTCTCCGAGCGGCTCCGGGCCAGCCTGGAGCACTCTCCGGTCGCCACCTTCCAGGTGAACCTCTCCGCCGAGGTGGGCCACCTGGTTCGCCGCGAGCCCGCCTGGGTGGACGCCTCGTCCACCGTCGGCGACGCGGCCCGGACCATGAGCCGGGAGGCCATCTCCTCGGTGCTGGTCCGGGACGATCCTCCGGGCATCCTCACCGATCGCGACCTGCGCAACCGCGTGCTGGCGCAGGGACGGGGGCCGGATACGCCGGTCGTGGACGTCTACTCCCGGCCGCTGCGGACCGTCGAGGCGAGCACGCCGGTCTACCAGGCCTGGACCCTGCTGCTCGACACCGGGGCGCACCACCTCCCCATCACGCGGGAGGGGTCGATCGTGGGGGTCATCACCTCCTCCGACCTGCTCAAGCACACCGCCCAGGGTCCCGTGGCGGTGCTCCGCCGGGTCGAGCGGCTGTCCGGCCGCGAGCAGCTGGCCGGGTACTCGGGGAAGGTGACCGAGATGGTGGCGGCGCTGCTCTCCGGCGGCCTGGATGCGAGCGTGATCGCCGGCTTCGTGGCGCGGCTGAACGACACGCTGCTCCGGAGGATCCTCCACTGGGCCCACGCCGACCTGGGGCCGGCGCCCGTTCCCTACGCCTGGGTGGTCTTCGGCTCGGAGGGAAGAATGGAGCAGACCCTCCTCACCGACCAGGATCACGGGCTCATCTACGCGGACGGGGGCGCCGCCCACACGGCCTGGTTCCAGGCCTTCACCGACCTGGCGGTGGCCGACCTCGGGACGGCGGGCTTCCCTCCCTGCCCGGGCGGGCACATGGCCAACCGCTCCCACGGCGTCCTGTCCGGGTGGGTCCGGAAGTTCGAGGACTGCATCGACGGGCCCCGGCCGCACGACGCGGCGCTCTACTTCGACTTCCGGCGCGTGGCCGGCGAGCTCGACCTCGCGGAGCTCTCGGCCATCGTGGCCCGCTCCCCACGCAGCCCGCTCCTCCTGCGGTTCCTGGCCAGGCAGGCGCTTGAGTTCAGCCCCCCCGGGTCGCTCGTGCTCCGGCTCCGGTCCGAATCCTCGACCGTGGATCTCAAGTGGCAGGGGATCTCCCCCGTGGTCTTCCTGGGGCGCTGCTACGGCCTGGAGGTGGGGGGAGCAGGCCGGAGCACCCTCGACCGGCTCGAGGCCGCTCACCGTGCCGGCCTCATGGGCCCGGAGGTGTGGAGCTCCGTCACCGAGGCCTACCGGTTCCTCCTCGGGCTGCGGCTCCGGGTGCAGCTGCGGGCCATCCAGGCCGGGGAGCCCCCCACGAACAAGGTGGCACTTGGGGACCTGACCGGCATCGAGCGCAGCCGCCTCAAGGACTCCTTCCGGGCCATCAAGTCCTGGCAGGAGAAGGCCGCCTATCACTACCAGGTCGACTTTTCTTGAAGTCCGGCCAGCCGTTCGCGGGAGGGCAGATGGATTCCACCGATCCGGCCGTGTTCCTTCGCTCCACGCCTCCCTTCGACGGGCTCGCCCGGGAGGCCTTCGAGAAGGCCACCCGCGCGGTCGTCGAGGTGGCCCACCCGGCCGGGATCTGGCTGGCGCGGTCGGGCGGCGAGCCGCTCCGGGACCTCCACGTCATCCGCAAGGGCGCCGTGCGCCTCGAGCGAGAAGGGCAGACCATCCAGGTCCTGGAGGAGGGGGAGACCTTCGGGTACACGTCGCTCATCACGGGCGAGGCCTCCCTGGACGTCCTCGTGGAGCACGACCTCGTCGCCTACCGGATCCCGGGCCACGACTTCCTCGAGCTCCTGGCCGACGCCCGATTCGCCCGGCACTTCGCGGTGGGGCTCTCCGAGCGTCTCCGGGCCAGCCTCGACGCGTCCCCGGTGGCCACCTTCCCGCCCGACATGATCCAGCCGGTCCTGAACTTGAGCCGGCACTCCGTCATCTGGGTCGAGGCCGACGCCACGGTGCAGGAAGCCGCCGAGGCGATGCGCCGGGAGCGCATCTCCTCGGTCCTCGTCCGGACCGACCCGCCGGGCATCGTGACCGACCGGGATTTCCGGAACCGCGTGCTGGCGGCCGGCCTGGGGCCCTCCCTGCCGGTGACGCAGGTGTTCTCCCGGCCGCTCATCACGGTGCCGGACACGATGCCGGTCTACCAGGCCTGGGAGTTCCTGCTCGAGGCCGGGGTGCACCACCTGCCGCTCGTCCAGGACTCCAGAGTCACCGGGGTCATCACCTCCACCGACCTGCTGCGGAGCAGCGCGCAGGGGCCGATCGGCGTCCTCCGCCGGGTGGAGCGGATGGCGAGCCGCGACGGGCTGCCGGGGTATGCGGAGAAGGTCACCGAGATGGTGGCGGCCCTGCTCTCCGGAAAGCTCGACGCGCTCATCATCGCCGGCTTCGTCGCCCGGTTGAACGACGCGATGCTGCGGAGGGTGCTCGACTGGGCCCACGCCGACCTGGGCCCGGCGCCGGTGCCCTACGCGTGGATGGTCTTCGGGTCGGAGGGGCGCATGGAGCAGACGCTCCTCACCGACCAGGACAACGCGCTGGTCTTCGCGGACGAGGGCGGACCCCACCGGGAGTGGTTCCAGAAGCTCGCAGCCCGCGTCAACGACGACCTGGTCACGGCGGGCTTTCCGCCCTGCCCGGGCGGATACATGGCGCGGAACTGGCTCGGGACGATCTCGGAGTGGGCGGAGCGCTTCCGGACGTGGATCGACGAGCCGCGTCCCCAGGCCCTGCTGGAATCGGCCATCTTCTTCGACTTCCGGGGCGTGGCCGGCCACCTCGACCTGGCGCCGTTGCAGGTCCCGGTCTCGGCCGCTCCGGGGAAGCCGGCGTTCCTGCGCTTCCTGGCGCGGACGGCCCTGGCGCAGCGCCCACCGGCTCCCCTGCTTCTCCGCCTGCGGGGCGACTCCATCACGGTCGATCTGAAGAAGCACGGCATCTCCCCCATCGTGTCGCTGGCCCGGTGCTATGCGATGGAGGTCGGATCGGAACGGAGGAACACCCTGGAGCGGCTCGACGCCGCGCTCCGCGGCGGGTTGATGGGGGAGGAGGTCTGGATCTCGGTCACCGAGGCCTACCGGTTCCTGGTGACCCTGCGCCTCCACCTCCAGCTCCGGGACCTCTCGAATGGGAAGGACACCACCAACGAGATCACCCTGGCCGCGCTGAATCCCGTGGAGCGGACCCGGCTCCGCGACTCCTTCCGGGCCATCCGCAAGTGGCAGGATCTCGCCGGGTACCACTTCCAGGCGGAGTTCTGACTTGTTCTTCCACTCCCCTCCGTGGGACTCGGTCGTCTACTGGGCGCTCGACCTCGAGACCGGGGGGTTCAACGCGAGGACCGACGCCCTGATCGCCGTGGGGATGGTCCCCATCCGGGAGGGCATCGTCCGGCTCGGCGAGGCCTACCGGACGCTCGTCAAGCCCGTCGGCGGCCGCGCCGTGGATCCGGCCTCGATCCGCGCGCACCAGCTCGTCTGGGGCGAGATCCGCGAGGCGCCGCCTCTCTCGGAGGTGTTGCCCGAGGTGGAACGCCGTTTGAAGGAGGGCGTGATGCTCGTCCACCACAGGTCCATCGACGTGGCCTTTCTCCGCAGGGCCTTCGCCGAGAACGGGATGAAGTGGCCCAAACCCCGGATCGTCGACACGGTGGATCTCCTGGTGAAGGTCGGGAGGCGACGCAGGGTTGCCCACCCCGAGATGCCGGACGAGCTTCCGGCCCTCAACCTCTCCGCGGCGCGCCGCGAGCTCGACCTGCCCGACTACCAGGCCCACGACGCGCTCACCGACGCCGTGGCCACGGCGGAGCTCTTCCTCGTCCTCCGCCAGAAGCTGGGCGCCCGCACGCTTCGCGAGCTTCGCTGACCGACGGAGCGACGGGGCGACGGGGCTCCCGGGATTGACGGTCGTCAATGCCAGTCGCAGCCTCCCCTGGAAGGTCCGTGGGGAAAGCGTCCCGGTGCACAAAGTGCACGCACCGTCTGCGTAGGGCCCTGCTGGCCACCCCCCCCGGGGTACGTCGGGATTTGCGCTCCAGGCGCGCGAATTCAGCGCTTCACGGAGCCGGCGAAGCTTGCTAAAGGCATGCACCCGGAACCGGAGGTCGTCATGAAAAAGGGCACAACGGCAGCAGTACCCGCAGTGAACCCAGCAGCCAGCCCGGTCCGTCAGGGCCGCGCCAGCCGCTCGGCAGCCGACGTGGTCGCCTCGCCGGAGTTCAAGGCGCTTGTGAAGCGGCGCTGGTGGGTGAGCATGGGGATGCTCGCCCTTCTCTTCGTCAGTTACTACGGGTACGTCCTGGTGGTGGCCGGCGACAAGGAGTTCGTCTCCCGGAAGATCGACGGGGCCACGACGCTCGCCATCCCCCTGGGCATCGCGGTCATCGTCTTCGCCTGGGTCCTCACCGCCGTGTACGTCGCCTGGGCCAACCGGTCCTACGATCCCGAGGTCGAGCGCCTCCGCAACGAGATCCGTCACTAGCCGGCGCTTTCCGCCAGGCCGGAGAACGACACCATGCAGAGTTCCCTCGGTTCACCCACCGCTTCGTCCATTGCCTTCTTCTTCCTGATCGTCGCGCTCACGCTCGTGGTGACCTACTGGGCGGCGCGGCGCACCAAGACCTCCTCCGAGTTCTACGCGGCGGGGCGCTCGGTCTCGGCCCTCCAGAACGGGTTCGCGCTCGCCGGCGACTACATGTCGGCCGCCTCCTTCCTGGGCATCTCCGGCATGGTGGCCCTGCAGGGCTACGACGGCATGATCTACGCGACGGGCTGGCTGGTCGGGTGGCCTGCGCTCATGTTCCTCGTCGCCGAGCCGCTCCGGAACCTGGGCAAGTTCACCTTCGCCGACGTGGTCGCCTTCCGGCTCCAGCAGCGTCCGGTACGCATCGCCGCGGCGGTGGGCGGGATCCTGACCGTCCTCTTCTACACCATCGCCCAGATGGTCGGCTCCGGGCAGCTCATCAACCTCATGTTCGGAATCCCCTACGAGTGGGCCGAGATCATCGTGGGCACCGTCATGCTGGCCTACGTGCTCTTCGGAGGCATGCTGGCCACCACCTGGGTGCAGATCATCAAGGCCGTGCTGCTCCTCATCGGTGTGACCGTCCTCACCGGGCTGGTGATGTCCAAGTTCGACTGGAGCCCAGGAAACCTCTACGGCGCCGTCTCGGCCAAGTACGGACAGGCTGCGCTGCAGCCGGGCGGCTTCGTCTCGAGTCCTCTCGAGGCGGTCTCCCTGGGCCTCGCCCTCATGTTCGGCCTCCTCGGGCTCCCCCACATCCTCATGCGCTTCTACACGGTTCCCGACGCCAAGGCGGCCCGGAAGTCGGTGCTCTACGCCACGGGCCTCATCGGCTACTTCTACGTCATCATTCCCATCGTGGGCTTCGGCGCCGCGGTGCTGGTGGGGCGAGACGTCGTCACCAAGATCGCCCCCGGCGGCAACATGGCGGCGCCGCTCCTCGGCGAGCTCCTGGGCGGGCAGGCCTTCCTGGGCTTCATCTCGGCGGTGGCGTTCGCCACCATCCTCGCGGTGGTGGCCGGCCTCACGCTGGCCGGAGCCTCGGCCTTCTCCCACGACATCTACGTGAGCGTCATCAAGAAGGGGCGCGCCAGCGAGGAGGACCAGCTCAAGGTCGCCCGCATCGCCACCATCGCCTTCGGCATCTGCGCCATCGGCCTGGGCATCGCCTTCAAGGGGCAGAACGTGGCCTTCATGGTGGGCCTGGCCTTCGCCATCGCCGCCAGCGCCAACTTCCCGGCCCTGCTCATGTCCATCACCTGGAAGCGCTTCACGACCCAGGGAGCCGTCTGGTCCATCCTGGCCGGGGCCAGCAGCTCGCTCACCATGATCGTCCTCTCCCCCACGGTCTGGGTGTCGATCTTCAAGTTCGAGCAGGCCATCGTCCCCTTGAAGCAGCCGGCCATCTTCTCGATGTCGCTGGCCTTCGCGGTGGGCATCATCGTCTCGCTGCTCACCCCGGAGCCGGAGGCACAGCGAAAGTTCGAGGAGGAGAAGGTTCGGACGTACCTCGGAGTCGGCGCTGAGTAGTTGGCGGATCGCCTTCGTTCCAGCAGGCCGGCTGGGACGGCCCGGACCCCGCCGGCACCGCGAACGGAGTCCCGCGGCGAGGGCCTTCAGCCGAGTTCCGGCACGTGGCGCGCGAGGATCTCGTGGAGGGTCGAGAGCTCCGGCCGCCGCGCCAGCGCCTCACGCACGTACCGGAGCGACGCCGGGATGGACGGCAGGAATCCCGGGTTGCCGCGCACGCGGTCGATGAAGACGAAGCGCCCGGCGTCCTTGAGCTTCCGCTGCACGGTGAGCAGGTCGAAGGTGGCCCGGAAGGCGGCCGGGTCGAGGCGGGGTCCACCCTCGGCCTCGAGCCGGGACAGGTAGCGCGCCAGCATCCGTTCCACCAGCTCGGGCGGCAGCTCCACGTAGCTGTCGCGGAGCAGCGCCACCAGGTCGTACTGGCGTGGGGCGAGCAGCGCGTCCTGGAAGTCGATGACGGCCTGCTCGCCGCCGGGCAGGACCATGAGATTGCGGGACTGGTAGTCACGATGGGTGAACCCTGTCGGCTCGGCGGCGAGCTGCCCGGCCAGGTCGTCGAAGATCCTGTCCACCTCGGGGCGCTCCGACGGCGAGAGCACCGCCCCCTTCCATGCCTCGAGCAGCCACTCCCGGAAGTGGTCGAGCTCCCACCGGTAGAGGTCCCGGTCGAAGCTGCGCCCGAAGGCCAGGCAGGAGGGGTCCGGGTCCCGCTCGGCCCGGGCTCGCAGGAGCGCCAGCTGGTCCACCGCCCGATCGTAGAGCGGCCCGGCCGGGTCGCCGGCCAGCAGCCGCGTCTCCAGCATCTCGTCGCCCAGGTCCTCGAGGACCATGAGCCGCTCGGCCTCGAGGAAGGCGTGGATGGCCGGCACCCGCACCCCCACCCTCGACAGGTAGCGCTGCACGTTGACGAACGGGTCCTCGGGAGGCGGCCCGCCGCTGGTGGCCTCCTCGGGCCGGGAGTCCTCGGGCATCACCATCACCACCCGGGAGTCAGGGGCCAGGCCCACCCGCCAGTAGCTCCGCATCGAGGCGTGCCCGGCCAGCCTGCGCACAGGCCACGCCGAGGCGTCCCGCCCCGTCGTCCGGGAGACCGCCCCGCGCACCCTCGCAGTCACCTCCTCGACGCTTTCCGTCACCACCCGCTCCTCCCCGCCGGCCCGCCGGCGCGGCGCGTTGACACCCCGTCTGGACGGGTCCTATAAGCGCCGCATGGCATTCCACGCCGACGTCCTGTCCGCAATCGGCCACACGCCTCTCGTGAAGCTCGGGAAGGTCGTGCCCGCGGGCGCCGCCACCGTTCTCGTCAAGCTCGAGTACATGAATCCGGGCGGCTCCATCAAGGACCGCATGGCCATCCACATCCTCGAGAAGGCCGAGAAGGCGGGGCTCCTCCGCAAGGGCGGGACCATCGTCGAGAACACCAGCGGCAACACCGGGGTGGCGCTGGCCGTGGCCGCCGCCGTCAAGGGGTACCGCTGCATCTTCACCATGCCGGACAAGATGTCGAAGGAGAAGCAGGACGCGCTCAAGGCCTTCGGCGCCCAGGTGGTGGTCACCCCCACCAACGTCCCGGCCGACTCGCCGGAGAGCTACTACTCGGTGGCCAAGCGCATCGCCGCCGAGACGCCCAACAGCTTCTACGTGAACCAGTACCACAACCCCGACAACGTCGAGGCCCACTACCTGTCCACTGCCCCGGAGATCTGGGAGCAGACCGGCGGCAGGTTCGACGCCTTCGTTGCCGGCATCGGAACGGGCGGCACCATGTCCGGCTGCGGCCGCTTCTTCAAGGAGAAGGACGCGCGGATCCGCAACGTGGGCGTGGACCCGGTGGGCTCGGTCTACCACTCGATGTGGAAGACCGGGAAGCTGTCCGAGCCCCGCGTCTACAAGGTGGAGGGAATCGGCGAGGACATGATGTGCGGGGCCATGGACCTCGCCGTCCTCGACGACGTCCGCCAGGTGAACGACGCCCAGGCCTTCTCGATGGCCCGGCGGCTGGCCCGCGAGGAGGGGATCTTCGCAGGCGGAAGCTCGGGGGCCGCGGTCCACGTGGCTGCCCAGCTGGCCCGCGAGATGGGGCCGGGCAAGGTGATCGTGGTCCCGCTGCCCGACACCGGCCGCGCCTACATCTCCAAGTTCTTCTCCGACGAGTGGATGCGCGACAACGGCTTCCCGGTGGAGAGCGGCGACTCGGTGGCCGGCGCCACGGTCGCGGACGTGCTGGGCAACCGGCGCGGCGGGGTGGTCCACGCCAGGCGCACCGACAAGGTCGAGGCGGTGGTGAAGCTCATGCGCTCGAACGACATCTCGCAGATGCCGGTCGTGGACGACGACGGGCGCACGGTGGGCATGATCCACGAGTACGACCTGCTCAACTTCCTCATCGAGGGGAAGCACCGGCTCACCGAGGTGGTGGAGCCGCTGGTGCAGCCCCTCCAGGGTGTGGTCACGCTCGACACCCCCATTGGCCGTCTCCGCGCCATCTTCAACGACGACAACGTAGCGGTGGTGAAGGAGGGAGAGAAGGTCACCGGGATCCTCACCAAGATCGATCTCATCGAGTACCTCGGGGAGAGGATGAAGTAGTCCTGGATCGCGGGATCGCCCGGGAGGTGCCGGATGCGGTGGGTCGTCGGCGTCGATGTCGGAGAGGGATGGCACGGGGCGCTCGGGCTCGCCGCCTGGGCCGCGGCGCAGGCCCGCCCGGGCATCGGCGACCTCGTGGCGGTGCACGTCCTCGAGGCCGAGCACCTTCGTGTCGTGCTGCGGCTCCACCACCTCGACGAGGTGACGGCGGAGGCTCGAAGGGTCACCGAGGAAACCCTGGCCCGCCACCGGCTCGACACGCCGGTGGAGATCGTCCAGGCCATCGAGGCGTCCGACGGGCTTGCGGCCGCAGCGGCGCGGCTGGCCGCCGACGCCATCGTCGTCGGCAGGCACGCCGGGATGGATGGCGCGGGGCTGGGGCGGCTCGGACGGATCGCCCGCCTTTCGCTCCAGGAGCTCGCCGGTCCGGTGATCGTCGCCCCGCACGACCTGACCCCGGAGGCCGTCGGGGGCGGCCCGGTCCTGGCCCTCTCCAGCCTCGGTGACGACTCGGTCGAGGCGGTCCGGTTCGCTCGCCGCCTGGCCACCTGGCTCGGGCGAGAGCTCGTCGTCGCCCACGGCGAGGAGCGGCCTCCGGAGGGTCATCCGGCGCTCGAGGCGTGGATGGCCTCGACCGGCGTCCGCGCCGACCGGTTGCAGGTCGTCGAGGGACCGGTCCTCACCACTGCTCCCCTGCTCGCCAGGGAGCTGGAGGCGCCGGTCCTGGTGACCGGGTCGCGCATGCTCTCCGGGATCGATCGGCGGCTGCACGCCAGCATCGGCTCCGAGCTCGCCGCCTCGGCGCCCGTGGCGGTGGCGGTCGTGCCTACCTGAGGAAGACGAAGGTCAGCGCGACGAAGACGGGCAGGAGGATCGCCCCGCTGTAGGCCATGTAGCCGAAGAACCCCGGCATGCGAACGCCGTCCTGCTCGGCGATGGCCTTCACCATGAAGTTGGGGCCGTTCCCGATGTAGGTGTTGGCGCCCATGAGCACCGACCCGAGCGACACGGCCGCGAGCATCCGGGCGCCGTTCTCCGTCGAGATGAGCCCGGAGAGATTGGCGGCGGAGGTCCCCGCGAGCGCACTGGCCGTGGAGGCGAACGTCAGGTACGTGGGGGCATTGTCGAGGAACGACGAGAGCAGGCCGCTCGCCCAGAAGAGCTGCCACGGCTGGGTGAGCCCGAGCTCTCCGCCCCGGGCGTTCAGGATGGCGAGCGCCGGCATCATGGTGGCGAAGATTCCGGCGAAGAGGACCGCCACCTCCACGATGGGCGCCCAGGTGAAGCCGTTCTCCCGGCGAAGGGGCCGGGGCGTCGTGAACCAGGAGAGCGCAACCATGCAGAGCATCCCCGCCTCCTGCACCCCGACCGGGAGGTGCGCCGATCCGCTCGCGACCAGGACTGCGATCACCCCGCCGAGGTAGAGGAAGTTCGGCAGCCCCACCACGTGCAGCGGGACCCGGTGGCCCACCGCCACCTCGTCCAGGTCGCCGGGTGTCGCCAGGTCCTCCCGCCGAAAGATGGTGGAGTCGAAGACGTGGAAGACCACGAGCAGCAGCACGTTCACGAAGATCCACTGGGGAACGAGCCGGAGGGTCCAGAGGAAGGGCACGCCGCGGAGGAATCCGAGGAACAGGGGCGGGTCCCCCAGCGGCGTGAGGAGACCTCCGGTGTTGCTCACCACGAAGATGAAGAACACCACCACGTGGGCCTTCGCCTTGCGGACGGAGTTGGCCCTCAGGAGCGGACGGATGAGCAGCATCGAGGCGCCGGTGGTCCCCACGATCGAGGCGAGGATGGCGCCGAGTGCGAGCAGGGCGGTGTTGAGGCCGGGGGTCCCGGACAGCGTTCCCCGGATCACGATGCCTCCGGCGATGACGTAGAGCGATCCGAGGAGGAGGAGGAAGGCGACGTACTCGTGGACGACATGGCCGACGGCGGATGCGTCCAGGGTCCACATCCAGACCGCGACGGGAAGTCCGAGCACCGCGCTCAGGATGGCCTTGTTGCGGTTGTGCTCCCACAGGTGTCCCGCCACGAGCGGCAGCACGGCGATGCCGAGGAGCATGAGGGCGAAGGGGGCCACGCTCCAGAGAGCCAGGGCCTCTCCGAGGCGACCGCCGGTCGCGGCGGCGAGTGCTGGATGGAGGGGCATGGCTGGTCAACCTAGCGAAAGCGCCCGCGCCGGACAACCGGCGCTCCCGACCCGGGTCACGCCGGCGCCCTTGGGGTAATGTCCTGCTCGAGGTACCCCATGTCCGACCGACCGCCCCGCTTCGAGACGCTC
>CAWHDZ010000033.1:0-43585 GCA_963828255.1 uncultured delta proteobacterium | reverse complement strand
CCCCCCAAGAGGGGCTGTCAGATTCCGCCCGACGTCGGTGGATCATGGACTTCCGCCGGGGGGCGGTCCGGGCGAGCATCGTCGCCAAGACCTTGTCCGCCGAGCTCCCCACCAAGCGACGTCGTGCGCGCAGCGACCCGAAGAAGCCCACTGCGACGGCTCCGGGCGTCACCCTGTGGGAGCGTGGCACGGGCCCGGAGCTGGAGGCGATCCGGGCAGCCATGGCCGCGCTGCCCATCGGCGTGGTCTTCGCCGAGTCCGTCCCCGGGCTGCCTCCCGCAGTGGTGAGCCACAACGCTGCGTACGCCCGCATCGTCGGCGCGAAGGTCCACCCGTCGACCCCCTTCGAGGAGCTGCCGTTCAGCCTCTACCTGCCCGACCGGATGACCCGGGTGGCTCCCGAGGACTGGCCTGCGCCCAAGGCCGCCCGCACCGGGTCCGCCGTTCCCGAGCAGGAACTCCACCTCCGCCGCTCCAACGGGGAGTGGCGCGTGCTGCTGGTCGGCGCGGCCCCCCTCCCGCAGGCGCCCGGCGACAGGGTCGGTCGGTCCGCCGGCGTCCTGCTCGACGTCACGGAGCGGCGCCGGGCCGAGGAGGACCTCTCCCGCCGAGGCCAGCTCCTCAGGCAGGTGATCGAGACCTCGCCCGACCCGGTGTTCGTGAAGAACCGGGAGTCGCAGGTCCTCTTCGCAAACCCGGCCACCATCCGCGCCATCGGCAAGCCGGCCGAGCAGGTCGTCGGCCACAGCGACCGGGAATTCTACGACGACCCGGGCCCAGGCCTCGCCATCGAGGCGAACGACCGCCGGATCATGGAGAACGGGATGGAGGAGGTGGTCGAGGAGACCGTCCCCAGCCCCGAGGGCAAGCGGGTCTTCCTCTCCACCAAGACGCCGTGGCGCGACTCGACCGGGATGGTGATCGGGCTCGTCGGCATCGCCCGGGACATCACCAAGCGCAAGGCGGCCGAGGAGGCGCTGCGCGGCAGCGAGCGCCGGTTCCGCGCCCTCATCGAGCATTCGAGCGACATGCTCCTGCTCGTCGATTCCGCCGGCATCTTCCGGTTCTGGAGCCCGGCCGCCTCGGAGGTCCTGGGCTGGAGCGAGGGGAAGATCCTGGGCACCCGGGCGCTTTCGCTCACCCACCCGGAGGACGTGGACGGGGTGGCGAGGGCCTTCCAGGAGGCGTCGCACGCGAAGGGGGCCTCGGTGCGTCACCGCGCGCGCCTACGCCACCGGGACGGCGGCTACCGGCTGGTGGACGGCGTGGCCCGCGACCTCCGGGCCGACCCGGGCCATCGGCGCGGTGGTGCTGAACGTCCGGGACGTCACCGAGCAGGTCCGCACCGAGGAGATGCTCCTCCAGTCGCAGAAGCTCGACAGCATCGGGCGGCTCGCCGGGGGCATCGCCCACGACTTCAACAACCTGCTCACCGTGATCCTCTGCAGCGTCGAGTCGGAGGAGGAGGCGCTCGACGCCGGCAAGGCGGTCGCCCGGGAGGACGTCGAGCAGATCCGCGAGGCGGGGGAGCGCGCCCGCGAGTTGACGCAGCACCTGCTCTCCTTCGCGAGGCGGCAGGTGTTCGCGCCCACGATCGTGGACCTGAACGCGACCCTGGCCTCGAGCGAGCGGCTCCTGCAGCGGCTGCTCGGCGAGACCGTCCGCCTCGAGACCTCGCCCGGGCAGGAGCTCTGGCCGGTTCGCTGCGACCCGGCGCAGGTCGAGCAGGTGCTCTTCAACCTGGCGGTGAACGCACGGGACGCCATGCCGTCCGGAGGGACGCTCTCCATCTCCACCGCCAACGTCCAGGGTGCTTCCGGTCGGTCCGGCCCACCCGCCGGCGACTGGGTCCGGCTCCGCGTCAGGGACTCGGGCGGCGGGATGTCACGCGAGGTGAAAGAGCACCTCTTCGAACCCTTCTTCAGCACGAAGCCCTCCGGGAGGGGAACCGGCCTGGGGCTCGCCACGGTCTACGGGGTGGTGCGGCAGTCGGGCGGCCACGTGCGGGTGGAGAGCGAGCCCGGGAAGGGCAGCACCTTCGACGTCCTTCTGCCGCGCTCGGCCCCCTCGGCCGCCGAGGCCGGCCCCGCGGCCCGGGCCACGCCCCCCGGCGGTACCGAGACCGTGTTCCTCGTCGAGGACGACGCCGGGGTCCGGGAAGCCGCCGCCAGGGCGCTGCGCTCCGGCGGCTACCGGGTGGTCGCCTCGGCCGGGGCCTCGGACGCCGTCGCCGCGATGGAGGCGGAGTCGCTCCCACCGGCGATGCTCGTCACCGACGTGGTCATGCCGGAGACCACCGGCCGGGAACTCGCCGACAGGCTCCGGAAGCAGCAGCCCGGGCTGCGCGTCCTCTTCCTCTCCGGCTACGCCCCGGACGTCATCGGCCTCCACGGCGGCCTCGACCCCGCCGAGTCCTTCCTGGCGAAGCCCTTCACGGCCACCTCGCTCCTCTCCACGGTGCGCAGGGTCCTCGACGCGCGGTGAACCGCGGCGGGCGCCGGCTGCCGTCGGCGCTGCGGCCGGGGAGCTGCCTGGGATCCTGGCACCGGCTGCCCGGGGAGTGGGCAGCCGGTGCCCCCGGTTCGCCGCGCGATTGCGCAGCCCGATGCCGGCGACGCGGCGCGGCCCTTGCAGCCCAAGGCTGCCGGAGGTGAGGCGTGACCAAGATTGAGGCCGTCATCCAGCCGTCACGGCTGGAGACCCTGAAGAACGCGTTCGCGGCGTGGGGGGTCGAGGGGCTGACCGTGACCGAGGTGAAGGGCTACGGCAGGCAGCGCGGGCACGGCGAGATTGACCCGGGGCGCCGAGTACTCCATCGACTTCCGCCCCAAGCTGAAGGTCGAGGTGGTCGTCCCCAGCTCCCTCGTCCCGCGCCTCCTCGACGTCCTCCAGAGGGCGGTGGGGACCGGGCGCATCGGTGACGGGAAGGTCTTCGTCGTGCCCGTGGAGGAGGCGATCCGGGTGCGCACCGGGGAGCGGGGTGACGACGTCCTGTAGCGGCCGGGCGCCGGGGCGGGCTTGCACCCCCCCGTCCTCCCGTGGGATGAGCCCAGGTCAGGATGAGCGCCCCGTCCCTCCTGCTCTCGGCGTTCGCTCCCGAGCTCTCCGGGCTCGACCGCGAGCCTCCGGCCGGCTGGGTCGTCGCCACCTCCGGCATCGGGGCCATCACCGCCGCGGTCGAGACCTCCCGCCTGCTCCGGGAGCACCGGCCGGCCCGCCTGCTCTTCGTGGGAACCTGCGGGGCCTACGACGGTCGGCTCGCGGTGGGCGACGTCCTCTCGGCGGCGCGGGCCATCGCCACCTCGGTCGAGGAGGTGGAGGGGCGCGCCTACCGCCCGGCGGCGGAGGTTTGCCGTAGGCCGGCCACCTGGGTCGTGCCGCTCCCCGCCCACGACGTCGCCGTCCCGCCCGCCGTCACCCTCACCGAGGCGGGAGCGCGGTCCCTCTCCCGGGTCGCCACGGCGGAGCACCTGGAGCTCACCGGGGTGCTGGCGGCCTGCGCCGCGGCGGGGGGTCCTGCGGCCGCGGTCCTGGGCGTCGCCAACCGGGTCGGGCCCGACGCACACGCGGAGTGGATGCGGGAGAACGCCCGGGTGAGCGCCCTCGTCGTGGCCGCCATCCGGCCGTTCCTGGGGTAGCCCGTGGACGAGAGCCCCGTCCACCCGCGCGCCGGCGCCACCACCGACGTGGAGGTGGTCCGGGTGGAGGGTGGCCGGGCCGAGCGCTGCGCCGACGCGGTGGCGGTGGAGGAACCGCTCGAGGTCCGCGTGGACGGCGAGACGGTGGCCGTGACCATGCGCACGCCGGGCGCCGACTCCGACCTGGCGCTCGGCTTCCTCTTCTCGGAGGGGATGATCGACGGTGCCGGCGACGTCGGCTCGGCGTCCCACTGCGGCCGCCCCGGCGAGGAGGGGTACGGCAACGTCGTGGACGTGCGCTCCGCCGGCGGCCACCGGATCGACGTGGAGCGGGTCCTGGAGGGGCGGCGCTGGTCCACCACCACGTCGGCCTGCGGGGTCTGCGGCCGCCGGAGCATCGACGGGCTGCTGGTGCGCTGCTCCCCGGTGGGGGACGCCCCGGCCCTTCCGGCGGCGGAGATCCTGCGCTGCATGGCCATGCTCTCCGGGCTGCAGCCGGTCTTCTCGCGGACCGGCGGCCTCCACGCCGCCGCGGCCTTCGGCGAGGCCGGCGCGCTGCTCGCCTCGGCGGAGGACGTGGGGCGCCACAACGCCGTGGACAAGGTGGTGGGGGCGCTGCTGCGCCGCGGACTGGCCGGGCGCCCCGGACCCGCCCGGGCCCGCCTGCTCGCTGTGAGCGGCCGGACCAGCTTCGAGATCGTGCAGAAGGCCGCCGCCGCGGGCGTCCCGGTGGTGGCCGGGGTCTCGGCCCCAAGTTCACTAGCGGTGAATCTCGCCCGGGGGGCGGGGATCGCCCTGGTGGGCTTCGCCCGGGGCGACCGGCTCAACGTGTACACGCACGCGGGGCGGATTGCCGGGGCCGACCCGGGCGGGCCGCCGCTCCCTGACGCTATTCCGCCCGACGTCGGTGGATCATGGACTTCCGCCGGGGGGCGGTCCGGGCGAGCATCGTCGAAGACCTTGTCCGCCGAGCTCCCCACCAAGCGACGTCGTGCGCGCAGCGACCCGAAGAAGCCCACTGCGACGGCTCCGGGCGTCACCCTGTGGGAGCGTGGCACGGGCCCGGAGCTGGAGGCGATCCGGGCAGCCATGGCCGCGCTGCCCATCGGCGTGGTCTTCGCCGAGTCCGTCCCCGGGCTGCCTCCCGCAGTGGTGAGCCACAACGCTGCGTACGCCCGCATCGTCGGCGCGAAGGTCCACCCGTCGACCCCCTTCGAGGAGCTGCCGTTCAGCCTCTACCTGCCCGACCGGATGACCCGGGTGGCTCCCGAGGACTGGCCTGCGCCCAAGGCCGCCCGCACCGGGTCCGCCGTTCCCGAGCAGGAACTCCACCTCCGCCGCTCCAACGGGGAGTGGCGCGTGCTGCTGGTCGGCGCGGCCCCCCTCCCGCAGGCGCCCGGCGACAGGGTCGGTCGGTCCGCCGGCGTCCTGCTCGACGTCACGGAGCGGCGCCGGGCCGAGGAGGACCTCTCCCGCCGAGGCCAGCTCCTCAGGCAGGTGATCGAGACCTCGCCCGACCCGGTGTTCGTGAAGAACCGGGAGTCGCAGGTCCTCTTCGCAAACCCGGCCACCATCCGCGCCATCGGCAAGCCGGCCGAGCAGGTCGTCGGCCACAGCGACCGGGAATTCTACGACGACCCGGGCCCAGGCCTCGCCATCGAGGCGAACGACCGCCGGATCATGGAGAACGGGATGGAGGAGGTGGTCGAGGAGACCGTCCCCAGCCCCGAGGGCAAGCGGGTCTTCCTCTCCACCAAGACGCCGTGGCGCGACTCGACCGGGATGGTGATCGGGCTCGTCGGCATCGCCCGGGACATCACCAAGCGCAAGGCGGCCGAGGAGGCGCTGCGCGGCAGCGAGCGCCGGTTCCGCGCCCTCATCGAGCATTCGAGCGACATGCTCCTGCTCGTCGATTCCGCCGGCATCTTCCGGTTCTGGAGCCCGGCCGCCTCGGAGGTCCTGGGCTGGAGCGAGGGGGAGATCCTGGGCACCCGGGCGCTTTCGCTCACCCACCCGGAGGACGTGGACGGGGTGGCGAGGGCCTTCCAGGAGGCGTCGCACGCGAAGGGGGCCTCGGTGCGTCACCGCGCGCGCCTACGCCACCGGGACGGCGGCTACCGGCTGGTGGACGGCGTGGCCCGCGACCTCCGGGCCGACCCGGCCATCGGCGCGGTGGTGCTGAACGTCCGGGACGTCACCGAGCAGGTCCGCACCGAGGAGATGCTCCTCCAGTCGCAGAAGCTCGACAGCATCGGGCGGCTCGCCGGGGGCATCGCCCACGACTTCAACAACCTGCTCACCGTGATCCTCTGCAGCGTCGAGTCGGAGGAGGAGGCGCTCGACGCCGGCAAGGCGGTCGCCCGGGAGGACGTCGAGCAGATCCGCGAGGCGGGGGAGCGCGCCCGCGAGTTGACGCAGCACCTGCTCTCCTTCGCGAGGCGGCAGGTGTTCGCGCCCACGATCGTGGACCTGAACGCGACCCTGGCCTCGAGCGAGCGGCTCCTGCAGCGGCTGCTCGGCGAGACCGTCCGCCTCGAGACCTCGCCCGGGCAGGAGCTCTGGCCGGTTCGCTGCGACCCGGCGCAGGTCGAGCAGGTGCTCTTCAACCTGGCGGTGAACGCACGGGACGCCATGCCGTCCGGAGGGACGCTCTCCATCTCCACCGCCAACGTCCAGGGTGCTTCCGGTCGGTCCGGCCCACCCGCCGGCGACTGGGTCCGGCTCCGCGTCAGGGACTCGGGCGGCGGGATGTCACGCGAGGTGAAAGAGCACCTCTTCGAACCCTTCTTCAGCACGAAGCCCTCCGGGAGGGGAACCGGCCTGGGGCTCGCCACGGTCTACGGGGTGGTGCGGCAGTCGGGCGGCCACGTGCGGGTGGAGAGCGAGCCCGGGAAGGGCAGCACCTTCGACGTCCTTCTGCCGCGCTCGGCCCCCTCGGCCGCCGAGGCCGGCCCCGCGGCCCGGGCCACGCCCCCCGGCGGTACCGAGACCGTGTTCCTCGTCGAGGACGACGCCGGGGTCCGGGAAGCCGCCGCCAGGGCGCTGCGCTCCGGCGGCTACCGGGTGGTCGCCTCGGCCGGGGCCTCGGACGCCGTCGCCGCGATGGAGGCGGAGTCGCTCCCACCGGCGATGCTCGTCACCGACGTGGTCATGCCGGAGACCACCGGCCGGGAACTCGCCGACAGGCTCCGGAAGCAGCAGCCCGGGCTGCGCGTCCTCTTCCTCTCCGGCTACGCCCCGGACGTCATCGGCCTCCACGGCGGCCTCGACCCCGCCGAGTCCTTCCTGGCGAAGCCCTTCACGGCCACCTCGCTCCTCTCCACGGTGCGCAGGGTCCTCGACGCGCGGTGAACCGCGGCGGGCGCCGGCTGCCGTCGGCGCTGCGGCCGGGAGCTGCCTGGATCCTGGCACCGGCTGCCCGGGGAGTGGGCAGCCGGTGCCCCCGGTTCGCCGCGCGATCGCGCAGCCCGATGCCGGCGACGCGGCGCGGCCCTTGCAGCCCAAGGCCGCCGGAGGTGAGGCGTGACCAAGATCGAGGCCGTCATCCAGCCGTCACGGCTGGAGACCCTGAAGAACGCGTTCGCGGCGTGGGGGGTCGAGGGGCTGACCGTGACCGAGGTGAAGGGCTACGGCAGGCAGCGCGGGCACGGCGAGATCTACCGGGGCGCCGAGTACTCCATCGACTTCCGCCCCAAGCTGAAGGTCGAGGTGGTCGTCCCCAGCTCCCTCGTCCCGCGCCTCCTCGACGTCCTCCAGAGGGCGGTGGGGACCGGGCGCATCGGTGACGGGAAGGTCTTCGTCGTGCCCGTGGAGGAGGCGATCCGGGTGCGCACCGGGGAGCGGGGTGACGACGTCCTGTAGCGGCCGGGCGCCGGGGCGGGCTTGCACCCCCCCGTCCTCCCGTGGGATGAGCCCAGGTCAGGATGAGCGCCCCGTCCCTCCTGCTCTCGGCGTTCGCTCCCGAGCTCTCCGGGCTCGACCGCGAGCCTCCGGCCGGCTGGGTCGTCGCCACCTCCGGCATCGGGGCCATCACCGCCGCGGTGGAGACCTCCCGCCTGCTCCGGGAGCACCGGCCGGCCCGCCTGCTCTTCGTGGGAACCTGCGGGGCCTACGACGGCCGGCTCGCGGTGGGCGACGTCCTCTCGGCGGCGCGGGCCATCGCCACCTCGGTCGAGGAGGTGGAGGGGCGCGCCTACCGCCCGGCGGCGGAGGTTTGCCGGTGGCCGGCCACCTGGGTCCTGCCGCTCCCCGCCCACGACGTCGCCGTCCCGCCCGCCGTCACCCTCACCGAGGCGGGAGCGCGGTCCCTCTCCCGGGTCGCCACGGCGGAGCACCTGGAGCTCACCGGGGTGCTGGCGGCCTGCGCCGCGGCGGGGGTCCCTGCGGCCGCGGTCCTGGGCGTCGCCAACCGGGTCGGGCCCGACGCACACGCGGAGTGGATGCGGGAGAACGCCCGGGTGAGCGCCCTCGTCGTGGCCGCCATCCGGCCGTTCCTGGGGTAGCCCGTGGACGAGAGCCCCCCGTCCACCCGCGCGCCGGCGCCACCACCGACGTGGAGGTGGTCCGGGTGGAGGGTGGCCGGGCCGAGCGCTGCGCCGACGCGGTGGCGGTGGAGGAACCGCTCGAGGTCCGCGTGGACGGCGAGACGGTGGCCGTGACCATGCGCACGCCGGGCGCCGACTCCGACCTGGCGCTCGGCTTCCTCTTCTCGGAGGGGATGATCGACGGTGCCGGCGACGTCGGCTCGGCGTCCCACTGCGGCCGCCCCGGCGAGGAGGGGTACGGCAACGTCGTGGACGTGCGCTCCGCCGGCGGCCACCGGATCGACGTGGAGCGGGTCCTGGAGGGGCGGCGCTGGTCCACCACCACGTCGGCCTGCGGGGTCTGCGGCCGCCGGAGCATCGACGGGCTGCTGGCGCGCTGCTCCCCGGTGGGGGACGCCCCGGCCCTTCCGGCGGCGGAGATCCTGCGCTGCATGGCCATGCTCTCCGGGCTGCAGCCGGTCTTCTCGCGGACCGGCGGCCTCCACGCCGCCGCGGCCTTCGGCGAGGCCGGCGCGCTGCTCGCCTCGGCGGAGGACGTGGGGCGCCACAACGCCGTGGACAAGGTGGTGGGGGCGCTGCTGCGCCGCGGACTGGCCGGGCGCCCCGGACCCGCCCGGGCCCGCCTGCTCGCTGTGAGCGGCCGGACCAGCTTCGAGATCGTGCAGAAGGCCGCCGCCGCGGGCGTCCCGGTGGTGGCCGGGGTCTCGGCCCCAAGTTCACTAGCGGTGAATCTCGCCCGGGGGGCGGGGATCGCCCTGGTGGGCTTCGCCCGGGGCGACCGGCTCAACGTGTACACGCACGCGGGGCGGATCGCCGGGGCCGACCCGGGCGAGGGCGCCCCGCCCGGACGCTGAAGCCCGGTCAGAGCCCGAGCTGGAACCCCAGCGTGGGCAGGACCGCCCAGAGCCCGGGGGAGCCGAAGGCCGGCGGGTACCACGCGGCCATGAGCTGCAGCCGGAGGATCCCGGCCACGGCCACCGCCGCGCCCGCCTCCGCCGCGGGGCGGGAGCAGGCGCCGATCGTGACGCGGTCGCTCCCCTCGCAGGGCTTCCCTCCGAAGGCGTCGTTCGGGCTCAGCATGTACCCGCCTCGGAGGAGGAAGGAGGGCTGGAGGAAGGCGGAGCCGATCTCCCGGGGGAGCGCGTTGAACCCGACGAGCGGCACGAAGGCCACCGGGGGTGGGCTGGACCCGAACGAGGTGGCCAGGTTCATGACCTGGAGGGCCCCGGTGAGGCGGAGGAAGGAGAGGTCCTTCACCGCCCAATCGCCGCCGATCTCGAGCGCCCGCCCCAGCGTGAGCCAGGCGGTCGCGCGCGGAGGTACGTAGAAGAAGAGGTCGACCACCACGCGCCCGGTGGTGCCGATGACGGCCCTCTCGCCGAAGGTCGGCTGCGCGCGGGCCAGGTGGCTGGTCACCTCCGCCAGCTGCGACCGCAGCGCCGCCAGGACCTGGTCCGCGGTGGCGCCCTTCGGCACCGGGATGTCGGACCAGTCGTACTCGTACGCGGCCAGGAGGCGGGTCGTCTGCGCGGCCTCCGACTCGTCCGCCCGGCGACGGAAGTCGGGGCTCCCGGTCACGCCGGGGACCCGCGGGGGCGGTGCGCCGCGCAGGGCCGCGCTGCAGGCCGCGAATCCGGCGGGGGGCGGGTCCCAGTGCGAGTCGGGGACGCAGCGATCCCAGAGCCGGTCGAGCGAGACCTGGGCCAGGATGCGCACCGGGCGCAGGTCGTCGCCCGCGCACCGGGCCGCGGGATCGCCCTCGCCATCGAACAGGGCGCGGAGGCAGGCGAACGGAGCCCAGGACGGGCCGGCGGCCCGCGCCTCCGGCAGGTCCTCGGGGAAGGTGAAGCTCTCCCGGACGGCCGGGTAGAGCCGGGGGAGCGTGAACCCCTTCAGCTGCCGGCGTGCCTCGTACATCCCCAGGTCGAAGTCGAACGAGCGGAAGCCCTCGTCGAAGAAGCCGAAGAAGGCGTACATCGGCGAGCTCGCGGCGGGAAAGTGGCGACGGGGGAAGATCAGGTTCTCGACGATGTGCGGGTAGTTCTCGATGAGCAGGGTGAGCTCCCGGGATCGGGCGCTGTTCACGAACCCCCCCATCTGCCGGAGAAGCAGCGGGAGGAGCGCGTCGTCGCCACCCGACTCCGAGGCGGACTGGTCCGGGAAGGCGGCGGCGTCGGCCGAGAGGAAGGCGAAGGCCAGGTCGGGGGGAGGGGAGTGGGAGCCGGAGAGGCGAGGCCCGGGGCTCCAGCGCAGCCCGTGCCCGGGCGCGGGGGAGAGCCCCCCGGCCGCGTAGGTGGCGGCGAGGCGGAGCGGCGAGTTGTCGAACACGCCTCCGTCCACGAAGAGGGCCGTGGTGGCCTGGGCGTCGGGACAGAACGGGGCCGTGCGTCCGCGCGTGCGCACCATGCAGTGCTTCACCGCGCGGGGCGGGAAGGCCACCGGGAAGGAGGTCGAGGCGATGACCGCGTCGAGAAGCGCCGGGAACGGGATGCTCCCGTCCGCGGCCTCCGGGAGCAACGACTGCTCGTCGAGGGCGTCGGGATCGACGTAATTGGTGATGAGGGGCATGCGCCCGTCGCCCCGCCCCCGGATGCGGACCACGAAGTGCTCCTGGGTGACCGGGACGTTGAGCCTGCCCTCGGCCGCCTTCAGCAAGCGCGGCGAGAGCCGGGAGGCGGCGATGCCGAGCACGACGTCGCAGGTCTCGGGGAGGCCGCTGGCGAGTTCCTCCTCCACCATCGCGCCGACGTCCTGGAAGGCCTTCTGCGAGAAGGCCGCCACCGGGCTCGACTCCCCGGGCTGGAAGAGCTGGGTGAGCCCCATCGGTACCCAGACCCGGTGGAGGAGGCTCCGGCGCGGGTCGAGCGTGGTGCCCGCGCACGAGGAGCGCAGGGTGAGCAGCGCGTTCACGCTCCCGGCCGACGCACCGGTGGCGAGGATCACCCGCCCGATCGAGGGGTTGGCCCGCCGCGCGGCGAGCATGTAGTAGAGGTAGCCGGCCTGGTATGCGCCCAGCGAGACTCCTCCACTGACGGTGAGGGACACGGGGACGTCGCGGGCCCCTCCGGGAACGGCGGAGAGGAGCAGCGCGGCGAGCACGGGAAACGTCATGGCCTTCTCCTGGGTCGGTCGGCCGGAGAGCCCTCCTGGCCGGCCATCTCCTCGGCCCGGGCCATGAGCGGTCCGGCCCGGGCGGCGAGGAGGTCGATGAAGGCCCGGGAGCGGGGGAAGAGGGAACTCCGTCCCGGGAAGACCACGCGCACCTCGATGGACGGTCCGGTCCACTCGGGGAGGACGGGCACGAGCGCGCCCGATCGCAGCGCGTCCTCGACCAGGAGGCGGGTGCTCATCAGCACGCCGACGCCGGCGAGCGCCGCAGCGTGGAGAGGGGCGTGGTCGTTGGCGACCAGCGCCGGAAAGAGGGGGACCGTCTCGGTGCGGGGGCCGGAGGCGATGGTCCAGGAGAGGCGCGCCGGGCCTGCGCCGCCGGAGTAGACCAGCGTGGGGTGTCCGGAGAGGTCGTGGGGCGCCTCGGGCCTGCCCTTCCGTTCCAGGTACCCGGGGCTCGCGAAGATGCGGGTCTGCATGGCGCCCAGCAGGCGGGTGGAGTGGCGGGAGGGCGGCAGCGGCCAGGGGGAGAGGGCCACCTCGGCGCCGCGCCCCACCAGGTCCTCCGGCTCGTTCCTGAGGGTGAGGGCCACCCGGACCTCCGGGTAGGTGCGGAGGAACTCGGGGAGGAAGGGCAGGAGGAGCACCCGGGCCAGCGTGAACGGCGCGCTGACCCGGAGCGTGCCGCGGGGCCCCGACCCCAGCCTCCGGACCGCGGCCTCGGCGTCGGAGATCTCGTCCTCGATGCGCAGGCACCGCTCCAGGAAAGCCCGGCCGGCGTCGGTCAGGCTCACCTTCCGCGTCGAGCGCAGCAGCAGCCGGACGCCGAGACGCTTCTCCAGGGCGGTGATCCTGCGGCTCACGGTGGCCTTGGGGAGCCCCAGGAACTTGCCGGCCCCGGTGAAGCTCCGCCGGGCGCCCACCGCGGCGAAGACGCGCATGTCGTTCAGGTCGGGCGTGGCGTCGCGCATGGGGCGGGTTATGTGAGCACAACGACCCCTGGAACGGAAACGGTTCTCACGCCCATGCGCGCATCCTTCGCCCTGGTCCTGCTCCTCGGCGCCCCCCCCGCCCGTCCTCGGGGCGGCCGAGCCCGCCACGGCCTGCCACTGCTTCACCAACCGGACCTTCGACCCGGTGAAGCCTGCCGCGGCCGACCCGTACATCCTGGCCACGGCGCGGAGCTCGCCGGCATCGGCGTGGACGACGTCCTCGCCGCGCGGTTCGCCGTCCCCGTCGCCGACCTGGCGGCGCTCCGGAAGGAGGGGGCCACGAGCCCCGAGGTGATCCTCTCGTCGCTGCTCTCCCCCCGGCTGCGCGTGCGCCCTGCCGAGGTGCTGGCGAGGTTTCGCTCCGGAAAGGTCTCGTGGGGGGTGCTGCTCGAGCAGGCCGGCCTGAAGCCGAAGGAGATCGACCCGCTGGTGCGGAGGTCGATGCGCTGAGCGCGGCCGCCAGCGGCCGGGGGAGGGTGCCTTGGGGAGAATGACGGCTTTCTGGAAGCGGCGCCGCGCAGTGCTCGCCGCGCTGGCGGGGGTGACCGCGCTGTACGCGCTCCTGGGGTTCGTGGTCGCCCCCCGCGTCCTGAAGGGGCAGATCGTGAAGCAGGTGGGCGTCCTGACCGGGCGACCGGTCAGCGTGGAGCGCGTCGGGGTGAATCCCTTCGCGCTCTCGATCAGCGTGGAGGGCTTCCGGGTCGAGGACCTCGACGGAAGCCGGCTGGCCTCCCTCGATCGCCTGTACGTGAATGCCCGCCTGAGGGGGATTCTCCGGGGGGAGGTGGGGGTCGAGGACCTGCAGCTCGACCGCCCGTACCTCCACGCCGGCCTCGACGCCCGGGGCGTGCTCAACGTGGCCGACATCCTGAAGCGCCTCGCCGCCCGGGACGAGGGGAGTGCGCCGCCGGCGAAGGCCGGTGGAGGGGTGGTCTTCACGGTGGGCCACCTGCGCATCGCGGAGGCCCAGATCGACTTCACCGACCGCTCGCGCCGCCGCCCGTTCGAGACCACCGTCGGCCCGATCACGCTCGAGCTCCGGAACTTCCGGACCCATCGCGAGAACCAGAGCCCCTACAGGTTCTCCGGGCGCACCGAGTCTGGTGAGAAGTTCGCCTGGAGCGGCAACGTCTTCATCGAGCCCATCCGCTCCAGCGGAACCTTCACCTTCGAGGACCTGACGCTTCCCAAGTACGCGCCCTACTACCAGGACGCGATCGCGGCCGAGATCCGCAAGGGCGTGCTCGGCCTCAAGGCCACCTACGACCTCGAGTGGGGGACCGAGAAGCGAATGGTCAAGGTGGTGGACGGCTCGCTGTCCCTTCGCGACCTGGTCATCGGCCGCCGGGACGGGGGCGCTCCGGTCATCGAGCTTCCGCGCTACGAGGTGGCCGGCTTCCACGCCGACGTGCTCACCCAGGACACCTCCATCGACCGGATGGCCCTCGAGGGCGGGCGGATCCGGGTGTCGCGCGGGACCGATGGCGCCATCGACCTGGTGACGCTGCTCCGGCCCCCGCCCCCCGACCTGGCGGCGGCGCCCGACGCGCCGGTGGCGGACCCGGCCGCGCCGGCCGTCCCTCGCGCGGCGAGGGCGCCCAGCTTCCGTCTCGGCCAGCTCTCGGTGAAGGGGGTCCGGTTCGAGGTGGAGGATGCCGTCCCGTCGCCCCCGGTCCGGGCCATCGTCGAGGTGGAGCGGCTCGACCTGGGGGGCCTTTCGGCCGATCCGGCCGCGACGGCCTCCATCGACGCCGTGGCCCGCGTCGACGGCGGCGGGGTGGTCTCGGCGAAGGGTTCGCTGCGTCCGCTCCAGGCGTCGGCGGACCTGGCACTCACCGTGGAGAAGCTCGACCTCTCGCCGCTGACGCCCTACCTGGCCGGAACCCTCGAGGCCCGGCTGGAGGAGGCCATCCTGGGAGTGAAGGGGCGCGCCACCCTCGACGGGGCGGGGGCCGATCCTGCCTGGGCCTTCCGGGGAGATCTCCGGATCGACGGCCTGCGCATGGCGGACGGCCGGCACGGGGAGGAGTTCCTGCGCTGGAAGAGCCTGCGCCTGGAGGGCGTGGACGCCGCTCCGGGCCGGATGGCGTTGCGATCCGTCCGGCTGCTCGAGCCCCGCCTTCGCGCCGTCATCTGGGAGGACGGCGCCCGCAACCTCGAGGTGGTGGCGCGCCGGGAGGCCAGACCGCCGAAGGCGGACGGCGACGCGGACCCGGCCCCCCCGGTCCCCCCGGCGCCGAAGGGGTCCCCGGCCGCGCCGGCGCAGCGCTGGTCCATCGGAACGCTCCAGATCACCGGAGGGCGCGCCGCGCTCGTGGACCGGTCCGTGAAGCCGGCCGCGGCCATGGAGATGACCGACCTCACCGTGGTGGTGCGCGGTCTCTCCTCCGAGCCGCGCTCGAGCGCCCAGGTCCAGGCCGACGCAAAGGTTGGCGGGGCGCCCGTATCGGTGGCGGGGACGCTCCAGCCGCGCTTCCTGGGGGACGCCACCAATCTCGCCGTCAAGTCGCGCGCCATCGACCTGACGCCGCTCGGACCCTACGTGGCGCGGTACGCGGGGTACGCGCTGCAGAAGGGGAAGCTCGACGTCGACCTGCGCTATGCCGTCAAGGGCCGCACGCTGGAGGCCCAGAACGTGGCCCGCATCGATCAGTTCACCCTGGGGGAGGAGCGGCCGGGGCCCGACGTGACGTCACTGCCGGTGAAGCTTGGACTGGCCCTCCTCACCGACAGGGACGGGGTCATCGAGATCGACGTCCCCGTGAGCGGGTCGATCGACGACCCCGACTTCTCGGTCGGTCGAATGGTCTGGAAGGCGATCGGGAACCTCTTCACGAAGCTGGTCACCGCCCCGTTCGCCGCGCTGGGCAGGGTCTTCGGCGGGGGAGGCGGGGAGAGCCTGGAGCGGGTCGATTTCGCCGCCGGGAGCGTGGGGATCGATCCGGCCGCCGGGAGGACCATCGACGTGCTCGGCAAGGCGCTGCGGGAGCGCCCCGCGATCCGCCTCGAGGTGGAGGGGTCGGCCGACGAGATCTCGGACGGCGCCGCGCTCCGGAACGAGCAGGCCCGCCTGGAGGTGCGCCGGGCCAAGTGGACGGCGCTCAAGGGGAAGCAGCCGGGGCTCGCGCTCGAAACGGTGCAGGTCGGGCCGGAGGAGTACCCGCGCTGGCTCGCGGTGGCCTTCGCCGCCATCCCACCCTTGCCGGGCGCCGCGCCGGAAGGGAAGCCGGACGGGCGAGGCGCGAAAGGAGCGGCGGTGGCGCCGGAGGAGATGGAGGCGGCGCTGGCCGCGGCGGCCCGGGTGCCCCCGGAGGCCTACCTGGAGCTCTCGGCGCGCCGAGCCGACGCGGCCCGCGATCGGCTGCTCGCCGGGGGCGGCGTCGATCCTGCCCGCGTCTTCGTGGCCGCAGGAGGCGAACACGCCCGCAAGGAGGGCGGCGCCCGGGCCTACTTCGCGCTCAGGTGACCGGCACCCGGGCAAGCCGTTCGCAGGCCCGCTCCAGCGTCTCGTCCGACTTGGCGAAGCAGAAGCGCAGCACCCGGTCCTGCCGGCCGTCCGCGAAGAAGGCCGAGACCGGGATGGAGGCGACCCCGAACGCGCGGGTGAGCCGCTCGGCCAGGATCGTGTCCGGCTCGTCGCTCACCCGGACGGTGCTGGCCAGCTGGAAGTAGGTCCCGGCGCAGGGAAGGGGCTCGAAGGGGGTGGCCGAAAGCCCGGCGCGGAAGAGGTCCCGCTTGCGCTGGTAGAAGGCCGGCAGCTCCAGCCACCGCCGGGAGTCCGACATGAAGTCGGCGAGCGCCATCTGGACCGGCGTGTTCACGGTGAAGACCACGAACTGGTGGACCTTGCGGAACTCGGCCATGAGCTCACGGGGGGCCACCGCCCACCCCACCTTCCAGCCGGTGACGTGGAAGGTCTTTCCGAAGGAGCCCACCACGAACGAGCGTGGAGCCAGCTCGGGGTGGCGCGACACGCTCTCGTGCCGGGCCCCGTCGAAGACGATGTGCTCGTAGACCTCGTCGGAGAGGACCACGATGCCGGTCCCGCGGACCAGCCCGGCCAGCGCGTCCAGGTCACCCCGCGTGAACACCGATCCGGTGGGGTTGTGCGGGCTGTTCACCAGGATCATGCGGGTGCGCGGGGACAGGAGCGCCCGGACGGCATCCCAGTCGGGCCGGTAGGCGGGAGGCGCGAGCGAGGCGCGCAGGACCCGCCCCCCGGCCAGCTCCACGGCCGGGACGTAGGAGTCGTAGACCGGCTCGAGCACGATCACCTCGTCGCCCGGGCGGACCAGCGCGGTGATGGCGGTGAAGATGGCCTGCGTGCCCCCGGCGGTGACGGTGACCTCGTGCTCCGGGTCGTAGCGGGTTCCGTACAGCCCCTCCGAGCGGGCGCAGATGGCCTCCCGCAGTGCGGGCACGCCGGCCATGGGCGCGTACTGGTTCGACCCTGCGTGCATGTGGCGCGAGACCAGGTCGAAGAGCTCGGGCGGCGCGGAGAAGTCGGGGAAGCCCTGCGAGAGGTTCAGCGCGCCGCAATCGGCGGCCAGCCGGGACATGACCGTGAAGATGGTCGTCCCCACGCCGGGGAGGCGGCTCTCGACCGGGAAGGGAAGCCGGGGCATCCCCCGAATCTACGCGATCCGGCCCAGGCGGCGCAGCCGCGGAGCGCGCCAGGCCACGAGCCCGACGGTGAGGAGCGTCATCCCGCCCCCGAAGATCACCGACGGCACGGTCCCGAGCAGCTTCGCCGCCACGCCGCTCTCGAAGGCACCCAGCTCGTTGGAGGAGCCGATGAAGAGGCTGTTCACCGCCGACACCCTCCCCATCATCTCCTGCGGCGTGAAGGTCTGGACCAGCGTGCTGCGCAGCACCACCGAGACCGCGTCGAGCGCCCCGCCGGCCACCAGGATGGCCGCCGACAGCCAGTAGTTGCGGGAGAGCGCGAAGGCGATCCAGGTGATCCCGAAGAGGGCCACGCAGAGGAGCATGGCCCGGCCGGCCCGCCGGAAGTGCCCGAACCGGGCCAGCGCCAGCGAGGTGGCCACCGAGCCGACGGCCGGGGCGGCCCGCAGGAGGCCGAACCCCACCTCCCCGACGTGGAGCACGTCCCGGGCGAAGATGGGCAGGAGCGCGGTGGCGCCGCCGAAGAGGACCGCGAAGAGGTCGAGGCTGAGCGGCCCGAGGAGCAGCGGCTCGCGGAAGACGAAGCGCACGCCGTCGGCAATCTCGGCGACCGGATGGCGCGGCGCCACGGGTGGCCTCGGGCGCGCGGCCACGGCGAGGAGCGCCGCGAGACCGACGCCGAGGAGCCCCATCTCCACCGCGTAGGCGAGGCGCGGGCCGCCGATCGCGATGAGCGCGCCGCCGAGGGCCGGGCCGACGATCATGGTGGAGTGGAAGATCGACGACCGCCAGGAGGCGGCGTTCTGGTACTGCTCGCGCGGCACGAGCTCCGTCCCCAGCGACGCCGAGGCCGGCCGGAAGAAGGAGCGCCCCAGGCCGGCCAGCGCCTGTGCGCCGTAGAGGGGGAGGGGGGAGCGCCCCGGGGAGAGGCTCACCGTGAGCAGCCAGGCGCCGCTCGCGGCGATGACGGCCAGGCTGACGAGCGCGATGAGCCGCCGGTCGATCCGGTCGGCGGCCCAGCCCCCGACGAGCGTGAGCGCGAGGAAGGGCACGGCCTCGGCGAGCCCAACGAACCCCAGCGCCAGCGGGTCGCCGGTCATCTCGTAGACCTGCCAGCCGAGCACGGCGGTCTGGATCTGGGTGGCCCCGAAGACCGCCGCCATGGCTCCCAGGAAGGCCCGGTACTCGGGGAAGCGGAGCGAGGAGAAGGGGTCGGGCGCCAAGCGGGAGGAGTCTACCGCGCCGGCCACTCCGCGTGGCCGGCCCGCGGCCGCGGGATTATGCAGGCCAGCCGGGGCGCGTCGCCCCGCCGCATCCGAAAGGAAGGATGAACACGTGCACGCACTCCGATTCGCCGTCGCCGCGGCGCTGGGGCTCCTCGTGACCACCGCCCGCGCCGAGATCGTCACGAAGACCGTCGAGTACAAGCAGGGGGAGACCGTCCTCGAGGGCATCCTCTCCTACGACACCGCCGGCCCCGCGAAGAAGCCGGGCGTGCTGGTGGTCCACGACTGGCTCGGGGTCACGCCGGCCACGACGAAGAAGGTCGAGCAGCTCGCCGGAATGGGATACGTCGCCTTCGCGGCCGACATCTACGGCAAGGGCGTCCGCCCGGCGACCGGCAAGGAGGCCGGCCCGCTGGCGGGTTCCTACAAGAAGGACCGGCCGCTCCTCCGCTCCCGCGTGGTGGCCGGGTTCGACGAGCTGGCCCGGCAGCCCAACGTGGACCAGGGGCGGATCGCCGCCATCGGCTACTGCTTCGGCGGGACCACGGCCATCGAGCTGGGGCGGGCCGGCGCGAAGGCGGTCGCCATCGTCTCCTTCCACGGCGGGCTCGACAGCCCCACGCCGGCCGACGGGAAGAACATCAAGGGCAAGGTGCTGGCCCTGCACGGCGCCGACGACCCGTTCGTCTCCGCTGCCGACCTGGCCGCGTTCGAGCAGGAGATGCGCTCGAACGGCGTGGACTGGCAGCTCGTGAAGTACGGCGGCTCGGTCCACTCCTTCACCAACCCGGCTGCCGGCAACGACAACTCCAAGGGCAACGCCTACAACGCCAGCGCCGACAAGCGCAGCTGGAAGGCGATGGAGGACTTCTTCGCCGAGGCCCTCCCGAAGGGCTAGCCGGAGCCCGCGCGGCGGCGACGCGCCCGGGTCACCAGGACCACCGCGGCGAGGAGCACCGCTCCCGCCGCGGCCCAGGGCAGCGCCGCCTTCCAGGCCGGCGTGCGGTTCTCGAGCGCCCGCCAGGCGAGCCACCCGGCCAGCGCGCGCCGGTCCGCCTCCGATCCGGTGAAGGGCTGGTCCATGCGCCGGTTGATGGACTGGAGACGACCCACGTTCTGGTAGGCCCGTTCCGGGTCTCCCCAGACCTCCGGCCGGAGGCGCGGACCGAGGGGATCCTCCGGGTTCCCGCCGGGAGAGCCGTGGCAGGAGAGGCAGAAGCCGCGCATGACCTGCTCCCCCCGCACGTGGACGTCGGGTGAAGGGGGCGCCCCGCCCGCGCGGCCCGGCGCGGCGGCGAGGGCCAGGGAGAGCAGCGCCGCGGCGGCGCAACGGTCCAGCAGGTGTTTCCGGGCGAGACCCAAGCCGGGCCATCCTACCCCCCGGTACCCCCATTCCGGCCAGCGAATCACCCCCCGCTGGGCTAGGATCCGGACCCACGTGCGACGCATCGCCCTCATCCCGGCCCGGCTCGGCGCCACCCGCTTCCCCCGCAAGCTCCTCGCCCCGCTGGGCGGAAAAACCGTCATCCGCCGGACCTTCGAGGCGGTGCGGGACACCGGCCTCTTCGACGCGGTCCTGGTGGTCACCGACGCCGACGAGATCCGCGCCGAGGTGGAGCGCGCCGGCGGGGAGGCCCGCATGTCCCTGGGGCAGCACGACAGCGGCACCGACCGCATCGCCGAGGTCGCCATCGGGCTCGAGGCCGACCTGGTGCTCAACGTCCAGGGGGACGAGCCATTCACGCGCCGTGAACCACTGGAGCGGCTGCTGGGCGCCTTCGACGGGCCGGGGGGCGAGGGCGTGGGCGTCGCCTCGCTCATGCAGGAGCTGCACGACCCCGCCCTGGTTGAGGACCCCAACTACGTGAAGGTGGCCGTGGACGGGGCCATGAACGCGCTCTTCTTCTCGCGCTCCCCCATCCCCTACCTGCGCGACCCGTCGGTGCGCCCCACCTTCTGGGAGCACATCGGCGTCTACGCCTTCCGCCGCGACGCGCTGCTCCGCTTCGCGCGGCTTCCGGCCGGGCCGCTGGAGCGGGCCGAGAAGGTCGAGTGCCTGCGCTTCCTGGAGCACGGGATCCGCATGCGGATGGTGGCCACCGACTACATGGGCGTGGAGATCGACACGCCGGAGGACCTGCGCCGCGCCGAGCGGCTGCTGGCCGGAGAGAATCCCTGAGGGAGAGGATCGTGCACAAGAACCTGAAGCAGGTGGGGCAGGTGACCTTCGGTCGCGGCGCCCTGGGGCAGCTCGACGCCATGCTCGCCGACAACCGGCAGGGGTCGGCTCCCATGGTCTTCCTGGTGGACCACGTCTTCCAGGCCCGCCCCGAGCTGGTGACGCGGGTGCCGGTGCGGGGTCGCGACCGGATCTACTTCGTGGACACCACCCACGAGCCCAAGACCGGCGACGTGGACTCGCTGCGCGACCGCATCCGCGTCGAGCTGGGCAAGGTCTCCGGGCTCGTGGGCATCGGCGGCGGCTCCACCATGGACCTCGCCAAGGCGGTGGCGCTCATGCTCACCAACCCCGGCTCGTCGCAGGACTACCAGGGCTGGGACCTGGTGCAGGTCCCCGGCGTCTACAAGGCCGGCGTGCCCACGCTGTCGGGAACCGGGGCCGAGGTCTCCCGCACCGCGGTGCTCATCGGGCCCACCAAGAAGCTCGGCCTGAACTCCGACTACACCCCGTTCGACCAGGTGCTGCTCGACCCCGACCTGCTCGAGGGTGTGCCGGAGCGGCAGCGCTTCTTCACCGGGATGGACTGCTACATCCACAACGTGGAATCGCTGCAGGGACGGGCCATGAACGCCTTCGCCCGCGCCCACGCCGAGAAGTCCCTCGAACTGTGCCGGGAGGTCTTCCTCGAGAAGGACCGCTGGGACGGCGACTCGGACGAGAAGCTCATGATGGCCTCCTGGATGGGCGGGATGTCCATTGCCTACTCGCAGGTGGGCGCGGCGCACGCCATGAGCTACGGCCTGGGCTACGTCCTGGGAACGCACCACGGCGAGGGCAACGCCATCGCCATGCAGGTCCTCGAGGAGTTCTACCCGGAGGGCGTTCGCGACTTCCGCAGGATGGTCGAGAAGGCCGGGGTGGAGGTCCCCCGCAGCGTGGTGGCCGACCTGCCGCCCCCGAAGCTCGACAAGATGATCGAGGTGTCCCTGGGCATGGCGCCGCTCTGGCAGAACGTGCTGGGCGACGACTGGAAGCGCCAGATGCCCCCGGAGCGGCTGCGCGCGCTCTACCAGCGGATGTAGGAGCCTTTCATGCCCGGCTACGAGATGTGGGGCGCCGAGGAGCGGCGCGAGGTGGAGGAGGTGCTGGAGACCGGCATCCTCATGCGCTACGGATTCGACGGACCGCGCAAGGGCCGGTGGAAGGCCCGCGAGCTCGAGGCCGCGCTCTGCCAGCGGACCGGGGCGGCCCACGCGCAGCTGGTCTCCTCCGGCACGGCGGCCCTGACCACGGCGCTGGCCGCGCTCGGGGTGGGCGCGGGCGACGAGGTGGTCATGCCCACCTTCACCTTCGTGGCCAGCTTCGAGGCCGTCCTCTCGGTGGGGGCCACGCCGGTGCTGGCCGACGTGGACGACACGCTCACCCTCTCGCCGGCCGCGGCCCGCGCCGCGGTGACGCCGCGCACCCGGGCCATCATGCCGGTGCACATGTGCGGATCCATGGCCGACCTGGGCGCGCTCGACGACCTCTGCCGCGAGACGGGGCTCGTTCTGCTGGAGGACGCCTGCCAGGCCACCGGCGGGACCTGGCAGGGAAGGGCGCTCGGAACGGTGGGCAAGGCCGGGTGCTTCTCCTTCGACTTCGTCAAGACCATCACCTGCGGTGAAGGGGGCGCCATCGTCACCTCCGACGCCGAGGTGGCCCGCCGCTGCGACCAGTACGCCGACCACGGGCACGACCACCTGGGCGTGGACCGCGGCGCCGATCTGCACCCGGCGCTGGGCTACAACTTCCGCATCTCCGAGCTGCACGCGGCGGTGGGGCTGGCCCAGATCCGCAAGCTCGACCGGTTCCTCGCCATCCAGCGGATGAACAAGCGGGCGCTGCGCGAGGCGCTCTCCGCCGTCCCCGGCGTGACCTTCCGCCGCATCCCCGACCCGGACGGCGACAGCGCGTCCTTCCTCTCCTTCTTCCTCCCCGACGAGGCGCGGGCCCGCGCCGCCGCCAAGGCCATGCAGGGCGCCGGCATCCCGGCCATGTACTGGTACGACAACAACTGGCACTACCTGCGCCGCTGGGATCATCTCAAGACCGCGTCGTCCTTCTCGCCGCTTCCCGCGAGCGTCCGCGAGGCCCTCGGCAGGCTGGCCAGCCGTCCGTTCCCGGCTTCCGACGCGGTCATGTCCCGGGCCATCTCGACCCCCATCGCGCTCTCCTGGACAGCGGAGCAGCTGGCCGAGCGGGCGGCGAAGCTGGCCGCGGCGGTGCGTTCGGCGGGGTAAAGCAGCGACGCCGGCTACCCCGCGCCCGGACCGGTGGAGGCCGCCGTCGCGAGCAGGGCCCGCGCCTCGGCGATCACCGCGGCGGCGGTCAGCTCGGTCATGCAGCGGTGGTGCCCCTCGGGGCACCGGTCCCCGCCGTGGTTGGAGCAGGGCGCGCAGTCGATCGGGAAGCGCACGGCCCGTCCGGGAGGCTTTGGCCCCCAGCGATCCGGCGAGGTGGGGCCGAAGACGGCCAGCACCGGGGTCTCGACCGCCCCGGCCAGGTGGACCGGCCCGGAGTCGCAGGAGACGAGCAGGTCCACCGCGGCGAGCCCGGCAGCCAGCCCCTCCACCGGCAGGCGGGTGAGGTCGCCGGCAACCGGGGCGTGCAGCGCGGCGCGGAAGCGGGCCAGCGCCTCGGCGTCGCCCGGCCCACCGGCCAGGATGACGCTCGCCCCCGCGGCCGACAGCGCTTCGGCGACCTCGGCGAAGCGCTCGGCGGGCCAGAGCTTGGTGGCGCGGCTCGCCCCGGGCGCGAAGGCCACCCGGGGACGGGGGGCCGAGGCGAGCGCCGCGGCGGCGGCGTCGCGGGCCGTGCCCGAGAGCGCCACCTGGGTCGGTCCGGCCCGGTCGATTCCCAGCGGCCGCAGCACCTCGGCGTAGATCTCGGTGGCGTGCGGCCCGTGCACCGGCGGGTCCACGCCGAGGAGCGCCAGCGCGGCCTGGCGGGGCGTCCGGCGCCGGAAGACCAGCTGCCTTCGCCCCGCGGCCCGGGCCACCACCGCGCTCTTCACCTTGTTCTGGAGGTCGATGGCGAGGTCGAAGCGCCCCCGCAGCGTGACCGCGAGGTCCACGGCCTCGCGGATTCCGCCACGGCCGATCCGGTGGACCCGCTCCACGTCCGGGAGCCCCTCGAGGAGGGGAGCGTAGGCCGGCGAGGTCACCCATTCGATGCGGGCCCCGGGAAAGCGCGCCCGCAGGGGCTCGAGCACCGAGGTGGCCAGGACCACGTCGCCGAGCGCGCTGTAGCGGATGACCAGGACGGAACGCAACGGTGGGGATGATAGGCTGTGGCTATCATGAGGTCCAGCCACCATCCCTTCACCTTGCGGCAGCTCCAGTACGCCGCGGCCGTCGCCGACCTGCGCTCCTTCCGGCGCGCCGCCGAGCGCTGCCACGTGTCGCAGCCCTCCCTCTCGGCCCAGGTGATCCAGCTCGAGGAGCAGCTGGGGGTGCGGCTCTTCGAGCGCGCCTCGCGGAAGGTCATCATCACGGCCGCCGGCGAGGCGGTGCTCACCCGGCTGCGGCGGCTCCTGCTCGAGGCCGACGACCTGGCCGACAGCGTCCGGCAACTGGGCGACCCGCTGGCGGGCACGCTGCGGCTCGGCGTCATCCCCACCGTCTCGCCCTACCTGCTCCCCGAGATCGTCCCGGAGCTCCGGGCGCGCCACCCGGCGCTCTCGGCGGTCTGGGTCGAGGACAAGACCGAGAACCTGATCGAGGCGCTGCGGGAGGGGCGGATCGACGGCGCGCTGCTCGCGCTCGAGGCGCCGCTCGGGGAGGTGGAGAAGGAGGTCGTGTGCGAGGACCCTTTCGTGCTCGCGGCCCCGCCCAGCCACCCGCTCGTCCAGTCGAGCTCCCCGGCGACGCCCCAGGAGCTCCGCGGCGCCGGCTTCCTGCTGCTCGACGACGGACACTGCTTCCGCGATCAGGCGCTCGCCTACTGCGCGTCGGCGCGGGGGCGGGAGCTCGACTTCCGCGCCACCAGCCTGGCCACGCTGGCCCAGATGGTGGCCGGGGGCGCGGGGATCACGCTGCTCCCGCGCCTCTCCCTGCCGGTGGAGAACCGGCGCTCCGAGCTCGCCGTGCGGAGGATCGCGAGCCCGTCTCCCCGCCGGACCCTGGCGCTGGTCTGGCGGCCGCGCTCCCCCCTCGGTCCGGCCCTGCGGCGCCTGGCCACTACCATCCGTGAAGCCTGCGCGGGCGCCGAGCCGAGGCTGGAGGCGGCCGTCGGGGGGAAGGCCCCGGTGCGCTCCCGGGGCGGGGCCGGAAGGAAGGGCGCGCCGTGATCCTGGCCTGGCTGCCAACCTCGACATGCGCTCCGGACGGCCAGAAGCTCGACACGGGGCCCGTTCCGACCGAGCATCCCACATGTGAGGTGGATGTAAGCGCATGTGGGGAAGGGCGGAGGCGGCCGTGGAGACTCGGGAAAGCGGAGAGCGTGGTGACGTGGAGGTGGCGCTCGACCTGGTCTTCGGCGCCAACCGTCCCACCAGCGCGAGCGGGGAGGGGTTCCGCCGCGAGGTCCGGGAGGCGTTCCGGCGCCGCGCGCTCGAGACACATCCCGACCGAGCCCATGCCCTCGGCCGCAGCGAGTCGAGCCTCGCCGAGGAGTTCCGCCAGATCTTCGAGGCCTACGCGTTCCTGTCGCGGGAGGAGGCCCCCCCGCCGCCGCGCCCGGTCGCGCAGCGACACCGGGAACCGGCCTCCCGCCCGCCCCGGGACCACCTGAGCCGCGCTCCCCTGCCGCACCGCCCGCTCCTCTTCGCCGAGTTCCTCTACTACTCGGGCCGTGCCTCCTGGCGAAACCTCGTGGAAGCCGTCTCCTGGCAGCGCCGCCAGCGCCCCTCCATCGGGCGGATCGCCGTCGAGTGGGGCCACCTCTCCGACGACGAGGTGCGGGAGATCCTCGACCGCCGCCGCCGCGACCGGGTGGAGGAGCCTTTCGGCGAGTACGCGCGCCGGCAGGGGTTCCTCTCCGGAGGGCAGCTGCTTGCGCTGCTCGGGCGGCAGCGGCGGCTCCAGCGCCGGATCGGCCAGTTCTTCGTGGAGATCGGGCTGGTCCGCGAGCAGGAGATCCCCTCCCTCGACGCCGACCTGTCCCGCCACAACGCGCGCTGGCGACGCAGCGCCTGAGGGGCGCTACAATCGGACTCCACCCGCTGCCAGCGGAGGCAAGACATGGCGACCAGGGCCGAGTGGTTCAGGTACAACACCGAGCGCGCCGGACCGAAGAAGCCGAAGGCGGTGAAGAAGGCGAAGCCCGGTCCGAAGCCCCACAACCTGTCCGAGAAGGACCGGAAGGCGCTCTACGCCTTCGAGGACCACGCGCCGGGAACGCGCCCCTCGCGCAAGTCCACCCGGAAGGGTTCGAACCGCCAGAAGACCGACGCGAAGGCACGCCTGACGCGGGCCAAGTCGGAGGTGGTGCCGCGAAAGCCGGTGCGCCCCCGTCGGGCCATCACCACCGTGCGCTGAGCGGTCTAGACTGACGGCGAAGGTCGGTTCCAGCCCAGGGAGGCGCAGGATGGCCGTCTCGATCGGAAATCCCGTGGCGCGGGGCGGATGGCTGCTCGCGCTGGTCGTCGTGGTCGTCGCGTCGGGCTGTAGCTCGACCTCGACCACCTGTCCGACCGGCCAGACGTCCTGCGGCGGGGTCTGCGTGGACCTCGCGTCGAACCCCCTGTACTGCGGCACCTGCAACGTCTCCTGCAACCAGGGGCATCCTGCGTCGATGGGGTCTGCGGGTGCCCGACCGGCCAGGCCTCCTGCGGGGGGTCTGCGTCGACACAGCAACCGACCCCGTCAACTGCGGCAGCTGCGGTCACGCCTGCGGCCTCGGGACCTGCGCGGCCGCGGCCTGCGTCTGCACTTCCACGTCGCCACCGTCGCGCTCTGCTCGACGACCCGCCGCCGGAACCTGTGTCGATACCTCGTCGAGCGCGGCCCACTGCGGGGGCTGTACCAATGTCTGTATCCCGCCGACGACCTGCTGCACCGGGACCTGCCAGTGTGCGTCCGCAACACCAGTCTGCGAGAACCGGGGCCCCCACTGTCTGCACCAACCTCGCAACCGACCCGCCAGCACTGCGGCTCCTGCGCCACGTCTGCGCGCAGGGTAGACGTGCGCGGCCGGGAGTTGCCAGCAGATCTGCGCGGCCGGCTTCACCCTCTGCGGCGGTTCCTGTGTCGACTCCCGGAACGACCCCGCCACTGTGGCACCTGCACCACGCCTGCCCGTCGGCCCCGACCTGCTCCGCCGGCGTCTGCCAGGAAGCCTGCACGACCCTCACCTGTGGCGGGACCTGCTGCCAGGCCCCGGTCGCCGGCAACACCTGCTGCGGTACGTCGGGGCCAACGCAGCACAGGAACTTCGTGGGAACGCCCTTCGAGCAGACCTACTACGACTGCGCGCCCACCTCCATCTGGACCTGGCGTCACGGCCGAGATCGCCGCGCGACCTGGGCGCCGGACGGCAACCGGATCGACGCCGACCCGTCGTGCCCGGCAGGCTGGCGGGTCGCCTGCCTCGTCTGGCAGAAGCCGCTCCTCGGGTCGGACATCGGTTGCGCGGTCTTCTGCTACTCCGGGGCGCTCGAAGGGGCCGCCCGGTCACGACCGACTACACCTGCCCCTGCCCGAGGTGCAGCAGATCGACTGGTACTGCCGCGAGGCGGCGTCAGCGCGTCAGTGCCCGAGGATGACCTTGTCGTAGTACTGCGCGGCCGGAACCCCGCTCGCGCGGGCTCGCTTTCCGCGCCGCCTCGATGGCGGTCCGGAAGGTCGAGGCCGGCATGGCGCCGACGATGGCGGCGCCGTTCACGACGAACGTCGGGGTCCCTTGGATGCCCAGGCGCGCGCCGAGATCGATGTCAGAGGAGACGATGGCGTCTGGGGCCTGGTCCGACCGGCAGGCCTGCCAGGCGGTCACGTCGAGCCCGGCCCGGCTGGCGACGGATGCGAGCGCCGCCTCGAAGTCGGACCCGCCGAAGAGTGCGGCCTGCTCCCCGAAGACGAGATCGTGGAACTCCCAGAATCGCCCCTGCGCGTGGGCGCAGGTCGCCGCCACCGCGGCCGGGCGGGCACGGCCGTGCATGGAGAGCGGGAAGTGCTTGAACACGAGACGCACGTCGCCGCCGAACTCCGGCAGCACCGTGGCAAGCGTGGGTTGAACCGCGCCACAGTAGGGGCACTGGAAGTCGGAGAAGGTGACGATGGTGACCCAGGCGTCGGCCGGTCCGTCCACGGGCGAGTTCCCGACCGGGACCTTGAGCACCGTCGATCCGTCGCTCGCATCCGAGCCGCAGGCGGCGAGCGTGAGCGCCAGGGTGGCGGCGAGGGTCGACTTCGTGAGGGTGGCGATGTCCATGGCGGCTCCGCGATCCGTCGAGGCGGCGCAATCTAGCACGGGGGCTCGAGGCCGAGCCGCACGATGTCCTCCGGCGTGTTCACGTTCTCGAGGCAGCGTCCGTCCGGGTCCACCTCGCGCCATTCCCGGGCGGGCACCACGCGCGCGCCGATCTCCGCGGCGATGGCCCGCAGCGACGGGTCCCCCTCCCGGAGCATCCGCTCCACCGCGGGGAGCGCGCCCCGCGACCAGAAGGCGTGCAGCCCCTCCAGCCCACGCTCCCACTCGACGAGGACGGCCGGGGCCCCGTCGCGGCGGGCGGCGAGGTGGCGGATGGGCCCCTCCGCGAGGAAGGGCATGTCGCAGGCGGCGGTGAAGATCCACCCGGTGCGCGCGCCCCGGAGCGCCGCGTGCAGGCCGCCCGGCGCGCCCTTGCCGGTGATCGCGTCGGGGACCACCCGCACCCCCAGCGCGACCCAGGGCCCCGGGTCGTTCGCGACCACCAGGACCTCCTCGAAGAGATCGCGGAAGAGCGCCAGGGAGCGCTCCGCCACCGGGACGCCCCGGAGACGCACGAACCCCTTGGCCGCTCCCCCCAGGCGCCGCGCCTGTCCGCCGGCAACGAGGACGCCGGTGCTGTCGGGAATCCGCTCCACGGACCGGAGCTTACCGCGCGCCGCACGGCCGCGGTGGCGGCAGCGACGCCCCTCTGCTACAAGACCGCGCGTGACTCCCGAGCAGCGCCTCGAGGCCTTTCGCAAGATCGTGGAGCGCAGCCCGGATGACCCGTTCGCGCGCTACTCGCTGGCCATGGGTCAGCGCGGGGCCGGGCAGCTCGACGACGCCGTCCGGTCCTTCGAGGAACTGGCGGGGCGCGTCCCCGGGTACGTCCCGACCTATCTCATGTGGGGCCAGACGCTCGAGATGCTGGACCGCGGTGCCGAGGCTGCGGGGGTCTACGATCGGGGCATCCGGGCGGCGCGCCAGTCCGGGAACGACCACGCGCTCTCGGAGCTGACGCAGGCCCGCGAGGCGCTCGGGACGTCCTAGCAGCGAGCCGGCCAGCCCGGCGGAGACCAGGAGAGCAACGGCATGAGCGGACTGATGCAGGGAAAGAGGGCGTTCGTCACCGGGGTCGCCAACGACCGCAGCATCGCCTGGGCCATCGCCCAGCAGTTCAAGGCCGAGGGGGCGGAGCTGGCCTTCTCGTACCCCGGCGAGGCCATGGGCAAGCGCACCATCCCCCTGGTGAAGACCCTGAACCCCGCCGCCGTGCTCGACGTCGACGTGTCGAGCGACGAGCAGATCGACGCCGCCGTGAAGGAGGTCGGGAAGGTCTGGGACTCGGTGGACGTGCTGGTCCACGCCATCGGCTACGCGCCCCGCGAGGCCCTCGACGGACGCTTCACCGACGTCACCACCCGTGAAGCCTGGCGCATCACCATGGACGTCTCGGCCTACTCGCTCATCGCGCTGGCCCGCGCCTTCCGCCCCATGATGCGCCCCGGGTCGAGCATCGTCACCCTGAGCTACTACGGAGCCGAGAAGGTCGTGACCAACTACAACGTCATGGGGGTCGCCAAGGCCGCCCTGGAGGCCTCGGTGCGCTACCTGGCCGAGGACATGGGGCGCGAGGGGATCCGCGTGAACGCCATCAGCGCGGGTCCGCTCAAGACCCTGGCGGCGGCCGGCATCAAGGGCATGCGCACCATGCTCGGCGAGAACGCATCGAAGACGCCGCTGCGCCGCAACATCGAGCACGACGAGGTGGGCAAGGCGGCCCTCTTCCTCTGCTCGTCGCTGGGCTCCGGGGTCACCGGCGAGACCCTCTACGTGGACGCCGGCCAGAACATCATGGGCGTGGTGTCGATGGGGTAGGGCGCGCGGCGTCGTCCCCGGCGTAGGGATTCTGGCGCCGCTCCTCGCCGAGCGTGCCCCCCGGGCCGTGCCCCGGGAAGAAGCGGACGTCGTCGCCGAGCGGGAAGAGCCGCTCGCGGATGGAGCGCAAGAGCTCGGGCCCGTTGCCCCCCGGCAGGTCGGTGCGCCCCACCGAACCCGCGAAGAGCGTGTCGCCGCAGAAGAGCGCCCCGTCCGCCGGGAAGAAGAGGCACACGCCGCCCGGGCTGTGTCCCGGCGTGTGGATCACCCGGCCCTCCTGGGTCCCCACCCGGACGGAGTCGCCGTCGGAGAGGAAGGACGTGACCGGAGGCGAACGGGCCACGCCGAAGCCCAGGCCGGCAGCCTGTCCGGGCAGCGCCCGCAGGAAGGGCTCGTCGGAGGCGTGGATGCGAAAGGGGGCGCCGGTCCTCCGGCAGAGCTCCTCGGCCCCCACGACGTGGTCCACGTGGCCGTGGGTGGCGAGGACGCCGCCGATGCGGAAGTCGGGCTGGGCGAGGCCGAGAACCCGGGCGGTCTCGCCCCCCGGGTCGATCACCAGCGCGTCACCCGTCGCCGGGTCGGCGACGAGCCAGGTGTTCTCGGAGAAGGGTCCGACGACCGCCTGGCGGACGACGATCAAGGCCGGCTAGGCCGAGAAGGACGAGCCGCAGCCGCAGGTGTTCTTGGCGTTCGGGTTGATGAACTTGAACCCGGCGCCCTGGAGCCCCTGGATGTAGTCCACCGTGACGCCCTGGAGGTACATGGCGCTCATGGGGTCCACGTAGAGCTTGAGGCTGCTGGTCTGCTCGAGGACGAGGTCGCCGTCCTTGGCGTCCTTCTCGAAGTCCATCGTGTACTGGAAGCCGGAGCACCCGCCGCCGGCGACGCCGACGCGGATCCCGTGACCGGCGAGACCCTCCTGCTCGATGGCGGCGATGACCATCTCGACGGCCTTGTCGGTGAAGGAGACGAAGTTGGGGACCTCGCTGGCGAGGTCCTGGGAGACGGGCGCGGTGGCGGTGGCAGTTTCCATGGTGCTCCCTTCTTAATGGACCGGGCCGGTCCAGGCAATCGGCGAAGGCGGGACCCCCGGGTAAAGGGGCGTTCGCCCCCGGATCAGCCCGGAATTCCGAGGTGTCTTCCGCCGTCCACCGGGACGAGCGCCCCGGTCACGAACGGGGAGTCGGCGAGGAATCGCACCGCCCGGGCCACGTCCTCCGGAGCGCCCACCCGGCGGAGCGGGATGCGCCGCGCAAGCCTCCGCCGCGCTCCGGCGGTGTAGCTCTCCGGCCAGAGCACCGTCCCCGGCGCCACCCCGTTCACCCGCACCGACGGCGCGAGCTCGAGGGCCAGCGCCTCGGTCACCGCGCGCAGCGCCGCCTTGGACGCCCCGTAGGCGGAGTAGCTGGCCCAGGGGACGATGGCGCCGCCCACGTCGATCACGTTCACCACCGATCCGCGTGCCCGGCGGAGCAGCGGCAGGAGCGCGCGGGTGAGGAGCAGCGGCGCCCGGGCGTTCAGCGCCATCTGGGCGTCGAAGAGCGCCGCGTCGGTGTCCTCGACGGCGCGCCGCTCGAAGAGGGCGGCGCTGTTCACGAGCAGGTCGAGCCGGTCGAAGCGCTTGCGGAAGGCGCGGGCCAGCGACGACGGGCCGTCGGGCAGGGAGAGGTCGCCGCGGATGCCGAGCAGCGTGCGCGGCGGGCGATGGGAGTGGAAGTGGGCCACCACCTCCCAGCCGTTGCGGGAGAGGTCCAGCGCGATGGCCCGGCCCACCCGCGTCCCGGCGCCGGTGACGAGCGCGACACGCCGGCGGGGCGCCATGTCAGCCGCCCTTCCGCGGGAGCCAGAGGGTCTCGGCGACGCCGGAGCGCAGGTTCTCGGCGCGGGCGGCCTCGAAGAGGAAGTCGGAGAGCCGGTTCAGGTAGACCACCACCGCGGGGTCGATGTGGACGAGGTGCGAGAGGGCCACCGAGCGCCGCTCGGCGCGGCGGCAGGTGGCCCGGGCCACGTGGAGCGCGGCGGCGGCCGCCGTTCCTCCCGGGAGCACGAAGGCGGTGAGGGCAGCCAGCTCCTCGTCCCAGCGGTCCATCCGGCGCTCGAGCGCCTCGGCCCACTCGCCCCGGACGCCGGGGAGCGCCCCGTGGGCCCGGGCGTCGTGCGGCGTGGCCAGCTCGGCCCCGACCGCGAAAAGCTCGGACTGGATGCGGGCCAGCTCGGAGTCCACCTCCGCCGCGGGCGCGAGGGCCCGGGCGAGACCGATGGCGGCGTTCAGCTCGTCCACCGCCCCGTAGGCCTCGACGCGGGCGTCGTCCTTGGGGACGCGACCGCCCCCGAAGAGGCTGGTCTCCCCACCGTCGCCGGTCTTCGTGTAGATCTTCATGACAACGCCTTGCTATCAGCGCCCGACATGCACCGCAACGGTCCGTTCACCGAGGAGGAGATCGTCCGCATCGGGAGCGAGGCGGCCAGGCTCGCCTGGGCGGGCGGCATGACGGTCCTGCGCCCCGACGGCGAGGTGGTCCCCATCCCGCTCGTGGCCGAGCCCGAGGTCGAGTCGCGGGAGCGCCTCTCCTGGCTCGCCGCCGAGTCGCGCGCCATCCTGTCCGGGTCGGTGAAGCTGGCCCGGGCGCTGCTCGCCCGCGGAGATCCGCGCGACCGCGAGGCCTTGCTCGGCCCGTTCGAGGGGCTCGAGGCCGACGCCATGGGGCTCCTCTTCTCCGAGGCTCCGTGCCCCGCGGTGGTCGCCCGCGTGGACTTCCTCCCGCCCGGCGACGGGGGGCTGCCGCGCGCCCTCGAGCTCAACGCCACCATCCCCGCCATGCCCGCCTACGCCGACCTGGCGGCCCACTCCTGGATCCGGGCGGCCGCGCGGCTGCGCGGAATGACGCCCCGCCGCGAGAGGGACCTGGTCGCGCGGGCCGGAAGCCACATGGAGGCGCTGCGGGAGACGCTCCTCGCCTTCTACCGGTGGCGGGGCGGGGCGCGGGAGCGTCCCTCCATCGCCATCGTGGCCCGGCCCGGCGACGCGCAGATCGGCGAGTTGCGGCGGCTCGAGGTCCACTTCCGGCAGATGGGGCACGAGACCGCGGTGCTGGTTCCGGACGAGGCCGACCCGGACGCCCACGACCTGCTCTACCGGCACGTCTGGGCCCACCGGACGCCCCCGGGCTCCCCGTTCGCCCGCGCGCTGCGGGAGCCGTCCCGCTGGCCGCTCATGAACCCGGTGAACGGGATGCTCGAGGCCAAGGCCCTCTTCGCGCGCCTCTCGGAGGCGGCCGGCGAAGCCGGGATGGCCGCGCTGGCCGGGCTCGATCCGGTCGAGCTCGCCGCCGCCCGGCGCATGCCCTGGACCAGGCTCCACTCCCCGGAGACGGTGGACCGGCTCGTCGGGGGCCGGGAGGGCTTCGTCCTGAAGCGCAGCTGGGACTACGGCGGGAAGAGCGTCCACCTGGGCGCGGAGACCGAGCCGGCCACCTGGGAACGGGTGGTGCGGGAGGCCGCGGCCGACCGGCGCGCGGGCGGGTTCGTGGCCCAGGAGCGGATCTTCGCGGCCCGCCGCCCGGCCACGCGCATCACGCCTTCGGGTCCGGAACCGGGCTCCCTCTACCGCGACGTCTCCACCTACTCCGGGCTCCTCCCGGTCCACCCGGGCGGGAGCGTGGTCCGGGCCGCGGCCTCACCCGTCGTCAACATCCTGGGGGGTGGTGGACTCGCCCCCGTGATCCCCGCCGACGTCTGGGAGGAACTGTGCTGACCGAGCTCCAGATCGGCCTCCGCCGCGAGTACGCCCGCGCGGTCCGCTACCACCAGGACCTCTCGCTGCTCCTCGTGGACCTGCTCCCGAGCGCGGAGGCGCTCGGCCGGGTGAGGGATGCCGTGCGGCTCTGCGATTCCGCCTCTCCCGCTCCCGGCGAGCGGGTGGCGGTGATCCTCCCCGAGACCACCCTCACCGGGGCGCTCATCGTGGCGACGCGCCTGGCGGGTGCGCTGGGACCGTCCCCCACGACCGGCGGCCCGCAGTCCGTGGGGGTCGCGGCCTACCCTTCACCCTCCGTCGCCGATGCGGAAGCGCTGATGAGGGCGGCCGAGAAGGCGCTGGAAGGCGCGCGATCTCGAGGGGGTGGAATCCTGACCCCCCTCTCGCGCTGACGACCCATGTAGGTCGTACCCCGGTATCGGCTGACTGATTCGGGTATGACCCGGGTGTCCGCTTACCCAGGTCAGGCCTGGGTGAATACCATGGCATCCCGGGGACCCCGGGTGGCGGGGACCTGGACCGGGTCGTGCATCTCCCTACACCGTCGCCATGGAACCCAAGGTGAAGCCCAGCTCGAAGTCGGTCGCGCTCTCCCGCGAGGCCTCGGTCCTCGTCGTGGACGACGACGAGCACGTCCGCCGCTCCCTGCGCCGCGTGCTGCGCCGGACCTCCTGCACCTTCCTCGAGGCGCCCGAGGCGGCGACCGCCCTCGAGATCCTGGCGCGCGCGCAGGTGCACGTCGTGGTCTCCGACTACCGGATGCCGGGCATGGACGGGGTGGAGTTCCTGCAGGTCGTGAAGGAGCGCTACCCGGCCATCCAGCGCGTGCTCCTCACCGGACAGGCCGACACGGCGGCCATCGAGGAGGCGGTCAACCGCTCCGAGATCTTCCGCTTCATCTGGAAGCCCTGGGACGAGAGCTACCTCCTGCTCACCGTCCAGGACGCCATCGACCGGTTCTGGATGATGGAGGAGAACCAGCGGCTCCAGGCCATGCTCACCGCCCGTCAGGCGGAGCTGGAGTGGCTGAACCGCGACCTCGAAGGCAAGCTGGAGGCCCGCACGGAGGCGCTCCGGCAGGCCGCCCAGGAGTGGCGCACCTGCTTCGACGCCATCGCCGACCCGCTCGCCATCATCCGGGGCGGGTGCGAGGTCGTCCGCGCCAACTCGGGCTTCGCGCGGCAGGCCGGCGTGGCGGTGGGGGAGCTTCCCGGGCTCCGCTGCAGCGGGCACGCCTTCGGCGAGCTCCCCTGCCCGCGGCCGCACCTCGACGAGGCTCCGGAACGGGTGGTCCCCTTCCGGAACCGGGTCTGGCTGATGCGCGCCTTCCCCTTCGGCGTCGACGCGCTGGTCGTGGTCTACAAGGACGTCACCCAGGAGCGCGAGGTCACGCGGCGCCTCTTCCAGGCCGAGAAGATGTCGGCGCTCGGCCAGCTCGCGGGCGGCGTGGCGCACGAGATCAACAACCCGCTCGGCGGCATCCTGGCCTTCGCCCAGATCATGGCCCAGGACGAGCGCTCCCCCGACGACGAGGAGAGCCTGCGCCTCATCAGCGACGCGGCCATGCGGGCCAAGCGCATCGTGGACTCGCTGCTCCGCTTCTCCCGCGCCCCCAAGGAGCACGAGCGGGGGCCCGTGGACCTGCCCCGGGTGGTCGAGGATGCGCTCCTCATCCTCCAGCCCAACCTGCGCGACGAGAAGGTGACCGTGGTCCGGGAGCTCGGCCCGGCCCGCACCACCGGCAACGCCAACCAGCTCCAGCAGGTGGTGGTGAACCTGATCGTGAACGCGACGCAGGCCGTCCAGGGCAAGGGAATGGTCGTGGTCCACACCGGTCCCGGCGCGCCGGGGAGGGTGGTGGTCAGCGTCGCCGACGACGGCCCGGGGATCGCCGCCGGGATCGCCGAGCGCATCTTCGAGCCGTTCTTCACCACCAAGCCGGAAGGGCAGGGGACGGGCCTCGGACTCTCCATCTGCTACCGCATCGCCGAGGAACACGGCGGGTCGATCCGCTTCGAGAACCTGCGGGAGGGCGGCGCGCGGTTCGTCGTCGACCTGCCCGCCGAGCAGGCCACGTGACAGGAGAGAATCCCATGGAAGAGACCATCCGCCCCACCCGCGTCCTCGTCGTGGACGACGAGCCCAGCGTCCTGCGCGCGCTCGAGGTGATCCTGCGGAAGAAGGGGTACGAGGTGGTGGCGCTCGACTCGCCCATCGCCGCCACCCAGCGCCTGGCCACGGAGGACTTCGACGTGGCCATGCTCGACATCCGCATGCCGGAGCTCTCGGGCATCGAGCTCCTGAACGCCGTGAAGCACCGGAGGCCGGAGATCGAGGTCATCATGATGACCGGCCACGCCACGGTGGACACGGCGCTGGCCGCCATGAAGGCCGGGGCACACGAGTACCTGATCAAGCCCTTCATCGAGAAGCCGGACGACGTCGAGCACGTGGCCTACGTGGTGGCGAGGGCCGCGGAGCGCAAGCGGCTGCAGGACCGCAACCGCGAGCTGGAGACCCGGCTCGAGGCGCTCGAGACCACCCAGGGGCTGGTGGGGACGAGCGGGCCGATGCGCGACGTGACCCGGATGATCGAGGCGGTGGCCTACAGCGCCGCCACCGTGCTCGTGCAGGGGGAGAGCGGGACGGGCAAGGAGCTCGTGGCCCGTGCGCTCCACGCCCGCAGCCCGCGCCGCGCCCAGCCGTTCGTGGCGCTCACCTGCGGCGCACTCACCGAGACGCTGCTCGAGAGCGAGCTCTTCGGCCACGTGAAGGGGGCCTTCACAGGCGCCAACCGCGACCACAAGGGGCTCTTCGAGTCGGCCAACGGCGGCACCATCTTCCTCGACGAGATTGGCGACATCCCGCTCTCCACCCAGGTCCGGCTGCTGCGCGTGCTGCAGGAGGGCGAGATCAAGAAGGTCGGCTCCACCGACGCGGTCAAGGTGGACGTGCGCGTCATCGCCGCCACCCACCGCGACCTCCCCAGGCTGGTCCGCGCCGGGAAGTTCCGCGAGGACCTCTTCTACCGGCTCAACGTCATCGCCATCCCGCTGCCGCCGCTGCGCGACCGGCTCGACGACGTGCCGCTCCTGGCCCACCACTTCATGCGCCGCTACTCCGACCGGCTGGGCAAGAAGGTGCGCACCATCGCGCCGGGGGCCATCGAGCTGCTCTGCGTCCACCGCTGGCCGGGAAACGTGCGCGAGCTCGAGAACGCCATCGAGCGGGCCGTGGTCCTCTGCCGCGCGGACTCGGTCCAGCCCACCGACCTGCCCCCCTCGGTCACCGGGCGCACCACGCCGGTCCTCCGCGAGGCCACGACCCCGGGCGACGACGCCGAGATGCTCACCCAGAGCTACGCCACCGCCAAGGACAGCGCGCTGCGCAACTTCGAGAAGCGCTACGTCGAGGCGCTCATGCGGGCCTGCGACGGCAACATCTCCGCGGCGGCACGCAAGGCCGGGATGGACCGCTCCAACTTCAAGCGGGTCCTGCGCAAGTACCGATCCGACGAGGAGGACGACGTCGAGGACGACGCCCAGTCCACCGAGGCGTCGCTGTAGCGGCGGGGTTCACTCGCGCGGGCGCCCGGACGGCGCGTCGTCCAGGAAGGCCCGGGTCAGCTCCACGATCCGGGGCAGCGACCCGGTCAGCTCGTGGCCGTCGTCCACCACCACGAGCCGGGCGCCGGGCGTGCGGTCCACCCAGGCCCGCACGTCCTCGAGCGGGACGGTGTCGTCGCGGCCGCCGGCGATGCAGAGCGCCGGGACGTGCACCACCGGGAAGGGCGGCCAGTCCTCCGCGTCCGCGAAGAAGGCCCAGCCGATGCGGCGGGGGCGGTTCGTGGCGTGGTGGTGGACCTCCACGCCGCCCTCCCGCTCCCAGCGGGCCAGGTCGGCCGGGGCCAGCCTCGCCCTCCAGCGCTCGTGGAGCCGGAAGGCCGGGGCGAGCAGCACGAGGCGGGCCACCGAGGGGTTGCGCGACGCGGCCAGCGCGGCGAGCCAGCCCCCCAGCGAGCTTCCGATGACCACGTGGGGGCCGGGCGCGGAGTGGAGCGCCTCCTCCACGATGGCGAGCATCGACGAGGGGGTGCTCCGCTCGAACCCTTCCGGCCCCGGCGTGAGGTCGAGCCGGACCGGCACGATGCGGTCCGCCGCCAGCCCGGCCGCGACGGCGGTGGCCTTGGTCGAGCCCGGGCCCGAGGCGAAGCCGTGGAGGTAGAAGACCATCGCCACATCATGCGCCGGGAAGCGCCCCGGGATATAGCCCCCGTCCAACGGAGGCTCCCCATGGACCTGAAGCCCGATACGCAGACGCCGCTCTCGCAGGTGCTCGCCGGGAAGGGGCGCGGCACTGCCATCCTGTCCGTGCCCCCCGACGTCACCGTGGCCGCAGCCGTCGAGGTGCTGAACCGACACCTGGTGGGTTCGGTGCTGGTCATGGACGGTGGCAAGCTCCTGGGCATCTTCACCGAGAGGGACATCCTGCGCCGGGTGGTGGGCGAGCGGCGCGACCCGGCGACCACCCGGGTGGCCGAGGTGATGACCCGCGACCTGGTGGTGATGCGCCCCAGCTCGTCGGTCGTGGACGCCATGAGGGTCATCTCCGAGAAGCGCATCCGCCACGTCCCGGTGGTGGAGGGGAGCACCGTGGTGGGCGTGGTTTCGCAGGGAGACCTGAACCACTGGCTGGTGCGGAACCGCGAGGGGCAGATCCAGGACCTGGTGGACTACGTGACCGGGAAGTACCCGGCGTAGGGCCCACCCCGGCCGGCCGTCACCCGTCCTTCTTCCCGGCGCGCAGCCGCGCCAGGCGCTCGAAGAGCTCGCGCTCGAGCCCGCTCCCCGACGGGCTCACGATGCGTGCGCCGCGCAGCGCGTCGGGCAGGTATTCCTCGGCGACGTAGTGCCCCTCGAAGTTGTGCGGGTAGCGGTAGCCGCCCCCGTAGCCCATCGACTCCATGAGCCGGGTGGGCGCATTGCGCAGCGAGAGGGGCACCGGGAGCGGCCCCTTCTCGAGCACCAGCTTGCGGGCCGCGGCGTAGGCTGCGATGACCGTGTTCGACTTGGGCGCCAGCGCCAGGTAGGTGGCGGCCTGGGTGAGGGGGAGCACCCCCTCGGGCATGCCCACGAGCTCGAGCGCCTGAAGGGCCGCGGTGGCGACGACGAGCGCCTGGGGGTCGGCGTTTCCCACGTCCTCGGCGGCGAAGATCACCATGCGCCGCACCACGAAGCGTGGCTCCTCGCCCCCCTCCAGCATGCGCACCATGTAGTAGACGGCGGCGTCGGGGTCGGAGCCGCGCATCGACTTGATGAAGGCGCTGGCCAGGTCGTAGTGCTGCTCGCCGGCCTTGTCGTAGGGCAGCGGCTTGTGCTGCATCGCCTCCTCGGCGTCCGCGGCGGAGATCTCCTCCCGCCCCGTGAGGCGCACCGCGGCGGCGGCCGACTCGAGCGCCACGAGCGCTCGGCGCGCGTCGCCGTAGGCCGAGCGGGAGAGCGACTCGCGGGCCTCGGCGGAGAGCCGGATGGTCCCGGAGAGCCCGCGCGGCGAGGCCACCGCCCGGTCGAGCAGCGTCCCCACCTCCTCGTCGGTGAGGGCCCGCAGCGTCACCACCCGGCAACGGGAGAGGAGCGCCCCGTTGATCTCGAAGGAGGGGTTCTCGGTGGTGGCCCCCACCAGCGTGACGGTCCCGGCCTCGACGTGGGGGAGGAAGGCGTCCTGCTGGGAGCGGGAGAAGCGGTGGATCTCGTCCACGAAGAGGATGGTCCGCTGCCGGTGCAGGCGGCGCCGCTCGCGGGCCGCCGCGACGATCTCGCGGATCTCCTTCACCCCGCCCAGGACGGCGGAGAAGGGGACGAAGGTCGCACCGGTGCGCTCGGCCACGATGTGCCCGAGCGTGGTCTTCCCGGTCCCGGGAGGGCCCCAGAGGATGAGGGAGGGGACCTGGTCGGCCTCGATGGCCCGGCGCAGCGCGCTCCCCGGCCCGAGCACGTGCTCCTGTCCCACGAACTCCTCCAGGCGGCGCGGGCGGAGCCGCTCCGGGAGCGGCTTGCCGGCGTCGTCCCGGTCGAGGGCGTGGTCGAAGAGGTCCATGGGGCCGGGACACTATATATTGCGCCGGATGGAAGCCCTGCCCTGCCCCGTCCCGCGCCGGATTGGCATCGTTCCGAAGAAGAGCTCGGCCGAGGCCGTCGAGACGGCCCACTACGTCGAGAGCTTCCTGCGCGGGAAGGGCATCGACGTCCTGCGCGAAGAGGTGGCCGTGGGCCGGGACGCCGACCTGGTGGTGGTCCTGGGCGGAGACGGCACGCTCATCCACGCCTCGCGGCTGCTGGCCGGGCGCCCGGCGCCCATCCTGGGCATCAACATGGGCAGCCTGGGCTTCATGACCGAGGTCCCGCAGAGCGACATGTACCCGGCGCTCGAGCAGGTGCTGGCCGGCCAGTCCACCGTGTCGCCGCGGATGAAGCTGCGCGTCCACCTGCACCGGGGGGGCACGAGCGGCGGACCCGAGCTCGACGCCGAGGTGCTGAACGACGCGGTCATCTCCAAGGGCGCCCACTCCCCCATGGCCGAGCTCGACACCTCGTACGGGGAGTCCTACCTCACGAACTACAAGGCCGACGGGGTGATCATCGCCACGCCCACCGGATCCACCGCCTACTCGCTGGCGGCCAACGGCCCCATCGTCTACCCGACCATGCGGGGGGTGATCATCAACCCCATCTGCCCGCACACGCTCACCCAGCGCCCGCTGCTGGTCCCCGACGACCGGCCCATCAACGTCGTCCTGCTGAACGACGCCAAGGTCTACCTGTCCCTCGACGGCCAGGAGGGCGTGGCGCTCTCCCGCGGCGACCGGGTACAGGTGAAGTCCTCCCCGAACCGGGTGCTCCTGGTCCAGAACCCGGCCTTCCACTTCTTCGGGATCCTGCGGGCCAAGCTGCGCTGGGGCGAGCGCTGACTCAAGGGAAGCGAAGCCCGAAGGTGGCGAGCAGCAGCGTGCCGTCCATGTCCACCGTGCCGAACCCGTAGGTCGGGGAGAGCCACAGGTACCCGGCCTCTGCACCGATGGTGAACATGTCGCCGAAGACCAGGTCCACGCCGGCGCCCGCCTGCGCGGTGAAGGCCACGGTCTCGTAGGTGCCCGAGATCAGGATCGCGCGGGACGGGGCGAAGCCGACGCCCCCGTAGACGAAGGGGACGGCGAGGCCGAGCGGGAGGCGACCGCGAGCCCGGAACACCACCGGGAAGCAGTTCTCCTGGAGCAGGATTCCGGCCCGGGTGTTGACGAGCCCGGCCCAGACCGCAGCGCCGAAGTATTCGGAGTCCCACCCCACCGAGAGCGACGCCGACGGGAGCGCCTCGAGGGCGCCGAACGACGAGGTGCCCGACGGCAGGTAGGCGCCGCCGGAGATGGCGGCGTGGAACTCGGCCCGCGCCGAGACGGGAGAGGCGGCCGCGAGCGCGAGGAGGAGGAGGAAGCGCCTGGCGAATCGACGGAGGGTCACGGGGTGAGCCTACCCCGCGCCCGGAGGGAAGGCCGCGGGAAGGACGGGCTGAACGGGCCGTCACCTGAAAGCTTGCGCAGTGTCAGGGGGCGGTGGCAGACTCCTGCCCATGCTGACGACCTTGCGCATCACGGGTTTTGCGGTGGTGGACCAGGTGGAGGTCCGGTTCGGTCCGGGACTGAACGTCCTCACCGGGGAGACCGGGGCGGGCAAGTCGCTCCTCGTCGGGGCCCTCCACCTCGTGCTCGGGGGGCGCATGAGCGCCGATCTCCTGCGGGAGGGGGCGGACGAGGCCTCGGTCGAGGCCATCTTCGAGCTCCCGGCCGACCACCCGGCGCTGGCGCGCCTCGAGGCGGCAGGGGTTCCGGCGAGGGACGGGGCGGGGGACGGGGTCGCCGAGCTGCTGGTGCGCCGCGTGGTGTCCCGGGCCGGCCGGGGCAGGGTCTTCGTGAACGGCGCGCTCTGCACCGTGGCCATCCTGGAAGGCGCGATGCGGGGCGTGGTGGACGTGACCGGCCAGCACGAGCACGTGTCCCTCCTCGACGCCGGGACCCACCTCGACCTCGTGGACGCCTTCGCCGGGGCGGCGGCTCCCGGCGGCCTGCGCGCGCGGTACCGGGAGGCCTTCGAGGCCCTGTCGGCGCTGGTGCGGGAGGAGCGGGCCCTGGCGGACGACGAGGGGGAGCGGGCCCGCCGCGCCGACTACCTCTCCTTCCAGCTCGAGGAGCTCGAGGGGGTGGACCCGAGCCCGGGCGAGGACGCCCGGCTCGACCAGGAGCGCAAGGTGCTCGCAGGCGCCGCCCGGCTCGCCGAGGCGGCCCGCGGGGCCGAGGCCCTCGCGTACGGCGACGAGGGGAGCGCGGCCGAGCGCATCGGTCAGGCCCTGCGCGCGCTCCAGGACGCCTCGGCGCTCGACCCCCGCCTCGAGCAGGTCCTGTCCCTGCTCCGCTCGGCGGCGGCCGAGGTGGAGGAGGCCGGGCGCTCCCTCACCCGTTACGCCGGCTCGCTGGGCGGCGACCCCGACCGGCTCGCCGAGGTGGACGACCGCATCGCGGCGCTGCGCGGCATCGTCCGCAAGCACGGGGGCAGCCTGGAGGCGGCCCTCTCCCGCCGCGAGGCCATGAAGGCCGAGCTTTCCGGGCTCACCGGCGCCGAGGGGCGGCGGGCCCAGGTGGCCAGGGCGGTGGCCGTCGCGGCAGGCGAGGCGGCCGGGCTCGCGGCCGAGCTGGGGCGGGAGCGGCGGCGGGCCGCCCAGGTCTTCCGCCGGGCGGTGGCCGAGGAGCTCGAGGGGCTCGCCATGTCACGCTGCCGCGTCGAGGTGGCATTCTCGGCTCCGGCGGGCTGCGTCGAGGCGGGTGGGCACCGGCTCGGCGCTTCTGGCGCAGAGACCGCCGAGATCCTCATCGCCCCCAACCCCGGGGAGCCGGCGCGCCCGCTCGGCCGGGTGGCGTCCGGGGGAGAGCTCTCGCGGGTGCTTCTCGCCGTGAAGCGCGCCCTCTCCCGTGCCGATCCGGTCCTGTCCTACGTCTTCGACGAGGTCGATGCCGGAATCGGCGGGGCCGTCGCCGAGGCGGTCGGGAGGGTGCTTGCCGCGGTGGCCCGCGACCGGCAGGTCATCTGCGTCACCCACCTCCCGCAGGTGGCGGCCTTCGCCGACCTTCACGCCCGGGTCGAGAAGCGTGTGGTGTCGGGTCGCACCACGACGGGGGTGGTGCCGCTCCCCGCCGAGGCCGACCGGAGGGCCGAGGTGGCGCGCATGCTGGCCGGGCAGACGGTCACCGCCTCGGCGCTGGAGCACGCTGCGGCGCTCATGTCCGCGGCCCGCGAGCCGGGGAAGTGCGCGCCAGGGCGGCCAGCCCGGGCAGCGGTCCGGGCGCACCGCCACAGGGGGGAAGCGGCCCGCGCGTGAGTCGAATACCCGTCGTTGACCCGCGCTGGAGGTCGAGGCTACCATCCGCGCCGCTCGTGGCCGCCCCACCTCCACTTTCCATCGAAGCCCGCGGCGTCACCGACGTCGGCCGGCGCCGCGAGCACAACGAGGACGCCCTCCTCGTGGACCTGGAAGACGCGCTCTTCGTCGTCGCCGACGGGATGGGCGGCCACGCCGGCGGGGGCACCGCGTCGTCCATCGCGGTCAGGACCATCCAGGATCGTATCCGCGCGGCGCAGGCGGCGTCGCCGGCTGCCTTCGAGTCCCCGGCCGCCGCCGACGCGAGCCACTTCCCCTCGGTCCTCCGCGTCGCCGTCGAGTCGGCCTGCAAGGCCATCTACGGCGCCGCCCAGGAAGACCCCAGCCTGGCCGGCATGGGCACCACGGTGACGGCCGCGCTCGTCGTCGGCCACACCGCCTTCATCGCCCACGTGGGGGACAGCCGCTGCTACCTGCTGCGTGGCGGTCGCATCTTCCAGCTCTCCGAGGATCACTCCCTCGTGAACGAGCAGTTGAAGGCCGGGGCCATCACCGAGGAGGAGGCGCGGCAGAGCCGCTTCCGAAACATCATCACCCGGTCGGTGGGGTTCGAGGAGGAGGTCCTCGTGGACGTGGTCGGGCTCGAGGTCGAGAAGGGGGACTCCATCGTCCTCTGCTGCGACGGCCTGTCCAACCTGGTCACCGACGCGGAGATCCTGGAGATCGCCGCCGGCTCCCGCCTCGCCGAAGCCCCCGAGAAGCTGGTGGCCCTCGCCAACGAGCGTGGGGGCGACGACAACATCACGGTGATCGTGGTGAAGG
>CAWHDZ010000032.1:0-25252 GCA_963828255.1 uncultured delta proteobacterium | reverse complement strand
CCCCGGCGAGCGTCGCGTCGGCCCGGTCTGACGCGACGAGGAGCGCCTGCCAGGTCTCCTCGGAGTACGGCGTGGTCGGGCGGGCCTCGTGGCCGAGCCGCATGACCCGCATCGAGAAGGCGAAGGAATCGGCCCCCACGTCGGAGGTGCCGATCACCGGTGCGGCCAGCGCCGGGCGCGCCGCGCAGGCCAGCGGGATGTGCCCTTCCCCGCAGAGGAGGCCGCTGGTGGCGTCGAGGCCGATCCAGCCGGCGCCGGGGAGGAACACCTCGGCCCAGGCGTGCAGGTCCACCACGTCGCGCCCCACGCCCCGGGGCTCGTCCGGGATCATCCCCTCGTCGGTGAGCTGGATGAGGTAGCCGGACACGAAGCGGGCCGCGAGCCCCCGGGAGCGCAGCGCCGCCACGAGCAGGACCGCCGAGTCGCGGCAGCTTCCCCTGCCCTGCCGGAGCGTCTCCTCCGGCGTCCAGACCCCCGCCTCCTCCCGGATCACGTAGCGGGTCCGCTCGTTCACGAGCCGGTTGAGCTCCACCACGAGAGGGATGGTCCGGCCCGAGGCCGGCGCCTCGTCGAGGAAGGCCTGGAGGAGCGGCCCCCCGGCGAGCGACGGGTCCTCGAGGTCGAGGAAGGGCGCGAGCTCGGGCCGGACCTCCTCCGGGTAGGCGAAGGGCGTCTCCTCGCACCGGTCGTCCACGAAGAAGTCGAAGGGGTTCACCGGCCGGATGTCCACGGCCATCTCCACCTGGACCGAGAGCTCCGGCAGCAGGGTGCCCTTCGGGAAGGTGACGTGGGCCACCTGGTTCCCGGTGGGGTCGCGCTGCCAGCGGACCTCGGCCGGTTCGCTGACGCGGAGCGAGTAGGTCTCGATCCGGGCCTTGGCGTGGCTTGCCGGGCGCAGACGGATCTGGTGGGGCCCTAGCGCGGCCGGGCGTGGGAACCGGTAAACGGTGTCGTGCTGGAGGAGGAGGCGCATGGGGCGACCTTATTGCCTTTGCAAGAGGCCTGCCTCATCTCGACGCTTCCTGGCCCCGATCGGCCCGGATTCCGGGCGAAATCTGCCGCAAAAGCGTGCAAATGGGTGCCCGGAACCCCGGCAGGAGGGGGGCGGCCGGGGCCTCCCCGGAGGGTTCCTGGCCCCCATCGTCACACTCCCGTCACGCAGGGTGTGGTGAAGTGTCGGCTCTCCGGGGGAGGCCCGTGCTCATCGAACAGGAACTTTCTTGGCTGCGATTCAACCGGAGGGTCCTCGAGCAGACCCGGCGGGCCGACTTCCCGATGATGGAGCGGCTCCGCTTCCTCTCCATCTGGTCCTCCAATCTCGACGAGTTCTTCGCCGCCCGCATCTCCAGGCCGTTCCTGGAGGAACGGGGCACGGCCGACTACCAGCGGCTGCTCCAGGAGGCCCGTCTCCAGGCCGAGGCCGCCAGCGAGACCTACCGGTCGTTCCTCGGCGAGCTCGAGGCCTTCGGGATCCGCATCGTCGCGGTGTCGTCCCTCACGAAGGAGGAGCTCGACTACTTCGGCGCCTTCCTGGCCGAGGAGGTCGCCCCGCGGACCGACGTGCTCCGGGCCGACGCCGTGCGCGAGATCCGGACCGGGGCGCTCTACTTCGCCACCGGGCTCGGCGTCCTCGAGCACCTGGTGCGCCTCCCGGAGAGCTTGCCGCGCCTCGTGGAGATCCCCGGGCGCGACGGAACCTACGTCCGGCTGGGCGAGCTGCTCCGGCTTCGCAGCGACCTCTTCCTCGACGGGCGCGACCAGGAGCTGCACGAGCTCCGGGCCATCCGGCTCGCCGCCATCGACCAGTTGGGGCTCGACTGGGAAGACCTCCCCGCCGCTCTCGAGACCCGTCTCGACGGCCGCCCCAGCCACCTGGAGGTGGAGAAGAACTTCCCGACCCACTGGTCCGAGTCGATCCGAATCGCGCTCGGGCTGGAGGCCGACGAGGTCTTCCGGATCGAGCCGCCCCTCGACCTGCGCATGGTCTCCACGCTGGTGGACGGCGCCCCGTCGCGGCTCAAGTTCGGCGCGCTGCGCCCGTGGCTCATCCCGGGGTTCTCGACCAACCCGTTCCGGCGCATCGGCCTGCGCGACCAGATGATCTACCACCCGTACCAGGGGTACGACGCGGTGGAGGACTTCGCACGGGCCGCGGCGCGGGACCCCGAGGTCACCGCCATGCGCGCCACCCTCTACAGGGTGGGGGACGACAACGTGCTGGCCGAGTCGCTCATCGAGGCCTCCCGGGCAGGCAAGGACGTGGCGGTGCTCCTCGAGGCCCGCGCCCGCTTCGACGAGCTGCAGAACCTGGAATGGGGCCTGCGGTTCCAGAACTCAGGCGTCCGGGTGCTCCCGCTGCCGTCGCGCAAGGTGCACGCCAAGGCCATCTGGGTGAGGCGCGGGCGGCGCGAGTTCGTCCACCTGGGAACCGGCAACTACAACACCCGCAACGCCCGGCTCTACACCGACTTCTCGCTCTTCACCGCCGACCCCGCCCTGACCCGCGACGTGAAGCGCTTCTTCGACGCGCTCGAGATGGGAAGGACTCCGCGCATGACCGAGCTGCGCACCGGGGCGTCCATCCGGAGGCTGCTCCTCGACCGGATTCACTCCGAGTCACATCCGGGCGGCCACCTGATCTTCAAGTTCAACCACGTGACCGACCCGCAGATCCTGACCGCCCTTCGCAACGCGGCCAAGGCCGGGGCCCGGGTGGACCTGCTCGCCCGGACCACGCTCACCGAGATCGCCGCCGGGGTCCACGCGAAGAGCCTGGTGGGGCGCTTCCTCGAGCACGCCCGGGTGGCCGCCTTCAAGAACGGCGGCCGCTGGCTGGTCTTCGCCGGGAGCCTCGACGCCATGCCGCGCAACTTCGACCGGCGCTACGAGCTCTTCTTCCCGGTGAAGGACCCGGCGGCGCGACGGCTTGTGCTCTCCCAGCTCCGCTCCCAGGTGGCCGACGACGTGAACTCGTTCCAGCTGCTCGACGACGGTGGCGAGGAGGCCCGCTGGGGCGGGGGCAAGGACGCCCAGCGCCCCGACCACCACCGGAGATGAAGGCTGCGCCTATTCCTTCGCGTCGCCCAGGGCCTTGCCCCTTACCATGACCCCGTAGATCTCGGTGTTGCCGATGGCGCGCGCCAGCGCCTTGCTGCCCGCCCCCCCTGCTCGGCCCGCGCTCCAGATGAGCGTGTCGACCCCGGTGTGGTTGCCCGTCGTCCAGCCCGCCTCGACCGTGCCACCGGCCTGGAGCAGCGCCGCCTGCGGGCCGTTCACGGCGAAGCCGCCGGTGTCGTGATCGGCGACGACTTGGTGATGTCCGGCCGGCAGGCGCTCCACCGTGAAGAGAGCTTCCCCGCGAAGAAGACCGAGCGGGGGAACTCGCGGTTCACCTCGTTGGCCAGGCGCTCGGCCTCGGGGAGGGTCTCGGTGGCCACGGAGAGCCGGTACCCGGCGGAGAGCCCGAGACGGTGGGCCAGGTCCACGTACTGCTTCAGGGCGCCCTCGGTGCGCTCCCGGACCTGTCCGCCTCCTTCATCCAATCATCGCCGGAGCGTCGATGACCGCCGCCGCCAGGAAGATCACGTCCTTGAAGTGGTCCGGGAAGAGTCGCTGCACGGTGAGCAGCGCGTGGACGCCCAGCCCGGCGTAGGAGCCCACCAGCATGACCGCCGTCGGCGCCTTCGGGTCCAGCGGGCGGGCGGGTCCGGACGGGGCCGCTGGAAGCGCCGCCATGATCCGCGTCGAGCCGCCGGAGGTGGACCTGCACCTCGAGGCAGTGGCGGTGAATCCACGAGCAGAGCGCGACCACGGCTCCCGTGACCACGAGGGTCACCCATCCGCCGGCGAGGAACTTCTGCGACACGATCCCGACGAGGATCCCGGCGCAGAGCAGGAAGGTGAGCCCGTGGATGGCGAGATCGCGGGACCGCTTCCGCTCCCGGTGGGTCCACTGGAAGCGGAGCATGGCCGCCTGGGAAAGCGAGAAGGTCACGAAGACGTTGATCGAGTACATGGTGACGAGCTGGTCCAGGTGACCGCCGGTGAAGACCAGCGTCGCCAGGCTCGCCCCGCCCATGAGCAGCACCCCCGACTGCGTGACCAGCCGGTCGGAGAGGGACGCGAACCGGTGGGGCAGCCAGCTGTCGATGGCCATGTTGGACATCACACGCGGCCCGTCGAGGAAGCCGGCCTGGGCGGCCACGAAGAGCAGCGCCGCCTCGATGACCAGCGTCCCGGTCACGAACCAGCGCCCCACCGGCAGGCCGCCCGTGCTCCAGTGCCCGGCGAAGTTCTCGAGCAGCACTGCGTTCATGGTCTTCCCCTCCACGGGCGCGACCCGGAAGAGGAGGTAGGCGACGAGGATGCCTCCAGCGGTCACCGAGAGCGAGATGGCCATGTACGTCATGGTCCGCTTCGCCGTGGCCACGCGCGGCTCCCTCATGATCTGGAGGCCATTCGAGACCGCCTCGATGCCGGTGTAGGTGCCGGCGCCCATCGAGTAGGCGTAGATGAAGATCCCGGCGATGGCCGTCCACCCCATCGTGCCCACCGCGGTCCGCCCCTGCTGCGCGAGCTCGGTGGCGATCGCCGGCGCCTCGCCGAGGTGGCTGCCAATGCCGCCGAAGATGAGGATGGCGTGGGTGACCAGGAAGGCCAGGAAGATCGGTGCGAGGACGCTCACCGACTCCTTCACTCCCCGCAAATTGAGGACAACGAGCAGGAGGATGGCCCCCGCCTCTGCGGGCACCTTCCAGCCCGCGAGGTGGGGAGGGAGGAAGCTCCAGACGGCCTCCCCCCCGGCGGCGATCGACACCGAGATGGTGAGGACGTAGTCCACGAGCAGTGCGGAGCCGGAGACGAGGCCGGCTCCCGAGCCGAGCAGGCGCGTCGCCCCACGTACCCGCCGCCGCCGAAGGGGAAGTGCTCGATGATCCGCGAGTAGGCGATCGAGATGAGGAGAACGGTTCCGGCCGTGGCGAGCGCCAGCGCGGGGGCGAGGAAGTGGAGGTCCCCGATCGCCCGGTAGAGCTCGTCGGGACCGTAGGCCGACGAGGAGAGCCCGTCGGCGCCCAGCCCCACCCAGGCGAGCAGGGCGATGAGGGAGACGCTGTGGAAGGTCCGCGGGTCGTTGATGTCCCGGGGCGCGCCGAAGAGGGCGCGACGAAGATTGGGTGACACTGGTCTCTCCCTCCACGGCCCGCCACGATGCGCCGGTGGAACGGTGCGGAAGATAGGCGGCGGAGCGTCAGCGGGGGTTCAAGAGGGGACCGCCCGCCGTCAAGAACGCATCAAGAAGGTCCCGCGTCCGGCGGGACGCCTCCGGTCTTGACCCGATCTTGACGCTCTCGCGCGACACCTTGACGTCCCCCTGATCCCTTGCGCGCTAGCCTCGGGTCGGGTGGCGCCGATGACCCTTCGAGACCTGGACGGATCCACCGTGATGCTGCTCCTGGTGGGGCTCATCCCCCTGGCCGGGTTCGTGCTCCTCGACCAATGGCCGGGCTGGGAACTCGGACTGGGAACGGCAATGGTGCTCTTCGCGCTGCGGCAACTGATCGATTGAACGTCGTCGAACCGTTGTGGAATCGCCATCGGCACGTCTGGACGCGAACGGGCGCATCACGGCCCCGCTCGCCCTCGCCTCCGTCCTGGCCGGGTTCCTGGAGCGGACCCTGTCCACCACGGCCGCTGCGGTCTCCGAGGCCTGGACCCGGGCGGCTTAGGCATTCGCACCGTGCTAGAGATTCACGGGTGCCCCCGTCCACGGCCGCATCCCGGCTCGTCGCCGACCTGCGCTACCTGACGGCCCTGCTTCGGCAGTTCCGCCTCACCTTCCTCCTCGCCTCGGCTCTGTTCGGGGTGGTCCCCCTCCTCTACGTCTGGGGCTGGCGCGGACCGGCTGGCCAGCGGGTGGGCTGGGGCGCCGCGGCGCACCACGTCTACTTCCTCCTCTTCGGGAACCCGTCGCTCCCCTACACCGACAGCGTTCCCATGGAAGTGCTCAACGTGCTGGTCCCGCTCCTGGGGGTGGCGGTCCTGGCCGACGGCGTGGTTCGGTTCGGACACCTCTTCTTCGCAAAGCGCGGACACGCCAAGGAGTGGATCGCCGTGAGGACACAGGGCATGGACCAGCACGTCATCGTCGTCGGAGCCGGGCGGGTCGGGTACCGGGTGACCGAGCACCTGCGGGCGCTGGGGCGGGACGTGGTCGTCCTGGAGAACCGGGCCGACGCCCCGCTCGCGGCGGCGCTGCGGGAGGAGGGAGTGCCCGTCCTGCTGGAGGACGCGCGCACCCCGGGGGCGCTGGGACGGTGCAACGTGGCCCGGGCCTCGGCCGTCGTCTGCTCGACCGACGACGACCTGGTGAACCTGAACGTGGCCCTCGACGCGCGCCGGGAGAGCCCGGCCATCCGGGTGGTCATCCGGGTGTTCGACGACGACCTGGCGCGCAAGGTGCGGGAGGGCTTCGGGGCCGAGGCGCTGTCGGCGTCGGGCCTGGCCGCCCCGGCGCTCGCCATCGCGGCGCTCGATCCCCGCGTGCGCAACTCCTTCCAGTCCGGCGAGCACCTCTTCGTGGTGTCCGACTTCGTGGCCGCGGCTCCGCTCGCCGCCCTCACGGTGGCCGGGCTCCGGGATCGCTTCGGGGCGCTCACCCTCTCGCTGGAGCGGAGCGGGGCCGTGCGGCCGCACCCGCCGGGGACACCCGCGTCGCCGATGGGGATCGGCTCCTCGTGCAGGCGCTCTGGCCCGACTACCGCCGCCTGCGCGAACACCTGGGCGAGGGCGCGCCGCCGCGCGGGCCGTGAAAAGGGGGCCGGCCTATGCCGCCGCGACGGCCTCGCCGATGGGGCGCGCCCGCTTCGCCGGGCTCCAGGACCGGGCGGCAACCATCTCGGTCGCGAGCCATCCTTCCCAGGCGATCTCCCCGGCCGCGTGCGCGATGATCCGCGCCCGTCCGAGCATCGTCGAGCTCCCGGCGTTGAGGATGCGCATGGGCATCGCGCCGCCGGGTGGGGCGACGCGGAACTCGGCGGGGACGTGCCGGTGGCCGTGGAGCACCAGCTTGCAGCGCCCCAGGATCCGTCCCAGTAGATCTTCCCCGAGTGGAAGCTCGTCGGCGCAGGGCAACCCCACCAGGGTGGCCAGCCTCTCGGCCAGGTCCTCGACCGGGAGTGGAAGCACGTGGTGGTGCAGTATCACCACCGGGAGCGCGCCCGCCGGCGTCTCCTCCAGCGCGATCCGCACGTCGGCCACGTCCTGGACGGAGAGGGCGCCGTGCCCGTCGATGAGGGAGCGGTTGTGCGGCGCGGTCGAGTCCAGCCGGACCACGTGGAGCCCGGGCACCGACGTGATGGCCACCCGTCCCCCCCGCATCAGTCCGCGCGCGGCGTCGTCGCCCATGCGGTCGTGGTTGCCGGGTACTGCGGTGAGCCGCCCCTCCTCGAGGAGAGGGGCGAAGATCCGCTCGTAGCGGGCCAGCTCCCTGGCCATTCCACGGTGGGTGACGTCGCCGGTGAGCAGCACCTGGTCGACGCGGGCCGCGGCGAGCATCCTGGCCAGGCTCCGCGCGGCCTCGTCGGTGGCCTCGTCCCGCCCGATGTGGAGATCGGAGAGGTGCACCAGGGTCCGCATCGCGTGGTCGCCCTTCGCCATGAGTGAGGAGAAGGTAACCCGGACCGCATGGCGGCCCTGCAACGTTCGGGGGGCGACTCGAACTCAGGCCGCGCCGGAGATCCCGGACTGGTTGAAGGGGCGGACGGGCACCGTCAGGACCACGCGCCCGCGCGCGTCACGGACGGTGATCGCCCCGGTCAGGGGAATGCCGGCGCCCTGCAGGGCCTCCTCGACGCCGGCGGCCGCCTCGACGGGCGTCCAGGCGCGGAAGACCACCTTCCGTTCCTCGCCGGGGATGCCGTAGGTGCATTCGAAGAGTCGTTCCCGCTTGCCGCGCATCTGGATCCTCCCTGGGATGCCCAGGATCTACAACGGTCGGGGCTCGCTTGCCCGGCCCGTTGGGGGGAAAACGGGTGCTCACCGCTCCAGCGCGAGCACCCCGTCCGAGGATGGATCGCCGGCCCGCCGCAGCCTGGACCCGGCCTGGACGATCAAGCGATTGCCCCGCCATTCCACGGAATTTTCTCCGAAGGCCCGGACGAATGCGAAGAGGAAGAGGAAATCCTTCAGGGGAGAGAGCCAGAGGACCCGGGCGCCGAAACCGGTCCCGCGCAGGATTCGCGCGGTGGCGCCGTCGAGGAGAGCCTTCGACATCCAGACGAGGAGCATGACCGGCAGCGCCCAGGTCCCGGGGGCGAGGGCCAGTCCAGCCAGGGCGAAGGGGAGCGGGTAGAGAAGCGCCTGGGCGGCGTAGACCGGAGTGCCGGCGATCTTCCGCTGCATGACGCACCAGCGGCCGTAGCGCGAGAGGAAGCCGGCCACGTCCCGCCGCCCGCTCACCGCCGGGATGGCCACGGATCCGATGGCCACCCGCTTCCCGAGCTCCCGGGTCACCTTCACTCCGAGTACGTAGTCCTCGGCCAGGACGTCGCGCACCGACTCGAACCCGCCCATGGCGGCCAGGTCGGCCCGGCGGAGCGCCATCGACTTGCCGACCACGACGTCCCGTCCGGTGAGCCGCTTCACAGCCACGGTGGCCGGCCCCACGGCCGACGAGGCCTGCAGGTTGTCCAGCGTGGAACCCAGGGACTCCTCGCCCACCCCGCCCACCGGGTGGGTGACGAGCCCGACGCCCGGCTCGGCCAGGTGGCGCGCCACGTCGTCGAGGTAGCCGTCCGGCGCGCGCACGTTCGAGTCGCTCACCAGCAGGACGTCGTGGCGGGCCGCGGCGGCGAGGCCGATGAGCTGGTTCACCTTCGGGTTCAAGGCCGGGTCGCTCCGGTCCCGCACCCCGAGGACCACCTCGTAGGACGGGTAGTCCAGGGAGGCGAAGGAGGCCAGGTTGGCCTCGAGGTCGTCGTCCACCCCGCAGAGCGGCTTCAGGATGGAGATGGGAGGCAGCGGGCAGGGCTTCCGGGAGGCGGAGCGGAGGTGCAGACGGAGGAGGACGAGCTGGACGATGGAGGCGATGAGCCCCAGCGCCGCCACCGCAAACAGGATCGAGCCCACGCGCACCTCCACGGTCCTTCGTTCAGATCCCCGCTCCCACCGCGCTTCCCAGTCCGTTCAGCACCCGCCGGCCCTCGTGCAGGGCCGCCTCGAACTCGGCCGGCGTCCGCATGGGGCGGCCGTCGGTCGCGTCGTGACGGGCCAGCTCCTCGATGGTGCGTTCCACCGAGAGGAGACGGCGCAGCCGCCGGGCCAGGCCCGACGGCAGGTCGATGGCCCGCCCGCTCTCGAAGTGGGACGACTCGGCGTAGGCCGCTGCGTAGATCGCGTACAGGTCATGGCTGGACATCTCGTCTCCTCGAGGAAGGCCCCTTCCCCACCGACCCGCCACCGCCCCGGAGCAGCACCGGCGGCGATCCTCGGCGGCGTGCGTGGAGTCTGCGCGGCGCGCCTGTGACGATTTGCCGTCACCCGGAGGGGAGGAGCCGCTCCCGCACCTCGGCGCCGGCTGCGCCCTCGACGCCCACCAGCACCACCTGGGAGACCTCCGGGAAGAGCCCTCCGGAAGCCTCGACGAACACGTGCCGGAGGGCCGCGTCCCGCCCGTCGAGGACGCCCGGCGACGAGAGGCGGGCCTCGTGGAGGACGACGTTCGTGTTGGTGGACAGGCTACCCGCGCGACGTGGCGGCTCGGCGGCGGCCCCGTGAACTCCCGGTGGATCCGCGGGGACCCTACCTGGCGCCCGGCCCGGCCCCGCCCTCGCCGCTCCGGCTTCCCGGGTGGCGCACGTCGGTGCCGCGCACCATGTAGACCACCATCTCGGCGACGTTGGTGGCGTGGTCGCCGAAGCGCTCCAGCTGCTTGGCGGCGAACATGGTGGAGGTCGCCCTGCGGATGACCCGCGAGTCCTCCATCATGTAGGCCAGGAGGTCGTTGAAGAGCCGGTGGTAGAGGGCGTCGAGCCGGTCGTCGTCGGCGATGACCTCCTCGGCCTTCTTCACGTCCCGCTCCACGAAGGAGTCGAGCGCCTTGGCGAGCTGCATGGCCGACAGGTCGGCCAGCTCGGTGAGGTCATGGAAGGGTTTCGACGGCGGCGACTGGGTGAGGTCGAGCGCCCGCTCGGCCACGTTCACCGCCAGGTCGCCCATGCGCTCCAGGTCGGTGACGATCTTGAGCGCGGTGGTGATGAAGCGCAGGTCGCTGGCGGCCGGCTGGCGCAGCGCCAGGAGTCGGCGGCACATCTCGTCGATCTCGACCTCGGTGCGGTTCACGTCCCGGTCGCCGGAGATGACCTTCTCGGCCAGGGACGAGTCACGCTCGGTGAGGGCGCGCACGCTTCCGGCGATGGCGGCCTCCACCTTGCCGCCCATCACGAGGAGCCGGTCGCGCAGCTGCGCCAGCTCCGCCTCGTAGACCTTGTCGGTGTGGGTTTCCGGAGCCATGGCCTACCCGAACTTCCCGGTGACGTAGTCCTCGGTGCGCTTCTCCGAGGGGTTGGTGAAGATCTTCTCGGTGGACCCGACCTCGATGAGGTCGCCCATGTAGAAGAAGGCGGTCTGGTCGGACACGCGCCCGGCCTGCTGCATGTTGTGGGTCACGATGACGATGGTATAGCGCGCCTTGAGCTCGTGGATCAGGTCCTCGATCTTCGCCGTGGCGATGGGGTCGAGCGCGCTGGCCGGCTCGTCCATGAGGAGCACCTCGGGCTGCACGGCGAGCGCCCGGGCGATGCAGAGCCGCTGCTGCTGCCCGCCGGAGAGCGAGAGCGCGCTGGCGTCGAGCCGGTCCTTCACCTCGTCCCAGAGGGCCGACTGCCGCAGCGTCCGCTCCACGATCTCGCCGTGGTTCCCGGGAACGCCGTTCAGCTTCAGCCCCGCCGCCACGTTGTCCCTGATCGACATGGTGGGGAACGGGTTCGGCCGCTGGAAGACCATTCCGACCCGCCTCCGCAGGGTCACCGGGTCGACGTCGCGCCCGAGCAGGTTCTTGCCGTCGATGAGGAGCGTTCCCTCGGCCCGTGCCCCGGGGATGAGCTCGTGCATGCGGTTCAGGCAGCGCAGGAAGGTGGACTTGCCGCAACCGGACGGGCCGATGGCCGCCGTCACCGACCGGGGCGGAACGGTCAGGTTCACGTCGTGCAGTGCGTGGTTCTTGCCGTACCAGGCGTTGAGCTTCTCGACCGTGAGCTTGGGCGGCTCCGGGGACGCCACCGGGGCGGGGACCGGTGGCTGCATCCGGCCCGGCGTCTCGACGGAATCGATGGAGCGGCGAGATTGCGTGTTCACCGGGGCGATCTCCTGGACGGCGTTCATCTGGGGGCACCCTGCAGCCGGTTCCGGGAGAGGAACCGCGCGAAGAGGTTCAGGAGCCCCACGAGGAGGAGCAGCACCAGCGCGGCCGTCCATGCCTTCTGGTGCCAGTCGTCGTACGGGCTGATGGCGTAGTTGAAGATCTGCACCGTGAGCGAGGCGGTGGGCTGGAACGGATCGGTGTTCCAGTACTGGTTGTTGAGCGCCGTGAAGAGCAGCGGGGCGGTCTCGCCGGCCGCGCGGGCCACGGCGAGGAGCACCGCGGTGACGATCCCGCCCAGCGCGGTGCGGAGGACCACGCGGAGGCTGGTCTTCCAGGCGGGGACCCCCAGCGCCAGCGACGCCTCGCGCAGCGCCTGGGGGACGAGCCGGATGAACTCCTCGGTGGAGCGGGCCAGCGACGGCACCATGAGGAGGGCCAGCGCCACCCCTCCGGCCAGCGCGGAGAAACGCTTCATGGGGGCGACCACGAGGCCGTAGGCCACGATCCCGACGACGATGGATGGCACGCCGGAGAGCACCTCGGCGGTGAAGCGGACGACGCCCCCCAGCTTCCCGTCCCCCTTCTCGGCCAGGAAGATCCCCGCGCCGATGCCCACGGGGAGCGCCATGAGGCTCGCGATCCCCACCATGAAGAGCGTTCCCACGATGGCGTTTCCCACCCCGCCTCCGGGCTCCCCGACTGGGGTCGGCAGGCTCGTGAAGAAGCTCGGGGTGAGGCCGGGGAGGCCGTGCGAGACGACGAGCCACAGGAGCGAGGCGAGGGGAATCACGGCGGCCAGCACGGCCGCTCCGCTCACCACGGTCCAGAAGAGGTCGACCCCCTTGCGCCAGCGAAGCCGGTTCACGCCCGCACCCCCTTCGGTCCGCGACCCACCGCCTCGACCAGCAGGCGCGCCAGGGCGTTCAGGATGAGCGTGATGCCGAAGAGCACGAGCCCGAGTGCGGCCAGCGCGCCCACGTGGACGTCGCCGGTGGCCTCGGCGAACTCGTTGGCGATGACCGCCGGAAGCGAGTAGCCGGGCGCGAAGAGGGAGGCGTGGATCTCCGGCGAGTTGCCGATGACCATGGTGACCGCCATGGTCTCGCCGAGCGCGCGCCCCAGTCCGAGGAGCGAGGCGCCGATGATCCCGGGGCGTGCGTAGGGGAGCACGGAGATGCGGATCGACTCCCAGCGGGTGGCGCCGAGCGCCAGCGCGCCCTCCTTCAGGGCCGGGGGCACCGTCTTCAGCACCTCGATGGTCACCGACGCGATGGTCGGCAGGATCATGAGGGACAGGATGACGCCGGCCGCCAGGAAACCGAGCCCGATGGGCGGCCCCTTGAAGATGGGCAGGAAGCCCAGCGTCCTCTGGAGGAAGGGCTGGACGTCGCTGCGCAGCCAGGGGACCAGGATGAACAGTCCCCAGAGGCCGTAGATGACGCTGGGGATGGCCGCCAGGACCTCGATGGAGTAGGCCACCGGGGCCCGGAGTCGTCGCGGCCCCATCTCGGAGAGGAAGAGGGCGAGGCCGACCGAGACCGGCAGTGCGATGAGGAGCGCGACGCCGCTCGTCACCAGCGTCCCGTAGATGAAGGGCAGGGCGCCGAACTTCTCCTGGACCGGATCCCAGTCGCTCGAGATGAGGAACCTCCCCAGGCCGATGTGCTCCCATGCCGGAGCGGCGACGCGACCCAGCTCGAGGAGGATGAGCCCGGCCACGACGAGGAGTGCGCCCCCGAAGACGGTGATGGCCCACCCCCAGGCGCGGTCGCCGGGATTGCCGGCCCGCGCCGGGGTGGAGAGCGCCTCGGAGGCGCCGTTCTTGCTACTTTCCGGCAACGGGGACCGGCTTGCCCTGGACCTTGAGGTCCTGGATGGTCTTCTCGAGCATCTTCACGACGGGGCCGGGGAGGGGCGCGTACTCGAGGGGAGCGGCCGTGGCCTGCCCCTCGTGGATCGCCCACCAGAGGAACTTCACGAGCTGCTCACCCTTGACCTTGTCCTTGGAGTCCGTCCGGACGAGCAGGTAGGTGAAGGAGGCGATGGGCCAGGCATCCTTGCCGGAGGCGTTGGTCACCGAGACCTTGTAGTCCGCGGGGATGGCGACTCCGGCGGCGGCGGCCGAGGTGGCCGCGATGGACGGGGCCACGAAGTTCCCGTCCTTGTTCTGGAGGAGTGCGGTGGGGAGCTTGTTCTGGTTCGCGTAGGCGAGCTCGACGTAGCCGATGGAGCCGGGGGTCTGCTTGACGAGGCCGGTGACGCCCTCGTTGCCCTTGCCGCCGAGCCCCACGGGCCAGGAGACGCTCTTTCCCGTGCCGGCCTTCTGCTTCCACTCCGGGGAGACCTTGGAGAGGTAGTCGGTGAAGACGTAGGTCGTGCCCGACCCGTCGGAGCGGCGGACCACTGCGAAGGGGGCGTCGGGCAGCGTCGTACCGGGGTTCAGGGCGGCGACCTTCGGGTCGTTCCACTTCGTGATCTTGCCCAGGAAGATGTCGGCGAGGACGGCGGGGGTGAGGCGGAGCCCCTGCACCGGCGCGTTGTAGGTCACGACCACCGCGCCGAGCACGGTGGGGATGTGCACCGCGTCGGCGGCCTTGGCCTGCTCGGCCTCGTTCATCGGGGCGTCGGTGGCGCCGAAGTCCACTGTGCCGGCGGTGAACTGCTGGATGCCGCCGCCCGAGCCGATGGACTGATAGTTGAAGCGGATGTCGGGGTGGAGCTTGTTGTAATCCGAGAACCACTTCGAGTAGAGCGGGTTGGGGAACGTGGCGCCGGCGCCGGTGATCAGGACGGGATCGGCTGCGAGGGCGTTGCCGCTTGCGAGGGTGAGCATGGCGGCCAGTGCGAGCTTCTTCATGGGAACGGCTCCTTTTCAGGTGAGGTCTAACGAAGATGTGTGACGGTCCGGTGACGGACCCGTGAAGACTTCCGGCCGGATCGCCGGTCGAGAACCGTGAGCGATGTCGATGGGTTCCCGGACTCGGCGCTGGCGCACTCCGTCCCGCCCGGGACGCGGGGGCCGATTTCGAGGACCCAAGGTGGAGTCCCGCGGCCGACGCGCCGTCAAGGCGGGCGGCGGCCGGCCGCAGGGACCCCGTGCTGCCGCCGCCTAGAAGACCAGCTGGGAGTTGAGGGAGAACTGACCCTGGGAGTAGTTTCTCCCCGTGTAGAAGAAGCTGGTGGACCTGGCGTACTCCGCCGACATGCGCCAGTTCTTGCCGGCGTAGCCGATGATGCCGGCGGCCCAGGTGAAGTTCTGGACGCGGGTGCCGTTCACGGCGAGGAGGCTGCCCTCGTAGGCGTTGAACGGGCTCTGGGTTCCGCCCCAGCCGCCGTAGGCCTTCACGAGGTCGTCCGGGCCGACGAGGACCTGGAACCAGCCGCCGAGCGCGGGGACGGCGTTGGCGCTGGTGATGGTCCAGGGGGAGGTCGGGGTGGGGCGGGTGGCGGAGAGGGCGACGCCCTGGCTGTTGCCGAGCGAGCCCGGCTGGTCCCAGCCCTTGGCGCTGTAGATGGAGCCGAGGACGTTGACCATCCAGATGTTGAGGACCATGTCGCCGCCGAAGATGTAGGAGTTCACGTCGACGTTGGTGTTGGTGGCGGGGCTGACGAAGCGGTTCTTCTGCCAGCCGGCCCAGCCGGCGAGCTCGAGCATCTTCTTCCCACCGGTCTTGTAGGCCACGGCCACGCGCCCCTCGAAGGCCGGCAAGCGCGAGCGGTTGCCCGCGCCGAGGTCGACGGCGGCGGAGGGCGAGATGGTGGCGTCGCCAGCAGCGTTGTCCTGGGGATTCAGCGCGGCGGCCTGCGCGTTGAACGCGAGGCCGTCCTTGGGGTTGACGTCGAAACGGGCCTCGACCATCGGGGCCCGGCCGTTCAGCGTGCCGGCGAACTGGAAGAGGGGATTCGCGATGTAGGCCACGGAGACCGGGCGGAGCAGCGAGACCAGGTGGTCGTCCTGTCCGATGCGAAGCGTGAAGCTGCCCCAGTTGGCGTCGGTGTAGGCCTTCCTCAGGCGGACGACCGGGCTGTAGAAGGCGACCGAGTTGGCCGCGGTGCTGGTGTAGCCGCCCCCGAAATCGATCTCGACGAGTGCCGACAGCTTGGCGTGGGTCCAGCCGGCCCTGTCGTCGAAGGAGAGGCGGGAGCCGAGCCGGGACTGGCGGACGTCGAAGAGGACGTTGCCCTCGCAGGAGGCGCCGCCGGTGCAGGCGGCGGGGAACGGGTAGTTGCGATTCCCGATGGAGTCGTTGAAGAAGGTGTTCAGGACGAAGAAGCCGTACGGGGTGAAGGTGATCGGCGACGGCTTCGGCGCCTCCTTCACGACGACGGTGGTGCTCTCCCGGACCACCACGTCGGCGGAGGTCGCGGACTGGGCGTGGGTTGCTGCGGGGAGCAGGGCGAGCAGCGCCGCGGCTCCGAGGACGGAAATCCTTCTCATCTGTATGGCTCCCTCATGGCGGGCGGGGGTCGCCCGGGTGCCTCGGCAGGAGGCGGCAGGGATCTACGACGTCCGGACCGCATCCACCGTGAAGCCTCGGTGACGGGATGGAGCCGAATCAGGGAGGCGCAGGAGCAGCAGGCGCAGCGGGGGCCACTGCGCGCGGAAGGCGCACGCGGAAGAAGGTCCCCCCCGAGCCGGTGTCCACGCCGATGTCGCCCGCCTGCATCTGCACGAGGTGCTTCACGATGGCGAGCCCCAGGCCGGTCCCGCCCGCCCCGCGGGAGCGGCCCGGATCGACCCGGTAGAAGCGCTCGAACAGTCGAGGGAGGTGGTGGCGCTCGATGCCCGGACCGGTGTCGGCGACCACCACCTCGATCCGGTCGCCGGCGACGACGGATGCCGTCACCGTGGCCCTGCCTCCGTCGGGTGTGTACTTCACCGCGTTGTCGAGCAGGTTCACCAGTACCTGCTCGAGGGCGCGGGCGTCGGCGAGCACCGCGGTGCCCTCCGGTACATCGACGCGGAGCTCGATGCGCTTGCGGCGGGCCGGCTCGGAGCAGACCTCCACCGCGCGCTGCGCCGTCCCTCCCACCGACACCGGCTCGAGCTTCACCGGCCACTGGCGCGACTCGATGCGCGAGAGGTCGAGCAGGTCGTTGGTGAGCCGGGCCAGCCGCTCGGCGTTGCGGGCGATCATCTCCACGAAGGAGCGGGCCTGGGCCGGGTCGTCCATGGCGCCGGAGAGGAGGGTCTCGGCGGCGCCGGCGATGGCCGAGACGGGCGTTCGCAGCTCGTGGCTGGCGTTGGCGACGAAGTCACGCCGGGTGGACTCGGCCATGCGGGCCTCGGTCACGTCCCGGAGCAGCGCCAGCACCTCGCCCCGCAGGAGCGGCGTCACGTTGGCGATCCAGGTTCGTGCACCGAGCTTGATCTCGAGCCGCTTGGGCGTGCCCTCCAGCGCGCGCTGGGCTGCGTCGGCCAGCTCGGCCTGGCGGGTGATCTCGAGGAGTGTGAGCCCGATGGCGCGCCCCCCCGGCGCCAGCCCGTCGAGCGCCCCGTTGGAGGCGCGGACCTTTCCGTTGGCGGCGATCAGGCCAGCCGCGTCGGGCATGGCCGCGAGCAGTTCGCGTTCCGGCTGGGCCTTCTCGATGGCGCGGAGCCGCTCCTCGCGCTGCAGGAGGAGGGAAGCGAGCCGGTCCACGCCGGGAGGGAGGTCGGCGCGGGGCCCGCCGCCCAGCTCCGCCTCGAGGGCGCGGATGGCCGCCTGCACGGGATCGCGAAAGACCGACACCGCTCACTCCCCGTCGGCCGGGTCGAGCAGCCGGTATCCCACGCCGCGGACCGTCTCGAGCAGGTCGCGGGCCGGCCCCAGCTTCTCGCGCAGCCGCTTCACGTGGGTGTCCACCGTCCGGGTCTCGAGCTCGCTCGACATCTCCCACACGTCGGCGAGCAACCGTTCCCGCGACTGGACGCGGCCGGCCCGGGTGACCAGGGTGGAGAGCAGCTTGAACTCGAGCGGGGTGAGGTCGAGGGCCTCACCGCGAACCCAGGCCCGGTGCGCGTCCACGTCGATGCGGACGGGTCCCACCTCGGTGACCGGCTTGTCGCTCCGCTGCTGCCCGGCGCGCCGCAGGACTGCCTTCACCCGGAGTACAAGCTCGCGCACGCTGAAGGGCTTCACCACGTAGTCGTCGGCGCCCAGCTCGAACCCCACCACCCGGTCGAGCTCCTCCCCGCGGGCGGTGAGCACGATGACCGGAACGGCGCGTGTGCGCGGGTCGGACTTGAGCTGGCGGCACACCTCGGTGCCCGACATGTCGGGGAGCATGAGGTCGAGGAGCACCAGGTCGGGCGGCCGGCGGCGGGCCGCGGTGAGGGCCTCCTCCCCGGCGTAGGCGAGCGTGGTCTCGAATCCGGACTGGCGGAGGTTGAAGTCGAGCAGGCTGACGAGGTCTCGCTCGTCGTCGACCACGAGTACGTTTGGCACGGTTCCCTCTTAACCCGCGGCTACGTGACGATCCCGCGTCGGCCCCGGGACATTCGGGTGACGCCTCTGGACACCCATCCGGGGTGTCAGGAAAGGTGCTTCTCATTCCAGGTGGTTGGCATCTTGTCCCCGGTTTTGGGGTTTGGGGCTAGCATGGTGCCCTCGGAACCGGCACGGGGTCGCGCGATGGAGGGGGCAGTCACGAAACTCGGGGAAAACGGCGCGCGTGGCGACGCGCAGGGCGGGGTGACGACACCCGCCCCCGGGATCCGTCGTGACCTGAAACCCTGGACCCAGGGGTTCACTCCGGCAGCCACCACCGCGATGGCCGCCGCCGCCGTGGTCTCGGTGGCCGCCGCCGACGTCTACACCGGCCAAGGCGTGGACGTGACGCTCCTCTACCTCGGCCCCGTCGGCTTCGGGACCTTCTTCGCCGGCCTGGGCCCGGGCATCGGGCTCGCGCTGCTCGCCGCGGTCTGCGGGGTCGAGAGCTCCCGCCTCTCCGGGGAGCAGCTGGCGCTGCCGGTGCTGACCTGGAACGCCGCCCAGCAGCTCGGGGTCTTCCTGCTCCTCGCCGTGGTGCTCGACGCCTTCAAGAAGCGGCTCATGCACGAGCAGCAGGCGGCCCGCACCGACCCGCTCACCTCCCTCTCCAACCGGCGCGCCTTCGTCGAGGCCGCCTGGCTGGAGCTGGAGCGCGGCCGCCGGCACGGCCGGCCGCTCTCGCTGCTCTACATCGACTGCGACGACTTCAAGCTGGTCAACGACCGGCTCGGGCACGTGGCCGGGGACGCCGTGCTCTCGGCCGTGGGGGTCACGCTCCGGCAGGCGGTGCGCGGACTCGACACGGTGGCCCGGCTGGGCGGCGACGAGTTCGGCGTGCTCCTCCCCGAGGTGGACCGCGCCGGCGCCGTCGCGCTGGCCGACCGGCTCCGGGTCCAGCTCCGCGAGGCCCTGGCCGGGAGGGCGGACGCGGTGACCTTCAGCATCGGGGTGGCCACCTTCCTCCGTCCTCCGGCCTCGGTGGACGAGATGATCCTCCGCGCCGACGAGCTCATGTACAAGGCCAAGCGATCCGGCAAGGACCGCTGGCAGGCCGGGTCGTGGGACGCGACGGAGTCCGGTACGTGAAGCTCGTCGCCACCTGCGCCCGGGGCACCGAGGGCGCGGTGCGCGGGGAGCTCGCCTCGCTGGGGATGAAGCACCTGAGGGGGTCCCGCGGCGCGGTCACCTTCGAGGGGCGCATGGAGGCCGGCATGCGGGCCTGCCTCTGGTCCCGCACCGCCATGCGGGTGCTCGCACCGCTCGCCTCCTTCCCCTGCCCCGACGCCAAGGCGCTCTACGACGGCGTCCGCACCGTCGACTGGACCGAGTGGCTGAACGTGAAGACCACCCTGGCGGTCGACGCCACCGGGACCGCCCCGGGGCTGCACCACACCGGCTTCGTTGCGCTCAAGGTGAAGGACGGCATCGTGGACTCGCTGCGCGACGCGCTGGGCGGTCGCCCCGACGTGGACACCCGCGACCCCGACGTCCGCATCGTGCTCCACCTCTCGCGCGGGCAGGCCGAGCTCTCCCTCGACCTCTCCGGCGCCCCCCTCTACCGGCGCGGCTGGCGGAACACGGTGACCGAGGCTCCGCTCAAGGAGACGCTGGCCGCCTCCATGCTGGCGCTCGGCGAGGTGGCGGCCGACCGCCCCTTCCTCGACCCGCTCTGCGGCTCGGGGACGCTCCCGATCGAGCAGGCGCTCTCGGCACGCCGGATCGCGCCGGGGCTGGGACGCGTCTTCGGCTTCCAGCGCTGGCCGCGCTACCGGGGGGAGTGGCAGTCGTCCTGGGACCGCATGAAGGAGGAGGCGAGGGGCGCGATCCTCCCCGCGCCCCGGCCCCCATCCGCGCCAGCGACCGCGACGAGGAGGCGCTCGACGCGGCCCGGCGGAACGCGCGGGCGGCGGGGGTCGAGGCGGACATCGAGGTCCTGCTCGCCGAGGCCCGCACCGTGGAGCCCTTCGGCGAGGGCGGCACCATCTGCACCAACCCCCCCTACGGGGAGCGGATCGGCGGCCAGCCCCTGCAACTGGCCGGGTTCTACCGGGGGCTCGCCGAGGCCTTCCAGCGCTTCCACGGGTGGAGCGTCCTCGTGCTCTCCGGCAACCCGCTGCTGGAGCGAAATCTCGGAATGCGTCCCGAATGGACCCACCGGCTCTGGAACGGACCGCTCGAGGTGAACCTGGTCCGCTGCCGCGTCCCGTAGCTCCAACTTTCCCGGTGTCCGGGCTGCTCCCTCGGTTAGGATTCGATGGAACGCCTTGCCCCTCGGGTCCCCCCGGCGGTTTCCAGAAAGGGTCTCACATGAAGACGTTGCTCCGCGCCATCGTTCCCGCCCTGGCCGTCCTGGTGATCTCCTCCTGCACCACCACCAACCTGGTCCAGACCTGGCGCGATCCCAACTACCGGGCGCAGCCGGTGAGCCGCATCTTCATCATCGGGGTGATGCCGAACGACATGTACCGGGTCCAGTTCGAGAACGGCCTCGCCCAGGCGCTGATCAACAAGGGCTTCCAGGCCTCCACCTCGGCCAGCGTCTTCCCGCCTGGCCAGCTCGACAAGGAGAAGGTGAAGCAGTACGTGGCCGAGAACAAGGTCGACCTGGTCATCGTGCAGCGGCTCACCAAGAAGACCACCGAGGAGTACGTGCCGCCCAGCATGACCTACGTGCCGGCCGCGCCCTATTACGGCGGCTACTACGGCGCGTACGGCTACGGCTACGGCGCGGTCTACTCCCCGGGCTACATCACCGAGCAGACCAACGTGCTCGCCGAGACCAACGTCTACTCCACCCACGCCCTCCCCGAGTCGCTGGTGTGGAGCGGCCAGTCCAACACCTTCAACGTCCAGGACGCCCAGAGCGCCGCCCAGTCGCTGTCGGCGCAGCTGGTGGCCGACCTCGTGAAGGCGCAGATCCTGGTGAAGTAGGGATGCGCGTCCCCCCGGTACGGACCGCGGCCCTCCTCGGGGTGGCCGCGCTGGCCCTCGCCTTCCCGCGCGACGCCTTCGGCTGAGGCGTCTCCGCGCCCGTGGGTCCCACGGCGATGGCGAGGAGGGTGTGCGACGCCGACGACGGCGCCGACCCGGCGGGTACCGCGACTGCGCCCGCGCCGGTCTGGCGGGTGGCCGCCGCCTACGGCTGGCTGGCATCGGAGCTGCGCTTCGGCGACGTCAGCGCCCCGTTCGTCCAGCGCAGCGTGGCCGCGTCGGTCACCCGGCAGCTCGATCGGGCCTGGTCGGTGACCGCCGGCGCGGGCGCCGTGATCTCGGGGAGCATCGACGCCGGCGGGGCCACCTACGTGATGGACCCCGGGTGGCTCGTGCGACTCGGCGCGACCTGGATGGCGCTGGACGGCAGCGGTCCGTGGCCCTTCGTGGCTCTGTCGGCCAGCCTGGCCGCCTCCGGCGTGAACACCACCGGGCCTGGCGGGGTGAAGGCCCCGCTCACCTCCCTCGACGCCGGCCTCTCGGCGAGCGCGGGGAAGTCCATCGCGGGGATCGTCGCCCCCTACGTGGGCGCCAAGGTCTTCGGCGGTCCGGTCTTCTGGCAGCTCGGCGGCGCCTCCGTCACCGGCACCGACGTGGCCCACTGGCAGGTGGCCTTCGGCGTGGCGGCCAGCCTGCCGTTCGGCATCGACCTCCTCGTGGAGTGGGCGCCCTTCGGCGCCACCTCGGCGGTGGGGCAGGTGGGCTTCGCCTTCTAGTCGCCCTGCATCTTCTTCAGGCGGGCCTCGAGCCGCTGCACGGTCCGGGGATTCCGCTGGGCCCTGGGCAGCGTGCCGGCGTAGGCGATGGCCTCCTCGATCGCCTTTCGTGCGCCCGCCTCGTCGCCCTTCGCCTCCAGGATGGAGGAGCGCTGGGTGAGCACGCGGATCTTCCGCGGCCCGTAGGCGAGGGCGAGCGCCCGGCCGTTCGCCGAGAGGGCCTCGTCGGTCCGCTTCAATTCCAGATACAGGATGGCGAGCCGGAAGGGAGGGTTGTAGTCCTTCGGCGCGGCCTTCTCCGACTCGGCGATGAGCGGCACGGCCCGCCCCGGGTCCTGCAGGTCCATGGCGGCGCCGACGATCCAGGAGTCGAGCATGGTGCGGGCCTCCGGGGTCTTGCCGGCGGCGCGCTCCGCGACGAGGAACCTCCAGGCCTCCTCGGTGCGGGCCCTCGCCCCCTTCTCGTCGCCGGCCTTCGTGCGGGCCGCGGCGAGAGCGTCGTACAGCCCGGCCCGGTCGTCGGCCAGGACGCCGGGGAGCTTCACCGCCTCGACGGCCAGCGGCTCGAGCCCCGCCGCGGCCGCCTTCGCCCAGGGGGCGTCGGCATCGTTGGCGCAGGCAAGCCCCAGCGACACCACGTTGGCGAAGGACTGTCCGCGCACCATTCCGGGAGCCTCGGCCAGCGCCGCCTCGGCGCAGCGGCGCGGCTCGCCGGCCGACTGGAACCCGATGACCAGCGACTCGAGCGTCCGCGCCCGGCGCGGCCACTTCGGCCCACCCGCGGCGAGCGCCTTCTCCCAGAGCAGGACCGCCTCGGCGGTGCGCCCGGCGGCGTTCTCGCGGTCGCCCCGGGCGAGCAGCGCATCCGCGCCCTCCCCGGCCCCGCCCTTCACCGCACGTTCACCGTCGGCGAGGAGCCGGGTCAGGTCCTCCGCCGTGGCGGTGCCCAGCCACTTGAGCACCGGCTTCTCGGTGACCGGGTCGATGACCAGGAACGTGGGCCAGACCTCGATGGGGAACTTCTCGAGGAACCCGGCGTTGGCTTCCTTCTCGGTGTCGATGTCGAGCCAGACGAACCGCCCGGCCATCTTCACGAGCGCCGGGTCACGCAGGACCGTGGCGCGCATGAAGTTGCACGTCTTTCACCAGGGGGCCCAGGTGTCGACGAAGACCGGGACCTTGCGGGCCCTGGCCTCGGCGAGGGCCTTCGGCCAGTCGTCGGAGATCCAGTCCGGGCCGGCGGCGCCGGCGAGCGCGGGAGCGGCGAGCAGGGTGGCCAGGAGGAGGGAGCGGAGTGGTTGCATGGCCCCGGGAGTCTAGCCGAGGATGGCCCACCATGCCCGTCCCGAGCCCCTACCCCCACCTCCTCGCCCCGCTCGACCTCGGATTCACCCGGCTCGCCAACCGGGTGCTCATGGGCTCCATGCACACCGGGCTGGAGGACCGGGCCCGGGACTTCCCGCGGCTGGCCGCCTACTTCGCCGAGCGGGCCCGCGGCGGGGTGGGACTCATGGTGACGGGCGGCTTCGCCCCCAACGTGGAGGGCTGGCTCACCCCGCTGGGCTCGCGGCTCGCCACCCACGGCGCGGCCCGCTCCCACCGCACCATCACCGACGCCGTCCACGCCGAGGGGGGCAAGATCGCGCTGCAGATCCTGCACGGTGGCCGCTACGGCTACCACCCATTCACGGTGGCCCCCTCGCGCATCAAGGCGCCCATCAACCCATTCACCCCACGTGAACTGTCGGCGGCCGGCGTGGAGCGGCAGATCCGTGCCTTCGCCCGCTGCGGGGCGCTGGCCCGCGAGGCCGGCTACGACGGGGTCGAGGTGATGGGCTCGGAGGGGTACTTCGTGAACGAGTTCCTGGCCCCCCGCACCAACCGGCGCACCGACCGCTGGGGCGGGAGCCCGGAGAACCGCATGCGCCTGCCGGTGGAGATCGTCTCCCGGCTCCGCGAGGCGGTGGGGCGCGACTTCATCGTGATCTTCCGCCTCTCCATGCTGGACCTGGTCCCCGACGGGAGCACCTGGGACGAGGTGGTGGCGCTGGCGAGGGCGCTTTCGGCGGCCGGGGTCACCATCCTCAACACCGGAATCGGCTGGCACGAGGCCCGGGTGCCCACCATCGCCACCTCGGTGCCGCGCGCCGCCTTCACCTGGGTCACCCGCAAGCTCCGGGGGCTGGTGGGCATCCCGGTCTGCACCACGAACCGCATCAACACACCGGAGGTGGCCGAGCGGGTGCTGGCCGACGGCGACGCCGACATGGTCTCGATGGCCCGCCCCTTCCTCGCCGACCCGGCGCTCGTCGCCAAGGCCGCGGCGGGCCGCGCCGACGAGATCAACACCTGCATCGCCTGCAACCAGGCCTGCCTGGACCACGTCTTCCAGCGGAAGACCTGCACCTGCCTGGTGAACCCGCGCGCCTGCCACGAGACCGAGCTCGACTGGGAACCGGCCGCGACCCGGAAGAAGGTGGCCGTCGTCGGCGCCGGGCCGGCCGGGCTCGCCTGCGCCACGCTGCTCGCCGAGCGGGGGCACGCGGTGGACCTCTTCGACGCCGCCGCGGAGATCGGCGGCCAGTTCAACATGGCGCGGCGCATCCCCGGCAAGGAGGAGTTCGCCGAGACCCTGCGCTACTTCAGGAGGCGCATCGAGGTGACGGGTGTGCGGCTCCACCTGGGCCAGCGGGTGGGGGCCGGCGCGCTCGTCGCCGGAGGCTACGACGAGGTGGTGCTGGCCACGGGCGTGGTCCCGCGCGACCCGCGCATCCCCGGCCAGGATCATCCGATGGTGCTCTCCTACGTCGACGTCCTGGCGCACGGGAAGCCGGTGGGGAGGCGCGTGGCGATCGTGGGGGCGGGCGGCATCGGCTTCGACGTCGCCGGGTTCCTGGTCCACGGAGGCCACGGCCCCGACCTCCAGGCCTGGATGGCCGAGTGGGGAGTGGCCGACCCGGAGACGGCGCGCGGAGGGCTCACCACGCCACGCCCGCCCGCCCCGGCGCGGGAGGTGATCCTGCTCCAGCGAAAGGCCGCCAAGCCCGGAGCGGGCCTGGGGAAGACCACCGGCTGGATCCACCGGGCGGCGCTCAAGGCCCGCAAGGTGGAGATGCTCGGCGGGGTGAGCTACGACCGCATCGACGACCGGGGGCTCACCATCGGCTTCGGAAAGGAGCCGCGGAAGACCCGGCTGCTCGAGGTGGACAGCGTGGTGCTCTGCACCGGGCAGGAGCCGCTGCGCGACCTGCAGGCCCCCCTGCAGGCGGCCGGCGTCCGGGTCCACCTCGTGGGAGGCGCGGACGTGGCCGCCGAGCTCGACGCCCGGCGGGCCATCGACCAGGGCACGCGGGTGGCCGCGCGCCTCTGAGCGAGGTCATTCCGCACCGCGGAACGACGTGCCGCGACGCAGTGCGCAATGCTCCGGAACGTCTTGCAGTTATAAGGTCTCCGCTCGCCGCCCACCCGCCCGGACGGCGTGACACTCGAACCCACAGCAGTGGAGGTGCCCATGGCGCTCCGGATCCTCTCGGCAGCATTCCTCTCCCTCCTCCTCGGCGTCGGCGAGGCCCGCGCGGCCGCCGTGCCCGGAGTCACCGACACCGAGATCACCATCGGCATCACCGGCCCGCTCTCCGGCCCGGCCGCCGCATGGGGAACCATCGCGATGGCCTCGGAGGCCTACGCGACCCACGTCAACGCCCAGGGCGGCA
>CAWHDZ010000031.1:0-146658 GCA_963828255.1 uncultured delta proteobacterium | reverse complement strand
TGGCCCGGCCGTACTCCGCCGACATGCGCCAGTTCTTGCCGGCGTATCCGACGATGCCGGCGGCCCACATGAAGTTCTGGACCCGGGTGCCGGCCACGGCGAGGACGCTGCCCTCGTAGGCGCTGAACGGGCTCTGCGTGCCGCCCCAGCCGCCGTAGATCTTCGAGGGGCTCGATGGGCCGGGCCGAGACCTGGAACCAGCCGTTCTTGGCGCGGCACGGCGTTGGTGCCGGTGATGGCGAAGGGGCTCGTGGGGGTGGCCCGCGTGACGGTGAGGGCGATGCCCTGGGTCGCGCCGAGCGTGCCGGGCGGTCGTAGCCGTAGCCCTGGAGATCCCGCCGAGAACCTGGATGAACCAGAGGTTCAGGGTCAGGTCGGCGCCGTAGATGTACGAGTTCACGTCGACGTTGGTGTCGGTGGCAGGGCTCACGAAGCGGTTCTTCTGCCAGCCAGCCCAGGCGCCCACGCCGACGACGGTCTTGCCGCCGCTGCGGAGGCCCGCGCCGATGCGCCCCTCGAAGTCGGGGACGCGCGACCGGTTGCCGGCGCCGAGGTCCACCGCGGAGGACGGAGAGACCCCGTTGTCGGTGGCGGTGTTGTCCTGGGGATTGAGGGCCGCGGCGGCGACGCTGACGGCGAGGCCGTCCTTCGGCGCGAGATCCCAGCGCACCTGGATCATGGGAGCGCGGCCGTGCTGGAGGCCGGCGTTCTGGAAGAGCGGGTTCGCCACGTAGGCGAGGCTGACCGGGCGCAGCGGGGAGATGAGCCGGTCGTCCTGGCCGACGCGGAGCGTGAACTTCGACTCGGAGCCCCAGGCGGCGTCCGTGTAGGCCTTCCGGAGCCGGATGGCCGGGTTGTAGAAGGCGGCCGAGCCGGTCGGGACCGCGCCGGTGTAGCCGCCGTTGAAGTCGACCTCCACGAGCGCCGAGAGGACGGCGCCGGTCCAGCCGGCCGTGTCGTTGAAGGAGAGGCGCGACCCGAGACGGGTCTGGCGCACGTCGAAGAGGACGTTGCCCTCGCAGATGGCGCCGCCATTGCAGCGGCTCGGGAGCGGGTAGTTGCGCCCGATGGAGTCGTTGAAGAAGGCGTTGAAGAGGAAGAAGCCGTACGGAGTGAAGGTGACCGGCGACGGCTTCGGCGCCTCCTTCACGACGACGGTGGTGCTCTCCCGGACCACCACGTCGGCGGAGGTCGCGGACTGGGCGTGGGCTGCTGCGGGGAGCACGGCGAGCAGCGCCGCGGCTCCGAGGACGGAAATCCTTCTCATCTGTATGGCTCCCTCATGGCGGGCGGGGGTCGCCCGGGTGCCTCGGCAGGAGGCGGCAGGGATCTACGACGTCCGGACCGCATCCACCGTGAAGCCTCGGTGACGGGATGGAGTCGAATCAGGGCGGCGCAGGAGCAGCAGGCGCGGCGGGGGCCACGGCGCGCGGAAGCCGCACGCGGAAGAAGGTCCCCCCCGAGCCGGTGTCCACGCCGATGTCGCCCGCCTGCATCTGCACGAGGTGCTTCACGATGGCGAGCCCCAGGCCGGTCCCTCCCGCCCCGCGGGAGCGGCCCGGATCGACCCGGTAGAAGCGCTCGAACAGGCGAGGGAGGTGGTGGCGCTCGATGCCCGGACCGGTGTCGGCGACCACCACCTCGATCCGGTCGCCGGCGACGACGGATGCCGTCACCGTGGCCCTGCCTCCGTCGGGTGTGTACTTCACCGCGTTGTCGAGCAGGTTCACCAGCACCTGCTCGAGGGCGCGGGCGTCGGCGAGCACCGCGGTGCCCTCCGGCACATCGACGCGGAGCTCGATGCGCTTGCGGCGGGCCGGCTCGGAGCAGACCTCCACCGCGCGCTGCGCCGTCCCTCCCACCGACACCGGCTCGAGCTTCACCGGCCACTGGCGCGACTCGATGCGCGAGAGGTCGAGCAGGTCGTTGGTGAGCCGGGCCAGCCGCTCGGCGTTGCGGGCGATCATCTCCACGAAGGAGCGGGCCTGGGCCGGGTCGTCCATGGCGCCGGAGAGGAGGGTCTCGGCGGCGCCGGCGATGGCCGAGACGGGCGTTCGCAGCTCGTGGCTGGCGTTGGCGACGAAGTCACGCCGGGTGGACTCGGCCATGCGGGCCTCGGTCACGTCCCGGAGCAGCGCCAGCACCTCGCCCCGCAGGAGCGGCGTCACGTTGGCGATCCAGGTTCGTGCACCGAGCTTGATCTCGAGCCGCTTGGGCGTGCCCTCCAGCGCGCGCTGGGCTGCGTCGGCCAGCTCGGCCTGGCGGGTGATCTCGAGGAGTGTGAGCCCGATGGCGCGCCCCCCCGGCGCCATCCCGTCGAGCGCGGCGTTGCAGGCGCGGAGCCTGCCGTCGGCGGCGATGAGGCCGGCCGCGTCGGGCATGGCCGCGAGCAGTTCGCGTTCCGGCTGGGCCTTCTCGATGGCGCGGAGCCGCTCCTCGCGCTGCAGGAGGAGGGAGGCGAGCCGGTCCACGCCGGGAGGGAGGTCGGCGCGGGGCCCGCCGCCCAGCTCCGCCTCGAGGGCGCGGATGGCCGCCTGCACGGGATCGCGAAAGACCGACACCGCTCACTCCCCGTCGGCCGGGTCGAGCAGCCGGTATCCCACGCCGCGGACCGTCTCGAGCAGGTCGCGGGCCGGCCCCAGCTTCTCGCGCAGCCGCTTCACGTGGGTGTCCACCGTCCGGGTCTCGAGCTCGCTCGACATCTCCCACACGTCGGCGAGCAACCGCTCCCGCGACTGGACGCGGCCGGCCCGGGTGACCAGGGTGGAGAGCAGCTTGAACTCGAGCGGGGTGAGGTCGAGGGCCTCACCGCGAACCCAGGCCCGGTGCGCGTCCACGTCGATGCGGACGGGTCCCACCTCGGTGACCGGCTTGTCGCTCCGCTGCTGCCCGGCGCGCCGCAGGACTGCCTTCACCCGGAGTACAAGCTCGCGCACGCTGAAGGGCTTCACCACGTAGTCGTCGGCGCCCAGCTCGAACCCCACCACCCGGTCGAGCTCCTCCCCGCGGGCGGTGAGCACGATGACCGGAACGGCGCGTGTGCGCGGGTCGGACTTGAGCTGGCGGCACACCTCGGTCCCCGACATGTCGGGGAGCATGAGGTCGAGGAGCACCAGGTCGGGCGGCCGGCGGCGGGCCGCGTTCAGGGCCTCCTCCCCGGCGTAGGCGAGCGTGGTCTCGAACCCGGACTGGCGGAGGTTGAAGTCGAGCAGGCTGACGAGGTCTCGCTCGTCGTCGACCACGAGTACGTTTGGCACGGTTCCCTCTTAACCCGCGGCGACGTGACGATCCCGCGTCGGCCCCGGGACATTCGGGTGACGCCTCTTGACACCCATCCGGGGTGTCAGGAAAGGTGCTTCTCATTCCAGGTGGTTGGCATCTTGTCCCCGGTTTTGGGGTTTGGGGCTAGCATGGTGCCCTCGGAACCGGCACGGGGTCGCGCGATGGAGGGGGCAGTCACGAAACTCGGGGAAAACGGCGCGCGTGGCGACGCGCAGGGCGGGGTGACGACACCCGCCCCCGGGATCCGTCGTGACCTGAAACCCTGGACCCAGGGGTTCACTCCGGCAGCCACCACCGCGATGGCCGCCGCCGCCGTGGTCTCGGTGGCCGCCGCCGACGTCTACACCGGCCCAGGCGTGGACGTGACGCTCCTCTACCTCGGCCCCGTCGGCTTCGGGACCTTCTTCGCCGGCCTGGGCCCGGGCATCGGGCTCGCGCTGCTCGCCGCGGTCTGCGGGGTCGAGAGCTCCCGCCTCTCCGGGGAGCAGCTGGCGCTGCCGGTGCTGACCTGGAACGCCGCCCAGCAGCTCGGGGTCTTCCTGCTCCTCGCCGTGGTGCTCGACGCCTTCAAGAAGCGGCTCATGCACGAGCAGCAGGCGGCCCGCACCGACCCGCTCACCTCCCTCTCCAACCGGCGCGCCTTCGTCGAGGCCGCCTGGCTGGAGCTGGAGCGCGGCCGCCGGCACGGCCGGCCGCTCTCGCTGCTCTACATCGACTGCGACGACTTCAAGCTGGTCAACGACCGGCTCGGGCACGTGGCCGGGGACGCCGTGCTCTCGGCCGTGGGGGTCACGCTCCGGCAGGCGGTGCGCGGACTCGACACGGTGGCCCGGCTGGGCGGCGACGAGTTCGGCGTGCTCCTCCCCGAGGTGGACCGCGCCGGCGCCGTCGCGCTGGCCGACCGGCTCCGGGTCCAGCTCCGCGAGGCCCTGGCCGGGAGGGCGGACGCGGTGACCTTCAGCATCGGGGTGGCCACCTTCCTCCGTCCTCCGGCCTCGGTGGACGAGATGATCCTCCGCGCCGACGAGCTCATGTACAAGGCCAAGCAATCCGGCAAGGACCGCTGGCAGGCCGGGTCGTGGGACGCGACGGAGTCCGGTACGTGAAGCTCGTCGCCACCTGCGCCCGGGGCACCGAGGGCGCGGTGCGCGGGGAGCTCGCCTCGCTGGGGATGAAGCACCTGAGGGGGTCCCGCGGCGCGGTCACCTTCGAGGGGCGCATGGAGGCCGGCATGCGGGCCTGCCTCTGGTCCCGCACCGCCATGCGGGTGCTCGCACCGCTCGCCTCCTTCCCCTGCCCCGACGCCAAGGCGCTCTACGACGGCGTCCGCACCGTCGACTGGACCGAGTGGCTGAACGTGAAGACCACCCTGGCGGTCGACGCCACCGGGACCGCCCCGGGGCTGCACCACACCGGCTTCGTTGCGCTCAAGGTGAAGGACGGCATCGTGGACTCGCTGCGCGACGCGCTGGGCGGTCGCCCCGACGTGGACACCCGCGACCCCGACGTCCGCATCGTGCTCCACCTCTCGCGCGGGCAGGCCGAGCTCTCCCTCGACCTCTCCGGCGCCCCCCTCTACCGGCGCGGCTGGCGGAACACGGTGACCGAGGCTCCGCTCAAGGAGACGCTGGCCGCCTCCATGCTGGCGCTCGGCGAGGTGGCGGCCGACCGCCCCTTCCTCGACCCGCTCTGCGGCTCGGGGACGCTCCCGATCGAGCAGGCGCTCTCGGCACGCCGGATCGCGCCGGGGCTGGGACGCGTCTTCGGCTTCCAGCGCTGGCCGCGCTACCGGGGGGAGTGGCAGTCGTCCTGGGACCGCATGAAGGAGGAGGCGAGGGGCGCGATCCTCCCCCGCGCCCCGGCCCCCATCCGCGCCAGCGACCGCGACGAGGAGGCGCTCGACGCGGCCCGGCGGAACGCGCGGGCGGCGGGGGTCGAGGCGGACATCGAGGTCCTGCTCGCCGAGGCCCGCACCGTGGAGCCCTTCGGCGAGGGCGGCACCATCTGCACCAACCCCCCCTACGGGGAGCGGATCGGCGGCCAGCCCCTGCAACTGGCCGGGTTCTACCGGGGGCTCGCCGAGGCCTTCCAGCGCTTCCACGGGTGGAGCGTCCTCGTGCTCTCCGGCAACCCGCTGCTGGAGCGAAATCTCGGAATGCGTCCCGAATGGACCCACCGGCTCTGGAACGGACCGCTCGAGGTGAACCTGGTCCGCTGCCGCGTCCCGTAGCTCCAACTTTCCCGGTGTCCGGGCTGCTCCCTCGGTTAGGATTCGATGGAACGCCTTGCCCCTCGGGTCCCCCCGGCGGTTTCCAGAAAGGGTCTCACATGAAGACGTTGCTCCGCGCCATCGTTCCCGCCCTGGCCGTCCTGGTGATCTCCTCCTGCACCACCACCAACCTGGTCCAGACCTGGCGCGATCCCAACTACCGGGCGCAGCCGGTGAGCCGCATCTTCATCATCGGGGTGATGCCGAACGACATGTACCGGGTCCAGTTCGAGAACGGCCTCGCCCAGGCGCTGATCAACAAGGGCTTCCAGGCCTCCACCTCGGCCAGCGTCTTCCCGCCTGGCCAGCTCGACAAGGAGAAGGTGAAGCAGTACGTGGCCGAGAACAAGGTCGACCTGGTCATCGTGCAGCGGCTCACCAAGAAGACCACCGAGGAGTACGTGCCGCCCAGCATGACCTACGTGCCGGCCGCGCCCTATTACGGCGGCTACTACGGCGCGTACGGCTACGGCTACGGCGCGGTCTACTCCCCGGGCTACATCACCGAGCAGACCAACGTGCTCGCCGAGACCAACGTCTACTCCACCCACGCCCTCCCCGAGTCGCTGGTGTGGAGCGGCCAGTCCAACACCTTCAACGTCCAGGACGCCCAGAGCGCCGCCCAGTCGCTGTCGGCGCAGCTGGTGGCCGACCTCGTGAAGGCGCAGATCCTGGTGAAGTAGGGATGCGCGTCCCCCCGGTACGGACCGCGGCCCTCCTCGGGGTGGCCGCGCTGGCCCTCGCCTTCCCGCGCGACGCCTTCGGCTGAGGCGTCTCCGCGCCCGTGGGTCCCACGGCGATGGCGAGGAGGGTGTGCGACGCCGACGACGGCGCCGACCCGGCGGGTACCGCGACTGCGCCCGCGCCGGTCTGGCGGGTGGCCGCCGCCTACGGCTGGCTGGCATCGGAGCTGCGCTTCGGCGACGTCAGCGCCCCGTTCGTCCAGCGCAGCGTGGCCGCGTCGGTCACCCGGCAGCTCGATCGGGCCTGGTCGGTGACCGCCGGCGCGGGCGCCGTGATCTCGGGGAGCATCGACGCCGGCGGGGCCACCTACGTGATGGACCCCGGGTGGCTCGTGCGACTCGGCGCGACCTGGATGGCGCTGGACGGCAGCGGTCCGTGGCCCTTCGTGGCTCTGTCGGCCAGCCTGGCCGCCTCCGGCGTGAACACCACCGGGCCTGGCGGGGTGAAGGCCCCGCTCACCTCCCTCGACGCCGGCCTCTCGGCGAGCGCGGGGAAGTCCATCGCGGGGATCGTCGCCCCCTACGTGGGCGCCAAGGTCTTCGGCGGTCCGGTCTTCTGGCAGCTCGGCGGCGCCTCCGTCACCGGCACCGACGTGGCCCACTGGCAGGTGGCCTTCGGCGTGGCGGCCAGCCTGCCGTTCGGCATCGACCTCCTCGTGGAGTGGGCGCCCTTCGGCGCCACCTCGGCGGTGGGGCAGGTGGGCTTCGCCTTCTAGTCGCCCTGCATCTTCTTCAGGCGGGCCTCGAGCCGCTGCACGGTCCGGGGATTCCGCTGGGCCCTGGGCAGCGTGCCGGCGTAGGCGATGGCCTCCTCGATCGCCTTTCGTGCGCCCGCCTCGTCGCCCTTCGCCTCCAGGATGGAGGAGCGCTGGGTGAGCACGCGGATCTTCCGCGGCCCGTAGGCGAGGGCGAGCGCCCGGCCGTTCGCCGAGAGGGCCTCGTCGGTCCGCTTCAATTCCAGATACAGGATGGCGAGCCGGAAGGGAGGGTTGTAGTCCTTCGGCGCGGCCTTCTCCGACTCGGCGATGAGCGGCACGGCCCGCCCCGGGTCCTGCAGGTCCATGGCGGCGCCGACGATCCAGGAGTCGAGCATGGTGCGGGCCTCCGGGGTCTTGCCGGCGGCGCGCTCCGCGACGAGGAACCTCCAGGCCTCCTCGGTGCGGGCCCTCGCCCCCTTCTCGTCGCCGGCCTTCGTGCGGGCCGCGGCGAGAGCGTCGTACAGCCCGGCCCGGTCGTCGGCCAGGACGCCGGGGAGCTTCACCGCCTCGACGGCCAGCGGCTCGAGCCCCGCCGCGGCCGCCTTCGCCCAGGGGGCGTCGGCATCGTTGGCGCAGGCAAGCCCCAGCGACACCACGTTGGCGAAGGACTGTCCGCGCACCATTCCGGGAGCCTCGGCCAGCGCCGCCTCGGCGCAGCGGCGCGGCTCGCCGGCCGACTGGAACCCGATGACCAGCGACTCGAGCGTCCGCGCCCGGCGCGGCCACTTCGGCCCACCCGCGGCGAGCGCCTTCTCCCAGAGCAGGACCGCCTCGGCGGTGCGCCCGGCGGCGTTCTCGCGGTCGCCCCGGGCGAGCAGCGCATCCGCGCCCTCCCCGGCCCCGCCCTTCACCGCACGTTCACCGTCGGCGAGGAGCCGGGTCAGGTCCTCCGCCGTGGCGGTGCCCAGCCACTTGAGCACCGGCTTCTCGGTGACCGGGTCGATGACCAGGAACGTGGGCCAGACCTCGATGGGGAACTTCTCGAGGAACCCGGCGTTGGCTTCCTTCTCGGTGTCGATGTCGAGCCAGACGAACCGCCCGGCCATCTTCACGAGCGCCGGGTCACGCAGGACCGTGGCGCGCATGAAGTTGCACGTCTTTCACCAGGGGGCCCAGGTGTCGACGAAGACCGGGACCTTGCGGGCCCTGGCCTCGGCGAGGGCCTTCGGCCAGTCGTCGGAGATCCAGTCCGGGCCGGCGGCGCCGGCGAGCGCGGGAGCGGCGAGCAGGGTGGCCAGGAGGAGGGAGCGGAGTGGTTGCATGGCCCCGGGAGTCTAGCCGAGGATGGCCCACCATGCCCGTCCCGAGCCCCTACCCCCACCTCCTCGCCCCGCTCGACCTCGGATTCACCCGGCTCGCCAACCGGGTGCTCATGGGCTCCATGCACACCGGGCTGGAGGACCGGGCCCGGGACTTCCCGCGGCTGGCCGCCTACTTCGCCGAGCGGGCCCGCGGCGGGGTGGGACTCATGGTGACGGGCGGCTTCGCCCCCAACGTGGAGGGCTGGCTCACCCCGCTGGGCTCGCGGCTCGCCACCCACGGCGCGGCCCGCTCCCACCGCACCATCACCGACGCCGTCCACGCCGAGGGGGGCAAGATCGCGCTGCAGATCCTGCACGGTGGCCGCTACGGCTACCACCCATTCACGGTGGCCCCCTCGCGCATCAAGGCGCCCATCAACCCATTCACCCCACGTGAACTGTCGGCGGCCGGCGTGGAGCGGCAGATCCGTGCCTTCGCCCGCTGCGGGGCGCTGGCCCGCGAGGCCGGCTACGACGGGGTCGAGGTGATGGGCTCGGAGGGGTACTTCGTGAACGAGTTCCTGGCCCCCCGCACCAACCGGCGCACCGACCGCTGGGGCGGGAGCCCGGAGAACCGCATGCGCCTGCCGGTGGAGATCGTCTCCCGGCTCCGCGAGGCGGTGGGGCGCGACTTCATCGTGATCTTCCGCCTCTCCATGCTGGACCTGGTCCCCGACGGGAGCACCTGGGACGAGGTGGTGGCGCTGGCGAGGGCGCTTTCGGCGGCCGGGGTCACCATCCTCAACACCGGAATCGGCTGGCACGAGGCCCGGGTGCCCACCATCGCCACCTCGGTGCCGCGCGCCGCCTTCACCTGGGTCACCCGCAAGCTCCGGGGGCTGGTGGGCATCCCGGTCTGCACCACGAACCGCATCAACACACCGGAGGTGGCCGAGCGGGTGCTGGCCGACGGCGACGCCGACATGGTCTCGATGGCCCGCCCCTTCCTCGCCGACCCGGCGCTCGTCGCCAAGGCCGCGGCGGGCCGCGCCGACGAGATCAACACCTGCATCGCCTGCAACCAGGCCTGCCTGGACCACGTCTTCCAGCGGAAGACCTGCACCTGCCTGGTGAACCCGCGCGCCTGCCACGAGACCGAGCTCGACTGGGAACCGGCCGCGACCCGGAAGAAGGTGGCCGTCGTCGGCGCCGGGCCGGCCGGGCTCGCCTGCGCCACGCTGCTCGCCGAGCGGGGGCACGCGGTGGACCTCTTCGACGCCGCCGCGGAGATCGGCGGCCAGTTCAACATGGCGCGGCGCATCCCCGGCAAGGAGGAGTTCGCCGAGACCCTGCGCTACTTCAGGAGGCGCATCGAGGTGACGGGTGTGCGGCTCCACCTGGGCCAGCGGGTGGGGGCCGGCGCGCTCGTCGCCGGAGGCTACGACGAGGTGGTGCTGGCCACGGGCGTGGTCCCGCGCGACCCGCGCATCCCCGGCCAGGATCATCCGATGGTGCTCTCCTACGTCGACGTCCTGGCGCACGGGAAGCCGGTGGGGAGGCGCGTGGCGATCGTGGGGGCGGGCGGCATCGGCTTCGACGTCGCCGGGTTCCTGGTCCACGGAGGCCACGGCCCCGACCTCCAGGCCTGGATGGCCGAGTGGGGAGTGGCCGACCCGGAGACGGCGCGCGGAGGGCTCACCACGCCACGCCCGCCCGCCCCGGCGCGGGAGGTGATCCTGCTCCAGCGAAAGGCCGCCAAGCCCGGAGCGGGCCTGGGGAAGACCACCGGCTGGATCCACCGGGCGGCGCTCAAGGCCCGCAAGGTGGAGATGCTCGGCGGGGTGAGCTACGACCGCATCGACGACCGGGGGCTCACCATCGGCTTCGGAAAGGAGCCGCGGAAGACCCGGCTGCTCGAGGTGGACAGCGTGGTGCTCTGCACCGGGCAGGAGCCGCTGCGCGACCTGCAGGCCCCCCTGCAGGCGGCCGGCGTCCGGGTCCACCTCGTGGGAGGCGCGGACGTGGCCGCCGAGCTCGACGCCCGGCGGGCCATCGACCAGGGCACGCGGGTGGCCGCGCGCCTCTGAGCGAGGTCATTCCGCACCGCGGAACGACGTGCCGCGACGCAGTGCGCAATGCTCCGGAACGTCTTGCAGTTATAAGGTCTCCGCTCGCCGCCCACCCGCCCGGACGGCGTGACACTCGAACCCACAGCAGTGGAGGTGCCCATGGCGCTCCGGATCCTCTCGGCAGCATTCCTCTCCCTCCTCCTCGGCGTCGGCGAGGCCCGCGCGGCCGCCGTGCCCGGAGTCACCGACACCGAGATCACCATCGGCATCACCGGCCCGCTCTCCGGCCCGGCCGCCGCATGGGGAACCATCGCGATGGCCTCGGAGGCCTACGCGACCCACGTCAACGCCCAGGGCGGCATCCACGGCCGCAAGCTCAAGATCGTCCTCAAGGACGACGGCTACAACCCGGGGCGCGCGGTGGCAAACTTCAACGAGATGAAGGACTCGGTCTTCGCGGTGATCGGCACCGTGGGCACGGCGGTCCTGAACGCCAACAAGGACCTGGTGGCCGAGGCCGGCCTGCCGCTCATCTACCCGCTCGGCAACGTGCAGGTCTTCGCCAAGCAGCCCCGGGAGAAGGTCCGCACGGTGTTCCAGGTCTACCCGGACTACGCCGACGAGGCCGAGTTCCTGGTCGGGCAGGCCGCCAAGCTCGAGAAGGTGAAGAAGCTGGGCTTCTTCGGCCAGAACGACGACTACGGCAAGCAGGGACTGGACGGCGCCAAGCGCGGCGTCGCCAAGAACCCCGGCATCGCCATCGTGGGCGAGGTCTTCTACGAGGTCACCGACCGTGAACTGGGCACCCAGGCTCTCAAGATGAAGGAGTCGGGCGCGGAGGCGGTGCTCATCTACTCCACCGCCACCCACGCGGCCGGCCTCATCAAGGAGATGGCCAAGGTCGGCTACCGTCCGAAGATCTTCGCCTCCTTCACCCTCTACGATCGCGACACCATGTTCCGGCTCCTCGGCGACCTCTGGGAAGGCGCCTACTACGACTCGGCGCTGGCGCTCCGCGGCGAGGCCGCCGCAGACAAGGTCATCGAGATCGTCATCAAGAACGACCCCAAGCTGAAGGGGCGCGAGGGCTTCTGCGTGCAGGGCGCGGCCAACGTCCTCATCCTGGTCGAGGGGCTCAAGCGTGCCGGCAAGGACCTCACCCGCGAGAAGTTCCTGGCCGCCATGGCGACCATCAAGGACTACACCGAGGAAGGGCTCGTGCCCGGCGTCACCTTCGGCCCGGACCGCCACCACGGGCTGAACGCCGTCCGCCTCATGCGCGCCGGGAAGGCCACCGACGCCACGCCGAACCAGATCACCCCCTGGCAGACCTTCAAGCCGCTCTTCTAGGAAACGGTCGGTGGGGGAATCGCTGCTCGAGGTCCGCGACCTCACTCTGAAGTTCGGTGGAATCACGGCGCTGGGCGGGATCGACCTGTCCATCGCCGAGGGGGAGACGCTCGCGGTCATCGGGCCGAACGGCTCGGGGAAGACCTCGCTCTTCAACTGCGTCACCGGCCTCTACCGCCCCACTTCGGGCAGCATCGCGCTCGGGGGGGAGAGCCTGCTCGGCCTCTCCCCCGACCGCGTCACCGCGCGCGGCGTGGCGCGCACCTTCCAGAACCTGCGCCTCTTCCTGCACATGACGGTGCTCGACAACCTGATGCTCGGGCGCCACCTCCACTTCAAGAAGAACATCCTGGCCGCGGCGGCGCGGATGCGCGGCGAGGAGATCCGGCACCGGGCCAAGGTGGAGGAGATCATCGAGTTCCTCGACCTGGAGGCCTGGCGTGACTCCCGCGTGGGCGGCTGCGCCTACGGCGTGCAGAAGCGGGTCGAGATGGGGCGGGCGCTCTGCACCGAGCCGCGCCTGCTGCTCCTCGACGAGCCGGTCTCCGGGCTCACCGCCGAGGAGAAGGAGGAGGTCTCCTACTGGATCCACGAGATCCGCGGGCGCTTCCACGTCACCGTGCTCCTCGTCGAGCACGACCTCCGCGTCGCCTCCCGCCTCTGCGAGCGCATGGTGGTGCTCGACCGGGGGCTCAAGCTCACCGAGGGCCCGCCCGCGGAGGTGCAGCGCCACCCCGGCGTCATCCGCGCCTACCTGGGGGACCAGTGACCGAGTCCCCGGCGCCCCCCGTGCTGGCGGTCTCCTCCATCGAGACCCTCTACCACGACCGCATCTACGCGCTCTCCGGCGTGTCGCTCGAGCTCCGCGAGCGGGAGATCTTCGCGGTGCTGGGGCCCAACGGCGCCGGCAAGACCACGCTCCTCAAGTCCATCGCCGGCCTCCTGCGCGACCAGCCCAAGAAGGGCACCATCCGGCTCGACGGCCAGCGCATCGAGCGGCAGCAGCCGGAGGACGTGGCCGACGCGGGCGTGGTCTTCGTGGCCGAGGACCGCGGCCTCTTCCGCGAGCTGACCGTCTCCGAGAACCTCGAGCTGGGCATGTGGGGCAAGCCCCGCAAGCAGGCCCGCGAGGATCTGGAGCGGGTTCACGTCCTCTTCCCGCGGCTGCGGGAGAGGATGCAGCAGCAGGCCGACACCCTCTCCGGCGGCGAGCAGCAGATGCTGGCCATCGGGCGCTCGCTCCTGCGCCGGCCGCGGTTGCTGCTCCTCGACGAGCCCTCGCTCGGGCTCACGCCGGAGATGTCGAAGATCGTCTTCGACGCGCTGGTCCAGATCAGCCAGGCCGGCACCACCATCCTGCTCGTGGAGCAGAACGCCCGGATGGCCCTTCGAATCTCCAACCGCGCGGCGATCCTCGAGACCGGGCGCATCGTCATCACCGGAACGCCGCAGGAGCTCTCCGAGCACCCCGACGTCCGCGACGTCTACCTGGGCATCGGCGGCGCCGACGCCACCGAGGGCAAGAGCTTCCGGCTCTACCGGAAGAGGAGACGCTGGTGAGCACCGTCCGCAGCCTCCCTGGCCTGCTCTTCGACCAGGCTACCCGCAGCGGCGACGCCGTGGCCATGCGCTACAAGGCGCTGGGCATCTGGCACCGGGTCACCTGGAACGAGTACGCCGAGAACGTCCGCAAGGTGGCGGCCAGCCTCGCCGCCTTCGGGCTGCGCCACCAGGAGAACGTGGCGGTCCTGGGCGAGAACCGCCCGGAGTGGCTCTACACCTCGCTCGGCATCATGGCCGCGGGCGGGGCCACCACCGGCGTCTACCCGACCTCGTCGCCCGAGCAGGTCCTCTACCTCCTCGATCACTCCGAGGCCCGGGTGATCTTCGTGGAGAACGAGGAGCAGCTCGAGAAGGTGCTGCCCATCCTGCCGCAGACCAAGGTCGAGCGGATGGTGGTCTGGGACGCCAAGGGGCTGTGGGGCTTCAAGGACCCCCGCGTGGTCCTCCACGAGGACTTCGAGAAGGAGGGGGACGCGCTGCGCGCCGCCGAGCCCGGACGGCTCGACCGGGTGCTGGCCGGGGTCGCGCCGGAGGACACGGCGATGATCATCTACACCTCCGGCACCACCGGGAATCCCAAGGGCGCCATGCTCTCCCACGGCAGCTCCCTCTTCATGTCGCAGGCGCTGGTCCAGGCCTACGGGGCCCGGCGGGACGACGACGTCATCTCCTACCTGCCGCTGGCCCACATCTACGAGAACCTGGGCTCGCTCCTCCTGCACCTGCAGGTGGGCTTCATCGTGAACTTCGTGGAGAGCCTGGACACGCTCTTCCAGAACCTGCGCGAGGTCTCCCCGACCTACTTCGCCAGCGTGCCGCGCATCTGGGAGAAGCTGGCCTCGACCATCGAGCTCCGGATGGCCGACGCCACCTTGCTGAAGCGCGTCCTCTATCGCCTCGCCGTGAAGGTGGGGCGCCGCTGGGAGGAGGCCCGCGGCAAGGGGCCGGTGCCGGCCGGGTTGCGCCTGGCCCGCTTCCTCACCTACTGGACCGTCTTCGAGCCGCTCAAGCGGCGCATCGGCTTCGACCGGGCCCGCCTCGCCTTCAGCGGCGCGGCCCCGGCCTCGCCCGAGCTCTTCGGCTACTTCCAGGCGCTGGGGATCCCGCTCGTCGAGGGCTACGGGATGACGGAGTCCACCGGCGTCATCGCGGTGAACCGCCCCGACCGGCCGCTGGTGGGCACGGTGGGCGAGCCGCTGCCGGGTGTCGAGGTCACGCTGGCCGAGGACGGCGAGATCCTCACCCGCGGCCCCCACGTCTTCAAGGGCTACTTCAAGGACCCGGAGCAGACCGCCCGGACCGTCGATCCGGAGGGCTGGCTGCACACCGGTGACGTGGGCAAATGGGTGGATGGCCGGCTCCAGATCATCGACCGCAAGAAGGACCTCATCATCACCGCGGGTGGAAAGAACATCGCCCCGGCGTACCTGGAGAACAAGCTCAAGTTCAGCTCCTACATCCAGGACGCCATCGTCATCGGGGACCGGCGCAAGTTCGTGGTGGCGCTGGTCCTCATCGACGAGGACAACGTCACCAAGTTCGCCCAGGACAACCGTCTTCCCTTCGCCACCTTCGCCGAGCTCACCCAGGCGCCGGAGATCCAGAAGCTCATCGCCCAGGAGGTGGACCAGGTGAACCGGACGCTCTCCCAGGTCGAGTCGATCAAGAAGTTCGCGCTGCTTCCCCGCCGCTTCTACGAGGAGGAGGGGGACGTGACGCCCACCAAGAAGGTGAAGAGGCGCAACCTGGAAGTCCGCTACGCAGAGCTCATCGAGTCGCTGTACCGGGGCTGACGCATGGATCTCGTCGAGACCTACCGGGAGGAACTCCGCTTCGCCCGTAAGCCGCTGGGCAGGACGCTGCTCATCCTGCTGCTGGTGGCGCTGGCGCTGCTTCCCTGGTGGGGGCCGCGGGCCTGGCTCTCCCGCGCCAGCATGATCTGGCTGCTGGCGGTGGGTGTCCTGGGCCAGAACCTGCTCATCGGATACTCCGGCCTCATCTCCTTCGGCCAGGCCGGCTTCCTGGCCATCGGGGCCTACGCCTTCGGCCACCTGCGCATCGCCGGGGTGCCCTTCTCGGTCGCGCTGGCCGCCTCCGGAGCGGCGGCGGGCCTGGCCGGATGGCTGGTGGGCTTCCCGTCCTTGCGCCTCAAGGGGCCCTACCTGGCCATCGCCACCCTGGGCTTCGGCACGGCGACCTACCAGATCTTCGCCAACGTGGAGTTGCTCTCCGGCGGGCGCGCGGGCCTCTCCATCCCGGCGCTCCAGCCGCCCTTCGGCATGTCCCGGGACGTCTGGGTCTACCTGGTCTACTACGGCATCTTCCTGCTGTTCACCGGGGCCGGCTACAACCTCATCTCCTCCTACGTGGGACGGGCCTTCGTCGCGGTTCGCGACAGCGACATCGCCGCCGAGTCGATGGGGGTGAACCTCTCGCGCTACAAGCTGCTCGCCTTCGCCGTCTCCTCCTTCTACACGGGGGTGAGCGGGGCGCTCATGGCCCAGTACCTCGGGCACCTGGAGCCGCAGGCCTTCAACATCTCCGAGTCGATGAACTTCTTCGTCGCGGTGATCGTGGGGGGGCTGGCCTCCATCGAGGGCTCGGTCTTCGGGGCGGCCTTCGTGGTCCTGGTGCCAGCCCTCTTCGGCGGGCTTCGCTGGGCGGTGCCGGTTCTCTTCGGGGTCGCCATCCTCGCGGTGCTCATCTTCGAGCCCCTCGGCCTCTCCGGGATGTGGCTCAAGACCCGTCTCTACTTCCGTCTCTGGCCCTTCCGGTAGGTGCACATGGAGCGATTCCTCCAGTACCTGCTGGCCGGCCTCTCCGCGGGGAGCCTCTACGCGCTGGTGGCGCTGGGGCTCGTCCTCATCTACCGATCCACCCGGGTGCTCAACTTCGCCCACGCCGACATCGCCACGGTGGGGACCTTCATCGCCTTCTCGATGATCACCAGCGGCCTGCCCTTCTGGATGGCCTTTGCGATGGCCGTCCTGGCCGGTTCGGTGATCGCGGTGGTCTTCTACTTCGGAGCGCTCGTGCCTGCGCAGCGGAAGGGGGCGAACCACCTCGGCCAGGTGATCCTCACGCTCGGCCTGGCGCTCATCCTGCAAGGACTCACCGTTTACCGCTGGGGCGCGGAGCCCGACCGGCTTCCCTTCCCGCTCTCCGACACCAAGGTGTGGAAGGTCGGCCTGGTCTACGTCTCGGAGCTCTCGCTGGGAACGCTCGCCGCGGCGGCGGCGGCGAGCCTCATCCTCTACCTCATCACCCAGAAGACCCGGCTCGGCCTGGCCATGCGGGCCACCTCCGAGAACCTCCAGGCGGCCCAGACGCTGGGCATCCCCACCCGCGGCGTGCTGGCCTTCGCGTGGGGTGTGGCCGCCGCGCTCGCCGTGGTGGCGGGTGTCTTCCTCGCGCCGGTCCTCCTGCTCGATCCATTCTTCATGCTCGACGCCATGTTCAAGGGGCTCGCAGCCGCCGTCCTGGGGGGCTTGAACAGCCTCCCCGGCGCGGTGCTGGGCGGGCTCATCCTGGGCGTGGCCGAGAGCCTGGGTGGGGCCTACGTATCGCTCGAGTTCAAGACCTCGCTGGCGTTCATCCTGATCGTGGTCGTTCTGCTGGCGCGGCCGGAGGGGCTGCTCGGCAAGGAGTTCCAGGAGCGGGTGTAGGGGGGCGGGCGTCAGCCCGGACCCAGCCGGCGCCCCATCGCGGCGATCGCGTCGGCTGCTCGCCCCGCGAAGGCGCGCACATCGCCTTCCAGCTCGTCGCAGGCCGTCACCTCGCGCCAGAACCCCTCCGCCCAGCGCGCGGCGTCGCGCCAGACGTCCACGGAACCCCCGACCGGCGCCGCCGGCTCGAAGGAGCGGGGCGTCACGACGTCGCCCGAGGGCGCCAGGATCATGGGGAGCATGTCGTAGGACGGCGCGACGCGCAGCGTGCCGTCGGGCGCCGGCAGGAACCCGAGGTTCCCGAAGTGACGGTCGGTGTTGCCGACGAGCTGTCCGAAGAGGTCGAGCCATCGAACGTGGGCCGCGTCCTGCGCCGGAAGGGAGAAGGGCTTCGCTTCCAGGAGCCTGGCCGCCTCCGTCCAGGTGCGGGGAGCGCCCAGGTGCTCGACGTCGAGCGCAGCCAGGGAGAGGACGGCGCGCCGGCCACGGGCGCCCAAGCGGTCGAATCGCTCGACCTCGAGGAACCTCCATCCGTCCACGCCCATGAGCCGCGCGCGGGACGCCGGCCGGCCCGCCGCGGCCACCGTCTGGAGGGCCTTCCACTCGCACCAGAGCAGGTCTCGCCAGCGGCGGACGGCGCCGCCGTCGCCTGGCGGTGCGTACTTCACGAGCACGTGCCGGCCTCCGGAGAACGCGCCGAACTTGGGGCGTTCCCCGCCGGCGGATGAGCCCACCGCCTCGGATGCCGAACCGATCGCCAGGGAGGGGAAGTCGCGCTGATCGACCTCCACGGGGCTCCGGCTCACGAAGCGCCGCAGGGACTCGTCGCCAACGACGAGATCCCCCACGCAGTCGTCGCCCCGGGTGGCCAGCGCGACGAGCCGGTGATCGTCCGACCAGTCGGAGATGCTCGACGGAAGGCGGAGTTCCGGGAACCGGATGGGAAAGGACCGTCCGATGAACCCCTGCGGCGCCATGTCCACGAGGGCAGGGGGCAGCCCTTCGAAGAGAGTGCCCGATCCGCCGCGGTCCCAGAAGGTCCGGTGGCCCCAGAGCATCCGGAGCGTGCCGTCCGAAGCCACGGTGCCCGCCTCGTCGACGCGGAACACGGGCAGCGTGCGTCCGAGCCCCTCGATGGCCCGGGTCCTTGCGTACTGAATGGCGCGCGTCCTTCCGATGCGGAAGACCTCGTCGCCGGCCTCATGGACGAGCTCTGCGAGCACCTTCGGAGAGACCCCGAGCTCGGCGCGAAGTGCGGCCGGGCCTGATGGGCCCTTCGTCCCGAGGATGGTGAGGAGTTCCCTGGCCGCCGTCATACATGACATGAAATAAGGAATGAAATGATTGGCGTCAATTATCTGAACTAGTTATCTTTTTGTTTTCTATATGAAACGAATGTGAAATGAATTGAGAACGAATTCGCGCACGTCAGCGGGCGAGTTTCACCCGGACGAAACACGACATCCGTGTCGCGGTTCAGCCAGTTGAACCCCTCCTTGGGGTTACCAGGAGCGGTCGCCGGATCGCCCTATGCCTTCTTCCTCTCGAAGAAGGCCCCCATCGCCGCCTTGGCCTCCGGGGAGTGCAGCCGCTCCCCGAAGATGCGCAGCTCCTCGGCCATGCGCTCCTCCAGGGCCCGGGCGTGCGGCCGCCGGAGCAGCTCCTTGGTGATGCGCACCGACTCCACCGGCAGCGCGGCCACGGCGAGCGCCGCCTCCCGCGCGTGGGTGAGCAGCCGCTCCGCCGGGATCACGTCGTTCACGAGCCCGGCGGCCATCGCCTTTTCGGCGCCGAAGGGGCGGCCGAGCAGCAGCAGCTCGGCGGCGCGCTGGTATCCGGCCAGCATGGGGAGCAGCAGGCTCGACCCGCCCTCCGGCGCCAGCCCCAGCGGCACGAAGGGCATCTGGAAGCGGGAGTGGGGCGCGGCGAAGACCAGCTCGAAGTGGAGCAGCATGGTCGTGCCGATGCCCACCGCCACGCCCCCCACCGCGGCGACGACGGGCTTCCGGGCGGTGCGGATCGCCGCGAGGAAGTTGGCCGCGGGCGAGGCCACCCCCTCGCCGCGCCCGGCCGAGAGGAAGTCGGCGAGGTCGTTCCCCGCGGTGAAGCAGTCGGCCTGGCCGTGCAGGAAGATCACGTGGACCGACGGGTCCGCGTCGGCCCGGTCGAAGGCGGCCGACATGGCGTCGTACATCTCGCCGGTGAGGGCGTTCTTCTTCTCCGGCCGGTGGATCTCGATCTCCACCACCCGGTCGGCGGTGGTCGTCTTCACGTTCGAGGACATCAGTCTGCCTCCATGACCATCGCCAGTCCCTGCCCCACCCCGATGCACAGGCTCACCACCGCGCGCCCGCCCCCGCGCCGCCGGAGCTCGCGGGCCGCGGTCAGCGCCAGCCGCGCCCCGGACGCACCGAGCGGGTGGCCGAGCGCGATGGCCCCGCCGTTCGGGTTCACGCGCGGGTCGTCGAAGGGGAGGCCGAGGATCGCGAGGCAGGCCAGCACCTGGCTCGCGAAGGCCTCGTTCACCTCGATGACGTCCATCTGCGCCAGCGTGAGGCCGGCGCGGGAGAGGGCCTTGGGGATGGCGAAGGCCGGGCCGATCCCCATCACCCGCGGCTCCACCCCCACCGCGGCGGAGGAGAGGATCCGCGCCATCGGCCGGACCCCGGCCCGCTCGCCGGCGGCGCGCGAGCCGACGAGCAGCGCGGCGGCGCCGTCGTTCACGCCGGAGGCGTTCCCCGCGGTGACCACGCCGCCCGTGAAGAGGGGCGGGAGGCGCGAGAGCGCCTCGAGCGTCGTCTTGGGGCGGGGGTGCTCGTCCTCGCGCACCACCGTCGTTCCCTTGCCGGGGCCGGGCACCTCCACCGGCGCGATCTCCCCGGCCAGGAATCCCGTGGCCCGGGCCCTCTCGCAGCGCTCCTGCGACCGCAGCGCGAAGCGGTCGCACTCCTCGCGTGAGACGCCCTGCTCCCGCGCCACGTTGTCCCCGGTCTCGGGCATGCTGTCCGAGCCGTACAGCTTCACCAGGCGTGGATTGGGGAAGCGGGCGCCGAGCGTGGTGTCGAAGACCCGGGCCTCCCGGGAGTACGGGGTCTCGGCCTTGGCCATGGCGAAGGGGGCCCGGCTCATGCTCTCCACCCCGCCGGCCAGGTACAGGTCACCGTCACCCACGGTGATAGCGCGCGCCGCCTCGACGACGGCCGCGAGGCCGCTGGCGCAGAGCCGGTTGAGGGTCTGGGCGGGGATGGTGGCCGGGATCCCCGCCAGCAGCGCCGCGTGGCGGGCCACGTTGCGGGAGTCCTCGCCGGCCTGGTTGGTGCATCCCAGGTAGACGTCCTCGAGCTCCTCCGGCCTCCAGGGCGAGCGGGCCAGGAGCGCCCGCATCACGCCGGCGGCCAGGTCGTCGGGCCGTACCGGGGCGAGCGCCCCGGCGTGGCGGCCGAAGGGGGTGCGCAGCCCGTCGTGGAGGTAGGCGTCGAGCACGAGTGGCCCCGGCCCCGGTCAGGCGACCTCGAAGAGCCCCGCCGCGCCCATCCCGCCGCCGATGCACATGGTGACCACCACGAGCTTCACGCCGCGCCGCTTCCCCTCGATGAGGGCGTGCCCCACCAGCCGCGCGCCGGACATCCCGTAGGGGTGCCCCACGGCGATGGCGCCGCCGTTCACGTTCAGTCGATCGTCGGGGATGCCCAGCCGGTCGCGGCAGTAGATGACCTGCACCGCGAAGGCCTCGTTGAGCTCCCAGAGCCCGACGTCGGCCATCTTCACGCCGGCGCGCTCGAGGAGCCGCGGCACCGCGAAGACCGGGCCGATGCCCATCTCGTCCGGCTCGCAGCCGGCCACCGCGAAGCCGCGGAAGATGCCCAGCGGCGCGAGCCCCTTCTTCCCGGCCAGCTTCGCGTCCATGACCACCACGGCCGAGGCCCCGTCGGAGAACTGGCTGGCGTTTCCGGCGGCGATGGTGCCACCGGGGACGACCGGCTTGATCTTCGCCACGCCCTCGTAGGTCGTATCGGCGCGGATGCCCTCGTCTGCGTCGAGGGTGACCTCCTTCATGGAGAGGCGCCCGGTGGCCTTGTCGCCCACCCCCATCACCGTCTTGAAGGGGACGATCTCGTCCTTGAACTTTCCCTCGGCCTGGGCGGCGGCGGCAAGCGCCTGGCTGCGCACCCCGTACTCGTCCTGCTTCTCGCGCGGGATCCCGTAGCGCTTGGCCACCACCTCGGCGGTCTCCAGCATGTTCATGTAGATGGCCGGCTTGCTCTCGACGAGCCAGGGGTCGGCGAACATGTGCTGGTTCAGCTCCTGCTGGACGCAGGAGATCTGCTCGATGCCGCCGGCCACCAGCACCGGCACCTTGTCGACGATGACCCGGTGGGCGGCCATGGCGATGGACTGCAGCCCGGACGAGCAGAATCGGTTCACCGTGTGACCCGCGGTGGTGACCGGGAGTCCGGCCCGCAGCGCGATCTGCCGCGCCACGTTGCCGCCGGTGGTGCCCTCGGGCAGCCCGCAGCCGATGATCACGTCCTCCACCTCGGCGGGGTCGATGCGGGCGCGCTCCACCGCGGCCTTGACCACGTGGCCGCCCAGGGTGGCGCCGTGGGTCATGTTGAGGGCTCCCCGCCACGACTTGGCGAGGCCGGTTCGGGCGGTGGAGACGATGACGGCGTCGGACATGGCGATCTCCGTTCAAGACGTGAAGGACTTGCCCTCGGCGGCGAGCCGGGCGAGCAGCGCGGCCGGCTTCCAGAACTTCTGGTCGGCGTCGGGGAGCGCCGCGTAGCGGGCCATGGAGCGGACCACGTTGTAGACCCCCACCTCGTCGGCGTAGCGCATGGGGCCTCCGCGGAAGACCGGGAAGCCGTAGCCGGTGAGGTAGACCATGTCGACGTCGGAGGCCCGGAGCGCGATGCCCTCCTCGAGGATGCGCGCCCCCTCGTTGACCAGCGCGAAGACGCAGCGCTCCACGATCTCCTCGTTCGAGATCTTGCGGCGGACGATGCCCATCTCCTTCGAGCCGGCCACGATGATCTCCTCGACCACCGGGTCGGGGATGGCGTCGCGCTTGCCCGCCTCGTACCGGTACCAGCCCGAGCCGGTCTTCTGCCCGAAGCGCCCCAGCTCGCAGACCTTGTCGGCGATGATCTGGCGCGGCGCGTCGGGATGCTCGGCGTAGTGGCGCTTGCGGATGTACCAGCCGATGTCGTTGCCGGCCAGGTCGGAGACCCGGAACGGACCCATCACGAAGCCGAACTTCTCCAGCGCCCTGTCCACCTGCTGCGGCAGCGCACCCTCGGCCAGCAGGGACAGGCACTGGTTCAGGTAGCCGTGCAGCATGCGGTTGCCGATGAAGCCGTCGCAGACGCCGGAGACCACGCCGGTCTTCTTGAGCTTCTTGGAGAGCCCCATCACCGTGGCCAGCACGTCCTTGCCCGTGGCCTCGCCCCGCACGATCTCCAGCAGCTTCATCACGTTGGCCGGGCTGAAGAAGTGGGTCCCGATGACGTCCTGCGGACGCTTCGTGAAGGAGGCGATCTTGTCGACGTCGAGCGTGGAGGTGTTGCTGGCCAGGATGGCGCCCGGCTTCATCACCTCGTCGAGCTTCCTGAAGACGGCCTCCTTCACCGCCATGTCCTCGAAGACCGCCTCGATGACGATGTCGGCCTGGCCGAGCGCCGCGTAGTCCATGGTGGGGCGGATGAGCGCCATGCGCTCCTCCACCTGGGCCTGGGTGATCTTCCCCTTCTTGGCCGTGCCCTCGTAGTTCTTGCGGATGACGGAGAGCCCCTTCGCCAGGGCCTCCTCCTTCACCTCGAGCACCGTCACCGGGATCCCGGCGTTGGCGAAGTTCATGGCGATGCCGCCGCCCATGGTGCCGGCGCCGATGATGGCCGCCGACTTGATGGGCCTCGTGGGCGTGCCCTCCGGGACGTCGGGGATCTTGGAGGCGGCCCGCTCGGCGAAGAAGGCGTGGCGCAGCGCTCGCGACTCGGGCGTCTGCATGAGGGCCACGAACGCCTCCCGCTCCCAGATGAGCCCCTCCTCGAAGGGCTTGGTGGCCGCCACCTCGACCGCATCCACGCACTTCCGGGGTGCGGGGTAGTCCTTGGCCATCGCGGTCACGGTGTTGCGGGCGAAGGCCAGGAAGCCGGACGCGCGAGAATCCATCAACGGGATGTTCCGCACCAGCGGCAGGGGACGGATGTCGGCGACCTTCTCGGCGAAGGCCACGGCGCCGTCGAGGAGGTCCCCCTCGATGATGGCGTCGAAGAGCTTCGTCCCGGCGAGCTTCTCCGAGGGCACCGGGGTCCCGGATGCGATCATGTTGGCCGCCACCTCCACGCCCACCACCCGCGGCAGCCGCTGCGTGCCGCCGGCCCCGGGCAGGAGCCCGAGCTTCACCTCGGGGAGCGCGATCTGGGCGCCTGGCGAGGCCACCCGGTAGTGGCAGCCCAGCGAGAGCTCGAGGCCTCCGCCCATGCACACGGTGTGGATGGCGGCGATCACCGGCTTGGGGCTCTGCTCGACGACCCGGATGCAGGTGTGGAGGTTGGGCTCGGCCAAGACCTTCGGCGAGTTGAACTCCTTGATGTCTGCGCCGCCCGAGAAGGCCTTCCCGGCGCCGGTGATGACCACCGCCTTCACCGCCGGATCGGCGGCGGCCCGGTCCAGGCCGGCCACCAGCCCGCTCCGCAGCTCCCACCCCAGCCCGTTCACCGGGGGGTTGTCGAGGGTGATGACCGCCACCGCGCCGCGCGTCGTGTAGTGGGCCTGGCTCATTTGCTCTCCGTGATGAAGCGCTCCAGGTGGTGCTCGGTGTCGCCGAGCGACAGCTCGATGGCGAAGAGCCGCTTGAAGCAGTGGCTCACCGCGACCTCGTCGGTGACGCCCATGCCGCCGTGGAGCTGGACCGCCTGCTGCCCCACGTAGCGGCAGGCCTGACCCACCGTGACCTTGGCCGCCGAGACCATCCGGCGCCGTTCCCTCGGGTCGGCCGAGGAGGCGTGCATGGCGGCCAGGTAGCTCATCGAGCGGGCCTGCTCGACGTGCATGAGCATGTCGGCCATGCGGTGCTGCAGGGCCTGGAAGCGGGCGATGGGAACCCCGAACTGCTTGCGGGTGCGGGTGTACTCGGTGGTGGCGTCGAGGGTGGCCTGCAGCACCCCGACCGCCTCGGCGCAGAGGGCGGCCACGCCCAGGTCGAATGCCGCCGAGATCCCCTCGTAGGCCTGCCCCTCCTGCCCCAGCAGCGCATCGGCGGGGAGCTCCACCCCGGAGAGGACGACGTCGGCGCCGCGCTGCCCGTCGATGGTCGGGTAGGGGATGAGCTTCACCCCTGGTGCAGCCGCGGGGACCACGAGGACCGAGAGGCCGGTCTCTGCGTCCCCGGCGCCGGAGGTGCGGGCGGTGACGAGGAGCAGGTCGGCGGCGGGCGCGTGGAGCACCACCGCCTTCCGCCCGTCGAGGATCCAACCGGACCCGCCCCGGCGCGCCGTGGTGGCGACGCGGGAGAGGTCGTGGCGGGAGCCGGCCTCGCCGTGGGCCGGGACGGCGATGCGTTCGCCGGTGGCCATGGCGGGGAGCAGCGCGTCGCGCTGGGCCGGGGTCCCGAGCCCGCGCACCAGCGCGGTCCCGATGACGGCGGAGGAGAGGTAGGGCTCGACGACCAGCGCCTTCCCCATTGCACCCATGGTGAGGAGGGTCTCCACCGTGGCCGGCGCCATCCCGCCCTGCTCCTCGGGAACTTGCAGGGCCATGAGCCCCATCTCGCCCAGCTTTCCCCAGATCTCCCGGCTCCACCCCTCGGGGGACCGCAGGATCTTCCTGCGCGCGTCGAAGGCGTACTCCTGCGAAAGGAAGCGCTGGACCATGTCGGAGAGGGCGCGCTGCTCGTCGGTGAGGTTGAAGTGCATGGCGTCGGCCCCTAGAGCCCCAGGATCATCTGGGTGATGATGTTCTTCTGGATCTCGTTCGAGCCGCCGTAGATCGAGGCCTTGCGCATGTTGCAGTAGGTGGCGGCCAGCGGCGCCGCGTACTCCGGCCCCACCGGGGGCCCGGCGAACCCGTCGGAGAGGGCCTCGATCCGGAAGGGCAGCGCGTAGGGCCCCACGGCCTGGACCATGAGCTCGGTCAGGGCCTGCTGGATCTCGGTGCCCTTGATCTTGAGCAGCGAGGCCTCCGGCCCGGGGGCCCGCTTCTCGGCCTCGGCGGAGAGCACCCGGAGGTTGGTGATCTCGAGGGCCATGAGGTCGATCTCCACCTGGGCCAGGCGCGCCGCGAAGAGCGGGTCCTCGGAGAGCGGGCGGCCGTGCTTGCGCTCCTCCGCGGCGATGCGCTTCAGCCGGATGAGCTCGCGCTTCGACCCGCCGATGCCGGCGATGTTGGCCCGCTCGTGGCCGAGGAGGAACTTGGCGTAGGTCCAGCCCTTGTTCTCCTCTCCCACCAGGTTCTCCACCGGCACCTCGACGTCCTCGAACCAGACCTCGTTCACCTCGTGGCCGCCGTCGAGCATGGTGATGGGGCGGACCTCCACTCCTGGTGACTTCATGTCGATGAGCAGGAAGGAGATGCCGGCCTGGGCCTTGCCGGTGCGGTCGGTGCGGACCAGGCAGAAGATCCAGTCGGCGTGCTGGGCCAGCGTGATCCAGGTCTTCTGGCCGGATACCAGATATTGGTCCCCCTGCCGGACGGCCAGCGTCCGCAGCGAGGCCAGGTCGGAGCCCGACTCGGGCTCGGAGTAGCCCTGGCACCACCAGTCCTCGCCGGAGAGGATGCGGGGCAGGAAGCGGGCGTGCTGGGCGGCGTTGCCGAAGCGCTGGATCACCGGCCCGACCATCTTGAGGCCGAAGGGGAGCAGGCGCGGGGTGCCGGCGGCGGCGCACTCCTCCTCGAAGATGAACTGCCGCACCGGGTCCCAGCCGGTGCCGCCGAACGCGGCCGGCCAGTTGGGCCCGCCCCAGCCCTTGCGGAAGAGGATGCGCTGCCACTCCACCGTGTCCTCCGGCGGGATGTGCAGCCCCTCCAGCACCGTGTGGCGCATGGCGGCGGGGAGGCTCTCGTCCAGGAAGGCCCGCACCTCGTCGCGGAAGCGCCGCTCCTCCTCTGTGAAGGTGAGGTCCATGGGCCCTCCATCGGGGGTCCGGCGGCCCCGATCGTCGTTTCGCTCTGCGAAACAATGGTCCGACTAGCGTAACCGAGAACCACCCCGTAACACGAGGCTGTTGACGCTGGCAAGGCGGCGGTGCCAGGATCCCGGGCCTCGCAGCGGTGGAGAATAGCCCTTCTCGAAACCCAGCGCCTACCCGGAGGAGACCCCCCCGATGAGCCTCAAGAAACTGCTCGACCTCTCGGGAAAGGTGGCCCTCGTGACCGGCGGCTCCCGCGGCCTGGGGCTGCAGGCGGCCGAGGCCCTCGGCGAGCTGGGTGCGCGGGTGGCCCTCACCGCCCGCAAGGCCGCCGAGCTGGACCTGGCGGTGAAGCACCTGGCCGCACTGGGCGTGGAGGCCATGGCCGTCCCGGTCGATCTGGGAAGGCGCGAGAACATCCCCGGCACCGTGGACGCGGTGGCGGCCCGCTTCGGGACCGTGGACATCCTGGTCAACAACGCCGGCACCACCTGGGGCGCGCCCGCCGAGGATCACCCGGCCGAGGCCTGGGACAAGGTGATGCGGCTCAACGTCGACGCCATGTTCTTCCTCTCCCAGGAGGTGGGGCGCCGCTTCATGATCCCGCGCCGCTCCGGGAAGATCGTGAACGTGGCCTCGGTGTCGGGGCTCGGGGGCAACCCGCCCGGCATGAACACCATCGCCTACAACGCCAGCAAGGGCGCCGCGGTGAACCTGACCCGCGCACTCGCGGTGGAATGGGGCAGGCACGGCATCAACGTGAACGCCGTCTGCCCCGGCTTCTTCCCCACCAAGATGACCCACGCCCTGCTCGGCGTCATCGGAGACATGGTGCTCGCCGCCACTCCCCTCGGGAGGCTGGGCGGGGACGAGGACCTGAAGGGCGCGGTGGCCTTCCTGGCCAGCGAGGCCTCCCGCCACGTCACCGGGCAGTGCCTGGTGGTGGACGGCGGCGCCACCTCCTACTGAGCGGAGAACCCCATGGACTTCTCGACGTCGGAGCGGGTGAAGAGCTTCCAGGGGCTGGTCCGCGAGTTCATGCGCAGGGAGGTCCACCCGCTCGAGCAGCGCTTCCGGCACGGCGGGTTCGCGGCCATCCTGCCCGAGCTGCGCCGGGTGCGGGAGAAGGCGCGGGAGACGGGCCTCTTCGCCGCCCACATGCCTCCCGAATACGGCGGCGCCCACCTGCCGCTCACCGAGTTCGCCCACCTCTCCGAGGAGCTGGGGAAGAGCCCGCTCGGCCACTACTGCTTCAACGTGCAGGCGCCGGACATCGGCAACATGGAGCTCATCCTCGAGCACGGCACCGGGGAGCAGAAGGAGCGCTGGCTCGGGCCGCTCTCCCGCGGCGAGATCCGCAGCTGCTTCACCATGACCGAGCCGGAGTTCGCCGGGTCGAACCCGGTCTGGATGGGGACCAGCGCCCTGAAGGACGGCGGGGAGTACGTCATCCGCGGCCACAAGTGGTTCGCTTCCTCGGCCGACGGCGCAGCCTTCGCGGTGTGCATGGCGGTGACCAACCCCGCCGAGAAGGATCCCTACAAGCGCGCCAGCATGATCATCGTGCCCACCGGGACGCCGGGCTTCGAGCTGGTCGGCAACATCTCGGTGATGGGGCACCGCGGCTCCGACTGGCAGAGCCACGGCGAGGTCATGTACCACGGGGCCCGCGTCCCGCTCGCCAACCTGCTCGGCCCGGAGGGCGGCGGCTTCGTGCTGGCCCAGCACCGGCTCGGGCCCGGGCGCATCCACCACTGCATGCGCTGGATCGGCATCTGCGAGCGTGCCTTCGACATCCTCTGCACCCACGCCTCCACCCGGCAGCTCGCGCCCGGCGACCTGCTGGGCAGCCGGCAGATGGTCCAGCAGTGGATCGCCGAGAGCCGCGCCGAGATCGACCAGGCCCGCCTGCTCGTCCTCCACGCCGCGTGGAAGATCGAGCGGGAGGGGGCGCCGGCGGCCCGCCAGGAGATCTCCATCATCAAGTTCACCGTGGCCCGCACCCTGCAGCGGGTCCTCGACCGGGCCATCCAGGCCCTGGGCGCGCTGGGCATGACCGACGACACGCCGCTGGCCTTCTGGTTCGCCCACGAGCGGGCCGGGCGCATCTACGACGGCGCCGACGAGGTGCACATCGCGAGCGTGGCCAAGCGCATCCTGGCCGGGTACGCCAAGGCACGGGGCGACGCGTGAGCGAGGGGCCCCCACCGCGCCTCGACGAGGCCGACGAGGTCCGGGAGGAGGAGCGCTTCGACCCGGAGCGCATCCGCCCCTGGCTGGTCCAGGCCTTCCCGGGGTCGGAGGGGCCCATCCTGGCCCGGCAGTTCCGCAAGGGGCACTCCAACCTCACCTACCTGGTGGCCATCGGCGACCACGAGGCGGTGCTCCGGCGGGCCCCCTTCGGCGCCAGGGTGAAGAGCGCCCACGACATGGCCCGGGAGTGGAACCTGCTCTCGGCGCTGCGAGGGGTCTACGCGCGCGCCCCCCGTCCGCTGGCCTTCTGCGACGACGAATCCGTCCTGGGCGCCCGCTTCTACCTCATGGAGCGGGTGCAGGGGCTCATCCTGCGCGGCGACGGATCGAGCGCGGGCCTCTCGCTCACCCCCGGGGTCCTGCGCGCCACCTCCACCGCGCTGGTGGACAACCTGGTGGACCTCCACGCGGTCCCGGTCGCGGGCACCCCGCTGGCCGCGCTGGGGAAGCCGGCCGGCTACGTTGCACGGCAGGTGAAGGGCTGGACCGAGCGCTACTTCGCGGCCAGGACCGACGAGGTGCCGGAGATCGAGGCGGCGGCGGCCTGGGCCGCGGCCCACATGCCGGCGGAGAGCGGCGTGACCCTGGTCCACAACGACTACAAGTACGACAACGTGGTCCTCGACCCCGTCGACCCGTCGCGGGTGGTGGCGGTGCTCGACTGGGAGATGGCCACCATCGGCGACCCGCTCATGGACCTGGGCACGGCGCTCGGCTACTGGACCGACCCGGACGACCCGGAGCCCCTGCGGGCCAGCGCCTTCGGCCCCACCCACCTGCCGGGCGGGCTCTCGCGGCGCGAGGTGCTGGAACGCTACGGGGAGCGGTCGGGGAGGGCCGTGGACGACGTGCTCTTCCACTACGTGTTCGCCCTCTTCAAGCTGGCCGTCATCGTCCAGCAGATCTACCGGCGCTACCGGGACGGCCACACCAGCGACCCCCGCTTCGCCCCGCTCATCCACATGGTGCGGATCCTCGGCACCCAGGCCAGCCGAGCCCTCGACCGCCGGCGCATCCACGGCCTGGGATGAAGCTCCACGTCCTCGTGAAGAAGGAGGAGCTCGACGGGCAGCGCCTGCCGGGAAAGGTGGTGGTGGTCCTCGACGTGCTCTTCGCCACCACCAGCATCGCCGCGGCGCTCTCCCACGGGGCCACCGCGGTGATCCCCACCCTGGACGGCGACGCCGCGCGGGCCGTCGCGGCGGGGCTTCCGGCCGGGTCCTTCGTGCTGGCCGGGGAGTACGGCGCCGAGACCCTCCCCGGCTTCGCCCACCCCACCCCCATGGCGCTCATCCAGGAGCCGCTCCACGGACGGGCGCTCGTCTACTCCACGACGAACGGCACGGTGGCCATCCACAAGGCCGCCGGTGCGACCCGGGTCTTCACCGCCGCGCTCTCCAACGGGGCGGCGGTGGTCGAGCACGTCTGCCGGACGTCCCGGGGGGAGACCGTGCTCGTCGTCTGCTCCGGATCGGTGGACTCCTTCAACCTGGAGGACTTCTACGGCGCCGGCCACCTGGTCTCGCTGTTCACCCGGCGAGACGCGGGGATCGAGCTCTCCGACACGGCGCTGGCGGCCCTCATCCTCCACGATGGGAGCCAGGCGCTCGACTGCCTGTCCCTGAGCCGGGTGGGGCGGATGATGATCGCGCGCGGGCTCCGGGAGGACGTGGAGTGGGCGGCGCGGAAGGACCACACGCCGGTGGTGCCGGAGCTGCGCGGGGGGCGGCTCGTCAACGCCGCAGCTTGAAGGTCCCCAGCGCCTTCGCGACCAGGTTTCCCCTGGCGTCGAGGATCTCCCCCTCCGAGAAGGCCAGCGACCTTCCGGCCCGCAGGCAGCGCGCCTCGGCCCGCAGCGTCCCCTTGCCGGGGCCGAGGAAGCTCACCGACAGGTCCACGGTGATGGCCCCCCGGGCCGAGCCGTCCCGGGTGATGGCCGCCACGGCCAGCGCCACGTCGGCGAGCGCCATCACCACGCCCCCGTGGGCGTCGTGGAAGCTGTTCATGAGCTCGGGGCGCAGCGCCAGCTCGAGCCGGGCGTTCCCGGGCTCGTTCCCGACGATCTGGATCCCCAGGAACTCGGCGAAGGGGACCGGCCGGCCGATGAGCTCGGAGAGGGTCACGGCTTGCCGGGCAGGACCACGAGCTTGCCGTGGGCCCGGCGGGAGAGCAGGTCCTCGAGGGCGGCCGGGACCTCGGCCAGGCCCAGGCGGGCCGTCACCACGGGTGACAGGCGCTTCTCGCAGATCCAGGCGGCGATGCGGGAGAGGGCGTCGGCGGACTTGCGCGGCTCGCGGCGCGACCAGTCGCCCCAGTAGACGCCCAGGATGGAGCGGGCGTTGAGCAAGACCAGGTTGAGGGGGATGCGCGGGATCTCGCCGGTGGCGAAGCCCACCACCAGGAAGCGGCCGCCCCAGCCGGTGGAGCGCAGCGCCGCCTCGGAGAGGGCGCCGCCCACCGGGTCGTAGACCACGTCCACGCCGCGCCCCTGGGTGAGGGCCTTGACCCGCTCCCGGAGATCCTCGGCGGCGTAGTCCACGGTGAGGTCGGCCCCGAGCCGCCGGCACAGCTCCAGCCGCTCCGGCGACGAGGCGCCGGCGATGACCCGGGCCCCGAGGATCTTGCCGATCCCCACCGCGGCGGTGCCCACTCCACCGGCGGCGCCGAGGACGAGCAGCGTCTCGCCGGGGCGGAGCCGGGCCCGGTCCTCGAGGGCGTGGAGGGTGGTGCCGTACGTGAGCAGCGCGGCGGCCGCCACGTCGGCGGGGAGCGAGGCGGGGCGCGGGAGGACCTGCTCGACGGGGACCGCGCAGCGCTCGGCGAAGGCGCCGGTGCCGGTGGTGGCCATGACCGGGTCACCGGGGGCGAAGGCGTCCACCCCCTTGCCGACCGCATCGACCACCCCGGCCAGCTCCATGCCGGGCACGAAGGGGAGCGGCGGCCGGACCTGGTACTTGCCCTGGACCATGAGGCCGTCCGGGTAGTTGAGGCCGGCCGCCTCGACGCGGACCAGCACCTCACCGTCGCCGGCAACCGGGTCGGGGACCTCGGCGACCTGGAGGCCCGGGACCGGACCGAATTCCTTGCAGAGGAGGGCGCGCACGGGGTTTCGCGGTACGAAACGAGGTGCCGCACCGTAGCACGTGGGTCGCGCGTTCTGCTAGGGTGCCGGCGTGGCCGCGGCGAAGCGCAGGTCCCCCTCGGACCGGAAGTTCGTGACCGCGCTCTCGCGCGGGCTGGAGGTGCTGCGCTGCTTCGGCCCGCGCGACCGCTGGCTCGCCAACCAGGAGATCGCCCGGCGCACCGGGCTCGCCAAGCCCACCGTCTCCCGCCTGGCCTACACGCTGACCCGGCTCGGGTACCTGCGGGCCTCCGAGTCCACCAGCAAGTACGCGCTGGGCAGCGCCGCCATCGGCCTGGGCTTCGCGGCCCTGGGGCAGATGGACGTGCGGCGCGTGGCCCGCCCCTTCCTGCAGGAGCTCTCCCAGTACACCAAGGCCTCGGTCCACCTGGCGGTGAACGACCGGCTCTCCATGCAGGTGGTGGACACCTACTGGAACAGCGCCTCCTTCGTCATCGACATCGGCTCCCGCGTCCCGGTGGCCACCACCTCGCTGGGGCGGGCCTGGGTCTCGTCGCTCCCCGCACCGGAGCGCAAGCGCATCCTCGAGGCCATGCGGGTGGCCCGCCCGGCCGACTGGCCGGTGAACCGGAAGCGCATGGAGCAGGCCTTCCGCGACTTCGACGCGCACGGCTTCTGCTTCGGCCTGGGCGACTGGCGGCGCGAGATCAACGCGGTGGCGGCGCCGCTCCTCTTGCCGGACGGAGCCGGCCCCATCGTGGTGGGGGTCTCCGGCGCGGCCTTCCAGCTCGAGCCCGAGTTGCTCAAGCGGGACGTGGGGCCGCGGCTCCTGGCGTTGCTCGGAAACGTGAGATCCGGGCTCTCACCCGACCGGGAGGTGGAGGGCGGATGAGCGGCTCGAGCCAGATGACCGACTTCCTGGAGGTCCGCGAGCTCCTCACCGACGAGGAGCGGATGGTCCAGGCCCAGGCCCGCCAGTTCGTCAACGAGCGGGTGCTCCCGGTGATCGAGCGCCACGCGCAGGACCAGACCTTCCCCTCGGCGCTGGTGCGCCCCATGGGGGAGCTGGGGTTCCTCGGCCCCACCCTCCCCGCGCGCTACGGCTGCGCCGGGCTTTCCAGCGCGGCCTACGGCCTGCTCATGTACGAGCTGGAGCGGGGCGACTCGGCGCTGCGCAGCTTCGCCTCGGTGCAGGGCTCGCTCGTCATGTACCCGATCTTCGCCTACGGGTCGGACGCGCAGAAGGACCACTGGCTTCCGCTCCTCGCCTCCGGCGAGGCCATCGGCTGCTTCGGCCTCACCGAGCCCGACTTCGGGTCGAACCCATCCGGCATGCGCACCCGGGCCGTCCGCGAGGGGGGCCGCTGGCGCTTGAACGGCTCCAAGATGTGGATCACGAACGGCTCGGTGGCCGACGTGGCGGTGGTGTGGGCCCGCACCGACGATGGCATCCGGGGGTTCCTGGTCGAGAAGGGGACTCCCGGCTTCACGGCGCCGGAGATGAAGGGGAAGTGGTCGCTGCGGGCGTCGGTGACCTCCGAGCTGGTCCTCGACGACGTGCTGGTGGACGAGGAGCGGAGCCTTTTGCCCGGAGTGAAGAGCCTGAAGGGGCCGCTCTCTTGCCTCAACCAGGCCCGCTTCGGCATCGCCTGGGGGGTGCTCGGCGCGGCCGAGGCCTGCTACCAGTGCGCGCTCGATCACGCCAGGTCCCGCGTCCAGTTCGACCGCCCCATCGCCGGATTCCAGCTCACCCAGGAGAAGCTCGCCTGGATGGTGACCGAGCTGGCCAAGGGGCAGCTGCTGGCGCTCCACGTGGCCCGGCGCAAGGACGTCGGCACGGTGACGCCGGCCCAGATCTCCATGGCCAAGATGAACAACGTCTCTGTGGCCCGGGAGATCTGCGCGCGGGCCCGGACCATCCTGGGCGCGAGCGGCATCCTCGGCGAGTACCCGATCATGCGCCACATGGCGAACCTCGAGAGCGTCTACACCTACGAGGGGACCCACGAGATGCACATGCTGGTGATCGGCGAGGCGGTCACGGGGATCGGCGCGTTCCGCTGACGGCGCCGGCTTCAGCCGGCGCAATGCCCGCGCAAGAACGCAACGTCGACCTCCCCGGTCGACTCCCTCAACCCCCCGTGAACACGGTCACGCCCTCCTGGTGACTCCCCGTACGGGCTCTCCCCGAAGCACCATGCCGCCCGCTTCCCGGAGGCGGATGATGTCACAGGGGGCTCCGAGGACGGTCTGGAAGACGCGAGGCGCCCGTTCGCCTTCCTTCCCCGGAGGCCACCATGCCGTGCCGTTCCTCCTCGAACCGACCCGTCTGGTTCCGTCTCGTCGCCGTCGCCACCCTCCTGGCCTTCTCCTCGGCCTGCCATTCCTGGTCCGTCGTCCCCCTCAAGGAGATCGAGACCGGAGAGGTCGTGGACGGGTCGACGCGCATCCGCGTGCATCCCAAGGACGGCGGCGCGCCCGTCACCATCGACGTGAGGAAGGTCGATCTCCCCACGGTCACCGGGATCCTGGTCGACGCTCCGGAGGGAGAGCCGAACGTCGTCACCCTGGACCTCCGGGAGGTCACCCAGGTGGAGGTCCGGTCGCTCGATGGCTGGCGCACGGCCTTCCTGGTCACCGGCATCGTCCTGGGGACGCTCCTCCTGGTGGCAGGGATCGCGGCCGTGGTCGTGGCGACGACCAAGACCTCCTGCCCGTTCGTCTACGTGGACGGCGGCGACGGTCTCCGCTTCGTGGGGGAGGCCTACTCCGGCGCGACCTCCCGGGCCACCCAGCGGGACGACCTCCTGCCCCTGCCGGCGCTCGGGGCCCGCCCGAAGGTCATCCTCTCCAACGAGGCCCGGGAGACGCAGTTCACCGACCTCGCCGAGCTCGTCCTGGTCGACAGGGCCCCGGGACGGCGGACCCTGGCCACCCACGACGCCCGGCTGCTCCTCGTCGGAGACTCCAGGCCCCCGCTCTCGGCCACCGATCTCGAGGGACGCGACGTCCTTCCGCTGCTCCGCGACGCCGACGGCCAGGCCTGGCAGACCGACCTCGACGAGGTTTCCCGCCGCCCGTCCCCGCCGGTGCGCGAGGGGCTGGTCCTGACCTTCCCCACGCCGCCGGGCGGAGGCCCGATGGCGCTCGAGCTCGACGCCGGGAACACCCCCTGGCTGGACGTGGTCTTCGGTCGCTTCTTCGCGCTGCTGGGCGAGGAGCTCGAGACGTACCTCGACGAGGAGGACCGGCCCGAGTCGCGCGCGTTCTCCCTGGCCTGGCGCGAGCGCGAGGGGGTTGATCTGCGCGTCGAGGTGGAGCGGAACGGGAGCTGGGAACGGGTCGCCGTGGTGCCGACGGTGGGGCCTGCATCCCTCCGCCGGTTCGCCGTTCCACTCCCGGTGACGAGTGCCCCGTCGACCCGGGTCCGGCTGAGCGGCGGGGTCGGGTTCCTCGTCGCCGACCGGGTCGCCCTCGCGCCCGTCGCGGCGGCCGATCCCCCGAGCCGGCGGTTCGCGCCGACGCGGGCGGTGCAGCTGGACGGCGAGGACGTCCGCCGCCAGCTCTGGGCAACCGACGGGAACTACCAGGTGCTCGCCGTCCGGGGCGAGCGGGCCGACCTGGCGTTCGAGATCCCGCCCCCGGCGCCCGGCCTGGTCCGCGACGCCTTCCTCCACACCTCCGGCTACTACCGCGTCCACACGCCACCCCAGTCCGAGCTCTCGGTGGGCACCCTCTACACGCTGCGCGACGATCCGGGCAGCCTCTCGCTCTTCTCGGTGGAGCTCTACCGCCGGACCCTGGAGGTCATGTCCAGGCCGGTGGCGGCGGTCCCGTGAACCCTCCGGTCCGATCCCCGATGGTGTGGGGCCCCCCGGTCTGGGCGGCCCGGGGCGCAACCGCACTGCGCGCGGCGCGCCTCGCCCTCCGGGACCGGGGCCCGGTTTCGGCGGCCCTGGCGGCCCGCGAACTGGCCTTCTCCGTCGAGCGGCGCAGGGGCTTCCCGCTCCCGGCACGATGGGTCCGCGCCGGGGGACGCGCCTTCCTCGACCCGACGATCCCGGGCTGGCCCTCCCCGGCCCTGGACCGGTTTCTCGAGGGGGAGCTCGAACGCATCTCGCCCACCCGGCCCGGCCCGCCGCCGCTGCACCTGGCGATCCTGGCGGTGACACGCCGCTGCCCCCTGCGATGCCAGCACTGCTCCGACTGGGACCTGCTTCGCGCCGAGGAGGCGCTGCCAGTCGGAGAGATCGTCGGGATCGCCGAGGCGCTCTGCGGGCTCGGGGTCTGTCACCTGGAGCTGACCGGCGGCGAGCCGATGCTGCGACCCGACGCGGTCGAGGCGGTGGCCCGCGCCCTCGGACCCCGGGTGGACGTCTGGGTGCTGACGAGCGGCGTCGGCCTCGACCCGCGTTCCGCCGGTCGGCTGCGGGAGGCAGGCGTCGTCGGGACCCTGGTCAGCCTCGACCACTGGGACCCGGCCCGCCACGATGCATTCCGGGGAGTGAAGGGGACGTTCGAGCGTGTGGTCGGGGGCGCGCGGGCCGCAGCCGAGGCCGGGCTGGTCGTGGGGCTCTCGTTCACGGCGACGCGCGAGACCACGACCGACGACCTGGAGCGCGTGGCCCGGCTGGGCCGGGATCTCGGGGCGGGATTCCTGCGGATCCTCGAGCCTCGCGCAGTCGGTCGCTGGGCCGGCCAGGACGTCTCCCTCCGGCCGGAGCAGGTGGAGCTCCTGCTGCGGTTCGCCCGGACCTCCAGCGCCGGGGCCTCGTACCTCCCCCTCGTCGAGTTCCCGGCGCGGAGCCAGCGAACGGTGGGCTGCTTCGGGGCGGGGGACCGGTACCTGTTCGTGGACGCGGAGGGCGCCGTCCACGCCTGCCCGTTCTGCCGCGCTCCGGCCGGATCCGCGCTGGGGGGCGGGCTGGGCGAGGCCATCGCACGGCTGCGCACCCGGGGTTGCCACGCCTTCCCGGACGCGTCGCCGGTCCGCATCGGAGGCGCCGCGGCCGGCGCCGCCGTGGCTACCCCTTCCGCTCCTTCACCGACAGTCCCATGGTGAACCGGGCCACCGGCTCGTCCCCGTAGCGGTCCGGCACGGTCGCCACCACCTCCACCGGGAGCGTGACCCGCTGCCCGGTGCGAACGGTCTCCTCCATGGCCTCGGCGATGCGCCGGCCCTGCCGGGTGCGGAAGACCGTGTAGCCGTCGGCGCGCTTCAGGAACTCCATGCTGGCGTACTTGAAGACCGGCACGACCCTCCGGTACCGGGAGCGGATGAGCGAGAAGGCGTTCATCCCGCTGGCCAGGTCCGCGGCGGCGGCCATCACCCCCACGTACATCGACCCCACGTGGTTCCTCGTGCGCCAGCCGAGCGGCACCCCCACGGCCGCGCCGTCGTCGTCGAGCTCGAGGACCCGGGGGCCGACGAAGAGGAGGAGCGGGATCCGCAGGCTGAGGAGCCGGACCGCGGCGGTTTCCTTCCAGAGCATGGCGGGCAACCTACCCCGGCGGCGGGCGTGGGCGCGATCGGATTGTGGCGGTCGCCAGGCAGCGACCGGCGACCCGCCCCGTAAGGCGCGACGTCCTCCCGCGCCAGGGGGGCGCCGTCCTTGAGTACACCGCTGGTGAATAAGCCCATGTGCGCGTCGCCGTAGGCCTGGCGAGCTGCCTCGAGGTTGTGCCCCTTGCAGAGCAATCTGCAGTTCTCGACCGTCGACGGTCCGCCCTTCCCGCGCGGGACCACGTGGTCCACCTCCAGCCGCACCGTCGAGCCGCAGACGCCCCCCGAGGCCACGGGCCATTGGCACCTCCCACCGTCCCGCTTCACGACCTCCCGCTTCACCCTGGCCGGCACGCAGGCCTTCCTCTTCGCCTGCTTCTCGATGAGCAAGTGCAGCGCCGCCGTGAGCACTTCCTCGTCGCTCGCTCCTGGCCTCCGGTGGGAGTCCCCCGCCTTTGCCTTCTTCAAGAGAGCCAGGAACTCCCGCGAGACCGTGACGTGCATCCGGCTCGACGCGGCGGTCATCGGCTCGACGACCGTCCGCTCCACCTTCGTTCGATCCACCCCCGTCCGGGGCGCCCAAAGTTCGCCTGGGCGAATTTCCGGATCCGGCTGGTTCACGTCCGCGGCCGGGCCCACCGGCCGCGACGGTTGCACACGGGTGACCACAGTCCTCGTCGGGACCACCGTCCGGGGCCTCAACTCCGCCGCCAGTTCCAGCGCCTCCTGCTTGGAGAGGCCGTAGAATCGCGGAAGCACCGCGGTCAGGTTCTCCTCCGTCGCAACCGAGGCCAGCACCGACGCGGTGGTGAAGCACAGCTTCCCTTCGCGGATCGGTTCCAGCACCTCGGGGAATCGCTGGACGAGCCAGGCGGCGGCGCGCCGGTGATGAGCCGCGGCGCGGGAGAGCTTCAACCCCCTGTGGAGATACGCGAAGAGGTCCGCGTGGCCGAGGGTGCGGAAGAGCTTTTGCCGGTCGAATTCGGCCAGGGCCTCGAGGAAGGCGCCCAGCGAGACGAACTCGACCCGGAGGAGGTCGATGAGCCGGGAGTGGAAGGAGCGGGCCTCGAGAAGTGTGTCGTTGTTCATGAAAATACTGTCTCACGTGATCTTCGGGCCTCCTGGAACGCGCGAGGATCCTCGCCACCGCGTCCATTCACCGGGTGATCTCGAACCTCGCCAGGAATTCCTGAAGGGCACGCATGAGCCCCTGGCGAAGCGACAGGGGCATTCCCGCGACGACCGCTTCACGGAACGCGAATCTCCCAAAATACCTGTCAATGCAGCGTTTCCTTACGCCCCAGCTGGCCGCATGGGCCGCGGAACGGACGTTCGGCGAGACGCTCCACCGGGTTTCGTGCTGCGACCGGCGCAAGGTGCGCCCGGACGCCTCCCGCGGTAGATGAACGGGGTGCTCCCCGGCTTCCACCCGCTGGTCTCGGACTGGTTCGAGTCCCGCTTCGGCTCCCCCACCGAGCCCCAGGCGGCGGGCTGGCCGGAGATCCAGGCGGGCAGGGACGTGCTCCTCTCCGCGCCCACCGGCTCTGGCAAGACCTTCGCCGCCTTCCTCTCCGGTCTCGACTCGCTCTTCCGCGAGGGGCTCGACGGCGAGCTTCCCGACGAGACCCGCATCCTCTACGTCTCGCCCCTCAAGGCGCTCTCGAACGACATCGAGAAGAACCTGCGCGAGCCGCTCCTCGCGCTGCGGGAGGAGGCCCGCGCGGCGGGCCTTCGCCCCCCGGCCATCCGGGCCGAGGTCCGCACCGGCGACACGCCCTCCTCGCGCCGCCAGGCCATGATGCGGCGGCCGCCCCACGTCCTCGTCACCACGCCCGAGTCGCTCTACCTCCTCCTCACGAGCGAGAAGGGGCGGCGGTCGCTCGCCACGGTCCGCAAGGTGATCGTGGACGAGATCCACGCGGTGGCCCGCGACAAGCGGGGCAGCCACCTCGCGCTCTCGCTCGAGCGGCTCGAGGCGCTCTGCACCCGGAGGCCGCAGCGCATCGGGCTCTCGGCGACCGTGAGCCCGGTCGAGGAGATTGCCCGCTTCCTGGTGGGGGCCGGTCGGGTCCGGCACGGGACGGCGGAGTGCGCGGTGGTCGAGGTGGGGCGGGGCCGCGTCCTCGACCTGGGCGTGGAGATCCCGAGGGACGAGCTCTCCTCGGTGGCCTCGAAGGAGCAGTGGGCCGAGACCTACGACCGGCTCGCGGAGCTCTCCCGCGAGAACCGGACCACGCTCGTCTTCGTGAACACCCGCAAGATGGCCGAGCGAGCCGCCCACGCCCTCTCCGAGAGGCTCGGCGAGGGGCTGGTGGCCGCCCACCACGGGAGCCTCTCCCGGGCGCGGCGGCTCGACGCCGAGGATCGGCTCAAGGCGGGGACGCTCAAGGCCATCGTCGCCACCGCCTCGCTGGAGCTGGGCATCGACATCGGCACCGTGGATCTGGTGGCCCAGCTCGGAAGCCCCGGCGCGCTGCACGTGGCGCTGCAGCGAGCCGGACGCTCCGGCCACTGGAGGGGCGCGACGCCGAAGGCCCGCTTCTTCCCCATGAGCCGCGACGAGCTCCTCGAGTGCGCGGCGCTCGTCCGCGGCCTCCAGGCCGGACGGCTCGAGACCGTCGCTCCCCCGCCCTGGCCGCGCGACGTGCTGTCGCAGCAGATCGTGGCCGAGGCGGCCTCGCGCCCCCTCGGCGAGGACGACCTCTTCGCGCTGTTTCGCCGTGCCTGGCCGTACCGCGATCTTCCCCGTGCCGAGTTCGACGCCATCGTGGGGATGCTCTCGGAGGGGGTGGCCACGCGCCGGGGGCGCTCGGGCGCGCTCCTCCACCGGGACCAGGTGAACCACGTCGTCCGCGGCCGGCGCGGGGCGCGGATCGCCGCGCTCACCGGCGGCGGCGCCATCCCCGACAACGCCCAGTACCAGGTGGTCGCCGAGCCCGAGGGCGTGGTGGTCGGCCAGCTGGACGAGGACTACGCCGTCGAGAGCATGGCCGGCGACGTGTTCCTGCTCGGCAACACCGCCTGGCGCATCCGGCGCATCGAGTCCGGCGTGGTCCGGGTCGAGGACGCGGGCGGCGCGGCCCCGGGCATCCCCTTCTGGAACGGCGAGGCACCGGGTCGGAGCGGGGCCCTGTCGGCGGAGGTGTCGCGGCTGCGGGCGGAGATCGAGCCGCGCCTCGCCGACCGGGACGGGGCCATCGCGTGGCTCGTGGCCGAGGGGGCGATGCCGGAGGCCGGCGCGCGGCAGGCGGTGGACTACCTCGCCGCCGGGCGCGGCGTGCTCTCGGTGCTCCCCACCCAGGAGACTCTGGTCGCCGAGCGCTTCTTCGACGAGGCAGGGGGGATGCAGCTCGTCCTGCACGCGCCGTTCGGCGCCCGGCAGAACCGGGCGCTGGGGCTGGCGCTCCGCAAGCGCTTCTGCCGGGCCTTCGACTTCGAGCTGCAGGCCGCCGCCAACGACGACGGGGTGCTGCTCTCGCTCGGGCCACAGCACTCCTTCCCGCTGGCCTCGATCTTCGAGATGCTCTCGTCGGAGCGGGTCGTGGAGGTGCTCACCCAGGCCGCGCTCCAGTCCCCCATGTTCCCCATCCGCTGGCGCTGGGACGCCACCCGGGCGCTGGCGCTGCCCCGCGTGCTGGGCGGGCGCAAGGTGCCGCCCCCCATCGCCCGAATGCGCGCGGACGACCTGCTCGCCGCGGTCTTCCCCATGGCGGTGGCCTGCCAGGACAACGCCGACCAGCACGCGGGGCCGATCGAGCCGCCCGACCACCCGCTCGTGGCCGAGGCGCTCCGCGACTGCCTGACCGAGGCCATGGACGCGCCGGGGCTCGAGCGCCTGCTGCGGAGGATCGAGGCGGGAGAGGTCCGTCTCGTGGCCCGCGACCTCGCCGAACCCTCGCCGTTCGCCCATGAGATCCTGGGGGCGAAGCCCTGGGCCTTCCTCGACGACGCGCCCCTCGAGGAGCGGAGGGCCCGCGCGGTGGTGCTGCGCCGCTCGCTGCCCGCCACCGAGGCGACGGGGATGGGCGCGCTCGACCCGGAGGCGATCCGCGAGGTGATCGATCAGGCGCGACCCGAGCCGCGCGACGCCGACGAGCTGCACGACCTGCTCCTCGACGTGGGCTTCCTGCCGGCGGCGGAGGGGGAGCCCTGGCGGGGATTCCTCGACGCGCTCGCGGCGTCCGGCCGCGCCGCGCGCGCCCGGATCGGGGGAAGGGAAGCCTGGGTGGCGGCCGAGCGGGCCCAGGCCTGGCGGGTGCTCCGCGCCGAGCCGGGCATCGACGCCTCGCCGCTCGACCCTCCGCTCGCGGGGCTCGCCGGCGAGGACGTCCCCGCCTCCCCCGACGAGGCGGCGGCGCGGGCGCTGCGCGGCTTCCTGGCGCGGGCCGGGCCGGTCACCGCTCCGGCGCTGGCGGGGAGGCTCGGCCTGCCCAAGCCGCTGGTCGTCGCGGCGCTCCACCGGCTCGAGTCGGAGGGAGTCGTGCTCCGCGGCTCCTTCCTCCCCGGCGGCGAGCCTGGCGAAGACTGGTGCGACCGGGGCCTGCTCGCCCGCATCCACCGGCTCACGCTGGGCCGGCTGCGGCGCGAGATCGAGCCGGTCTCCGGCGCCGACCTGGTGCGCTTCCTGCTCCGCTGGCAGCATGCCGCGCCGGGGGTGCGGCTCCACGGCGCGCGCGGGCTCGCCGACGTGGTGGGGCAGCTGCAGGGATTCCACGCCGCGGCCGGGGCCTGGGAGCGGCAGATCCTGCCTTCGCGCGTGGCCGGCTACGAGCCGGGGCTCCTCGACGCGCTCTGCCTCTCCGGGGAGGTGGCCTGGGGAAGGCTCGCCGTCACCGCCGATCCGGAGGAGAAGGTGCGCCGACGGGCCGCGCCCACCCGCCACGCTCCGGTGACGCTGGCGCTGCGCGCCGACCTTCCCTGGCTCCTCTCGGCGGCGAAGGGCGATCCGCCGCCGCTCGGCGCCTCGGCACGCGCGCTCGTAGATCTTCTGGCGCGATGCGGGGCCTGCTTCCTCCCCGACATCGCCGCCATGACCGGGAGGCTTCCCGGCGAGGCGGAGGGCGCGCTCTGGGAACTGGTCTCCGCCGGGCTCGTCACCTGCGACGGCTTCGCCGGCCTGCGCGGGCTCCTCGACCCTCCGCCGCGCCACCGGCCCCGGCGCCCGGGACAGGGCGGCGGCCGATGGGCGCTCCTGCGCCCCCCGCGCCCCGAGGGCGCAACGGAGCCGTCCCATCTCGAGCCGGTGGCCCGTCAGCTCCTGGCCCGGTGGGGCGTGGTCTTCCGCGACCTCCTCGGGCGCGAACCGCTGGCTCCGCCGTGGCGGGAGCTCCTCCCCGTCTACCGGGCGCTGGAGGCGCGCGGTGAGATCCGCGGCGGGCGCTTCGTGGCCGGGCTCTCGGGGGAGCAGTACGCGCTGCCCGCGGCGGTCGAGTCGCTGCGCGCGGTGCGGCGCACGCCCGGTGGCGGCGAGCGGGTGGAGCTCTCCGGGGCCGACCCGCTCAACCTGGTGGGCGGGATCCTGCCGGGGGCGAGGGTGCCGGCCACGCTCGGCGCGCGGGTGGCGTACGTGGACGGGATCCCGGTGCCGGTGGAGGCAGCCCCCGCCATTCACGGCGGGTGACGTGGGGATGGCGGCCGCGCTACCCGGACACGGACTGGACGGGCCGGTAGCGCCTGGCCAGGATCACGAACGCCACCGACGCGACCAGCATGAGCGCCGCGAAGAAGAGGAAGTAGGCGGCGCCGTGGAATCGGTTCCACTGGGAGACCACGGCGGCGATGAAGTTCCCCACCGCGGAGGTGAGCAGCCAGAAGCTCATCACCGTGCTCTTCATGGTCTTCGGGGCCTGGGTGAAGGCGAACTCGAGGCCGGTGACCGACACCATGACCTCGCCCATGGTGATGACCAGGATGGGGATGACCTGCCAGAAGACGTGGGGCCGGGCCCCGCCGTCGATGACGGCCTGGATGCCGGCCATGATGACGAAGGAGAGCATGGTGAGGAACATCCCCACGCTCATCCGGCCGAGCGGCGTCACCTTCACGCCCAGTCGAACGAGCCCTGGGTAGACCACTCCCTGGAAGAGCGGGATGATCATCAGCACCAGGAACGGGTTCACCGCGTTCATCTGCGACTCGGCCAGCCGGAACCCGCCCAGCCTCATCCCCAGGAGGTCGAAGGTCCCCACGTCGAGGTTCATCTGCTTCGCCTGCAGGATGAAGGCCGCCCCCTTCTGGTCGAAGAGCGCCCAGAAGCCGGCCACCATCACGAAGACCCCGGAGATGCGGACCACGGCGCGGGCCCCGTCCACCGCCTCGGCCGGGTGCACCGCCCGCGCGGGCTCCAGCCAGTCGTCACCGGGCGCGCGCGCGCCGCGGCGGGCCAGGGCGGTGGCCACGACCTTCACGAACGAGTGCGGATTGGGGCCGGTGGGGGGCACGTTCACGTACTGGCGCCTCCCGGCCACGAAGAAGACGAGCGCCAGCGCCATGAGCACTCCGGGCACGCCGAATGCGACGGCGGGACCGTACGCCTTGAGGAGCCAGGGGATGAGCAGCGACGCCGTCACGCTCCCCAGGTTCACCATCCAGTAGAAAAGGCCGTAGACCTTGGCGAGCAGGTGCTTCTGGTCGGCGGCGAACTGGTCGCCCACGTAGGCCGATACGCAGGGCTTGATGCCGCCCGCCCCGATGGCGATGAGGGCGCAGCCGGCGAGGAGCCCCATCCGCGTCTCCACCGCGGCCACCACCGCGTGCCCGATCACGTAACCGAAGGAGAGGAAGAGGATGACCCGGTAGCGCCCGAGAAAGCGGTCGGCGAGCCACCCGCCCACGAGCGGCATGAGGTAGTTCGCCATCACGAAGTAGTGGTAGCTGGCCTTGGCATCGGCGGCCGAGACCAGCAGGAACTGGACCATGTAGATGACGAGGACGTTGCGCATCCCGTAGAACGAGAAGCGCTCGGCCCCCTCGGAGGCCATGATCCAGCGGACCTGCGGCGGGAACCGGTCGCGCGCGGCCGGTGCGGCCGCAGCGCTCACGGCGAGCCCTCGGGCGCCGGGCCGGGGGCGACCGCGAACGAGGTGGGCTGGTAGCGCCGCGCCACCCAGGCGAAGGCCATGGCGCCGAGGAGCATGAGCACCGCGAAGAAGGCGAAGTACCAGACCCCGTGGAAGCGGTTCAGCTTGGCCACCCCGGCGGTGAGGAGGCTCCCCGCGGCGATGGTCACGTACCAGAGGCTCATGATCACGCTCTTCATCGACGGGGGCGCCTGGGTGTAGGCGAACTCCAGCGCGGTCACCGACACCAGCACCTCGCCGATGGAGAGGAACAGGTAGGCGGGGACCTGCCAGGCCACGTGGGGCCGCAGCCCCGCGTCGAGCGCCAGCTGCACCCCCATGATCCACAGGAACGAGAGCACGGTGACGAACATCCCGATCTGCATCTTCTGGAGCGCCAGCGTCTTCACTCCCCGTCGCTGGAGGGCCGGGTAGACCAGGCCGGCGAAGACGGGGATGGTGGTGAGCACGAAGATGGCGTTCAGCGAGCCCATCTGCGAGGCCTTCACGGTGTAGCCGAGGACCTCCCGGTTCATGCGCTCGGCCTGGAGCACCCAGGACGACCCGTACTGGAAGAAGAGGGCCCAGAAGGCGGCGATGGGGGCGAAGACCCCCACGATGCGGAAGACCGCCTTGGCCCCGTCCACCGCCTCGGCGGGGAACTGGGCGCGGGCGGGGTCGAGCCAGTGCTCGCCGGGGCGCGTGGTCCCGAGCTTCTGGAGGGCCAGCCTCACCACCCGGAAGAAGCCGTTCGGGTTGGGGCCGGTGGGCGGGACGTTCACGTACAGCCTGCGGCCGCGCCAGAAGATGACGAGCGCGAAGGCCATGAGCACGCCCGGGACCGAGAAGGCCACCCAGGGGCCGAAGCGGGCCAGCAGCTCGGGGATGACCAGCATCGCGGTGAACGACCCCAGGTTGATCATCCAGTAGTAGAGGTCGTAGACCTTCTCGAGCAGGTGCTGGCTCCGGGCGTCGAACTGGTCGCCCACGTAGGCCGCCGCGGTGGGCTTGATCCCGCCGGCGCCGATGGCGATGAGCGCGAGGCCGAGCACGAGCCCGGCCGGCGAGTCCCAGATGGCGATGGCGGCGTGGCCGAAGACGTAGCCCAGCGACAGCCAGAGGATGACCCGGTAGCGCCCCAGGAAGCGGTCGGCGATCCAGGCCCCCACGAGCGGGGTCAGGTACACGGCGAAGACGAAGAAGTGGTAGTTGGCCTCGGCGTCCGGTTCGCGGACTCCCAGGAACTGCACCATGTAGATGGTGAGGATCGAGGTCATCCCGTAGAACGAGAAGCGCTCGCATCCCTCGTTCCAGGCCAGGTACCGGATCTGCGGTGGGAAGCGGTCCTGCGGCGGTCGGCTCATGGGCGGGGCACAGTCTAGCCCGGAAGGACGTCCCACGCAGATTCGCGGGAGGAGGCGCGCGGGGCCGATTATGCATCCACCCACATGCCGGTACACCGCATCACCCCCGAGGAGGCGGTCCACCTCCTCGCGCACGACGACGTGGACCTGGTGGACGTGCGGGAGCCGCACGAATGGGACTCGGGCCACATCCCGGGCGCGCGACACCTGCCGCTGGGATCGCTCCTGCGCGACCCGCAGCGCGGGCTGCGCAGCGGGCGAGAGCGGGCCATCTTCGTCTGCGCCCACGGCATCCGCAGCCTCACCGCGGCCGCCGCGGCGTCGCAGCGCGGGTGCGAGAAGGCCTACAGCCTCGACGGCGGCGTGGTGGCGTGGGCCGACGCCGGGTTGCCCATCGAGCGAGGCTAGCCGCCCCGGCCCGCCTCAGGCGCGCAGCGCGCCCCAGGCCAGCGCGAGCCAGCCGGCCAGGAAGAGCAACCCGCCCACCGGCGTGACCGCCCCCAGCCCCTTCACCCCGGTGAGCACGAGCGCGTAGAGGCTCCCCGAGAAGATCACCGTGCCGGCCACGAAGAGCCATCCGGCCCATGTGACTGCCGGTCCGGGCCAGCGCGCGGCGGCCCATGCGGCCGCGATGAGCGCCAGCGCGTGGTACATCTGGTAGCGCGCGCCGGTGTCGAAGACCGCGACCATCTCCGGCGTGACCCGCGTCTTCAGCCCGTGGGCCCCGAAGGCGCCGGTCCCCACCGCGATGCAGGCCGAGATCGCTCCCAGCGCGAAAAAGGTTCTTTCCATGGTGGTCGGGGATCTAGCGGGCGGGGCGGCGCAGCGCCGCGCCCCGGGTTATCGGTTCGCCATGGACCTCTCCCGGAAGAAGTGCGTCCCCTGCGAGGGCGGCGTCCCGCGCGTGGAGGGCGCCGCGCTCGAGACGCTCCTCGCCTCCGTGCAGGGCTGGGGCCTGGCCGGCGACCGCATCCGCAAGCAGCTGCGGTTCCGCGATTTCCGCGCCGCCATGGCCTTCCTGAACGCGGTGGCCGACGTCGCCGAGGCGGAGGGACACCACCCCGACTTCTCGGTCCACTATTCCACGGTGGACGTGGAGATCTGGACCCACGCCGTGGGCGGGCTCACCGAGAACGACTTCATCCTGGCGGCGAAGATCGACCGGATCCCGGGGCCGTTGCCCTCCTGACGACCCACCGTGAATTCCGGGGCTCCCCGCCCCGTCCTTCCTCCAGAGACCAGACCGGAGGAATCCATGAGCCACCGTCCCGTCGCCTTCGCCGCCGTCCTCGTCGCCCTCGCCGCCGCCGCTCCCCGTCCCGCCTCCGCCCACGACCGCGCTCCTGCCCCGGGCTTCGCGGTCTCGGTGGCGCTCCCGCCGCTCCCGCCGCCCTGGGTGGCCGCCGTGCTGCCCCCGCCCAGGGCATGGGGCGGACCCTCACCCGCCGTGCACTACCGGTGGCTCGACGCGAACCGCGCCGCCTACCTGGCCCGCTGGGGCTGGAACCCCTGGCGGGTGGCCCGCTACGACGCCTGGTACGGCGCCTACCGGGCCGGGCTGGACGCCCGGTACGCCCCCCGCGGCCCCGTCGCCTGGGCCCGCCGCGACGGGAACGGGCGCGGGCATGGCTACGGGAACGGCTGGGGCCGCGGCCACGACGACTGAAGCGGCTCCCCCCGGCCGCTGCCCCCTTCCGCCATGCCCCACGTGGCGGAGGGGGGTCTTCCCGGTTAGCTCTCCTCCGTGTCGCGCCCCCTGCTCTCGTTCGTGATCTTCTTCGCCGTCGCCCTCCTCGTCGTGGGCGGCATGCACTACTACATCTGGTCGCGGCTGGTCCGGGACACCGCCGTCGGCGAGCCCTGGCGCCGCCTGCTCACGGTGGGATTCGTGGCGGCGGCCGTCGCGGTCCCGGTGGCCTTCCTGACGATGCGGGCCCGGGCCGGCGCCCTCGCCGACGGCTTCGTGTTCGGGGCCATGCTCTGGATGGGCGTGGCCTTCCTGCTGCTCTCGTCGCTCGTGCTGGTCGATCTGGCCCGGCTGGCCGCCTCCGGCCTGGGCTCGCTCGCCGACTGGCTCCGCCACGCCCCCGAGGCGCCGGCCGATCCGGAGCGGCGCAAGATCATGGCCCGTGCCGTGGCCGGCGGCGCCGTGCTCGCCGCCGGCGGGGCCACCGCCTTCGCGGTGACGAGCGCGCTCGGCGATCCGCAGATCCACGAGGTGCCGGTCAAGCTGGCCCGCCTGCCCCCGAAGCTCTCCGGCCTCTCCATCGCCCAGATCACCGACCTGCACGTCGGCCGCACCATCGGCGAGGACGAGGTCCGCCGCGTCGTCGAGGCCACCAACCGGCTCCGCCCCGACGTCATCGCGCTCACCGGCGATTTCGTCGACGGAAGCGTCCGCATGCTGGAGCGGTCGGTGGCGCCGCTGGCCGCGCTCCAGGCCCGCTACGGCGTCTACTTCGTGACCGGCAACCACGAGTACTACTCGGGCGCGGCGGCCTGGGTCGAGCACCTGCGCCGCCTGGGCATCCGCGTGCTGCGCAACGAGCGGGTGGTCATCGGGGACCCTGGCGCCTCCATCGACCTGGCCGGGATCGACGACTGGCGCTCGGGCGGGATGGCGCCGGGCCACGGTCCCGACCTGGCGGCGGCGCTCTCCGGACGCGACCCGGACCGCTCGCTGGTCCTGCTGGCCCACCAGCCGCGCGGCGTCGAGGAGGGGGCCAGGGCCGGCGTCGAGCTCCAGATCTCCGGCCACACCCACGGCGGCCAGCTCTTCCCCTTCACCGTGGCCACGGCGCTGGTCTACCCCTACCTTCACGGCCTGTACGGGGTGAAGAACGGGAACGGATCGCAGATCTTCGTCTCGCGCGGCACCGGCTACTGGGGCCCGCCCATGCGCCTCGGCAGCCCTCCCGAGATCGCCCACGTCGTCCTCACCTGAGCGCCGCCGCGGCGCCGGAGCCCGCATGTCCAATCCCCTGAACGTCGTCGGCCGGGCCCACCAGGCCGGGGCAGGCCCCGGATTCACGTGGTTCGTCTACGGCTCCTCGCTCGACGCCGAGGCCTTCGCCGGCTGGGCGCGCGACCACGGCTACCGCGTCCCCGACTTCTCGGCGGCCCGGCCGGCGCGGCTCCCCGGCTGGCGCCTCACCTTCGACGCCCCCAGCCGGATGTGGGGCGGCCCGGTGGCGAGCCTCACCGAGGCGCCGGCGGACGAGGTGGAGGGGCTCGCGGCGCCCATGCCCGGGGAGGCCCGCGGCCTGGTGGATCACAAGGAGGGTGCGGTGTCCGGGCTCTACGAGGCCGTGGCCGTGACCCTCGAGACCGCCGGCGGCCCGGCCCCGGCGCTGGCCTTCCGGGTGGCGGCGGCGCGCCGGCTCGCCGGGGACGGTCCCCCGTCCCCGGCCTACCTCGACGTGATGATCCGCGGCGCCCGTGCCTGCGGGCTCTCGCCGGCCTGGATCGCCCGGCTCGAGGCGCTGCGTCGCTGACCGGCCGGGCGGACCCTAACCCGCCAGGGCTTCCACGATCCCGGGCAGCCGGGCGCTGGCCGAGCCCCGGGCGAAGAACCCGCGTGCGCTGCGCTCCGCCAGCTCGGAGAACGGGTTCTCCTCGGGGTTCACGTCCACCAGCGCCGAACCGCCGGAGAAGCAGAGCTGCCCCACCCGCATGGGCAGGTTGGTGGCGCCGCTCGTCCCCACCACGAGCAGCAGGTCGGCCTCGGCGGCGGCCCGCAGCGTGGACTCGAAGCGGTAGTTCTCCTCGTCGTAGCACTCGTCGAACCAGAGGACGTGGGGGCGGAGCCAGCCCCTGCACCGGGCGCAGGTGAGCCGGGCGCGGTCCCCGGCGGAGAGCGGGGTCCCGGCGTCGCGCGGTCCCAGGTCGGGGAGCGGGAGCAGCCCCACGCCGCAGTCGTTGCTGCAGCGCACCCAGGCCGCGTCGCCGTGGATGCAGTAGGTCCGCGACTCCGAGGCCCCGGCGCGCCGGTGCAGGCCGTCGATGTTCTGGGTGACCAGCGTGAAGCGGTCGCCCAGCGCGCGCTCGAGACGGACCAGCGCCTCGTGGCCGGCGTTGGGAGCGGCGTGGCGGACCACCCCGAACCGGTAGAGGTACCAGCGCCACACCTCCCCGGGCTCCATCAGGAACATGGCGTGGGTGGCCATCTCCTGCGGCATGTGGTTCCGGGAACCGACCACCCAGTACCCTTCCTTGCCGCGGAAGGTGGGGATGCCGCTCTCGGCGGAGATGCCGGCGCCGGTGAGCGCCACCACGCGCCCTCCGGAGCCCCGCACCTCGTCCAGGATCTCCCGCAGACGGGGCTCGAGTGCCATCCGGCCATTGTGGCACGCGCCCCCTCCGGCGGTTAACCCTCTCCCGTGTCCCGCGCAACCACCGACGGCATCGAGGTCTCCGTGCAGAGCGAGTTCCGGCCCGACCGGTCCTTCCCGGCCCAGTCGCGCTTCCTCTTCACCTACACCGTCCGCATCCTGAACGGCGGCCCGTCGAGCGCCCGACTCGTCTCCCGACACTGGATCATCACCGACGCCCGCGGCGAACGGGAGGAGGTGCGTGGCGACGGCGTGGTCGGCCAGCAGCCGGACCTCGCGCCCGGCCAGTCCTTCCAGTACACGAGCTTCTGCATCCTGCGCACGCCGCTCGGCCAGATGCGCGGGACCTACACGATGGCGCGCGAGGACGGGAACACCTTCGAGGCGGAGATCGCGCCCTTCGCGCTGGCCGTGCCGGCCGCGCTCAACTAAAGCGCATCCCACAACCCCGCAGCCTACTGCGGCGAAGCATTCCCGCCTGCGAGAGACGCCCTATCGCTGCTTGGCGCGGCGCTCCGCCTTCATGAAGGCGTTCGCGAGCTCGTCCTCGGTCACCAGCCTCTTCTTCACCAGGATCCGGACCAGCGCCGCGGAGAAGCGGGACAGGCGGGCCAGCTCCGGCGTGGTGGTGTCGTTGCCGATGCGCTCCAGTCCGTCGAGGATGGCCTCGACCCGCGGCGCGAAATCGCCGTCGCCTTCGTCCTCGGGCGTCACCTCGACGATGAGCTCCGGGGGATCAGCGGGCAGCGCGGTGCGGACCGGCGGCGGGATCTCCTCCTCGCCCCGCAGCCCGCGGACCGCGGCGGCGAGGCGCGCCTCCGGGCCGGTGGCGGGGGGCTCGGGACGGGGAGGCATGGCGGGGAGCGCCCCGGGTGCAGGCCTCCGGGTGAAGTAGTCGTCTAGACCCTGCGTGTACCCCGGGTCGAGCGGCCCGACCATCTCCACCGGTCCGTCGTCCAGCTCGTCGAGCGCGATGGCCTCCACGCCCCTCTTGTCGCCCAGGTAGAGGCGGCGGATGGCGCGCGCGATCTCGCGGTCGCCGGCGATGGAGAGCTTGACGTTGCGGCCGGTGCGGAAGGCCAGCTCGTCGATGACCCCCATGTTGGTGGGGTCGGCCATGGCGACCCACAGGCTCGCCGCGTCGGCTGCGAAGGGGAGGAGCTGGTTGCGCTCGGCGAACTCGTGGGGCACGAGGCGCAGCGCCAGCTCGAGCCCGGGGCCGAACTCGATCGACTCGACCGGGGCCCGCTCGAACCCCATCTTGGCGGCCAGCGTGGAGACGATCTGCTCCTCGCTGGCCATCTTGAGGTCGATGAGCGCCTGGCCGAGCCTTCCACCCCACCGGCGCTGGTGGCCGAGGGCCGCCTGGAGCTGCGTGCCGTCGATGGTCCCGGCTTCGAGCAGGATCTCGCCGAGGCGCTTTCTCTGTGGATTCGCCACGCTTGGACTGTACCCGGACGCGCGGCCCGGGTCGAGCCGCCGCCCCCACGGGGAGTCCGTCCGACCGATCAGGGTGCGTCGGCGCGGGTGGCGATGGCCAGGCGCGGCAGCCCCTCGCGCCGGGCCATGTCCATCACGGCCACGACCTTGCCGTGGGCCACCCCTTCGTCGGCCTGCACGAGCACCAGGGTCTCCGGGTTCTCGGCGCGGGCCTTCTCGAGGACCTTCTTCAGCGCGTCCTGATCCACCACCTTGCCCTGCACCACGACCCGGCCGTCGGAGAGGACGGCGATGGCGAGGTCGTGGACCTCCTTCACGGCGTTGGCCTGGCCTCCCTTGGGGAGGCTGACCTTGATCCCGCCGTTCTGCCCGCCCGCCTCGGCGATGGCGGTGGTGGTCACCATGAAGATGATGAGGAGGACGAGGAAGATGTCGGTGAGCGGGGTGATGTTGATGTCGGCGAAGATCCCCGCGCCCGTCCCGGTGCCGCCCTCGTCCTCGGGTGTGTTCATCGACATGTCAGGGCTCCTGGGTTCCGGCGGGACCGGCGCGGACTTCCTTCACGATCTCCAGGAACTCCTCGGTGAGGAGCTTGAGCTGGAGCTGCAGCCGTCCGGCAAGGACGTTCAGCATGTTGTAGAGGATGACCGCCTCGATGGCCACCGCGATGCCGCCGGCGGTGGTGATGAGGGCCTCGGAGATGCCGGCGGCGACCACGCTGAAGCCGCCCTGGCCGGTCACGCCCATCTGGTGGAAGGCGCGCATGATGCCGACCACGGTTCCGAAGAGGCCGATGAAGGGGGCGGTGGCGCCGATGGTCCCGAGGATCCAGAGTCGGGCCCTGAGCTTCTGGTTGGCCTCCTGCCGCTGCCTCTCCACCGCGGCCTCGATCCGGGCGTCGGTGGCCGGCCGCTTGCCCGGAGGCGTGGGCACGAGGGCGGCCAGGAAGACCTCCGCGGCGGGCGAGGTGGAGCGCTCGGCCTGGGCGCGGGCGTCCTCGGCGTCGCCGCGGAGAAGCGAGCGGGTCACCGCGTCGGCCAGGCTGCGGGCGTTGTCGGTGAAGCGCCAGAGCGCGAGGACCCGCTCGACCGCGACGGCCACGGCCAGGACCGAGAAGAGCGCGATGATCCACATCGCGACACCACCGGTCTTGAGGACCGTGAGGAGTTCCATGTTCACGTCTGCGCGCCTTTCGGGGTCCGGGGAGGGGAAAAGCTAGCCGATTTCCCGGTGGATTCAAGGCGAACCGCCCGGGGGGCCCCGGTGTTCCCGGATCCCCGGGTCATCGCTGGCCAGGGGGCGCGGGACGGATCGGCAACGCGAGCGGGGGCGGAGGCGCTCCCGGCTCGAGGTCGATCACCCGGACGCCGCGCGGGGGATCGAGCGTGAAGAGGGGCTCGTCGGGCGCGCCGTTCACCTCGAGATCGTCCCTCCAGCGCAGCCCGATCTCCGCGCCGCCGCCGCGCAGTTCCACCTCGGTGGGGAAGCGGCGGCCGCCCGGGTGCCGGAAGACGGAGAAGGCGGCCCTCCAGGGAGTCCCGCCCCGGACGCCGGGCAGCTGGCTCGCGGTGACGATCGAGGCGCCGTCGCCCACCGCCAGGACCTGCCGCCCACCGGCACCGGCGATCTCGAGCAGCACCACGCCGTCCCCCGGCTCGGCGGCCACCGCCCGCCCGTCGAGGAGGGGCACGCTGCCGCAGACCACGCGGGCCAGCTCGCGGGCGCCGAGCGGCACCGGGAGGAGCCGCGACAGGTTCTCGGGCGTGTCCGCGCCGCGGTGAAGCGTCCCGGCCCGCGCGTCGAGCAGGGCGAAGCGGCCGCCGCCGGCGACCAGCACCGCCGCCGGGTTCCCGAAGAAGTCGAAGACCTCCACCCGGAGCCGGCCAGGGCTCTCGGCGGCGACCCAGGCATCGAGCGAGCCGGAGAGGTCGGGCGAGGAGATCGAGAGGCGCGCCGAGCCGCGGCAGGAGGTGACGCGCTCCTGTGCCGCCCGGACCTGCGCGAGGAGCGGGGCGGGGTCGCGGGAGAGGTCGGGGGGCGGCGCCCGGACGCAGCCCGTGAGGAGCGCGGCGGCGGCAACGGCCACCCCCGCCGCCAGGAGGGGTCTCCTGGTCACGCCCGCTCCAGCGCCTGGAGCAGGTCGGCCAGGAGGTCGTCCGGGTCCTCCAGGCCGACCGAGACCCGGAGCGTGCCACGCCCGATCCGCTGGGCGAGGAGCTCGGCGTCGGTGGCGTTGCGGTGGGAGGAGATGACGGGGATGGAGGCCAGGCTCTCCACCCCGCCCAGCGAGCTGGCCCGGGCCACCAGCCGCAGCGCGTCGTGCACCCGGGCCACGGCCTCGTACCCTCCACGGACGGTGAAAGACAGGACCCCGCCCCCGCCGCGCAGGAGCCGCCGGGCCATGGCGTGATCGGGGTGGGACTCCAGGAACGGGTAGTCCACCCGTTCCACCCGGGGGTGCCCTTCCAGCGCCCGGGCCAGGCGCAGCGCGGTGTCGTTCTGGCGCAGGACCCGGATCTCCAGGGTCTTCAGGCCGCGCAGCAGGTCGTAGGCCGCCGCGGCGTCCAGGTTCCCGCCGGTGGAGCGGCGCATGGCGAGGACCCCGGCCAGGAGCGCGCGCGACCCGGCCACCACCCCGCCCAGGTGGTCGGAGTGGCCGTTCAGGAACTTGGTGGTGCTGTGGACCACCAGGTCCACTCCGAGTGAAATGGCACGGAGGTTCACGGGCGAGGCGAAGGTGGCGTCGAAGACGGTGCGGATCCCGCGCGCCCGGCAGGCCGCCGCCACGGCCGGGACGTCGGCGACGCGCAGCATGGGGTTGGTGGGGCTCTCGAAGACCAGCGCCCGGGCGTTCCCCGGCGCGGCCGCCACCGCCGCGGCCAGCCCGTCGAAGGGGACGACGCGGATCTCGACGCCGAAGCGCTCGAGCACGTCCCGCGCCAGCCGCGTGGTCTGCCCGTAGATGGTGTCGCAGAGGAGCAGCGCGTCCCCGGCCCGCAGCGAGGAGAGGAGCGCCGCGGTGAGGGCGGCCATCCCGGAGGAGAAGCAGGCCGCGGCCTCGGCCCCCTCGAGGGCGGCGATCTTCCGCTCGGCCGCGACCACGGTGGGGTTCTCCAGGCGCGCGTAGAGCCAGCGCCCCTCCGGGGCGTCGAGGTAGGCGGCGGCGTCGGCGGCGCTCTCGAAGCGGTAGGTGGTGGCCTGGTAGACGGGGGTGGTGGTGGAGGGGACGGAGAGGGTCTCGCCCTCGCCGGCGTGGACCGCCAGCGTCCCCAGCTTCGGCTCGCTCATGGCGACACCCTACGCCAGGATGCCGCCCACGACCGCCCCGACGAGGAGCGGCACCACGTTCGCCACCACGAGCACCCCTGCCCCGAACCCCGCGATGGCGCCCAGGACGGGCATCCCGGTGAGCGCGGTCGCCATGAAGAACATCACCACCGCCACCACCAGCGCCGGCAACAGGACCGCGGCGATGGCGGTGCCCACGCTCCCGGCCTTCCGCCCTCCGATCAGTCCGGCGATGAACATCCCCAGCACCGGCACCCAGAAGAGGAGCAGCGAGAGCACGAGCATCCACACCATCGCCGCCGCGAGCCCCCCCTTGTCCGCCCTGGGCGTCGGGGGCGCCGCGGACGGGCTCTTCTCGCTGTCCCGGATCTGGTCTGCCATGTGCCTTCTCCCTCTCGTGGTTCAGAATAGCCGGGCGGCGCGCGCCCGGAGTTCCCTGGCCTGGCGACGCGCCACCTCGTTCTCGGGCGCCCAGCGCGGATCGGCGTCCCCTGCCCCCTCCACCTCGGCGAGCATCCGTTCGAAGGCGGCCCTGTCCTGGAGCAGGACGAGGAGCGAACCGGCCTCGGCGACCGGGGTGAGGAGGCAGCCCGGGCCGAGCGCGCGGGCCTGCTCGAGGTGGCGTCGCGAGCGGGCCACGCCGCCACCCACCGCCGCCGGCAGCGACGCGGCCCAGGCGCCCAGCGCACGGTGCGGGCCCCCGCAGTCCACCGCCCCGGCGAGCGAGGCGGCGCGTTCCATCGCGGCGAGCGCCGGGTCCTTCACGGCGAGCAGCGCCGGGAGCCCCTTCTCGCGCGCCGAGGACCAGGTGGCGAGCGCCAGCCAGTAGAGGGCCTCGGCCCCCTCCGTCCCGACACGGGAGGGCGCGCCGACGAGGTCCCCCTTCTCCACGGCCTCGACCCATGCGGGCGAGAGGCGGCGCAGGGCACGCTCGGCCGCGCGCGAGGAGGCGACCCAGGCGGCGCCGGCCGAGGCGGGATCCGCCAGGGCCCGGAAGGCCTCGGCCCGGGCCAGGCGGAGCTCGACGGCGGGGTCGTCCGGCCGGTGGGGCTCGGCGGCGCCGGTCCACTCGGCGATGGCCTCGGCGAGGCGCGACGGGTCTCCGCGCTCGGCGAACGCAAGGTCTCCCCGCGCGATCCGGGCGGCCCGGCTGGTGGCGCCGTGGGGCTGCGGGGGCGCGGGCGCAGCGGTCGCGCCGAGCAGGGCGAGCGCGAGGAGCAGCATCAGCGCCGCTTGCCGGCCTTCGTCTTCGCGACGGCCTTCTTCGGGGCGGGATTCCCCGCCGGAGCCTTCTTGACGGGTGCCTTCTTCGTGGGCTTCGCGACGGCCTTCGGTGCCGCCTTCGGTGCCGCCTTCGCGACGGGCCCCGGCTCCGGCCGGGGCGGGACCTTCTGCTGCGCCGGCCCCGGGGGCGCGCTCTTCTGCGCCACGGCCGCGGGCTTCGCCGGCTGGACCTTCGCTGGCTGGACCTTCGCCGGGGCGGCGGCCGGGCGCGTTCCCACCGCCGGTCGCGCCGGCGCGGTGCTGCGGGAGAGCTTGGCGAGCCGCTCCTCCTCCTCGGCCGGAGTCACCACGAGGGGCGGCTGGCCGCCGCGCTGCCGCGTCTCGTCGTCGCCGCTGTAGAAGAGCTGGGCCGTCACCGCGCCCCGCACCACCAGCTCCCCGCGCTGGTTCTCGCCCCAGACCTCGATGTCCACCGCGTAGCGCCCCCCGGCCTCGAAGCGCCGGTCGACCACGCGGCCGCGCACCGTCACCACGTCGCCGGGCCAGACGATCTTCACGAACCGTGCACCGAAGCGCCGGACCCGCGCCCCGCGCAGCCAGTCGGTCACCAGCTCGCCCAGGAAGCCCATGGCGAGCATCCCCGGGACGAGGACGCTGGGGAAGCCGGCGTTCCGCGCGAAGGGCTCGTCCACGTGGAGCGGGCCGTAGTCCCCGGCGGCCCCGCAGAAGCGGGCGACCTGTGAGCGATCCACCGGCGGCTTCACCAGCGGCGGGAGCTCGTCGCCGACCTTGACCGCCTCGAAGTAGAGCTGCCGTGCCAGGAGCACAGGGTTCCCCTTCCTAGCCGCGCCGCAGGATGTAGGTCTCGCGCGTGCGGAAGACGAACTCGCCCTCGGCTCCGCGCCCCTCGGTCTCGAGGATCAGGACGTCGGTGGCGCCGCTGGTCCCGGCGCGCTCCTGGACGTCGGCCACCTTCGTTTTCACCGTGAGTCGATCACCGGCGACGATGGGGCGCCCGTACTCGATGGACTCCTCGCCGAGCAGGAGCGACCGCGTGCCCAGGTCGAGGGAGTGGCGGAAGCGCTCGTTCTGGGCGAGCACCCCCGGGAAGGTCAGCGGCGCCACCAGGGAGGCGAAGCCGGCCGACCGGGCCGCCGCCTCGTCGGTGTGGATGGGGTTGGCGTCGCCGACGGCGTCGGCGAGGCGCCGGATGGCGCCCCTCTCCACCTCGACCATGGTGGACTCGCTCTCCCGTCCGATGAGGGTCTTGTCGAGCATGCGCACCTCGCTCAGGACCGCCCCGGGGGGAGGTCGAGCACCGTGACGAGCCCCTGCAGCAGGGGAATGGCGGCGGCCGCGTGGACCACCGACCAGGCGGTCGAGGCCTCGCCGGGGAAGCCGCCGGGGACGACGAGCCGGAGCGGCGGGTCGGCCTCGATCCGGACCTCGTCGCGCGGGTCCTCCGCGCCGACCGCCAGCACCACCTCCAGCCGGACCACCTCGCGCCCCTCCTGCCAGCCGCGGGCGACCTGCCGGATGCCCGCCACGCCGCCCTTCTGCACCAGCATCGCGCCGGCCAGGTCGCGGGTCGCCAGCACCGGCTCGGCCTCCTCCTCGAGCTCGTCGAGGTCGAGGCCGCAGCCCAGCGCCGCCAGCGTCGCCGACTCGGCAAGCCCGACGTGGCCGATGGCGTCCACCTCCACGGCCCTCTGGAACTCGGCCGGGGTGAGGCCGACGCCGGCCTTCCGCCAGAGCGCCTCGCGCCCGCCGGAGAGATCGACGACGCGCCTGGCCTCGAGGCGGCGCACCGCACCGGTGCCCTGGGAGAGGAGCGCCGGCAGCCGGTCGAGCGCCAGCCCCGGGTTCACGCCGGCGGCGACCACGGCCACGTCGTTCTTCTCGCAGAGCGCGTCGAGGGCGTCGGCCTCAGCCTCGTGCGCGAGCCAGGGGTAGCCGAGCTCCTCGCACGTGGAGACGACCGAGAGTCCCGCGCGGACCGCCTGCTCGATGGCCGGGAGCACCTCGAGGAACCGGGAGGAGGTGGCGAGGAGGAGGACCCCTCCGCGGGCGGCGCGGAAGGACCGGGCCGGGTCGGCCTCGACCTCGAGACCGGTGGGCAGCCCGACGAGCGCGTCGAGCTCCTGCCTCGCGAAGGAGGGATCGACCGCCCCGACCAGCGTCAGGTCGGCGGAGGAGAGGACCGCGCGCACGATGGCGCGGCCGACCTCGCCGAGGCCCGCCACAACGACCGGGATGCCCGTCGCTTCCTTCGCCACGTTCCCTCCGCGTTCCACAGGTCCGGAATGCCGAGATTTCACGGAAATCCAGATAGTTATATGGCATCACTCCAAGAGCCTTCAACAGGATCGGTTCGCGGGGGGTGAATTTCCGGCGGGCCGAGCAGGACAGCGGATGCGCGTATCTGGAAAATTATAGCGAAATCAAACATTTACAGAGAAGCGTTTCCGGCGCCGCAGCGCCAGACCCTGGTGGGGCGTCGGAGCCGTCCGGCCTGGCCCGGCGATGTCCCTAGGGAATCAGCCGCTCCAGGAAGGCCCGCGCGGCGGGATCGTTCCAGTCCCGGGGGCCGACGACGTAGGAGACGAGCTTCCCGGAAGCGTCCACGACGTAGGTCTCCGGGAACTTGAAGGAATCCGGGCAGGCGCCCCGCGCCAGGCAGAAGTAATCCCGGGTCGCCTTCTGTTCGGGGTCGTGGACGACGTCGATCCCGGAGGGGAGGCGACCGCCGAAGAACTGCATCACCTCCGGCCAGCCGTCGTCCACCGTGACCGCCACCATCCGGAACTTCCCGGGGTGGCGCGCCGAGAGGTCGCGCCCGAGCTGGAGCATGGAGGGCATCTCCTCCCGGCAGGGTGGGCACCAGGTGGCCCAGAAGTTCACGAAGACCACCTGGCCTCGCGCCTCGGCCAGGGTGAACGGCGTGCCGTCTGCGGTCGTGCCGAGGACGGGCGGCGCGGGCGCCGGGCGGGCGACCGGCGTCACGGCGAAGGCCTTCTCCCGGGCCAGCGCGGCCTGGCGCGGTCCCTCGACCCAGAGCTGCCAGCCGGTCCAGCCGGCAGCCACCGCGACGAAGAGGGCGACGGCGGCGACGACGGGTGTGCGCTTCCCGCTCTTCCCGGGGGTCTTCTGCTCGGCGGCGTCCATGCGCCGCCGGTCATACCCCGGTCCGTTCCTTGCCGCCACGGCTCTTTCCGGGGAAACTCGTCCGCGTGCGTGGCCTCGCGGGCAGCCTGTCGTTCATGCCGCTCCCGGAGCTCGTGGAGTTCCTGGGGCGCCGCACGGTGACCGGCTCCCTGACCTGCGAGCGCGGCGCGGTCCGCAAGACCGTCTACCTGCGCGAAGGAAACGCGGTCGGCGCGGCCTCCACCGACCCGCGCGAGTTCCTGGGGCAGCTGCTCATCAACTTCGGCCACATCGACGAGGAGCAGCTCGCCAAGGCCTTCCGCACCCAGCAGGAGACCCGCATCCGGCTCGGCAAGGTGCTCGCCATGGTGGGGCTCGTCCAGCCGCGGGTCCTCCGCGAATCGCTCTCCATCAAGATCCGCGAGACGCTGCTCGACGTCTTCCGCTGGGAGTCGGGCGTGTTCCGCGTGGACGAGGAGCCTCCCGCCGCCACCGAGGACGAGCTGGCCGTCTCGGTGCCGCTCCCCGACATCCTCAAGGAGGCCGAGTTCCGGGCCACGGCCTGGGACGCCTTCCTGTCCCAGTTCCCCAGCAGCGGCGCCACCCTGATCGTGGACGAGTCGCGGATCCCCGCCAGCGCAGGCGAGGGCACCATCGACGGCAAGCTCCTCATGCTGGCCTCAAGCGGCCGCACCATCGACGAGATCGGTCTCGCGCTCCACGCCACCGAGTTCCACCTCTACCAGCGGCTCTACGCCCTGGCGCGCCAGGGGGTCGTGACCGCCGCCGACATCGAGATCATCGAGGACGCGGTCCTGGAGGACGCCGAGCAGGTGGGCGCGGTGCTCGAGGAATCGGCGCGGCTGCTCGCCGAGGGTCGCCCGGCCGAGGCGGAGCTGGCGGCGGCGCGGGCGCTGGGCGCGGCGCCCTCCTCCGACGACGCGCGCAAGGCGCTCTCTTCGGCGCGGGAGGCGCTGGGGGCGTCCCTCCGCGCCTCGCTCGACCGGCGGGCCATCCCGGTGGTCCGGCTCTCCGCGGGCGAGATCGCAGGCCTCGGCCTCGACGCCTCGCAGAAGTACCTGCTCTCCCGCTGCGACGGGCGTCGCGCGCTCGGGCAGATCGCCCAGGTCGCTCCCCTCGACGAGCTGGAGGTGCTGAAGGCCTTCCGCGGCTTCGTCGAGCGGGGCGTGGTGGAGTTGCGGGCGGCCTGACGGACCGCCGGCTACGGCTTGCGGGCCCGGGCCCGCTTGACCGGCGTGACCGCCTCGGGACGTCCCCCCTCCCAGTCGGCCCAGGCCTCGACCGCGGCGCGCGCCACCCAGGGAGCCTTGACCCTCCAGTTGCGGTCGTTCACCACCACCACCGCGAAGGCGACGCGCGGGTTGTCGGCGGGGGCGAAGCCCACGAACCAGGAGTAGTCGCGGAAGGGGTCGGGCTCGGAGAGCGATCCGGTCTTGCCGGCCACGGTGAGCCCCTGCATCGACGACTGCCGGGAGCGGGGCGCCTTGAAGGCGCGCCGCCCGGTGCCCTCGGTGACGGTGGTCCGCATCATGGCGGAGAGCTCGGCGGCGACCTGGGCATCGAGGACGCGGTGCGGCCCCTCGGAGAGGTGCGGCACGGCCCCCGAGGACGAGGCCACGACGTCGGGCGGCACGAAGACCCCGCCGTTGGCGATGATGGCGGCCACGATCGCGCCGTGGAGCGGCGACAGGCGCACCGGGCCGAAGCCGGCGGCGGTGGTGGCCAGCGCGAAGGGCTCCTCGGGGATCTCGGCGCGCGAGGTCTCGACCCGCTGGGCGAAGGGGATGGGCTGGTTGAAGAGGAAGCGGTCGGCCTCGGCGCGCAGGAGCGTGGCGTTGAGCGCACGGTCGGCGAGCTTGGCGAACACCACGTTGGCGCTCTTGCCGAGCGCCGAGGAGAGCGAGAGGCAGCGCCGGTCGCGCCGCGGATCGTCGGCGAGGAGGGCGGGCTTCACCCGGTGCTGCCCCCCGTGGAAGCAGACCTCGGCGCCCGGCTCGAAGCCGCGCCGGAGCAGCGCCGAGCTGGTGACGATCTTGAAGACGCTGGCGGCAGGCGCGCGGGCCTCGAGCGACAGGCCGCGGCGGCCGGGTTCGCGCTGCGAGTGCTCGGCCATGGCGAGCACGCGGCCGGTGGAGGGCTCGAGCATCACGGCCGCGGCCCAGGGAACCCGGTGGTCGGCGAGCACCTTCTCGATGCGCTCCTGCAGGCGCGGGACCGTGGTCAGCACCGCGCTCCCGGAGCCGAGCGGCGCCACGTACCGGTTGGCGACCCGATCCAGGGTGGCCTCGGCGAGGCGGAGCTCGGAGGAGGGGACGGGCGTCATCACCGGCGCGACCCGCGGGGGGGAGCCGGGCAGCGGCGCGGGCTCGGCCTCGTGCCCTCCCGCGAGGATGAGCGCTCCGGGCGGCGCGTCGATGCCGGCGGCGGGCGCCGGCCAGGGGAGAGCGAGGAAGAGGAGGAAGGCCCCGAAGGCGGCGAGCAGCCAGGAGGCGAGTCGGGGGCTGGTCATCGAGATATCGCCATTGTCGTCGAAGGACGGGACAGCGTCAAAAATGGAGCAGAGCGCCCCTGTGTGGAGCGCTCCGCCCGTGCGTGATGCGCTCCCCGGTGGACCTACGGGACCGTCCTCCTGGGGAGGCCCGGGGTCGGGGGCGGCGCCACCGTCTTCGCGGCCTTCTTCTTCGGCGCAGCCTTCTTCTTCGGTGCAGCCTTCTTCTTCGGACTCGCCTTCTTCGCCATGGTCGGTTCCCCCCTGCGCTGCTTCAGCGCGGCCTGGGCGGCCGCGAGGCGCGCGACCGGCAGACGGTACGGGGAACAGGAGACGTAGTCGAGTCCCAGCGCGTCGCAGAACTCCACCGAGGCGGGGTCGCCGCCGTGCTCGCCGCAGATGCCCAGCTTGAGGTCGGGCCTGGTGCGCCGTCCGTCCTCGATGGCGATCCGCATGAGCCGCCCCACGCCGTCCCGGTCGATGGAGACGAACGGGTCCACCGCGTAGATGTCCTTCTCCATGTAGCTCGCGAGCACCGGCCCCAGGTCGTCGCGGGAGAGGCCGAAGGTGGTCTGGGTGAGATCGTTGGTGCCGAAGGAGAAGAACTGCGCCGTCGTCGCGATCTCGCCGGCGGTGAGCGCGCCGCGCGGCACCTCGATCATCGTGCCCACCAGGAAGGGGATCCGCTTCCCGCGCTCGGCGAAGACCTTGTCGGCGACCGCGCGCACCACCCGGGCCTGATCGTCGAACTCCTTCCGCGTGCCGACGAGCGGGATCATGATCTCGGGCTTCACCTTCACGCCCTCGTCCGCCACCTCGATGGCCGCCTCCAGGATGGCCCGGGCCTGCATCTCGGTGATCTCCGGGTAGGTGATGCCGAGCCGGCAGCCGCGGTGACCCAGCATGGGGTTCGACTCGTGCAGCTCGTCGATGCGCGCGTGGACCCGGGCCACCGACTTGCCGGCGGCGCGGGCCAGGTCCACCACGCCCGCCTGGTCCTGGGGGAGGAACTCGTGCAGCGGCGGGTCGATGGTCCGGATGGTCACCGGGCGTGAACCCATGGCCCGGAACAGGCCGGCGAAGTCGGCCCGCTGGAAGGGGAGCAGCTTGGCGAGCGCCGCGCGCCGCTCCGCCTCGGTCTCGGCGACGATCATCTCCCGCATCGGGCCGATCTTCCCCTCGCCGAAGAACATGTGCTCGGTGCGGCAGAGGCCGATGCCCTCCGCGCCCAGCTTCACGGCCATCTCCGCCTGGTCGGGCTGGTCGGCGTTGGCGCGCACCCCGAGGCGCCGCGCCTTGTCGGCCCAGCCGAGCAGGCGGGCGTACTGCCGGTAGAGCGGCGCGTCGTCCGCGCTCCGCTCCCCCTTGATCACGGCGTCCACCTCGGACGGCTGGGTCACGACCTTGCCCTCGACGACCTCTCCGGTGAACCCGTCCACCGAGATCCAGTCGCCCTCGCGGAGCCTGCGCGGTCCGCCCGGCGCGGCCACCGTCATGACCCGGTCCTTGTAGTCGAAGGAGAGCGCGTCGCAGCCCACCACGGCGATCTTGCCCATCTGGCGGGCCACCAGCGCGGCGTGGGAGGTCATGCCGCCGAAGGCGGTGAGGAAGCCCACCGCGGCGTCCATGCCCCGGATGTCCTCGGGGCTGGTCTCGTGGCGCACCAGCACCACCGTCTCGCCGCGCCGCTTCCACTCCTCGGCATCGGAGGCGAAGAAGACGATGCGGCCGGTGGCCGCCCCGGGACCGGCCGGCAGCCCCCGGGCCAGGTACTTGCCCTCGGCCACGGCCCTCTTCCACTGGTCGCCGTCGAAGATGGGCTTCATCAGCTGGTCGAGCGACGACGGGGTCACCCGGAGGACGGCCTCGTCGGGGGTGATGAGCTTCTCCTCGGCCATCTCCACGGCGATCCGCACCTCGGCCAGGCCGGTGCGCTTTCCGGTGCGGGTCTGGAGCACGTAGAGCAGCCCCCGCTCGATGGTGAACTCGATGTCCTGCATGTCCCGGTAATGGGACTCGAGCCGGTGGCGCACCGCCTCGAGCTGCGCGGCGATCTCCGGCCAGCGCCCCTCCATCTCGCGGATCTTCTGCGGGGTCCGGGTGCCGGCCACCACGTCCTCGCCCTGCGCGTTCACCAGGAACTCGCCGTAGAAGAGGTTGGCGCCGCTGGCCGGGTCGCGGGTGAAGGCCACGCCGGTGCCGGAGTCGTCGCCCATGTTGCCGAAGACCATCGACTGGACGGTGACCGCGGTGCCCCAGTCGGACGGATACCCGTACATGCGCCGGTAGGCGATGGCGCGGTCGTTCTCCCAGGAGCGGAACACGGCATCGACCGCCATGAGCAGCTGCTCCATGGGGTCGTCGGGGAAGGTCACGCCCCGGCGCGCCTTGATCTCGGCCTTGAACGCGGCGACCAGCTCCTCGAGCGCCTCGACCGGGAGGTCGGAGTCGGCCTTCACCTCCAGCTCGTGCTTCTTCCGCTCCAGCACCTCCTCGAAGGGATCGCGGTCCTCCTTGCGCTCCGGCTTCATCCCCAGCACCACGTCGCCGAACATGGCCACGAAGCGCCGGTAGCTGTCCCAGGCGAAGCGCGGGTTGCCCGACCGCTCGGCGAGCCCCCGCACGGTGGCGTCGTTCAGCCCCAGGTTCAGCACCGTGTCCATCATCCCGGGCATGGAGACCCGGGCGCCGGACCGGACCGAGACGAGGAGCGGGTTGGCCGGGTCGCCGAAGCGCTTCCCGGCCTCCCGCTCGACCCGGGCCAGCGCCGACCCGATCGCGCCGCGGAGGTCCCTGGGCAGCTTCTTCCCGCCCCGGTAGAAAGCGGTGCAGACCTCGGTGGTGATGGTGAAGCCCGGCGGGACCGGGATGCCGATGTTGCTCATCTCGGCGAGACCAGCGCCCTTGCCGCCGAGCAACTCCTTCATGGCGCCGCTTCCGTCGGCGCGGCCGCTCCCGAACGAGTACGTCCGCTTCGCGCCCTGCTTCGTGGCCATGGGGAACCCCCGTCGGGATCGTACGCCTCGCACCGCCCCTTGAGGGCGAGTGCACCCGGAGTGGTAGCGATTCGGGGGTGCCTGCGGGCTTGTCCCCCATCAATCCGGGGAACTTTCTTTTGTCAAAGTCCCGTGCCGCCGGGGGGTTGAGCGTGTAAAGGTGGAAAATGGACTAGATCCGCATCGACTCGATGCGCGCCTCGTCCTGCTCCGGCGCGACCGTGAGCGCCTCGACGACCCCCTCCTCGGCCCAGTCGATCACCACCTCGGGGAGGTGCCTCCCCTTGCCGTAGCGGGCCACGATCCGGGCGATGAGCTGCCGCTCCTCCCAGGTCGGGTCGCCCTCGACGAGCGCCACCGGCCCGTTCAGGTCCCGGGCCGCCACCCGGGCCCGCCCCTCGCCGTAGGAGTCGAGGACGGAGTTCTCCAGCTCGCTCCGGCCCACCACGACTTTCACGGTTGGTGAAAGGCGCAGGTGACGCCCGGTGGAGAGCAGCACCAGGTCCTCCCTGCGGATGCGCCGCTCCTCGCCGGCGGCCTCGCGGGAGTCGAGGACGTCGAAGAACTTCCGGGAGAAGGACGCGTCGGTGAGGTAGCAGCAGCCCCCGGCGGGCTGGGGCCACTCGGCGATTCCCAGCTCGCGGGCCAGGCGGATCTGCCGCTGCCGGGAGCGCCCGCTGATGTCGAGCAGGAGCGAGCGGTCGAGGATGCCCTCCCGCTCCGGGATGGAGGGCTCGAGGAGCCGCGCCGAGAGCGGGCGCACCAGGCGGCCGGTGAGGCCGCTCTCCTTCTCCACGGCCCGCAGCGTGTCGCGCCGCTGGCTCTTGGGACGCTGCCCCACCACCTCGCCGGTGAAGACGAAGGAGGCCCCCTCCCGCTCCATGATCTCGCGGGCCTTGCGCATCATGAAGATGCGGCAGTCCACGCAGGGGTTGGCGTTGGCCCCGTACCCGTAGCGCGGGTTCACGATCAGTTCCAGATAGCCCTGGTCGGAGACGTCCACGTACTCGATGTCCACCTCGAGGTCGGCGGCGGCGCGCAGCGCCTCGTTCTGCGGCATGCTGCCGTCGGGGCGTCCGCCCTTGCGCCGCTGGGTCTCGGTGATGCAGAGGCCGGTGTAGAAGTTGACGGCCTTCACCTCGATGCCCTGCCGCTTCATGAGCGCCAGCGCGAGGGTGGAGTCGAGCCCGCCCGAGATCATCCCGATGGCCTTGCGCGCCTTCACGGCGCCCCCCGCTTCCGCACCCAGCTCCGGAAGGAGGCCCCCTCGCGGAAGGTCCCCAGGTGCTCGTTGCGGGTGGCCCGGCACCACATGGGCATGTCGGTGGCGATGCCGGGGTCGGTGGCGAGGACGCAGACCACCGCGCCCGCGGAGAGCCCCTTCATGGCGCGCGCGATCTCGACGATGGGGTACGGGCAGAGCCGCCCCGAGGTGTCGAGGGTGAGGTCGGGAGCGGGCAGAGGCGGCGCGTGCATCGCCGCACCGTTTATCCCCGCCCGGGGAAGGGGGCAACCGCCCTACGCGTTCCTTGCCCAAAGGAGGGGGCGGCGGTAACTTCCGGCCCCCGATGGTGAACCCCCTGGCTCGACCCTTCCTCGGCGTGCTTGCCGCCGCGCTCCTCGCCGCGCCCGGCCTGGCCCGCCCCGCCGACCCCCCCGCCGAGTCGCGTCCTGTGGGGCTCGTCTTCTCGGTGGACCTGGGCGGCGGCGGCCAGCTCGGCACCGGCTCGGCCTACGACCCGCCCGGTATCTTCGAGCTCGAGGTCGGGGTGGCCTACGAGGTCTTCTTCGGGCTCGCGCCCCAGCTCTCGATGGCGCTGGGAATGGCTCCGACGGCCTCCTTCGCCATCCGCCCGGGCCTGGCGTGGTTCATCCCCGAGACCCCGTTCTACCTGCGCGCCGCCTTCGACGCCTCCACGCAGGTCGGCTACCTGGCCTGGCGCTGGATGCTCCTGGGAGGAGGGGCCGCCCTCCGGATCACCGACTCCCTGGGATTCATGCTGGAGGCCGACAGCGGCTTCCCGCTCTCGAGCGGAGCGGGCACGCCCCTCATCGTGCGCGGCGGCGCCTTCGCCCGTTTCTAGACCCGGGCCGCGTCCGGCGGCCCCGAACACGCAGGAGCGATACAGATGAAGCACACGAGCTGGATCCTGGCACTGGTCGTGGGGATCGTCCTGGGCGTGGTCGGCGACCGGATGGCGGGAGGAGGCCCGCGGGTCGGCCCGGTTGCGGCCCGCCCCTCCGAGCTGCCTCCCCAGCAGCGCCCTCCCCCGCGTCCCCAGGAGGACCCCAAGGCGGTCTACAAGGTCCCGGTGGACGACTCGCCGGCCCGCGGTCCCGCGGACGCACTCGTGACCATCGTCGAGTCCTCCGACTTCGAGTGCCCCTTCTGCAAGCGGGTCGGTCCGGCCACGAAGCAGATCGAGGAGGCCTACCGCGGCAAGGTGCGCTTCGTCTTCAAGCACAACCCGCTCCCCTTCCACGCCAAGGCGCTCCCGGCCGCCATCGCCGCCGAGGAGGGGCGCGCCCAGGGCGGCCCGTCCAAGTTCTGGGAGATGCACGACCGGCTCTTCGATTCGGCCCCGGCGCTCGACCGCCCGGCCCTCGAGGCCGTGGCGAAGGCCGCCGGGCTCGACATGGCAGCCTTCGGCAAGGCCCTCGACGACAAGCGGCACGAGTCCCGCATCAAGCGCGACCAGGCGCTCGTCACCGGCCTGGGGGCCAACGGCACCCCCACCTTCTTCGTGAACGGCCGCAAGATCCCGGGCGCGGTGCCCTACGAGACCTTCAAGTCCGTCGTGGACGAGGAGCTGGCCAGGGCCGAGGCCCTGGTGAGGTCGGGCGTCGCGGCGAAGGACGTCTACGCCCGCATCATGGAGGGTGCGGCCAGCGCACCGGTGATGCTCCCGGTCGCGGCCGGGCAGCAGGCGGCCCAGGCCGCCCCCCCGCCCCCGCCGCCGCAGGTCCAGAAGATCGAGCTCCGCCCCGACGACCCGCAGAAGGGTCCCCGCAACGCCCCGGTGACGGTGGTGGTCTTCTCCGACTTCCAGTGCCCGTACTGCAGCCGCGTGGAGCCGTCGCTCACCCAGCTGCTGAAGGCCTACCCCGCCGACGTCCGCGTGGTCTGGAAGCACCTGCCGCTCGCCATGCACCCGCAGGCGATGCCGGCGGCGCTGGCGGCCGAGGCGGCGCGCGAGCAGGGCAAGTTCTGGGAGATGCACGAGGCGCTCTTCCAGAACCAGGCGCAGCTCTCCCCCGACCAGTACGGCGTCCAGGCGAGGAAGCTCGGGCTCGACATGGCGAAGTTCCAGGCGTCGAGCGCAGCCCCGGCCACGCGGGCCCGCGTCGAGGAGGACGCCAAGCTCGGCGCCCAGGTGGCGCCCCAGGGCACCCCCACACTCTACGTGAACTGCCGCCAGGTGGTCGGGGCCCAGCCCTACGAGGTCTTCCAGAAGATGGTGGACGAGCAGCTCACGCGGACCGCCGAGCTTCGCAAGACCGGCGCAAAGGTGGACGGATCGTTCTACGAGCGGATCTGCGCCGACAACCTCAAGAACCCGCCGAAGGGCTGACCGCCTCCGGGCGGGACGGCTGCCCCTCCCGCCCGTTTTTCCAGGACCCGCCCATGGCCTGGAAGAGCGCCGCGGGGCCGCCGGTGTCGGCGGCGAGCTCCCAGACCGGCACCTCGCCGAGCCCCTTGAACCAGGCCCGCCCCACGTGCCGGAACATCTCGGCGGGGCGCCCGTCGGCCTGGAAGGTGACCACCAGGCTCTGGGGCCCCACTCCGAACCACCAGCGCTGCGTGACCTCCTGGGGGATCTCGGCCGGATCGATCTCCACGCGGCGCACGGTGCGCTTCGTCCCCACCGCCTCGAGCCAGGCCGTGAGCGCCTCCTCGGAGAGCGCGGCGCCGGCGTTGTAGACGTCGCCCGACCCCTCGTCCTCGGCCCGTGCCGCCGCCTCCAGCGCCCGCCGGACGGGCTTCGCCACCGCCCGCATCGCGGCGGTCATGTCGCCGGCCCGGGCCGCCCGGAGGACGTCGGCGGCCGCGTCGGGCGGGATGGAGAGCGTGAGGGGCTGGCCGATGAAGAGGCTCCAGGCGTGGCGCAGCCCGGGGTTGCCCTGGGCCAGGCGAGCGGCGGCGAGGAGCTGGTCGGAGCGGGCGCGGGCCGGCGAGGCGCGGGCCGTCCCACGGGCCGACTCGTTGATCTTCTCGGCGATGGCCACGCGGTTGTGGCCGAAGGCCTCGTCGTCGATCGACACCACCAGCGGCGCCGGACCGAAGGAGACGAAGACCCCGGCCTCCAGCCCCTCCCCGCGGGTGCGCGACACGTCGCGCTCCATCTCGGCGGTGAGCCGCGCCGCGGCGGCGGCGTGCAGCGCCGCGCGACGGAGCGACTCGCTGCGCTCCGGGCTGCCCGGCGCGGCCCGCTCGGCGGCGGCCCGGGCCTCGCTCCGCGCGGCCTGGGCCCGCGCGATCTCTCCGCGGAACCGCTCCTCGAGCGCCGTCACCCTCCCGGCCACGGCGGTGGTGGAGACCTCCCGGGTGAGCCGCTCCTCGTAGGCGGAGAGCAGACGCCGGATCTCGGCGGCGAGCGACACCAGCGCCTCGATGTCGCCGGAGAGGGAGATGGCGTCGCCGAGCAGGTTGTTCACCGAGACGCCGCCCCGGTCGGCCAGGTGCTCCATGCCGGTGAAGCGGGCCTTGGCGGCGGACAGGATGGGCAGGTAGAACTCGCGCCGGAGGAACTCGGCCATGGACGCCGGCCCCAGCAGGCTCGTACGCCGGGTGAAGTCCTTCACGTCGGCGAACAGGTGGGCGATGGGCAGCTCCCGGGCCGCCACCAGGATGGGGGCCGGGCGGGCCGAGATCCGGTAGAGCCGCCCCGCCTCCCACTCCGCGTCGGGGGTGCCGGCCCCGGACGGCGGGACCAGCGCCCGGCGGGCCGGCAGGGCGAGCCGCTCCAGCGTCTGGTCGGCGAGCAGGCCGGCCGCCGCGAGTCCGTAGATCTGCCGCGCCTCGTCGGGCCGGAGCCCGACCGCCGTGGCCGGCTCGCGCGGCTTCCAGGCCCGCAGGGCGCGCAGCGCCTGCTCGAGCGCGCCGGCGCCGTCCCCGGCCACCGCGCCGGAGAGCGCCCCCTGGATGCGGCCGGCCAGGTCGTGTCGCCCCGACTCGTCGGAGATGGCCTGCGAGAGCCCCCCCGGTGCGAGCAGCACGGACCGGAGGTCGGCGGCCGCGGCGCCCTTCCGGGCCTCCTCGGCGGCCAGGCCGGCCGCGACGAGCAGGCTCCTGAGCCTCCAGAGCGCCACCGCCCCCTCGGCCTTGCGGGAGGCCTCCTCGTCCTCGGCCAGCGCGGACGCCACCGCCCCGATGACGACGTCCGGCTCCCCCCCGGCGATGAGCCCCGTCCCCAGCTCCTCGGCCCGGGGAATCCCGGCCAGGAGCTCCGGACCGTAGAGGGTGGAGCCCCCACCGGAGAGGCCGCCGCGGCCACCGGCCAGCGCGGCGGGGTTCACCACGGCCTCGATGCGCAGGAGCATTGGGTCGTCGTCCCGGAGCCCGCCGTCCCGTGCGAACCGCGACACCGCCGTGCGCGCCGACACCCAGAGGGCGGTGAGGGCGGCGGTTCGCAGGTGGCGGTCGTGGGGGGCCCGGGGAAGGACGTCCCGCAGCCCTGCCGCGGCTGCCTGGAGCGCTCCGGAGAGGGCCAGCGCGACCAGGAAGGGGGTCTCCTCCTGCCGGGGCGAGGACTCCATCTCCACGCCGGCGCCCCGGAGCGCCCCGATCCAGAGCGCGGTCAGGGACCGCCCCCGGCCCCCCGGCCCCATCCAGGCGGTGAAGAGCCCGCCGTGCAGGGCGGGGTGGGCCGCCAGGGCCAGCCGGGCGGCGCCCCGGAGGTCGGGCCCGCCGGTGGTGGGGGCGAGCCGGTCCACGACGGCCGGGAGGGAGGCGTAGTCCTCCCGGAGGTAGAGCCGGTCGAGCTCGTCGGCCGGGAGGAAGCGGCCGTGCTGGATGCTGAGGAGCAGCCCCAGCTGGTCCACGGCCCCTCGGACCAGCGCGGCGGCGTCGGGGGAGAGCGCCACCGGGACCCGCAGGTCGGCGTGGGAGGTCCCCAGCTGGAAGCGCAGGCGCGCCGGATCGAGGCGCAGGAAGGGCTCTCCGCGCGCGCGGGCCTCGGCCAGGATGCGCAGCCGCCGGGCCGCGATCGGGTCCTGCCCCGCCTCCCTTTCACCGGATGCCTTGATCGAAAGCCTCCCTCCGGGTAGAAAACCCGATCATGCGCCGCACGCTCTTCAAGTCCAAGATACACCGCGCGACGGTGACCCAGGCAGACCTCGACTACGAGGGCTCGGTCTCCATCGACGAGGACCTGCTCGACGCAGCCGGGATCCTGGAGTTCGAGGCGGTCCACGTGTGGAACATCACCCGCGGGACGCGGCTCCAGACCTACTCCATCAAGGGCGCGCGCGGCAGCGGCGTCATCTGCATCAACGGGGCCGCGGCCCACCTGAACCGCCCCGGCGACATGGTCATCCTCGCCACCTTCGCCGAGTACGAGGAGGCGGAGGCCCGCACCCACGTCCCCAAGGTGGTGCTGGTGGACGCGGAGAACAAGGTGGTCGCCAGGGACGTGGTCGAGATCGCCGGCCCGGCCAGGCGGGTGGTCGCATGACGGTGTTTCTTTGGCGCTGACTCCCTGCGCGCCTCCCCCGACCTCGCGACGTTCGAGAGCCTGTGCAAGCCCGGGCGCGCCATCCCCGTGCGCGTCGAGATCGAGGCCGACACCGAGACCCCGGTCTCGGCGTTCCTGAAGCTCTCCCGCGGGAAGCGGCAAGCCTTCCTGCTCGAGTCGGTGGAGGGGGGCGAGCGCTCCGGGCGCTTCAGCTTCCTCGGCGCCGGCCCCAGGAGTTCGATGTCCTGGCGGCTCGGGCAACCGGCCGACCCCATCGCCTGGATCCGGCGCGAGCTCTCCGGCCACCAGGCGGTTCGCATCCCCGGCACCCCCCGCTTCTCGGGCGGCCTCGTCGGCTTCCTCTCCTACGACGCCGTGAAGCTCTTCGAGCCCCGGGTCCCGGTGGCCCGGGAGGACGAGCTCGGCTTCCCCGACGCCCTCTTCATGGACTTCGACCAGGTGGTCGCCTTCGACAACCTGCGCCACTCGCTGCACGTCATCTCCGAGGTCCGCTGCGAGGCGGGGGACGACCCGCGCGCCCTCTACCACGCCGCGCTGGCCCGCATCGGCGGGACCATGGCGGCGCTCTCCCGTCCGCTCCGGGACCGCCGGACTCCCCCGAACCGCCACGCCGCCGAGCTGCGCCCCCGGGTGGAGCGGAAGGCCTTCGAGCGGGCCGTTCGGCGCGCCCAGGAGTACGTCAAGGCCGGCGACTGCCAGCAGATCGTGCTCTCCCAGCGCTTCGACGCCGAGGTCTCGGTGCCGCCCTTCGAGGTCTACCGGGCGCTGCGGCGGGTGAACCCGTCGCCGTACCTCTTCTACCTCCAGAACGGGACGCAGGCGCTGGTGGGCAGCTCGCCCGAGACCCTCATCAAGCTCGAGGACGGCGAGGTCACGCTCCGACCCATCGCCGGGACGCGGAAGCGCGGGAAGGACCCCGAGGAGGACCGGCGGCTCGAGGAGGAGCTGCGCGCCGATCCCAAGGAGAACGCCGAGCACGTCATGCTCGTGGACCTGGGGCGCAACGACGTGGGGCGGGTGAGCGCCACCGGCTCGGTGCGGGTGACGCAGCTGAAGACGGTGGAGCGCTACTCGCACGTCATGCACCTGGTCTCCGAGGTGAAGGGGCGGCTCGCCGCCGGGCTCGACTCGGTGGACGTGCTGCGGGCCGGCTTCCCGGCCGGCACCGTCTCCGGCTCGCCCAAGGTGCGGGCCATGGAGATCATCGACGAGCTGGAGCCGGCCCGGCGCGGACCGTACGCCGGCGCGGTGGGCTACTTCGACCGGGGCGGCGACATGGAGATGTGCATCGCCATCCGCACGCTCATGCAGTCGGGTCGGCGCATCTCGGTGCAGGCCGGGGCCGGGCTGGTCTACGACTCGAAGCCGGCTGCCGAGTACCAGGAGACGGTCAACAAGGCCCGCGCCCTCTTCACGGCGGTGGCCCAGGCCGAGTCGCGCGACCTCGACGGCAAGGCCTCGCCGGTGCGGGGCGCCGAGCCGGTGCGGCGCACGCGGCGCCGGGGGAGGGCCGGAAAGTGAAGCCGCGCCTCGTCCTCGTGGACAACTACGACTCCTTCACCTGGAACCTGGTCCAGTACCTGGGCGAGCTGGGCGCAGACGTGCGCGTCTTCCGCAACGACGCCATCGACGTGGCCGGGATCGAGAAGCTCCGCCCGCACGGTCTGGTCATCTCGCCCGGCCCCTGCACCCCCGACGAGGCGGGCGTGAGCCTCACGGCCATCCGGGAGCTCGCCGGGTCGCTGCCCATCCTGGGCGTCTGCCTGGGGCACCAGGCCATCGGGCAGGCCTTCGGCGGCAAGGTGATCCGCAACGAGCGCATCGTCCACGGGAAGGCGAGCCCGGTGCTCCACCGCGGCGACGGGATCTACTCCGGGATCCCCTCCCCGTTCGAGGCCGGGCGCTACCACTCCCTGGTGGTCGAGCGCTCCTCGCTCCCCCGGGTGCTGTCGGTGACCTCCTGGACGCGCGAGGGCGAGGTGATGGGACTCTCCCACCGCAAGCTCGACGTGGAGGGCGTGCAGTTCCACCCGGAGTCGGTGCTGACCGGCCACGGCAAGGCGCTGCTGGGCAACTGGCTGGCCCGCGTGCGGGCCGGGAGGCGGCCGTGATCGTGCAGGCCATCGGGCGGCTCGTCGCCGGGAAGGACCTCTCCCGCGCGGAGATGGTGGAGCTCATGGGCGAGGTCGCCGACGGCGGCGCCACGCCGGCCCAGGTGGGCGCCTTCCTGGCCGCGCTGCGGCTCAAGGGGGAGACGGTCGAGGAGATCGCCGGCGCCGCCCAGGTGATGCGGCAGCGCGCCGAGCGGGTCCGGGTGGATCAGGCGGTCTTCGTGGACACCTGCGGCACCGGCGGCGACGGACAGAACACCTTCAACATCTCCACCACCGCGGCCTTCGCCGTGGCCGGCGCCGGCGTGGTGGTCGCGAAGCACGGCAACCGCTCGGTCTCCTCCCGGTGCGGATCGGCCGACGTGCTCGCCGCGCTGGGCGTGGACGTCGATGCGCCCCGGGAGCGGGTGGAGCGCTGCATCGCCGAGGTGGGCATCGGCTTCCTCTTCGCACCCCGGCTTCACCCCGCGTTCAAGGCGGTGGCCGGCATCCGGCGCGAGCTGGCCATCCGCACCGTCTTCAACCTGCTCGGGCCGCTGGCCAGCCCGGCCGGTGCACGGCACCAGGTCATGGGGGTCTACGAGCCACGCTGGGTGCCCGTCATCGGCGGGGTGCTCGCCGCACTGGGCTCGGTCCACGCCTTCGTGGTCCACGGCGAGGGGCTCGACGAGATCGCCGTCACCGGGGTCACCCAGGTGGCCGAGGTGAAGGACGGGGCGGTCCGGACCTTCGAGATCACGCCGGAGGAGCTGGGGCTCCCGCGCTGGCCCGCCGCGGCGCTGGCCGGCGGCGACGCCGAGGAGAACGCCCGCATCACCCGCGACGTCCTCTCCGGCGCGAAGGGCGCGCCGCGCGACGCGGTGCTGGCCAACGCCTCGGCCGCCCTGGTCGCCGCGGGGGCTGCGCCCGACCTGCGCAGCGGGGTCCTCCTCGCCGCCGACTCCATCGACCGGGGCGCCGCCGCGGAGAAGCTCGAGCGGCTCGCCGCCGTGAGCCGGGCATGACCATCCTGGCCGAGATCCTCGCAAGGAAGGCGCGCGAGGTGGAGGAGCGCCGGGCGGTGCTCTCCGAGCCGGAGCTGGAGGCCCGGGCCCTCGACACACCGCGCCCGCGCCGGCTGGAGGACGCCCTCTCGCCCCCCGGCGGCCCGGTCCGCATCATCGCCGAGGTGAAGCGGGCCAGTCCCTCGGCCGGCGCCATCGATTCCGGGCTCGACGCCCCGGCCCAGGCTGCACGCTACGCCACCGCGGGAGCCGCCGCCGTCTCGGTCCTCACCGACGGCCCCGGCTTCGGGGGCTCCCTCGACGACCTGGCCGCCGCCCGGGCGCGGGTCCAGGTGCCCCTGCTCCGCAAGGACTTCGTGCTCTCCCGCTACCAGCTCCTCGAGGCCCGGGCCTGGGGCGCGGACGCAGCCCTGCTCATCGTCTCCGCCCTCCCGGGCGACCTCCTGCGCCGGCGCCTGGACGAGTGCGCCGCGCTCGGGCTCTCGGCCCTGGTGGAGGTCCACGACCTCCCGGAGGCGGAGATGGCGGTCCGCGCCGGAGCCCGCATCGTGGGGGTCAACAACCGCGACCTCCGGACCTTCCGGGTGGACCTCTCGGCGAGCGAGGTCGTGCTGGCCGCGCTCCCGGCCGCGGTGCGCGGCGTCGCCGAGAGCGGCATCCGCACCGCGGCCGACGTGGCCCGGCTGCGCCGCGCCGGGGCGGCGAACTTCCTGGTGGGCGAGGCGCTGGTCCGCGCGCCCGACCCGGGCGTCCTCCTGGCGGAGATGGCGGCGGCGCGATGAGGTTCGTGCGCATCAAGATCTGCGGCGTGACCCGCATCGAGGACGCGCTCCTCGCCTCCCGGCTCGGCGCCGACGCACTGGGCTTCAACTTCTGGCCCAAGTCGAAGCGCCACGTCACGGCCGCCGCGGCCCGGCAGATCATCGCCCGCCTGCCGCCCTTCGTGACCCCGGTAGGGGTCTTCGTGAACCAGTCCGAGGGGGAGATGCGCGCCATCGCCGCCGAGACCGGCATCCAGGTGTTCCAGCTGCACGGCGACGAGCCGCCCGAGCTCTGCTCCCGGCTGCCCCTGCCCGTGGTGAAGGCCGTCCCGGTCGACCAGGTCTCGACCCTCTCGAAGCTCCTCTCCTACGAGGTCCAGGCCTTCCTCCTCGACACGCCGTCGCGCGGCTACGGCGGGACCGGGCTTCCCTTCGACTGGTCGCTCGCCGAGGGGGTCTCCGAGGCGGCGCCGGTGATCCTGGCCGGTGGCCTCACACCGGAGAACGTCGCCGACGCCGTCCGGGCCGTGCGCCCCTGGGCCGTCGACGTGGCCAGCGGCGTCGAGTCGTCACCCGGAGTGAAAGACGCCGACCGGATGCTCCGGTTCGTCACCGCCGTGCGCGAGGTCCTCATCCCATGAACCTTCCCGACGCCGCCGGCCACTTCGGCCCGTACGGGGGACGCTACGTCCCCGAGACCCTGGTCCCCGCGCTCGACGAGCTCACGCTGGCCTGGCAGGAGGCCCGGCGCGACCCGGTCTTCGCCGAGGAGCTGACCCGGCTGCTCACCCGGTTCGCCGGGCGCCCCACCCCGCTGGGCGACGCCCTGCGCATGGGCGCCGACGCCGGGGGCTGCCGCATCGCGCTCAAGCGCGAGGACCTCTGCCACACCGGCGCACACAAGATCAACAACACGCTGGGTCAGGTGCTCCTGGCCCGGCGCATGGGCAAGCGGCGCATCATCGCCGAGACCGGCGCCGGCCAGCACGGCGTGGCCACCGCCACGGCCGCGGCCCTCTTCGGCATGCCCTGCGACGTCTACATGGGCGCGCTCGACGTGGAGCGGCAGGCGCTCAACGTCTTCCGCATGCAGCTCCTCGGGGCGCGGGTGGTGCCGGTGCAGTCCGGATCGCGGACGCTCAAGGACGCGATGAACGAGGCCATCCGCGACTGGGTCACCAACGTGGAGGGCACCCACTACATCATCGGATCCGTGGCCGGACCGCACCCCTACCCGGCCATGGTGCGCGACTTCCAGTCGGTCATCGGCGACGAGGCCCGGGCCCAGATCCTCCAGATCGCCGGGAGGCTGCCGGATGCGGTGGTGGCCTGCGTGGGCGGGGGCTCCAACGCCATGGGGATCTTCTCGGCCTTCATCCCCGACCGCGCCGTGCGGCTCATCGGCGTCGAGGCGGCCGGGCACGGGCTCGACACCGGCAAGCACGGGGCTGCGCTGGCGCGCGGGCGGCCGGGGGTGCTGCACGGGTCGAAGAGCTACCTCCTGCAGGACGGCGACGGGCAGATCGTGGAGGCCCACTCCATCAGCGCCGGGCTCGACTACCCCGGCGTGGGGCCGGAGCTCTCCTGGCTCAAGGACGAGGGCCGGCTCGAGCTCCGGCAGGCCACCGACGACGAGGCGCTCGACGCGCTCGGGTACCTGGCCCGGACCGAGGGAATCATCCCGGCGCTGGAGACGGCGCACGCCGTCGCCGCGGCGCGGGACCTGGCCCGGGAGCTGGGGCCGGGGGGGTTGCTCATGGTGAACGTGTCCGGGCGGGGGGACAAGGACATCGACCATGTAAGACGGTCGCTGGCCGCTAAACAGGAGCGGGCCGTCACCAGGACACGACGGCGACCGGCGGGAAAGCGGCCCGCGACCAGACCCCGCAAGCGCCCTGCGAATCGCACCCGGAGGTCCCCTTGACCCCGGCTCCCGACCGCATCGCCGACGCCTTCCGCGCCGCCTCGGATCGCGGCACCGCTGCGCTGGTCACCTACGTCATGGCCGGCGACCCCGATCTCGCCACCTCCCGCGACATGGCGCTCGCCTGCGCCGCCGGCGGCGCCGACATCCTCGAGATCGGGATGCCCTTCTCCGACCCCATCGCCGACGGCAAGACCATCCAGGGGGCGGGGGAGCGGGCGCTGGCCTCCGGCACCACCATCGCCTCCTGCTTGAAGCTCGCCGCCGAGGTCCGGAAGCGCACCCCCGTCCCCATCGCCCTCATGGGCTACGTGAACCCGGTGCTGGCCTACGGCGAGGAGCGCTTCCTCGACGGTTGCGTCGCCTCCGGCGTGGACGCGCTCATCCTGCCCGACCTTCCGCCCGAGGAGGCCGGCCCGTTTCGCGCCGCCGCCGCTGCACGGGGCGTGAAGCTGGTCTTCCTGCTCGCTCCCACCTCCACGCCTGCCCGGGTGGCGGCCGCCTGCGACGCCGCCACCGGCTTCGTCTACTTCGTGTCGGTGGCCGGCGTCACCGGGGCGCGGACCTCGCTCCCCGCCGACCTGGGCGCGAAGGTGAAGGCGGTACGGAAGCGCAGCCCGGTGCCGGTGGTGGTGGGCTTCGGCGTGGGAACGCCGGCGCAGGCCCGGGCGGTCGGCAAGATCGCCGACGGGGTCGTGGTGGGGAGCGCCATCGTCCAGCGCGTCGCCGAGGGGGGCGCGCGCAAGGCGCGGGCGGAGCGGGTGCGCAGGTTCGTGGCGTCGCTGGCGAAGGCGCTCGGGCGCTGAGCCGCGGCGCGGGTGAGGCGCAACCGGGCGAGGCGCTCTGCTTCCCTGCCCGGATGGCGTGGACACTTCTCCTCCTTGCGGGCATCTGCGAGATCGGCTGGCCCATCGGCCTCAAACTCGGCTGGACCACCTCGGGCGTTCGCGCGACCTGGATCGCCTTCGCGGTCCTTTGCATGATCGCGAGCGGCGTGCTCCTCTTCCTCGCGCAGCGGACCATCCCGATGGGGACCGCCTATGCGGTCTGGACGGGAATCGGCGCGGTGGGTGCGTTCACGGTCGGCATCTTCTTCTTCGGCGACGCGGCGACTGCCCTCCGCGTGGGATCGGCGGCGCTGATCCTGGCCGGCGTGGTAGGCCTGAGGCTCGGGAGCAGGTGGGCGCGGCTCAAGGTGATCTGAGCCGCGGCCCCCCTACCTGCAGCGTGCGGGCTCGCCTTGCGAGCAGGCCCGATCAGTTGGTCTTCTTGTAGACCCATACGAGGGCGAGGACGACGCCGAGGACGGCGAGAACCGAGCCCCACGCCGCGACACTCATCCCGGCATAGGTTGTCTCGGCGGCCTGGGCTGAGGTGGCGAGGCTGGTGCCGGCGGTTGCGATGGCGATGCGTGTGGCGGAAGTCTTCATGGGGTGCACCTCGAAGTGGCTTGAAGGCTGGGTGAGATTTCGATCTGGAATATCGATACCGGGACAATTGACCTATACTGTCCCAATAGCACGCCGGGACAAAGCGGGCAAGTCTCGGCGCGACAAATGCGCGCAACCGCTGCGTCAAACACTCAATGCAATGATATTCAAGAGTATTTATCTGCAGGTCCGCAAATTTTCTTCCAGCTACCGGGACGAACGTCCCGTCGTCCTGGATTCAGGCTGGCACGCCGTCGAGGCGATCAGGGCCGCCGGCCGGTGGATAGCCCGTGCCGGGCCGCCAGGAGGACCAGTTCGAGTCGCCCCGAGACACCCAGCTTCTGGAAGGCGGCGGTGAGGTGGTTGCGTACGGTCTTCTCGGAGATCCCGAGCCGGCGTCCGACCTCCTCGTTCCGCATCCCCTCCGCGACCAGGGCGACGACGTCACGTTCACGCGCGGTGAGATCCAGGATCCCGGCCGGTTCCGGGACGGAGGGTGGCTCGGCCCGCTGGGCGGCGAGGGACCGCGGATCGAACCAGAGCGCACCTGCGGCGACGGATCGGATCGCCTTCAGGAGCACGTCTGGGGGAGCGTCCTTGAGCAGGAGCCCGCGCGCACCGGCGCGCAGGGCCTCCTCGTCCCGGGCGCGGTCTCGCAGGGCGGTGAGGATCAGGATCGCCGCCCGGGGCGCCGCCTGGGCCAGGCGGGGGAGCCAGGCCAGCCCGTCCTCCTCGCCCAGATCGAGGTCCAGGAGCACCACGTCGGGCTCGAGTCGCGCCAGCGAGTCGATCGCACCGCTGGCGCTGGCGCTGGCGCCGACGACGTGAACGTCCCCGGCCGACTCGGCGAGCATCTTGATGCCCTCCCGGAGGACGGGGTGATCGTCGATGACGAACAGGCGGGTGGGATTCAAAGCATCCTCGATCCTAGAGCGGAATTGCGATCTCCACCGTGGTGGTGCCGGCAGCCGGTTGAGCGACCCGGAGGGTCCCCCCCAGCGATGCGGTGCGCTCGGCGAGCGAACGCGGGAGAAAGGATGCGCCCCCCGCCGGGGCGGCGTCGTTCGAAACGGTGAGCAGGACCCGGTTGTCGGCCGTCCGGATCCGGACGTCCACCTGTGCGGCCGCCGTGTGGCGCCGGACGTTCGAAAGCGCCTCCGCCACCATCTGGAACACCTCGGCCGCCAGGCGGTCGTTGTGCAGGGGCTGGCCCTCCACCTGGGCGTCGACGTGGATGCCCGTCGCCTCCGAGAAGCGGGTGCACAGTCGCCTCAGGCCGGCATCGAGGAGGCCGCCGCCGGATTCTCCCTCGTATCCGCGAAGTGCGCGGACGTAGCCTCGGAGCGTCTCGATCTCGCCCTCCGTCAGCTCGGCGAGCCGTCCGAGTTGGGCCTCGCCCTCCTGGAGCCTGCCTGCGGCCAGTGTCGCGCGTGCCGCCGAGAGACCCATCCGGAGCCCCAGGTACGGCTGGATGACGGAATCGTGGAGGTCACGGGCGATGCGGCGGCGTTCCTCGTCCGCCGCATCGGAGGCCAGGCGGTCCACCAACCGGAGGTTCTCCAGTGCCGGCACGACCTGCTCCAGGACGTGGCGCATGAACTCGGCCTCGACCCGATCGAAGGGACGCGGCTCCCGACGCGCCACGTGGAGGCGTCCGATCGCGCTGGCGTGGTAGCGGAAAGGCACGGAGAGGACCGCCCCGGCGTCGAGCGCCTCGAGTAGGGCCTCCGCCGAGCGCGCGTCATCGGGGGCGAGGGGGTGACCGTCCACGTCGAGCCGTTCCACGACGACCTCGCGCCCGTGCCACGGGCGTCGACGGACGTGGACGAGGATCGCCGCATCCTGCGGCTCGGGGAGTAGCTGCTCGGCCAGTTTGCCCGGGAGCATCACCTGCTCGGATGAACCCGTTGCCTCCTGGCGGGTGCCCCGGATCCATCGGCGGCCTGTCCGGGTCTCGTGCACCACCAGACGACAGGAGTCGGCCGAATAGAACTGGCGGATCGACTCGAGGAACCGCCCGACCATCCGGTCGACGCCAAACCGCGGATTGGAGAGACGGGTCACGTCCCGGAGCAGCGCCAGTCGTTCCCGGGACCGGACCTCGACGGCGCCCCAGACAGACGCGAGGTATCCGAGCACGAGCAGGTAGAGCGGCGAGACGAGGTACGTGCTGAGGTTGAGCCCGGCATGACGAGGAGCCGTGGCGAACCCCACCACCGCGAATCCGGTCGCGGCCACGACGACCACCACGATCCCGGAGCGGAAGCCGCGCCCGAACGAGGCCTCCAGGATCGGAAAGAAGTAGAGCGGAAAGAAGAGGCTGCTGGTGCCGGCACTCACCGCGACGAGGAGCGTCACCCAGGCGAGATCGATCCAGGGAGCGACCGACGCCGGGACGGGTCGGGAGCGGCGAACCGCCAGGAAGTACGCCACGAGCGCGTACGCCAGGAAGAGCAGCAGCACCGCCTGCACAAAGGGCCTGCGGCCCGGGCTCTCGTTCGGGTCCCCGGCGTGGATGAGGAGGCCGGTGAGGGCGACCATCACCCGCAGTGCTCCATGGAGCCTTTCCCGTCCCTGCAGTGCGGCCTGCATCCGGTCGACCGTACCACGCCCGCGAGCGCGAGCCCCCCCTGCGCGTAGGGGCAAGCCCGCAGACCCGGATGCCCCCTGCAGCGAGCCGGACCAACCGGCATACACCCTCACACCCCACGCGACGCTGCGGGCGCTGTCCGAAGGCCGCCGGGTCGAAGCACCTCACCCCCACCACGTCCGCAGAGAGAGAGCGATCACATGAACGTGACTCGAAAGCTGTCCATCGTCGCCGGCCTCGCCGCATTCCTGGCGATGCCCCTCGCCGTCCACGCAGCAGACGCCACCGTCCAGGAGGCCGAGCAGGCCCGCACCGAGATCCGGAATGCCGATGCCGGCCAGGCGAAGTTCCTCGACAGCGCAGCCGGATATGCCGTGTTCCCCCGTGTCGCAAAGGGTGGGCTGGTCATCGGCGGCGCCGGCGGATCGGGCATCGTCTTCGAGAAGGGCAAGGCCGTGGGCAGGACCACGCTCTCCCAGGTCACCGTCGGCGCGCAGATCGGCGGACAGTCCTATTCCGAGATCATCTACTTCGAGACCGCCGAGGCCCTCGCATCCTTCAAGAAGGGCGAGTGGACCATGGCCGCGCAGGTGAGCGCGGTTGCGCTCAAGAGCGGGGCCTCGGCCGACGCCGTCTACAAGGACGGCGTGGCGGTCTTCACGCTTGCCAGGGGCGGCCTGATGGCAGAGGCCAGCGTCGGCGGCCAGAAGTTCACCTACGACGCCATCACCGGGTAGCCATGACCGCCCCGATCAAGAACGCGAAGGGAAGGGCAGGGGTCGGTTCCCTGCTCCTCGTGGCGGGATTGATGCTCGTCCCGCTGGACACTGCGGTCGCCCAGGTCAGCCTGCAGATCGGCCTCCCTGCGGTCCAGATCGGCATCAACCAGCCGGAATATCCACAGATGGTCCGGGTTCCCGGCTACCCGGTCTATTACGCGCCGGACGGGAACTCGAACTACTTCTTCTACGACGGGATGTACTGGGTCTTCCAGGGCGACAGCTGGTACGCGAGCTCCTGGTACAACGGCCCGTGGGCGCAGGTGGCGCCCCAGGGCGTTCCTGCCTTCGTCCTCCGGGTCCCGGTCCGCTACTACCGGCAGCCCCCGCCGTACTTCCAGGGCTGGCGCGCCGACGCGGCGCCGCGATGGGGGGATCACTGGGGCCAGGAATGGCAGCAGCAGCGCAAAGGATGGAACAGGTGGGACCGGCAGGCGGCGCCTCGGCCCGCTCCGCTCCCCACCTACCAGAGGCGGTATGCGGGGGGCCAGTACCCGCAGTGGATCCACCAGCAGGCGCTCCAGGGCACCCAGTACAAGTACCGTCCGCGGGACGCGAGGGTGAAGCAGGCCTACCAGGAGCTGCGCAGGCAGGGCCCGCACATGCAGTCGCGCGGGCCGGATCGCGACGACCACGACAACAGGCGCGACGATCACGACAGGGGCGACAAGCGCAACGACTAGAACGCATCTCAGAACCTCCTCCAGAGGATCTGGGCGCAGGCGAGTTGGAGAAGGCCGAGGAAGTTCTCGGCCTTCCATTCCCATCGACTGACGAGTCGTCGCTGCCGGAGCAACCAGGCGAAGAGCCGCTCGATGCGCCAACGGTGACGGTAGCGGCGTAGCTTCCGGCCGTCCTGGGTCTTGCGGCGTCGTCGAGGGTGGTGCGGCGAGATCATCTCGACGCCGACCTGGGCGAGCTCTGCGTCGAGCGGGTCGCTGTCGTAGGCCTTGTCGCCGATGAGTTTCTCGGGCAACGGCTCGACGAAGCGAGCCTTCAGGGTTTCAACGACGAGCTTCTGCTCATTTCGCTGACCACTCGCAATCCCAACGGCGATAGGAAGGCCATGGCGGTCTGCCACTGCCATGATCTTGGTCGCCTTGCCGCGGCGAGTGATCCCAACAAGAGGACCCCGGACTTCACCCACTGCTGGAAGCGGCGGTGGCACGTCTGGTACGGCGGGTAGCGCCCCGGAAGGTCAGCCCACGGTGCGCCAGTGCGGAGAACCCAGAGCACGGCGTTGAGCACGTCGCGCGGGTCGCGTTAGGGCCTGCCGCCCTTGGGTCCGGGCTGAAGCGTCTCCGGCTCGGGGATCGATGGCCGGACGAGTTCCCACTGCTCGTCGGTGATGTCCATCCCAAGCTTCAGATCACAAACGAGATCGGCCGTCGATCTTCCGACCGACGGCCGACGGTTTCTGATCGAAGGTCGCGGACTTAGCCGCTACCCAGTTGTGAGATGCGTTCTATGGCTCTCGCCTCCGGGCGTGCGCGTGAGCCAGGGCGGCCAAGGGGTGAAACCCTCGGGCCGCTTTCTCGCGCCTACTGCTTCGTCGCCACGACCCGGCCCGCCGCGTTCAGGGCGACCCGGTAGCGGTTGCCGTCCTTGCACGTCGCGACGTGGTCGTTCTCGCCCTTCTTCTCCACGCTGACGACCTGTCCGCAGGGGAGCCCGAGCAGTGCGATCACCGAGGTCATGTCCTTCAGGAGCGCCGGGTCCTCGTCTGCCCGCGACGACCCCGGGAAGAAGGACATCGATGCGATCGCCAGCGCCAGCACCATCGTTCGCCTGTTCATGTCGCTTCTCCGGTCAGAGGGTGGCGAACCTGTCCGGGTCGGCCAGGATGCTCCACATCGGCTCGCGGGAATCCGCGATGGCGCGCGCCAGGTCCGGGTCCTCGTCCTGCAGGAGCGCCAGCAGCTTGAGGAGCAGCCGATCGTAGGGTGGCCTCAGCTCGGAGAGCGAGGTCTTGACCTTGCCGGCGTAGTAATCCCGGAACTGATCGAGGAGATCCTCGACCTGGTTCTTGAGCGCGATCTTGGTGAACATGCCGATCGCATCGGTCTCCCGGAGCCGGGCTTCCAGCGCGTTCAGGTCGAGCGGCGGCTTCGCCGGCGAGGGGGGTGTGACGGCTGCGCCCGTCGATGCCGGTGCAGTCGACACTGGCGAGGGCGCGGGGGCCTTGGCGACCGGCTTTGCGGCAGGCGATGCGGCCTTCGCGCCGCCCACCGCCTTGGACGGCGCCCTGGGCGGGACGGGCTCGACGACTCCGGGTGCGGCCGGTGCGGTGGGCGCGGGCGTCGCTGCCCCTGGCGCGGGCGCCGCGACCGCCGCCGCCGTTCCGCTTCCGGGCGGAGCGTGCTCGACGAACGCGCAGCCGGCCGTCAGCAGGATCATCAGGAATCCGGTGAGGCGCAGGGGCGGCATCGGGCAGCTTCTACCCTCGTCACCTTGCCCCCGCCCGGGGAAGATCGATGGTCCCTTGGGGCGGTCGTGGGGCAATTTCAGGCGTTCCTGCTGATCCGGCGCCCCAGCAGGAACCAGCCCACCCAGCAGCCGACCCCGGCGACGAGCGCCGGGATGGCGATCCCGAGCAGGACGCTCCGGGTACGGACCGCCTCGCGGATGCGCGCCTGCGCGACCCGATCGCCGTCCGCGGCCCGGGCCGGCACCGGCGTTGCCGTGGAGTCGGAATTGCGAAGCGCCTCCACCTCCGCGGCGAGCACCGGGGCGGCGGCGACGTAGAGGGGCAGGAGATCTCGAACGACGTCTCGGCTGGGCATCATGGTGCTTCTCCTCTCGGTTCCCGCGCTGCCTGCAGCGCCGCCAGGGTGACGCGCGCGGTGGGCGCGCACCTTCGCCGCTCCCCGCGTGATCCGGAGCGCCGCGGCGATCTCGTCGTACGCGAGCCTTTCGACCCGGACCACTCGATGAACACGAAGCTCCTGATGATGGCGACCTCGCTCACGACCGGCGCGGCGGCCGTCGCCCTGTCGTTCCTTCCCCAGGAGATCCTGGCACCCGCAGGCATCCAGGCCTCGGCGGTGGGCGTGCTCGCCCTTCAGGTGACGGGCGCCCTCTACCTCGGCGTGGCCCTGTTCTCCCACCCCGCTCCCGAGACCCGCTGACGAGCGTCCGCAGTTGGGGTTGCCTGGGGTGCGCCTCGTCGGAGCAGAAGGAATGAAACTCAACCATCACGTTATTTTCATTTGACATCATGTTCGATTACCTTTACATCATGACAAATCAAACGAACAAAGGATCGGCTCGATGCCCTATCGTGAAAAGCTCGCCTGGCTTTCCCTGGTCGGCATGGCCGTCTGCTACGGCCCCTACTTCGCGATCACCTACCGGTCCCCGCTCCTGGAGCAGCCGCTCCCCAACCTCCGACTGATGGCCCTGTTCGCCGCCGCGGCCGGGGGCAATGCGGTGTGGGTGCTGCTGGGACGGCTGCTCGTGCGGATGACGACGCCCCGCGACGAGCGCGGCGTCGCCGACGAGCGCGACCAGGCCATCGACCGCCGCGCCAGCACCATCGCCTATTACGTCCTGATCGGCCTGGCCCTGTACGTGGGCTGCGTCATGCCCTTCACCAGCTCCGGCTGGCACATCGTCAACTCCATGGTCGCCTCGGTGATCATCGCCGAGACGGTGAGCTACGCCGCGATCGTGCTGGGCTACCGCCGGGGCCTGAAATGAACGGCGGCAAGCTCACCAACCAGATCCGCACCCTGCGCTTCCTCGCCGGCGAGATGAGCCAGGCGGACCTCGGCAAGGCGATCGGCGTCACCCGCCAGACCATCGCCGCCATCGAGGCGGGCAAGTACTCGCCCTCGCTGGAGGCCGCATTCCGCATCGCGGCGGTGTTCGGCAAGCCGCTCGACGAGGTGTTCCAGTGGGAAGCGGAGGGCCAGGCGGCCCGCCCTACATGACCGGCCGCTCGACCGCGAGCGCGATCACCCGCACCTCGCGCATCAGCGCGTCGAACTCCGGGAAGGAGAGCGACTGGTGGCCGTCGGAGAGCGCCTTCTCCGGCCTGGGGTGCACCTCGATCATGATGCCGTCGGCCCCGGCGGCGACGCCGGCGCGGGCGATGGCCGCGACGTGCTTGCGGATGCCGATGCCGTGGGACGGGTCCACGATGACCGGCAGGTGGGTGAGGCTCTTCAGCACCGGGATGGCGTTGATGTCGAGGGTGTTGCGGGTGGCCGTCTCGAAGGTGCGGATGCCCCGCTCGCAGAGCATCACGTTGGGATTGCCCTTGGCCACGATGTACTCGGCGGCCATGAGCCACTCCTTGATGGTCCCGGAGAGGGCCCGCTTCAGCATGATGGGCTTGCGGATCTGGCCGAGCCGCTCCAGCAGCGGGTAGTTCTGCATGTTGCGCGCGCCCACCTGCAGGATGTCGGCGTACTCGGCCACCACCGGCACGGTGTCGGTGGACATCACCTCGGTGACGATCTTGAGGCCGGTCTCCTCGCGGGCGAGCGCGAGCAGCTTCAGGCCCTCCTCGCGCAGCCCCTGGAACTCGTAGGGGCTGGTGCGCGGCTTCCAGGCCCCGCCGCGCAGGATGCTGGCCCCAGCCGTCTTCACCGCGCGTGCGGTCTCGAGGATCTGGTCTCGGGACTCCACCGAGCAGGGTCCGGCCATGACCGTGATGGCGCGTCCGCCCACCTGCACGCCGTCCACGTCGATGACGGTGTCCTCCTCCTTCACCTCGCGGGAGACCAGCTTGAAGGGCTGCGAGACGCGCAGGGCCTCGGCCACGCCGGGGAGCATGGCGAAGTCGTCGGGGTCCACCGCGCCGGTGTTGCCCACCACGGCGACCACGCGCCGCTCGGTGCCGGAGATGGGGTGCGGGGTGAGGCCGAGCGCACGGACCTTCTCGACGACGGCGTCGAAGTCGGCCTGCGTGGCGTGGGGCTTCATGGCGATGAACATGACGACTCCTCGGCGCCTGGCGCCGGCTTGGCGGGACCGGAAGGGGCTAGACGGGGCGTCCGACGGCGCCGGCGATGACCTTCACCTGCGCCATCAGGCCGGCGAACTCGCCCGGGGTGAGCGACTGCTGCCCGTCGGAGAGCGCCTTCTCCGGGCAGGGGTGGACCTCGACGATGAGTCCGTCGGCGCCAGCCGCCACGGCGGCGCGGGCCATGGCCGGCACGTGGGCGCGCAGCCCGATTCCGTGCGACGGGTCCACCACGACCGGCAGGTGGGTGAGCGACTTCAGCACCGGCACGGCGTTCAGGTCGAGGGTGTTGCGGGTGGCGTTCTCGAAGGTGCGGATGCCCCGCTCGCACAGGGCCACGCGCGGGTTGCCGTGGGCCACCACGTACTCCGCGGCCATGAGCCACTCGCGGATGGTCGAGGACGGCCCGCGCTTGAGCAGCACCGGCTTGCCCAGCTTCCCGAGCTGCTTCAGGAGCGAGAAGTTCTGCATGTTGCGGGCGCCGATCTGCACCAGGTCGGCGTAGTCGGCGACCATGGCGAGGGTCTCCGAATCCATGGCCTCGGTGACCACCAGGAGGCCGGTCTCCTCACGGGCCAGCGCGAGCAGCTTCAAGCCCTCCTCGGCCAATCCCTGGAACTCGTAGGGGCTGGTGCGGGGCTTGTACGCTCCGCCGCGGAGCATGGTGGCGCCCGCCGCCTTCACCTCGCGTGCCGACTCGAGGATCTGCTCCCTCGACTCCACGGAGCACGGGCCGGCCATCACGACGATGCGCGGGCCGCCGATGGAGACGCCGCCCACCTGGATGACGGTGTCCTCCGCCTTGACCTCGCGGGAGACGAGCTTGAAGGGCTGCGAGACGCGGATGGCCTCGCGCACCCCCGGCTGCCCCTCGAAGAGGGACGGGTCGAGCCCGCCCTTGTTGCCGGTGATCCCGATGGCGGTGCGCTGGGCGCCGGGGATGGCGTGGGGCACGAGCCCCATGGAACGGATCCTCTCGACCACTGCGTCCACCTGCGCCTCGGTGGCGTCCGGCTTCATCACGACCAGCATGCGGGTTCCAGGCCTCCTCGAAGGGGCGCGAGGATACAACCCGGCGCCTCCGCGGACGAATAACCTGGATGCTGCGGAGATTCCTGGGTTTCTTCGGGGCCTGGAAGGGCCATAGAATCCCCCCGTGCGCGACCGCCGCTGGGATCACCTCTACGACGCCCAGAAGCAGCCGGTGAAGGAGGTCATCCTGGCGCGCTTCGCCGAGGAGCTGGCCACCCGTCTGCGGGCCTGGCCCCCGGCCGGCGTCGAATGGCTCACCGAGGACCTCCGGCTCCGCTACGCGGCCGGGCTGGCCTTGCCTCTCCGTGAAGAGGTGCTCCGGCTCGGGCTCGAGCTCGCCCGGATCGACCTGCTCCGCGAGCACGAGGCCTTCGACGAGGCCATGCGCAACCGCGCGCCGATGACCTGCCAGGGCCCCGCCGAGCAGGCGGCCCTGCAGTTGCTCCTGCTCTACGTCGGCGAGGAGTGCCTCTCCCTGAAGGACTGGGCGGAGGGGGCGAAGCTCACCCGCCCCGACCTGGCCCGCGCCGTGGACCTGGCCGAGCGGCAGCTCTTCCGGGTCACGCTCTCGTAGCGCCTACCCGGGCTTCGGGACCTTCTTCCAGTCGGAGAGGAACTTCGCGAGGCCGATGTCGGTGAGCGGATGCTGCGCCAGCTGCGCCAGCACCGGGAACGGGATGGTGGCGACGTCGGCCCCCATGCGCGCCGCCTGCACGACGTGGAGCGGGTTGCGCACCGAGGCCACCAGCACCTGCGTGGCGAAGTCGTAGTTCCGGTAGATCTCCAGGATCTGGGCGATGAGCGCCATCCCGTCCTCGGAGACGTCGTCGAGGCGGCCCACGAAGGGGGAGACGTAGGTGGCCCCGGCCTTGGCGGCCAGCAGCGCCTGGCTGGGCGAGAAGCAGAGGGTCACGTTGGTGCGGATGCCCTCGTCGGTGAGGGCCTTCGTGGCCTTCAGCCCCTCGAGGATCAGCGGGACCTTGATGACCACGTTGGGCGCGAACTTCGCGTAGACGTGGGCCTCCCGCATCATGCCGTCGAAGTCGGTCGCCGTGACCTCGGCCGAGACCGGGCCCTGCACCAGACCCACGATCTCCCGCAGCACCTCCTCGAACGGCCGGCCGGTCTTCGCGACCAGCGACGGGTTGGTGGTCACGCCGTCGCAGAGCCCCAGGTCGAGGGCCTTCCTGATCTCGCCCACGTCCGCGGTGTCGATGAAGAACTTCACGCTGCCTCCCGAAATGGTGGTGTCCGGGGCAAGGTGCTATACGGACGCGAGCATGTCGAGCCGGAAATCCGCCCGCCGACCCGAGCCGAGGAAGGCGCCCCGGCGCACCTCCTCCGCGCGCACGAAGGCGCTCGTCGCCTACGGGCGAATGGTGCTCGACACCGAGGCGCGGGCCATCGGGAGCCTCCGTCTCGACGACCGTTTCGCCACCGCGGTCGAGTGGATCCTGGCCTGCAAGGGGCAGGTGGTGCTCACCGGCATCGGCAAGCCTGGCTTCGTGGCCCAGAAGATCTCGGCCACGCTCGCCTCCACCGGCACCCACTCCCTCTACCTCCACCCGGCCGAGGCGGCCCACGGCGACCTGGGGCGGGTCTCCCGCGCCGACGTCATCTTCGCGCTCTCCAACAGCGGCGAGTCGGAGGAGATCCTGCGGCTGCTCCCCGCGGTGAAGCGGATCGGGGCGCGGGTCGTGGCCATCACCCGCGACGACCAGAATCCACTGGCCCGGGCCGCCGACCTGGTGGTGGCCATCGGGGACGTCGAGGAGGCCTGCCCCATGGGGCTCGCCCCCACCACCAGCACCGCCGCGCTCCTCGCCGTGGGCGATGCGCTGGCCATGGCCGTGCTGGAGAACCGCCCATTCGGCCGCGACGAGTACGCGCTCTACCACCCCGGCGGGAAGCTGGGGCGCCACCTCATGAAGGTGCACGAGCTCATGCGCGCCGGCGAGGCCAATCCCCTGGTGCGGGACACCGCGCCGCTCAAGCGGGCGGTGGCGGTGATGACCCGCACGGTGGGGCGCCCCGGCGCGGCCACGGTGGTGGACGGGCGGGGCAAGCTCCTCGGGGTGTTCACCGACGGTGACCTGCGCCGCATGGTGGAGCAGCAGAAGGTGGACTTCGACGCCCCGATGTCGTCGGTGATGACCCGGAACCCCCGCACCGTGCGCCCCGACGAGCGGCTGGTCGAGGCGGCCCGGGTCATGCGCGAGGCCCGCATCGACCAGGTGCCGGTGGTCGATGCCGGTGGCCGGGCGGTCGGCCTCCTCGACGTGCAGGACCTGCTGGCGGCGCGGATCCTCTGATCAGCGCGGCTGCTGGGTGGCCAGGGCGCGCTCCAGCTGGGGGAGCCGGCGGTCGCCCGGGTAGGCGCCGCGCAGGCGGGCCACCCTCTCCCCCGCGGCGGCAGGGTCGCGCCGCGAGAGGGCCGCCTCCACCCGCGCCGCCAGGGCGTCGGCTCCGGCGAGCGACCCGTCCCGCTCCAGCGCGTCGAGGTCCGCCTCGCAGGCCGGATCCCGCTCCACCTCGCATCGCGCGAAGGCACGCACCGTGCGCGCCTCCCGGTAGCGGGGAGAGAGGGCCACCGCCCGGGTGGCCTCGGCGAGCTCGCCCGGGTGGTCGCCCGCCAGGTGAAGGGCGTTCGCGAGGTGGAGCCGCGCCTCCGGGAAGCCCGGTGCGAGCGCGACGGCGCGCCGGGCCTCCACGAGCGCGGCCGGGCCGTCGCCGCGGCGCAGGTGGACCCAGGCGAGCGCCCCGGCGACGCGGGCCGAACCCGGGTCCCCTTCCCTCCCGCGCTCCAGCGTCCGCCGGGCCTCGTCGAGCCGGCCGGCCCGTCCCGCCGCCACCCCGAAGAAGAGGTTTCCGAGCGGGTCGCGCGGGTCCACGCGGAGCGCCGCCGAGAAGAGGGCCTCGTCGGAGACCCAGTCCGGCAGCCGCCTCGCCGAGGCCACCGCGCCGGCCGCGACGGCCAGCGCGGCCGCCGCCAGCGCCGCCCGGCCGGCCGCCGGGCGCCAGGAAGCCAGGGCCTGGAGCGCCGCCGCGAGGAGCCAGGCCAGCCCCAGCGAGGGAAGGTAGAAGTAGCGTTCGGGGGCCTGGCCGAGCCGCCCCGCCGCCATGGCGACCGGGGCCATCCCGGCGAGGAAGATCGCGCAGGGCACGGCCAGGGAACGTCGGCGCAGCGCCAGCGCCAGGAACGCCGCCACGGCGGCCCCTCCCAGCGCCAGCATGGCCGGGCTCCCCATCGCGTACCCGTGGCTCACGGTGAGAGGAAGCGGTGCGACGGCGCGGAGGAGGTAGGTGGCCACCGTGGAGAGGTAATGGCCGGGAAGTGAGGCCAGGGGCGCCGGGGCCACCGCGGCGATCCCGAGACCCGCACGCAGTCCAGCCCACGCGGCGATGGCCAGGACCACGGCGGCCCATCGGGGCCAGGCCTCCCGCGCGCTGCGGCGGGACGCGAGGTCCTCGACCAGGACGACCGGCGCGAGCGCCACGAAGCCCTCCTTGGAGAGGAGTCCGGCCAGGAACAGGAGCCCGTGCGCCGCCGCCCGGCGGAGCCCGGGGCGCCAGGGCAGCGCGAGGAAGGCGACGGCGAGGAGCCCGGCGAGCAGATCGTAGCGTCCGGAGACCCAGGCGACCGGTTCCACGTTCGCGGGGTGGAACGCCCAGGCCAGCGCACCCACGACCGAAGGCGCCTCCCCGCCTGCGCCCAGGCGGCCCAGGAGGAGCGCGAAGAGGAGCGCTGCGGCGAGGGCGTGGAAGATCACCCCCACTGCGTGATGAATCGCCGGTTCCGGCGAGATGCGCGAGGCCAGCCAGAACGTGGCGACCGGCACCGGCCGGTAGTAGCCGACCGGGCCGTGGGCCGGGTTCGACCCGGCGATGAGGTCGCCGGTCAGCGCCCCGGCCAGGTGACGCCCGCCCTGGGCCAGGACGTAGGTGGTGTCGTCCCAGACCAGGCCGGCGCGCAGCGTGGGGAGGTACCCGGCGGCGACCACGAGCCCGACCGCGGCGGCGAGCAGGGTGGTCCGTCGTGCGCGGGAATCCATGGGGGCCGGAGGATACCATCCGGTCCGGGGCTCCTGGGTTAGACTCCCCCGTCATGCCGCAGCCCACCGAGACCAGCCTCCGCCGCGACCTCGTCGAGGTCTGCCGCCGCATGCACGACCGCCGCCTCATCGGCGCCGGCGAGGGAAACGTCTCCTGCCGGCTGGGCAAGGACCGGCTCCTGGTGACACCCTCGGGGGCGAACAAGGGGCACATCCGGCCTGCCGACCTCACGGTCGTGGACCTCTCCGGGAAGCGGCTCCGCGGCCGCGGGCGCCCGTCCACGGAGCTGCGCATGCACCTCGCGGCCTACGCGGCCCGTCCCGACGTCGCGGCGGTCGTGCACGCCCACCCGCTCACGGCGGTGGCCTTCACGGTCGCCGGCGTCGCGCCGCCCAACGACCTCCTTCCCGAAGCGGTCCTGGTGCTGGGGCGCATCGCCCTGGCCCCCTTCGCGACCCCCGGCACCGACGAGCTCCCGGCCTCGCTCGCCCCCTTCTGGAAGGGGCACGACGTGATCCTCCTCGAGCGGCACGGCGCGCTGGCGCTGGGGAAGGACCTCTTCCAGGCCCTCGACCGGATGGAGACGCTGGAGCGGGTCTGCGAGGTGGCGGCGAAGGCCCGGGCGATGGGCTCGTGCGAGCCCTTGCCGGCGCGGGCGGTGGAGAAGGTGATCGCGGCGGGGCGCGCGCTGGCAGCCGTCACGTCGCCATCGCGACGGCGATGATCGCGAGCGGGCCGGCCGCGACGAGCGCGATCGCCTGCCAGGCGCGCGGGTGTCCCGGACGGATGGAGTAGCCGGCTCCGTTCTCGCGCGGCACGAGGAGCCAGCCGTCCGGCGGCGGGGGCGGCTCGGCTTCCGGGGGCGGGGGCTTCCCGGCGTAGGTGGCGAGGAGGGCCAGCGGCATCAGGAGGAACCCGATCCCCGCCCCAGCGATCACGAGACCCGGACCCTGGCGGGGGATCGCTGCGAGCCCGAACAGGAGGGCGAGGAACCACTGCATCGCCGCCGTGACCGCGACGAGGAGCCTTCGCGCCCGGGACGGGTCCGGTGCCGGGGACGAGTTGGCAAGGAAGAACCGGCGCAGCCCGCCTGCCCAGACGACGGCCACGAGACCCATGAGGAGCGGCGCGCCCACGGAGCGGACCGATAGGCTGGCCCACACCACGCCCCTGGGTCCCCAGTGCACCGGGTAGCGGGCCGGAAGGTCGTCCCACCGCACGGCGAGACCGGCCGCCACGGCGGCGAGGAGGGCGTACGGGCCGAGGCGGAGGAGCGCGCGCACGGCGAACTCAGAGCGGATACCCGCCCACCGGCTCGAGGTCGAGCTCCGGCGACTCCTCGAGCAGCCTCGAGACCCGGAGGCCCGTCCCGGGCACGACCAGCTCCGGGTGCAGCTCGGCCAGCGGCGCCAGCACGAAGCGGCGCGACTCCATCCCGGGGTGCGGGACGGTGAGGCCGGGTTCACGCACCGTGAGATCCCCGAAGAGCAGCAGGTCGAGATCGAGGGTCCGGGCCCCCCAGTGGACGTCGCGGGTCCGGCCCGCCGCCTGCTCCACCTGGCGGAGGAGCGCGAGCAGCGCCCCGGGCGTGCAGGTGGTCTCGAGCTCGAGCACCGCGTTCAGGTAGCGCGGCTGCGGCGGCCCGACCGGCGCCGCGTCCCAGACCCGCGAGCCCCGCACCACGGCCACCCCGGGCGCGGCCCTGAGCGCGCGCGCGGCCTGGGCGAGCCGCGCCCACCGGTCCCCCAGGTTCGACCCCACGGCGACGTAGGCGCGCATGGATCCCTCACACCACCGGGTTCTTGAGGACGCCCACCCCGGAGACCTCGATCTCGACCCAGTCGCCGCGCCGGATGGGCCCGACCCCCTCCGGCGTGCCGGTGGAGACGAGATCGCCGGGGAGCAGCGTCATGACCTGCGAGATGAAGGCCACCAGCGCGTACGGGTCCACCACCATGTCGCGGGTCGAGCCGCGCTGCCGCTGCTCGCCGTTCACGCGGCAGATGACCACCTGGTCCATGGGGTCGAGGTTGGTCTCGACGAAGGGGCCGACGGGGCAGAAGGTGTCGTAGGACTTGGCGCGGGTGAAGTGGGCCTCGGCCCGCTGGATGTCCCGAGCCGACACGTCGTTCAGGCAGGTCCAGCCGAAGATGGCCTCGCGCGCCTCCACGGCGCTCCCGCGGGTGAGGGTGCGCCCGATCACGGCCGCCAGCTCGGCCTCGTGGTGCACCTCCTTCGACGCCTCGGGGATGCGGATCTCCTGCATGGGACCGATCACCGCGGTGGACGGCTTGATGAAGAGCAGCGGCTCCTTGGGGACCTCGTTGCCGAGCTCCCTGGCGTGGGCCCGGTAGTTGCGCCCGACGCAGACCACCTTGCTGGGGAGGACCGGGGCGAGCAGCGTGATCTCGGAGAAGGGGAAGCGCGGCCCCCCGGCGAGCCCGCCGTCCCAGGGCGCCGCGGTGAGGGCGCGGACCTCGGCTCCCTCGACGACGCCGTGCTGCTCCCTCCCCTGGCGGGTGAACCGGCAGGTCCTCACGGGGCACCCCGCAGGCCCAGCACGTCGTGCATGTCGTACATTCCCGGCGCCCGTCCTTTCACCCAGAGTGCAGCAAGGAGCGCGCCGCGCGCGAACTGGTCGCGGGAGGTGGCCCGGTGGGTGACCTCGAGCCGCTCCCCCTGCCCGGCGAAGTAGACGGTGTGCTCCCCCACCACGTCGCCGCCCCGCAGGGTCATGACGCCGATCTCGCGGGGGGTCCGCTCGCCGATCATCCCGTGGCGCGCGTAGACCACGTCCTTGGCCGCATCGCGCCCGAGCGCGTCGGCGGCCACCTCGGCGAGCCGCACCGCCGTCCCGCTGGGCGCGTCCTTCTTCTTGCCGTGGTGCATCTCCACGATCTCCACGTCGTAGGCGTCTCCCAGGGCCCGCGCCGCCTGGGCCACCAGCGCGAACATCACGTTCACGCCCACGCTCATGTTGGGCGAGAGCACCACCGGGATGCGGGCCGAGAGCTCCCGGAGCCGGGCCTTGCCGTCGGCCTGGAACCCGGTGGAGCCGATCACCATGGCCACCCCGGCGCCGGCCGCCGCCGCGGTGTTGCGCACCGAGGCCTCGTGGCTGGTGAAATCGACGACCACGTCGGCCTTCACCCTGGAGAGCAGCGCGGCCAGGTCGTCTGTCACCGGCAGGCCGATGGAGGGGATCCCGGCCGCCTCGCCGGCGTCCCCCGGCCCCGACCATCCCGGGCGCTCCACCGCGCCCACCAGGCGGACGCGCTCGTCGGCGCGCATCATCCGCAGGATCTGGCCGCCCATGCGGCCGGCCACCCCGGTCACGATCACGTTCACCATGCGCACCTCCGATGGAGCGGGCGCCGCGGCCGGCGGCGGATCAGGCGGCCACGACCAGGCCGAAGCGGACCATGGCGTCGCGGATCTTCACGAGGCTTCCCGGCGAGACCTGCCAGAGCGGCAGCCGGATCTCCGGCCCGGCCTTCCCGAGCAGGGCCACCGCGGCCTTCACCGGGCCCGGGTTGGTCTCGACGAACATGACCCGGTTGAGCTCGGCCATGGCCACCTGCTTGGAGAGGGCGGCGGCGTGGTCGCCCCGAAGGGCGGCGACGACCAGCTCCTTCATGGCCCGGGGGGCGATGTTGCCGATCACCGAGATGACGCCGTGGCCGCCGCAGGCGAGGTAGGGCAGCACCGTGAAGTCGTCGCCGGACAGGTAGGAGATGGAGTCCCTCCCGCAGCGCTCGACGAGCTGGACCTGCCGCTCCATGCTGGCGGTGGCCTCCTTGATGCCGGCGATGGCGCCCGCCTTGACGAGCCGCTCCACCGTCTCGGGAAGGAGGTCCACCGAGGTGCGGCTGGGCACGTTGTAGGCCACCACCGGGAAGCCCACCGCGTCCCAGAGCTTCATGTAGTGCCGGTAGAGCCCTTCCTGGGTGGGCTTGTTGTAGTACGGCGTCACCACCAGTGCGGCATCGGCGCCGAGCTGCCTGGCGAGCCTGACCCCGTCCACGGCCTCGGCGGTGGAGTTGGAGCCCGCGCCGGCGATGATCTTGACCCGGCCGCGCGCCGTCTCGACGCAGGTGCGGATGACGTCGGCCCGCTCCTTCAGCGTGAGCGTGGCGCCCTCCCCGGTGGTCCCGCAGGGGACGATGCCGTCGGTCCCCTCCCGGATCTGCCACTCGACCAGCTCGGCGAGCGAGCCCAGGTCGGGCTCGTCGTCCCGGAGCGGCGTGACGATGGCGACCATCGCGCCCTGGAGCTTCATGGTGTTCCTCCGCGAAAGTGGGGTGACGACTCTAGCCGATCCGGCGGGGGGCCGGGAACCGCCGACCGGACGGACGAGCCTTCTCCCCGCGGACCAGGTCGGGCCAGGTCTCCCGCTTCCGCACCAGGTAGGCCGTGTCCCCGTCCACCAGGACCTCGGCCGAGCGGGGACGGGCGTTGTAGTTCGAGGACATGGAGAACCCGTAGGCCCCCGCCGAGCGGACGCAGAGCAGGTCGCCGGCCTCCGGGACCGGCATCCTCCGCCCCTGGGCCAGGAAGTCGGAGGACTCGCAGACCGGGCCGACCACGTCCACGGTCCCGGCCGGGCGGCCCGCGGCCCCGACCTGCTCGATGTCGTGGTGGGCGCCGTAGAGGCTGGGCCGGACCAGGTCGTTCATGGCTGCGTCCACGACGGCGAAGCGCTTCCGGCCGCTCGCCTTCACGTAGAGGACCCGGGTGAGGAGGACGCCGGCGTTTCCCACCAGCACCCGGCCGGGCTCGAGGATCACCTCGCCCCGGAACCCCTTCATGGCCCGCTTCACGGCGGCCCCGTACTCGTCGGGGTGCGGGGGGTTCTCGTCCTTGTACTGGATCCCCAGCCCCCCGCCGATGTCGAGGTGGCGCAGGTGGATCCCGGCCCGGGAGAGCTCGCCGGCCAGCTTCCGCACCCGGGCGATGGCGTCGAGGAAGGGGACCACCGTCGTGATCTGGGAGCCGATGTGGCAGGCCAGGCCCCGGACGTCGAGGGCCGGGTCTCCGGCGGCCAGGCCGTAGAGGCGCCGGGCGTCGTCCACCGAGACCCCGAACTTGGACTTCTTCAGGCCTGTGGCGATGTACGGGTGGGTCTTCGGGTCCACGTCCGGGTTCACCCGGAGCGCCACGGGGGCGCGCAGGCCGAGCCGCCGGGCCACCACCGAGACCCGGGCCAGCTCCGGCCCGCTCTCCACGTTGAGGCACTTCACTCCCTGTGACAAAGCGAAGGCGATCTCCTCGTCGGTCTTGCCCACGCCCGAGAAGACCACCTTGTGCGGGTCGCCCCCGGCCTTGAGGACCCGGTACAGCTCCCCCCCGGAGACGATGTCGAAGCCCGCACCCATGCGGGCCAGCAGGTCGAGGATGGCCAGGTTCCCGTTGGCCTTGGTGGCGTAGCAGACCAGGTGGCGCAGGCCGGAGAGCGACCGGTCGAGCACCTTCCAGTGCCGGCGCAGGGTGGCCGCCGAGTAGACGTAGAGCGGCGTGCCGTAGGCGCGGGCCAGCCCGTCGAGCGGGATCTTCTCCGCGTGAAGCGACCCGAGCCTTCTCTGGAAGTGGTTCATCTGGCGCTCCCGGCCGGGGCGCCCTCGACGCCCGCCGATGCCGCCGGCCGCGGAGGCGCCTTCACCCCGCATCCGGCCAGTGCGACGAGGAGGGCGGCGGCCAGGGCGAGACCCGCCGCCAGGGGAGGCCGGGCGGTGCGGGCCCTCACCGCGCCCTCCCGAGCAGCTTCTCCCAGCGCCGGAGCTCGGCGGCCACCCTGCGCGGCGCCGGGCCGCCGGGGAGGTCCCGCCGGGCCACGCTCCGCTCCGGGTCGAAGCAGCGGATCACGCCGCGGTCGAAGCGCGGGTGGAAGGATCGCCACTGGGCGACGGTGAGTCCAGCCAGCGGCCGCCCGGACGAGGACGCGAAGGCCGCCGCCTTGCCCACCGCCTCGTGGGCCTCCCGGAAGGGCACGCCCCGCTCGACCAGCCACTCGGCCGCGTCGGTGGCGAGCGACTCGCCCCCTTCCAGCGCCGCGCGCATGCGCTCCGGCTGGAACCGGGCGGTCTCGACCGCGCCGGCGAGCGCGTCGAGCGTCTCGACCAGCATCCGCGGCGCGCCCAGCAGTGGCCGCTTGTCCTCCTGCATGTCGCGGTTGTAGGCCAGCGGCAGGCTCTTCACGATGGCGAGCAGCGCGACCAGGTCGCCGATGGCGGTGCCGGCCCGGCCCCGGGCCAGCTCGGCGACGTCGGAGTTCTTCTTCTGCGGCATGAGCGAGCTGCCGGTGGCGAAGGAGTCGTCGAGCTCCATGAAGCCGAACTCGCGGGTGGTCCAGAGCACGATCTCCTCGCCGAGGCGGGAGAGGTGCACGGCGCAGAGCGCGCAGGCGAAGCAGAGCTCGATGGCGGAGTCGCGGTCGGAGACCGCGTCGAGCGAGTTGCGGGTGACGCCGTCGAGGCCGAGATCCCGGGCCACCCGCTCCCGGTCGAGCCTGAGCGTGGTTCCGGCCAGCGCGCCCGAGCCCAGCGGCGAGATGGCGGCGCGGCGGCGCACCTCCGCGAGGCGCTCCCGGTCCCGCCCCAGCATCTCCACGTGGGCGAGCAGGTGGTGGGCCAGCGAGACCGGCTGGGCCCGCTGGAGGTGGGTGTACCCGGGGAGGAGCGTCTTCTCGTGGCGCCGCGCCTGCCCGAGGAGCGACCGCATGAGGCCAGCCAGCGCCTGGCTGGCGCGATCGCAGGCCTCGACGATGAAGAGCCGCTCGTCGAGGGCCACCTGATCGTTGCGGCTCCGGCCGGCGTGCAGGTAGCCGGCGGCGCGCCCCACGATCTCCCCCAGGCGCCGCTCGGCGTGGGTGTGCACGTCCTCGAGCCGCGGGTCGTGGCGGATGGCCCCCTGCTCGAACTCGCGCCGGACCTGGTCGAGGCCGCGCCGGATCTTGCGGGCCACGGCGGGTGGGACGATCCCCTGGGCGGCCAGCATGGCCACGTGGGCCTGGCTGCCGCGGATGTCCTGGGAGTGAAGGGCGGCGTCGTCCTGGATGGAGACCGACATCCGGACCAGGCGGGGATCGGCCTCGCCGGAGAGGGCTGCGCGGGAGACGGGCCGAGGCTTCCGGGTGGCGGGGGCTCGCTTCGTCTTCTTCATTCGACGCCGGAGGCTATCAAAGAATCCCCATCTGCGCCCTTGGCTCCAACCCCCCGAGGCCCCAGGATCCCCGGGGCCACTTCACGGAGGTGGTCCATGGCCGGCGAATCGGAGATCGTGGTGACGTTCCCGGGCGGCAAGCGGGTGGATGCGCAGGTCGGCGGGCACGTCGTGCGGACCGACCAGCCCGCGCAGGGGGGAGGCGAGAACTCGGCCCCGACCCCGTTCGCGCTCTTCGCCGCGTCGATGGGAACCTGCGCCGGGATCTTCGTGGTGGGGTTCTGCCAGAAGCGCGGCCTCTCCACCGAGGGGATCCGCATCGTCGAGCGGCTCCACCACGGCGAGGACGGCGCCCTCACCGGCGTGGACCTCGACATCGAGGTCCCGGCCGCCTTCCCGGAGAAGTACCGGGAGGCGCTGGTCCGGGTCGCCGATCAGTGCTCGGTGAAGCGGGCCATCCAGGCCCAGCCCGCCTTCCAGGTCCGGACGGTCGTGACCGGCTAGAAGACGATGCCGAGGCCGGCGTGGATGTTCTGCGCCACCCCGCCCGGGCTGGAGGTCACGGTTCCGTTCGTGGTCGTCATGTCGAAGCCGGAGAGCATCTTGAGCAGTCCGTAGTCGAGGAAGAACACGAACCCGTCGTCCGACTGGTACTTCACTCCCAGGTCGAGCTCGAGGCCCAGCGCCTTGTTCACCTGCGAGGGCGTGGACTCGGCGAAGATGGCCTGCGAGTAGACCACCTGGGCGGCCACGCTGAGCCCGTCGAGGACGTCCCACTTGAAGGTGGGCTTCACGTACCAGGCGTCGGTGACCGTGCCGAGGATGCGGCGCCAGAGGATCAGGTCCACCTGGTAGGCCGGGTTGAACCGGTAGTTGTTGAGGGTCGGGTAGGAGGCCCCGACCTGGTTCCCGTCGATGGAGCCGGGAAGCGCCACCTGGCCGCACCGCAGCGGGTCGGCGGGGGCCAGCGTGAGGTTGCAGCGCCCCGGGAAGTTGCCGAAGCCGGGGGCCCGATCGCCGCTGGCGATGCCGAACTCGCCGCCCACGTGGAAGCGCCCGCCGTCGCCGATCTTGGCCTCGCCGCGCAGCATGCCGGCGCCCTGGCGGATGGTGGCCGGGACCGCGACCGCCGCCGGATCCCAGCCGACGTTCCCGATGCTCCCGTAGATGCCGATCCCCTCGGCCTGGATCTCGAACCGCTTGCCGACCCAGCGGACGAAGAGGTCGAGGGTGCCGGCGCTGGCGTCGCGGTTCACGAGCACCACGGGGGAGCCCGTGGCGCCGGGCACGACCGAGCCGGGCGACACGGGGACGCCGGCGGAATTGAAGGAGAGCGCGGGCAGGCCGAAGCGCTGCGACTTGTAGTTGAAGAGCAGGCCGTAGGAGAGGCTCGTGCCGCCCTTGTCCAGCTTGCGCCGCTCCTGGTCGGGCGTGTCGGTCCGGGCCGCCATGATCCCGATGGCCCCGGCGTCGTCGTCCTGGGTCCAGTCGACGGGCTGGCCGATCCCCACCGTGTTGAATGTGCTCGCGTAGGTGATGCCCGAGCCGGCCCACTCGTAGTAGGGCGTGACGGCCAGGCCGCCCAGGAACTGGCCGAGCGGGATGGAGAACTGGATGCGGTCCACGTTGTCGCCGAAGTCCTGGTCGATGCCCCCGCCGGCGTTGTAGTAGATGCCCGCGCCCCAGCTGGCCGGCATGCGGCCGAAGCTGAGCAGCCCCACCGGCGTCTGCACCTCGCCCCAGGCCCGCTTCACCTGGATGGCGCCGGTGAACCAGTTTTGGCCGGCGATGGGCGAGACCTGGCTGCTCGAGGTGAAGGAGTAGAGGTTGTAGTCGCGCCCGGTGGGCGTGGACCCGAGCACCACGTTGTCGAGGAGGTCGATCTGGGCCTTCACCCGGACCTGCTCCGAGACGTTGAAGGTGGGCTCGACGCGCAGGCGCATGTTCCCGCCGGTCTGCGTCCCGCCGGGGAGGTTGGGCGAGATCTGGGTGTTGCCGCCCCAGAGGTACCAGCCCATGGGGTCGGCGGGCATGCCGCCGTTCAGGTTGTTGAAGAGGTCCCAGCGGAAACGGAAGTAGCCGTTCAGCTCGACGAAGTGGAGCTTCTTCGTCCCCTCCTGCTCGCCCAGGAACTCGGCCGCCGACTGTGCGCCCTGGATCTCGGCGCGGACCTCGTCGCGCAGCTGCTCCTTCACCTTGGCGACCTCCTTCTCCACCGCGTCCTGGATCTTCTGGTCCATCTCGGACTGGGTGAGCGTGGTGGTGGACGGGGGCGTCAGGGTCGGCGCGATGGTCTGCGCGGACGCCGAGCCGAGGAGGAGCGGGATCGCGAGGAGGACGGTGAGGGAGCGCTTCATGGGGGTGTCACTAACCATGCGATTCCCCTTGGGGTCAAGCGTTCCCGGGCCCCTGCCGGAGCTCGACCAGGACCCCCCGGCTCCCCTTCGGGTGGACGAAGGCGACCCGCGCCCCTCCGGCCCCGGCGCGGGGCTTCTCGTCGAGCAGCGGAGCCCCCTGGGCCTTCAGCGCCTCCATGGCCTTCTCGATGTCCGGCACCTCGAGGCAGACGTGGTGGAGCCCCTCCCCGCGCTTCTCGATGGTCCTGGCCATGGGGCTGTCCGGGCCGCTCGGCGAGACCAGCTCGATGCGCCCGCTGCCGTGGCCGAAGATGGCCACCCTCACCTTCTCCGAGGGCACCTCCTCGATCTCGGCCAGTTCCAGGCCGTAGACGTCGCGGTAGAGCTTGATGGCTGCGTCGAGGTCGGAAACGAGGATGGCGACGTGGTCGAGCCCCTTCATGGCGTTCCTCCGGGTGGTGGTGGGTGGGGATTCTACGGCTTGCGAGGCTCGGCCCGGGATACCCGGAGGGAGCCCACGAGCGCGATGGCGTCCTGGCGGGCGCCGCGCCCGAGCGCGATGTGGGTGGCGTCGGCCACGTCCTGGCCGAAGGTGGGGTCCATGGCGATCCAGTCGGCGCCCACCTGGACCTCGGCCCAGGCGTGCCAGTAGAGCGCCGGGCCGCCCTGGCCGTAGTTGGCGAAGACGAGCCCCTTCACCTCGCGGGCCCGGATCCCCGCCGCCCGGCAGAGCGCCACGAAGAGCCGGGTGTGCTCGGTGCAGTCCCCCTTGCCCTGCTTCAAGATCTCGCTGGCCCTGTCGCGGCTCTGGCCGTAGACCTTGTCGAGCCGGTCGTGCACCGCGCGGGAGAGCTTGCGGGCCGTGGCCCAGGCGCCGGTGGTGCTCCCCGCCACGGCCGCGGAGAGGTCGCGGATGGACGGGTGCTCCCAGTCGATCTCGATGGTGGTGGACTGGTCGGCGTCGCCGCGCGGGGCGGGCTTCCCCCGGGGCGCGTCCGGGCCGCCGAATTCACGCGCGGTGACGGTGAGCAGGGTCTCTCCGGCGGCCCCGGGGACGGCCCTCTGCCGCTGGTCGTCGAGGTCGAAGCCGCGCGGCAGCCCCTGGAGCGCGAAGGTGATGGACATGGGAACCTCGCGGGGGAGCGGCCCTGGGAGCGGGACGCGCAGCGTGGTGAAGAGGTCCACGACGTCGAGCCTGCGGGCGATCTCGGCCGGCTCGAGCCGGATGACCATCCCGTCGCCGACCCGGGTCTCCAGGATTCGGCCGTCGTCGGAGACCAGCACCTTGGGTGCGACCCGGTCGCCGTCCTCCTTCTCCTCGACGATCGAGACCGGGACCTCGACGCCCCCGCCTCCGACGCGGGTCCGGCCGGCGTAGCGGCTGGTCATCCTCTTCACCCGCAGGTCGTCGGACTGGAGCTGGGCGCCGCTCACCGGCTTGCAGGTCCGGGCGGCGAGGCGCGCGGCCTCCGCCTGCTCCGCGGTCTCGCCGGGATGCGGGAACTCGGTGCTCCGCCGGCCGTCGTCGGCGGTGATCTCGGCCTTGCAGGTGGCGGGGGTGCAGGTGACGCGGAGGCTCCGGTTGCCCCCGTCGCCGGTGAACTCGGTGTGCATGGAGAGGAGGCGTCCGCGCCGACCCGGCTCGTAGACCCGCTCCTCGGTGACCTGCCGGCGCACCACCCGCTCGCCGACCCTGGCCTCGACGAGCATCTCCTCCCGCCCGACCCGGACGCTCTTCCCGTCCCGCGTCTCGAGCCCGGCCGAGGTCTTCAGCCAGCCCACCTTCTTGTCCCCCACGTAGAGCCCGTACCACTCCGGCTCGACGCGCGAGGGCAGGTCGAGCAGGGTGGCGTCGGGGCGGCAGTGCCGGTCCGGCGGCGTCGCGCCGCCGGTGGCGGGGGGAGCGGCCAGCGCGCCGGCTGCCGTGCAGGCGATCGCGCCCGCGGCGAGGATTCTCCATGCCCGTCGTCCCATGGGTGCTCCAACCTTTAGCAGAAACTGGCAATTCCCTCCGCGCCGGGCTCTGATCCCGGGCGATGAGCGTCCTCTGGGTGCTGCTCCTCGTGGGCTCGGTGGTGGTGGCGGCCCTGACCGGCCGGATGGCCGCCCTGCCCGGCGCCATCGCCGAGTCGGCCGGGAGGGCGGTCACCCTCTCCCTCGGCCTGGTCGGCGTCCTCACCCTCTGGCTCGGCCTCATGAAGGTCGCCGAGGAGGCGGGGCTGGTCCGGGCGCTGGGACGGCTGGCTCGCCCGGTGCTGCGTCGCCTCTTCCCCGCGGTGCCGGCCGACTCGCCGGCCATGGGCGCCATCACCATGAACGTGGCCGCCAACATGCTCGGGCTGGGCAACGCCGCGACCCCCTTCGGCATCAAGGCCATGGAGGAGCTGGAGCGCGAGAACCCGCACCCGGGGACGGCCACCGACGCCCAGGCGCTCTTCTGCGCCCTCAACACCGCCAGCGTGCAGCTGGTCCCGGCCAGCGTCATCGCGCTCCGCGCCGCCGCCGGCGCGCGCCAGCCCGCCGACATCCTGGCCGCCACCCTGCTCGCCTCGGCCTGCGCCACCGTGGCCGCGGTGGCCTCCGCATGGGCCCTCCGCCGCCTCTTCCCCGCGCCGCCCCCCGGGGCCCCGCGTGCTTAGGGCGGCCCTGGAGGCCCTCTCGATCTGGGCCATCCCGCTCCTGGTGGCCGGGATCCCGGCCTGGGCCCTCACACGCAAGGTGAAGGTCTACCCGGTCTTCGTGGAGGGGGCGAAGGAGGGGTTCCAGATCGCCGTCCGGGTCATCCCCCCGCTGGTCGCGGTGGTGGTGGCGCTGGGGATGCTGCGGGCCTCGGGGGCCATGGACGCGCTGGCCGCGCTGCTCGCACCCTTGACCTCGGCGGTGGGCATCCCGACGAGCGTGCTCCCCATGGTGCTCGTCCGCCCGCTCTCCGGCGGCGCGGCGCTGGGGGTGGTGGCCGACGTGCTGCGCTCGGACGGCCCCGACTCCCACGCCGGGCGGCTGGTCTCGGTCATGGCCGGCTCGACCGAGACCACCTTCTACGTGCTGGCCGTCTACTTCGGCGCCATCGGGATCACCCGGTACCGGCAGGCGCTCCCGGCGGCGCTGATGGCCGACCTGGCCGGATTCGCCGCCTCGGTGGTGGCGGTGCGCTGGCTGTTCGGATAGGCCCCGGGGCCTGTCCGGGGCGGGCCTTCAGGGCTCGATCCCGACCTCGACGACCGTGACCTCGAGGACGCGCTGGATCTCCTTCGGGTCGATGCCCACCAGGAAGCCGCGCGACCCGCCGTTCACGTGGATCCGCGCCAGGTCGAGGATGGTCCGCTCCACGCAGACCGGCATCCGCTTGCGCGTGCCGAAGGGGCTCGTGCCGCCCACCTGGTAGCCGCTGTGCCGGTTGGCCACCTCCGGCTTGCAGATCTGCACCGAGCGGCGGGAGAGCTGGCGCGCCAGCGCCTTCACGGAGACCTCCCGGTCCCCGTGCATGAGCACGACGAGCGGCTCCCCCTGGTCGTCCTCCATGATGAGCGTCTTCACCACCGCGTGCTCCTCCACCCCGAGCTCACGGGAGGAGACGGCGGTGCCGCCCTTCTCCTCGTACCGGTACAGGTGCTCGGTGTAGGCCACTCCCTTCTCGCGAAGCAGCCGCGTGGCGGCTGTGGACGGCGCCTTGCCCATCGCCGTTACTTGTCCACCGGCGCGAAGAAGCTCACGCCGCGCACGTTCTCCTGCACCTGCAGGGGGTGCTGGATGGGCGGGAAGGCCCGCTGCTCGCAGTCGGTCCGCTCGCAGAGCCGGCAGGTGAGCCCCACCGGGACCACCGCCTCGCGCGAGTCGAGGTTCATCCCGTCGGCGTAGACCATCTTGCGGGCGTGCCCCACCTCGCATCCGATGGCGATGGCGAGCGGGGTGCGGGGCGCGTGGAAGCCCCCGCCCTCCTTGTACACGGAGCGTGCAACCCAGAAGTAGGTGGTCCCGTCGGGCATCTGGGAGAGCTGGGTGCGGATCATCCCCGGCGTCAGGAAGGCCTGGAAGACGTTCCAGCGCGGGCAGGCGCCGGAGAAGCGGGCGAAGCGCAGCCCCGAGGCGGAGAAGCGCTTGGAGATGTTGCCGGCGATGTCCACGCGCACGAAGTGGATGGGGATGCCCTCGGCCCCGGGGCGGCGCAGCGTGGTGAGCCGGTGGCAGACCTGCTCGTAGCTGGTGCGGAAGCGGTGCCCGAGCAGGTCGATGTCGTAGCGCTCCTGCCGCGCCGCCTCCAGGAAGGGGGCGTAGGGCATGAGGATGGCCGAGGCGAAGTAGTTGGCGAGGAGCACCCGCGCCAGCGCCCGGGCCGCGTCGCTGGTGAGCAGCGGGTCGGCGGCGTAACGGTCCAGCGCCGCCTGCTGGGTGGCGAGCCCGATCTGGTAGGCCAGGTGGAAGTTGCGCGATCCGCGGCGCAGCACCTCCGACAGGTAGAGCACCCGCTTCTCCGGGTCGAAGCGCCGGATGGCGTCCCCCATGTCGGCGGTTCGCTCGATCCGCACCTGGATGCCGTGGACCCGCTGCAGCTGGTGCTCGAGCCCCTGCTGCAGGTCGTCGCCGCCCAGCCGGGCGTCGCGCCAGAGCTGCTCGGCCCCCTCCTCCATCTCCGGGAAGTGGTTGGTGTGGCGCTGGATGAGGTCGGAGACCTCCTCGGTGGGCATGCGCGAGGAGTCCACGCCGGTGAGGTCGCCGCGACCGGAGATCTTGATGGCCAGGTTGTCGGCCGCCTCCCGTGACTCCCGGTACGCGTGGTAGAGCTTCAGGATCCCGCGGGCCGCGGTGGGGGCGTGCGCCGCCAGGTCGCGCACCTCGGCGGTGGTCACGTCCTCGTGCTCGAAGATGGGGTCGCCGAAGAGCTCCATGAGGTCGGCGACGGTGCGGGCGTCCTGCTCGGTCGAGAGCGCCTTCAGGTCGAGCTCGAAGATCTCGGCGATCTTGATGAGCAACGGCGCCGGCATGGCGCGGCGGTTGTGCTCGATGAGGTTCAGGTAGGAGGGGGAGATGCCGAGGCGCTCGGCGAGCTGCACCTGGCTCACGCTCTTCTGGCGGCGCAGCGCACGGACCTTGGCGCCCACCATGGAGGATTCGCGTGCCATGCGCCGGAGGCTATGCCTCCACACCCCCGGTCACAACCCCCCCACCCAGGCCTCGAACGCGCCGTCGAGCTCCTCCGGCGACGTCGCGCACTCCCTCCGGAGCGCCTTCTCGAACGGCTCGCCGCCCAGCGTGGCCCGCACCGCGGCCACCACCCGCTCCCGGCCGACCTTCCCCTCCAGGAACACCACCGCGGCCCAGGACTTTAGATATTCCAGGCGGGAGAGCTCACCCGCCCGCGGCAGGGGCACGAGCTCCTTCCGCTCCCGGGCCTGCTTGAGCTCGGCGACCTGGTTCGGCGCCGGGAACCCCTGGCCGCGCCGGATCCAGGAGAGCCGCTCCGCCAGCCCCTCGTCGAGCCAGCGCGGCAGCGCCGAGGCCGTGCCCCGGGCGTCGAGCGCGGCGTGGACCATCTCGTGCACCACCAGGCCGGCGAGCCGGTCGTCGAGCCGGGCGCCCCCGTTCACGTGGACCTCCTCCCCGGCGAAGCGCGCCGCGTCGTGGTGGGCGGCCTCGGCGCCGAACCGGCGCTCGTAGCCGGCCCGGGAGTGGATCCTCACGGAGAGCACGGGGCCGGGCTCCATCCCCAGGGCGGCGATCACCCGGGCCCGGGCGTCGGCGACGATGGCGCGAAGCTGCCGCTCGTAGGCTGCCGGGTCGGAGGGCGGGGCCAGGTCGGCGTCCCAGGTGACCGCCACCTCGGCGGCGCCGGCAGCCAGGGCCGCCGCCAGGGCGGCGGCGGCCAGCAGCGGCCGCATCACGGTGCGAGCGGGATCATCGACACGCCCCACGGACCGCCGGGGAGGTAGGCCACCCGCCCCTCGACGACCACGTCCCAGGTCCAGCCCTGGCTGGGGACGGCCTGCTCGAGGCGCGGCGCGCCCGGCGAGGCGAGGTCCATCACCAGGACCGACGACGCACCCGTCACCGAGGCCGCGGCGAGGAAGAGCTTGCCGCCGCCGGCGCGGAGCGGCCAGGCCCAGGAGGCGTCCACGCGCTGGGAGGATGCGACGCCGAGGGCTGCGAGGTCGGCCGTCACGAGCCGCACGTCGGACCGGTTGCCCGACCAGTCCTGGGTCACCAGCCAGGCGTGGCCGGCGCCGAGCACGGCCCCGGCGGCCCACCCGGGGAAGGGGATCGAGCCCACCAGCCGGGCGGTCCCGCGGGGGGTGAGGTCGAGGACGTGGAGCGCCGAGGTTGCCGCGCCCGCGGCCTCGCTCCAGGTCGTGTCGAGGGTGTAGACGCGCCCCGCGCTCCCGGCCCCGAGGAAGGTGCCGGGCACGTTCACCTTGGGCAGGAGCACCGGCGCGTCGGGATCGGCGACGTCGATCCGGTCGAGGTAGTAGCGCACCTCGCCGCGCGTGCTCGACATCCACTCGTGGTGGGTGAGCCAGAGCAGCCCGGCCTCGGCGGTGAGCCCCCAGGACCAGTCGCTGCCCGGGATGGCCACCTTGCCGGCGCGCCGGGGCGCGTCCGGGTCGGAGAGGTCGAAGAGCAGCACGGCGTTCTCCTGCGCGACCGGCCCGCCGCCGGGGGCAAAGGCACCCGTTCCCCCCGCGCCCATCGGCACCGGACCGTACCAGGTGCGGTGCACGGCGAGCACGTTCCCGAGCAGCACGGCCTCGTCGCCCGCTCCCCGGAAGCCCCAGCCGCTCGCCCCGGCGGCCTCGGCCAGGGCGAGGTCGAGACGTCCCCGTCGCACCGGGTGGAGCGGATCGGAGAGGTCCACGGCCTCGAGCCACGCCTTCCCCTGGGTGAAATCGTGGGCCATGATCCAGGCCACGTCGCCCAGCCGGAAGAGGCGCGCCTGGGGAGCGGCCAGCGCCACCCGGGCGAGCGGCGCGGGCGCGTCCGGCTCGAGCGCCGGGACCACCACCAGCTCCGCGTCCCCGCGCCACCAGTCGCCTGCGAGCTCGACCGCCATCCCCTGGACGAAGGTGAGCGCGGACACGGACCGGGCCAGGTCGATCGTGGCCCGCTCCACCGGCGCGTCCCGGTCGGCGGCGTCCACGATCTGGAGCCGCTCGTCGGAGAGGGCCGCGAGCCAGGCGGCGCGCCCCGGCACGGGGAAGGCGCGGGAGATGGATCCCGGGTGGGGGACGAAGCCGCGCTTCCCGAGCGTCCCCGCGGCGAGGTCGAAGTCCACGAGCTGGAGACCGCCGATCCAGCGCCAGCTGGCCGGGTCCCAGCCCTGGTAGGGCACGAGCGCGAGCCCCGCGGCGTCGAGCACCCGGAAGGCCTTGCGCATGTCGTCGGGTGCGGCGCTCACCCCGCCGGAGCCGTCGCCCACGAGGACGCGGTGCAGGAGGGTCGGCAGCGCGGGGTCGGTCACGTCCACGAGCGACACCGCGAGCTGCCAGGGCTGCCCGGCCTCGTCGGTGTGCCCGAGCCCGAGGAGCCGGTTCCCGCGTGGCTCGATGAACTCGATCTGCCCCGGCATGTGGAGCTGGCCGGCGAGGAGCGGACGGGCCGGGTCGGCCGCGTCCACCACCCAGAGTGGATCGGCCCGGGCCGCGGTGACCACGTAGACCCGGGCGCCGTCGAAGCGGGCCGCGGTCAGGGTCTCGGGGATGACGATGTCGAGGCGCCCCAGCGGCGTCGCCTCGGCGACGGTGGCGGAGGACCAGGTGCGGAGCGTGGCCCCGCCGTTCCAGCCGTTCTGCAGCACGGCGCGGAAGACGCCCGGGGCCTGATCGAGGCCCCAGCGATCGGCGATGCGCCCGGCCTCGTCGAAGGTGGCCCCGAGGGAGAGCGCGCCAGCGGGGTCGGCGATGTCGACGATCTGGAAGCGGGTGGTCTCGCCGGACGGGCTCCAGCCCGACTGGGCGAGGACGATCCGCTCGTCGGTCACCACCGCGTGGGAATCCCAGCCGGTGGCCGGGAAGTCGATGCGCGCCACCGCCCGCGGCGCGCGCGGATCCCGCACGTCCACGCTGGCGACGAACGTGAGGTCGCCGGTCGCGCCACCGGCCGCCACCGGAAGCCCGCCCGGGGAGGGGAGGACGTCCATCCAGGAGAACTTGCGCGACACCAGGTAGAGGACGTCGCCGACGAGGCGCGTCTCCACCACCGATCCCTCGACGTCGAGGCGCGCCAGGACCGACGGTGAACCGGGGTCCGACACGTCCACCGCCCAGAGCTGCGACCCCGACACCGGCTGCACGGCATCGGCCGTCCGGGCCCAGCCGAAGGCGTCGCGGACCACGAAGAGGGCGACCCCTCCGCGCAGGTAGAGCTGGACCGGAGTCCCGACCACCGGCACGCGCGAGGCGAGCACCGGGGCGGCGGGGTCGGCCAGGTCCACGATCTGGAGCCCGCGGTAGGCGTTCAGGACGTGCAGGGTCGAGCCGGAGAGGGCGAAGACGTCCGACTCCTCCACGTCCCTCGGGGCCGCGGCGGTTCCCGACGTCGGGGCCTGCGGCCCGGGCGCCGCCGTGGGTCCTCCGCCCGCCGTGTCCCCCGCGCCGCGGAATCCCGATCCGGGAGGCTGCGAGACGAAGGACTCCGAGCCCACCTCGAGTCCGGATGGAGCCCCTCCGCTGCAGGCGGTGAGGGCGGACACGAGCGCGAGCGCGAGGGCGGACAGGACGGCGGGGCGGCGAGGGTTCACGGGGGCTCCTGGGGGGTCCATTCTACCGTAGAGTGCGGCGCCATGACGACCGCCGCCGCGGGGACGACCCCGCCCAAGCAGCGCAGGATCGCCTTCACCACCCTCTTCCTCGTCGAGATGTGGGAGCGGTTCGGCTACTACGGCATGACCGCCGTCGTCCTGCTCTACATGGTGCAGAGGCTGGGCTACACCGACGACCGGGCCAACCTCACCTTCGGCGCGTTCACGGCGATGGTGTACGCAGCGCCGGCGGTGGGGGGCTGGATCGGCGACCGGGTGCTGGGCAGCCGGCGCATGACCGTGCTGGGGGCGCTGGTGCTGGCGCTCGGTTACCTGCTGCTCGCCATCCCGGACGGGCCGCTCTTCGTGGCGCTGGGCGTGGTGGCGGTGGGCAACGGCCTCTTCAAGGCCAACCCGGCCAACCTGGTCTCGAAGGTCTACGAGGGGGAGCCCTCCAAGATCGACAGCGCCTTCACGCTCTACTACCTGGCGGTGAACGTCGGGGCGACCTTCTCCCAGATCCTGACGCCGCTCATCGCCATCTGGGCCGGCTGGAACGCCGCCTTCGGCGTCTGTGCGGCGGGGATGATGCTCTCGGTGGTGAACTACGCCTTCATGCGGCGCCACCTGGCCCACGTGGGATCGCCTCCCGACTTCGCTCCGCTCCAGGTGAAGAAGCTCCTCCTGGTGCTGGCCGGGTCGGTGGCCGCCATGGCCTTCGTCACCGTGGTGGTGCAGGACCTGGCGCTGGCACGCATCGTCATCGGGGTGGCCTCGATCGCCATCCTGGGGATCTTCGGGATCATGGTGGCGCGCGGCGACGCCGAGGAGCGCAAGGGGCTGGTGGCGGTCTTCCTGCTCACGGCGCAGGGCGTCCTCTTCTTCATCTTCTACCAGCAGATGTCCACGTCGCTGACCCTCTTCGCGCTGCGGAACGTCGACCTGCGGTTCTTCTTCGGCTACCAGATCCCGCCGGGCCAGTTGCAGGCGCTCAACCCCATCTGGATCTTCGTCCTGGGTCCGCTCGTGGCCTGGAGCTACGACCGGATGTCGCGGGGGCGCGGAGACTTCTCCATCGCCGCCAAGTTCGCCATGGGGTTCGCGGTGCTCGCGGTCGGGTTCTTCGCGTTCGGGCTGTCGGGCCGCTTCGCCGAGGCCGGGAAGGTCTCGGTCTGGTGGCTCATCGGCGGGTACGGCCTCTACTCCCTGGGTGAACTGCTCATCAGCGGGCTCGGCCTGGCCATGGTGGCCCGCTACGTGGGGCCCCGGCTGCGCGGCTTCGTGATGGGGCTCTGGTTCCTGGCCACCGGGATCTCGCAGTACCTGGGGAGCTTCGTGGCGAACTTCGCCAGCGTCCCGGAGAACGTCACCAACCCGGTGGAGACTCTTCCACTCTACGTGAATCTGTTCATGGGGCTGGGCGGCGTGGCGACCCTGGGCACGCTGGCGGCCATCGCCATGCTCCCGCTCATGCGGAGGCTCTCGGCGCCGGCGGGGGCCACACGGGGCGCCAAGTAGCCGTCATTCCTCGGCTTCCATCTTGCGGGCGTGCCCGACCTCGCATCCGATGGCGATGGCGAGCGGGGTGCGGGGCGCGTGGAAGCCCCCGCCCTCCTTGTACACGGAGCGTGCAACCCAGAAGTAGGTGGTCCCGTCGGGCATCTGGGAGAGCTGGGTGCGGATCATCCCCGGCGTCAGGAAGGCCTGGAAGACGTTCCAGCGCGGGCAGGCGCCGGAGAAGCGGGCGAAGCGCAGCCCCGAGGCGGAGAAGCGCTTGGAGATGTTGCCGGCGATGTCCACGCGCACGAAGTGGATGGGGATGCCCTCGGCCCCGGGGCGGCGCAGCGTGGTGAGCCGGTGGCAGACCTGCTCGTAGCTGGTGCGGAAGCGGTGCCCGAGCAGGTCGATGTCGTAGCGCTCCTGCCGCGCCGCCTCCAGGAAGGGGGCGTAGGGCATGAGGATGGCCGAGGCGAAGTAGTTGGCGAGGAGCACCCGCGCCAGCGCCCGGGCCGCGTCGCTGGTGAGCAGCGGGTCGGCGGCGTAACGGTCCAGCGCCGCCTGCTGGGTGGCGAGCCCGATCTGGTAGGCCAGGTGGAAGTTGCGCGATCCGCGGCGCAGCACCTCCGACAGGTAGAGCACCCGCTTCTCCGGGTCGAAGCGCCGGATGGCGTCCCCCATGTCGGCGGTTCGCTCGATCCTCACCTGGATGCCGTGGACCCGCTGCAGCTGGTGCTCGAGCCCCTGCTGCAGGTCGTCGCCGCCCAGCCGGGCGTCGCGCCAGAGCTGCTCGGCCCCCTCCTCCATCTCCGGGAAGTGGTTGGTGTGGCGCTGGATGAGGTCGGAGACCTCCTCGGTGGGCATGCGCGAGGAGTCCACGCCGGTGAGGTCGCCGCGACCGGAGATCTTGATGGCCAGGTTGTCGGCCGCCTCCCGTGACTCCCGGTACGCGTGGTAGAGCTTCAGGATCCCGCGGGCCGCGGTGGGGGCGTGCGCCGCCAGGTCGCGCACCTCGGCGGTGGTCACGTCCTCGTGCTCGAAGATGGGGTCGCCGAAGAGCTCCATGAGGTCGGCGACGGTGCGGGCGTCCTGCTCGGTCGAGAGCGCCTTCAGGTCGAGCTCGAAGATCTCGGCGATCTTGATGAGCAACGGCGCCGGCATGGCGCGGCGGTTGTGCTCGATGAGGTTCAGGTAGGAGGGGGAGATGCCGAGGCGCTCGGCGAGCTGCACCTGGCTCACGCTCTTCTGGCGGCGCAGCGCACGGACCTTGGCGCCCACCATGGAGGATTCGCGTGCCATGCGCCGGAGGCTATGCCTCCACACCCCCGGTCACAACCCCCCCACCCAGGCCTCGAACGCGCCGTCGAGCTCCTCCGGCGACGTCGCGCACTCCCTCCGGAGCGCCTTCTCGAACGGCTCGCCGCCCAGCGTGGCCCGCACCGCGGCCACCACCCGCTCCCGGCCGACCTTCCCCTCCAGGAACACCACCGCGGCCCAGGACTTTAGATATTCCAGGCGGGAGAGCTCACCCGCCCGCGGCAGGGGCACGAGCTCCTTCCGCTCCCGGGCCTGCTTGAGCTCGGCGACCTGGTTCGGCGCCGGGAACCCCTGGCCGCGCCGGATCCAGGAGAGCCGCTCCGCCAGCCCCTCGTCGAGCCAGCGCGGCAGCGCCGAGGCCGTGCCCCGGGCGTCGAGCGCGGCGTGGACCATCTCGTGCACCACCAGGCCGGCGAGCCGGTCGTCGAGCCGGGCGCCCCCGTTCACGTGGACCTCCTCCCCGGCGAAGCGCGCCGCGTCGTGGTGGGCGGCCTCGGCGCCGAACCGGCGCTCGTAGCCGGCCCGGGAGTGGATCCTCACGGAGAGCACGGGGCCGGGCTCCATCCCCAGGGCGGCGATCACCCGGGCCCGGGCGTCGGCGACGATGGCGCGAAGCTGCCGCTCGTAGGCTGCCGGGTCGGAGGGCGGGGCCAGGTCGGCGTCCCAGGTGACCGCCACCTCGGCGGCGCCGGCAGCCAGGGCCGCCGCCAGGGCGGCGGCGGCCAGCAGCGGCCGCATCACGGTGCGAGCGGGATCATCGACACGCCCCACGGACCGCCGGGGAGGTAGGCCACCCGCCCCTCGACGACCACGTCCCAGGTCCAGCCCTGGCTGGGGACGGCCTGCTCGAGGCGCGGCGCGCCCGGCGAGGCGAGGTCCATCACCAGGACCGACGACGCACCCGTCACCGAGGCCGCGGCGAGGAAGAGCTTGCCGCCGCCGGCGCGGAGCGGCCAGGCCCAGGAGGCGTCCACGCGCTGGGAGGATGCGACGCCGAGGGCTGCGAGGTCGGCCGTCACGAGCCGCACGTCGGACCGGTTGCCCGACCAGTCCTGGGTCACCAGCCAGGCGTGGCCGGCGCCGAGCACGGCCCCGGCGGCCCACCCGGGGAAGGGGATCGAGCCCACCAGCCGGGCGGTCCCGCGGGGGGTGAGGTCGAGGACGTGGAGCGCCGAGGTTGCCGCGCCCGCGGCCTCGCTCCAGGTCGTGTCGAGGGTGTAGACGCGCCCCGCGCTCCCGGCCCCGAGGAAGGTGCCGGGCACGTTCACCTTGGGCAGGAGCACCGGCGCGTCGGGATCGGCGACGTCGATCCGGTCGAGGTAGTAGCGCACCTCGCCGCGCGTGCTCGACATCCACTCGTGGTGGGTGAGCCAGAGCAGCCCGGCCTCGGCGGTGAGCCCCCAGGACCAGTCGCTGCCCGGGATGGCCACCTTGCCGGCGCGCCGGGGCGCGTCCGGGTCGGAGAGGTCGAAGAGCAGCACGGCGTTCTCCTGCGCGACCGGCCCGCCGCCGGGGGCAAAGGCACCCGTTCCCCCCGCGCCCATCGGCACCGGACCGTACCAGGTGCGGTGCACGGCGAGCACGTTCCCGAGCAGCACGGCCTCGTCGCCCGCTCCCCGGAAGCCCCAGCCGCTCGCCCCGGCGGCCTCGGCCAGGGCGAGGTCGAGACGTCCCCGTCGCACCGGGTGGAGCGGATCGGAGAGGTCCACGGCCTCGAGCCACGCCTTCCCCTGGGTGAAATCGTGGGCCATGATCCAGGCCACGTCGCCCAGCCGGAAGAGGCGCGCCTGGGGAGCGGCCAGCGCCACCCGGGCGAGCGGCGCGGGCGCGTCCGGCTCGAGCGCCGGGACCACCACCAGCTCCGCGTCCCCGCGCCACCAGTCGCCTGCGAGCTCGACCGCCATCCCCTGGACGAAGGTGAGCGCGGACACGGACCGGGCCAGGTCGATCGTGGCCCGCTCCACCGGCGCGTCCCGGTCGGCGGCGTCCACGATCTGGAGCCGCTCGTCGGAGAGGGCCGCGAGCCAGGCGGCGCGCCCCGGCACGGGGAAGGCGCGGGAGATGGATCCCGGGTGGGGGACGAAGCCGCGCTTCCCGAGCGTCCCCGCGGCGAGGTCGAAGTCCACGAGCTGGAGACCGCCGATCCAGCGCCAGCTGGCCGGGTCCCAGCCCTGGTAGGGCACGAGCGCGAGCCCCGCGGCGTCGAGCACCCGGAAGGCCTTGCGCATGTCGTCGGGTGCGGCGCTCACCCCGCCGGAGCCGTCGCCCACGAGGACGCGGTGCAGGAGGGTCGGCAGCGCGGGGTCGGTCACGTCCACGAGCGACACCGCGAGCTGCCAGGGCTGCCCGGCCTCGTCGGTGTGCCCGAGCCCGAGGAGCCGGTTCCCGCGTGGCTCGATGAACTCGATCTGCCCCGGCATGTGGAGCTGGCCGGCGAGGAGCGGACGGGCCGGGTCGGCCGCGTCCACCACCCAGAGTGGATCGGCCCGGGCCGCGGTGACCACGTAGACCCGGGCGCCGTCGAAGCGGGCCGCGGTCAGGGTCTCGGGGATGACGATGTCGAGGCGCCCCAGCGGCGTCGCCTCGGCGACGGTGGCGGAGGACCAGGTGCGGAGCGTGGCCCCGCCGTTCCAGCCGTTCTGCAGCACGGCGCGGAAGACGCCCGGGGCCTGATCGAGGCCCCAGCGATCGGCGATGCGCCCGGCCTCGTCGAAGGTGGCCCCGAGGGAGAGCGCGCCAGCGGGGTCGGCGATGTCGACGATCTGGAAGCGGGTGGTCTCGCCGGACGGGCTCCAGCCCGACTGGGCGAGGACGATCCGCTCGTCGGTCACCACCGCGTGGGAATCCCAGCCGGTGGCCGGGAAGTCGATGCGCGCCACCGCCCGCGGCGCGCGCGGATCCCGCACGTCCACGCTGGCGACGAACGTGAGGTCGCCGGTCGCGCCACCGGCCGCCACCGGAAGCCCGCCCGGGGAGGGGAGGACGTCCATCCAGGAGAACTTGCGCGACACCAGGTAGAGGACGTCGCCGACGAGGCGCGTCTCCACCACCGATCCCTCGACGTCGAGGCGCGCCAGGACCGACGGTGAACCGGGGTCCGACACGTCCACCGCCCAGAGCTGCGACCCCGACACCGGCTGCACGGCATCGGCCGTCCGGGCCCAGCCGAAGGCGTCGCGGACCACGAAGAGGGCGACCCCTCCGCGCAGGTAGAGCTGGACCGGAGTCCCGACCACCGGCACGCGCGAGGCGAGCACCGGGGCGGCGGGGTCGGCCAGGTCCACGATCTGGAGCCCGCGGTAGGCGTTCAGGACGTGCAGGGTCGAGCCGGAGAGGGCGAAGACGTCCGACTCCTCCACGTCCCTCGGGGCCGCGGCGGTTCCCGACGTCGGGGCCTGCGGCCCGGGCGCCGCCGTGGGTCCTCCGCCCGCCGTGTCCCCCGCGCCGCGGAATCCCGATCCGGGAGGCTGCGAGACGAAGGACTCCGAGCCCACCTCGAGTCCGGATGGAGCCCCTCCGCTGCAGGCGGTGAGGGCGGACACGAGCGCGAGCGCGAGGGCGGACAGGACGGCGGGGCGGCGAGGGTTCACGGGGGCTCCTGGGGGGTCCATTCTACCGTAGAGTGCGGCGCCATGACGACCGCCGCCGCGGGGACGACCCCGCCCAAGCAGCGCAGGATCGCCTTCACCACCCTCTTCCTCGTCGAGATGTGGGAGCGGTTCGGCTACTACGGCATGACCGCCGTCGTCCTGCTCTACATGGTGCAGAGGCTGGGCTACACCGACGACCGGGCCAACCTCACCTTCGGCGCGTTCACGGCGATGGTGTACGCAGCGCCGGCGGTGGGGGGCTGGATCGGCGACCGGGTGCTGGGCAGCCGGCGCATGACCGTGCTGGGGGCGCTGGTGCTGGCGCTCGGTTACCTGCTGCTCGCCATCCCGGACGGGCCGCTCTTCGTGGCGCTGGGCGTGGTGGCGGTGGGCAACGGCCTCTTCAAGGCCAACCCGGCCAACCTGGTCTCGAAGGTCTACGAGGGGGAGCCCTCCAAGATCGACAGCGCCTTCACGCTCTACTACCTGGCGGTGAACGTCGGGGCGACCTTCTCCCAGATCCTGACGCCGCTCATCGCCATCTGGGCCGGCTGGAACGCCGCCTTCGGCGTCTGTGCGGCGGGGATGATGCTCTCGGTGGTGAACTACGCCTTCATGCGGCGCCACCTGGCCCACGTGGGATCGCCTCCCGACTTCGCTCCGCTCCAGGTGAAGAAGCTCCTCCTGGTGCTGGCCGGGTCGGTGGCCGCCATGGCCTTCGTCACCGTGGTGGTGCAGGACCTGGCGCTGGCACGCATCGTCATCGGGGTGGCCTCGATCGCCATCCTGGGGATCTTCGGGATCATGGTGGCGCGCGGCGACGCCGAGGAGCGCAAGGGGCTGGTGGCGGTCTTCCTGCTCACGGCGCAGGGCGTCCTCTTCTTCATCTTCTACCAGCAGATGTCCACGTCGCTGACCCTCTTCGCGCTGCGGAACGTCGACCTGCGGTTCTTCTTCGGCTACCAGATCCCGCCGGGCCAGTTGCAGGCGCTCAACCCCATCTGGATCTTCGTCCTGGGTCCGCTCGTGGCCTGGAGCTACGACCGGATGTCGCGGGGGCGCGGAGACTTCTCCATCGCCGCCAAGTTCGCCATGGGGTTCGCGGTGCTCGCGGTCGGGTTCTTCGCGTTCGGGCTGTCGGGCCGCTTCGCCGAGGCCGGGAAGGTCTCGGTCTGGTGGCTCATCGGCGGGTACGGCCTCTACTCCCTGGGTGAACTGCTCATCAGCGGGCTCGGCCTGGCCATGGTGGCCCGCTACGTGGGGCCCCGGCTGCGCGGCTTCGTGATGGGGCTCTGGTTCCTGGCCACCGGGATCTCGCAGTACCTGGGGAGCTTCGTGGCGAACTTCGCCAGCGTCCCGGAGAACGTCACCAACCCGGTGGAGACTCTTCCACTCTACGTGAATCTGTTCATGGGGCTGGGCGGCGTGGCGACCCTGGGCACGCTGGCGGCCATCGCCATGCTCCCGCTCATGCGGAGGCTCTCGGCGCCGGCGGGGGCCACACGGGGCGCCAAGTAGCCGTCATTCCTCGGCTTCCTTGGTTGTTCGCGCACCTCCGTCACATCCTCGGGGGTGGTGCCTCCATTCATACGTGAGGCTTTCGAACCCCCGACGCGGAACGGAGAACGCCATGACGACCCAGACCCAGAAGACGATCAGCTTCAACGTTTCGAAGGCCACCGGCTGGAGGGACCTCTTCGTCGTCGCCTCCCTCGCCATCGTCCTCGGCGCCTTCGTCGCCCAGATCTCCTCGACCCCGAAGCACTCCTCCGAGCCCGTGCCCATGGCGTCGGTCTCCGCGACCGCCGCGGTGAACGGCTAGCAGGTTCCTGGAGGCGCCCCTTCCGCGGGGGCGAAAGGCCACCTCGGTCCTGCCGGGGTGGCCGTCTTGTTTGGGGAGCGGGCGTGGCGGTCCGCGGCGCGGACTATCGGGAAGATGGGGCGGGGGGATTGACACGCATTTCGCGATTTCACGCGCCGGCGATCGAGGTGCGCGTGGGAGGCGCTTCACGCTGCCGCATTTCGCCCGTGAGCGACGCGCCGCGCTCCGGGCGAGGTTCGAGATCTCCGCGCCGGATCTCGCGTGCACGGGCATCCTCGTGCGTCCGGGGAGGGCCGAAAATCCCGTGAGACAGTGGATCCATGAACGACACGAACCTGTTCCAGGCCCGCGAATCCTCCCACCGTCTCGCCGACCTTCTCCGCCGCGAGCACGGCGCGCTCGCAGACTTCCTCGTTGCCCTCTCCGAGTTCGACCGGGCTGGTGCGTACCGGAGGCTCGGCTTCGCCAACCTCTTCGACTTCTTGCTCCGTGAGCTGAAGCTCTCCCGCGGTGCGGCCCACTACCGGAAGGTGGCGGCCCGGCTCGTGGCCCGGTTCCCCGAGGTGGTGGAGCCGCTGCGGGACGGGCGGCTGTGCTTGACCAGCATCGTCCAACTGGCGAAGGTCATGACCGAAGCAAACCGCACCGAGGCGCTGCCCAGGTTCTTCCACTGCTCGAAGCAGGAGGCGAAGCAGGTCGCGGTGGAGATCAAACCGGCGGCGGTTGTGCCGAGGAGGATGGTGGTCACCGAGGTCCCGTCTCCAGTGAAATCAACGGCTTCGCCAGTTCATCCGGGTGGACTTTCTGCGACTGCTCCGGAGCCCGTGCGGGAACCGGCGAGGACCGTGGTCGAGCCGCTCACCTCGACGGTGAGCCGGATCCACGTCACCGTGTCGAGGGCACTCGTCGCGAAGCTGAAGCGGGCCAGGGCGGGGCAATCGCACGTCCAGCCGGGGGCGACGGACGAGCAGGTGATCGACGCCGCGCTCGACCTGCTGCTCGCACAGCAGGAGAAGCGGCGGGCCGGCGTTCCACCCAGGGTGAAGCGGGAGGTGCGCAAGCGGGATGGGGGCAAGTGCCAATGGAACCTCGATTCGGGCGGGGTCTGCGGTTCGGAGGTGAGGACGGAGATCGACCACGTGGTGCCGCGCGGGAAGGGAGGTCCCTCCACGGTGGAGAACTGCAGGGTCCTCTGCGACGTCCACAACGTGGAAGCCGCGCGCGCCGCTTACGGCGACGACCACATGGACCTTTTCACCAGACCATCGCCCCGCGCAGGGGAAACCGTCGCCCCCTACTTTCCCGCGGCGAGTTCCAGGGACCGCTTCGGGTCGAGGATGCGGATCTTCCGCCCCGCCACGTCCTTCACCTCGGCCCCGTCCACGATGAGCTTCTTCACCTGCACGGCGGTGAGCGTCGGCTGGCGGGCCAGGATCCTCGCCGCCAGGTTCACCACCTGCGGCGCGGCCATGCTGGTGCCGCTCCAGGACTGGGTGGCCCCGCCGGGGATCACGCTCTCCACCTGGTAGCCGCTCGCGTAGACGTCCACCTTGCCGTAGCTCGTGAAGGCCGCCACGTCTCCGGCCCGGTCCACTGCGCCTGCGGTCAGCGTGTTGGGGAGGTCGAACGACGACGGCATGAAGTCCTCGAAGCGGGCATCCGAGTTGGCGTTGCCGGCGGCCGGCACGAAGAGGACGTTGGGGGCGGCGGCCATGGCCTCCTTGAGCGCAGCCGAGATGGCGTCGAACCACCCGCGGGCCGTCTTGCGCCGCTCCTCCGGCGTCCCCACTCCGTTCGCCTCGAGCATCTCCTCGAACTCCTTGGGGGAGAAGCCCCAGCTCAGGTTCACGACGCGTGCACCACCGGCCACGAGGTAGCGGACGCTCTCCTTCATGATGCGGACCTGGCGAGCCGCCCAGGCGTCGTCGGGCACTCATGCCTCCACGGCGAGCCAGCCCCCTGGCCCCCTGGCCACGTACGAACAAAGCGGCTATCATGTACGTACCATGCCCAAGAAGCTGACACGCACCGGGAACAGCCTCGCCCTCGTCCTCGATCGTCAGATCCTCGATGCGACGGGGATCGACGCGACCACCCCGCTCGAGATCTCCACGGACGGCGACGTCATCGTGGTCTCGCCGGTCCGGTCCGTCAGGCGGACAGAGAGGCTCCGGAAGGTGATGGGTCGGGCCCACGATCGCTACGCGGGGACGTTCAAGCGGCTGGCCGAATGACCTCGCGGCGGAAGCCCGTCTTCCTGTCCCTCGACGAGGTCCTGGCCCTTCACGGCGAGCAGATCGATCGGTACGGTGGCGCGACGGGGCTTCGGGACCTGGGGCTTCTCGAGTCCGCTCTCGCCGCCCCTCGGGCGACGTTCGGCCGCGAGTACCTCCACGCCACCCTCCCGGAGATGGCGGCGGCCTACCTGTTCCACGTGGTTCGCAATCACCCGTTCCTGGACGGGAACAAGCGCACCGGGCTCTCGGCGTCCATCGCCTTCCTGGGCATGAACGGCCTCTGGCTCGAGTCCGACCCGGAGGTGCTGGCGAACCTCGTCCTCGGCGTGGCCGAAGGAAGGACCGCGCGCGCCGAGGTTGCCGAGTTCATCCGGATGAACGCCGTCCCGTGGGACGGCTGATTCATCACCGCACCGCTCCACTCACCACCGGGACCAGCCACGCCGCGTACGATCCCGGATCGCGGATGGTCTCGATCTGGTCGTCGAAGCGGGCCGTCACCTCGGCCGGCGTCATCCCCACGTGTCCGGCGATGGTGTCGGCGTATCCGTCGCGCCAGGCCAGCCAGATGCGCGCGAAGGTCTCGCGTGGAACCCGCAGCGTGTCCACGGCCACGTAGTCCACCCGGACGTCGCGGAGGCCAAGACCCCCGAGGATGGCCGGTGCGCGCCGGCCGATGAACATGTCGGTCCCGGTGGCGGCCCCGAAGGCCCTGGGCGCCTCCGGCCAGAGCCGCATCGGATCGAAGCGGCGGGAGGGGAAGAAGATCATCCCGTAGTCCTCGGCGATGAGGTGCACGGTGCCGCCGGGGCAGGTCACCCGCACGAGCTCGGCGATGGCCCGGTCGGCGTGCGGGATCGACTGGAGCACGTGGCGGCAGACGACGAGGTCGAAGGAGGCCGACGGCAGCCCCAGATCGAAGATGGACCTGTTCTCGAAGCGAACCCGCTCGCCGAACCGCGCCGACTTCTCCCGCGCCCGGCCGAGGGAGCCCTCGAGGACGTCCACGCCGAGCAGCGTCGCGCCGGGGAAGGCCTCGGCGAGACGCCAGGAGGCCTCGCCGGTCCCGCAGCCGGCGTCGAGGATGCGCGGCACGGCCGGCAGCGCGTGCCTGCGCAGGATGGGAAGCTCCTGCGGCCAGACCGCCTCGGCCTGGGCGGCGAGGTTCCGCACCATCGACTCGTCGGCCATGTGGGCCTTCTGCGGATTGAGGTCGTCGACCATCCCGGCGTGATAAGCCACCAGGCGTGGCGTTGCAATCGAGCACCCTCCCGGGAACGATCCTCGAGACGCCGCGCCTCGTGCTGCGGGAGTTCACCCACGGCGACGACGCCTTCCTGCTGCGCCTCCTGAACGAGCCCTCCTGGCTGCGCTTCATCGGCGACCGGGGGGTGCGGACGCTCGAGGACGCACGGCGGTACGTCGACGACGGCCCCTGGGCGAGCCAGGCGCGGAACGGCTTCGCGCTCTGGTGCGTGGTTCCGAAGGTGGCCGGGGAGCCGGTGGGCATGTGCGGCCTCGTCCGGAGGGACACGCTTCCCGGGCCCGACGTCGGCTTCGCCTTCCTTCCGGAGGCCTGGGGGAAGGGCTACGCCGTCGAGTCGGCGGGCGCGGTGCTCGACCACGCCCGCGACGTCCTGGGAATGGTGCGCGTCCTCGCCATCACCAACCCGGACAACGAGGCATCGATCCGGGTGCTGGAACGCATCGGAATGCGCCGCGACGGATCGATCCGGCTGCCCGGCGAGACGCTGGACCTCCTGCTCTACGCCCGGGATCTCTAGTCCCGCGGGGCGCGCACCCGCTCCACCACCTGTGCCAGGATGGACGCGGCGATCTCACCCGGAGTCACGGCCCCGATGGCGAGCCCCACAGGACCGTGGATGCGGGCCAGGTCGTCGTCCCCGAACCCCTCCTCCCGGAGCCGCGCCAGCCGCGCCGCGTGCGACTTCCGGCTTCCCAGCGCCCCCACGTAGAAGCACCCGGAACGCAGGCCGGAGGCGAGCGCCGGGTCGTCGATCTTCGGATCGTGGGCCAGGGTGACCACGGCGGTGCGCCGGTCGATGGCCAGCTCCGCCAGCGCCTCGGCCGGCCAGCCGACGACCACCTGCACGCCCGGGAACCGCTCCGCAGTGGCGAAGGCGCGGCGCGGGTCCACCACCACGGTCTCGTAGCCGGCGGCCTGCGCCATGCGGGCGAGCGCCTGGGCCACGTGCACGGCGCCGACGACGACGAGCCGGACCGGCGGGTCGAACCGGCGCAGGAAGAAGCCGTCCCCGGCGGGAAGCACCTCGCCGGGCTCTCCGGGGTGCACGAGCCGCTCGGCGCCGGTGGCGAGGTCGAGCGCCAGCACCACCGGACGCTTCGCGGCCAAGTCGGCGCGCAGCCGGCGGAGGAGGTCCGGGTCGGCCGGCTTCACCGCCACTTCCACGGTTCCCCCGCAGGGGAGCCCGACCTCCCAGGCCCGCTCGTTCGTGATCCCGTAGCGGAGCCGGCGGAGCCTCCCGTCGGCGATGGCGGCCATCGCCTCGCCGGCCACCGCAGACTCGACGCAGCCGCCCGAGACCGAGCCGGCCAGTTCCCCCCGGTCGTTCACCGCGAGCTGGCTTCCGGCCGGGCGCAGGGAGGAACCCCAGGTGGACGTGACCGTGGCGATGGCCACGCCGAGGCCGGCGTCGATCCAGGCCGCGGCCCGGGCCAGGACCTCCCCGTCGCTCGCCCCGGCGCCCGCTGCCGCAGACCGCGCAGCCGGTCGAGGTCGGCCGGGACGTCCACGTCGGCCAGCGCGGCGGCCGGCCAGTCGATGCGGAGCACCCGGTCGCCGTGGCGCCGGATCACCTCGCGCCCCGGCCCCTCCCCGGACGCGCCGTGAAACTCCGGCAGGACGGACCGGTGGTAGAGCGTGGGCGGCGCCGTGACCTCCCCGTATCGGCTCGCCACCACCGGCGCGCCGGTCTCCCGGTGGCGCGTGACGACGGCGCGGATCATGTCGGCGGTCACGAGCGGCATGTCGGCCAGCACGACCACCGCCGCCTCGGCCTCGCCCGGGACGGCCGCCGCCCCCGCCGCGAGCGACGTCCCCTGGCCAGCCGCCCAACCCGGATTCGGGACGAACCGGCAGGGAAGCCCGGTGAGCGCCTCCCGGACCCGGTCGGCCTCGTGTCCCACCACGACCAGCAGGGGGGAAAGCCCCGCCTCGAGCGCCCGCCGGGCGGCGCGGCGCACCAGCGGCTCCCCGCCCAGGTCGAGGAGGAGCTTGTTCCGCCCCATCCGCGTGGCCGACCCGGCTGCGAGGAGGATCCCGGCGATTGCCATCCGTTGCCTTTACCCCGGCCGCGCCGGTGGTGCTACCGTGTCGGCCCATGAAGGCAGGGCTCGTCGGCTACGCTCAGTCAGGCAAGACCACCCTCTTCAACGCCCTCACCGGCCTTCACAAGGGCGGGGCGGCGGGACGGGGACAGGTGAACCTGGGCGCCATCAAGGTGCCCGACGCCCGCATCGACAAGCTCTCGGCGATGTTCAAGCCGAAGAAGACCACCTTCACCGAGATGCGCTTCGTGGACGTGCCCGGCCCCGCCGGCAAGGGCACCGGGCTCGACTCCGAGTCGTTGCGCGCCCTCTCCGAGGTGGACGCCTTCTGCCTGGTGGTGCGCGGGTTCCCGGCGCTCGACGGCACCCCCGCCGACCCGGCCCGCGAGCTCGCCGACTTCGACGCCGAGCTGGTGCTCCACGACCTGGCCATCGTCGAGAAGCGGCTCGACCGGATGCGCAAGGAGCACGGCAAGGGGACCGGCGAGTTCCTCGAGCTGGAGCGGCTGCACGGCCACCTCGACCAGGGGCTTCCCCTGCGCCTCATGAAGTGGAGCGACGCCGAGGAGAAGGAGCTGGCCCATTACGCCTTCCTCTCCCGCCGTCCCCTGCTGGTCGCGGTGAACGCCGCCGAGGGGGACGCCGCGGCCCTTCCCCCGGCAGCGGCGGAGCGGGGCGCGCGGACGGTCGGCGCCGAGATCATCTCCCTCTGCGCCGCGGTGGAGGCGGAGATCGGCGACCTCGACCCGGCCGAGCAGCCGGAGTTCCTGGCCTCGCTGGGGCTCACCGAGCCGGCCCGGGCCCGCTTCATCCGGGCCGCCTACCACCTCCTCGAGCTGATCTCCTACTTCACCGTGGGAGAGGACGAGGTCCGCGCCTGGACCATCCGCCGCGGCGACAAGGCGCCCCGCGCCGCCGGGAGGATCCACTCCGACCTGGAGCGGGGCTTCATCCGGGCCGAGGTGGTGCACTACGACGACTTCGTGGCCCTGGGCAGCGAGGCCAAGGCCCGCACCGAGGGAAAGCTCCGGCTGGAGGGCAAGGAGTACGTGGTGAAGGACGGCGACATCATGAACATCCGCCACTCCTCGTAGGGGTTGCCGCTCAACGCCATCCGAGCGCCGCCCACGCCGAAACCGCCCCGAAGGCGATGAAGATCCCGGCCGCCACGCGGCGGATGGCCTTCATGGAGACCCGCTCGGCCAGCTTCTCCCCCAGGAAGACCGCCAGCCCGTCCGACACCAGCATGCCGAGCGTCGTGCCCACGGTGACGAGCACGATCGACTGGTAGCGCGCCGCCAGCGCCACGGTGGCGAGCTGGGTCTTGTCGGCCATCTCGGCGATGAAGAAGAGCACGGTGGTGGTGAGGAAGGGGCCGAGGCCCGCCGGCCCGTTCGACTCCTCCAGCGTGTCGGGCTGGAGCGTCCAGAGGCCGAAGGCCACGAAGGTGGCGGCCAGGATCCCGGCCATCACCCTGGGTGGAATGTGGGCCGAGACCCAGGTCCCCACCGACGCGGCCAGCGCGTGGTTCAGCACGGTGGCGACCAGGATGCCGGCCATCACCACCCAGGGGCGCCGGTAGCGGGAAGCCAGCGAGAAGGCGAGGAGCTGGGTCTTGTCGCCCATCTCGCTCACGGCGACGAGGACGAAGGAGCTGACGATGGGTTCCATGGGCGAAGGGGCGCTATCCTACCCGGGATGGCCCGCATCCTCCTCTTCTCCCTCGACGAGCTGCGCCGGCGCCACGGGGACCAGGCCACGCCCGGGGTGGACCCGCGCCACGACGTGGCCCCCTTCCGCGCCTTCCGCGACGCCCTGCTCGCCGAGGCCTCCAGGGCCGCCACCGGGCCGGCCGAGCTCTCCATGTGGTGGGAGGGGAGCTTCGACGCCTATTCACTCGCCGTGTCCTGCGAGCCGGCCGGGGCGCTCTCGGCCCTCGACCCCGAGGCGGCCTGCCCGCTCGACGAGGAGCGGGTCGCGCCGCCGCGCGCGGACGGGTATCCTCTGGCCCACGTCGCACCGGGACGCGCCGAGGTGGCGCGCGACGACGGCGGCGCCACCCACGAGGCGCCCTTCGGGGCCCCCACCGGGCACTTCGGGGCGCCCGGGATGAGGAGGATGGGATGAAGGCGGTCGTCTTCGCAGGAAAGGGTGGTCCGGAACTGGCCAGCGTCCAGGAGATCCCGGCGCCGGTGGCGCAGCGGGGCGAGGTGCTGGTCCGGGTGCGGGCCGCGGCGCTCAACCGCGCCGACCTGCTGCAGCGGCGCGGCCTTTACCCCCCTCCCCCTGGATTCCGCGAGGACGTCCCGGGGCTGGAGTTCGCCGGCGAGGTGGCGGCGCTGGGCGAGGGGGTCACGGGCTTCCAGGTGGGCGACCGGGTGATGGCCATCGCCGCGGGCGAGGCCCAGGCCGAGTACGTGATCGCCGACCCGTTCATGCTGCTGCGCATCCCGGACGGAATGTCCTTCCCGCAGGCCGCCGCCCTTCCCGAGGCCGGCATCACCGCCCACGACGCGCTCGTCACCCTGGGTGGATTGCGCTCCGGCGGCACGGCGCTGGTCCACGCCATCGGCTCGGGCGTCGGCACCATGGCGCTGCAGATCGCGAAGGCCATGGGCGGGACGGTGATCGGCACGGCCCGCAGCCCCGACAAGATCGAGAAGGCGAAGGGGCTGGGGCTCGACCACGCCATCCTGGTCGGGAAGGAGGATCCGAAGTTCGCCGACGAGGTGAAGCGGATCACCTCCCGGCGCGGCGTGCCGGTGGTGGTGGACTTCGTGGGCGCGCCCTACATGGCCGAGAACCTGGCCTCGCTGGCCGCGCAGGGGTGCGTGGTCGTGGTCGGGACCATGGGCGGGCCGAAGGCCACGGTGGACCTCGGCGTGCTCATGCGCGCGCGCGGCCGCGTCGTCGGAACGGTGCTGCGCCCCCGGCCCCTCTTCGAGAAGATCCTGGCCACCCAGGCCTTCGCCCGGGACGTGATGCCGCTCGTCGTCGCCGGCGAGGTGAAGCCGGTCCTCGACCGGGCCTGGCCGGCCACGGAGGTCCGGGCCGCCCACGAACAGCTCGAGCGCAACGACTCGTTCGGCAAGGTCGTGCTGGAGTTCTGAGCGCTACTTCACGGGCGGCAGCCCCTTCACCCAGGCGGCGATGGCGTCCACCACCTTCTCGCCGACGTTGCCCGCGATCTGGTTCTCGGACGGGAGCGACTTCCCCTGCCCGTTCACGAAGAGGTGGTTCGCCTCCGGGAAGGTCTGGAACCTCGCGAAGGGGGCGCCGTCGAGCGCCTTCTTCCAGCCTGCCAGGTCCTTCTCGGTGACCATGTAGTCCCGGGCGCCCTGGAGCACCAGGATGGGCAGCGCGTTGGAACGCGCCTTCGCGGCGGGGTCGTAGGCGGCGAGGTCGATCCAGTACACCGCGGGTGCGTTGAGGAGCTTGCCCTCGGGGGGGTTCTTCGGGTCGATCTCGCGGATCTTCCTGGCCTCGGCGCGCATGGGGGCGACCGCCTCCTCGTTCGCCGCGCCGGCCGTCACCAGATATGCGGTCTGCTCCTCCACGAGCTCGGGGATGGACCGCGTCGGCCCGGCCATCACCACCACGCCGGCGACCTTTCCCCGGGCGGCCTCGGCGATGCGGGGCGCGAGGTACCCGCCCAGGCTGTGCCCGACGACCACGATGCGCGACCTGTCGATGGCCTCGTTTCCGCGGAGGATGTCGATGGCCGCCACTGCGTCGTCGATGGCCTCCTCCTTCACGGTCACCGGCAGCTTCGACATCTTCTCGCCGTAGGTCCGGGTCCGCTTCTCGTAGCGCAGCACCGCGATCCCCTGGGATGCGAGCCCCCAGGCCAGGTCCTTGAAGGGCTTCACCGCGCCCACGGTCTCGTCCTGGTCGTTCGGCCCGGAGCCGTGGACGAGCACCACCGCCGGGAAGGGCCCCTTGCCGGCCGGGAGGCTGAGGGCCCCCAGGAGGACCCAGGGCTCGGCGCCGATCCGCACGTCGACGTCACGGAACTTCTTCTGGTTGACGTAGGCCGGCGCGCGCCAGGCCGCCGACGGCGGCAGGGCCGGCGACATCGTCGCAGGGGAGAAGCGGACCGTGGTCAGCCTCCCCTTGTTGTCGAACACCAGCATGGTGCGCCACTCGTTGCGCTCCATCTGCATGGGGATGAGGACCGACTGCCCCTTCCCCGAGTCCCTCACCTCGGCCTCCCCCACCGATCGGATCTTCCCGTTGCGGTCCTCGATGCCGTGCCACCCCTGGCCGAAGCGCCAGGGAGGCAGGACCGTGATGAGGGAAGGTGCGAACCGCGCAGCCACGCCGTCGGTGTCTCCCTTGAGGAGAAGGGCGCCGATCTCGTTGCCCCACCTGGTGAGCTCCTCCTTGGTGGGGGGCGGGCCGGGCGGGTCCTGGTTGACGGCCGCCCCTGTACCCGCAGCGGGATGTGCGAACGGAATTGTCGACGACTGGGCCTGGGGAGCCGGCGAGGCGGCCGGAGGGGCCCCCTTGGCCTGCGGCGAGGCGAGGGCGGCTGCGGCCAGGACTGCGAGGACTGCGTTCATTTGTGGACCTCCCGGATTCCCGAATCTCTGACATCCCCGGGCGGGAGGCAAGGCGCTCCACGCCCTGTCCCCTGGCGCGACGCCCCGGGATCGGGTTGAATCCGCGCCCCATGGCCGACACCGCTGCCGCGTCCCCGCCCCGGGAGCTCTCCCTTCGCGCCGTCCTCACCGCCGTGGCGGTGGCCCTCATCATGGGCGCGGCCTACCCGTACGTCGTCCTGAAGCTCGGCTACGGCCCGAACATCTCGGTGGTCAGCGCCTTCTTCGCCTACATGATCCTGGGGGTGGTGGCGATCTTCTCCAGCCTCGCCTCCAACCGGTTCGAGGCCAACATGGCCCAGACCGCGGGCACGGCGGCGGGCCAGACCGGCTTCATGGTGATCGTGCTGGCCGCCATCGACATGCTGAACGAGCGGGCCGGCCTGGGCTTCTCGCTCCACCTCACCGGCTGGCAGATCTTCTGGTGGCTGACCCTGGGCGGGTTCGTGGGCGCCTTCCTCGCCGTCCCGCTGCGGCGCCACTACATCGACGAGGAGAACCTCACCTTCGCCGACGGCACCGCCGCGGGCGAGACGCTGGTGGTCCTCTACCAGGGGCGCAAGGAGGCGGCCGACCGGCTCCGCGCGCTGGCCTCCGGGACCGGGATCTCCGGCCTGATCTGCTTCCTGCGCGACGGGCCGTGGAAGCTCTTCCCGGGCGAGGTGGCCTTCGGGGCGAACGGCCACGCGCTGCGACTGGGATCGGAGCTGGGGGTGCTCTCCTTCGGGGCCGGGATGCTCATCGGGCTGCGGGTGACCCTCTCCATGCTGCTCGGATCGATCCTGGCCTGGGTCATCGCGCCCGGGCCGCTGGTGGCCCGCGGATGGGCCAAGGCCATGACCTTCGCCGAGGTGCTGAAGTGGGTGATGTGGCCGGCCACCGGGCTCATGGTGGCGGGCGGCATCACGGCGCTCGTGCTCAACTGGAAGGTGATCGCCCGCACGTTCCGGGGGCTCTCCTCGCGGGAGGCGGAGATCACCGAGTTCCCCATGCGCTGGACCATCGCCGGGGCGCTGGTCTCCTCGGTGGCGCTGGCGGTGGTCCAGAAGGTCTCCCTGGGCTTCCCCATCTGGCTCTCGGTGGTCTCGCTGCTCCTCTCCTTCCCGCTCATGCTGGTGGGCATCCGGGTGCTGGGCGAGACCAACTGGGCCCCCATCAGCGCGCTGGCGAACCTCATGCAGGCGGCCTTCGCGGCGCTCTCCCCGGGCCACCTCCAGGTGAACATGATCGGCTCGGGCATGAGCGGCACCGTGGCCGGACAGGGCGAGCACCTCATGCAGTGCTACCGGGCCGGGAAGATCATCGGCTCGAACAACCGGCACCTCACCATGCTGCAGCTGCTCGGCATCCCGGTGGGCGCGGCGGCGGTGGCGGTGGTCTACCCGGCGCTCCGCTCGAAGTACGGCTTCGGGGAGGGCGGCCTCACCTCTCCCATCAGCGTGAAGTGGGCCGGCTTCGCGGAGCTTCTCTCCAAGGGGTTCGCCTTCCTGCCGGAGGGGTCGATGACGGCGCTCCTCATGGCGCTCGTCGTGGGCACGGTCATCACGGTGCTGGAGCCGAGGTGGCACCGGTTCCTGCCCTCCCCCACCGCGGTGGGGCTCGGCATGCTCATCCCCGGCTACGCCATCATCCCCATGGTGGCCGGCGGCGTCGCCCAGGCGCTCTGGGTGAAGACGAGCCCGAGGACCGAGGCCACCTACTCGATGCCGCTCGCCTCCGGGTTCATCACCGGGGAGGCGCTGGTGGTGCTGGCCTTCTCGATCCTGGCCATCTTCGGGGTTCGCATCTGATGGCGAGGTCTCCACCGCTGACCGGCTGGGAGCACGTCCGCAGGGAGCTCCAGCGGGCCCGCGGCGCGCGCCGGCTCGTCCCCTGGGCGCTGCTGTCGGCCTTCCTGGGGTGGTCGATGGTCTCGGTGGCGGCCCGGAACTGGCGCGCCGGGCTGCCGCTCCTCGCCGGCGGGCTCCTCTTCGCGCTGGTGATCCGGGCGCTGGCGGTCCCCCACTGCCCGGCCTGCGGGAAGAACCTCTGGGTGCGGGGAGAGCGCCCGGGGCCGCCCACCGCACCGGTGCCGACGCAGGTGGAGCGGGAGAAGAAGTGCCCGAGGTGCGGGGTGGGGCTGGACGGCTGACGGGACGTGCCGATGCGTCAGCGTGCGACCAGCCGCTGCTCGCAGTCGGCCTTGACCTGAAGCCGGCGCAGCTTGCGGCGGGTGTCGCGCGTGGCGAGGGAGTCGTACTCCTTGTCGTGGATGTTCTTCTCGATGCACTCCTCGACCGACGGCTCGGCCCGGGCGGCGATCCGTGCCGGCCGGGCATGAGCCACGGGCATCACCTCAGTGGATGGCGCCGTGGAGGCCGCCGCGCCACCGGTGCCGGGGATGGGCCCGCCGGACGTGGCGGCGGGTGGATCCGGATCGGAGGGCGATCCGCAGGCCGCCAGGCAGCCGGCCAGGATCAGCGAGGCGAGGCGGCTCTTCGAGGTCGTTCGCCGGCTCATCGCAGTTCCTCCACGGTCACGACGCAGGCGTCGCAGTCCGTCCCGTGCTGGTTGTGGTCATCGAGAAGGATGGGTTCGGGCGCCCCGTCTCGCACCTCGATCCACAGGAGCCAGGCCGCCGCGAAGCCAGCCGGCGCGGCATCCGGGAGCGCCACCAGCGCGTACCGGCCCGGGGGGACGTCCATCGAGAACGTCCCCAGCGGGTCGGTGCGCGTCGCATGGGCGGCCGGGGGCAGCCCCTCCGTGAAGTACCGGGCCTCGCGAAACCGGCGCGCTTCCGCCTCGAGGGCCGCCACGGCGCGCTCCCTCTCGAGGGACCGCTTTCCGGCGGCGACCGCCTTCCGGTAGGACTCCTGCTTCCGGGCGAGCAGATCCGCGTGCCTTGCCTGGACCTCGGCCGGGTCGCGCGGCCTTCGCACGGCGATCTCGAGCCGGCTGCGCAGGTCGTTGGCCACCGTCCTCTTCAACTCCTGGTCGGCGCGATCGTTCTCCGCGAGGGCAGCCCTGGCCTCCCGCGCCGCCCGCTCTCTTGCCTTCTCCGTGCGACCCAGCGCGGCGTGCGCCGCCTGGAGCCTGGTCGCGACGAACTCGATCATCGCCGACTCCGGCACGACCTTGATCTCCACCAGGGGGATCGCCCCACTGACGCTCCGGGTCGAAAGCGCCACACGGCCCTGCACGCCAGGGACCCGAGGCGGCGCGGTCGACGGGAGGGACGCCGGCTCCCCTGCCTGTTTCCCCGCCTGCGGCGGTGGACCGCAGGTGCAGGCGAGGACCCCGAGCGCCAGCAGCAAGGGCAGGTGTGAAGGCTTCTCCACTACTTCACCTGCACCGTCACCGTCGCGACGTTCGACGTCGCGCCGTGGTCGTCCTTCACGTTGTAGGCGAAGGAGTCAGTGCCCCGGAACGTGCGCTTCGGCGTGTAGGTCACGGTGCCGTTGGACTTTCTTGCCACCGACCCGTTCTTCGGCGAGCTGGTGATGGTGAGCGTGCTCGCCACGAGCGTCCCGTCCACGTCGCTGTCGTTCGCCAGGACCGCGACGTTCACCGCGACCCCGCGCGCCGTGGTTGCGGCGTCGTTCCGGGCCACCGGCGGCTGGTTGACGAACGTGACCGTCAGGGAAACCGTCGCCGGCGCGCTGGCCGATGCTCCATTGGTCGCCTGGTAGGTGAAGCTGTCGGTTCCGTAGAAGTTGGTCCGGGGCGTGTAGGTGAACCCGCCGTTCGCCTGGAGGATGGCTGTCCCGTTTTGTGGAGCGCCCAGGAGGACTGCCGAGAGCGGACTCCCTCCCGGGTCCGAGTCGTTGCCCAGGACCCCGGGAGCGGCCACGGTCAGAGTGGTGTTCTCGGCGAGTGAATAGCTCTCCCCCACCGCGGAGGGCGCCGTGCCCAGCACGGTGAGCGTGACGGTCGCGATGGCGCTCTCCTGGATCCCGTTGGTCACCTTGTATCCGAAGGCGTCCGTGCCGCCGAACCCGGCGGCGGGGGTGTAGGTGAAGCCGCCCGTGGCCTGCAGATCGATCACGCCATGGGCCGGCGCCGCCGCGAGGATCGCCGAGAGCGGAAGGCCGCCCGGGTCCTGGTCGTTCCCGAGGACGCCGGGAGCGGCGATCGTGGTCGTGACGTCGCCCGGGACGGTGAAGGAGTCGGCCGTCGCCGCTGGAGGCGGTGGGGGCGCGGAAGCGAGCGCCTCGTAGGCAGCGAGCCCATCCACGATGCCGTTCCCGAAGTCGTTGTCCGGACCGGCGGCGCCGAGGTCCCTCGCGGCCTGGACGATGGCTGCCTCGGCCTGCACCCCGCTCACGCCGGGGAATGCGCCGAGGAGAAGGGCCAGGAGCCCGGAGACGTGGGGAGCCGCGATGGAGGTGCCGGAGACGTCGGCGTAGGTGGAGAACAGATCGGTGGTCCGGACACCCACGCCCGGCGCGACGACCGTCGGGAAGGTGGCGCCGCCGCAGGCGGACGGTCCCCGGCTGCTGTTCGCCGCGATTGCCCCGAGATCGTTCACCGATCCCACCGACAGCGCTTCGGGGTAGTTGGCCGGGCTGGTGCTCGTCTGCGATCCCGGGCCGTAGTTCCCGGCCGCGAAGACCGGGACGATGCCGGCGCTCCGCAGGGCCTGGAGGTCGGGCTGGAATGCGAGGTTGCACCCCGGCGTCCCGTAGGACCAGGAGTTGTTCACGATGTCCGGTGCGTCGTCCGTGGCGGGATCACCGTCGGGGTCGAGCACCCACTGGAACGCCTGATGGATGGCGGTGGCCGTCGCCGAGCCGGCGTCGTTCCAGATCCGGGCCGCGATGAGCATCGCTCCGGGAGCGATGCCGATCGAGGTGCCTCCCTCGTCCCCCCCGACGAGCACGCCGGCGGTCCAGGTGCCGTGCCCGGTGCGGTCGTACGGGATGGCGTGCTGGCCGTAGGGGTCGAACCAGCTGTTCATGCCGCCGCGGTACCGGGACGCGAGGCCCGGGTGGCTCAGGTCCACGCCACTGTCGAGCGTGGCGATCACCACTCCCTGCCCCTGGTATCCGAGGCTCCAGAGGTCGGGCGCGCCGATCGCGGCGACGTTGGCCTCGGCCGTGAGTGCCGCCGGCACGACGGGGATCTCGTCGGGAGCGATCTCGTCGACGTCTGGCCGGGCGGCCAGGGCCTGGATCACCTCGGGCGTCGCCGTCACCGACAGGCCGTTCACGACCCAGAGCGGAAGGACGCGGGTCACCTGCCCGGCCGCCTGCCTCTGCCGGAGCTGCGCCCGGATCCCCGCCTGCCCGGTCCCGGCCAGGGCCCGCAGCGCCTTGACGACGCCGGTCCGCCGCGACTCGCGCGGGAAGGCATGGAAGCGGCGCAGGTCCGCCTGCGCCTTCATCCGGACGACCACGGTGACCTGCGGGGCCGCGGCGGGTGACGCGACGAGGGGGACCGAGAGCAGGAGCGCTGCCAGCAGGATGGTCGATCTCATCTCGTTCCCCTCGGGTCCCTTCGATCGATCTCGATCACTTCGCCACGACCGGCTCCACCCGCACGTCCCCGAACGCGACGGCAACGCGCGTTCCGGGGCGGACCGCGTTCCGCGAGTTCGGGAAGAGCAGGAAGGAGGTGGCGTCCTTCTGGAGGCGGATGCCCTTCATCGCTCCGTGCTTTGGCGCCTGGAGCTCGATGCCGCTTCCCTCCACGACCAGGCGTGGCAGGCTGGCGTGGCCGGCGAGGAGTGGGCGCGCCTTCGCCGGATCGATGACGGTGAAGCGGAGGTCCACGAGCCCTCCCCCGGCCGTCAGCGCGATCCGGTTGACCCGGATCCCGTGGATCGCCTCCAGTGCCCCCTCCGGAAGGGGAGTCCACGGAGACGTGCTGGGCACCCCCACCCGGTCGGCCGCCAGGACGGTACCGGGCAGAATGGTCCCCGCGGCGACCAGGACGGAGAGGGCCAGGGCGCCCGCCCACGTCCGGTGCCTCGCCCTTTCGCCCCAGGAGAATTGGCTCGCCATGGCGTTCCCCTAGTTGACGATGATGGAGACCGTGGCCGGCGGCGTCGTCTTGCCGTTCAGGGTCTCGGTGTAGGTGAACTGGAACGTCCCGCGCTTCGAGGCCGCCCGGGTCGGGTTGTTGCCCCCGACGCCGTTGAGCCGCGTCTGGTACGCACCATTCGTGCAGATGGTGCTCCCACCGACCGGCGGGCCGGCAGTTCCCAGGGCGGCCGGGCAGGCCAGCGTGACGGTGCCGGCGCCCGTTCCGGTGAGACGAACCGGAGCGGTTGCGAGCGTGGCGGTGCGTCCGGACATCCCGATGGGCAGGTCGTTCGCGAGGACTCCGGGCGCGGCCAGGTTGTTCGTCTGCGTGGCGGCCCCGTTCGCGGTGAGCGTGCGCGTGTCGTTCACCGCGCTCGGCACGGTGAGCGTCGCGCTCCGGACCGGGCTCCAGTTGCCGGCCCCGTCGCGGATGCGGGCGTAGACGGTGCGGACCCCTCCCGTCGCGGACGAGATCGCGGCGGTCGTTCCGGTGAAGGAGGACGGGAACGACGGGGGAGTGGCCGTGTCGAACCAGTACTGGCCGCCGCCGATGCCGCTTGTCGCGTCACTGGCTCCGTTCGCGGTCAGGGTCACGGTCTCCCCCACGATGGCGGTCGTGGGCGACAGCGTGATGCTCGAGAGCGTCGGTGCGGTCCTGTCGACGATGAGCGTGGTCGTCGCGTTCACGCCCCAGTTCCCGGCGGCGTCCCTGGCGTGGACGTAAATGGTGTGGGTGCCGGTCGGGAGCAGGTTCACGTGCGAGAGCGGGATGTCGCCGTAGGCGCTCTCGGTCGTGCCGTTCCAGCTTCCGTCCGATGGGGCGAACTGGAACCCGGTGCCCGAGGCGCCGGGCGTGTCGACGAAGGCCTCGGCTCCGGCCACCGTCGAGAGCGCGTCCGTCGCGGTGATCGTCACCCGGATGGCCGGGGTGCTCGAGTTGAACCCCGTGGACCCATTCGTGGCGGGGGGATTGGCTGCCACGGGATTCGGCGCCGCCGGGCCGGTGCGATCCACGATCAGGGCGAGCGGAGTTGCCGGGAACGGGCCCCAGTTCCCCAGCGCGTCCCGTGCGTGGACGTGAACGGGGTGGCTGCCCTCGGGGAGGGTTGCGACGGTCGCGGCCGGGACGGTGGCCGTCAGTGCAGCGATCGACGGAGCCCCTGGCGACACCGTCATGGCGACGCCGGAACCGGTGGCGCCCGGCGTGTCGAGGAAGTACTCGGCACCGGCGATGCTGCTCCCGCCGGTCGCCGCATCGCTGGCGCTCCCCGTCAAGGCCACGTTCACCGAGCCGGAGGAGGTCGCTGGATTCGCGACGAGCCCGTAGGTCGTCGGGCCCGCGGTGTCGATGGACAGGACGGTGGCGCCCCAGTTTCCCCAGTTCCCCGCGGCGTCCTGCCCGCGGACGTAGAGGGTGTGGCTCCCGCTCGACAGCCCGCCGACCGGGACGGTGGCGTTCACCGCCTCCTGCGGAGAGTCGAAGCTCCCATCGGTCGCGGTCATCGTGGTCGCGGTGGCCCCCGTGTCGATCCGGTACTCGGCCGCGGCGACGTTCGAGCCGCCCGAGGCGGCGTCGCTGATGGCCGCGGACAGGGTCACGTTCCCGCCGACGATCGCGCTCACGGTGACGAGCTGGGCCACGGGGCCGACCACGTCGGGCCCACCGGCGCCAGGATTTCCGGCCTGAAGGAAGGTGAGCATTCCTCCGAAGCCGGAGGTGTTGCCGTTGACCAGCATCAGGCTTCCGTCGAAGAGCGCGAACTTGCTTCCCAGTGAAGTGGTGGCCGGGATCGTGACGATCGCGTCCAGGGTCTCGCCGGGGGCGATGGTCTCGGCCACGCGCTTCCCGAAGTGGGTGAGGAAGTTGCCGTCCTTGCCCACCAGGACCTGCTGCGTTCCGAGGAGGGCCATCGAGTGCTGCTGCTGCCCCCCGTTCACGTACCGGAGCAGCACGCGGTTGCCGGGCGTCGTGGCGATGGGGCTGGTCGCCGGGTAGGCGCTCCCGTTGATGAGGCGATGGCTCGGCTTGAAGTTGCGCATGTCGAACGCGGCCGGATTGGCGCTCCGGTTCAGCGCCGGATCGAGCTCGCTCAGGACGAGGACCGCCTCGTCGTCGAACGCGGTTTCCGCACTCGAATATGCCTGCGCCGGAAGGCCGGCGGGGCGAACGACCAGCGCGCCATGGAGGCCCCGGGCCGCCTGGTGCGCCGCGCCCTCCGCGAGACCGGCCTCGTAGAGGAAGGTGCCGGGGCTCGATGCCGTGAAGTTGTAGGCCTTGGTGGCGCCTGCGGCGACGCCGGCGGTGTCCGGCACCATCGCCTGTCCCTGGAAGTTGAGCGCGGTGACCTCGCCGGCCAGGCTGTTCGTGAGGTTGACGGTCACCACGTCCCCCTCGGAGACCACGAGCACCGGGCCGCCCGGGGCAGCCACCGAGGTTGCCGGCGCCAGCGCGTACCCCAGGACCGGTGAGGTGGTCCCGTCGGGGAGCGTGGTGGTGCCGCTGGTCGCCGAGAGGTCGAAGGTGACGGTGGCCGCCCGGGCGACCCCTGCCAGGAGGAGGAGGCCAATTCCGAACGTGTGCCGCAGTGAGGTGGTCATGGCGGGCTCCGGGACTACTGCGGGCAGCTGTTGGGCAGGGGGGGATCGATCCGGAGGTACGTGATGGGACCGACCATGACGACGCCGCCCCACGCCGTGAGCTGATGCAGCGCGTGGTTGTGCGAGATGATGTAGTACTCGCCGCACTGGTTGAGGGTCTGGACGCCGGGCGGCATCGCTTCCGTCGAGCCGAGGTACGGGCTCCCGCCGTAGAACATCCCCAGCGTCAGGTTCGTGAGGTTCGGAAGGGTGATCGGGAAGTTCGCCGCGGTGTAGCCCTCCGCGTCCCACCACCGGAAGATGACGTCCCAGGTCTGCCCCGGGCCGATGTTGACGGCGAACTTCTCGAACGAGAGGTCCTCCCCGGCGCTCCCTTCCAGGGGGTGGCCGTCGCGGCCGATCACGAGGCCGTTGTTGCCGTGCGGGTGGAACGGGAAGTCCTCGGTGCCGACGTTGAGGTAGCGGATCATCCCGGGCAGGGTCCCGGGCGGCTTGGGGTAGATCCTCGCCAGCGCTCCGTAGGGCTGGCTCGGCAGCCAGGTGGCGCCGTTGTCGGCGATGCTGTCGGGGAAGCCGCGACCGTTCAGGAACCAGTACCGGGGACGGTAGTTGTTCATGTTGAAGGAGCGGCCCCGCTGGACGGCCATGCTGAGGTTGGGATCGACCTCGGAGAGCAGCACCATGAAGTCATCGCCCGGGGCGAACTGGCTGTCGGCGCGCTCGTAGGCGAAGTTGGCGCCGGAGGAGGGCCTCACCAGGAGAGCGCCGAAGAGCCCCATCCGCACCTGCTTCTGGGGCTCCGTGCCGCTCTCGTAGAGGAAGGTGCCGGGCCTCGCGGCGACGAAGCTGTAGGTCACGCTGCCGCCGGCCCTCGCCGCCACGTTGGTGAGGGAGACCAGGGCATTGCTCCCGTTGAACTGGGGCTGGGCCAGCGCACCGTCGGCGAGGACGTTCTCCTGGCCCGGGAAGATGATCGAGACGTCGTCGCCGCCCAGAGTGTTGTTCAGGATGACGGTGACGGTCTCGCCCTGGTTCGCGCAGAGCACCGGGCCGGGGTGCTGGAAGGGCTTCCCCGCCTCCGAGAAGCCCCACATGAAGAGGACGTTCGCGTCGGGGGCGGTGACGTACCCGGTCTGCGCGACGAGGGTGAAGGTCCGCGTCGTCCCGACGAGGACACCGTCCGTGCAGACGATGCCGATCGGGAGCGCCTGCTGGGCGGACGCCGGGCGGACGTCGGCCAGCAACGTGGCCGACAGGAGCGCGAGGCCGACGTGTCCCGCGATTCCCCACTTCGTTTCATTGGATCGCCGTGCGCGCATGTTCGTCTCTCCTCGCGACCTAGGTGTTGGGGATGTCCTGCGGGGCCAGCGTGCCCGTGGGGTAGACCCGCACCTCGGTCCGCTGCCCCCCGAAGCCGCCGGGCGCCAGGTTGTTCGACCGCTGGAAGTTCCGGTTCTGGAGGACGTACACGTCCGGACCCGCGCCGCCGCCGTGCGGCGGAGCCGTGAAGATGGCGTCGATGCTCTCCCCGGCCCCGAAGGACACCGTGTTGACCAGGTAGCTCGTGTCGGTGCCGTCCCGGCCGCGCATCGGCGTTGCGTCCTTCCCGACCACGCGCATCTTGATCCCGGCGAGCGTCATCGCCGCCTCCTTGAAGCCCAGGTTGGAGAAGCGAAGGAGGACCCGGTCGCCTGCGTTGCAGGTCACCAGCGAGGAGAGCGGCTGGTACTGGAGATCCGGCCTTCCGGCGGGCGGAACGAGGTCGCCGCTCGCGTCGAAGACCGGGTGGAACGGGTCGATCGAGCCGTTGGGCGCGAGCGTGTCGGGATAGACCCTGCCGTTCAGCAGCGCGAAGTCGGCCCTGTAGTCGGACCACTCGGGGAGCTGGATGTGCGCGTCCGCCCAGTGCGACTCCGCCCAGACCTCCGAGAGGAACATGGCGAACTCGCGGTCGAAGGCGGTGGCCGGGTCGTTGTAGGCGAACTTGGGCCCGAGCGCCGGACGGACGAAGACCGGCCCGGTCATGCCCATGTGGACGTGCTCCGTGTCCTCGACGTGGCAGTGATACATGTACGTCCCGGGGTGGCGCGGCAGGAAGACGTACGTGAAGTTGTTCCCCGTGGGCACCGAGACCGATCCGGTGGGCTCGCCGTCGAAGAAGGGGATGACGTTGCGGAAGCCGTGCCAGTGGAGGGTGTGCTCGTCGAAGAGGTCCGGGCGCTGGGCGAGGCCCAGGTTGGTGAGCTGGACCCGGAAGTCCTGCCCCTCGTTCACCCAGAACATCGGCGCCGGGTGCTGTGCCTTGTTCTTCTGCCCCTCCCGCTGGATCTGGGACATCCCGGTGACGTTCCGGAAGCCGAAGATGTAGGTCGTGAACGGATCGGGTGCGTAGGAGTCCGGGTGGAAGATGCCGATGGCCGGGTCCCGCGGCAGGGCGATCCAGCCGTCGGTCCCCGCGTAGAAGAGATCGGGTGGCCGATCCGCCGCCGCGGCGGTCCCGACCCCGGCCGGGAGGAGCGCCTTGCGCAGGAACCCGGGCATGAGGCCGGTGCCGGCCGAGGCCGCGAGCGCCACGCCCGCGCCCTTGAGGAACGTCCGCCTGTCGAACAGCCTGCGAGGTGACTTCGAGCTCATGACGCGTCTCCTGTGAAGGTGCGGACCTACGGAACGTTCCCGCCGCTGAAGTTGTCGACGCGAGCGCCCACCGGGAGCTGGATGCCGATGCGCCCGGATCCGGTGAAGGACGAGGCCGGCGAGTTGCCGACGTGGATGGCGTTCTTCCACACGTCCACCGAGCCGTCCGGGTTGGCCACGGCGGTCAGCGTGTCGCCCGCCGCGAAGGCGCCGGAGGGAACCACCCCGATGGTGGTGTACGTCGGCAGAAGGGTGTTTCCGTTGGTCGTCGACTGGACGAGCACCAGCCCTCCTCCGGTGGTCTGGTACTGGACGCGGAGGTAGTTCGCCGGGTTCGCGTTCGTCCCCGCGCCGTTGGTCGCCTTGAGGACGAGGCTCGAGCCGGTGAGCGTCGTGGTGGGCTGCCCCGCGTTCTGCGCGAAGACGAACGAAGCACCCTGCTTCGCGCCGAAGGCCGCCGTCCGGGTCGCCTGGCCGGGCAACAGGGCGTACGCCTGGTTGGCGTTCACCCGGATGGCCGCCGCCCCGAGGATCGTCACCTGGTACCAGTTCCCGCCCAGGTTGTTCGCGTTCGCGCGGTTGAAGTTGTCGAGCAGCGCCAGCGTGGGGAGCGCAGGTCCACCGCCGCCTCCGCCGCCAGCTCCGCCGCCGGCTCCGGCCGACCCGAACTCGTCGGCGCCCATGTCAAACACGCCGAGGGCCGGGCGCGCCCCGTCGTCGATGTCGGTCGCCGGAGCGGCCACGCCGCTCTTGGACGCCGCGCCGCCGTTGAAGGCAGGCGACCCGTTGCTGGCGAGGTGGTAGTTCCCCATCAGGTTGGGCGGAAGGTCGACGGCGACCAGGATGGCGCCGATGAAGGCGGGGTTGGTCCGCCAGGGCGCGAACGCGACGGACGTGTCGTAGGTCGCTGCCACGCCCGGGTCGCTCGTCACGTTGGTGGGGCTGGCGATGGTCCCCGTGGTCACCTGGAGGACCGAGTTCGTCGGCGAGAGCAGCCCGGAACCGTCGGCAGCGCCCATGTCCCAGCGATTGATCGGATTCGGGTCGCCGGCCAGGCCGATCCCCGTCGAGATCACCGCTCCGGCCGTACGCGATCCCGACCGGTTGTCCCAGAAGACGTTGTTGAAGAGGAGCGGGTTGCTGAAGAGGGGAGCGGATGCAGGCAGGGTCGCCTGCAGGGGGGCGCTGTTCAGCGAGGTGGAGAGACCCGCCGGCGCCGGGATGCCGGTGCTCGTCACCGCGGTCGCGGTGGTCAGGTTCTTCATCACGGTGTTGTTGTAAAAGCGGACGTTCGGGGCGTCGTTCAGGCTCACGCCGCCGCCCTCGTGGGTGGAGACGTTGTTCACGATGAAGTTGTTGTAGACGTTCATCGGGAAGTTCCCGGCCATGAGGAACCGGAGGCCGCCGCCGTCGTCGTTGGCCAGGTTCGCCTGGACCAGGTTCGCGTAGACGTCGATCGGTCCGGAGCCGGGGGAGAGCGTCGCCGGGTTCGCGGGGAGCTGGCCGGCGATCATGATGCCGCCTCCCTCGTCGTAGGACTGGTTGAAGTAGACGCGGTTGTGGTGGATCCGTCCGTTCGGGCTGTAGCCGTAGACGCTCAGCCCGCCGCCGTACTCCGCCGAGAAGTTTCCGCAGATGTCGTTGCCGGTCACCTCGAACCCGTTCGCGCCGGCGAAGAGCCCGATGCCTCCGGCGAGGTTCGTCCCGGCGTTGGCGACGATCCGGTTGCTGGCGATGCGAACGCCGTCGTTCTGGCTGTCCGGGTCGGCCAGGTCCGGCGTGCCGATCCGGATCGAGCCGTAGGCTCCGCCATTGTTCTGGACCACGTTGTTCGTGATCTGGAGGTTCCGGGCGAAGGCGTTCGCGAAGATCGCGCCGCCCTGGGTGACGAGCCCGCCGGGCTGGCCGGTCGGTCCGCCGCCGATCACGTCGATGTTGCCGGGGAAGCCCTGCTGGTTCCCTCCGCGCAGGTCGAAGCCGTCGATCGAGGGCGCGGTGCCGGCGGCGTACGCGGCCGGGAAGGCGTTCCTCCCCGTGCCCGGAAGGAAGATCGAGATGACCGCGCCGTCGTAGATGGCCTGGTTGCCGTCCCAGGTCAGCGTGCCGATCCGGGCGTACCAGTCGGTGGCCACCGGGCTGTCGCCGGCGAAGGCTGCGCCGTCGATGATGGAGCCCCGCACCGAGCCATCGGGGCTGCCGGGTCCGACGCCCTGCAGCTTCAACTTGCTCGAGACGATGAGGTTCTCGTAGTAGGCGCCGCGAGGGTTCTGGCGGGGATTGGCCGTGTTGGTGTTCGGGTAGACCACCACCAGCGCTCCGCGATTGGAGTTGGCGTTCGACGCGGCGATGAACGTCGCGGCGGCGTCCAGCGCGCGCTGGATGGCGTGATCGGCGGTGGCCGGGAGCGACTCGACCGGTGCGTAGGTCCTTCCGGGCCCGACCTCGTAGAGCATCGGGTTGTAGCCGCCACCGAGCACGTGGATGGTGAGCCCGTTGACCGTGGCCTGCCCGTTCGCGGCCCTGATCCTGAGCTGCCTGGGTCCCACCGGGTAGCCGTTGGGGAGCGTGAACGTGATCTGCGTGCTGGACCACGACGAGGTCGCCACGATGGAACCGTCGAGCGTGAGCTGGCCGCTCGCTCCGAAACCCGCGCCCGTGATCGTGATGGAGCGCAGGGTGCCGGAGACGTAGGGCCGGTTGACCGCGTGGAGCTGGGGAGTGGCCGGATCGAGCGCACAGCTGACCGAGTTCGCCTGCCCGCCGGGGAGCTGGACGGTGACGCCCACCTGGGTCGGGGCGAGGTCGGCCGGGATGAGCACGCCGGGGATGGCCTCGAACTCGGCGGCGATGGTCCGGAACTGGGGCTTGTAGTTCAGGTTGAGGCGCCCGGGAACGCCCGGATCGTTTCCGACGAAGCGGTACAGGTTGGCGCAGACGCCGGAGGGGGTCGGGCAGTTGATCCGGTTCGTGGAGGGGAGCAGGACGTCGAAGAGGCCGTTGAAGTCGGACTCCACCGTGGTGATGAGACGGTCGGTGTAGTCGTAGATGCCCACGGGCGCGAACGAGATGCCCTGCTTCTCGCCGTAGAGCAGCGACCGGGGATCGGCGGAGAAGGTGAGGTCGTCGACGATGAGGCCCCAGAAGCGCCCGGGGAGCGGGACGTCGGTGAAGAGGTGGAAGATCGGGACGATCGACTTGCCGTTGGCGAGCCCGACCAGCTTCACGTTGCAGAGCGGGCGGGCCTGCCCCTCGAACGGGGACCCTCCGATGTCGACGAACGTCGGGTTGACCGTGGGCGTGGAGGCGGGAACGGTGACGCCGGTGGGGATGCCGTTCAGGTCGTCGCCGACGATCGACGCGTAGCCGTCCGTCCCGGAACCTGCCACGTCCACGATGTGGAGCGGCCCGGCGCAGGCCGGAGGCGGCACCGCCGGGACGAACTCGTCGCCGTTGCCGATGTTGATGTCGTCCTCGCGGGTGACCTTGTAGCGAGGGCGCCCCAGGGCGTCGGTCGGGATCTCGACCTCGACGAGGTAGTCGCTCGCGCCGGGGAGCGCCTCGAACGTGCCGCCCACGCAGACCGGAGCGGACGGATCGGTGGCGTCGAGCGTGCCGACGAAGCAGCCGTCGCCGAATCCGTAGTTGCCGTCGACGTTGGCGCCGAAGTTCGCGTCCGCGGTCCCCTGCCCGCTGGCGTACGTGGCGATCTGAACGCCCATGAGCGGTCCTTCCAGGCACTCCGCGTCCGGATCGGTCGGCAGCACGTTCTCGTCGACGCCGTGCACGAGCGGGATGCCGTCGACGTCGCGGGCCACGCAGCCCGTCGGTCGCTGCCAGGCCTCGGTCACGTAGGTGTTGAGGAGCTTCCCCTTGGCATGGGAGCCGTCCGCAGCGAGCTCGTACCAGCCCGCCGGATCGCAGGGGGCACCCGTGGTGCCGCAGTCGACCGGCGCGTAGAGGTTCACCCTCAGGCCGGAGATTCCAGGCTGCCAGTCCTCGGCGGCGGCGTAGGCCGGATCGAGCTCGTTGCGGGTCGTGTCGTAGCTGACGGTCCCGACGATGCCGCCGTTGCTCGGTCCGTTCGCGCCGGTGGGATCGTAGGGCCGCTTGCCCCAGTCCACCCGTCCGGAGAGCCCGATGATCGGGAGCACGCTGATGTCGACGCCGGCGCCGAGGTGCGTCGTCGGCGCGGGCTGGTTGTCCGACTGGAACGTGACTCCGGTGCTGTAGTGCGCGTCGCTGTAGGCCTCCATGACGAGCCACTGCGTCATGGGATACGCGTTCTCCATCACGTAGTGGCCGGACATGTCGGTCGACACCACGGTCGCGCCGCGGTCCATGAGGGTGTTCTCGCGCCGGCGCAGCGTGAGGGTGAAGTTGGGGATGCCCGGCTCACCCGCATCCATCCTGCCGTTCAGGTTCCTGTCGTCGAAGACGTAGCCCTCGAAGCGGGTCCACCAGCCGGTGAGGGGCAGGATGCCCAGGTCGACGGCCTCTCCGTCACCCACGGTGACGCTGACGAGGTCGAGGATGAAGTTGAGCTTCGCGTCCCACCAGGTGAGCGTGTAGCTCCCGGCGGGCACGCCAGGAATCTGGAACCTGCCGCCCGCGTCGCCCCGTCCGACCCAGACGACGGTGTCGCCATTGGAGAGGTCGGTGAGGGTCACCCACGGATTGGGGACGGGAGCGTCGAGCTTCGCTCCAGCCAGGCCGCCCCAGATGGTCCCCGGGAGGCCGGCCACGCCGCCCTTCGCCGGGATGTAGATCTTGACGGCCTCCACCAGGCCGCTGATGGAGCCCGTACCGCCGGAGGGGAGCCTGTTCAGCGACGGCCCCGGGACGAAGCCGAAGATGACGGCGGGGAAGGGCTCGCCGGCCACCATGAACTCGGTGTCGAGGCCGGTGGCGCCCTCCATGACCCAGGAATCCCAGTCCAGGTTTCCTTCCAGTGTCGTGGTCTGGACCCAGCCAGAGCCGTTCGGCGGAGTGACGGTGAGCGCGTAGCGGTTCGTGCCCAGGTTCGGGATCTTGAGCTTTCCCTCGACGACCTGGCCGGTGACGGTGGTCGTGGGGCATCGGCCGGCGGCATCGACGGCCGGGACCGTTCCGACGTCCACCCCGTTCTCCACGACGTAGCACTTGCTCAGGCAGACGCCGCCGATGACCGCCACCACGGGTCCGTCCGCGTCGAAGACGACGTTCCCGCCGGGGTCGCGCTGGTACTCGGTGCAGATGGGGTTGCCGAAGACGTCCGAGGAGACGTCGCCGAGGGAGTCGGCGATCTTGCCCAGGAACCCCGCGAGGCCGTGCTCGGCAGGCAGGTCCGGGGCCCCGTTCACCGGGGAGATGTCCTCGAAGACCGCCGCCTGGATGGTCGCCGCCGGAAGCGCATACGGCTGCATCCGGACGGTGACGACCCCACCGGCCGCGGCGGGGAGCGGCACGGTGAAGTGCTCGCCGTCGATCTTGTGGCCGTCGGCGAGGACCGAGACGAGGTACCTGCCGGCCGGCAGCGTGAGCGGGAAGTCGCCCTGGCTCCCCTGCGTGTAGATCGGGCTCGATCCGGGAACGCCGGCGATCGAGGTCCAGAGGCAGGACGCCGGATACCCGGGGCTCGCGGGGCTGCAGCCGTCCGCGGGAGACCGCTGTGCCGTCGAGCCGGTGTTGTCGATGTTGATGAGGTAGCGGAACTGTCCGATCGGAGCGCCGTCCGTGGCGCTGACGACGTTCAGGTTCACCGCGCTGGTCTGCGCCTGAGCGTGCGGGACCATCGAAACGGCAAGGCTTCCGGCGATGAGCATGCGCGCCACGCTGGCGGCGATCCGGTCGTTCCTGTTCTCCATGGCTCCCTCGCTGGCGCACGCGCGCCTGCTCGCAACGGCGCGGCAGGCACCGGTGCGTGAGCGATTCGCCAATGCTTCTGCCGTGCCGATGGGCCCGGGGGTCCAGGCATCGCCCCCTCATGGGGGGAACCCACCGCGGGCAGGCGACGCGGAGATGTCGGGATCCTCAGGAGAAGGCGGAGAGAGGCCCCGGCCTGCTGCTCGTGCAAACGTCCCGTTGTAGAGATCCCTCGTCGCCGCCTCGTGGTACGTGCGGGGTGCGACAAAATGGACCATATGGAACTCCGTGAGGGGGCTCTCATCCGGCGCCACGTGCAGCGGACCGTTCGACGGTGCGAGCCGCCTCTGCGAACTCTGCCTTCGCCGCCCCACCGACAGCCTGAAGCCCTGCTCGCGGCTCGTCGCCGAGAGCGCGACCATGCGCTCCCTGCTCCAGCGCGCGGCTCCGATCGCGGCCTCGGATGCACCCGTGGTGATCCTGGGCGAGACCGGAACCGGCAAGGAGGTGCTGGCCCGCGCCCTGCACGCCTCCAGCTCTCGCGCCGACCGCGCCTTCGTCGCCGTGAACTGCGGTGCCCTGCCCGCCGAGCTCGTCGAGAGCGAGTTCTTCGGCCACGTGCGCGGGGCGTTCAGCGGCGCCGTCGCGGAGAAGCGTGGCCTCTTCGAGGAGGCGGCGGGCGGCACCATCCTGCTCGACGAGATCGCCGAGCTCCCGCTTCTCATGCAGGTGAAGCTGCTGCGCGTCCTCCAGGACGGCGAGGTGCGGCGCGTCGGCGCGAACCGTTCGTCGGCCGTGGACGTCCGGGTCATCGCAGCCACGCACCGGGACCTCGGCTTCCTTGTGAAGGCCGGCACGTTCCGGGAGGACCTCTACTACCGGCTCAAGGTGTTCACGTTCCGGGTTCCGCCGCTTCGCGAGCGGGTCGAGGACATCCTGCCGCTGGCGACCGACATCCTCGTCCACCTGCCCGGGAATGCCGTGCGCTTCAGCCCCGGCGCCGAGCGCGCCCTTCTCGATCACGACTGGCCCGGCAACGTCCGCGAACTGGTGAACGCCGTCCGTCACGCCGCGGCGCTGGCCCGCGGGAGCTGCGTCGAGCAGGAGGATCTCCCCGACGAGCTCCAGAGAAGGGTCCCGTGGCTTCCCGATCCCCCGTCTCTCCCGCCTCCCGGGCCGGTCGCCGCGGGCCTCGAGCCGCTCGCGGTGGTCGAGCGGCGCCACATCCTGAAGGTGGTCGATTCCTGCGGCGGCAACCAGGCCGAGGCCGCCCGGGTGCTCGGCATCGCCCGGAACACACTCTGGCGGAAGCTCGAGCTCTTCCACCGCGACGAGGACCTCGGAGCGGCGCCGCGCCCC
>CAWHDZ010000030.1:0-206573 GCA_963828255.1 uncultured delta proteobacterium | reverse complement strand
CAGGCCGGAGATGACTCGCGATTCTGCGAGGCATTTCCGGCCATCTTCTTCTGTTCTGAAACCGCCCGTAGCACCGGCGTAGCAAATCGCGCCACCGCCGGCCCGAAGCTGAGGCGATCGACCTCCGCACGGAGGTACTCCGGAGCGAGGTGCCCGTAGAGCTCGGTCGTGATCTTCGGGTCGCTGTGGCGAAGGATGCGCTGCACGGCCGGCAGGTTCGCGCCGTTCATCATGAGCAGGCTCGCCGTCGTGTGGCGCAGATCGTGGAAGCGGATGGGGCGCACCACCGGCTTCACCCAGAGCTTCCGGCGATCCTTCGGGCAGCGCCTGGTCTCCTGGTCGGCGGCCGCCTCCTCGTGTCCGCAGCCTTGGCGACGGCACTTGTGCCGGTACCCCTCCACCACTCCCGCGCGGCCCAGCGCCCGGCGGAGCGTCATCTCGAGGTTCACGTCCCGTCGCATCATGGTTCCGTCGGGACGCGGAAAGACCAGCCCCGAGGGAGAGGCCGCCATGGCGATCCGCAGGAAGGGCAGGAGCTCGGTCGCGATGGGGATGCCGTCGGCGTGGCCGCCCTTCGTCGTGTCGCGCTCGTGGGATCGGGCCACCATCAGCATCTGGCGCGGGAGGTCGACGTCCGACTTCCGCAGCGCGAGCAGCTCGCCCTTGCGTAGACCGGTGTAGACGGCCGTGGCGAAGAGCGGCCTCCAGCGCGGGTCGAGCGCCCACAGGAGGAGCGGGACCTCGTGGGGGCGCAGGTAGTCGGGCTTCCGTTTCGGGATCTTCCGCTTGCGCACGTCGAGCGTGGGATTCGCTCCCGGGAAGCGACCAGCCCGGCGCGCGGCGTTGAAGGCCCGCGAGAAGTACCCGCGGACGTGGTTCACCATCTGCGGCGAGACCTTGGTGCTCTTCGCCTGCAGGAAGGCCTCGATGCGGCCGGCTGTGATGGCGGTGAGCGGAAGCGGCGCCAGGTCGGACGAGAGGATGTGGGTCCGGATCGCGCTCTCGTTCGTGACGTGGGAGGCGAGCGGCTTCGAGTAGTTCTTCAGCCACCACTTCATGAGCTCGGCGAGGGAGCCGCCGCCGTCCTCGGGAAGCGCAGCCTCGACGCCGAGGCGAACCCGCTCGGCCCTCCGCTCGAGCTCGGCCTGGAGCCGCCGCGCCTCTGCCTTCGTGCGCGCCGTCGAGACCATCCCTCGCCAGAGGTCGGAGTCGTCCTTCCAGCGCAGGTACCACTTCCCGTCCTTGAGGTATGGCGACGCCACGGCGGGCTCCTTCCCCTACCCTTGTTGCCCCGGGCCCGGCGTTCCTGCCGAGGCCATGGCGATCTCGCGGATGCGCCCCGGCACGAACCGGACGAGCCCGCCGACCTTCACGTACGGCAGCAAGCCTGACTCGGCCTTCTGGTAGACCCAGGAGCGGCTCGCCTTCAGGTAGCGAGCCACGTCCCGGGCGTCCCACAGCGTCTCGAAGCCGTCCGGTGCGAGGTCGATCATGGGTCACCTCTTCTTCCGTGGGGAGTCGAAGCCTGGGCCCTTCTCCCGGACGGCGATGCTGCGCTCGTAGAGCAGGTGGTGGAGGTAGTCCGCGCGATCGACGCCGAGCGCCTTGCGGTCCTCCTCGAGGACCTGCGCGGCGGGCAAGGGGAGCCCGTAGAAGTTGCGCAGGCCTTCCAGCACGCGGGTGACGTAGGCGGTGAGGTCACTGCCCCTGGCGCTGGCCTCCCCTTTCAGGAACGAGACCAGGTCTCGCGACATCCGGAACGTCTGCATCAGCTTCTCGGTGGTCGTGGAGAAGGGTTCGGGCTCTTGGGGTCGGCGCGAGTATGCCATACGTACTTATAACGTCTATACCAAACGCAATCCCGGATCAAGGGCAACGGGTGCTTACTTCGTCAAGTCTAGACTCGAAGGCCCTGTTGCCTGGACATCCGGCGGCAGCACTTCCCAGACGGGTGCAGCCCAGTAAGCCGGGATCGCCCAGGAGTGAACACGCCTGGCCGATCCCAGTGGTCAGGCGTAGTCATCTCGGGCACCTGGCGGTGGGGCGTGGTCACTGCTGACACTTCCAGGAGGGCAGCCTCGGTCGCCCATTGGGCAGTGTTTGGGCAACGGCCTCGGCCACTCCTTCGACCCCGCTCCCACGAGCGTCTGCCAGTCGTTGCATGGTGAGGCGACGGCGTTAGAAAAGGGCTTCAGGCCTTGGCGCCTGGGGAGCGGGAAAACCACATGCACCGTCAGACTGTGATGACTTTCTGCGCCGTAGCCGTGCTGGCGCTGGGAACATCTCCCGTTGCCCGCGCCGATGACGCGGTGAGCAGGGACCGCGCCGCGGCGGCAGAAACCTCCTGGCACAGCCCGTCCTTGACCATGGAGACCGTCACCGGGCCGAATGGCGTCATCACCACCCCTGCGGCGCTCCGGGCCAACGCGCTGTGGGGCATCACCGACAAGAAGGTCGCGGAAGCCGTCATCCCAGGCGTGTATGCGCTAAGAGGCTGGGGCATCGCGAACACTTTCGCCATCGAGGCCCCGGGCGGTTGGATCGTCGTCGACACGGGCGACTCCACGCGCGCAGCCGCCGAGATGCGGGAGATGCTCGAGCGGACCCTGGGCAAGAAGATCAAGGTCGCGGCCATCCTGCTCACGCACTGGCACTACGCCGACGGTACCGGGGCTTGGCTGGACGCGGGAACCGAGATCTGGGGCCACGAGTTCCTCGACCGCAACCGCCGGACCTCGACCGGGGTCAGCGTCCTGAGCGGCTTGTACCAGGCGCGGGCGGTGGCCCAGTTCGGGGTCTTCCATCCTCCGACAGGCCCGGACGCCTTCCCCAACCTGCTCGGGTTCACGCCGGAGAAGCTCCTGGCCGAGTCGAGCTACCAGCCACCCACCCGCCTCTTCGAGAACGGCAAGATCCTCGACCTCGTGATCGCCGGGGAGCCCGTCCAGGTCGCTCCCAATCGCTCGGACGCGTCCGACAGCGTCGGCTTCTACTTCCCCCGTCACCGCCTGCTCGTGACGAATTTCATGGTGGCGGAGACCGTCTTCAACATCTACACGCTCCGGGGCGGGCGGTACCGCGACCCGGTGACCTTCGTCGACGACGCGCGCTGGATCGAGTCGAAGAACGCCGAGGTGCTCCTCGACGTCCACGGGCCGACCCTCAAGGGCGAGAAGGCCGTGCGGGAGGCGGTCGAGCTGTCGGTCGACCAGGTCCAGCTCATCAACGACCAGACCCTGCGCCTCATGGCCCGGGGCATGGACGGGAGGGAGGCGGCCGAGAAGCTCTACATGCCGCCCCACATGCGCGAGGGGCGCGAGACGTACGGGCAGGTCGAGAGCCACGTCCGCCAGGTCGTCAACGGGAACCTGGGCTGGTTCGGCGGGGACGTCTACGAGATCAACCCGCTCTCGCTTCGCGAGGAGGCCGCCCGGACCGTCGAGATGATGGGAGGCAACGGCGCGGTGCGGAAGGCCGCGGCAGCAGCGGCCCGGAAGGGCGGGCTCGCGAACTGGCGCTGGAGCCTCAAGCTCACCTCCCTGCTCCTGAGGCTCGACCCCGCGGACGCCGGCGCGCGCAAGACGCGGGCCACCGCGGCGCGCGCCCTCGGACAGCGCACGACCTCCGCCAACGCGCGCGGGTTCTACATCACGGAGGCGCTGCAACTGGAGGGTCGGATGATGGCCGAGGGACAGCCGGTGACGCTGGACGCGATCCGCGCGGTCGTCGGGACCCCGAGCGCCGAGCAGCTGGCCGCGGCGTCCGTGGACGAAAATCTACAGTTCGTTCGCTACCTCTTGGACCCGCGCAAGGCAGAGGGGAAGCGGCAGGTGTTCACCATCGCTGCCGAGGGCGATCCGCGCATTCGCCGCGTCGAGCTGCGCAACAGCGTGCTCGTGATCTCCGAGGCCGGGGCGAAGGGCCCCGCGCACGTCGAGGTGTCGCGACGCGAGCTGGCCGACTTCGTCCTGGGGAAGGGCCTCCCCGCGAAGGGGAGCGAGGCGCTGGCCGAGCTCGGCCAGTTGCTGGATCGCAGCCACCTCCTGCGCCCGTCGGCCCATCCGCCGGCCGCGCTCGAACCCAGGGACAAGGCGAAGTACCCCGACGTCCTGGAACACTAGAAAAGCAACCGGGGCGTCAGTACCACCGTCGGGCTGAACCACCGACCCACCGTCATGTAGGAGCCACACATGCAAGCTCGCCAAGTCTCACCTGAACTTCAGGCCATCGCCGACCGCGCGTACCTGTATGCCTACGGCATAGACGAAGCCTACAAGCATCTCTACAAGACACTGGTGGAACCGGATTCTCCGGCCAACCGTTTTCAAATCATCCGTCACCTCGCCGACGACAAATACACGGCGCACGTGAGCATCAACAACGACACCCTGCACCTGATGGGCTGGCTGGATGTCGCGGCCGAGCCGGTGATCGTCTCCGTGCCCGACCACGACGACGGGCGCTACTGGGTGCTCCACACCATGGACATGGGGCACTACACCACCACACTCTTTGGCAAGCGGACGCGCGGCCCCAAGGGGGGCCGCTTCATGTTCGCGAACCAAGCCTGGAAGGGCGAGGTCCCGGACGGCGTCACGGAGGTCGTCCGCGTCGAAAGCAACTTCATCAAGTTGATGGGAAGAGTGATGGCGACTGGCGTGGAGGACGAGAAGAAAGCCCTGACCTACGTGGACGACTGGAACATCCGCACCCTGAGCGAGTTCCTGGGACAAGGCGGGCCCAAGCCCAAGGTTCGACAGTTTGTCCCCCCCGCTGGCAACTCCTGGCTCGAGCGCGTGAACTTCGTGCTGGCGGACGGCACCATGGCCACAGCAGACGCCCATTGGCTCAAGGGGCTGGAGGCGTCCGGCATCGGCGCGGGCAAGAAGGATTTCACCCCCGAGCAGTTGGCCGCCGCGGAGATCGCCGAGCAGCACGTGATTGCGAAGCTCAAGGAAACTCTCCCGACACTGACCAACGCCAGCAACGCACTCGGCACCCGCGAAGGTCTTGGACACGCTGACCGCATACCGTTCCAGGTTGCCACCTACATTGGTCAGTGGGGGGCTCCGCCTGTCGAAGCCTCCTACGTACAGATGGTCAAGGACCAGAACGGCGACATCCTGAACGGCGCGAATGACTACTCCGTCACCTTCACCCCGCCCAAGGTTTCCCAGTTCTGGTCGGTGACCGCCTACGGGTCGAAAACCAAGCTGATGATCGCCAACGATCTCAATCGCCATAGCCGGGGCGACCGCCATGTGAAGTTGAACCCCGATGGTACCGTCACGCTCCGCCTGAGCCATGACACCAAGGGCAAGGCTGAGGACACCAACTTCCTGCCGGTCCCCAAGGAAAACTTCTATCTTTTGCTCCGCATGTATGGCGGCGATGAGGACATCCAGACTGGAAAGTTTCCTGTGCCGACAGTGAACAAAGCGAAGAAGTAGAACCTTGCCCTGCGGATAGGGGCGGTGTCTTTCCTCTTGCCTCAAGGGTGGGCGTAGTGTCCGCCGAGTCCGGTCCACCGACGCCGCACAGGTTCGGCCGGATGGAGGCCCCCTTGCCAACGGTGGCGGGCGGGGCCTTCGCCGTTTCGACCACGGCGTGAGCCCAACGAACCGCGTCCTGCTCCGCCACCGACCACTTCGCACAGGGTAGCGATGCCCTTGAACGTCGCCCGGAATGAAGGCTAAGGGGGAAGCGGCCACCCTGGCCGTCCCCAACTGCATCTACGCCACCGACGGTGTCGTCCCCGCGACCGGCAGACCCGCCCGGTCGGCCAGTATCAGTCCCAGCGACCTCATCCGCGAGAAGACCTTCGAGATGGATACATCGAGGTGCTCGGCGATGTCGGTGAGGGTGGAGCCCGCCTGCCGCATCGCCAGGAGTTCCTGATCCGCGTCGGGTAGGGACGCGACCCATGTCTCCAGGTCCACAGCAGAGATGATGTCCCGTTGCGGGTTCGCCTGAAGCGCCGTCGCGAGCCCTGGAACTACCGTCTCGACCTCGTCCTGCCCCAACGAGGTGGTAGGGCAGTCACCGATGTCGCGACCGGCCGTCACCCCTCTCCTGGAGCTCCAGTCACCTATCTCCGGGCCGCTCTTCTCCCATCTGCAGGACGACGACTCCCCGATCTCTCGACTGCTCGTCCCCGACATCGCCAGTTCGTTGTCACCTATGTCTCCAGCGCTTTTCGTTACCCATGTATCCGGTCCGTACCTACGGCCGCGCTCTGATCACTCACCCCATTTCTGCATTCCATTCCAATCCGGTCGACCTCAGATCTCCGTTTTCCCCTTACCCCTGAACCTTTCTTCCCTTCCTCGTTCCCGCTCTGTCCAGGGTCTCCCTTCCTTCCCCGAAAACTCGCCCCAGCCCCGCCACCCATCTCTCTTTCATTTGCTTTGGTGCCAGCTGCCCGACCCCTCTCCCCAGTGGTTGGGGGTGAGGGGTCGGGCGGATGGCACCCCGTTCGTCGGTGTGCACGCCAGGTGAAGAGTGGCGGGGCTGGGGCACGAGTTTCGCGGAGTTACGAGCGCATCCCTGCCTTCAATCCTGCCAGCGGCCTCGTCCCCAATCCTGCCCTCTCCGCAGGGCACCCCGGAGGGCACCCCAGAACGCTGGATCTTCGGAATTTCGCTCGTTGGTCCGCGCGGACCAGGCGGCCCCTTTTTGAGAGGCCCGAGCGTCGGACTTCGCCCGGGTGCCGCGTGCGGTGCCTCCCGCGGGTCGCATTTCGGTGCTCTGGTCCGCGCGGACCAGGACGCTCTTTTCTGCGACGACCCCCTCGCTGGTCGTGGACCAACTGGCAGCACCGACTCACCGCGAGCCTTCCCGCCGCCGGGCTGCGGACGGCGTACTGGCGGCTTCTAGCCAAAGCCCGATCGCTTCCCGGACCATCCTGCGGATTTCCACGGCGGTCTCCCCTTCCGTGAAGCACTCCGGAAGTTCGGGCACGCTCACGGAGTAGCCGCCGGACAGCGCCAGCGTCTCCACGGTGGCTCACTGGAGTCCCTCCGAGTTCAGGAGGTCTCGGGTCAGGCCGTCCGGGCTCCTCATGCCGATGGGACCGCAGGGCGCACAGGCCAGTTCCAGCGACAGATCCTCGAGGGAGCGAGGCGGCCAAGGCTGCCCCTTGCTCATCCGGATGAAGTCGTTCATCGATCCGAGGACGGTCCGGCTTCGCGTCTTCCCGACGGCGACGGAATCCATCGCGTGCATTTCCCGCTCCACGACCGACGGCCGGACATCGAGCTTGATGAGCATGGCCGCGAGCGCGACACGGAAGCGGGGGAGGAGCGTCCTTGCCTCCCGTGCGGGAACCACGACCGGAAGGAGCGTCCTCTCGCTCACGACCAGGACGACCTGGAGTCGGGGCGCGTGAATGAGTGTCGCGTACCAGTCCCCGAGCACGGTGGTGGGCTGCTCCACGCTCGTGGAAGGCGACGCCCCGAGTCGTCTGAGCAGCTTCCCCGTGCATCGGAGCGTGAACACCTTTCGCATCTACCACGGGGAAGGGCGTCGCGCACGGCACCTCGTCCACGAGCTTGACGCATGTCGAATCGGACATGATGAATGGGAGCAAATGGACCGGATGCGACGAAAGCGACTCGTGAGGGCGGGATGGAAGCTCGGGACTGGTGACCAGTTCTTGGGGCTCTCCCACCTGGAGTCTGGGCTGGTCACCACCAAGCTCGCCCTCGGCGATGCGGTCCGGTCACTTCGCCAACGGCGCGGCCTCTCCCAGGAGGCCCTGGCAGAGCGGATGGGATCGAGCCAGTCGCGCGTCGCCAAGCTCGAGGATGGGGCCCCGGGCGCTTCCCTCGACCTCTACCTTCGAGCGCTCTTCTCCCTGCACCCTCCAGCCCAGGGGGACCTCGGAAGGCTCACCCGGCGATGGTCCGGGGGCACGGCGCCCGCCGCGAGACGAGCGACTCGGCGAGCCGGCACCGGCTCGAGGCGCAGGGCACGGCCCCGAAGTGGATGATCTGGCCGGGGTGTCGTGTTTTGCGGAGGAGCGCCGGATGCCGATCGACCGAATTTCAGGCAGTTACGTGGTCTTTTGCCGCAGCGATTTGCCGCGCTCACCGACCTCTGCGGCAAATCAACCCTTGGGGACCCAGCGGCTTCCGCGCTTCTTCCCGGTAACCTCGACCTTCCCCTCAGCCTTCAGTTCCCGAAGCAGCCTGTGAATCGAATCCCGGCTTCGGCCCGGTAGCGCCTGCTCGAATTCCTGGATGGTCGCCGATTCGAACTCCTTCAGGTGCTGCACGAGCAATGCCTTGGCGTGGGCCTTGTCGAGGCCACGGCGCCGGGTGTACTCGCCACGCTTCCCCACGAAATCATAGAAGCGGCTCGACAGCATCAGCTTCGCCCGGCCCCGCTTCTCGAGGACACCCTTCTCCAAGAGAAGCGGAACTCGGAGTGCGAGCGCCCTCGGGACAGGCTCGGCACGATGAACCAGATCGAGGACTACGAGATCGGTCGTCGAGAATGCCGCCTGGGTTTCCTGCCCGACTCGCTCAAGGAAGCGCAGGAATGCCTCGTCCTGCACCTCTCCGCGAAGGACTACCGACACCTGGTACTCATCCGTTCCGGAGAAGTCGGGACGTGGCTTTCCCTCTCGGATCGACTCCTCGAACATGCGATCCGCCCCCTGCCCGGAGCGCTCGACGAAGCCGCACCTGGAGAGCGCCTCGGCAAGGCGCCGATTCCGGGGGGCCTGCTTCCAGAGGATGTTCTCTTCGGTCACGCCGGGGGGAAATCCGCCCGGACTCACCACCTCGATGCGCCGGGGAAACTGTCGAATGAAGACCGACCCGAGTTGACGGTAGTCGCGGTGGCTGAGAGCGTTCAGGATCGCTTCCCGGGTCGCTGCCTCGTTGACGGTCGGGATGTCTCGGATGATGAGGCCGTTGCGAAACTGCTGGACCTCGCTGCGCGCCATGATCATTCGCAGAAGATTCTCGAAGTAGAGAAGGAACCCTTCCCGGAACTCCACGCGCTGCTGCGGGGCAATCGTCGTGTCCGAAGACCGGTACTCCAGCACGGTCTCCGATTGCGCCAGGTGCCGACCAAGCCCGGCTCTCGTCCCAAGGAGGACCAGGGCCGCGATGGTGATCCTTCCATCCGGGGCGAGCTCCGAATCACGGAGAAGCTCTTCCCGCGACATCCTCTCGATCTGAGGATTTCCGGATTTCCTTCGCCAGAGCTCGCGGAGCTTCTCTATCGCCACCGGGTCGAGCTCCTCGTCTCGAGCCCCGATCACGGGTTCCGCGGAGTAGTCGGGCAACGCCTCGTCGAAGATCCGCCGGAGCCGGTCCGGAGTCATGGCCAGGAGCGACTCGCCCGCGCGCATGAGGTACGCGCCGTCGAAGCTCAGGGGCATGCCGATCGGACGGGAAGGTATCGTGAAGGCGAGCACCCGGCCGTCACCGTGCTGGATCTCGTCGACGTCGACGCGCAGGCGCAGCTTGTCGACGAGCTGGACCTTCGTCCGCTGAATGTCCTCGAACGCTCGGGTACCGACGACCCTGCGTGGCCTCTTGTCGCTGACGCCGAGCACCAGCACGCCACCACCCTCGTTGGCGAGCGCGATGCAGTACTTGAGGAGCTTCTCGAAGTCGAAGTTGTTCTTGGCTTCCTTGAACTCGAGGCGCTCCGCCTCGACCGTCTCCATCCAGGCCCGAAGCCTTTCGAGTTCCCTCTCCCGAGTCATCGGCACAGGATCTCCCACGCAAGACGCCCCATCAACCGTCCCGCGGAACATGGCGGTGGCGCGGGGTCTCCACGGTGAGGCAGGACGAGCGTCCTCCGCCCAACCCTCCCTCGGGTATCCGCAGCACGTTCAGCACCCGCACGCAGGGCATCTCCCCCCGTGCGCAGGCCTTGTAGACCGTCGCCGTCGAGACCTTGAGCCGCCTGGCCGCCTCCCGGACGGTCAGGAACCCCTCCGGAGTCGTACCCACGGTCATATTTCTCCGTAGCAAGGGCGTAGCAAAATCCTCGAAAAGGAGTGGGTTTTCGCGGGACCGCTGGACGGCGTCCGAGACCGGATCCGTAGGGATTGCAAAGGGTTGCACATCCCTGCACGTGGTAGGACTTTCGGTGAAAACCGTTCCCAAGCTGAGGGTCGCCGGTTCGAATCCGGTTTCCCGCTCCAGTCCACTGGCCGGAGACTCCTCGGGTTTCTTCGAGGAGTCTCCGGCCCTTCTTGTCTCTCCCGGCACCGCCCGTAGCACCGGCGTACTTCCGCGCGGAGTGATGGTGTGGCGCTGAAGGTATCCGACCGCGCGGCGCACGGCCTCTAGGGACACTCCCGCGCCGAGCAACCCCGCGACGACGCGGAGCGCCACCACATCCTCGAATGAGTAAACACGACGCGCCCCGCGGCCCGACGCCTCCCGGATCGACGATCCTACGAGCCCGGTTCGCGCCCAGTCGTGCATCCACGAACAAGCGAAGCCGCCGGTCCACCTCGGCAGCCTGGAGCGGGGCCAGGGCCGGTTGGGCGAGCGTTCGGCAGTCAACGATCGCTTGCCGCCCCAGGCCCGTCTTCGCTCCCGGTACTGGGTTGCGCCAGGGCGCCGGTCCGACTAGGCGTCACCCGGGAGGTCCACATGACAAGGCAACCGTTCGTGATCCTCGGGTTCACCGCAGCGCTTGCAGGGACGGCGCTGCCGCGGATCGCAGATGCAACCGGCGGTGAACATGGGCAGAAGCCGTCGGTGGGGTGGGCGGAGGTCCAGCCGTCGGCTCCGTGGTCCCCCCGAGCCGGCCTGAAGGTCATGTCCCTCGGCGACCGCTTCTATTTGATGGGCGGGCGCACGCCCAACCCTCCGACCTTCCCTCCCGTCCCGGGTGACAGCGTCATCTGGGGCGACGTGTGGACGAGCAAGGACCGCGGCTCGACCTGGAACCAGCTCCTCGCCAGCGACGAGCCCGGCCACTGGGCGCCCCGCGCGTACTTCGGCGCGGTCACCAAGGGCGAGGCCATGTACGTCCTGGGCGGCCAGGACTACGCCGTGGTCCCCAACGCTTGCCCCCCCTTCGTTCCCGACTGCCCGCCTTTCGTCTCGAGGTCCACGTTCTTCAACGACGTATGGCGGAGCCGGGACGGCGTCCGCTGGACGCAGATGACCGACCACGCGCCGTGGGCCGGGCGGGCCGGGCTGAGCACGGTCGTTCTTCGCGACGAGATCTACGTCTTTGGCGGGTCCCAGAACGACGACTCGGCGGTCATCGGCGGCCCGCCGCAGCGCATCTACTTCAACGACGTATGGAAGTCGCGCGATGGCCGGACCTGGAAGAAGCTCGCCGACCATGCGCCCTGGTCGCCGCGGGCCGGCGCCGCTGCGGTGACGAAGGGCGGCTATATCTACCTGCTCGGGGGAGAGAACGGCTTCGTCTGCGAGCCGCTCCCCTTCTGCAACCCGCCCTACTTCAACGACGTGTGGCGGACCCGCGACGGCGTCACCTGGGAACTGGTGACGCCTGCCGCGGGCTGGTCGCCGCGCCCCGGCCACGCCTGCGTGGTCGCGGCCTTCCACATCGTGTGCTTCGGGGGCTTCGGGCTGCTCCAGAATCCCGTCGACATGTGGGCCAGCTTCGACGGAGCCCGCTGGGTCCGGCTGCCCACCCCGCCCTGGAACGCGACCTCGCCCGATCAGATCAAGTACGACTTCGCCGCCCTTTCCGTGACCGAGGAGATCCACGGGGTGCCCACGGCCATCTACACGTTCGGGGGAGATCGGGAGACCTTCGACTTCACGGACCTCACCAACTACCTGCGCGTCGACAACGACGTCTGGCGATACGGACTCATCCGTCCGTGACACAGGCCGGAAGCTCGAGCCGCCCTTCTCGGGTCCAGATCACGGACACCTCGGCACGACTGAACTGCGGCAGAATGAGGCATGCTGACACAGCCGCCAGGCCGCCCGCGCGGCACGACATCCTGGGCGGCGGCGCTGTGCGTCCTCCTGCTGCTCGCCGGTTGTGAATCGCCGGTGCGGCTGATGCCCACGCCGTTGAGCTTCCGCTCGGGCGATGTCGACCCGTTCGAGAGTGCGGGCTACCAGGTGCAGGGCACCGACTTGCCCGTGTTCTACGTCACCAACCGCGGCGCCGTGGTCGAGAAGCCCGAACCGCTGCACACCCTGCTGCCCAGCGAGCGCCTGCGCATGGGGGTGGCCCACATGCGCATCGGCGACGACACGCTGGACTGGGAGACCCTGCACCGGCTGTCGACCAGCGACGACCCCGACGAACGCCCGATCGTCCATCTCAAGGGCCTGGAGCAGATGGCCGCCCTGGGCCCGGGCGACGGCGTGGCGGGATCGGCCGACGCGCAGGCCTTCTTCGCCTCGGTCAACAAGGCGCTGGCCGCCAGCAAGAACAGGGAGCTGGTGGTCTACGTGCACGGCGCCAACAACACGGTGGCGAAGGCCTCGGCGCAAGCCGCGCAGTTGCGCCACTTCACCGGCCGGCGCGTCGTGATGGTGTCGTTCCTGTGGCCATCGACGGGGTCGATCCTGCGCTACTTCACCGACGTCGGCAATGCTGCGGCCTCGGTGGATCCCTTTGCTCGCATGATCGAGGCGCTGGCCGAGAACACCAAGGCGTCGTCGATCGAGGTTGTGGCGTTCAGCGCGGGTGCACAGATCGTCAGCCCGGGCCTGGTCAAGCTGGCCACGCCGCGGCCGGGTGAAACGCGTGAACAACTGCGCCAGCGGTTGCGGCTGTCGCAGGTCTACTTCGCCGCGCCCGACATCGACACCCGGCGCTTCGCCGGCGAACTGGCGCAATACATCGACATCGTCGGGCGGGTGAGCCTCGCCGCCAACCTGAACGATTCGGCGCTGCGCTTTTCCGCCGTCGTGAACCGCGCGTCACGCGCCGGCAGCGCCAACCCGACCGAGCTCGATGCGGAACAGACCGGCTTCCTCGTCGACGCCTCGCGCAAGCTCGGCTTCGACATCATCAAGGTGGACCCCACGGCCATTCCGAATCTGCCGCCGCGCTCGCACGGCTTCTGGTTCGAGGATCCCTGGGTCAGTGGCGACCTGCTCGGGCTGCTGCTTCTGGGCGCCGAACCGCAGCGCCGCGGCCTGGAGCCGCAGGAGGGTCCCCAAGGCACGCGCTACTGGACGTTTCCGCCGGACTTCAAGGACCGCGTGCAACGGCTGTTCACGCCGGCCCCGGCGGCTTCAAGCCCGCGCTAGACAGCACCAGCCGGCGGCGATCTGCGCCCCAGCCACCTTTCGGGCAACTTTTTGGGGAGCGGATCCGTCGGGATTGCAAAGGCTGAGGGGAGGTCTAGTTGTCGTCGAGCAGTGGCGTTTCATCTCCGCAGGAGCCTAGTGGATGATCAGGTTCCTGGGGAGCCTTTGCGTGGAAGCGCCGCCACCAGGGTCGCCATTCACGATGCCCGCCAAGGGGGCGGCTGATCGGGCACCTGAGTGCGGACTTTTGCGGTTCAACTGTCATGTCATCCTTCGACTTGAAATCTCGCACCTTCAGCGAGGAGCTGACGATGCTCGGAGAATTCCTGGTTGGCGGCAGGCGCCTCGGTCTCATGCAATCGTTGCTCGTCACCGCGATTGCACTGACCGGCGTCGGCATGGCGCAGGCCCAAGTCAGCGCCCCTGCAACCCCGGCCAGGATCGGCACGGTCTACACCGGCGACGTGATCAACGGCAAGAAGGTGGTGAGCTCGCTGAGCACCGATGACCTGGAGCCTGGCAGGAAACACCTGCTCTACTTCCAGGGTGTGCAGATGTCCACGGGACAGTACTGGTGCGTGTCGGTGATCGTGGCCAAGGGAGCCAAGCCTGGCAAGCGCATCACCCTGACCAGCGGTGTGCACGGTGATGAGATGAGTTCGGTGCACACCGTGCAGACCGTCATGACCCGGTTGAACCCGGCCGACATGTCGGGCACGGTCATGGCGGTGCTCGACATTGCACGCCCTGCCATGGAGAGCATGCAGCGCCGCAGGTCTTCTTCCAGCCTGCCGTGGACGCCGGGAAGCCGGGACTCTCGGTCATCCAGGTCCGCGCCAAGAGCCCGGTCCGCGAGTACCTGCTCACCGACGGCGCCCTGCCGGCCCCGGCCGACCTGCGCCGCTCCATCGTGGACACCGCGAAGTGCATCGACTGCCACCTGGGCTCGATGTACCAGCACGGCGGCAACCGCGTCGACAACGTGAACCTCTGCGTCGAGTGCCACAACCCGGCGTCCAGCGAGAAGAACGTACGGGTCAACATGGGCGTCACCGCCGCCGAGGCCTACGACGGCAAGGTGGGTGAGTCCTATGACATGCGGAACATGGTCCACGCCATCCACTCGGCCCAGAACGGCATGGCGCTCGTCTACTACCGGACGAACGGGATCTACTTCTTCGGGACCAAGGAAGCCCTCGACGCGGTCGCCAGCTGGCCGGGCTCGGGTTGCCAGATCGTCGCGGGGTCGGGCGCTCCCAGCTCCGCCACCGGGACGCAGTGCAACACCGCCATCACCACCCAGGTGACCAAGAACCACAACTTCATCGAGGTGCACTACCCGCAGGCCATCAACAACTGCGCGGCCTGCCACTCCGACGGCTGGGTCCAGGAGACGGTGAACGCCACCAAGGGCGTCGCCCTCATCACCGACCCGGGCGCCGCGCCGTGGGGCAACCAGCTCGACGACGTGCTCATGGGCGCGACTGCGGCCTCCTGCATGAGCTGCCACCAGTCGGGCGTGCAGTCCACGCAGTTCGGTCTCCGGATCCACGCCTACGGCCAGGGCTGGGTGCCGACCACGTTCGAGAACGGCCGGCAGACGATCATCGACGCGGCGTCGACCATCCCCTAGCCTGACGGGGACGGAGAGCACCGACTCTCCGTGAAAATGGGGCGGGGGCGCGCAGGCGCCTCCGCCCTTCTCGTTTTCCGGACCATTGCGGTCGCGGTGAATCCCGCCAGCGTGACGGTCCCACCGCCAGGTCTCCCTGGCCTCGCTCAAGGACATGCAGGTCGCCGCGCTGCTTGGCGTCACGGTTCATCTTGTGCGCAGCGAGCACGGGAGCCATGGGCTGGCCGGGAAGTGCGCGACGGAGCCGAGGGCGTGGATGGACGCTTGCTTCCCTGATGGGCAGACGACAGCCAGCATCGATGGGATCGAGTGGCTTCGCAACCAGATCGAGGAGGCGCGCCGGGCCCGGGGACGACGGGCAAGAGAAGGGGCACCGCGTCCCGGAGGACGGGGTGCCCCGTGGGAGGCCTGTCGGGTGACAGGCTCCGGTCTAGCTTTCCGCTACCAGGTAGCCGAGCCGTGGCACCCCGTGCACTGCTTGGTCGACGCATCCCAGGCGGTGATCCGGGTCCCGTTCACATCCTTCGTGCCATTCATGTGCGTCGCCGCGTTGGCGCTCGTCGAGGTGTATCCGGAGTGGCAATTGCCGCACGTGTTCCCGTGGAAAGAGTGCGCCCCGGTGGAGGGAGGGACCCCGTGGCAGGTGTTGCACGACTGCGTCGGAGGCGTGCACGTCTGCGTCAGGACCGGGGTCCCCGCGCAGCCGGCCGGCGTGGACGACGCGACGGTGCGGGTCTGCGTCCCGCTGGAGGAGCAGGTGCTCCACGCCGAGTACGTGTACGTGCAGGTCGGCGGCACGTAGTTGCACGCCTGGGTGAGGACCGGCGTCCCGCCCGTGCAGCCCGTCGGGGACGAGGTCAGCACGGTGCGCGTCTGCGTGTTGTTCGGCTGGCAGGCTCCGAACGCCGAGTAGGTGAAGGAGCTGCAGGTCACCACCGGCGGCACGTAGTTGCACGCCTGGGTGAGGACCGGCGTCCCGCCCGTGCAGCCCGTCGGGGACGAGGTCAGCACGGTGCGCGTCTGCGTACTGTTCGACTGGCAGGCTCCGAACGCCGAGTAGGTGAAGGAGCTGCAGGTCACCGGAGGAGGCACGTAGGTGCAGGACTGGGAGAGGACCGGCGTCCCGCCCGTGCAGCCCGTCGGGGACGAGGTCAGCACGGTGCGCGTCTGCGTGTTGTTCGGCTGGCAGGCTCCGAACGCCGAGTACGTGAAGGAGCTGCAGGTCACCACCGGCGGCACGTAGTTGCACGCCTGGGTGAGGACCGGCGTCCCGCCCGTGCAGCCCGTCGGGGACGAGGTCAGCACGGTGCGCGTCTGCGTACTGTTCGACTGGCAGGCTCCGAACGCCGAGTAGGTGAAGGAGCTGCAGGTCACCGGAGGAGGCACGTAGGTGCAGGACTGGGAGAGGACCGGGGTACCCGTGCATCCGGTGGGGCCGGACGTGACCACGGTGCGGGTCTGCGTCCCGTTCGACTGGCAGGCGCCCCAGCTGGTGTAGGTGTACTGGCAGGCAGCGGGCGGAGGCGGCACGTAGGTGCACGCCTGGGTGAGGACCGGCGTCCCGCCCGTGCAGCCGCTCGGGGACGAGGACGCCACCGTGCGGGTCTGGGTGTTGTTCGACTGGCAGGCGCCCCAGGGGTTGTACGTGAACCCGGTGCAGGTCGAAGGCGTGCCCCCGCCGGGTCCAGCGGGCATGTTCTCGGGGTAGAACGTGCCCGAGGAGAGGTCCCTGATCTTGCCGGTGAAGATGATGCCGCCGGTCGCCCTGTTCGTCACGGTGACCACGCCAGACTTCACCTGGAAGCTCACGTCGCGGAGCAGGGCACGGAGTCTCCAGCCCTCGTCGTCCTCCCCGATGCGCCGGATCCCGTAGAGGTCGAAGAGCGGCCGGAGCACCGTGCTGAGGCTCTTGATCACCCGCTCGATGTCCTTGGATGACCCGGCGCTGCCGCCCGACCAGGACTCCTCGGCATCGTCGTCATCATCGTCATCATCGGCTTCGTAGGCTGCGTAGGCTGCAACGGTGGTGATCGGGTTGACGTTGGCGACACCGCTCTTCGCCGCGATGGCGTACTCGGCTCCGGAAGCCGTCTTCGCCTTCAGGGCGAACGGCGGGGTGAAATCCGCCACGTCGAAGGAGAAGCTCCCGCTGGTGTCAGGGGTCGTCACGACGTGGCGCCGAGGCGACGCCGAATCCTTCAGGGACACCGAGGCGACCGGGGAGTCGGATGAGGCGATGCCCGCCAGGCTTGCTGGCGCGGTGGAGCTTTGACTACCGCTTGAACCGCCGCAGCCGAGGACGATGACGCTCACCACAAGCGATATCCCGACGGACCATGATGTCTTTCTCATTTGCACGCTCCTGGTTTGGGCTGACTGAAAATGTCCCATGAACCAACGACACATATTCATGTGACATTGACGCATACGGACAGAAGTCCGTGTAGGCAGTCAAGCACCGGCGCAAGCGTGATGAGAGATTTCGAGAAATCGCTTACATGTATGATTTTATTGATTTAACTTGACACATTTTCACGCAAATCCTGGCATGCCAGATGATGCGGAGCGTTCGCAGCGGCCCCGCCCCGGCCCGCGTCACCGACCAGGGAGCACCGACAGCGCAGCCCCCAGCGCCCCGGTGAGCTGCGGCTCGGGCAGCACCCGTATGGGCCTGCCCAGGGCGTCCCGCAGCGCCGCAACCATGGCGCCGTTCAGCGCCACCCCACCGCTCATGAGGACTTCCTCACCGCCGAGCGAACCCCTGGCCAGCGACGCCACCCGGGAGGCCAGCGCGACGTGCAGCCCCTTCACGATCCCCTCGACGGGCTCGTCGGCGGCGACGAGCGAGATGACCTCGCTCTCGGCGAAGACGGTGCACGTGCTCGAGACCGGGACGGCGCGCGGCGCGGCGGCCACCATCTCGGCGAGCCCCTCGAACGGAACGTGAAGCCGTCCCAGCACCACCTCGAGGAACCGACCCGTGCCTGCGGCGCACTTGTCGTTCATGGCGAAGTCCACCACGTCCCCCGCGGCGCCGATGCGGATCACCTTGGTGTCCTGGCCACCCATGTCCACGAGCACGGCCGCCCGGCCGGCCCGCGCGAACGCGCCGCGCGCGTGGCAGGTGATCTCGGTGAGGGCCCGGGCGCCGGGAACCCGCTTGCGGCCGTACCCGGTGGCGCCGACCGGAAGCCCGCGCCCCGCCTCGCCGAGCAGCTCCCCCAGGAGCCGCTCCACCTGCCGCTCGATCCGCGGATCGGTCGACTCGACGCGCCGGGCGACGATGGCTCCCGCGCCGTCGATGGCGACCACCTTGCAGGTGGTCGAACCGACGTCCACGCCGACTGCCGCGGCCCCGCTCATCCGAAGCTCTCCATGAAGGCGCCGAGCCGGTTCTGGGAGAGCTCGCTGGCCCAGGAGCGGGGGTCGTTGTGGTCGGCCTCGAGGAGCAGCGCCTTGATCCCCAGGTCGCTCGAAAGCCTGTCCTTCAGGTCGATCTGCCCGATCGAGTAGGGCTTGCAGGAGCGGTCGCTGTGGAGGACCGCCCCGTCGGCCTCGAACTTCCGCGCCATCTGCGAGATCAGCCGGAGCTTGTTGGGGAGATCGCGGTTCAGCATGATCTGCGAGTAGGTGGTGGCCGCCGAGCGAACCGGATCGGCCGGGTCGATGCCGCTCGAGGCCTCCGCCCAGGCGTTCGTGTAGGTCGTGCAGACGAAGTTGAAGCCCTGGCTCCCGAGCAGCGTCGTGATCTCGCGGGTCGCGTACCAGATGGGCAGGTTGTCCCACAGGAGGCGGTGCTTCTCCTCGCCCTTGAGCCCCCCGATTCCCTTCGCCACCCGGTCGCGCAGCTCGTCGAGCAGAACCCGGTAGTAGGCGTTGCACTCCTCGGAACCGCGCAGCGCCACGACCGGTCCCAGGTGGAAGAATCCGTCCACGCCGGTCCAGGGAGCGGGGCGGGTCCGGGCGGTCTCCAGGCACTGTCCCCAGAGCTCGCTCCCCTCGCGGGAGAGGCGCGCCGTCTCGGAGAGCTTCTCCCGGTCGAGCGGCCGACGCGCCACCCGCTCGGCGATGGCGATGCCCTCCTCGAGCTGGTCGACCACGTACTGCGTCTGGTGGGCGGACGGCTCGCCGTAGACGAACGGGGTGTCGACGAGGACGAGCGGAACCCCGAAGTGGCGGGCCAGGTCCCGGTACCAGTAGAGGACCGTCTGGCAGATGTTCGTGCAGCAGGCGAGCAGGTCGGGGCGTGGGAGCCGCCCCACCGGCGACTTGCCGGTGGCGATCGAGCCGAGATCGGAGCGGACGTAGCTGCACAGGTCGCGCGAATAGCCTTCCGCCTCCACCGCATCGGAGAGCGCCGGGACGAGCCGGCCCACCCCGCAGATGGCCGCGTGGTTCTCGGGGTAGACGGTGTGGAATCCCAGGGTCCGCAGGAACTCCACCGGGAACCCGCTCGTCACCCAGGCCACGGGAACGGCGCCGTCGGCGTACCGCCCCTCGAAGTAGTGCTTCATCATCAAGCTCTTGAGGGCGTGGAGCGACTCGAGCGGGGGGGCGAACGGGCTCTCCCGGGCCGGTCGCTTCGTGCGCCGCCGCTGCCAGTCGTCGAGCGCGGCCAGGAAGGGGCCCACCGCGCGATGCGCCAGCTCGTACTGCGCGCGCCGCAGGATCACGCCGCACCTCCCGGGCCGGAGATCATCTCGGCGAACGCCTCGATGCGGGTCTCCACCTGACCGGAGAGCTGCCGCTCCAGCTCGCCCTCCAGGTGGAGCACCGGGACGCCGCGGGACGCGAAGGTGCGGCGGATGGCCGGGACGTCGAAGAGCTCGGGCTCGCAGAACTTCACCACGTGGATGACCACTCCGCGTGAACCGCTGCGGTCGAGCAGGGTCTCGAGGTGGCGCATCCGGGCGCCCTGGTCGGCCGACCGGGTCGGGCAGGGAGGCGCCGCGAGGTACCTGTCGAGGAGCGCCGCCCAGGGGTCGGCGACGGGAAGATCGGCCTCGCGCACCAGACGGCGCCCCACCGCGGCGTAGTCGTCGGCGGCCACGAAGGCGCCGGCGCCGTTCAGGATCCCGAGCAACGCCGCCGGCTCGGGCACGTAGCCGGTCACGAGCACCGGGACTCCCGCCTGCGGCTTCCCCGTCCCGAGGCGCGCCCGGGCGTCGCGGAGCTCGGAGAGGTGCTCCTCGGGCCAGAGCCACTCGCCGCGCCGCAGCAGCGCGTAGAGCTCGCGGTCGTCGAGGGGCAACGAGGCGCGCCCGTCGAGCAGTGCCGCGCGGCAGGCGTCGATCTCGCGGTGGAGCCGGATGGCGGCGGCGAGCCGGTCGGGCTCGAGCTTCCTTCCCGCCACGGCCTCGAGCTTCCCGGCCAGGGCGTGAAGCTCGGCCAGCGCGAAGGTACGGGCGCTGGGGCGGCCGGGATCCTTGGGGTGGAGAAAGGTGATCGAAGGCTTCTTCCAGCCCCCGAAGTCCGGGGCCAGCGTGGCGAGCTGCTGGATCGAGTCGCAGGTGTGGGGGAAGAGCGCCGCGTCCACCATGTCCGCGCCGCCCGAGGCCAGGAACCCGAGGGCGTTGCGCACCACCGCGCAGACGTAGGTCTGGATCGCGACCGGCGTCGTCCCCGCGCGGCGCGCCCGGCGGTCCCCAGACCTCGACGGCGAGCAGGTCGAGCGCGGTGAGGAGCTCCTTCGGGTAGTGGACCGGGAGGACCGCGACGGACTTGCGGCCGTGCTCCGACCGCTGGCGCAGGATGTAGGGCTCGCGGGTCACGAGCAGCACTTGTAGACCAAGGCGCGGCCGCGGCACAGGGGCCGACGGCCTACCCGGCCGCGCCCACCCCCTGCACCATCTCGTCGCCCGAGATCTTCCGCCACCCTCCCTCCGGCGTCGGGCAGTAGATGCCGTGCACCTTGAGGGGCAGCCGGGACGACCGCGGGTCGAGCTCGTGGTGGAGCGGGAGGTTGAAGTAGTAGAGGCGCGTGGCGGTGCCGAAGCGCAGCCGGCACAGCGGGGCTCCGCCGAAGTCGTCGGTGGAGAACTCGGACAGCGCCACGCTCACGAGGTTGTGCCGGGGGCCGATCACCGCCGACGACACGCCGTAGGCGCCGTGCCCCTCGCCGCCCTCGATGTGGCTCTCGTCGGAGCAGTTCCCGAAGACGGTCACGGTGTCGCGCACCCCCGGGGTGTCCTCCAGGTACTCCCCGTAGAAGCCGGAGAGCACCTCCCGGTAGGCCCGGTGCTCCGGCTTGGGGTTGGCCTGGATGACGAAGAGTGCGTCCAGGCCCTGGCGGGTCCGGAAGAAGTTCTGGTTGGCGTGGTCCACGATGCGCCGGATGTTCGAGGAGAAGAGGTCCCGGTACAGGTAGTCGAGGCAGATGAGGACCATGAAGTTGAAGGACGACGTCCCGCGGAAGTGGTGGACGATCCGCCCCCGGTAGAGGTCGTGGCTCTTGTCCAGGTATTCCTCCCCGTGAAAGGGGTGCCCCTTGGCCTGGAGGAAGACCCGGACCTTTCCGTCGTCCTCCCGGACCACCACGCAGGAGAGGTTCACCGGCATGGCCGGGTCGCTCCCCGACTCCAGGTCCTCCTCCACCAGCGCGAGCGCCCGGGCGTTGTCGTCGCGGAAGCGCATCAGGAGCCCGTGGAAGGTCTCGAGCGGGACGTGCTCGAGGCCGAACATGGTCACCGTGCTGGCCTGGATCTGCCGCTCGATGGCGCCCAGCATGTCGTCGAGGTGGGAGAGCGGCAGGCAGCCCTCGGGGAAGACCAGGAAGTGGAGCTTGCGAAAGCCGCCGTTCCCCTCGGTCACCAGGTCCAGCACCGACCGGACCCGCGCCCACTGCTCCTCCGGCCCGGGCACCACGTAGCCCAGGTCGCCGCGCACCAGGTGGTCGGGGATCTGGGCCAGCAGGCAGTGCGGGTGCTGCCCGAGGGGCAGGCTCAGCTTCACGGGTGTCTCGAGGATCTCCAGCATCGCGGAGGATCATAACGCGGTGCGGCAGGATTGCTTCCCGGTCCGTCCGTATTGACATCGTTTGGTGTAACGGTTATAGGTGTCACATCATATGCTGCGCCACCCGGAGATCTCCCCCTACTCCCCCGGCGAGGAGGCCGCCAACGTGGCCACCCACGGCCTGGGCGCCATCGCCAGCGGCGCCGGGCTGGCCGTCCTGCTGGTCTTCTCGACCTGGTTCGGGGACGCCTGGCACGTCGCCAGCACCGCCATCTTCGGGGCCACGATGATCCTCCTCTACACGGCCTCGACGGCCTACCACGCCTCCTCGTCCCCCCGGGCGCGCCACGTCGCCAAGGTCCTCGACCACGCCAGCATCTACCTGCTCATCGCCGGGAGCTACACCCCCTTCACCCTGCTGGCGCTGCGCGGGCCCGTGGGCTGGGGGCTCTTCGCCGCGGTGTGGGTGCTCGCCCTCGCCGGCGTGGGCATGGAGGCCTTCTGGGTCTACCGCCCGAAGTGGGTCTCGGCGGTGGTCTACCTGGCCATGGGCTGGATGGTGGTGCTGGCCGGGCGACGGCTCGTGGACGCGCTCCCGCCCGGTGCGCTCCCCCTGCTCGTGGCCGGGGGGCTTCTCTACTCCCTCGGGACCGTCTTCTACGTGATGAAGCGGGTCCGCTACGCCCACGCGGTGTGGCACGGCTTCGTCCTCGGGGGGAGCACCTGCCACTTCCTGGCGGTGGTGCTGCTCGTCCTCCCGGTGGCCCGGTGAGCGACCTCACCATCGACGACCTGGCCCGCGAGGCCGGGATCCCCAGCCGCACCGTGCGCTTCTACCAGACCAAGGGGCTCTTGCCCCGGCCGGAGATGCGCGGCCGCGTCGCCCACTACGGCCCCGGACACGTCGAGCGGCTCCGGCGGATCGCGCAGCTCCAGGACCGCGGCCTCAAGATCAAGGCGATCCAGGAGCTGCTCGGTCGCGTCGAGCGGGGCGAGACCCGCCTGGAGGAGTGGCTGGGCCTGGAGGACCGGCTGCGGGAGCCATGGGCCGAGGACCAGTCACGGATCGTGAATACGGAGGAGCTCTCCGCGCTGGCGGGGGAGCTCAGGCCCGGCCGCCTCGCCGACCTGGTCCGCCACGGCCTGGTGACCCGCCGGGGCGCCGACTTCCTGGTCCCCAGCGTGGCCATGCTGGCGCTCGCCGTCCGGCTCGAGGCCGCAGGGATCGACCTCGAGGCGGTGGCCGGCCTGCAGCGCACGCTGCGCAAGCGGCTCTCCCGCACCGCCGAGGAGCTGGCCGAGCCCTTCCTGGCCCGCCGGGCCCGCCGGGCCGCCGCCGGCCGCGCACCTCCCCTCGGCGTCGCGCTGCGCCAGCTCCGCCCCATCGCGCTCGAGGCGGTGCGCCTCGTCTTCGCGCAGGAGATGGAGCGGGTGCTGCGGGAGTGGGTGGAGTCGGGGCGGGCGGCCCGGGCCGGACGCTAGCCCTTGGGCGTTTCCCGCGCCGCGCCGGGTCGCCGCTCCGGGCGCTGGCCGTAGGGATCGGCGGGCGGGCCCCCGGAGAGGGCAGCCTCGTGGCGGGCCCGCACCGAAGGCAGGATCTGCGGGTGGGTGAAGACGTAGAACCGGTCCTCCACCACCGCGTCGAAGGTCATCCGGGCCACGTCCGCGGCGCCGATCTTCCCGCCGGCCACCGCCTTCTCCACCGCCGCCCGGGCCCGGGCCTGGGACGCCGTCTCCGGCGCCGCGTCGGAGAGGTCGGCGGGGCGGTTCCGCTCCGAGCGGGAGATTCCGGTGGGCACGAAGGCCGGGCAGAGCAGGGAGACGCCCATCCCCGACCCGGCCATCCGCAGGTCGTGGAAGAGTGTCTCGGTGAGCGCCACCACCGCGTGCTTGGACACGCTGTAGACGCCGAACATGGGCGGGGCGAGCCAGCCGGCGATGGAGGCGGTGTTCACGACGTGTGACGTGCGGCCGCGCGCCTCGGCCTCGAGCATGCGGGGCACGAACCGGCGGAGCCCGTGGACCACGCCCATCACGTTCACGCCCAGCACCCAGCGCCACTCCTTCTCGCTGGTCTCCCAGACGTAGCCGCCGCCTCCCACGCCGGCGTTGTTGACGAGCAGCCCCACGTCGCCGGTCTCGGCGAAGGCGCGGTCGGCGAGGCGGGCCACCTGGGCGTCGTCGGCGACGTCGGTCGGTTCACCCAAGGCGAATCCCCCGGCGGCCTGGACCTCCCCGACGATGCGGGCCAGGGGTCCCGGCTCCACGTCGGCGAGGACGAGGCGCATGCCCAGCGCGTGGGCGCGGCGCGCCATCTCCAGGCCGAGGCCGCTCCCTGCCCCGGTGATCACTGCGGTCCTTCCGGCGAGCTCCTTCATGATCCGGGGAGGATATCCCGGCCCATCCGGTTCCAGGTGTGCCATCCTTGCTCCGCGCGCGGATCCCGACTGCGCCCCCGGGGGACACATGGTCGCCTTCCTTCTGCTGCTGGGCATCGCCGCCGCGGTCGTGTTCGCGGTGATCTCCATCTACAACGGCCTCGTCACCGGCCGGAACGCCTACAAGAACGCCTTCAGCCAGATCGACGTCCAGCTCAAGCGGCGCCACGATCTCATCCCCAACCTGGTGGAGACCGCCAAGGCCTACCTCAAGCACGAGCGCGAGACGCTCGAGGCCGTGGTGTCGGCCCGAAACACGGCGGTCACGGCGGTGCGCGCCGCGGCCGCCAACCCCGGCGACCCACAGGCCATGCAGGGCCTGTCGAGCGCCGAGGGCGCCCTCACCGGCACCCTCTCCCGCCTCCTCGCGGTGGCCGAGTCCTACCCGGACCTCAAGGCCAACCAGACCATGGCGCAGCTCATGGAGGAGCTCTCCTCGACCGAGAACCGCATCTCCTTCGCCCGGCAGGCCTACAACGACGCGGTGATGGCCTACAACAACTCCCGCGAGACCTTCCCCGGGATGATCCTGGCCGGGGGCTTCCCGGCCGCCCAGTCCTTCGCCGTCGAGGTCCCGGCCGAGCGGGAGCCGGTGAAGGTCTCCTTCTAGCCGGCCGCCGGCACGCGCCCCGTCATGCCCGCTCCGCTCCCCGCGCGGAGGACCCTCGACTTCTTCGCCGCCCAATCGAGGGCGCGCCGGAACACGGGTCTCCTCGTCTTCCTGTTCGTCTTCGCGTGGCTCGCGACCATCGTCCTCGCCGACGTGGGCTTCGCGCTGGCGTTCTCGCTCGACCCGGTCGCCCTCCTCCTGCCGATGGCGGGGGTGGTGACGCTGGTGGTCCTCGGCGGCAGCGCCTTCCACGCCGTGCGCCTGGCGGCCGGCGGCGGCGACGCGGTGGCGCGGATGCTCGGGGGCCGGGCGGTCGACCGGCAGACGACCGATCCGGCCGAGCGACGGCTCGTGAACGTCGTCGAGGAGATGGCCATCGCATCGGGGCTCCCGGTTCCGCGCCTCTACGTCCTCGACGGCGAGCCCGGGATGAACGCCTTCGCCGCCGGCTTCACCCCGGAGCGCTCGGTGGTCGCGGTCACCCGCGGCGCACTCGACGGCCTCGACCGGGACGAGCTGCAGGGCGTGGTGGCCCATGAGCTCTCCCACGTCCTCAACGCGGACACGCGGCTCAGCACCCGGCTCATGGCGATGGTGGGCGGCCTCACCGTGCTGGCGCTCCTGGGAAGGATCCTCCTCCGGGGCGGCGACGGCCGGGGCAAGGGGCGTGGAGGCGTGATCCTCGGCGCCGGGCTCTCGCTCCTGGTGGCCGGGTCGATCGGGGCCTTCTTCGGCCGGCTCATCCGGCTCGCGGTCTCGCGGCAGCGGGAGTTCCTGGCCGACGCGGCGGCCGTGCAGTTCACCCGGAACCCGGGCGGCCTGGCCCGCGCGCTCGCGAAGATCGAGAAGCAGGGCTCCCGGCTCTCCTCGCCCGAGGCGCTGGAGGCCTCGCACCTCTTCTTCGCCGAGGGGGTGGGCGGCTTCCTCGGGAGCATGATGGCCACCCACCCGCCCCTGGAGGAGCGGATCCGGAGGATCACCCAGGGTGAACCAGGATCCCCGCCCGTGGAGCCGCGTCCTGCGGCCCGGCTCGCTCGGGTGCAGGGCGGCGCCCCCCTTCCGGCCCCGGTGCTGGCCGCCGCGGCGACGGTGGGGCGCCCGGGGCCGGAGCACATCGAGCGGGCCGTCGTGATCCTGGCGACCTTCCCACCCGGGCTGGTGGACCGCGCGCGCGAGCCGCTGGGCGCGCGCGGCGTGGCCTGCGCCCTGCTCCTGGACGGCGATCCGGGAGTCCTGGAGCGGCAACTCCTGGCCCTGGACCGCGACCCGTCCATCGCGGCCGGGATCCGCGCGCTCGCCTCCGCCGTCGGGATCCTGGACCCGTCGGCGCGACTCGCCCTCCTCGACCTGGCGCTGCCGGCGCTCGACCACCTGTCCCCCGGACAGGCCGGCGAGCTGCTCCGGGACCTGGACGCCCTCGCCTCCCTGCAGGCCCGTCCGGAGCTCTTCCGCTGGGCCGTCCGCCGGGTGATCGAGCGGAGGCTCACGCCGCTGCTGGGCGGGCGCCGGTCGGCGCCGGTCCGGGCCTGGACGCTGGAGGAGGTGCAGGTGGAGTGCCTCGAGCTCCTCTCCGCGCTGGCCTGGACGGGCGCGGCCGATCCGGCGGGTGCGCAGCGTGCGCTCCAGGCCGGGCTCGCGGCCCTGGGCGTCCCCACCTCCTGGCGCCTGCTCCCGGGCGACCGGGTGGACGGGGGCCGGCTCGACAAGGTCCTGGCCCGCCTCGACGAGGCGGCGCCCGCGCTCAAGGAGCGGATCCTCACCGCCTGTGCAGCCTGCGCGCTGGCCGACCGGCAGGTGGTCCCGGGCGAGGGCGGGATCGTCCGGGCGGTGGCCGCGTCGCTCGGCTGCCCCGTGCCGCCGCTCGCCTCCTAGCCGCCCATCCACTCCCGCAGCCGCCCGTACACCTCCGGCTGATCGAGCAGGTCGAGATGCCCCGCCCCGTGGACGACGAAGCGACCTTCAGGGGGGAGGTCGAGCGTCCGCGCCGGATCGGCATGCAGGCCCAGCGCGCTGTCCACCGGCACGAGCCCGTCGCCCCGGGGCCGGGCGCAAGGACCCTTCGACGCCGAGGCGGCCACGGCCAGGCACTTCACCCCAGGTGGAGTCGGCACCGGGCGCCGGCGATCCGGCCCCGCCCCGAACCGGTCGGATCCCCGCCAGTCCTCCTCGAGGAGGTTCCCGTGGCGCAGGTCGGTGACGCCGGCGCTGCGGATCCGCGGCAGCCGGGCCAGCGGCCCGGTGAAGGGCGCCGCACCGAGCACCACGTTCACCCAGTTGCCCAGGCGCTCGGCCGGCGCTCCGTGGTGGGGCGTCCCCAGGAAGACCAGCTTCCGGAGCCTGCGGGGCCAGCGCATCCCGGCCTGCGCCGCCTGGTGGCATGCACTCCGGGTCACGAGCCCGCCCATGCTGTGGGCGACGACGGACAGCTCGGCCAGCCGCACCGGCCAGGCCGCGGCCAGCCGCTCGAGCAGCGCCGCCAGCTCGCGCCCGTTCACCGAGACGTGGAGGCCGCTGTTGAAGTGGAGGTAGACGGCGGTGTAGCCCAGGTCGCGGGCCAGCGCGGCGCCGTGGTCGTGACCGCGGCGGCTCCAGAGGAGGTCGTTCATGCACGATCCGTGAACGAGGACCAGCACCTTCCCGGTGGCCTCGGGGAGCGCCGCGGCCAGCGCGCGGCGCTCCACCGTGAGCGGCTCGCCCTCCCGCCGCAGCCGCATGGGGATGGCGAGCGGGTTGCCGGTCTCGGCCAGGTGATCCCCGACGACCCCGTTCAGCACCGCCAGCGCGGCCTCCATGGCCGGGCGCGAGCGGGTCTCGCCGAGGAGCGGCACGAAGGGGGCGAGGAGCGCATCCACCCCTCCGCCCACGAGCCGGGTCACTCCCCGGATGCCCAGGTGGACGAGCCCGGCGATCCCGAAGGTCGGCCCCTGCATGTCCTCGACGATGCCGGCCACGCCCTGGGTGGCGTCGACGACGAGCCGGGTCGCGCCACGGAGGTCCGTGGCCGGATTGCGGGTCGGCTTCCGTCCCGGGAGGCTCGCGCCCTCCACCAGCGCGAGCTTCTCGGCGCGGGAGAGCCTCTTCAAGGCCGCCTCCCGCCGCAGCGCTCCCCCGCGCCCCCTGGCACGCGCCGACCAGGCCAGTTCCACGGGGAGGCGCGAACGCGTGTAGCGGGAGCCCCTGCCCGCGGCGTGGCGTGCCAGGCGGCCGGCCAGGTCGTTGGTGGCGCCGGCGTAAAGGGTTCCGTCGCCGCAGCGCAGGAGGTAGACGTGCCAGCCCCGGCGCGCCGCGGCCACGGCCGGCTCAGCGGCCCCGCTGGGCAGAGCGGCCGGTCTTGCGGGCCACGAACGGGTTCGAGGGCTTCCCGAAGCGCCTGGGAGCCTCGGCCTCCACGACCGGCGTGGCCGGATCGTCGGGAGCGGCTGCCGCCGGGGGCGGCGCCACGCTGCGGTGGACCGGCTTGCCATCCTTCTTGCGCTTCTTGCTGACGGGCATCGCTTCCTCCGTGCGCGCACCGGCGCCGTGCAGGGATTCTATCCCACCCTTCGCACCAGCGCCTCCAGGTAGCGGGACCGCACCTGCTCGGTCGCCGCCAGCCGCTTCACCGGCGGCAGCGAGAGGACGGCCCCGAAGAAGGTGGCCAGGGCCCGGTGGCTCCAGAGCAGCCGGTTGTCGAAGACCAGGTCCTGGAGCTTGCCGCGCTCGAGCGCCATGAGCACCGCCCTGTGGGCGCCGTTCAGGGGCGTGAGCTCCCGCCTCCCGCGCTCCTCGAGCCGCAGCGCCTCCTCGCGGCAGGCCCGGACGCAGACCCCGCAGCCCAGGCACCGCTCCGCGTCCAGCCGGGCCACCGTTCGCTTCGGCCGTCTCGGATCGTTGGCCGAGACCGCCGCGAGGGCCTCCACCGGGCACCTGCGTACGCAGCGCTCGCACCCCGTGCAGGCGCCCTCGTCCACCACCGGGAGGAACGGGGTGGTGTGGATGGGGTGGGCGGCGGCGAAGCGGCGGGCCGCGATCATGGCCTCGCAGCAGCACCCGCAGCAGTTGCAGATGAAGTTCACGCCCTCGCGAACGTTCTCGCCGAACTGCACGAGGTCGCGCTCCTGGGCCCGATGGAGCAGCTCGAGCGCCTCCCCCACCCCGACCTCCCGGGCGTGCCCGTGCCGGATGAGCGCCGATGCCGAGGCGTTGAGGGTCATGCAGATGTCCTGCGGCGCGGCGCAGGCCTTGCCCACATGCTCCATCTTGTGGCGGCAGTAGCAGAGCGAGATGCCCCGGTGGGTGGCGGTGCGCACCACCTCGCTGGCCCGCTCGAAGTCGAGCACGTGGAGCGCGTTCTCCGGGGAGAGCACCTCCTCCTGCACGAAGGCCCGCCCGAGCCGGGTCTCGCCCCCGGCGAAGAGCTCCCGGACGAAGTCCTCCTCCACGTTGAGGTACTGGTGGAAGAGCTCGGCGAGGGCCTTCTGGTCCACGTCGGTGCGCACCCGCATCATCGAAAACTCGAAGAAGCCGGCCATGGGCGGCGGCAGGACGTACTCGGTCCCCTGCTCCCCCTCCCAGTCCACGAGGAGCGCCCTCCCGGCGAGCTCCTCGAGCGTGCGGCGCGCCTCCGCCTCGGGGATCTTCCAGATCCCGGCCGCGCGGGACGCCGTGAACGGGCGGATGGGGAGCGTCGAGACCAGCGCCGCCTCCCGCTCGCTGAAGAGGATCTTCAGGATCTCGAAGAGGCTCTCCGACGGGGGCGCACCCTGGGGAAAGCGGTTCAGCCGCTCGGTGAGGCGATCGTAGACGGATCGGGAGCCGTGGTGGGCCATGGCGCTGGGGCAGCATGATACCCGGGATCTTGTTGCATTTCCCCCCAGGTTCGCCGCTGGCCCCGTCCCGGGCCCGGCGTCCTCCAGGAGGGCCCGCGCGCCGCTGCGTCAGCGGGCCGCCGGCGCCTCCAGCCCGAGCTTCCGCTTGAGCGGTTCCACCGAGGGCGCCCGCCCGCGGAACTTCACGTAGAGTTCCATGGGGTCCACCGAGCGCCCCTTCTCGAGCAGCTGCCGGAAGGCCAGCGCGGTGGCCGGGTCGAAGAGCCCCTTCTCCTCGAAGAGCGAGAAGGCGTCGGCGTCGAGCACCTCGGCCCACTTGTAGCTGTAGTACCCGGCCGCGTAGCCCCCGCCCGGGCCGAAGGCGTGCTGGAAGTAGGTGGTGCGGTAGCGCGGCAGGATGGCGGACGGCATTCCCATGCGCGACAGCGCGATCCGCTCCAGGGCCGCGGCATCGGGCTCGCCGGCGGCGGAGAGGGTGTGCCATTCCAGATCGAGCAGCGCGGCCGCCAGGTACTCGGTGTTCTTGAACCCCTGGTCGAACCGGGCGCTGCGCCGGATCTTCTCGACGACCGCCGGCGGGATGGTCTCCCCGGTCTTCCAGTGGCGCGCGTAGGAGGCCAGCACCTCGGGCTGGAAGGCCCAGTTCTCCATGATCTGCGAGGGGAGCTCCACGAAGTCGCGCGGCATGGGGCCGTAGCCCTCGTAGCGCCGCCGCGCCAGGATGGAGTTGAGCCCGTGGCCGAGCTCGTGGAAGAGGGTCTCCACCTCCTCCTGCGAGAGCAGCGCCGGGGCGTCGCCTGCCGGCCGGGTGAAGTTGCAGGTGTTGGTGACGATGGGGCGGACCTCCCTGCCGTCCTTCACCCACTGTCCGCGCAGGCCGCTGGCCCATGCGCCCGACCGCTTCCCGGGCCTGGGGTGGAAGTCCACCAGGAAGACGGCCAGGTGGGAGCCGTCGCGGTCCCTCACCTCGAAGGCCCGGACCTCCGGATCCCAGCGCGGGACGTCGCGGAGCTCGGTGAAGGTGATGCCGTAGAGCCGGGTGGCGACGCCGAAGGCTCCGTCGCGGACCCTGTCGATGGGGAAGTAGGCGCGCAGCTCGCTCTCGTCCAGGTCGTAGCGGCTCTTCCTCACCTTCTCGGTGTAGTAGAACCAGTCCCAGGGCTCGAGCGGGTGGCTCTTCCCGTCGGCGCGGATGGCCTCCTCGAGGACCTGGGCCTCCCGCGCCGCCGCCCCCTTGGCCGGACCCCAGAGCTGGGTCACGAGCCCGTAGGCGGCCGCCGGGTTCCCGGCCATCTGGTCGTCGAGGACGTAGTCGGCCCAGGTCGGGTAGCCGAGCAGCCGGGCCTTCTCGACCCGCAGCGCCGCGGTGCGCGACACGACGGCCTTGTTGTCGGTGGGCCCGCCCTGGTCGCACCGGGAGGCGTAGGCCTCGAAGACCCGGCGGCGCAGTTCCCGGTCATCGGCGTACTTCAGGAAGGGCCAGAGGCTGGGCGCGTGGAGGGTCACCACCCACTTCCCCGGGAGCCCCGCCTTGCCCGCCGCCTCGGCCATGGCCGTCACCTGGCCCGGGGGCAGCCCGGCCAGCTGGGATTCCCGGTCGAGGACCAGCTTCCACCCGTTGGTGGCGGCCAGCAGGTTGTCGCCGAATTTCACTCCGAGTGATGCGAGCTCCCCGTTCAGCGCCTTGAGCCGCTCCTTGCGGGCCGGGTCGAGCCCGGCCCCGGACCGGACGAAGCCCTTCCAGGTCCGCTCCAGCAGCACCTTCTGGTCGGGCTCGAGCGCCTGCGCCGCGGGGGACTCCCGGATCAGGTTCACCCGGCGGAAGAGCCGGTCGTCGAGCATGGTGTCGTCGCGGTGGCGGGTGAGGCGTGGCGCCATCTCCCGCTGGATGGCCTGGATCTCCTCGGTGGACTGGGCGGAGACGAGCGTCCCGAAGACCGCCTGCACCGAGGCCAGCCGCTCTCCCGAAATCCCCAGCGCCGCCACCGTGTTCGCGAAGGTGGGGGCGTCGGGGTTCGCCGCGATGGCCTCCACCTCGGCGCGGTGCGCGGCCATGGCCGCGTCGAAGGCCGGGCGGAAGTGCTCGGACCGGATCTCCCCGAAGGGGGGCAGCCCGAAGGGCGCGGTCCACGCGGTGAGGAGCGGGTTCGCGCCCGGCGGGGGGGATGCGGGCGTGGCGGCGAGAGCGAGGGCGAGGAGTGCGGGGGTCATGGAGTCTCGATGTAACGCTGGACCTGGGCGGCGATTCCCGGCGAGAGGCGCCGGATGGCGTCCGCCTCGCGCCGCGCGGCGGCCAGGTCGCCGAGCTGGGCCAGCCCGAGCGCCAGCTGCGCGCGGGCGAGCGCGCTGTCGCGGATGACCTCCCGCGCCCCCTGCAGCACCCGCACCGCATCGGCCGGGCGCCCCAGGGCGTTCCAGGAGGCGCCCAGGTTGGCGTAGGCGGCGGAGTGGTCGGGGTGGCGCGCGATGGCCTGCTCGAGGAGCGGGATGGCCTCGGCGTACCGCCCCGACTCGAAGCGCAGGGTCCCCAGGTCGAACCAGGGGGTGGCGAGCCTCGGGTCGAGCTCGATGGCGCGGAGGAAGTGGACCTCGGCCTCGGCGGGGCGCCCCGCGTCGGCGAGCGCGACCCCCAGGCTGTCGTGCCCCTGGGCGTAGCCCGGGTCGAGCCGGACGGCCTCCTGCAGGAGCGTCATCGCCTCGGCGCGCCGCCCCAGCGCGTTCAGGGCCACGCCCAGGTTGTGGCGGGGGCGGGCCTTGGCCGGCGCCTTCTCCACGGCGTCGGTCCAGAGCGCCACCTCGCTCGCCCAGGCCCCGTTCCGCTTCCAGGTGGCCCCGCCCAGCAGGGCGGCGAGGAGCAGGCCTACACCAAAGGTGAACACCGCCGCGCGGCCAGGGACGAGGCGGCGCGCGCCCAGGGCCAGGAGCGTGGCCACCGTGAGGGAGAGCCCGGCGAAGGGCAGGTAGACCCGGTGCTCCACCATGAGGTCCACGATGGGGATGAGGCTCGACTCGACCGAGAGCGCGAGGAAGAACCAGCCGATCCCCAGGGCGGCGAGGCGGAGTGCCGGGTCGGCGGGGCGGGCCCGTCGGGACGACGCGGCGAGGAGCAGGCCCACGGCCGCGCCGGCCAGGGCGAGAAGGACCGCGGCCGCGGCCAGCACGGCCGGGTCGGCGAGCGACGTCCGCAGCGGGACGTCGTGGTCGATGGTCTGCCCCACCGGCAGGACGAGGAGGCCGAGGTAGCGGACCACCACCGTGGCCTGGGTGAGGAGGTAGTCGAGGCGTGCCATGTCGGTCTGCACGCGCAGGGGCTCGATCAGGTTCACCTGGGGTGCGCCGGAGGGCGCGGCCGCGAGGAGGAGCGTCGCCGGGATGAGGACCATGGTCGCCGCGAAGGGAACGAGGCCGAGGAGGCGCCGCCTCCACGGTCCGTCGAGGAGCGCCGCCTCGATGAGGAGCAGCGCCACCGGCAGGGTGAAGGCGATCTCCTTCGACCGCATGGCGAGCAGGGCGGCGAGCAAGGCGCCGGCGTAGGGGATCCAGGAGCGCCATCCGGAGGCGCCCCCCTCCCGGGCGACCCGCCAGCGGAGGTAGAGCAGGGCCGAGGCGAGGTAGAGGAGGGCCGCGAGCGAGGTGAGCCGCTGCACGACGTAGGTCACCGCCTGCGTCTGGACGGGGTGGGCGACGAAGAGCAGGCCGGCCACGAGCCCGACCGCCCAGGCCTCCGGCGCCAGCGCCGAGCCGCGCAGGCGGGGCGCCCGGAAGGCGGCCACCGCCAGGGCGAACACGAGGAGCGCCGCGGCGAGGTGGATGCCCAGGTTCACCGCGCGGTGGAAGCCTGGGTCGTTGCCGGCGACGGCCCGGTCGAGCGCGAAGGTGGCGAAGGTGAAGGCCCGGTTGGGCTGGGCCGACCAGCCCGGCCCGCCGGGAAGGAAGTCGGGGAGCCGGTCGAGCCCACGGTTCCCGGCCACGTTGAAGGCGTCGTCGAAGACGAAGGCGCCCGGGAAGGCGCTCGCGTAGGCGAGGGCGCCGGCGAGGACGATGGCGGCCGGCGCCAGCAGACGAGCGGTTCTTCACGGGCTCGTGACCCGTAGTGCGTCATCGACAAGCCCCTGGCAGGTAGCCCACGCTCGGGTGGCTTCGGGCAGGTCCCAGCCGGCCTGGCATTCGCCGTTCGCCCATGGCTCGAGCTCGCGGCACATCCGGGGCCGGTCCGCGAAGGGCAGCCTGCACCCCGATTCCCCGAGGAAGACGCAGGGGGAGGCCTCCGCGCCTCGATGAACCGTCCCGGCGGCCCGCTCCGCCACCGTGGCCGGGCGCGGGTAGCGGATGCCGGCGAGCCTGGCCAGCACCCAGTCGCCGGACCGGAGCGCGCGCGCCAGGGCTCCGGCCGGGTCGGGAGCGGCGAGGAAGCGGGCGGGCTCCTCCGCCCCGGGGCGCGTCCGGCAGCATTCGCCGCAGGCGGCGCAGAGGTCGGGGCGCTCGTTGGTCACGGCGCACTGGGGTCGGGCGCCCGGGCCAGGATGGCCTTCAGCACGGCGAAGCCGACCACCCCCGAGACGGAGGAGGCGGCCAGGATGCCGAGCTTCGCCGCGGCGAGCAGCGGTCCCTCCGGGAAGGCCAGGCCGGCCACGAAGATCGACATGGTGAAGCCGATGCCCCCGAGGACGACGCCCAGGCTGACCGGCTGGAGCAGCGTCTCCTGGATCCGTCCGTCGAGCCGCACCCCGGCGTTGAAGAGGGCGAAGACCGGCAGCACGAAGAAGGCCGTGAAGGGGTGGAGGTAGCGCTCGATCGCGAAGCCGTTGGGAAGGAAGTCGAGCGTGGCGATCCCGATCTCCTCGACGGCCGCCATCTGCTCCGGGTGGTGCACCGTGCTCTCGCGGGTCAGGGTTCCCCGCTCCAGCTCCTGGAGCCTCCCGCGCAGGGTGGCCAGGAAGGCGCCGGGCTCGATGCCGGATCGCACCGGCACGGTCAGCGCGATCAGGATCCCGGCCACGGCGGCGTGGACGCCGGAGGCGAGCGTGGCGGCCCACACCGCGAAGGCGAGCAGGAAATAGGCCCCGTACCGGCGCACCGAGAGCCGGGTGGCCAGGTAGAGCAGTCCCAGGCTCCCGGCCGCCACGGCCAGAGCGACCGGGTTGATGCGCTCGGTGTAGAAGGCGGCGATGACCAGCACGGCCCCCAGGTCATCGGCGATGGCCAGCGCGGTCAGGAACATCTTGAGCCCCAGCGGCACCCGCGGCCCCAGCAGCGCCAGCACACCCAGCGCGAAGGCGATGTCGGTGGCCATGGGCACGCCCCACCCCGCCGCCCCGGGCCCCCGGCGTTGAGCGCCGCGTAGATCAGGGCCGGCGCCGCCAGTCCGCCCAGCGCCGCCGCCACCGGGAGGAGCGCGCTCCGGAAGGTGGAGAGCGCGCCCACCGAGAGCTCGCGCTTGATCTCCAGCCCGACCACGAAGAAGAAGATCGCCATCAGGCCGTCGTTGACCCAGTGGGCCGCCGACATGGAGAAGTCCCATCCAGCGACGCTGACCCCGATGGGCGCGTGCCGCATGCGCTCGTAGGACGCGGTCCAGGGAGAGTTGGCCCAGAGGAGCGCCGCCCCGGTGAAGAGGAGGAGCAGGACGCTCCCCGAGGCCTCGGAGTGGAAGAAGCTCTGGAAGGCGCCGCGAGGGCCCCCGGCGGCGGGTCTGCTCATGCGCCACATCTTAGCGGCCACCGCCGGTGGGGCTATGATCCATTCGGTGTTCTACCTCCTCTCCAAGGTCCTCGACCTCCTCCTCGCCCCGCTCACCTGGACGCTGCTCCTCGTCCTGGCCGGCCTGCTCTCCCGGAGGCGCCCCGCCGGGGCGTGGCTCGTCGCCGCGGCGGGCGCGGTGCTCTGGGTCTTCTCGGTCGAGCCGGTGGCCAACGCGCTCAGCCGGCACGCCGAGGCCGGGGTGCGATCGACGCTGCGCCCCGAGGTGGTCTACGACGCGGCCATCGTGCTGGGCGGGGGCATCGACCCCGCCGCGTCGAGGGGGAGCGGGGGAATCGAGCTGAACGCCGGAGGCGACCGGGTCGTGACCGGGTACGAGCTGTTCCGCTCCGGGCGCGTGCGGAACCTCCTGCTCTCCGCCGGCGGCCCCGTGCCCGGCGAGCCGGTCGAGGCCGACTGGGGCGCCTCGCTCTACCTTCGTCTCGGCGTGCCGGGGGATCGGGTGGTGCTCGAGCGCGAGAGCCGGAACACGCGGGAGAACGCCGAGCGGAGCGCCGTCGTCGTCCGGGAGCGGGGGTGGAAGACGCTGCTCCTCGTCACCAGCGCCATGCACATGCCCCGGGCCGCGGCCGCCTTCCGCAGGGCCGGTCTCGAGGTGGACGTCCTGCCGGTGGACCACCGGTACGGAATCAAGGACGGCGGCTGGCTGCCGCGGGTGGAGTCGCTCGAGCGGAGCACCGCTGCCTTGCGGGAGCTGGCCGGACGGATGGTGTACCGGGCCGCGGGCTACGCCGGATCGTGATTCGTCGAGGCGCCCCAGCGGTGGGTTCCCGCGCCCTGGCCGCAGAAGCGGACCACCACGCGCCGGAGCTCCCGCAGGCCGAAGGGCTTCTCGAGGAGGAAGTCGGGGGGTGTCGACGCGAGCAGCTCGGCCACCCCGTCGGCGTCGGCGGTCATGACCACGACGGGAATGCGCGACAGCTCGGGATCGGAGTCGGCGCGCAGGATGGCGAGGAACTGGTTGCCGCCCATGCCCGGCATCCAGAAGTCCACCAGGACGAGCTGGGGCCGCGGACCGCGCCGGATAGCGTCGAGCGCGGTGTGGGCGTCACCGACGGTGTCGACCGCGTAACCGAGGTCCACCAGCACCTGCGAGAGCAGTTCGCGGTGATCGACGAGGTCGTCCACGACCATGATCCTGGGCGAGCTGGTGAGCATGGCGCCACCCGAATGTATCCGACCGGCGGACACGCCGTCTCCGCTTAACGAAACGACACGAACGGGTGGCGCGGCGTTGCCCCGCCCCCGCCCCTTCCCTAGGATGGCCCGGTGCTTGCCCTCCGCGACCTCCACAAGCGGTTCGGCGAGCGGGTCGCGGTCGACGGGCTCTCGCTCGAGGTCCGGCGCGGGGAGATCCTGGGCCTGCTCGGCCCCAACGGGGCGGGAAAGAGCACCACCATCCACATGGCGGTGGGGCTCCTCGACCCGGATCGGGGCGAGGTGGACGTGGACGGGCGCGGATCTCCGCGGAATTCGGCCGTCCGAGGGATGCTCGGCGTCGCGCCGCAGGCCATCGCACTCTACGAGGCGCTCACTCCCGAAGAAAATCTCAGATTCTTCGGGCGCGTCCAGGGACTTTCCGGGGCGGCCCTCGCGGGACGCGTCGAATGGGCCCTCGACTTCGCCGCGCTCGCCGACCGCCGCCGCGACAGGACCGCCGCGCTCTCCGGGGGCATGAAGCGGCGGCTCAACATGGCGGCTGCGCTGGTCCACGACCCGGCCCTCATCCTGCTCGACGAGCCAACCGTGGGCGTGGACCCCCAGTCGCGCAACGCCATCCTGGACCGCGTGGTCGAGCTGCGCGGAGCGGACCGGGCGGTCGTCTACACCACCCACTACATGGACGAGGCGGCCCGCATCTGCGACCGCATCGCCATCGTGGACCAAGGGCGGATGCTGGCGCTCGGCACGGTGTCCGACCTGGTCTCCCGCCACGGGGGCGACCCGACGCTGGTGGTGGTCGAGGGGGGCGTGGAACGGCGCATCTCCACCCGCGACCCGGCCGGCGAGCTGTCCCGGATCCTGGCCGCCGGGCGCGTGGAGGACTTTCGCGTCGAGCGGGCCGACCTCGAGGCGGTCTTCCTCCACCTCACCGGCCGGAGGCTGCGCGACGAATGAGCGCCTCCCGCACCCGCGCCGTCCTGGCGCTCGCCGGCAAGGACCTGCGCCTGCTCTCCCGCAACCGGGCCACGCTCTTCTTCGCGCTGGCCTGGCCGGTCCTCATGGCCCTCTTCTTCGGCTACGTCTTCGGGGGCGGCGGGGAGAAGGGGCGGATCCCGGTCGTGGTCGTGGACGAGGACCGCACCGGCGAATCTGCCCGTCTCGTCGCCCGGCTCACCGCCACCGCCGGGCTCGAGATCACGGCCGCTCCGCGCGAGGAGGCCACGCGCCTCGTCCGGCAGGGCAAGCGCTCGGCGGCGGTGATCGTGCCTCCGGGCTACGGCGAGGCCGCCGGCCGGCTCTTCCACGGGGCCCCGCGGAAGCTCGAGCTCGAGGTGGACCCGGCGCGCACCGCCGAGGGGGCGATGATCGAGGGGATCCTCACCGGCGCCGCGATGCAGTCGATGCAGGAACTCTTCACCGATCCGTCGAAGACCATCGGCATGGTGGACCGGTCCATCGCGGACCTGGGATCGGCTTCCGACTCGGAGGGGCGCGACTCCACGCGGAAGTTCCTGGGCGAGCTGCGCAGCTTCGTGGAGCGTCCCCGTCAGGCGCAGGCCGGCGAGGGAGCGGGCCCGGGCTGGAAGCCGCTCGAGATCGAGCGGCGCGAGGTGCGCCGGGAGAAGGTCGGGCCGCGATCCGCCTTCGACTTCACCTTCCCGCAGGGGATCCTCTGGGGCGTCATCGGGAGCGCCCTGGGCTTCGCCCTCTCCCTCGTCACCGAGCGGACCCGCGGGACGCTGCTGCGGCTCGAGACCTCGCCGCTCTCCCGGCTCGACGTGCTGGTGGGAAAGGCGCTCGCCTGCTTCGTCGCCATCGCCGCGGTGGAGTCGATGCTGCTCCTGCTCGGGGTGGCCTTCTTCGGGATCCGCCCGGCATCCTGGCTCCTGCTCGCCGCGGCGACGCTCTCGGTCGCGGCCTGCTTCGTGGGGATCATGATGACGGTGGCGGTGCTGGGGAAGACGGAGCAGTCGGCCGGCGGCCTGGGCTGGGCCATCATGATGCCGCTCTCCATGTTCGGCGGCGGCATGATCCCGCTCTTCGTCATGCCCTCCTGGATGCAGACGGTGAGCAACCTCTCCCCGGTGAAGTGGGGGATCGTGGCGCTGGAGGGGGCGACCTGGCGCGGCTTCAGCGCCGCCGAGATGGCGACGCCGCTCGCGGTGCTCGTCCTCGTGGGGCTGGCGGGCTTCGCGCTGGGGGTTCGCCTCTTCCGGGGCGGCGAGGGTTAGCCGCCTTCTTCACTCCCAGGAAGACGACGTGGCGCGCCCCGCCCCCGCCGACGCCGCGGGCGGGGACGACGACGGCGCGGGCCCGGAGGCCGGCCTTCTCGAGCCTCTCCAGATACGGGTCGTCGGGTCCGGCCGACCAGACCGCCAGCACCCCTCCCGCGGAGAGCGCCGCGGCGCAGGCGCGCACGCCCTTCGGGCCGTAGAGCCGGTCGTTCCCGGCCAGCACCATCGAGGAGGGGCTGTTGTCCACGTCGAGCAGGATGGCGTCGAAGGCGCCCGTGGCCTCGGCGATGCGAGACACCACGTCGCCCACTTGAAGCCGCGTGCGTGGGTCGTCGAGGGGGCGCCCGGCCAGGTGGGCCACCGGCCCCCGGTTCCAGCCCACCAGTTCCGGCGAGATCTCGGCGACGACGGCCCGGGCTTCAGGGCCGATGCGATCGAGGGTGGCCCGCAGCGTGTACCCCAGGCCGAGCCCGCCGATGAGCACCGTGCGTGCGCCACCGGTGCGTTCCACCTTCTCGAGCGCCAGCGCCGCCAGCGCGTCCTCCGAGCCGTGCTGCCGGCTCGACATGAGCACGCGCCCGTCGTTGCGCACCACCCACTCGTCGCCCCGCCGTGCCAGCACGAGCTCGGTGCCGCCGGCGACCTTTGCGCGGTCCACCGTCTCCCAGGGCTGCATCCCGCCTTGGTAGCACGGCCGCGTCCGGTGCGCCCCCCTGGCATCACCGACCCGGTTTCGGTTAAGGATCCCGGATGGCCCACACCGTCCGGTTCGCCTCCACGACCCAGGATCGAGACCTCGCCTACGAGCTGCGCCGCCTCGTCTTCGAGGTGGAGCAGGGGGTGCCGCGTCCTCTCGACCGGGACGCCTACGACTTCAACGCCGATCACGCGGTGGTCTTCGACGAGGGTGGCGCCTGCGTGGGCACCGGCCGCGCCGTCCGGCTCGACACCCGGACCTGCCAGATCGGGCGCATGGCCACGTCGCCCACGCAGCGGGGTGCGGGCGTGGGCGGCGCCGTGCTGGAGGCCCTGGAGCGGATGGCGGAGCTGCGCGGCCTGCGGGAGGTGGTGGTTCACTCCCAGTTGCCGGCGGTGGGGTTCTACACCCGGCGCGGCTACGTCGCCGAGGGAGAGACCTTCCTCGAGGAGGGCGTCCCGCACGTCAAGATGCGCAAGGTGCTGCCGGTCCGCTGAGGGTACGGGCGGGCTGGTCCCTACTGCGTGAGCCGGATGGGCAGCACCACCCAGAGCGCGGTGGGCTTGCCCTCTGCGTCCGCTCCCGGGACCCAGTCGCAGGCCTGCACGGCGCGCCGGACCGCCTCGGAGATCCGGGGGTCGGCGACCTGTCCCATCACCTGGACTGCCGACGGCTGCCCCGTCGCGGAGACCGCGATCCGCGCGGTGACCGTGTCCGGAACGGCGCCCGTCAGCTGGGCGGGGAGCCGGAGGTTCTCCGAGATGCAGGTCCGGCTGATGAGCTTCGGCGAGAGGAATCCGTCGCCCACGTAGCGCGGACCGTCCGCCGCGGACTCGGCCGGGGGCGCCGGCTGCGTGGCGGCAGGCTGCGTGGCGGCCGGGACGGGGACCGGGGCTGCGACCTGGGGCGGGGCCGCGACGGGATCCGGGGGCGGGGCCGCCTCCACGGGCGGATTCGCGGGGGGCGGGGCGGCTGCCTGGGCCGGGATCGACGGTGCGGCTACGGTCGCGGCCACCGGTGGAGGCCTGACCTCGCGAGCTGGTTCCGGCCTGGGCTCGGGCCTGGGCTCGGTGCGCGCCGGGGGCGCGGTGGCGGGGAGCGAGGCGGTCGGCGGCAGCAAGGGCTCGGGGGCTGGCGCCGCGCCCCGGGTGGGCGGCGCCCGTTCGGCGCGAGCAGGGGACGCCCTGGGCTCGGCTGGCGCCGGAGGCGGGGGCGCCTCGACCCTCGCCGGCTGGGGCGCCGGCTGGGGAGCGGGCGCGGCGGGCTCCGGCGCATTTCCGGCGGAAGGGATCGCCGGGGCGGCCGCTTCGGGCTGCGGCGCCTCGACCGGGGATGCCGCGGTGCGGTTGGCGGGCTCCTTCTTGCCCGCGACGAACCAGTACCCGGCAGCGGCGACGATGAGGAGCACCGCCACGACCGCCACCGCGACCTGGAGCGGCGAGAAGCGCGGAGGCGGGAGCGCGATCACCCGACGAGGCCCCTCGGGAGGCGCGGGAGCCGTGTCGGGGGCGGGCTTGGTCGCGGACTTCTCCGCAGCGCCGGGTGAGGGCTTCGGGGCGGCCTCGGCGCGGGCCGGAGGGGGTTCGGGAGGGGCTTCCGCCGGAGGTGGCGGCGCGGGAGGTGGCTCCGGGGTGGCGGCGCGGCGGAGCAGCTGCAGCTCCGCGGTCTTCAGCTCCATGAGCCCAGAGAACGGATCGTTCCCGTCGTCGATGACCGTGGGAAGAACCGGCTTCGGCGCGGCGGCGACCGGCGGTGCGGCGCCCGGCGTAGGCGGCTGCACCGGCGGGGGTGTCGGGGTGAAGTCCGAAAGCGGCGGCGGGTGGGGAGTGATGACGACCCCGGCAGCCCCCGCGACCTCGACGAGCGGGGTCGAGAGGGGATGGCGCTCGGCCGGCGGCTCGGCCCTCGGAGTGGGTGGCTGGGACGGAGGCGGGGACGGCGGAGCCCCCTCGGCGGGCGTGGAGGGGCGCACCACGATCATGTGACCGCAGCTCTTGCACTTCATCTTGAAGGAGCGACCGGCCAGCTCGCCGGCGACGGCGTAGGCACGGCCACAGCTCTGGCAGGTGAAACGCACGAGATCCCTCCAACCACGGCATCCTATTGGGAATCCGCCCGGGGAGCGAATTCACGACCTTGGACTCCCTGTACCCTGTCGGGGCTTGCAGGTCCACCGAACCGATGGTAGTAATCCTATCAGCTTTATATGGATTAACCGTGCGCTTCAGCCTCAAATCCGAATACGCCCTCCTGGCCTCCCTCGACCTCGCGCTCCACGCGTCGGCCTCGAAGCTCGCCCGGACCTCGGACGTCGCCCGCCGCACCGGCGCCCCGGCCAAGTTCCTCGAGACCGTCCTCGGCCAGCTTCGCCGCGCCGGCCTGGTGGAGAGCGAGCGCGGCTCCCGGGGCGGCCACCGGCTCGCCCTCGCCCCGTCGCGAATCGGCGCCGGCGATGTGGTCCGCGCCGTGGAGGGGCCAGAGGGGCTGGCCGTCCGCCCGGTCCGGCGGCGCCCGTCGCCCGGAGCCGCCGCCGGCAGCAGCCGCGTACTTCACCAGACTTGGACGGAGGCGGAGCGCGCCCTGGCGGCGTCGCTCGACGGGGTCTCGCTCGAGGACCTCACCCGCCGCGTCCAGGAATCCTCGGGCGTACCTGACTTCAGCATCTGACGGGCGCCCGGCGCCCAGGAGAGAACGCCATGCCGATCTTCGAGGACAACAGCCGCTCCATCGGGAACACCCCGCTCGTCCGCCTCAACCGCATCTCGAAGGGGCTCCCGGCCACCATCGTGGCCAAGATCGAGGGGCGCAACCCGGCCTACTCGGTGAAGTGCCGCATCGGCGCGGCCATGATCTGGGACGCGGAGCAGAAGGGCATCCTCAAGCCCGGCTCCCGCGACGTGACCATCGTGGAGCCCACCTCGGGCAACACCGGCATCGCGCTGGCCTTCGTGGCCGCGGCGCGGGGATACCCCGTCGTCCTCACCATGCCGGAGACCATGTCGGTGGAGCGCCGCCGCATGCTGCGCGCCTTCGGGGCCGAGCTGATTCTCACCGAGGGTGCGAAGGGCATGGCCGGCGCCATCGCCCGGGCCAAGGAGATCGTGGCCAGCGACCCGAAGAAGTACTGGCTGGCCGGCCAGTTCGAGAACCCCGCCAACCCGCGCATCCACTTCGAGACCACCGGGCCGGAGATCTGGCGCGACTCCGACGGCAAGGTGGATATCTTCGTGGCCGGCGTGGGCACCGGCGGCACCATCACCGGCGTCACCCGCTACCTCAAGAACGAGAAGAAGAGGGCGGTCTGGTCGGTGGCCGTCGAGCCCACCCACTCGCCGGTGCTCACCGCCATCCGCGCCGGAGAGCCGCCCAAGCCCGGGCCGCACAAGATCCAGGGCATCGGGGCGGGGTTCAAGCCGGACGTGCTCGACCTCTCGGTCGTGGACGAGGTGGCGCAGGTGACGAACGACGAGGCGGTGGAGATGGCCAAGCGGCTTCACCGGGAGGAAGGGATCACCTGCGGCATCTCCTGCGGCGCGGCGGTGGCGGCCGCGGTGAAGGTGGCGTCGCGCCCGGAGAACCAGGGGAAGCTGCTCGTCACCGTGCTCCCGGATGCGGGGGAGCGGTACCTGTCGTCGATCCTGTTCGAGGGAATTCCTGCATAGCGAGCCGCAGCGCCCGTGCGCTGGGGGCGCCCGGGGGCGTCCTACCGGTAGGACGGAATCGGACCCACCCCGGACGGGTTCCGGACACGACCATTGCGCCGCCTGAAGGCGTCGCTGCATGCTCCCCACATGGTCACCCTCACCGCGCTCGCCTCGGCCCTCGGCATCGCCTGGTCGTCGAGCGTCAGCCTCTACGCCACGGTGGCCTTCACCGGCCTGGCCGGCCGGCTCGGCTGGGTGGCCCTCCCGGACGGCCTGCACGTCCTCGAGAGCTCCTGGGTGATCGGGATCGCCCTCCTCCTCACCGGCGTCGAGGTCGCCGCGACGCTCGTTCCGGGAATCGCCACCGCCTGGGAGGCCCTCCACGCCGCCATCCGCCCCGTCGCCGCGGCGGCCCTCGCCGTCCTCGCCACCTGGGGCGCGAACCCGGTGCTGGTCGTGGTGGCCGGCCTCCTGGGCGGGACGCTGGGCGCCGTGACCACGGCCACCAAGCTCAAGCTCCGCACCGCCATCGACGCCTCGCCCGAGCCGGTCTCGAACGCGGTGGCCACCGGCGCGGAGCTCTCCACCGTCGCCGGGATGGCCTGGCTGGTCTGGAGCCATCCGTGGGTGGCGCTGGCCGCCGCCTTCACCCTGCTCGTCCTGCTCTTCCTCCTCGCGCGGGCGGCCTGGGGTGCACTCCGGAGCGCCGCGTCCTGGATGAGAGGAAGCTGATTCTCCGACCTTCGGGGGATCAGTGACCGATCGGGTCCACGACGCATCGTTTGCGGCCAGTGGATGTCCCATTTCGCCTTGACAGGGTCCACCAGACTTGGTGTCTAGCAGGGCTCCAACATCGAACCCCGGGGACGGCCCACTCCCAGAGCGGCATCCCCTCACAGTCGCCCCACGCAATCCGCATCCTCCGCCGAAGGACCCCTTCCGGCAGCGTGGATCGGCAAAGGAGACGGCATGACGACCAAGACGTCGAAGATCATCTGGACGCAGATCGACGAGGCGCCCGCCCTCGCCACCTACTCGCTCCTCCCCATCGTCCAGGCCTTCACCAAGGGTACCGGCGTCGAGGTGGAGACCCGCGACATCTCGGTGGCCGGCCGCATCCTGGCCAACTTCCCGGAGCGGCTGAAGCCGGAGCAGAAGGTGGCCGACTACCTGGCCCAGCTCGGCGACCTCGCCAAGACGCCCGACGCCAACATCATCAAGCTCCCCAACGTCTCGGCCTCGGTCCCGCAGCTCAAGGAGGCCATCGCCGAGCTCCGGGCGCACGGATACGACGTTCCCGAGTACCCGGAGGCGCCCAAGGACGACGCCGAGAAGGCCATCCAGCAGCGTTACGCGAAGTGCCTGGGCAGCGCCGTGAACCCGGTGCTGCGCGAGGGCAACTCCGACCGGCGCTCCCCGCCGGCCGTGAAGAACTTCTCGAAGAAGCACCCGCACAAGCTCGGCGCCTGGAAGCCCGACTCCAAGGCCCACGTCGCCCACATGACCGAGGGTGACTTCTACGGCAACGAGACCGCCCTCACCATCGAGAAGCCCACCGACTACCGCATCGAGTTCGTCGACGCGGCCGGCAAGGTGACGGTCCTCAAGAAGAAGGCCTCGCTGCTGGCCGGCGAGATCATCGACACCACGAAGATGAGCGTGAAGGCGCTCCGCAAGTTCTTCGCGGACCAGATCGAGGAGGCGAAGAAGGACGGGGTACTGCTGTCGCTGCACCTCAAGGCCACCATGATGAAGGTCTCCGACCCCGTCATGTTCGGTCACGCCGTCACCGTCTTCTACAAGGACGTGTTCGAGAAGCACGCCGCCGTGCTGAAGCAGGCCGGCGTGAACCCGAACATGGGGCTCGGCGACCTCTACAAGAAGATCCAGTCGCTGCCCGCCGACAAGCGGGCCGAGATCGAGGCCGACATCAAGGCCGTCTACGCCACCCGCCCCGCTCTCGCCATGGTGGACTCGGACAAGGGCATCACCAACCTGCACGTGCCGAGCGACGTCATCGTCGACGCGTCCATGCCGGTGGTGGTCCGCGAGTCGGGCTCGATGTGGGGACCGGACGGCAAGCTCGCCGCCACCAAGGCCATGATCCCGGACCGCTGCTACGCCACCATGTACCGGGAGATCATGGACGACTGCCGGAAGAACGGCGCGTTCAACCCGGCCACCATGGGCAGCGTGCCCAACGTCGGCCTCATGGCGCAGCAGGCCGAGGAGTACGGCTCGCACGACAAGACCTTCTTCGCCCCGGGCGCGGGCGCCATCCGCGTGGTGGACGACGCCAGCGGCGCCACGCTCCTCGAGCAGAAGGTCGAGGAGGGCGACATCTTCCGCATGTGCCAGGTGAAGGACATCCCCATCCGCGACTGGGTGAAGCTGGCGGTGAACCGCGCCCGCGCCACCGGCTGGCCGGCCTACTTCTGGCTCGACAGGAACCGCGCCCACGACCGGCAGGTCATCGCCAAGGTGGAGAAGTACCTGAAGGACCACGACACGAGCGGGCTCGACATCAAGATCCTCGCGCCGGTCGAGGCCATGAAGGCCACGCTCACGCGGGTCCGCAGGGGCGAGAACGCCATCTCGGTCACCGGCAACGTGCTCCGCGACTACCTGACCGACCTCTTCCCCATCCTGGAGATCGGCACCTCGGCCAAGATGCTCTCCATCGTGCCGCTGCTGGCCGGTGGCGGGCTCTTCGAGACCGGCGCAGGCGGCTCGGCCCCCAAGCACGTGCAGCAGTTCCAGAAGGAGGGCTACCTGCGCTGGGACTCGCTGGGCGAGTTCTCCGCGCTGGGCGCGTCGCTCGAGCACATCGCCGCGGCCACCAAGAACGTGAAGGCGCAGGTGCTCTCCGACACGCTCGACGCGGCCATCGCCAAGTTCCTCGACAACAACAAGTCTCCGGCCCGCAAGGTGGGCGAGATCGACAACCGAGGCAGCCACTTCTACCTGGCCATGTACTGGGCCGAGGCGCTGGCGGCCCAGGACAAGGACCCGGAGCTCAAGGCGCGCTTCGCCAAGGTGGCGAAGGCCCTGCAGGAGAACGAGGCCAAGATCAACTCCGAGCTGATCGGCGCCCAGGGGAAGCCAGTCGACCTGGGCGGCTACTACCAGCCGGATCCGGCCAAGACGGGGAAGGCCATGCGGCCCAGCCCGACCCTGAACGCCATCATCGACGGCATCGCGTGACCCGTATCGCGTAGCAAAACCCCACCCAAGGAGACGACCATGGCAAGGAAGAAGATTGCGTTGATCGGCGGCGGGCAGATCGGTGGCGTGCTGGCGCAGCTCTGCGCGCAGCGTGAGCTCGGTGACGTGGTGCTGTTCGACATCGTCGAGGGTCTGCCCCAGGGCAAGATGCTCGACATCGCCGAGGCCGCCCCGGTGGACGGCTTCGACGTGAGCCTCAAGGGCACCAACAACTACGCCGACATCGCCGGCGCGGACGTCTGCATCGTCACCGCCGGACTGCCCCGCAAGCCGGGCATGAGCCGCGACGACCTCATCGCGGTGAACTCCAAGATCATGACGTCGGTCGCCGAGGGCATCAAGCAGCACTGCCCCAAGGCGTTCGTCATCGTCATCTCCAACCCGCTCGACGCCATGGTGACGCTCTGCCAGCGCATCACCGGCATCCCGCACAACCGGGTGGTCGGACAGGCCGGCGTGCTCGACTCGGCCCGCTTCGTCTCCTTCATCGCCTGGGAGCTGGGCGTCTCGGTGAAGGACGTCAGCGCCGTCACCCTGGGCGGCCACGGCGACGACATGGTCCCGCTGGTCCGCTACACCTCCTGCTGCGGCGTCCCGGTCATGGAGCTGCTCGAGAAGAAGTACGGCGACGCCGCCAAGGCCAAGGAGGTCATGGACGCGATGGTGAAGCGCACCCGCGGCGCCGGCGGCGAGGTGGTGGCGCTCCTCAAGACCGGCTCGGCCTTCTACTCGCCGGCCTCGTCGGCCATCGCCATGGCCGAGTCCTTCCTCAAGGACGCGAAGCGCGTGCTGCCCACCTGCGTGTACCTGAACGGCGAGTTCGGCGTGAAGGGGCTCTACGTGGGCGTGCCGGTGGTCATCGGCGCCGGAGGGGCCGAGAAGATCCTCGAGCTCAAGCTCAACGCCGAGGAGCAGGCAATGATGGACAAGTCGGTGAAGGCCGTGAAGGACCTGGTGGCGGTGCTCGACAAGCCGCCCGCGCCGCCGGCCTAAGTCCCGGCTGCGACTTCCGGTTGATCCAGGGGCCCCGGTTGCGCGAGCGACCGGGGCCTCGTCGTGTCCGGGCACGTCATGGGCGCGGCCTGATCGTCGCCTTTTTGGGGGGTAAGATTTCGTTCGTGATCCCGGTCAGGAATTCCTTCCTGGTCCGTCTTTGAAGATATGCGGTTCGCATGAGCCTCGGTGTCACAGCCGCGCGCAAGCGCACACGCGACCTCGCCGAGTTCATCCGGAGCGGGGCGCCCAAGGGTGCGGACGTCCTCGACATCGCCGCCCGCGAGGTCGCCCCGGTCCTCGACACCGAGCAGACCGTCGGGTTCCGGCTCGACGTCTCGGACGGAGGCGTTTCCCTGGCCTCCGTGCGATCCCCGTTCAATGGCGCGGTCCGGGTCGAGCGCCGGCTGCGGGAGCTGGTCGAGCGCAATCCACGGAGCGGGGCGACCTTCGACCCCACCGCTCCCGATCCCGCCCAGCGGAACGTCGTCCTCTCCCTCGCGGACCTCCAGCGGATGACCGGGCGGTCCGTCCGCAGCACCCCCGTGGGTCAGCTCCTCCTCCACAGCGGCTTTTCGCTCTCCGACGTGGTCCGGACGCTCCTCTGCGACGGGCCGGTCCTCCTCGCCTGGTTCGGCGCCTTCCGCGACCGCCCCTTCGGCGGGCGAGAGCGCGAACACGTCGCACGGCTGCTGAGGCCGCTGCGCGATCGGCTGACGCTCCAGGGGCGGCTCGCCGCCGTGCAATGGGCCGAGTCGGCGATGAAGGCTGCGCTCTCCGCGACGGGCGCCGCGACGGTCGTCTTCCGCCGCCCCCTTCGCCTCCTGCACTGCAACCCCGCGGCGCGAGCGCTGCTCGAGTCCGACCGGGCGGCTCTGCTCGCCGGGCTCCGGGAGGAGATCGCCGGGCGTGGGGACGGGACCTGGATCGTCCAGCGGCTCTCCGACGTAGACGGACCGGACCACTACCTGGCGATGCGCCGTGCTCCGCCGTGCGACCCCGGTCCGCGCGCGGCCCTGGCCGTGGCCCGGATGGCGCTCACCCGGAGCCAGGGGAAGGTCCTGGAGCTCGTGGCGCAGGGCCACTCCAACCGGGTCATCGCGGGAACGCTTTCCTGCAGCGAGAGCGCCGTGGAGCAGCACGTGTCCGCACTGCTCCGCCGGTACGACGTCGAGGGGCGCGCGGAGCTGGTGGCGCGGTTCTGGACCGACGCGGGCAGGTAAGCGTTCGTTCTGGGGTTTCCCCCAGAGATTCCGTGTAAGCCGTCCTGGCAGGATTCCCCACTTGGTAGCGCCCCCCTTCGTGGGCGCTCTTGGGGGAGACCACCGATGCGACGTTCGAGAGCGATGTTCGCCGCTGCCTGCGCGGCCCTTCTTTGTGGATTGAGCCTGTCCGGATGTGGCGGCGAGCGCCGATCCCGATTCCGGACCCCGGCACCGTCGGGACGGCGGGCGGAACCGTCCGATGGCGAGCGGCCCCACGGTCACCGTGCCTGCCGGAGCACTTTCCGCGAACACCACCATCACGGTCGCGGCGTCCACCGCCACCGCTCCGGCCGGTGCGGTCTCCTCGCTCTATCAGTTCGGACCCGCTGGCACGACCTTCGCGGCTCCCGTGACGGTGAGCTTCCCGGTTCCGGCCGGCACCAGGTCCGCCGACGTCGCCGTCTACTGGACCAAGCCCGGAAGCACGACCGAGTGGGACGTCCTGCCCGCCACGGTGAGCGGTACGACCGCTCGCCCCAGGTCACCCACTTCAGCATCGGCTTCGTGGGCGCGGCTTGCGCCGTCGGCACCGCTTGCACGCCGGCGAACGCCTGTCATGTCGGCGCACCACCTGCAACGGGACGCCGGCGTGCGCGGACACGGCGGCGAAGTCGTGGCGGATGGGGCCGCGTGCGGCGGCGTCAACGTGTGCACCGCCGGTGTCTGCGGCGCACGCAGTGCACCGCGGGCCAGACCTGCACGCCGACCGGGACGCCGACTCCTGCAAGACCTACGCGACCGCCTGCGACACGAGCGGCTCGAGACCTGCGGCGTGTCTGGCAACGAGACCGACTACACACCGTGCGGCAGCGGCAACACGTGCACGGCAGGAACCTGCACCCCACTGAGTTGCAGCCCGGTCGCAAACACGTTCACGCAGATCCAGGAAACCAGGGTGGCGGCTGCCCCACCGACGCCTCTTGGGGGCACCATCATCGATGGCGTCTACGACTTGACGGCCCGCATCATCTACACCGGGCCCGGCGGTATCACGGGAACCCAGCCAAGCCCTTACGCCGGGATGAATGTGATCTCCGGAGGAACACTGCAGGCCGTGATCGCTTACGGCCAAAGTCCTTCCCAGCCGGTGACGCCGACCGTTGTCACCTACTCCCTCGTGGGGACCACCTACACGGTCACATCCTCGGTCTGCGGAGGCGGGGAGGTGGGATACACGTTGGGTTACACGGCAACGGCGACCGAACTTCGCACCCTCGCTGCGAGTGGCCCTTCGATGGGGACGTTGATGGTGTACACGCTACGTCAAGCACCAGCCTGCACCTCCGGCCAGACCTGCACTCCCCCCACCACGCCCGACCTCTGCAAGACCTACGCGACCGCCTGCGACACGAGCGGCGTCCAGACCTGCGGCGTGTCCGGAAATGCGGCCGACGGCACCAGCTGCGGCACGGGCCTCACATGCCAGGCCGGGACCTGCGGCTCGTCCGGTTCGACCGACTACTTCCCCATCGGCATGGCGTCACGGTATCGCGCCACTCCTCCCTCCCCCGGTGTTGCTTTCACCGAGGACGTCGTGCCGCTCACGTACACGCCACCGACCTGGACCATCAAGTCGACCGCGAGTAACCGCGCCAACTACTCGGTGATGACCCTCGTCCAGTCCGGTGGGGCGGTCTCGATGAGTGGATACGTCCTGCACGAGGTCGTTGGCGGCACCGAGACGGTCTCCACCTACACGTACGATCCCCCAGCACCGATCGTCCCCGCGGACACGACGCCGGGCGTCACTCGTACAACCCAGTCGACCGTCACCCGGACAGGTGCGAGCGGGACGACGACCTTCACGGAGCTCCGTTCCTGGACGGTCAACGGAATCGAGTCGGTATCGGTACCCGCCGGCACGTTCTCCGCCCTCAAGATCACGACCGTCATCACGGGAACGACCATCACGGGAACGACCACGCCGCGAACCTCCGTGGCCTGGTTCGTGCGAGGGTTCGGGCTCGTGAAATCGCTCAACTTCGAGAACGCCACTCCGTCGAGTAGCACCGTCTCGGAACTCTCGGGATACGCCCCCATGAATTGCTCGACCGGAACTTGCCAACCTCAGGCGTGCGCCGCCGGTACCGCCTGCACACCTGCCGGAACCGCGAACCCGTGCAAGACCTACGCGACCACCTGCGACGCAGACGGGTTCCTGACCTGCGGCGTGTCCGGCAACCAACCCGACGGCACCAGCTGCGGCAACGGCCTCACCTGCTCGACGGGCGCCTGCGGATTTTCGGGCTCACCGGACCTGGCTGGGGCTTCTGTTGCGCGAAGCTATGTCGTCACGCCTTCTACTGGCACTCCCACCATCCAGACCGATGAAGCAGTCGGGTACACCCTGCCCTCTTTCACCAGGAGAATCACCAGCACCAACCAGGCGACGGGCGTGGCTCGTTACGATCAAGGCCCCTACCAGGTCTCCTCCTTGACGTCCGATGGCGGCGGCCTGGGTGTGGTCAGTTCCTTGCTCTATTCGGCAACCGGATCGCTGACCTCGAGCTTTGCCTACAGCCCACCGGCGTTGCTCCTACCGCCCGACATCTTCCCGGGAGCGACGGCTTCGAGGACGTCCACCGTCTCGCCGGGAGTAGCCACGCAGACCCGGAACCTGACGGTCAATGGAGTCGAGTCCGTCACCGTGCCGGCTGGAACGTTCTCGGCACTCAAGGTGACGACCCTCATCGCCTTTTCGAACGCCCCGTCGTCAGTTTTCATCGCCTGGTATGCGCCCGGGGTGGGACGGGTGAAGTCGTTGACGTATGCCGTGGCGACTCCCTCGGCCACGACCACCTCGGAACTGGCCGCGTACAGCCCGATGGTCTGCGCCGGCGGCGCCTGCGCGTGCAACGACCTGGTGAACGCCGCCACGGAAGTACAGCCAGTGTATGTGCCGTCCAGCCCGCCGACATCGGCGTTGGGGGCGGCCTCGATCGTGGAGGGTACGTACATCCTGACCGGGAGCAACATCTACTCCAGCCCGGCAGGACCGTCGGGCCCCACTTCCTGGACGGCGAGGAGCGCCTATTCCTTGCAGTCGGGCACCATGCAGGTCGTGGACTGGCGCAGCGGAGTGGGCGAAGTGCGCAGCACGACCGCCTATCAGGTGTCGGGCTCCCAGCTCCTGTTGACGCCCATCTGCGGCTGGAACGGGGTGGCCTTCGAACCGCTGCGCCCGTACTTCGGGTCCACAGGGAACGAGTTGCGGATGCTCTTCTATGACCTTCAGAGCGAGTCCCCGATCGTGATCCATTATCCCGTGGTCACTCTCACCCGGCAGTGATCGTGATGTGATGGGGCCCCGGTCGCGCGAGCGATCGGGGCCTTCGTGCGTCAGGGGGTGGGATCTTCGTGATCCCGGAAGCGGATGAGTGAGTGGCTCTTGCGCCGGCTGAAGCCGGCGCTGCTCAAACCCACGCGTTGTTCATCACCTCGCCGAGGCCGCCGGCCCCGGGGACGATGTAGCAGCAAGCTTGCTCAAGGAAGCTGTTTCAAGCCGGATCGGAACGCGCGGAAAGAGCTCGAAGGGATGCGAGCAACGGCGGCAGGTCCTCTCGCACGGTTTGCCAGAGGACCTTCACGTCGACTCCAAAGTACTCATGCGCGACCTGGTTCCGCATCCCACGGATGTCGGGCCAGGGGATCTCGGGTGCCAGCCTGGGACCCATGTCCTTCAGCGCGTTGGCAGCCTCGCCGATGACGACGATGGCGTAGCTGACGGCATCGACTCTCTAGGCGGCACGCACGGCCTCCCCGTAGATCCGGTCACGGAATTCCGGGCGGATCATTCCGGGCGTGGCCAGGTCGATGCTGCGGCCGAGGAGCCGCTCGAGCTCATGCTGGACCCGGGCAAGACCGAGGTAGCCGACCGGATGGTCGAACTCGGCGATGAGGTCGATGTCGCTGTCGGGCCGGGCCTGGTCTCGCGCGACGGAGCCGAAGACGAGGAGCGAGCTGATCCCGAGCCGGCGCAGGTCGTCCCGGTGGGAGGCGAAAAACGCGATGGCATCGGCACGACGCACGGACGAATTGTAGGCCCAGGCGCGTGGGAGTGGAAGCAGGGCTGGCCGGAGACGGTTCCGTGAGTGGTTCCTGCGCCGGCTGAAGCCGGCGCCGTCAAACCCACGCGTTGTTCATCACCTCGCCGAGGCCGCCGGCCCCGGGGACGATGTAGTCGTGGTCGTTCAAGCCCTTCTCCTCGTCCCAGAACGTCCCGGGGACGGTGCCCTTCACCTTCTCGGGCGACAGCCCGCGGTCGAGCCGCACCGCGTAGACCACCACCTCCGGGTGGTCCTTCCGCATGCGCTTCAGGTACTCGGGCGTGACCACGAGGTGCAGCGCGATGATCTTCCGCGGCGTGCCCGGCACCTTCTTCTTGTAGGTGTCGAGCGCCATGGAGAGGGACGACCCGGTTGCACCCATGGGATCCGGGAAGAGCAGGAAGGCCCCGTCCACGTCGCCGCCGATCTTCATGCCCCCGATGCCGGCGCCCACCACCTGCTCGGCGTCGCCCAGCATGCGGCTCATGATGATGTGGTCCTGCCGGACCAGCCTCGGGACGAGCACCGTGTTGAGGATTCCGTACACGGTGTGCGACGGTACCGCCCCGGCGCGGGCGATGTTCACGGTCACCGCACGGGTCTCGGGCTCGAGGATCTGGCCGCGCCAGACGCCCTCGGGCGTGTGCTCGATCATCCGGGTGGGGACCTCGACGATCTTCCGCGGGAACTCGGCGTTCAGCACCACGCGGGAGAGGCCGCGGTAGATGTCCACCACCAGGTTGTTCACCGTGGGCTGCTCGGTCTCCCTGGCCGCGAGCTTGGCGAGAAGGTCGAGCATGAGCGGATCGGCGAGCAGGTGGACGTTGGCCCCGTAGCGATGCTCGATCTCGGGGACGCGGAAGGGAACGCTGTCGTAGAGGGTGTCGCGCACCGGCGCACTCTGCCCCGGGGCGCGGAGGGGTGCAAGGCGCTAGAGTCGTCGGGGTGAGGTTCTCCATCTCCCACCCGACCCGCCTCGATTTCGGGATCGCCTGCGGGGTCGGCATCGCCCTGGTGGACGGCTTCGCGAACGGGGGCGAGGTGAGCCCGGTCGTCGTCGTCGCCCTGCTGCTGGCGGCGTCGGCGGCCATCGGCGGCCTCTGGGGCTTTTCGGGGTGGCCGGCCGCGGCCATCGTCTGGGCCGCCTTGCCCGCACCCCACGTGATCAAGCTGGCCATCGGCCTGACCGATGCGCAGCACCCCAGCACCTGGGCCTCCATCGCCCAGCTGGCGGGGTTCACGGGCGTCGTCGTCGCGATCGGAGGCGTGGGAGGGGCCCTGCTCCGCGCAGGGCTCGCGGGCGGGAGGGGCAGGGGCACACGGCGGTAGGCGGCGCCCTCAGCGGAAGAGGTAGCGCAGCGCCACGACGCCGACGAGCACGAAGGCGAGCGTCACCTTGAGCACGCTCCCCAGCACGAAGCCCAGGAAGGCCCCCACGCCCGCCTTGAGCGCCCGCTCGAAGTTCGGGTCCTTGGCGTACTCGAAGGCGAGCGCTCCCACCGCCGGCCCCAGGATGATGCCGGGCAGGCCGAGGAAGAGCCCCACCACGAGCCCGACTGCCGAGCCGATCACCGCCCACTTCGAGGCGCCGAAGGCCTTGGCCCCGAGGATGCTCGCGGCCCAGTCCACCGCGGTGATGGCGAGCCCCATCACGCCGGCGAAGGCCACGGTGCCCCATCCCAGGATGGCGAAGTCTCCGGCCCAGGCCAGCGCCACGACGCCGGCGACGAGCAGAACCGCGCCGGGGAGGACCGGCAGCACGAGTCCGGCCACCCCCGCCGCGAGGAGCACGACACCGGCGAAGTAGAGCGCGATCGACATGGACCCCGTTGTCCCAGAGAGGGCCCCCCGAGGCAACTCCCCGGGCCGCCGCCACTGGGCTAGAGTCCTTCTCCGTCACCCGCCCCGGAGGCTCCCTTGCTCGTCGCCCTCGTCCTCACCACCGTCCTGGCCGCTCCTGCCGTTCCTCTCTCCGACGCCCCGGCCGCGTGGGGCTCCGCCATCGAGAAAGCCCAGGAGTCTGGCCGTGCCTTCCAGAAGGCGCTCCAGGCGCGCCTCGGCGAGGCGATGAAGCAGGGTGGACCCCCGGCCGCGATCGACGTCTGCGCCAGGGACGCGGCGCGCATCGCCGGCGAGACCTCGGCCTCCGCCGGCGTGAAGATGGGGCGCACCTCGGACCGGCTGCGCAACCCCGCCAACGTTCCACCCGACTGGACCCGCGCGCCCCTCGAGGCCGCCGCCGGGAAGAAGGGCGCCGAGGTGAAGCCCGTCGCGGTCGACCTGGGCGGGAAGGTCGGGGTGCTGCTCCCCATCACGGTCGGGTCGGCCTGCCTGGGCTGCCACGGCCCGGCCGCATCCCTTCAACCCACGGTGAAGGAGGCCATCGCGGCCCGTTACCCCGCCGACCGCGCCGTGGGCTACGCCGAGGGCGACTTCCGGGGCTTCCTCTGGGTCGAGGCGGCGAAGTAGCCCCGCCCGATCGGGCCGCGTCCCGGCTGCGCGCCCTCCCCTGGGATGCGCTGGCCCGGCTCGCCCCCGCGCTCGCGGCGCCCCTCGGCGCGGTGCTCTCCGGGGCTGCAGCCGAGCGGGTCCTCGACCGCTTCCTCCGCTCCCGCCGCGACCTCGATGCGCGGGGCCGGCAGGCCGCCGCCGAGGCGATCTTCGGCGTGGGGCTCTGGCGCCGCCGGCTCCGCTTCCACGCTGGCGACCCGGCGCCCCCGCTCCTGCTCCTCGCCTCGCTCCTGCGCGACCTGGCCGGTCGCGACGACGCCGAGCGGCTCTGCGCCCTCCCCTCCGGCGCGTTGCCGCCTCCCGTCGCGCCGCCCGCGGACCTGGCGACCCGCCACTCCCTGCCCGGCTGGCTCGCCGACATCCTGGTGCGCGAGGTGGGCGACGAGGCCCCGCTCCTCGCCGACGCGCTCTCCCTCCCCGGTCCGATCTTCCTGCGGGTGAACCGCGCCCGGACCTCGCGCGACGACCTCGCCGTCCGCCTTGCCGCGGAAGGAGTGGCGACCCGCCCGACCCTGGTCGCCCCGGACGGCCTGGAGGTGCTCTCCCCCCGCCCCAACCTGCTCGCCCTCCGCGCCTACCGGGAGGGGCTGCTCGAGGTGCAGGACGAGGGGAGCCAGCTCGTCGGCGAGGCGGTGGGGGCGCTTCCCGGCGAGACGGTGCTCGACCTCTGCGCCGGCGCCGGCGGGAAGACACTCCAGCTCGCGGCGGCGGTCGGTCCGGCCGGAACGGTCCACGCCTGCGACCCGGACGAGGCCCGCCTCTCCCGGCTGCGCACCCGGGCCGCCCATGCCGGGGCGGTCGTGACCGTGCACGGCCCGGAGGCGCCCGTGGGCCTCCTCGCCGACCGGGTCCTCGTGGACGCCCCCTGCTCCGAGCTGGGCACGCTCCGGCGGGGCCCGGACCTGCGCTTTCGCATCGACCCGGCGTCGTTCGCCGCGCTTCCAGCGCTCCAGCTCTCGATCCTCGAGCGGGCCGCCCGGCACGTCCGGCCCGGCGGGCGGCTCGTCTACGCCACCTGCACGCTGCGCCGCGAGGAGAACGAGGAGGTGGCCGGGGCCTTCGGGGACGGCGCGGCGGAGTTCACCCGTAGTGATTCAGGCCTGCGCCTCTGGCCCCACCGTCACGGCACCGACGGGTTCTTCGCCGCGGCCTGGGAGAGGTCGCGCGCGAAGGCCCGCACGTCCTCCTCGGTGGTGTCCCAGGAGCACATGAGACGCGCCCCGCCCCAGCCGATGAAGTCGTAGAAGTGCCAGCCGCGCGCGTGCAGGGCGTCGCGGACCGCCGGGGCGAGCTTGAGGAAGATGCTGTTCACCTGCCGGGGGTAGAGCACCTCGACGCCCGGGACGTCCTTCACGAGCCCGTGCAGCAGCTCGGCCATGGCGTTGGCGTGGCGGGCGTTGCGCAGCCAGGCGCCCCCCTCCAGCATGCCCACCCAGGGCGCGGCCAGGAAGCGCATCTTGGAGGAGAGCTGCCCGGCCTGCTTGCACCGGTAGTCGAACTCGCGGGCCAGGTTCCGGTCGAAGAAGACCACCGCGTCGCCCACCGCCATGCCGTTCTTGGTGCCCCCGAAGCAGAGCACGTCCACCCCGGCCTGCCAGGTGATCTCCTTGGGGGCGCACCCCAGCGAGGCCACGGCGTTCGCGAACCGGGCGCCGTCCATGTGGATGCGCAGGTCGTGGGACTTGGCCCGGGCCCAGATGGCCTTCAGCTCGTCGGGCGCGTAGACCGTGCCGAGCTCGGTGGCCTGGGTGAGGCTCACCACCCGGGGCTTGGGGTAGTGGATGTCGGTGCGGCGCCGCACCGCCCAGTCCACCGCGGCGGGGTCGATCTTGCCGAGCTTGCCCTCGACGGTGAGGACCTTGGTCCCGTTGGAGAAGAACTCGGGGGCGCCGCACTCGTCGGTCTCGACGTGGGCGGTCTCGCTGCAGACGATGGAATGGTAGCTCTGGCACATCGAGGCCAGCGCCAGCGAGTTGGCCGCGGTGCCGTTGAAGACGAAGAAGATCTCGCAGTCGGTCTCGAAGAGCTCCCGCAGGAGGTCCGCCGCCCGGGCCGTCCAGGGGTCGTCGCCGTAGGACTGCACGTGCCCCACGTTGGCGCGGGCCATGGCCTCCCAGGCCTCCGGGCAGATGCCTGCGTAGTTGTCGCTCGCGAACTGCCGCCGCCCGTCCGGTGTCGTGCTCATGGACGGCGGATTGTAATCGCGTCGCTCCCCCCGGTCCCGCCCTTCAACTCGATTTTGCAGCCCTTGATCGAGGTGAGGCCCTTGAGGATCTCCTTGGAGAGCGACGACTTGCCCCCCTGGAACGCCAGCCCGACCACGCTGCCCTCGATCCGCGATCCCTTCGACTCCTGGACCTGCCCGCCCAGCGAGACCGCGTCCTTCCCGACCCTTCCATCGGCCTCGACGACGACGTCCCCGCCGAGGGCCACCGCATCCTGCTTCACCCGCCCGCCGGAGCGGATGGTGACCGAGCCACCCACGGCCACCGCCTTCTCCACCACCGCTCCCGCCTCGACCGTGAGATCGCCGTGGAGGGCGACGGCATTCTCCACCTGCTCGCCGGAGCGGATGACCAGCGATTCCCCACGGGACACCCGGTCGTTGGGCCCGACCTCCACGTTGCAGTCACCGGCGCGGGCTGGGGTCGCGGCGAGGAGAGCCAGGGCGGCGAGGATGGCGAGCGGGGCGGACGGACGCAAGGTGGAACCTCCGGGGTTCCAGTGCCTACGCACGGACCTCCGGCCTATTTCGTCCCGGCCGCGGCGTCGGCGATGGAAGCCCGCACCTGGTCGGGCGTGTAGGGCTTCTGCAGGACCCAGGTCCCGGCCACCGAGAGGGTGGGATCGCTCTCGACCGTGAAGCCGGAGGAGAGGATGACCCGGACGTCCGGATTCAGCTCGCGCATGCGGCGGAGCACCTCGCGCCCATCGACGTCGGGCATCATGACGTCGAGCACCACCACGTCGATCTCCTCCCAGTGCGCGCCGTAGAGGTCGATTGCCTCCTGGCCGCACTCGGCCAGCGTCACCTTGTGGCCGTCCCGCTCCAGGATCCGCTGCAGCGCCCGGCGCACGACCTTCTCGTCGTCCACGACGAGGACGCGGGGCCGGGAACCCGGGACAGGAGTCGAACCCTCTGGCATCCCCGGATCCTACGCGGCCAGGGATCACGGGGGAACCTCACTTCCGGGCGCCCCCCGCCGAGGGCCAACCCTTCCGGGCGATCCGCCAGGCGGCATAGGCGAACGCCGGGGCGGCGAGCACGTCCACCGCGTAGTGGACGTGCTGCACCAGGACGAGGAGGGCCACGCTGGCGGTGCAGGCCATGAAGAAGGCCTTGGCGGGCCTCCCGGGGACGGCGAGGAAGAGCAGGAACATCGTGGAGGTGTGGCCGGAGAAGAAGAGGTCGCGGGTGAGAGGAAGGGAGGCGCCCCCGAAGAGCTGCACCAGCGGGTCCTCGAGCACGATCATCCCGGGCGGCGGGTCGAGCGGGGTGGCCCACATCACGACGATCCGGAGGAGCGCCATCACGACGTAGGCCTGCACGCCCAGGAGGAGGCGCACCGGCATGCGGACCAGCAGGGAGACCGCGAGCAGGATGCCCACGTAGATCAGGGTGAAGATGGGCCAGGTGACGTCGCGCGGGGGGAGAAGCGCCAGCACCGGGTCGGCCAGGATCGCGCCGGGCCTTCGCTCCACCCACTTCACCAGCGCGGCCAGCGCCGAGAGCGTGGCCACGAGCGCCGGCGGGGTGAGCAGCAGCCGCCAGCGGAACCCAGGATCGGCCCAGGCCCTCCGCCAGGTGGCGTCGAAGGGGAGCGATGGCATGCCGGACGGGACTATTTCTGCCCCACCTGACGGTCGCGGAAGGCGAGCTGGCCGAGCAGGGCGGAGATCTCCGGGTCGCGTGGCGAGAGCTGGAGGCCCCGGCGCAGGAGCCCGATGGCGGTCGAGATCTCCCCCATCGAGACCGCGGAGACGGCGAGATCGAGGCACTCCTGGGCCTCCGGGGTGCGGACCACCGGGGGGCGTGGCGCTGCAGCGGGGGCTGACGGCGCGGCTGCGGGAGCGGGAGCGACCGGGGCGGGAGCGGGAGTTGCCACGGCTGCGGCGGCAGCGCGAGCCGGTGGGGGCGGAGGTGCCGGCCGTGGGGCAGGCGCCGACGCGGGCTGCCGCTCGCCACCCTGGGACTCGAAGTCGGCGAGCGCGGCCTTCCACTTCCAGGCCGGGGCCGCCTCGCCGAGCGAGAGGGTGATGACCTTCTGCTCGAGCAGCGCGAAGACCATCCGCGCCACCTGGGTCGCCGTGAAGGGGCCCGCGCGCACCAGGTTGGCGATGGTGGTCCCGTCGCCGAGCGCCCTGAGGAGCCCCACCTCGTCCGGGCCGAAGTCGAAGATGAACTGCGGAGGCGGCCGGAGGAAGAGCTTCGTCTCCATGGGGAGCCGCTCGGGCAGCTTCCGCATCGAGCCCTCGATGCCGGGCTGGCTGGCGAGCAGCTTCTTGAACCACGCCGAGGGGTCCCCGTCGGGCTGCCGCTCGGCGAAGACGATCCCCGCGCGGATGCGCCCCTGGTCGGCCACCCAGGCCACCGAGCCGAACACCGAGAGCGGCGGGGGGAGATTCGGGACCTCGATGACCAGCTTGGTCGCCGAGCCGATCTGGAGGAGACGGGGAGTGACGATCTGGCAGCCGGTGGCCGAGATGTCGTAGGTCTCCGCGGACCACCCGGCGCCCGCGTGGCTCACCACCACGCGGTACCTGGCCTGGACCCTCGGAAACTTGCGCGGATTCTGGACGAAGGCCCCGACGTTCGACACGAAGACGCTCCCCTCGGTCCCGGAACACTAGCAGGCGGCGGCAATTCCCCGCCAGCGGAACGGGTCGCTACCTGTACGTACGGACCGTTTCGAAGATGAAGGCCGTGAAGAGGGCGACCATCATCACCGCTACCGTGCCCCCGGCGACGAGGCCGCCGATGACGAGCGCCCGTCCCGCCCGAGACTGCGGGAGCACGATCTCCGTCTTGATCAGGCGGCGGACAGGGCGCATGTCGCGAAATGTAGTGCGTCTCGTCGAGGAGCGCCCCCCCAAAACGGCACCCCCGATCGGGTTTGACGCCGGGCTCCCCGGGCCGCGCAGGGCGGCGGGGCCGGTTAGACTCGGCGCGTGCGCAGACCGTTCGCCATCCCCTTCCTGCTCTCCGCGGCCCTCTGCGCCTGCGAGAGGCCTCCCCCGGCCACCCGCGGCATCCCCCCGGCAGCCCAGGACGGCGTGCGCCTCTGGCTCGCCGGGGCCACCCCCGACGGCGCACCGGCCGCGGCTCGCCCCCCGGTGGACCGGGGCTTCCTGGCGCTGGGCGCGGAGGTCTACCGGCTCCGCTGCATCCCCTGCCACGGCGTGAACGGCAACGGCAAGGGCATCCACGCCGCGCGCCTCACCGTGCCGGCCCGCGATTTCACCAAGGGTGTATACGGGTTCCGCTCCACCCCGACCGGGGCCCTGCCCACCGACCTGGACCTCTTCCGCACCGTCTCCCGGGGCGTGCACGGCACGGCCATGATCCCCTGGAACTGGCTCGGGGACGCCGAGCGCTGGGCGGTGGTGGAGCACGTGAAGTCCTTCTCGCCGCGCTTCCGGGAGGAGGGGGCGGGAGATCCGGTGGTGGTCCCGCCGGCGCCGGCCGAGACCCCGGCGCTCGTCGCGCTCGGGGCGGCCGCCTGGGTCCAGAACGGGTGCGGGAAGTGCCACGGGGAGGCCGGCGAGGGGGACGGACCGTCGGCGCCGACGCTGCGCCGCGACGGAGGCACCCCCATCCGGCCGCTGCCCTTCTCGGCGGGGCGCTTCCGGCGCGGGAACTCGCTCCCCGATCTCTGGCTCACCCTCGCGACCGGCCTCGACGGGACCCCCATGCCGTCGTACGCCGCCGTTCCCCCGGAGGAGCTCTGGGCGCTCTCGGCCTGGGTCCGCGTCCGGGCCGGCCTCTCCGGCGGAGCGCCGGGCCGGGCGCTGGCTGCCGACGCCGAGGAGCAGATGGGCTGGCGCATCGACATCGAGGAGCGCTAGCGAGCCGGTTCGACTACCATCCCCGGCGTCCTTTTCCCGGAGGGGTTCGAAAATGCGATTCCAACCAGCCACCAAGTCCGGCCGTTTCTTCCTGCTCGGAGCCCTGGCCGCGGCTCTCCACCTCGTCCCCGCCCCCGCACGGGCCGACGACCCCAAGTTCGCTCACGGGAAGGCCGACGACGTGGCGAAGCTTCCGCCCTGGGCGGCGTCGGTCACGGCCGGCTTCGGCATGACCACGGGAAACGCACAGAGCGTCAACTTCACCGGCGCGGGGATGGTCTCGCACCGCTTCGGGGACAGCGACCTCCTGACCTTCGACGCCACGGTCGCCTTCCAGCGCAGCACCGTGCAGACCGCCGTCGACAACGACCCGGCGGACGGGGTGATCACTCCCAACGAGGTCCTGGACATCACCCAGTCGGTCTCCGAGGCCTGGGGCACCCGGCTCCGCTACGACCACTTCTTCGACCCGATGAACGGCGTGTACGGGCTCATCCTCGCGGGCGGCGACATCCCGGCGGGCAAGCAGTTCGTGGGCAGCGTGCAGGCCGGCTACTCACGCGTCCTGTTCCGGAATGCCACGGGCGAGCTCATCGGCGAGGCCGGCCTCGACTACTCGTACCAGCGCTACGTGGTGGGCGACCCGAACTCCATCAACTTCGCCGCGGTCCGCGCCTTCCTGGGCTACCTGGGGAACCCGACCAAGGACCTCTCCTACAACGCCAGCGTCGAGTACCTCGGCAACCTGAGCGAGCAGAACACCCCCACCGGCCGCGTGGGCGCGTTCGGCGACAACCGGGCCGTCGGGAAGCTGGGCGTGACCTGGAAGATCTTCGGCGACGGGAGCATGGGCTTCCGCTTCCGGGCGCTCTACGACTCCGCACCCGCGCCGAGGCCCCCGCCGGCCGGGTTCTCCTGGGCGGCCGGCTACCAGCCGCTGGCCAACCCCTGGGATACCTTCACGGAACTGGTCCTGGTCTACAAGCTGATGTGACCCGGCCTGTTTCCCAGTTGCATCGGCTACCGCGTCGCGTCAAAATGTTGATTCTCGAATCAGGAGGATCCCGTGCCCGACCGGAAGACCGCCAGCTACGTCCAGTCCCTCTGCATGGGGGAGATCGAGGAAGAGATCATCGTCCCCTTCCCGGAGATGGCCGAAGGGGAGAAGGAGACGCTCGGCCAGGTGCTCGCCTCGGTGCGGCAGCTGCTCGGCGGCCGGGAGAAGGAGTTCCGGGAGTGGGACGCGAAGGCCGAGATGCCCGGCGCCTTCCTCGAGGAGCTGCGCCAGTTCGGCCTCTTCGGCCTCGTCATCCCGGAGGCCCACGGCGGGATCGGCTTCGGCTCCACGGCCTACTCCCGCGTGCTCCAGGAGATCGCCAAGTTCGACGGCTCGGTGGCCCTCACCGTGGGTGCACACAGCTCCATCGGCATGCGCGGCCTGCTCCTCTTCGGCACCGACGCGCAGAAGGCCCGCTGGATGCCGAAGCTCTCCACCGGAGAGATGATCGCCGCCTTCTGCCTCACCGAGCCGGGCGCCGGCTCCGATGCCGCCGCGGTCCGCACCACGGCGCGGCGCGACGGCAACGACTGGATCCTGAACGGCGAGAAGATCTGGATCACAAACGGGGGAATGGCGGACTTCTTCACGGTCTTCGCCAAGACCCCGGACGTGCAGTCGAAGGGGAAGGCGGCGCTGACCGCCTTCGTCGTCACCCGCGACCTGCCCGGCGTCTCCACCGGCCCCCACGAGGACAAGATGGGGATCCGGGCCAGTTCGACAACCACGGTGCGCCTCGACGAGGTGCGCGTCCCCGGCGACCACGTCCTGGGTGGCGTGGGGCAGGGCTTCAAGGCCGCCATGCGCATCCTCAACTCCGGCCGCACCGGCCTGGGTGGCGGCGCAGTGGGGGGCATGAAGCGGCTCATCGCGCTCTCGGCCAAGCAGGCGGTGGAGCGGCAGCAGTTCGGCCGCCCCATCTCCGAGTTCGGCATGATCAAGGAGAAGGTGGGCATCATGGTGGTGGACACCTTCGCCGCCGAGTCGGTGGTGAGCATGGTGGCCGGCCTCATCGACCAGGGGTACGAGGACTACGCGGTGGAGGCGGCCATCTCCAAGGTCTTCGCCACCGAGGCCCTCTGGCGCACCTCCGACGAGGCCCTGCAGGTCGCCGGCGGCAACGGCTACATGCGGGAGTTCCCCTACGAGAAGGCGATGCGCGACAGCCGCATCAACCGCATCTTCGAGGGGACCAACGAGATCTTGCGGCTCTTCATCGCGCTCATGGCGATGAACGACGTGGGGCAGCAACTGAAGGAGATCGCCGGGGTGGTGAAGAGCGGGGTGGCCGACCCCATCAAGGGCTTCGGCGTCCTCTCCGGCTACGCCCGCAAGCGGGCCTCGCTGGCCACTGGCCTGGTGGGCGAGCGGCGCAGCTTCACCCTGCTCGTACCGGCGGTGAAGAAGGCGGCCACCGTGGTCGAGGAGGGCACCCGCGACGTGGCGCTGGCCGCCGACCGGATCCTCCGCAAGCACGGGGGCAAGGTGGTGGGCAAGCAGTTCGCCACCCACCGGCTGGCCGACATCCTCATCGACCTCTTCGTCCTCTCCACCGTGCTCTCGCGCGTCAACTCCGCCGTCGAGGCCAGGGGGGAGGAGGGCGCGGCGCAGGAGCTCGCCATCCTGGAAATCTTCGCCGGCCGGGCCCGCCGCCGCATGCGCAGCAACCTGAACCGCATCGACGACAACGACGACGAGCTGGTGAAGCTGGTGGCTGACCACGCCTTCGAGAAGGAAGGCTACACCTGGGACACCATCTGACCCGGAGCCCGGCCCGGCGGCCGATCTAGCGTCCGGAGCAGAGCGCCGCGGCCCGCTCGAAGGCCACCCGGTCGAGGGCCGGCTCGAGCGAGGCCTGGTCCATCACCTCGGGGCAGGCCATCCCGGGCGCGTGGCGCGCCAGGGTCTCGGCGGCCACGGCCCGCAGCGCCGCATCCGGCGCAGCCCGCAGCACCGGCGCCAGCGCAGCGCGGAGCCCCGCCGGGGGGAGCATCCGCCCCAGCACCCGCACCGCCGTCTCGCGGACGGTGAGCGGTGCGCCGTCGGCGTCGGCGAGCGCGCGGGCCAGCGGCTCGGCCTGGCCGGGGTCCACGGCGGCCAGCGCCCCGAGCGCCTTGGACCGCCTCGACGGCATCTGGTCGCCCCCGGCCGCGACCTCGACGAGCACCGGGATGGCCGCGGGGCCGAGCGCCTTCCATTGCTCGGCGCGGATGGGACGGTCGATGGCGCCGAGCAGGGCCTCGACGCGCCCCCTCACCTCCGCATCGGTCATGGCGGGAGCGGCCTGGAGGAGGACGGCGAGGAGCGCTGTGGCGGCGTGCATGGCGGGCTCCTATCGGACGGCCGGGCTGGCCCGGACGATGCTGGACTGCTGGGCCGAGATGGTCCCGGTGGAGAGCACCTGGTCCACCAGCCAGAACATGAGGTTGTCGCCGCCGCCGCAGGTGCTGGCCGGGTCCACGAGCTGCTTCGTGCACTCGGCGTTCACCACTTCCACCTTGCCGGGCGCGCACACCGAGACCTGGCAGAGGGGCGTGTCCTTGACCGGGTCGAAGAGCGTGCCGGCGCTCTCGGTGACGTGGTAGAGGCCGAGGAAGTGGCCGGTCTCGTGGGCGCCGATGTAGGCGGTCATGTCGGCCCCGCAGGCCCTGAGGTCGATGGCCCCCTGGCAGGACGTTGGAGTGATGGTCTGCGCCAGGTCCTCGATCGACACCAGCGCCCCGCTCGCCACCGTCCCTCCCACCGACGCCGGCCCGGGGATGGTCCCGTCCTGGCCGACCACCGTGTAGCCGCCCAGCGAGGTGGTCAGGCTGTTCACCAGGAAGAGGCTCATGGCGTTCCCCGGGACCGCCAGGCGCAGCACGGTGGCCACCTCGCCGCAGGGGGAGAGGTCGTCCACGCTCACGCCGCCGGCGTAGCGGGCCTTCACCGTGGCCGACTCGTCCACGAAGTTGACCGCCCCCAGCGCGATCCCGGCGCGGGCCAGGTAGGTCGCGAGGGTTTCGCGCATGCGGGCCATCGAGGGGTCGGCGGCGGCGCTGGCCGCCGTGTAGCGGTTGGTCACCAGGTGGAGGTTCACGTCCATGGTCCCGGTGGAGGCCACCGCGCCGGGCTTCACCAGCACCGTCACGTCGTACCGGCCGTCCGGGTAGGCGGTCGTCCCGTCGCCCACCAGGCAGCCGGGCGGGCCCAGCGCCTTGCACTCCGCGGCGTAGTCGTTCACCACCACCGACCAGGTTCCGGACGGCACCCCGCCGTGGTCCGCCACGTACTGGAGGGCGCTCGAGGTGTTGGGCACGGTCATGGCCCCGGTCCAGGGGGACGGGATGTACGAATAGATGGCGCCCACCCCGGTGCCGTCGGGCGGTCCCCACTCTGCCGGGTCGTCGGGGGGAATGATCGAGTCGTCGAAGTACTTCACGCCGTCCACGCTCACCGTGAGTGGAACGACGGTGTTCTCGAGCCGCACCCCGCTCCAGGTGACCGACCGGGCGGCCAGCTGCTCCACCCCCTGCTGCAGGATGGTCACGCTCCCGGTCCCGGCGGGGACGGCGAAGGTCACGGTGTCGCCGACCGCATGGGTGCCCAGCGAGACCACCTGCGCCGCGGGCAGCGCGCTCGGCTGGGGCGTGTTGAGGAGGCAGGTCCCGGAGCCACCCACGTAGACCGTGGCGGTGGCCTGGCGGGTCCGGTCCACCTGGCTCGTCGCCACCACGTGGTAGGTCCCGCTGGCCGCGGGGGCGGTGTAGATGCCGGCGGCGGTGACTGTGCCTCCGCCCGCCTCCGTCACCGACCAGACCACCGCTTGGTTGGCGATGCCGGAGACCGTGGCCACGAAGGGCTGGGTCTTCCCGGGATCGACGGCCGCCACCTCCGGCGCCACGGTGACGACGATGGTCGGGGGGGGCGGCGCCTGGTCGCAGGCGGAGGCGAGGGTGACGAGGGCGGCCAGGCTGGCCACGCGGAGGGTCGTCCAGGACATCCGGCGACTCTACCCCGACCCGACCCGGCGCGCCGCTGCCTCCTGGGGGAGCAGGGCGGCGTAGAGGAGCCGGTGGACGGGAACCGCGGCTCCGGCGGCCTCCCCGAGGCGCACCACCGCGCCGGTCTGCTCGTGCAGCTCGGACGGGCGGCCGGCGGCAACGTCCCGCTGCATGGAGGCGGTGGCCTCGGCCGGCAGCTCGTCGTAGCGGGCCAGGGTCCGCGCCACCGCGTCGGCCGGGAGGGCCACGCCCCGCGCCCGGGCGACCGCCGCCACCTCCTCCACCGCGGCGACGAGCAGGGCCCGGGTCCTGGGCTCCGACCGGGTCACCCCGAGCGGCGCCCGGGTGACGGCTCCGACGCTTCCGAAGGGGTCGATGAAGAGGAACTTCTCCCAGGCCGCGGCCTCGACGTCGGCGGCCAGCACCGCCCCGGCGCCGGATTCGCGGATCGCCTCGGCCAGCCGGGCGAGCCTCGGGCCCGGGGGCCGGCCGATTTCACCAATCGTGACCTGGAGCGGGGCGCCCGTGGTCCGCACCTCGCCCGGTCCCTCGCGCCAGGCGAAGACGTGGCACAGGCCTCCCGCCACCCGCTCCGCACCGAGCACCCCGGAGAGCACCCCGGCGGCCTCGACCCCGTTCTGCAGGGGGATGACCACGGTCCCCTCCCCGACCAGCGCGCGGAGCGACGGGGCGATCTCCGCCACCTGCCCGGCCTTCACGCAGACCAGCACGGCGTCGAAGGGGCCCGCGGCCGCCAGGGCGGCGGGCTCGGCAGCGGCCCGCGGATGGACCAGGTGCGTTCCCCAGGGGCCGTGGACCTTGAGCCCCCCGGCCCGGATGGCCTCGAGGTGCTCGCCCCGGGCCACGAACGCGACCTCGTGCCCGGCGTGGGCCAGGAGTCCCCCGAAGACGCCTCCCACTGCCCCGGCTCCGACGACGGCGATGCGCATGCCCCCTCCTACTTCTGGGCCCGGGCCGCGACCCGCTTCCGGGCCTCGTCCTCGACGGCCGCGATCACCGACGGCACCTGCGACTTGTTCGCCATGTTGACGATCCAGCTGGCCACGCTGCCGCCCGGGTCGATGTCGATCCGGTAGGTGAACCTGCTCTCGTCCCTGCCGGACGGGGAGATCTCCCAGGCGCCGGTGTTCCGGCGCATGTGGACGGCCCCCTCGGGCGGCGCGCCGTGGCGCTCGTCGAGCTGCCAGCGGAGCTCGAAGTCCCCGCCGTCGTCCACGTCGTCCACCGCGACCTCCATGTGGAAGGCGTAGTCGCGGGCGCTCATGAGGGGCGGCTCGTACCGCTCGTAGACCCACACCTTCTTGCAACCGGGGAGGTCCTTCGCCCCCGGCCGGCAGCCCTCGGCGTGGAGCACCTTGCGCTGGGCCAGGTAGGGGGAGATCCGGTCGCTCTCGAAGCCGCGACGGAGCACGTCCCGGACCGCCCAGGCCGGAGCCTGGATGCGCCCCTCGGCCCGGAGGGCGACGAGGTCGCTCTCCTCCCGCTCCATCCGGTAGAGCTTCCCCTGGGGGAAGGTCGAGACGAGCGCCCAGGCGGCGACGGCGAGTACGAGGCGCATCCGTTCATTCTAGCGGCGGAGTTCCTCCGCGCCCGAGACGAAAGGGAGCCATTCCCCGATTCGGAGGGCATCTCGGGCATCGGCGCGGTAACCTGGAATCCCGTGCCCACCTCGCGCAGCGCATCCCCCTCCCGCGGGCCCCACTCCCGGATCCTCGGCGCCATCGACGTGGGCACCAACGCGGTCCGGCTGGAGCTGGCCCGGCCGCTCCCCGACGGCTCGTTCGACTTCGTCCACACCGAGCGTGACCCCGTCCGCCCCGGCGAAGGGGTCTTCAAGACCGGCCGCATCCCGAAGGAGGTCGAGCAGCGGCTCCTCTCCACGCTCCGGCGTTACGCGGCCCTGGCCCGCCGCCACCGGGCGCTGGTCCGGGCGGTGGCGACGAGCGCCGTCCGCGAGGCCAAGAACGGCCCCGACGTGGTGGCCCGGGTGCGCGCCGCCACCGGGCTCGAGCTCGAGGTCATCTCCGGCAAGGAGGAGGCGCGCCTCATCGCGCTCGGCGTCCTGCGCGGCCAGCCCCCGCGGGCCCGGAACCTGGTCGTGGACATCGGCGGCGGCTCCACCGAGATCGCGGTCGCGGTGGGCGACCACCCCACGAGCCTCTACAGCGTGGCCATCGGCTCGGTGCGGCTCGCCGAGACCTTCGACTCGATGGGAAAGGTGTCGCCGAAACAGCTCGAGCTCATGCGCACCTTCGCGGCCGAGGCCTTCCAGCGCTCGCTCCCGCGCTTCGCCCACCCGCACCGCGCGCTGGGCAGCTCGGGGACCATCGGCACCATCGTCTCCTTCGCCGCCGAGGGCGGCGGCAAGGTGGCCACCCGCAAGCGGATCCGGCGCGCCGTCGGCGTGCTCGCCGACATGGGGCTCGACGAGCGGCGGCGCATCTTCGACGCCCGCCGCGGGGAGATCGTCGTGGCCGGTGCGGTGGTGCTGGAGGCGCTCATGGGCGCGCTCGGCCTGGAGAGCGTGACCGCGGTCGAGACCGGGCTGCGGCAAGGGCTGCTCGTGGACATGCTGGAGCGGCAGGCCCGCCACGCGCCCGACGCCAGCACGGGCGAGGCCGCCCGGGCGCTTGGACGCCGCTTCGCGTTCGACGAGGCCCACGCCGATCAGGTGTCTCGGGTGGCGCTCACGCTCTTCGACGAACTGGCCAGCCTGCACGGCCTGCCCGCCTCGGCCCGCCCCGTCATGGAGGCGGCGGCGCTGCTCCACGACGTGGGGAGCGCCGTCAGCTACTCCAGGCACCACAAGCACACCTTCTACCTGATCGCGAACGGCGACATCCCCGGCTTCTCCGACAAGGAGCGGGAGATCGTGGCGCTCGTGGCCCGGTACCACCGGCGCAGCCCGCCCGACCGGGACCGCCCCGACCTGGCCGTGCTCACGCCGGCCGACTTCCGCACCGTCCGCAAGCTCGCCACCCTGCTTCGCCTCGCCGATTCCTGCGACCGAAGCCACCACCAGCTCGTGAAGGGGGTCCGCGTCCAGGGTTCCGGAGGGGCGGTCCGGATCTCGCTCCGGTCGCGGGGGCCGATCGACCTGGAGATCTGGGATGCGGAGCGGGAGGGTGTCCTGTTTCGCAAGGTCTTCGGGCGGCGGCTGGAGATCGCGGCGCACCGGTAACGCATGGGGGTAACCCCTCGGAATCGTGGCGCGACGGCCGTTTTCGCAGTAAGAGCACGGCCACACTTTCCCCCACCACCTCGACCTTCCCTCTGAAATAAGGTCGCGCCCCATCCGTTGGAGCGTCGGTCCCAGACGGGAGACCAATGTCCGCCGAACGATTCGCCCAGTCCCCCCTCCTCCACCCCACCACCCAGCTCCCCCGCGCCGCGGAGCAGCGGCAGTACTGGGTGCCGCTCCTGCTCGCCACCGCCGCGGCGCTGATCTTCGCCATCGTGGCCGTGCCGCGCATCGACTTCGAGCGGGCCGTCGCTGACGCGCTCGACCGGAGCGAGGGCGCGGCCCAGATGACCCCCCACGACCGGGAGGTGAAGCTGGAGCAGGGGCGCAAGGTGGGCGCGCTGGCGGCCTACACCGGGGCCGCCTTCGGCACCGGGCTCTCCGCGCTCCTGGCCGCGTTCGGGCTCTGGCTGGCCTTCCGGGTGGTCGGCGACAAGCCCGGCTTCCCCCAGACCTTCACGGTGGCGTGCTGGGCGCTCCTGCCCGGGGCCATCGAGGGGATCCTGAGCGTGCCCGCGCTGCTCATGCGCAAGACGATCCCGGTCGAGCAGCTCGCCTCCGTCCTGCCCGGCAACCTGGGCGTGCTCCTCCCGGCGGGCATGACCGGCCCGCTCGCCTCGTTCCTCGGGGCGATGGACCTGTTCGCGATCTGGTCGGTCTGGATCGTGGCCGCCGGGATGGCCGGCGTGGCGAAGGTCCCGGTCCGGCGCGCGCTCGTGACCGTGGTCGTCCTCTGGCTCTCCTACGTGGCGGTCTTCCAGGTGGCGCTCCCCACCCTGGGGGGCCCGAGGTAGACATGCACCCGATCCTGCTCCTGCTTCCCCTCGCGATCGCCGCGGCCGACACCGGGCCCATCACGCTCGACGAGGCGCTGGCCTCGGCCGCCCGATCCAACGTGGAACTCAAGATCGCCGGGACCGACCGGGCGCTGGTGGGCGTGGAGGAGTACGCCAGCTGGGCCGGCGTGCTGCCCCGTCTCGATCTGGACGCCACCTTCGGAGGCCAGTACACGGCGCCAAGCGTCCAGGACATCGCGAGCATCGTCTTGGTGAGAGACCCGTCCGGCGCCGTGATCGACATCGGCTACAAGCAGGATCTGCAGTCGCTGCCGGCGAACTACGTCGAGCAGTACGCCCTCGGCCTCACCCTCAGGGTCCCCATCTTCGACGGCATGCGGAACTGGGCCACGATCGCCCGGGCCAAGGCCCTGCTGCGCGCCGCCGACAAGACCTACGACGAGGCCTCGCTCAACGTGGCCTTCGACGTCACCAGGCGGTTCTACGAGGTCGTTCGCGCCGAGCGCAGCCTCAAGGTGCTGCAGGAGGCGGTGCAGCGCAGCGAGATCCTGGTCCGGCGCACCGACGCCCTCTACGAGGCCGGCCGCGCCCCCCGCAGCGAGACCTGGGCGGCGCGGGTCACGCTCGGCAACGACCGCATCTCGGCCGAGCAGCAGCTGGCCCGGGTGAGCGACGCCAGGGTGGCGCTCTCCCTCGCGCTGGGCCGCGGCGCCGATCCCGAGCTGAGGGTCGTCCCGCCGGTCGACCTCGACAAGGTGGCGTTCCGGGAGCCCCCCGTGCAGGCGGCCCTGGTGGACCTGGCCCGGCGCAAGCGTCCCCTGCTCAACGCCGACGAGCAGAGGATCCAGGCCGCCTCCGAGGAGATCCGCTCCGCCCATGCCGGCTACTATCCGAACGTGTCGGCCCAGGCGAGCTACAACCGCCAGGGGCCGTACATCGCCGGCCCGCAGGGCGTGTGGGGGGACCCCACCGGCCAGTACGTGGCCACCTTCGGCATCGCGGTGAACTGGAACCTCTTCGAGGGGCGGACCACGAGCGCCAACGTCCAGCGCGCCAACCTGAACGACCAGCGGATCCGGCTGGTCTCCGAGCAAAATTTACTGACGGTCACGAGCGAGATCGCCCGCTCCCGCGTCGGCTACCAGACCCTCTCCACCTCGGCCGTGCTCGCGGAGGAGAACCTCCGGTCGGCCCGGGAGAACATGACCCTCGCCGAGCGGCGCTACGACGCCGGCGCCGGGACCCAGGTCGAGGTCCGCGACGCGCTTCTCAACCTCACCCGGGCCGAGCTCGTCCTGCTCCAGGCCCGCATCGACGCCATCATCGCCCGCGCCGACCTGAACCGCGCCGTGGGCGGCGCGCTGTAGCCGAAAGGAAGCCCGTTCCATGTCCTGGACCAAGCGCATCATCGTCGCCGTCTTCGTGCTCGCCGTCGTCGGCATCGTGGGCGCGTCGCTCGCCCCCAAGAAGGACCCGCCCGTCACCGTGCAGACCTCGACGGTCCGCAAGGGGCCCATCACCCGCAAGGTCTCGGCCGCCGGAAAGCTCCAGGCCGCCACGCAGGTGAAGCTCTCCTCCAACCTCTCCGGCGACCTGCTCGACCTGCCGGTGCGCGAGGGGGACAAGATCAAGAAGGGGCAGTACATCGGGCGCATCGACTCGCGGCGCTACGAGGCCCAGCTGCACCAGCGCGAGGCCATGGAGCAGAGCGCCCGCTCGGACCTGTCGGTGGAGGAGGTCAACCTGGCCAGGCTCGAGGCCGACGTGAAGCGCGTGGAGAAGCTCGTCAAGCAGGACAGCGCCAGCGCCGCCGAGCTGGAGAAGATCGTGGCCGAGCGTGACGGCGCCGCCGCCCGCGTGCAGTCGGCCAAGGACCGCATCCGGAACGCCAGCGCGAGCCTGGCGGAGGCCCGCTTCCTGCTCTCCTTCACCACCCTCACCGCCCCCATCGACGGCATCCTCACCTCCCGCCTGAAGCAGGTGGGCGAGCGGGTGCGCGGCTCCGACTTCAACGAGGACCCCATCGTCATCATCGCCACCCTCTCCAGCATGGAGATGAAGGTCGAGGTGGGCGAGCACGAGGTGGTCCACCTGCACGAGGGGGACGCCGCCGAGATCGAGATCGACGCCTTCCCGGACCGGAAGTTCCCTGCCCAGGTCATCGAGATCGCCAAGAACGCCACGGTGAAGAACGCCGGGACCGACGCCGAGGTCACCACCTTCCCGGTCCGCATCGCGCTCACCGTGCCCGTGCCGGGCGCGCTGCCGGGCATGAGCGGGCAGGCCACCATCTCCACCGAGACCCACGACCTGGCGCTCATCGTCCCGCTCCAGGCGGTCACGGTGCGCACCGAGAAGCAGCTCGCGGCCGGAAAGGATCCCAAGGACGGCGGGGCCCCCGAGGCGGCGCCCGCGGCGACGGGGGTCAAGAAGGCCACGCGCGAGCCCCTCCAGAAGGTGGTCTTCGTGGTCGAGGAGGGCAAGGCCCGGGTCCGCCGGGTCGAGACCGGCCTCGCCAGCGAGAACGACATCGAGCTCGTGTCCGGCGTGAAGGAGGGCGAGGTGATCGTGGAGGGGCCCTACAAGCTGCTCTCGCGCGAGCTCGCCGACGGCAAGCCCGTCAAGACCGAGAAGCCCGAGAAGGACAAGGAGAAGGCGGGGCCCAAGGTGTCGGGCGAGACCAAGACCAAGAAGGAAGCGAGCGGGTCGTGACCGAGGCCCCCCTCATCTCGGTGGAGAACCTGACCCGCCACTACAAGGTCGGGGAGGAGGAGGTCCGCGCCCTCGACGGCGTCTCCTTCGACGTCCGGCGCGGGGAGTGGGTGGCGGTGGTGGGGCAGTCGGGTTCCGGCAAGTCCACGCTCATGAACCTCATCGGCGCGCTCGACACCCCCACCGGCGGCTCCTACCGGATCAACGGCAACGACGTCGAGAAGATGAGCGACGATCAGCTGGCCGACCTGCGCAACACCGAGATCGGCTTCGTCTTCCAGACCTTCCAGCTGCTCTCCCGATCCACCGCGCTCGCCAACGTGGAGCTGCCGCTGGTCTACCGCGGTCTCCCCCGCAAGGAGCGGAAGGAGAAGGCGGTCCAGGCGCTCGAGTCGGTGGGGCTGGGAAATCGCATGCACCACAAGCCCAACGAGCTCTCGGGAGGGCAGCGGCAGCGCGTCGCCATCGCCCGGGCGCTGGTGGGAAACCCTTCTCTGCTGCTCGCCGACGAGCCCACCGGCAACCTGGACAGCGCCACCGGCGAGGACATCATCCGGCTCTTCGGGGAGCTGAACCAGCGTGGCCACACCATCCTTCTCGTCACCCACGAGCCGCGCCTCGCGGCCCGCTGCCCGCGCGCCATCCGGCTCTCCGACGGCAAGGTGGTGGCCGACGGCCCGGGCGCCGAGGTGGCGACCATCGGCGCACCCCCGCTCCAGCCGCCGCACCACGGGGCGGTCGCGTGAAGAGGGCCCGCCGCGCCTGGGCGGAGCTCGTCGAGGGCTTCCGCATCGCCTTCGGGGCGCTCGTGGGCGCGCGCCTGCGCACCTTCCTCACCACGCTGGGGATCGTCATCGGCGTCTCGACGGTGATCGCCATCGTGGCCATCATCCAGGGGCTCGACCGCAGCTTCGAGGAGCAGATCCAGTTCCTGGGCGCCCACACGCTCTACGTGGACCGCCATCCCTGGATCCAGAGCGACGACACCTGGTGGATGTACCGCAACCGAAAGAAGATTACGGTGGAGGAGCTCAAGGCCGTCCAGCGCGAGTCCCAGCTCGCCCTGTCGGTCGCCCCCATGTCCGGCGTCCGCGGCAAGGTGGCGCGCGGCAACGTCGAGCTGGAGAGCGTGATCATCCGGGGCACGAGCGAGGAGTACCTGAACGCGAACGGCGGCTCGGTGCAGGCCGGACGGTTCCTGGTGGCCGGCGACGTGGAGCTGGTCCGGCCGTCGGTCGTGCTCGGCACCGACGTGGTGGACCGGCTCTTCCCCGACGAGCCGGTCGCGGCAGCGGTGGGCAAGAAGGTGCTGGTGGCCGGGCGCCCGTTCCAGGTGGTGGGGGTGCTCGAGCGGCAGGGGCAGATGCTCGGCATGCCGCTCGACAACGTGGCCATCATGCCCCACCCCAGTTTCGGCCGGATCTTCGGGACCCAGCGCAACATGGTGCTCTCGGTGGCGGCCCCGCCCGGGAAGGTCTCGGAGCTGGAGAGCGAACTCACCCCCATCCTGCGCAGGGCCCGGCACGTCCTCCCCGGCAAGCCCGACGACTTCGCCTTCAACCGGCAGGAGCAGTTCCTCAAGCTGTACAAGCAGCTCACCGGCGCCCTCTACGGCATGGCGGTGGGGGTGGGGCTCATCACGCTCATCGTGGGCGGCATCGGCATCATGAACATCATGCTGGTCTCGGTGCACGAGCGGACCCGCGAGATCGGCGTGCGCCGTGCCCTGGGGGCGCGCCGCAGCACCATCCTCATGCAGTTCCTCATCGAGTCGGCGGCGGTGGCGGCGCTGGGCGGAGCGGTGGGGACGGCGGTCGGGCTGGGGGTGGCGATGCTCGTCGCCCTCCTCTCCCCGCTGGCGGCCGCCGCCACGCTCTCAGCCGTTGTGTTCGGAATCGCCTTCTCGACGGCGACGGGGCTCATCTTCGGCATCTGGCCGGCCTGGCGCGCCGCCAACCTCGATCCGGTGGAGGCGCTGCGCTACGAATGAGGGCCTTCCTCGACAACATGGGCCTCGCCTTGAGCACGCTGCGGGGCAACCCGCTGCGCTCGCTGCTCACGCTGCTCGGCATCGTCATCGGCGCCGCCACGGTGGTCGCGATGATGTCGCTCGTCGAGGGCTTCCGCATCAGCGTGAACAAGGACCTGGAGGGGCTGGGGGCCGGGTCCTTTCAGGTGCAGAAGTGGCCCGCCACCTTCGGCCACTTCGACCGGGCCAAATACGCCAAGCGACCGGACCTGACCCGCGAGCAGGGGGAGGCGATGCGGTCGTTGCCCCATGTCGGCCACGTCTCGATCGAGGCCTACCACAACGGCCGCCCGGAACGGGTCGCCACCCGCGACAGGGCCACCAAGCCCAACATCGAGATCATCGGCGGGCTCCCGGACTACCAGTACGCCAATGCGGTCACCATCGCCGACGGCCGCTTCTTCACCGACACCGACATCGCCGTCGGGGGGCGGGTCGCGGTGGTGGGCGCCGACGTCGCCGACGTGCTCTTCCCGGGGGAGAGTGCGGTCGGCAAGGAGATCCGGATCCGGTCGAGCCCCTTCACGGTGGTGGGCGTCGCCGAGCGGCAGGGCAGCACCCTGGGGGGCAGCCGGGACGGCTGGGTGCTCATCCCCCTCGATCCGTTCTACCAGGTCACCGGCAAGGTCACGAACCACAACATCGCCATCCAGGCCCTCACGCCCGAGGACTACAACAAGGCCCAGGACGAGGTCATCGCACGGATGCGGTCCATCCGAGGCCTGCGCGGCATCCAGGAGAACGACTTCGACATCCGCACCAACGAGGCCATGACCGGGACCTTCAACCAGTTCGCCGCCGTCGTGGCGGCCGCCACCTTCGCCGTGACGCTGCTCGCGCTCATCGTGGGCGGCATCGGGGTCATGAACATCATGCTGGTCTCGGTGGCCGAGCGGACCCGGGAGATCGGCGTCCGCATGGCGCTGGGGGCCCGGCGCCGCCGCATCCTGTCCCAGTTCATCATCGAGGCGGTCACCCTGTCGCTCCTGGGCGGCATCCTGGGCGTGCTGCTCGGCGCCGGGGGGGCCATCCTGGCCCGCGAGGTCTGGGCCATTCCTTCGAGCGTCCCGGCCTGGGCGGTGCTACTGTCCCTGCTTTCCGCATCGGGCGCAGGCGTCGTGTTCGGCATCTACCCGGCCATCCGCGCCAGCCGCCTCGATCCGGTCGAGGCCATGCGCACGGAGTGAGGGAAGGGGCCGTCGGAGATCGTGGACAAGGCGAAGGTCAAGCGCGAGATCCGGGGGTGGACGATCACCATCCTCGCCGTGCTCGCATTCCGGACGTTGCTCTACGAGGCGGTCTACATCCCGTCGGGGTCGATGATCCCCACCCTGCAGATCGGCGACTACGTGGTGGTGGAGAAGTGGGCCTACGGGTTTCGCCTGCCATTCACGGACCGTGCACAATTCATGTGGTCCTCGCCGGAGCGGGGCGACATCGTGGTGCTGCTGGCGCCTCCCGGCAACCCGCGCAACGACGACCTGATCAAGCGGGTGGTGGCGGTGGGCGGCGACACCGTCGAGGTCCGGAACGGGGCGCTCTGGCTGAACGGGCAGGCGGTTCCGCGGCGCCCCCTCGACGGTCCGTGCTCCTACGAGAACCGTATGGAGGGCGGCCCCTGGCGCACCGAGCGGTGCACCGCGGCCGAGGAACGGCTGGGGAACCATGCCTACCTCACCTACTGCACGCCCGGCGCCGACTGCGGAGACATCCCCCCCACCGTGGTGCCCGCCGGGACGGTCTTCCTCGTGGGCGACCACCGGGACCACAGCGCCGACAGCCGCGTCTTCGGGCCGGTACCGGTGGACCGCGTGAAGGGGCGCGCGTGGAATGCGCTCTTCTCGTGGGGGCCGGGCGGATTCCGGACGAACCGGGTCGCGCACGGCGTCAACCACTGAGGAGAGCGCGGAAGCACGGATCGCCTTCGTTCCGGGAGGCCGAAGGCGACGCGGACAGCGCGCCTCGTGGGGGGCTGCGGGCGGTCATCCGCGGGTGGAGTGTCTCGAAAGCCCTACCGGACCCCGCGCACGGCGATCGCGGTTGCGGGAAGGGTGAAGGGGCCAGTGGGGCGCCCGAGCAATGCGCGGCAGCCCTCGCGGAGCTCGTCTCGCCGTGCCAGCGACTGGCGCAGCAGGTAGCTTCCGGTCGGGCCGATGCCGACGGCGAGCGGCTCCCAGTAGTCGTCGAAGTCCTCGTAGCGGGCCTCGAGGTCGATCTTGCCCAGCGTCACATCCCGCAGGCCCGCGCCTTGGAAGAGGGCGAGGAGCGATCCCTCGTCGCGGAACGGGAGTCGCGCGTCGTCTGGGGCGGCCGGGTCGAGCCGGAGGGCGGCGCGCCAGAACGTGCCGACGAGGGCGAAGCCGTCGGCCGCGAAGGTGCAGGCCGCGACGGCGCCACCGGGGCGGACCACCCGCAGCATCTCCGCCATGGCCCGAGGCGCGTCGCCGACGAAGGAGAGGACGAGCTGCGAGAGCACGGCGCCGAACGCGTCGTCCGGAAACGGGAGAGCTTCCGCGCCGGCGGCACGGACGTCGGCTCCGGGTACGCGGGCGCGGCAGGCGGCGGCGAAGGAGTCGGATGGCTCGACCGCCGCGACGGACGCCGGGCCGAACCGGGCGGCCAGGACGGCGGTGAGGGCGCCTGGGCCGCACCCCACCTCGAGCACCGGCCCGCGCTCCACGCCGGTGAAGTCGAGGAAGCGCGGCGCCAGCTGCCGGGAGTACCTCCCGACGAACCGATCGTAGGCATCTCCGGGGACCGCGAAGCTCACCGGGCTCATATGTCGCCCGGCCTGGCTCGGGTCAAGGCGGGGGTGATGCGGGGCGGCCGGCGCTTGCAACCGTCGCCCCCGGACTTAGGCTTGGATTCGTGATCTCCATCCTCCGTTCCTCGATCGCCCTCGTCCTCGCGCTCGTGGTGACGGTGCTCACGCTGGGACGCGTGCGCGTGAACTGGGACGGCCGCTCAGCGGTGCAGGACGGCGCCGAAGATCCTGGGCGCGCGGTCGCCGCGCGGGAGTGGGCTCCCGGTTCCCGGGACCCCCGTTGAACCCGGCATCGGAATCGCGGGGAGCGATCCGCCCCCCGGACCGTCGCGCCGCATGGGGCGAGGTCGCAGGGCTCCTCGAGTTCCCACGCCTCCTCTTGCGCGCCCCGGCGCTGGCCCGGGCGCCGCGCGGCGACGGAGGCCCGGTGATGGTCCTGCCCGGCTTCGCGACCGGCGACCCGGCGACGGCGCTGCTCCGTGGCTACCTCTCCTTCCTGGGCCACGAAGTCCACCCCTGGGGGCAGGGGCGCAACGACGGCGACGTCCGCAGACTCCTGCCCTTGCTCGTCTCGCGCGTCGGCGCGCTCCACCGCGCAACCGGCCGAAGGGTCCGGCTCGTCGGCTGGAGCCTGGGAGGCTACCTGGCGAGGGAGATCTCCAGGGATGCTCCCACCGAGGTGGACCGGGTGGTGACCCTCGGCGCGCCGGTCGTGGGCGGCCCCAAGTACACGCTCTCGGCACACGCCTACCGGCGACGCGGCGTGGACCTGGACGCCATCGAGGCCGCCGTCGCCGCGCGCGAGGAGGTGCCCCTCACCCGCCCCGTCTCCGCCATCTACTCCCGCCGGGATCGAGTGGTGGCCTGGCAGGCCTGCGTGGACGAGCGCAATGCGTGCGTCGAACACGTCGAGGTGTCCTCCACCCACCTGGGGTTGGCCTTCTCGCCCGACGTCCTTCTCCTGGTCGCCCAGCACCTCGCCCGTCCCGACGTGTAGGCGAACGCCCCATGCCGACGGTGGAGGTAGCGGCTTCCTTCGAGGCAGCCCGCCGTTCCCGACCCACGGCCCCCCGAACCGCGATACGGATCGACCGGGAGGTCACGCATGTACCGACAGCCGCCGGAGGTTGGAAACGACTCGGGACGATCGGGGCTCCTCGAGTCGATCGCCGCCCGCTACGCCGCGGAGGACGCTGCCCGCGCAGCCTGGCTGGACGCGCGCATCCACGAGCGCCAGGGACGGAGGCGGCCTGCCTGCGCCGGGTGCGGATCGAAGAGCGGGCATCACCGGGAGTGCGCGCACCGGGAGCGGACGACGGAAGTCGCCGCCTGATGGCGAGCCCTGTTCGCGGGGCGCCTACCCGGGCACCGGGTGGACTCCGGAGGGATCCCGCGAGGCGGCCGCGTCCGGAGGGCCTTACAGCCGCCCGTCCTCGTCGACGACCAGCCGGTACATGGCGCCCGCGTCCGGCGCCTCGAGCAGCGCCTTCCGGAACTCCGGCCGCTTGAGGAGCCGGCTCACCCGCGCGAGCGCCTGCAGGTGCTCGGCCCCGGCCCGCTCCGGCGCGAAGAGGGCCACGAAGATGCGGGTGGGCTTCCCGTCGAGGGCGCGGAAGTCGATCCCATCCCCGCTCCGCCCCAGGGCGCACTGGAGCGCGGCGAGCCCGGGCACCTTGCAGTGCGGGACGGCGACTCCTTCCCCGATCCCGGTGGAGCCGAGCCGCTCCCGGGCCAGGAGCCCCGCCGAGAGCAGCCCGGCGTCGAGGCCGCCCGCCGCCGCCACGGGCCTCGCCAGCTCGGCGAGGACCGACGGGACGGTGGCGCCGGAGAGGTCGGCGATCACGCAGTCGGGACGCAGGATGTCTGAGATGTGCACCAGTCACCGGCTAGCACGGCCGCCCGCGCGATTCAAGGAACGCGGGCGGCCGATGGACCTTCGCGCGAACCGCCTACGCCGGCCGCGCCTCGATGACGCCCAGCTTCCCGTCGTCGCGGCGGTAGACCACGTTGATGCCGCGGGTCTTCTCGTCCTGGAACACGTAGAAGCGGCTGTTCAGGAGGTCCATCTGCATGATGGCCTCGTCGAGCGACATGGGCTTGGCCTGGAACTTCGAGGTCGAGACCACCCGCGCCGATGGCACGTCCCTGGGCTCGTCGATGACGTCGTGCCGGATGTCCACCGGGGCCCAGTCCTTCGGGATGAGGGTCGCCTTGTGGTTGCGCACCCGCTCCTTGTGCTTCTTCAGCTGCCGCTCGATCTTGTCGGCCGCGGCGTCGATGGACGCGTACATGTCATCGGACTTTCCGCGCCCGCGCACCGAGAACGCCCCTGCCTTCATGGTGATCTCCGCGTGGTGCGAGAGATTCTCCAGGTGCAGGACGGCGTGGGCCTCGCCTGGCCGGTCCACGTACCGCTGGATGTGGGCCACCTTGTCCTTCACGTGATCCTTCAGTGCTTCGGTGGGCTCGAGGTGCCGGAACGTGATGTTCACCTGCATCGTGTCCTCCTGGGTGCGGCGCTGGATGCGAGAATGAATCGGCCGCGACATTCCGGGATCCCCCTCGCGAGGAGGACCGGCAGGTTCGCGGCCGACGAACTGCATGTCGCCGAAAGCGTCACGCGTTCTACCGCCATCATACCAGATCAGAAGAACTTCTTCCGCTTCGAGCTGGGAAGAATCCCCAGCACTTCCCTGTACTTGGCAACCGTCCTGCGGGCGATCTCGATCTTCTGCCCCTTGAGGAGCTCGACGATCTTCTGATCCGAGTGGGGCCGCTTCGGATCCTCCGCCGAAACGATCTGCTTGATGTGGTTCTTCACCGCCTCGCTGGCGATCTCGTCGCCGCCGGTGCGGGCGATGGCCGAGTTGAAGAAGAACTTGAGCTCGTAGATTCCCTGCGGCGTGTGCACGTACTTGTTGGTGGTGACGCGCGACACGGTGGACTCGTGCATGCCGATGTCCTCGGCCACGTCGCGGAGGATGAGGGGCTTCAGATAGGCGATGCCCTTGTCGAAGAAGTCCTTCTGGAACTTCACGATCGACTCGGTGACCTTGTAGATGGTGCGCTGCCGCTGGTGGATGGAGCGGATGAGCCACACCGCGCTGCGCAGCTTGTCCTGGATGTACTCCTTCGCGGCGCCGGCGCTGCCGTTCTTCAAGGCCTGGCGGTACATCCCGGAGATGCGCAGCTTGGAGAGCCCGTCGTCGTTCAGCACGGTGACGTAGCGGTCCCCCACCTTCTGCACGGTGACGTCCGGGGTGATGTACTGCGCCTCCTCGCTGGTGTAGGCGCGGCCGGGCTTGGGCTCGAAGGCGGCGATGACCTTCACCGCCTTCACCACCTCGTCGATGGAGATCTTGAGGTCGCGCGCGATGGCCGCGTAGTTCTTCGACTCGAGGTGCCTCAGGTGGTGCTCGAGGATGGCCACCACCTCGGGCAGGTCGGCGTTGAGGGCCCTCGCCTGGAGGAGCAGGCACTCGCGCAGGTCGCGGGCGGCCACGCCGGGCGGGTCGAGCGACTGCACCTTGCTGAGCACGTGCTGGGCGAACTCGATGCCAACCCCGGCCTCGAAGGCCACGTGCACCAGCGGGTCCCGCACCGCCGAGTCATCGGCCTCGCCCTCCACGGCGGGCATGCGGAAGTAGCCGTCGGTGTCCAGGTTGCCGATGATGAGCATGGCCACCTGCTCCTCCTCCGGCGTGAACGCGGAGAGGCGCATCTGCCAGACGAGGTGGTCGCCGAGGTCTCCCTTGCGGGTCAGCGTGGCCTCGTAGCCGGGGAGGTCCTCGTCCCCCATGTTCTTGTTGGACGGGGCGGTGTGGCCCTGCAGCTGGTAGTGATCGAGGTACTGGTCCCAGTCGATCTCGTTGGTGCCCTCCTCGCCCTTGACCTCCTCGGCCTTCTCGGGCTCCTTGGGGGCCGGGTCGAGCCGCTCCAGGCTGGCCTCGGCGGGGCTGGCGCCCTCGGCGCGCTCGTCCTCCTCGGGGGCCTCGTCGAGCAGCGGGTTCTCGTTGATCTCGCTGCGGATGAGGTCCACGAGCTCGAGCCTGGAGAGCTGGAGGAGCTTGATGGCCTGCTGCAGCTGGGGCGTCATCACCAGCTGCTGCGACATCTTGAGGCTCTGTCTCAGCTCGAGGCTCATGGGCGGACCTCGGAGCGGTGGTCGTCGTCGAGACGGAACTTCTCTCCCAGGTACACTGCGCGTGCGCGGGGGCTCGCGGCGATGTGGGCCGGCGTCCCCTCCTCGAGGATCCGGCCGGTGGAGAGGATGTAGGCCCGGTCGCAGATGCCGAGCGCCTCGCGCACGGCGTGGTCGGTGAGCAGGACGCCGATGCCGCGGGTGCGCAGGGAGCCGATGAGCCGCTGCAGCTCGCCCACCGCGATGGGGTCCACCCCGGCGAAGGGCTCGTCGAAGAGGATGAAGCGCGGGTCGTTGAGCAGGCTGCGCGCCACCTCGGCGCGGCGCCGCTCGCCGCCGGAGAGCTGCTCCCCCAGGCTCCCCTCCACCGTGCGGAGGTGGAACTCCTCGAGCAGCTCGTCGGCCCGGCGCTCCCGCTCGACGCGCCCCTTGCCGAGCGCCTCCAGCACCGCCGTGAAGTTCTCCCGGACGGTGAGCTTGCGGAAGATCGAGGCCTCCTGCGGAAGGTAGCCCACGCCGCGCCTGGCCCGCAGGTGCATGGGGAGCCGGGTCAGATCCTCGTCGCCGAGACGCACCGTGCCACCGTCGGGGCGCACCAGCCCCACCACCATGTTGAAGCTGGTGGTCTTGCCGGCGCCGTTCGGCCCGAGGAGCCCGACCACCTCGCCGGGGGCCACCCGGAACGAGACCCCGTCCACGACCTTCCGGCCGCGGTAGCTCTTCACGAGCCCGGTGGCCTCGAGGGCGGCGCTCACGGTGCCGGCTCCTTCTTCCTGAGGGACGAGAGATCGAGCCCGGGCTGCGGGACGATGGTTCCCTTGGCGGCCGTCAGGGTGGCCCGGTCGTCGGCCAGGTCGTAGGCCAGCACCTCGCCGCGCATCACGCTCTCCCCGTCCCTGAGGACCGGGCTGCCGGTGCAGGTGACGCGGGCCGTCCTCTCCTCGTAGGTGGCGGTCTCGCAGGTGATCACCCGCGTGCCCCGGGTGAGCTTGACGTCGCCGGTGCAGACGGCGCGCCGGATGCGCCCCTCGCCGTCGTTCTCGGCCACGAGCTTCCTGCAGGTGAGGGTGGCGTCCTCGCGGGTGAGGGTCACCATCGGCTTGCCGGTGAAGACGACCTTGCCCTCCTTGTAGAGGTACTGGACCTCCTCGGCGACCACCGTCACCGGGGGTGACGGAGGCGCGGCCGCGAGGGCGAGGGCCAGCCAGGCGCCGATCACGGGAGGGGTCCTCCGGCCACGAGACGGACGCCGCCCCGGATCTCCACGTCTCCCGTCCCGGGGTCGGCCGTGAAGGCCGGCCCGGAGAGCCGGTAGGCCGGCCCGCTCACCAGGACCGGCTCGTCTCCCCGCACGATGCCGTCGGCCTCGGCCCATCGGGCCGTGGGGGTTCGCGCGGTGGCGTCACCGCGGGTGAGCACCACGCCGCCCCCGGCCGCCCAGGTGCGGGCGCCGAGGTCTCCCGAGAGCCTCGGGGCCGCGACGGCCATCTCGGGCATGCCCGGCCGCGGCACGACCACGCGCACGTCCGTGCCCTCCACCTCGCCCGAGTTCCTCCGATAGACCACCCTTCCGGCGGTGCCCGAGGCCGCGAGGTCGGCGCCCCTCCAGGCCCGGAACTGCACGCTTTCCATGGCGATCTCGGGAGGGGAGGCGGGCCCCGGCGATTCGCCCGGAGCGCATCCCGCGACCAGGAGAATTGATGCAGCACAAGCCAAGAGGGGCCGGGGCTCGAGGCGCCAGCAGGTCCCGCGATTGGATTTGGCACGGTTGATCAAGTGGCACAGCCCTTGCTAATTCGACGATACCCGGGGTACCCCAAGGCGACAAGGGCTTTCGGCACCAACCTTGCGTAGGAGGAGAAACTGCCGCTATTCCGTAGGCTTGGTCTTCCAGCGCCGGTGCATCCAGACCCACTCGGACGGGGCTTTGCGGATGGCGTGCTCCATCCTCGCCGTGCAGGTGGCGGTGATCCGGAGCGCCTCCGCCTCCTTGTCGGCGGGGGCCGGATCGTAGGGGACCGGCTCCACCTCGAGGACGTACCCGTCGCCCGCCTTTGGCCCCCGGCGCCTCGACCAGCCCACGAAGACCGGGCAGCCGAAGCGCAGCGCCAGGTCGGCCGCGGCGCGGGGCGTGGAGGCAAGGTGGCCGAAGAACGGCACGAAGACGCTCTGGACCTTGGTGTCCTGGTCGATGAGGATCCCGAGGGCCTTGCCGTCCCGCAGCGCCCGGAGCAGCGCCCGGCCGCCGCCGGGATCCTCCCGGAAGAGCGTGGGCACGCCGCCGCCGAGGCGGAAGGCCTCGACCATGTCGTCGATGCGCCGGTCCCAGCTGCGGGCCGCGATGACGATGGCCGGGACGCCGGCCCGGACGATGCGCCGGGCCAGGAGCTCCCAGCTCCCCAGGTGGCCGGTGACGAAGATGAACCCCTTGCCGGCCTGGCTGGCCCCCCGGAGCATCGCCTCGCCGTCGCCGGCGAAGGCCACGTAGGTTTCCAAGATGGGGTCGATCCGGCCGATCTGGGCCGCCTCGGCGGCGCCGTGCCCGTAGTGCAGGAAGGTCCCCCGGGCGATGACGCGCCGCTCCGCCTCCGACTTCTCCGGAAAGGCGATGGCCAGGTGCGCGAGGGCGAGCTCCCGGTCGCGCCGCCCGAGCCGCCAGGCGGCCCGGCCCAGCAGGCCCCCCAGCGCCCAGGTCAGCCGGAAGGGAAGCACCGAGCCCAGCCAGCGGCCGACGCGGATGGCCTGGATCCGCAGGCTCCGGCGGACCCGCTTGGACCAGGGGACGCCGCTCACAGGGGGATCGGCCCGCGCGCCGAGAGGATGAGCTCGCAGAGCTCCCGGACCGCACCGCGACCGCCGGGGAACCGCGAGACGAAGCGCACCACGGGGAGGACCTCGGGGAAGGCATCGGCCGGCGCGGCGGAGAGCCCCACCCGGCGGAGTAGGGGGATGTCGTTCACGTCGTCGCCCATGTAGGCGACCTCCTCGTCGGCGATGCCGAGGTGGGCGAGGGTGGCGTAGCCGGCCAGCTTGTCCACCTGGGAGAAGACCAGGTGCTTGAAGCCGAGCTCCTCGAGCCGCTTGCGGGTGGCCTTGCCGGGGCGGCCGGAGATGACCCCGAAGTCCACCTGGTCGCGGAGGCGGACGATGCCGTGGCCGTCGCGGACGTCGAAGGCCTTGAGCGCCTCCCCCTCAGGCCCGAACCAGATGCGGCCGTCGGTGAGGACGCCGTCCACGTCGAGGAGCACGAGCCGGATCCGCGCCGCGCGCGCGGTCAGGTCGGCGGCCGCTGCGGCCGCTGCGGTCACGGCTGCCCCAGGGCCCGGCGGATGCGCAGGACGTCCGTGAGCAACCGGTCGGCCATGTCGAAGTCGAGGGAGTTGGGGCCGTCCGACTTCGCCGTGGCCGGGTCCTCGTGGATCTCGGCGAAGAGGGCGTCGATGCCCACCGCCGCCGCGGCCCGGGCCAGCGGGGCCACGAACTGGCGCTCACCGCCGGTGACGTCGCCGCCAGCCCCGGGGAGCTGCACCGAGTGGGTGGCGTCCAGGCAGACCGGAACCCCCAGCTCGCGCATGATCACGAGGCCCCGCATGTCCACCACCAGGTTGCCGTAGCCGAAGGAGGCGCCGCGCTCGGTGAGGAGGACGTTCTCGGCCCCGGCCTCGCGGCACTTGGCCACCGCGTGGCGCATGTCGCGGGGGGCCAGGAACTGCCCCTTCTTCACGTTCACGGAGCGTCCGTGCCGGGCGCAGGCCAGCACCAGGTCGGTCTGCCGGCACAGGAAGGCCGGGACCTGGAGGACGTCCACCACCCGGCCCACCGGCTCGGCCTGCCAGGTCTCGTGCACGTCGGTGAGGGTGGGGAGGCCGGTCTCGGCCTTGACCTTCACGAAGACCCGCAGCCCCTCCTCGATCCCGATCCCCCGGAAGCTCTTGCCGGAGGAGCGGTTGGCCTTGTCGAAGCTGGCCTTGAAGACCACCGGCAGCCCGTGGCGCGCCGCCAGCTCCTTCACGCGGCGTGCGTGGGAGAGCGCCTGGGCCTCGCTCTCGATGACGCAAGGTCCCGCGATGAGCAGGAGCGGGAAGCCGTCTCCGACGTCGTGCCCGCCGATGCGGGCCCGGACCTTCTCCATGGAAACTCCTCAGGCGCCCTTGCCCACCGGCAGCTTGGTGACCTCGGCGACGCCCTCCCTGGCGCGGGCGTCGCGCCAGGCCATGGCGGCCTTGACGAACCCGGCGAAGAGCGGGTGCGGCTTGAACGGCTTCGACTTGAACTCGGGGTGGAACTGGCAACCCACGAAGTACGGGTGGTTGGGCAGCTCGATCATCTCCACCAGCCCGAGCTCCGGGTTGGTCCCGGAGACCACCATGCCGCCCGACTCGTACTTCTCGCGGTAGGCGTTGTTGAACTCGAAGCGGTGGCGGTGGCGCTCCTGGATGAGGTCCTGGCCGTAGAGCTCGCGGGCCTTCGTGCCCTTCTCCAGCCTGCAGGCGTAGGTGCCGAGCCGCATGGTTCCGCCCTTCTCGGCCACGCCGCGCTGCGCCTCCATGAGGGTGACCACCGGGTGGGGGGTGGCCTCGTCGAACTCGAGCGAGTTGGCTCCCACCAGGCCGAGCACGTTGCGGCCGTACTCGATGGTGGCCATCTGCAGCCCCAGGCAGATTCCGAAGAAGGGGATGCGCTTCTCGCGGGCGTGGCGAACCGCCAGGATCTTGCCCTCGGTCCCGCGGATGCCGAAGCCGCCCGGGACCAGGATGCCGTCCACCTTGTCGAGCGCCGAGACCTCCCCCTCCTCGAGCTTCTGGGCGTCGATGAACTCGAGCTTCACCTTGCAGTCGTTGGCGATGCCGCCGTGGACCAGCGCCTCGTTCAGGCTCTTGTAGCTCTCCACCAGCTCGACGTACTTGCCCACCACGCCGATGCGCACCTCGCCCAGCCGCGGCCGGGTGACCTTCTCGACGATGGTCTCCCAGCGCTCCAGGCGCGGGGCCCGGCTCCAGATGTTGAGCAGCTCGGCCAGCTTGTCGTCGAGCCCCTCGCGGTGCAGGGCCAGCGGCACCTCGTAGATGGAGGGCACGTCCCGGGCGGTGAAGACCGCGGAGGGGTCCACGTTGCAGAAGAGGGCGATCTTGTCCTTCATCTCGCGGGAGATCTCCCGGTCGCTGCGGGCCAGCAGGACGTCGGGCTGGATGCCGATCTCCCGGAGCTCCTTCACCGAGTGCTGGGTGGGCTTGGTCTTCAGCTCGCCCGCTGCGGCGATGTAGGGCACCAGCGTGACGTGGACGTAGACCACGTTCTCGCTGCCCACGTCGTACTTCATCTGCCGGATGGCCTCCAGGAAGGGGAGCGACTCGATGTCGCCCACCGTGCCGCCCACCTCGACGATGACGATGTCGGCGCCGTCGGCCGCCTCGCGGATGACCGCCTTGATCTCGTCGGTGATGTGGGGAATCACCTGGACGGTCTTGCCCAGGTACTCTCCGCGCCGCTCCTTGTTGATGACCGACTGGTAGATGCGACCCGTGGTGTAGTTGTTCTTGCGGGTCATCTTGGCGCTGGTGAAGCGCTCGTAGTGCCCGAGGTCGAGGTCGGTCTCGGCGCCGTCGTCGGTGACGTACACCTCGCCGTGCTGGAACGGGCTCATGGTGCCCGGATCCACGTTGATGTACGGGTCGAGCTTGAGGTGCGTGACCTCGAGCCCCCGGTTCTCGAGCAGCGCGCCCATGGACGACGCCGCCAGCCCCTTGCCGAGCGAGCTCACCACCCCGCCGGTCACGAACACGAACTTGGTCTTCTTTCCGCGAACCATTCCCGTCCCCTTTCCCCTCTACCGGCCGGCCGCGACGAGCGCCCGGGCCCGCTCCAGATCCTGCTCCGTGTCCACCCCGAATCCGCTGTAGGTCGTGTCCACGACCCGGATCCGGAACCCGTGCTCCAGCGCCCGAAGCTGCTCGAGCCGCTCCTCCCGCTCGAGCCGCCCCGGCTCGAGGGCCGCGAACCGCTCCAGGAAGGCCGGCGTGTACGCGTACATCCCCACATGGGCCCGGGCAAGCGGCGACGGCCCCGGCTCCCGCCGCGCCGGGATGGGCGCACGCGAGAAGTAGAGGGCGTGTCCGCTCCGGTCGGTCACCACCTTGACCACCTCCGGCCGCTCCCATTCCCCCGCCTCGAGGGGACGGGCCATGGTGGCCATCTCCGAGCCCCCCTCGTCCATGGCGTGCACCAGCGCCTCGATGGCCGCCGGCTCGATGAGCGGCTCGTCCCCCTGGAGGTTCACCACCATGGTGGGGCGCGGGAGCATGGCCCGGGCCGCCATGGCCACCCGGTCGGTGCCGGTCTCGGCCGGACCGGTCACGACCACCTCCGCCCCGGCCGTCCGGGCGGCGGCGGCGATCCGCTCGTCGTCGGTTGCGACCACGACCACGTCCACCCCGCTGGCCTGCCGGGCGCGCTCCACGACGCGTGCGAGGAGCGGTTTTCCATGGATGTCGGCGAGGGGTTTCCCGGGGAGGCGACTTGCCCCGAACCGTGCGGGGATGATGATCGCGACGCGCCTCACGCCGGGAACCCGTTGTATGCGTCGCGGCCGCGATGGTCAACGACCGCCTCGGGAAAAAGCAGGGTGGGTGCGGCATGACTTGGAAGACCTGCAATGACGGGCACTTCCCGGGCCCCCGCCGGGGCTGTATGTTCCGCCGCCATGCCGGTCGTGCGCGTCCCCTTCACGGTTGAGCCGAACTACGCCGGTTGGCGGCTCGACCGCTACCTCCAGGAGAAGATCCGGCGCCTCTCCCGGCAGCGCATCCAGAGGCTCATCGAGACCCGCATCGAGCACGAGGGGCCGTCCCGCCTGAAGCCAGCCACCCGGGTCACCCCCGGGATGCGCTTCTCGATCCTGAAGGACGCCGACCCGGAGCCGGAGACCCCCATGGTCTTCGGGGTGATCTTCGACGACGCCCGTCTCCTCGTCGTGGACAAGCCGGCCGGGCTGCCAGTGCACCCCACCGCGCGTTACGCCGAGCACACCTTCACCGCGCTCGCCAAGGCGGCCTACCCGGCGCGCAAGGTGGACCCGGCCCACCGGCTCGACCGGGAGACCTCCGGGCTCATGGCCTGCGGCTGCGCCCCGAAGTACACACGGGCCCTCAAGGCCTCCTTCGCCGCCGGGCGGGTGACGAAGGCCTACCTGGCGCTCGTGCAGGGCGACCCCTCCCGGGACCGCTTCGCGGTCGAGGCGCCGCTCTCCCTCACCGGAGCCAGCGGGGTGAAGGTGCGCATGCACGTGACGGAGGGGGGGCTTCCCTCGCACACCGACTTCGAGGTGCTGGGGCGGCGACGGGCGGCCGACGGGACGCCGGTGGCGCTCGTGGCCTGCCACCCCCGCACCGGCCGCCAGCACCAGATCCGGGCCCACCTCCACCACGCCGGCCTGCACCTCGTGGGGGACAAGATCTACGGGCCGGACGAGATGATCTTCGATCGGTTCACCAAACGTGAACTGAGCGAGGCCGACCACGCGACCCTCCGGCTCCCGCGCCAGGCGCTGCACGCCTGGCGGCTGTCGCTCCCCCACCCCGAGACCGGGGAGCGGGTCGAGCTCGAGGCGCCGCTGGCCCCCGATCTCCAGGCGTTCTGGGACGGGTGCACCTGCTAGACTTCCTCCATGAAGAAGCGACGAATCGGCATCCTCACCGGCGGTGGCGACGTCCCGGGCTTGAACTCGGTGATCAAGAGCGTGGTCTACCGGGGCTGGGAGAACGGCCTCGAGGTGGTGGGCATCCGCAAGGGATTCGAGGGGCTCACCCACGTGAACCTCGACGACCCGGCCAGCAAGGCCCGCTACGTGATCGACCTGACCCGGGAGAACACCCGGACCATCGACCGCACCGGCGGGACCTTCCTCCACTCCAGCCGCGTCGGTCCGACCAAGGTCAGGAACCTCCCCCCCCATCTGGTGGGACGGAGCCTCCCCGCCGCCAGGGGAACCGGGGGCCTGACCTACGACCTCACCACCCCCGTGCTCGAGAACCTCGAGCGGCTCCAGATCGACTCCCTGGTCGCCATCGGCGGCGACGGGACGCTCAAGTCGGCGGCCAAGCTCCAGCAGCTGGGCGTGAAGGTGATGGGGATCCCCAAGACCATGGACAACGACGTCCATGGCACCGAGTACTGCGTGGGCTTCTCCACCGCCATCACCCGGGCCACCGACGCCATCGACCGCCAGCGCACCACCATCGGCTCCCACGAGCGGGTGGGCATCTTCCGGGTCTTCGGGCGGGACGCCGGCTTCACCGCCCTCTTCGCCGCCCACGTGACCTCCAACCGGTGCGTCATCCCGGAGTACCCCGTCGACCTCGAGAAGCTCATCGCCCTGCTCATCACCGAGAAGCGCGACAACCCCTCCAACTACGTGCTGGTGATCCTCTCCGAGGGCGCCACCTGGAAGGGGTACGAGGTCCAGGAGTTCGGACGTCCCGACGCGCTGGGCCGGCGCAAGAAAGCCAGCGTCGCCGAGGTGCTCTCCGAGGAGATCCAGCTCCGGACCGGGGAGGAGACCATCGTCTCCGACCTCACCTACGACCTGCGCTCCGGCGAGCCCGACTTCATGGACAAGCTGGTCGCCTCCACCTTCGGCACCATGGCCCTCGACGCCCTCCTCGATGGCGGGCACGGCCTGATGAGCGCGATCGTGAACGGCTGCTACGAGCTCGTGCCCATCCCGGACCCTGCCCTGGGACCGCGCAAGGTGGACGTGGCCACCATGTACAACGTGGAACGATACCGGCCGCTCTACGGCGACAAGCGACACTGGCCGGTCTTCCTGACCCGGGTCCCCCCTCCGCCACGGTGACGGAGTGTCTGCTCCTAGCCGGGCGGCGGATCGAGGTCGGGGAGGTCCCGCTCCGGGTCGTCGTAGTGGAGGGTGAAGCCGGCCAGGTCGTCGGGCCAGGACTCGCCCCCGAAGGTCGAGCCTTCGAGACGCGAGAGCCAGCCGTCCTCGACGAAGAGCGCGAAGGCGGCCCCGCCGGTCAGGCCGGGCACGTCGGCGTGCAGGTCGTCGAGCACCGCGCGCTCCGCCGCGACGGGAGCCCGCGGCGCGCCTCGAGCCGGCCGGAGCATGGCGGAGAAGCTGGTCGGGGTTGCGTTGCGGTGGACCACCGAGAGTCCGTGGAGCTGTTCGCGCAGATCCTCGAGCGCCGGGTGGGCGCCCAGGAGCATCGCGTGCAGGACCGCTCGCTCCAGGTGGGTGGGCTCGCTCATGGCGGAGTGGGTCCATTCTATCGCGCGATCCCGGCAAGTCTGTAAAGCGCCGACCACCGTCCGTTCCGCGGACCTCGCGGACAGGTGGAGGCGGAGCGGACGCGGGTCGACACGGGAGGCCCTGTTGCCCTAACGTCCCTGGCGAGAAGCCACGCGTGCGCTCAACCGCCTCACTCTCGCCATTCCTCCTCGCGGCCTGCGCCTCGATGCCCCCGGCGCCGTCCGCGCCACCCTGGACCGGCGCGCTCTACTCCGAGACCCGGCCGGCCATGTCCACGCTGGTCACGATCACCGTGGCCCGCCCGGTAAGCCCCGAGGTGATCGCCGCGGTGGAGGCGGCGTTCGCGGTCTTCGCGCGGGTGGACGAGGCGATGAACGAGTGGCGCCCGGGATCGCCGCTCGCCGCGCTCAACGCGTCGGCGGGTTCCGGGCGGCCGGTTCCCCTCCCCGGCGACCTCTGCCAGGTGCTGCGCGCCGGGCGGGACGGGGCGGAGCGGACCGGCGGGCTCTTCGATCCCACCTGGGCGGCGCTGCGGGGCGTCTGGCGTTTCGGCGACGGCGAGCCGCCGCGGGTCCCCTCCGACGCAGAGGTGACCGCCGCCTGCCCCCTGGTCTCCTGGCGGGACCTCGAGATCGAGCCGGCCGGTGACCCGACCCTGGCGGCCCCCTGCACGGCCCGGCTGCGGCGTCCCGGGATGCAGGTGGGCTTGGGCGGGATCGCCAAGGGCTGGGGCGTGGATCGGGCCGTGGGCGAGCTGCGGCGGCGGGGGCTGCGCGACTTCACCGTCCAGGCTGGAGGCGATCTCTACGCGGCGGGAACGCGCGGCGGCCGCCCGTGGCGGGTGGGGGTTCGCGACCCTCGCGGCCCGCCGGGCGAGCCCTTCGCCTGGTTGGAGATCTCCGACGCCGCCTTCTCCTCGAGCGGCGACTCGGAGCGCTTCTTCGTCTCGGAGGGGAAGCGCCACCACCACGTCATCGACACCCGCACCTGCCGTCCGGCGACGGCCAGCCGCCAGGCCAGCGTTCTCGCCTCGAGCGCCCTCGACGCCGAGGTCCTGGGCAAGGCGGTGTTCGTCCTGGGCGGGGAGGAGGGGCTCGCGCTGGCCGCGCGCAGCGGCGCCTCGGCGGTGATCGTGACCTCGTCGAACCGGGTGATCGCCTCGCCCGGACTCAGCGCACGGCTCGAGGTGGTGCGGCCTCCGACCCCGTGAGGCCGCCGGAGCGGGACTCGCCGCGGGCGGGGGGCAGGATCGCCGCGACGAGCAGGAGGAGCCAGGCGAGCATCGTGGCCTGGAGCCCCACGAAGGCCGCCACCTTGAGGGACGCGAGCCACGGCCAGGCGAAGCGGATGGCGAAGCCGGCCAGGATCCCCGCACCGGCGCAGCCCCAGGTGATCCCGGCAAGCACCGCGAAGGGGCGGCGTCTCATCCCGGAGGCGAAGGCCACGAGGTGCAGCGTCACGAAGATCAGCAAGGGCACCGCGAGCAGGTGCGGCACCGCCACCTCGAGGAGCCCGGCGAGCGACCTGGGCTCCGCGAAACCGGCCTCCGAGCCCAGGTAGAAGGCCCGGACCTGGCCGCCGTCGAACCCGATCTTCCGGGCGAAGAGGACCGCGCCGGTGGCCATGACCACCGCCACCATGGCCGCGAAGGCCACGATGGGCGCGGTGAATCGGGCGACCCGGGGATCAACCATCGGTGCGCCTCGGCTCCTTGCCGAAGGTGGCCCAGGCGACCGCCACCGCGGCGAGGAGCACGGCCATGGCGACGCCAAAGGCGCCGATCCGGAGCAGCGCCCAGCCCGGGAAGCCAGGCCGGAGCACGTGCAGGAACGGGGCGAGCAGGTCCACGAGGGCCGCGACCATGGCGGCTCCCACGAGGCCGTTTCGCAGGCCGGGCGCCACCGGGCAGACCACGAGCAGGGAGCCCAGCGTGAGCAGCAGGAAGCCGTACAGGAAGGCCCCCTGGTGGACCTCCTCCCAGAGCGCCAAGGGCCCGAGCCGCTCCCCGGGCGAGGGCTCGAGGATGCGGGCGAGCCCGTCGGGGGTGAGCGCGCCGTGGGCGGCGCGGGAGGCCACCCATCCGACGAGCAGCAGCGCGGCGAAGGCCAGGAAGGCCCGCACCGGAGGGCGCGCCCGGTCCATCACCGCCGGGTTCGGCTGCACGAGGAATCTCACGGGACCTTCCTCCCCTGCCTGGCCATCTGCAGCGCCTGGAGCAGCCAGCGCGACTGCTCGGCCACCCCGCGCGCCGAGAGCGTGGACCCGGAGATGGGGGCGAGGTCGTCCCCCACCGCCAGCCGGTCGGTGGCCCCCTTTCCGGAGAACTGGCCGAGCCAGCGCTCGGACGGCCTGTACTCGGGGGGCTCGAGGAAGGCGAGGACGACGATCCTCCGGATCCGCCCGTCGGGCTCGAAGGCGAGGAGCAGCGTCTCCCGCTTGGTGCGCACCACGTGGCTCTGCAGCACCGCGTACCCCAGGACGGCGTCGCCCTTGCGGGCCGCGTAGAAGGTGACCATCCGCTCCGGGATCTTCGAGCGGGCCAGGTCGTCGAGCTTCCTCGCCATCTCGTCGGAGAGGAGCACGTCGGTCGGGTCGAAGCGTTCCGCTTCCGGAAAGGCCGCGCGAAGCGCGTCGGGCGGAGCGGCGAACGCGGCGCCGGACCAGGCGAGCACGGCGGCGATGAGGATTCCCCGTCGCATCCGCGCGCCTAGTAGACGAAGCCCACGCCCAGGTCCCACTGCTGGAGCGTCTGCGATGCCATGGTGGTGATCTGCTGCCAGTTGGCCTTCACCACGACCTGGGGGATGGGCTTGAAGTCGATCCCGGTGGTGATCACCCGGCGGTCGAAGGCCGGGTTCTTCACGCCGAGCCCCTCGACCGCGGCCTGGGTGTCGAGTGCCTCGAAGCGCAGGAAGGGCGAGAGCGACATGGACGACCCGACGAGCGTGAGCACGTCGAACCCGGCCTCCACGTATCCACCCCAGGCGCGGCTGCCGATGTACTGGTCGGGCGCTTTCAGGAGCGCCTCGGAGACGGCGGCGGACCGGGAGAGCGAGCCAAAGGCCATGAGGGCGCGCGCGGTGAGCCCCTTCCAGGCGACCAGCGCGTGGATCTCGCCGATGAGCACGGTGGGGGAGACGCGTGCACCGGCGGTGTCCCGGTACCCCTGCCCGGCGTCGCCGCCGTAGAAGCTGCCGCCGAAGGTGGCCGGCCCCACGTCGGCGTTGAGGCTCGCCACGCCCGCCCACGTCTGGGCCGGGCCGAAGGCTCCGGTGCGGGCGTTGCGGATCCATGTCCCGGCCTGGAGGGGGTCGTCGCCGAAGGCGTCGAGGCCGGTGAGGAGGTAGGCCTTGTAGCGGACGGGTCCGAGGTCGCCGTAGATTCCGAGGCCGTTCTGGTTCCAGGTGGTGGGGATCACGAAGCGGTCCACCAGGGGCCGGTAGACGCCGTAGAAGAAGATGGGCTCGTGGTTTTCGTTCAGGAAGCCCACCGGGACGAGCACGTTGCCCACCCGGAGCGTCAGCTGATCGAGCAGCGTGAAGTCGAAGTAGGCGAGCTCGATCCCGATCTCCCTGGCGCCGTGCTCGAACTCGACCTCGGAGTTGAAGACGATCCGGTCGTTGAAGCGGTAGCCGACGTAGAGGACGAGCCGCAGGACCTCGGCCAGGTCCACCCTGTCGTCGGCGAAGTTCGTGTAGACGAACTCGCCGTAGCCGCCGATGGAGAGCCCCTTGGGCTGGAAGTGGACCTTGGAGGCGCCCATTCCCATGCCGGCGTAGGAGCCGAACTGGATCACGTCGGGCACCGACATCTCCAGCTTGAGGCGCCGGACCTCCTCGGCCAGCGCCTTCACCTCGGCCTGGGTGGCGGGGCGGTCCTCGGCGGCGGTGGGGGCGACGGGCGCGGCCGGCGGGGGCGTCTCCTCCCCCAGGGCCGGGAGGGCGAGCGCGGACAGCAGGAGCGGGACGAGGAGTCGTGTCATGGGGGTGCGGCCCTTCGGGATATTGAGAACGATTCTTATTATCATGAACGCCACCGGACGGACAAGGGCGATCCGCGGCGGCCCGAAGGACCCCCGCCCCTCACCCCGGATCGGTCCTGGATCAGCGCCGGTGGCGCGCCCGGCGGTCGGCGACCGCCTCGGCCTTGGCGATGCGCGACCGCTGCTTCACCGCCAGTACGTAGAAGCGCCGGCGCAGCTCCTCGGCCTCCGCCTCCGGCAGGTCGCCGTGCCGCCCGCGCACCGCCTCGCGCCGGTCGATGGCGCGTGCCAGCGTCACCGCGGCCGCCACCGAGACGTTGAGCGACTGGGAGAACCCGCGCATGGGGATGGCGAAGCGCGCGTCGGCCATGGCCAGCGCCTCGTCGGAGACGCCCTTGCTCTCGTTGCCGAAGACCAGCGCCACCGGCCCGGCGAAGTCGAGGTCGGCGAGCCCCACCGACCCCTCGCCCAGCCAGGTGACGTGGACGGCGAAGCCTCGCGCCTTGAGCGCGGAAAGGCACTCCCGCGTCGAGCCCCAGCGGGTCACGTCGAGCCACTTGTCGGCGTTCTGCGAGATCTTCTTGTTCCGGTCGAAGCCCTTCATGGGCCCCTCGACCACGTGGACCTCCTGCACCCCGAAGGAGTCGCAGGTGCGCAGCACGGCGTTCACGTTCTGCGGATCGCAGAGCGCCTCGATGACCACCGTGAGCGTCCTGGTCCGGCGCGACACCACCTCGTCGATGCGCGCCTTGCGCTCGGGGAGGAGGTAGTCGCTCACCGCGAAGCCTTGCTCCTGGGCTTGCCCACCTTCTTCTTGGCGAGCCGCTCCTTGCCGGGCTCCTCGCCGCGCAGCACCTTCGCCACCTGGTCGAGAAGCGGGTCGATCCCCTCGCCGGTGACGGCGGAGATGGCCAGGATGAGCGGCTTCTTCTTGCGCCGGGCGAAGCTCTTCTTCAGCAGGGCGAGCTTCGCCTCGGCCTCGGGGACGTCCATCTTGGTCACCGCGATGACCTGGGGCTTCTTCGCCAGCTCCTTCGAGTAGAGGGCCAGCTCCCGGTCGATGGCGTCGAGGTCGGCGCGCGGACCGCGCCCCTCGCCCGGCGCCAGCGGGTCCACGAGGTGCACGAGGACCTTGGTCCGCTCCAGGTGGCGCAGGAACTGGTGGCCGAGGCCGGCGCCGGCGTGGGCCCCCTCGATGAGGCCAGGGACGTCGGCCACCACGAAGCTCTTGCCGCGCCAGCCCACCACGCCCAGGTTGGGCGTCAGGGTGGTGAAGGGGTAGTCGGCGATCTTGGGGCGCGCCCGGGAGATGCGGCTGATGAGCGTGGACTTGCCGGCGTTGGGGTAGCCGACGATGCCGACGTCGGCGAGCAGCTTCAGCTCGAGCTGAAGGTCCTTCTCCTCGCCCTTGGTGCCGGGCTGCGCGAAGCGCGGCGCCTGGTTGGTGGAGGTGGCGAAGTTCATGTTGCCGAGCCCGCCGCGGCCGCCCTTGCAGATCACGAAGGTCGGGCAGGCCTCGCCCATGTCGGCGAGGACCTCGCCGGTGGCGGCGTCCTTCACCAGCGTCCCCGGGGGCACGCGAAGCTCGAGCGGGGGCTGGGAGAGGCCGTTCTGGTCGGACCCGCGGCCGTGCTCCCCGCTCTTGGCCCGGTGCTCGCGGATGTAGCGGTAGTCGAGCAGCGTGTTCATCTGCGGGTCGACGATCAGGATCACGTCGCCGCCCCAGCCGCCGTCCCCGCCGGCGGGCCCGCCGCGGGGGATGAACTTCTCCCGGCGCCAGGCGACGGCGCCGTTCCCCCCGTCGCCGGAGGCGACCTTGATGCGGACCTCGTCGACGAACTTCACATGGCCTCCATACGACGAACGCCGCGGGCCAGAAGGCTCCGCGGCGCTCGCGACATCGGCGAGGGCCCTCGACTCAGGCCTTCGGGACGATCTTGACCACCCGGCGGTCGCCGCGGGTCTTCTCGTACTTCACTGTGCCGTCGATCTTCGCGAACAGCGTGAAGTCCTTGCCCATCCCGACGTTCTGCCCGGGGTGGAAGAGCGTGCCGCACTGGCGGACCAGGATGTTGCCGGCGATCACGTTCTCGGAGCCGTAGATCTTCACGCCGCGGTGCTGCCCGGCGGAGTCGCGGCCGTTGCGGCTGGAGCCCTGTCCTTTTTTGTGAGCCATTGCTTGATCCCTTTCCTTCGGGCGGGCTAGCCGCTGACCCCGGTGATGACGACCTCGGTGTACGGCTGCCGGTGGCCGCGCTTCTTGGTCCAGCCTTCCTTCTTCTTGCGGAAGTGGACCACCTTGGCGTGACGTCCCTGGGCGACGATCTCGCCCGCGACGGACGCGCCGGCCACGGTGGGCTTGCCCACCTTGGCCTCGCCCTCGCCGCCGACGAGCAGCGCGTCGAAGGAGAGCTTCTTGCCCACGTCGCCCTCGAGGAGCTCGACGCGAAGCTTGTCGCCCTTGGAAACCCGATACTGCTTGCCGCCGGTCTGGATCACCGCATACATCGAGCCGCTCCTTCGCGAAAAACCATCGGAATGAACTCGGGTTTCTCCCCCGGCGCGGACGTGCGCTGCGGGGCCTGAGCCTCCGGAAGGGCGGTTCTATACGATCGGCCCCCGCTTCCTGTCAAGGAAACCCGGAGGTTACCCTCGTGCGGCCGTGCCGATCCCGAGGATTCGGAGTACCTTGGCCCACCCAGGAGGGCGCGGTCGCTTGCAGCACGGAACCCTAGAGGTCGAGCCAGGTATCCGGATCCACTACACGGTCGGCGGATCGGAGGGGCAGGCGCTCGTCGTCCCGAACGGGTCGTGGGTGGCCGGACCGCTCCGGCCCCTGGCCCAGGGGCGCCGGATCGTCTCCTACGACCTCCGGGGCCGTGGCCTCTCCTCCCACGTGGAGGACCGGAGCCGGCTGGGGGTGTCCTTCGACGTCGCCGACCTGGAAGCCATCCGGCGCCACCTCTCGCTCGACCGGCCGGTGGTGATCGGCCACTCCTACTGCTCGGCGGTGGCGCTCCTCCACGCGCTCGATCATCCCCACGCGGTCTCCCGGCTGGTGCTGGTGGGCGCGTTCGCGCCCCGGCGCGTCCCCTGGCACGACTCCGAGCTTCCCAGCCTGGGCGAGATGATCCGCCCTCCCGGCTCGACGCGGCTCGGCGCGCTGCGCGCCGGCAAGGTCCACCGCACCGATCCCCGCACCTACGCCCGGGAGTGGATGCGCCACTACCTCCTCCCCCAGCAGGTGGCCCGCCCCGAGAACGTGGGGCTCGTGCCGCTCGAGGCCTGCGACCTGCCCAACGAGTTCCCGGAGAAGTGGATCCCCGACTGGCTGGAGCGGATCTACCCGTCGCTCGGCGACTGGGACTGGCGGCCGCGCCTCGCGGGGCTCGACGTGCCTGTGCTGCTCGTCTGGGGCGAGACCGACCGGGGACCCCCGGACGCGGAGCAGGAGTGGCTCTCGGCGCTCCCCCGCGGCGAGATCCTCGCGGTCCCGGGGGCAGGCCACTGGCCGTTCTGCGAGAACCCCGACGTCTTCTTCCCGGCGGTGGAGAGGTTCCTGGGGCGGTAGACCGGACAGCCTGCCGGGGACGGGCACGGCGCGTGCGACCCATCCGGCGTGCCCCCTCCCGAGCCCCGCGAGAGCTGGGAGCGCCAGGTAGGCGCCTCTCTCGCGCCTACCTGGACAGCGGCATCCCGCGCTACGACGGCTGCCCTCACCCGACCCGAATGGCGGTTCGAACTCCGGGCCGTCCTCCTAGTAGATGCTCGCCGGCATGGGGTTGCCCAGGTACTCCCAGATGTAGCTCGTCAGCGTCACGTTGCTCGTCCCGTCGAGCTGCTTGCCGGCCGAGCAGAATCCGCGCCGGCCCGCGAGCCCACCACCGTTGTAGGCGGCCATGTCGAGCTTGATCGCCGCCTCGTTGGGGAACGGCCAGAGTCGATCCGGCACGCCGCCGAAGCCGTGCGCGGCGTCCCGCAACGTGTCGTAGCCGGGTTCGCCCCACAGGGTGCCGTCCACGCCGATCTTCCACAGCACCTGGGCGCCCACACGGCCGCCGCTGGACCCGGCCGTCGCGAGCAGCGAACCGGCCTCCGGTCCCCGCGGGAGGTACTTCAGGACCCCGGGCACGATGGCCACCGAAGTGACGTCGTGCGCTCCCGGCGTGGGGGTGTGCTGGCCGCCGTAGTTGGCCCCGTTCCCGGAGAACGCGTTGTAGTCACCGGACACGTAGTCCGCGACGCCGAAGGAGCGGTTGCCGGCGAAGATCGAGTCGCGAACCTGGTTCGTCAGGTTGCCATAGATGGACAGGCCGGTCCCCAGGCCGGGACCCATGTTGGGCCCGTCGTAGAGGCCCTTGGCGGCGCCCGAGGTCAGGTTCTTGGCCGTCCAAGAGGCGGTCACGCCTGGCCCCTGGTCACCCCAGTAGCCGCCCATCGAGTCCCAGTAGATGTTGTCGGTCAGGACGCGCGTGCCCGAGACAACCCAGTCGAGGTGCGCAGCGTAGAAGGCGCCGTAGTTGAGGACGATGTTCCCCAGGAACGCCTGGCTGGTGTCGTTGGCGTGGTCGGTCTTGTTCTCGTTGAAGAACCCGGCGTAGAGGTGGCCGGAACAGCACGACTCGTCCGAGTCGATGGCGATGTTGTTCTGCCAGACGGTGCGAATCGAGTCGTAGTTGGTGAACGCCGCGCTCTGCAGCGAACCCCTCCAGTAGTCGTTCCGGGCCACGCTCCTGCGGATGACGGTGTGGTCGGACCAGTAGACCACGTACTGGTACCTCCCGCCTCCGAAGGCGTAGCACTCCTCGACGAGCACGTAGTCGTTGTCGGGGCCGAGGTCCACGGTGGCGGTGTTGTCGCTCACCCCGCCGTAGGCGAATCCGCACCGGATGATCTTGACGTGGTGGCTGCTCAGCACCGTCATCGGGCCGCCGGTGCCGTTGCTCTGCCGGCCGTGGACGCGAAACCCCTGCACCTTGACGTACGAGGCGTTCTCGATGCGGATGCCGTAGACCCAGGTATCCGGCCAGCCGGAGCCGTCGATGAGGACGCCAAAGTCGGTCTCGGCCATGACCGTCGTGTAGACGTCGTCTGCCGTGCCGGGCACGCCGTCGGGCCCGGCGTTGCCACTCGGCACGTTGCGGATCGCGTTGGCCTCGGGGTAGACGCCGTTTCCAACGACCAAGGTGTCTCCCCCGAGCATCTTGGAGATCCCGTAGACGATGGTCCTGCAGGGCGAGGCCTTGCAGTTGCCGCTGTCCACCCCGGTCGTCGAGACGCGCAGGAACCCGGTGGCGGCGTTGGCCACCGTGACGTGGCGCGCCGCCGAGGTGGTCGAGTTGCCGGCGGCGTCCTGCGCCACCGCCGTCAGGGTATGGGCGCCGTTGACCGCTGCGGTGGTGTTCCAGGCGCAGGCGAAGGGGGTGGTGGACGGCGCGCAGAACTGCGCGCCGTCCAGCAGGAGTCGCACGCTGGTGACCGCGACGTTGTCGCTGGCGGTGGCGGTGACGGTGACGGTGCCCGAGACGCTCTGCCCCTCGGTGGGGGCGGTCAGCGAGACGGTGGGTGGCGTCGTGTCGGGGGGTTGGACGACGCCGACCACCGTGACCGTGGCGGTGCCGAACGTGGTCGGAGCGGCGACGCTGGTGGCGGTGACGACGTAGGTGCCGGGGGTCGAGGGAGCCACGTAGACTCCAGTGGAAGCGCCGATGGAGCCTGCTCCGGCGGGCACCGACCACGTCACGGTGGTGGGTTGACCCGGTACCGCACCGGAGACGGTGGCGGCGAAGGCAACCGTGCCGCCGGCGGCGACCGAGGGGGAGGCGGGCGACACGTTCACCGTGAGGACCGGGGCGGGCGTGACGGTGACGGTGGCGGACCCGCTCTTGGTCGTGTCGGCGGCGCTGGTCGCCACGACGTGGCAGGTGCTCGCAACACCCGGTGCGCTGTAGACGCCCGCCGACGAGACGGACCCGCACGCCGAGCCTTCCTGGATCGACCAGGTGACCGCCCTGCTGGTCGTCCCGGTGACGGCTGCGGCGAAGGTCTCCGACCCGCCTACGGGCACGTTGACCGCGCTGGGGGTCACTTCGACACCGACTACCGGTGGCGTCGTCGCCCCACTTTCTGAGGGGGAGCCTCCGCAGGCGGTCGCGAACAGCGCGGCGAACAGCACGGCGAGAAGAGGGCGGCGAGTCATGTCGGGAAGATCTCCGGGTGGATTTCCTGGTTCGCCCACCGGGCTCCTTCCCGAATGACGAACCTATGCACAAAAATACGCTGGGGCCTGGTCTCGCGGAAGCCGCCGACGAGGCAGAGTCATTTCCCTACAGTCCCTCACAGGACTCTTCATCTCACCCTCCGCGGCGCCATCCTGCGCGTGAGCGATACGTGTGCCGCAGACAGGGGTCTCCAGCGCCTCTCGTCGAAGTTCCCCGTGGCATCGACACCCAGCGCGCTCCACTTGTGCGCGGTGAGTGCGTCGGTGGCCCGCGCCCCCCCCCTTCCTGGGGGGGGGCGGCCCCCTTCAGATCTTCCTGGCGCAGGGTACCCGGCTTCCCGAGCTGCGTTCACCCGACCCGAATGGCGGGTCGAACTCCCTACCCACACCCACGAGGCCCAGCGGGATGAGACCTCTGCTGCCCGGCCACAGAATCGACGATGGTCAGGGAGCAGAGCGCGGCCTGGGTGGCGCCGTGCCTGGTGACGTCGTCGTACCGCTTGTCGCGATCCCCGTGAGCCGCAAGGATTCCGCGCATGCATGCCGCGGCCGCTGCCTCGACCTCGCTGCACGTCGGTCCGGAGAAGCCATGCTCGAGTGCTCGCAGAATGGCATTGGCTGCGGAGACCGCGGAGTTTCGGTGGCCGAGTTCATGGCGCTGGAGCGCATCGATGTAGGCCGCCCACTGCGCCTTCAGTTCGGCCGAAGGCGCCTCGGGCGGATCCCAGGAGGGAAACCAGTACGTCAGATTGAAGGTCACGATCGGAGATACCAGGATGCAGCCACCCTGCCCGTGGGGCTCGTAGCGCCAGGCGCTTTGAATGCTCCACTTGACGGTGGCGTCGTACGCCCCCGGCTTCTCCACCCAGCTCTTCGCGGTCATGTCCTCCCGAACGGCTGCCACCGTCGACCCGCGGACCGTGTAGGGAGAGCGCTCCACCTCCAGATGGATGCCATCCCGAAGCTCGATCGCTGCTTCGGGAATCTCGGCGGGCGCGCCCAGACAGTCCGGCTCAGAGGCGCCCGCACGGGTCGCTGCGCCACCGATCACGACAAGGTATCCCCAGCGTCTCATGCCAGTCCTCGGGGGGTGTCCGTCCCCGTATTCCGTAGTCCACGGGGTCTCCCTCCTCGTCGGCTGGCCGGGCGGCGCCGCACCACCTGCCAGCGCCAACACCAGCCGGCGGTGGCGTCGCTGGCTCAGGTCATCGTCACCCAGCAGATTCCCATGACACAGGCATTCACCTCGCAGGCCGTCCACGTCAGCGCACGGCCCGACCGGAGCTTCCCGCTCGAATCCTGGCTGCAGGGCGGCACGCCCGTCAACAGCCTCGGGTGCCTCGACGGCTGGCACTGGTGCGACGTCGGCGTGGGGTTCAAGCGCAGCCGGGTCCACGGTCGATTCCTGTCGGTCCCGTTCGGGGGACAGCAGGTCCTGATCATGAATTCCCGGCCACGCGTCGGGGTCCCGGTGGTGACGTTCTCGGTCCAAACTCACTGGCGAGCGCACCATCGCGGGCGCCCGTGGCACCACCAGCCTCCGCCGCGCCCCGGGCGCGGGTGATGGAACACGGACCGGCTCCGTTCCCGGGGCCGGCCTTCCTCAAGGGGGTGCTTGCCCCCTGCGCGATCCGAACCTGTGCGAGAAGGCGCAGGTGAATTCTGCCCCGAACAGGAAGATCTGGGCCGAGTAGTACACCCAGAGCAACACCACGATGAGCGACGCGGCGGCGCCGAAGCGCAGGGCGACCCCACTCCTTCCGATGTAGGTTCCGATCAGGAACTTCCCGGCGATGAACAGGAGCGCGGTCACCGCGGCGCCGACCCACACGTCCTTCCAGGCGACGCGCGCCCGGGGCATCGCCTTGTAGATCATGGCGAACACCGCCGTCGCCAGGAGGACTCCGATCGCCACCTCGATCGCGTTTGCCACGCTCGCCCACCCGCCGGGAAGCGGATCCCACCAGCTTCTCAGAGCGGCGAGCCCGGCGCTGAACGCCAGCGACACCATCAGCAGGAAGCCGATCCCGAGGACCAGGCCGAAGGACAGCAGGCGGGCGCGCACCAGTCGCCACAGCCCGGCGTATCCGGACCTGGCCGGCACCCGCCAGATCCGATCGAGCGCATCCTGCAACTCGGCAAACACCGACGTCGCGCCGATGAACAGGAGCACCGATCCGAGGACGGTGGCGAGCGTGTGCTTGGCGGGAAGGGCCACGTCCTCCAGCATGCCCTCCACGGCCCCCGCACCGGGACCGCCGAGCAACCCGCTCAGCTGGCGGAGGATCTCGCTTCGGGCCGATTCCTCCCCGACGAACATCCCGGCGACGGCGATCACGATCAAGAGGAGCGGCGCGATCGAGAACATGGTGTAGAAGGCCAGCGCCGCGCCCATGCTCTGGGCATGGTCGTGCACCCAGTTGACGGCGGCTGCCTCGAGCAGTTCAGTGACTTCCGCCCGGAATCGTTGGCTCATCCTAGAACTTGTAGGCCACCGCGTAGAGCAGGCTCAAGCTGGTGACCGTGAGCCGGGTGGTGATGGGAGTGCCGTTGACCGGGTCGCCGAACTGGAAGGGCTGCGAGCTGCCCCACGAGTAGCCGAACCCCAGGGACCCGGAGAGGTGCTCCCCGCGGAGCTTGGCTCCGACCGTGATCCCGTACATGTCCACGCTCCGGAAGAGGTTCTCCCCGGAGGAATCGGTGGGGGAGCCGTCGGTGAAGAACCCCCCGTGGAAGCTCCACGACTCGTTCAGGTTGTAACGACCGCCCAGGGCGACGTTCCAGACCGTGCGGGCGCCGTTGGTCACGCCCGCGAACGGCTGGGTCGTGTAGACCGGGTTCCCGGCCACGTCGGTCGTCGTGATGGACACCGGCTTGCTGCTCGTCAGCAGGTAATACTGGGAGATGGCGCCGTGGTAGCGCAGGTCGGCCTCCACCTCGAAGGACCTCGACCGCCAGGCCAGGCCCACGTTCACGTCGAAGGGCAGTCGGTAGTCGAAGGTGGCGTCCTGGTCGTTGAAGAAGGTCTGGTTCCAGGGCGTCGCCCGGTTGTCGAGGTTCTGGTACATCAGGCTCCCGCTCTGGATCATCTTGAGGCCTGGGAGGCGCGCCATGCCTCCCAGGACCAGGTGTTCCGTCACGTCCCACTGGACGCCGAGCGTCCCGGTCAGGTTCCAGATCGATCCGCTGCCGTCCAGGGTCCGGAGGAACGCGTCGGCCGACGTCGGCAAGGCCACCTGCTCGGAGAGGGTCTGGATCTCGCTGAGGGAGGTGATGGCGACGCCGAGGCCCGCGCCGAAGCGGAGCGAGGGGAACGGGGAGTAGCTCGCCGAGAACATGGGCGTGAGCGTGGAGAGGGCGACGTGAGACGCGTAGGCGACGCGGGTGCTCCCGGAGAAGCCTCCGACGATCTCCTGGTCCCACGCGGTGGGCTTCGTGATGGTGAGGCCGATGCGCCAGTGCTCGGAGTCGATCACGTCGCGCCCCAGGACGGCGCCGAAGAACGAGGGGAGCTGGTAGATCGACATCCCGCCGCCGCGCTGCTTGCCCACGCCCTCCAGGGAGAGCACGTCGGTCTCGAACCCGCTGGCGCTCGCGCCGATCGCGCTGCGGGGCATGGAGGCCATTCCGGCCGGGTTGTACCAGCCCGAGGTCGTGTCCCCCACGCGAGCCACGAATGCTCCGGCCTCGAGGGCCTCCTCCTGGCCGACCAGCACCCGGTCGTAGTTGGTGATGGCGATGCTCGGAGGGAAGAGCACCCCGCTGGTCTGGGCGAGCGCCCGCCCAGGCATCAGGGCGAGAAGGAGGCCAGCCAGCGTCCCGCCACGGAACACGCATGCTCGTTCGACCATGGGCCAGCCTCCGGTGAGGTTTCTGTCGGCGAGGCAGGTATGGTCCTCCGCGTCCCAGGTTGCCACGAAAACCGCACCCCGGACGGGCTCCGCAGGAAGGCGAGGGCAGGCAGGAGCGCACGCCAGATGGCCCGGAAGATGGTGACAGGAGGTCCAGCCGGCGCGGACGACGCGACGGTCCTCCCGGGTGGGCGTAGGATCCCTCCCAGGAGGGGACTCTGGGGAACCTGTTCATCGACGGCCGCCCCGTTCCGGCGCCTCCGGGCGCCACGCTGCTCGACGCCTGTCGCGCGGGCGGCGTCCCGCTCCCGTCCCTCTGCCACATGGAAGGCCTGTCCGGGGTGGCGAGTTGCCGCGTCTGCCTGGTCGAGGTGGAGGGGGAGGATCGTCCGATCCCGGCCTGCGTGACGCCGGCCCGGAGCGGGATGCGCGTGCTCACCGACACGCCCGCGCTGCGGGCCCACCGGCTCGCCGTGGCCGAGATGCTCTTCGCCGGCGGCCACCACGTCTGCGCCTGCTGCCCGGCCAGCGGCGGCTGCGAGCTGCAGGAGCTGGGGCGCCTGGTCGGGCTCGACGCCGTCCGGACGGGACCGGAGATCCCGCGCTGGCCCGTGGACGCCACGCGCGCCCGCTTCGCGCTCGACCCCGGGCGCTGCATCCTCTGCACGCGCTGCGTGCGGGCCTGCACGGAGCTGGAGCGGGCCAGCGCCCTCGGCGTGGCCGGCCACGGCCTCGGCTCGCGCATCGTCACCGATGGTGAAACATGGGGGGAGAGCCGGGCCTGCACCGACTGCGGGCGCTGCGTCGACGCCTGCCCGACCGGTGCGATCTTCGAGAAGGCGCTGGCCGCGCAGGGGCTCCTCCCGCGGCGTCCGCCGCCGCCCGCGCCTCCGCCGGCCCCCCTTCCCGCCGCCGGGCCAAGGCTCCGCCTGGCCACCGTCTGGCTGGGAGGCTGCTCCGGGTGCCACATGTCGCTCCTCGACCTCGACGGGCGGCTCCTCGACCTCGCTCCCCGCATCGACCTCGTCTTCTCCCCGCTCACCGACGTGAAGGCCTTCCCCCGGGACGTCGACGTCTGCCTGGTGGAGGGCGCGGTGGCCACCGAGGACGAGGCGGCGCTCCTCGCCCAGGTCCGGGCGAACACCAACCTGCTCGTGGCGCTGGGCGACTGCGCGGTCGACGGAAACGTCACGGCCATGCGGGATGGAGTGGGGGGGGCGGCGGCGGTGCTGGCGCGGGCCTGGGCCGGTCCCGATGGGGTCCCGGCGCGCGCGCCCGGCCTGCCGGCCCTCCTCGACCGGGTGCTCCCCCTCCACGAGCAGGTGCGGGTGGATCTCTCGCTGCCCGGCTGCCCCCCTCACCCCGATCTCCTCTTCCTGGTGCTCTCCGACCTCGTGGCCGGGCGAGCCCCCGACCTCGCCGGCCTCCTTCGCTTCGGGTGAACGATGGGCAGCCGCCTGATCATCGATCCCGTCACCCGCATCGAGGGACGCGCGCGCGTCACCATCGAGCTCGGCGACGCCGGCACGGTCGCATCCGCCCACGTCCAGGTCATGCAGCTCCGCGGATTCGAGTCGATCTGCGTGGGCCGGCCGCTCGGGGAGATGCCGGCGCTCACCGCGCGCATCTGCGGGATCTGCCCGGTGTCCCACTTCCTCGCCGCCTCGCGGGCCGGAGACGTCATCCTGGGGGCCTCGCCCCCGCTGGCGGCGCGGCGGCTTCGCGAGCTCCTCCAGCTGGCGCAGATCGTCCAGTCCCACGCCCTCTCCTTCTTCTACCTCTCGGCCCCGGACTTCGTCCTCGGACACGAGGCCGCCCCGGAGCGGCGCAGCATCCTCGGCCTGCAGGAGGCGGCGCCGGACCTGGCCCGTGACGGCGTCGCGCTCCGGGCCTTCGGACAGGGCGTGATCGAGAAGGTGACCGGCCAGCGCATCCACGGGGCCTTCACGGTGCCCGGGGGCGTGGCCCGGCCGCTCGCGCCGGAGGCGCGGCAGGCGATCCTGACGGGACTGCCCGGAGCGCTCGGCGCCGCGGAGCGCGCCCTCGCCTGGTGGGAGGCCGAGGAGCCTCGCCACGCCGAGGAGGCGGAATCGTGCGGGAACTTCCCCACCGCCTTCCTGGCGCTCGTCGGGTCCGACGGGTTGCTGTCCTTCGACGGGGGCCGCCTGCGACTCGTCTCCGCGGACGGCGAGCTCCTCGAGGAGGGCAACGACCCCTCCCGGTACGGCGCGTTCATCGAGGAGCGGGCCGACGGCTCGAGCTACCTGAAGCCCGCCCACTGGCGGTCGCTGGGGCTGCCCGCGGGAGCCTACCGGGTCGGACCGCTGGCGCGGCTCAACGCCGTGTCGGGATGCGGCACGCCGCGCGCCGACCGCGCCCTCGAACGGCTCCGGGGCACGGCCGGGGCCACGCTGCTGTCCACCTTCCGCGCCCACCGGGCCCGCCTGGTGGAGATCCTCTACGCGCTGGAGCGGATGGAGGAACTGCTCGACGATCCCGCGCTCCTCGGCCGGGACGTCCTGGCCCCGCCCGGCAAGCGGCTGCGGGAAGGGGTCGGCGTCTGCGAGGCGCCGCGAGGAACGCTCTTCCACCGCTACCGCGTGGACGACGGCGGGCTGGTCACCGGCGTCGATCTCCTCATCGCCAGCGCCCAGAACGCGCTCTCGATGGACCGCGCCGTGCACCAGGCGGCCTCGCGCTGGCTGGATGGCGCCCGCATCACCCCGGCCCTCCTCAACCGGGTGGAGGCGGCCATCCGCGCCTTCGACCCCTGCCTCTCCTGCGCGACCCACGCCCACGGGGAGTCGTGGGTGTCGCTCCGGCTCCTGGGACCGGGGGGAGAGGTCATCGACGAGCGAGGGTAGCGCCGTCCCGCTCCACGTCGTGGAACCTCCGGTAATCGATGGCGCGCCTCCCGTCGGGGAGACTCACCAGGACGTCCCCGAAGTGGTGGTCCCAGAGGATCTGTTCCGGCGTCCATGCGTGGCGGGCGTGCACCGACTGGGAGAGGGTCTCGTCGAGCCCGGTCATCGAGGCCACCAGGTCCACGTCCTTCGCCCGCAGGCTCTCCGCCGTCTCGCCGAAGAGCGGGCTGTCCGGGGTGATGGGGTGCACGACGAGCCAGGTGAAGGCGAAGAAGGCCGACTGGCTGCGCCGCAGCCGCAGGTCGTGGGCGCGCCGGACCTCCTCCCCCTCGGGCGTGCGCTCTGTGCGAAGCAGCACCAGGTGGGCCTGGGCCTCGGCGATCTGGTTGCCGCGCTCGTTGGCGAGGCGCACGAGCAGCGAGGGGACCCCGTCGAAGCGGGTGATCACCACGTTCCTGCTGAAGATCACCCGCGCGGTGGGACGGGAGAACTTGGCGAAGACGAGCCCGGTGACCAGGGCCAGCCCGAGGAGCCCGACGAGCGCCTCCAGGGTGACGAGCAGGTTCGCCGAGAGCCCCCGCGGCGCCATCTTGCCGTAGCCGATGGTGGCCATGGTCTGGACGCTGAAGAAGAAGGCGTCGGAGAAGTTCCCCGGCCGCGCCTCCTCGATGCCGTCGCCGATGCCGAGATAGCCCATCGCGAAGACCAGGTTCGCGCCCAGGTAGGTGACGAGCACGAGCCCGAAGAACTGGGCCCAGGTGGTGGTGAGGAGCGAGTGGTAGACGTCGCGGAGCGGCGAGGCGCGCAGCCCGATCGAGAGGATCTCGCGCCCGGAGCCGGGCATGCGGGTGACGCGGTGTCGGGGGGTTCCGTCGCTGGGCACGGACGGGTTCCTAACCGACGAGCGCCCGGATGGCCGGGCCGTACGGGGCGCGGAGCACCCCCCGCTCGGTGACGATGGCCGTGACCAGGCCGGCCGGGGTGACGTCGAAGGCGGGGTAGCGGGCCGGAACGCCCTCGGGAGCGACGAGCTTCCCGAAGATGCGCACCACCTCCTCCGACCCGCGCTCCTCGATGGGGATGCCGGCGCCGGTGGAGATGGAGGGGTCGAAGGTGCTCCAGGGTGCGGCCACGTAGAACGGGATGTCGTGGTGGCGGGCCAGCACGGCCAGCCCGTAGGTCCCGATCTTGTTGGCCACGTCGCCGTTCGCGGCGATGCGGTCGGCTCCCACGACCACGCAGGAGATCTCCCCGCGGGCCATGAGCCAGCCGGCCATCCCGTCTGTGAGGATGGTGACGGGGATGCCGTCCCGCTGGAGTTCCCATGCGGTGAGGCGCGCACCCTGGAAGAACGGGCGGGTCTCGTCGGCGAAGACGTGCTCGAGCCGTCCCGCCTCCCGGGCGGCGCGCACGATCCCGAGCGCGGTCCCGTAGGCCGCGGTGGCCAGCGCGCCGGCGTTGCAGTGGGTGAGGACGCGGGCCTGGGGTGGCAAGAGCGGCGCCCCCAGCGCCCCGATGCGCCGGCAGGAGGCCTCGTCCTCGTCGCGGATGGCGTGGGCCTCCGCGAGCACGGCCAGGGCGGGCTCCCCGATCTTGCGCGACATGCGCCGCACCGCCCATTCCAGGTTCACCGCGGTGGGGCGCGCCCGGGCCAGCAGCGCCGCCGCCGCGTGCAGCCGCTCCGGGGACGCGCCGCGGCGGGCCTCGACCGCGAGGCCGTAGGCGGCGGCCACCCCGATGGCCGGCGCCCCCCGCACCGCGAGCGTCCGGATGGCGTCGGCGACCTCCTCGGCCGTGGTGAGGGCGAGCCAGGTCTCCTCGGCGGGCAGGAGCCGCTGGTCGAGCAGCCGGACCTCGTCCCTGCCGTCGTCGTAGAGCACCGGTCGGAGCACTTCACGTTCCGTCACTGTCCGCCTCCTCGCCTGCCCAGCCGCCCCGAGGCGCGCAGGCCGAAGTAGAGGGCCCCGGCCCCGGCCACGCCCCCCTCGAGCCAGTGCCCGTCGCGCAGCAGCACGCCGGCCACCACCCCGGAGAGGACCAGCAGCACGACGAGGAACCAGCGGCTCGGGCCGCCGGCGGAGCCTGCGCCGGCCGGACCGGCTCCCCATCCCGCCCAGGCCACGCTATCCGCCCAGCTTTCGCTTGAGCACCGCATTCACCACCGCCGGGTTCCCCTTTCCCTTCATGGACTTCATCACCTGGCCGACCAGGAAGCCGATGAGCTTCTGGTTGCCGGCGCGGTAGCGCTCCACCTCGGCGGGGCTGGCCGCGATCACCGCGTCGGCCGCCGCCTCCACCGCCGACTCGTCCGACACCTGCGCGAGCCCGCGCGCCGCCACCACCGCCTCGGGATCGCCGCCATCCCGGAAGAGCTCCTCGATCACCTGGCGCACGCCCGGCCCGCCGATGACCCCCTGATCGGCGAGGCGAACCACGCCGGAGAGCGCCGCAGGCGTGAGCTTCCAGCTCGAGGTCGCGAGGCCGCTCTCGTTGGCGAGCCGGGCCACCTCCCCGTTCAGGAGGTTGGCGATGCGCTTGGCCGCCTCTGCCCCGCCCCCTCGCGCCGCCAGGGCGGCGTCGAAGAACTCGGCCGTCTCCCGGTCGGCGGTGAGGACGCCGGCGTCGTAGGCGGAGAGCCCCAGGTCGCGCTGGTAGCGGGCGGCGCGGGCCCGGGGCAGCTCGGGTAGCGTGCCGCGGATCTCCTCGACCCAGGCGGCCGGGACCCGCACCGGCGGCAGGTCGGGCTCGGGGAAGTAGCGGTAGTCGTGGGCCTCCTCCTTCGAGCGCATCGAGCGGGTCTCCCCGCGCTGCGGGTCGAAGAGGCGGGTCTCCTGCACGATCTTCCCGCCGCCCTCCAGGATCTCCACCTGCCGCTTCACCTCGTACTCGATGGCCTGCCGCAGGAAGCGGAAGGAGTTCATGTTCTTGAGCTCGCAGCGGGTGCCCAGCACGGTGGAGCCCACTGGCATCACCGAGACGTTGGCGTCGCAGCGGAACGACCCCTCCTCGAGGTTGCCGTCGTTCACCCCGAGGTACATGAGGACGGCGCGGAGCGCCTTGAGGTACTCGACCGTCTCGTCGATGGAGCGGATGTCCGGCTCGCTGACGATCTCGATGAGCGGGACCCCGGCCCGGTTCAGGTCCACCCCGGACGAGCCGTCGGCGGCGACGCCGTGCAGGTTCTTCCCGGCGTCCTCCTCCATGTGGATCCGGGTGAGGCGCACCCGGCGGTGGGCGCCGTCGAGCGTGAACTCCACGCCTCCGCCCAGGCAGATGGGCAGCTCGTACTGGCTCACCTGGTAGCCCTTGGGGAGGTCCGGATAGAAGTAGTTCTTCCGCGCGAAGACGCTCTTCTCCTGGATGGCGCAGCCCAGCGCGAGCCCGGTGCGCACGGCGAACTCGACCACCTGGCGGTTGAGCGCCGGGAGCACGCCCGGCATGCCCAGGCAGACCGGGCAGACGTGGGTGTTGGGCTCGCCGCCGAAGGCGGTCGGGCAGCCGCAGAAGATCTTGCTCCGGGTGAGGAGCTGGGCGTGGACCTCGAGCCCGACGACGAGCTGCCAGTCGGAGATCACCGGGGCGTCCTCCGGGCGGCGGCGCTGCCGTCGAGCGGCTGGACCGCGAATCCCTTCCAGCGCTCCTCCGACGGGAAGAGGGAGAGCTGCGCGGCGACCGCCGCGGCGCTGAGCAGGTAGAGCAGCTGGTCGCCGGTCACGAGCTCGGCCACCAGGGGGAACATGGCCGCCCCCTCCAGGATGGCCCCGGCCACCACGAACCGCGTGAAGGCCACCGCGTCCCGCGACCCCTTGTCGTGCCGCCGGAGGCGGGGCGGGAGGATGCGGGAGAGCGCCACCCCGAGCCCCACCACGGCCGCCGACATCCAGCGGAAGAGCCCGGCGAACTCGGGCGATCGCAGGTCGTGGGGCGGCGACGCGGCGAGCGTCACCCCGGCGAAGAGCACGGGCGTGGCCAGGAGGGCGCCCCACACCACCACGGCCATCTTGCGGGTGGGCCCGTTCATCCGGCCGCCTCCGGGGCGGGGGCAGGCCCCATCTCCCGCTCCAGCGCACGTGCGGCCTTGAGCAGCGTGGCCTCGTCGAAGGGGCGCCCGACCAGCTGGAGCCCGACCGGCAATAGTGACTCTGGGTGAAGTCCGGCCGGGACCGAGAGGCCGGGCAGCGCCGCGAGGTTGCAGGAGATGGTGAAGACGTCGGCCAGGTACATCTGCAGCGGGTCGTCGAGCTTCTCGCCGAGCCGGAAGGCCACGGTGGGCGAGACCGGCCCGGCCACGAGGTCGCAGCGCTCGAAGGCCCGGTCGAAGTCGCGCCGGACCAGCGTCCGCACCTTCTGGGCCCGCAGGTAGTAGGCGTCGTAGTAGCCGGCCGAGAGCGCGTAGGTCCCCAGCATGATGCGCCGCTTGGGCTCGGTCCCGAATCCCCGGTCGCGGGTCTCGCCGTACATCTCGGAGAGGGCGCGGGCCGGGGCGCGCAGGCCGAAGCGCACGCCGTCGTAGCGGGCCAGGTTGGACGAGGCCTCGGCCGGCGCCACCAGGTAGTAGGCCGCCACCCCATACTTCGAGTGAGGGAGCTCGACGTCCACCAGCGTCGCTCCCATGGCCTCGTAGGCGGCGAGCGCCTCGCGCACGCGCCGCTCCACGCCGGCCTCCGAGCCGCCCTGCATCCACTCGCGCGGCACGCCGATGCGCAGCCCGCGGGCGCCGCCCTCGAGCCCGGCCAGGTAGTCGGGCACCGGCAGCGTGGAGGAGGTCTGGTCGCGCGGGTCGTGGCCGGCCACCGCGCCGAGGAGCGCCGCCGCGTCGGGGACGGTGCGGGCGATGGGGCCGACCTGGTCGAGCGAGCTCGCGAAGGCGATGACGCCGTAGCGGGAGACCCGGCCGTAGGTGGGCTTCACGCCCACGACGCCGCAGAGCGAGGCGGGCTGGCGGATCGAGCCGCCGGTGTCGGTGCCGAGGGCCCCGAAGACCTGGCGGGCCGCCACCGCGGCGGCGCTGCCGCCCGAGGAGCCTCCGGGCGTGCGCGCGAGGTCCCAGGGGTTCCGGCAGGGGCCGTAGGCGCTGTTCTCGTTGGACGAGCCCATGGCGAACTCGTCCATGTTGAGCTTGCCCACCACCACCGCCCCGGCCGCCTCGAGCCGCTCCACCACCGTGGCGTCGAAGGGCGGGACGAACCCCTCGAGGATGCGCGAGCCGGCGGTGGTCTCGAGCCCCCTGGTGAGGAAGATGTCCTTCAGCGCGATGGGCACGCCGTCGAGGCGGGAACGCGCCTCCCCCCGGGCGCGCCGTGCGTCGGAGGCGCGCGCCGCGGCGATGGCGCGCTCCGGCGCCACCCTCAGGAAGGCGTGGATCCTCCCGTCGGTCTCCTCGATCCGGGCCAGGCAGGCGCGGGTGATCTCCTCGGAGGACACCTCGCCCCGGGAGAGGGCGAAGGACAGGTCGGTGAGCGACCGGTCCAGGATGGAAGGGGCGCTCACTCGATGATCCTGGGCACCTGGAAGCAGTTCCCGGAGCGCGAGGGCGCGTTGGCGAGCGCCTCATCGGGCTGCAGCCCGGGCAGCACCTCGTCCACGCGGAAGGGGGTCTCCCCGGCGGCGAGGGCGTGGGTCATGGGCTCGACCGCGGAGACGTCGAGCTCCTCGAGCTGCCGGACGTAGTCGAGGATGGCGGAGAGCTCGCCGGCGAGCCGCGTCTCCTCCTCGGGCGAGAGCCGGAGCCTGGCCAGCGCCGCGATGCGCCGGACCTCGTCGGTGGACAGCGCCATCCGGCTACTTCTGGCCCGACTCGGGCGTCAGCCAGTTGAGGAAGGCCGCCACCACGCCGCGCCGGCCCTCGTTGATCTGGCCCTGGAAGGCCGCGACCTCGTGGGCCTCGAGGAAGATGCCGTTGCACGCGAAGCAGATGTCCACCGGCACGCCGCGGAGCTTCACCTCGTGCATGGACTGGCCGCAGTTGGGGCAGTGCCCCCGGTGCAGGTCCTTGAGCCGGCGCGCCTCGTCGGCGGCCATGGCCTTGTGGACGCTCAGCGCGAGCTTGCGCTTCTTCTCGGCGTCCTCCTTCGCGAAGTAGTCGTCCTCGGTGTGGGAGGGCTTCACGGTTTCCGACATTTCGTTCACTCCTTCAGCTGGCTGATGAGCCGCCGCGCCGCGGCGGCGTCGTCTCCGGTTGGCCGAACGGCCAGGAACTTCTCGTACCAGGCCACGGCGTCGCCCTTCTTCCCCATGTAGCGGCAGGTCTCGGCCAGGCCGAAGAGCGCCTCGGCGTTGCGGGGGTCGGCCTCGAGCGCTGCCTCGAAGCTGGCCTCCGCCTGGGCATACCGCGAGAGATCCAGATAGCACGCCCCGCGCCCGGCGAGGGCGCCGGCGTTTCTCCCGTCGATGGAGAGCGCCCGGCCGTAGAGGTCGAGCGCCGCCTCGCTCCGGCCACGGTCCCGCTGGTCCCGGGCCTGGGCCAGCAGGGTGCGCAGCGCGGAGGTGGCCTCGTCGCGCGGAGCGGGGCGTGCGGCCGGCGCGGGCGCGGGAGCGGCGGGGGTCGCGACCGGAGCGGCAGGGGGCACGACCGCAGCGGCAGGGATCGCGGCCGGAGCGGCGGTGGCGACGGTGCTCTCCGGCCCGACCGGCGGCGCCAGCGGCGGAGCGGAGTCACGGGTCGGCTCGGTTGCAGCCTGGACGGCGACCTGGACCACCGGCTTCGGGGGCGGCGCCACCGCGGGCGGCGGGACCTTGGCCTGAGCCGCCACCTTTGCGGCCGCCGCGGCCTCGGCTGCGGCCTCCGCACCGCGCCTGAGGTAGACGGTGCCGGCCGCCACGCCCAGGAGCGCGAGCGCGAGGAGCGCCACCCAGACCACGCGGCGCCTCCGCCGCGGCACCGCCGGGAGCGAGCGGGTGGTCCTGCGGGCAGGTCGGCCAGGGTCGCTCGCCCAGGCGGGATCCTCCATCCCGGGCGCGGCGCGGGTCTCGGGCGGCCCCCGGTCCGGCCTCGGCTCCCCTCCCCGGCCGGCTTTCTCGACCACGGCGAAGAAGCTCCGAAGCTCGGGGATGTCGCCCAGCCGGCGCCAGGCCTCCCCGTCCCGGGCGGAGGCCACCTCGTCGTCCCGCGAGGCCTTCCGCTCGACGATCCAGCGCTGCAGGGTGGAGATCTCGCGGAACGGGAAGACCCCGCCCGATTCCTGCCGGAGCCGCCATTCGCCCCGGACGACGCCCTCCCCCATGTTGCTCGCATCGCCGGATGCGGGCGCGAGTTCGGGGAGGGGAAGCGGGGTCTCCCCGTCGCCCCCCTTCAAGGGCACGGCGACGGCGAGCACCCTCTTCCTGAGCAGGAACCCGTGGCCGCACTGGGTGCAGCCGACCTTCACGCCCGCCTCGGGGATCCGGGCGTCGTCCACGACATACTCTGCCCGGCATCGCTCGCAGCGGACGTCCATGGGAGGCCATCCAAGGTAGCCCCGATGCACGGACCCGCGCAAGCCACCGATCCCGGCGGAAAAATTGACCCTTCCCCCTCCGACGATATCGTCGGCTCCGGGGGCGCACGCGCCCCTACACCCGCGATATCGCCGAGGATCCATGGGAAAGCTGAAGGGCAACCGGAAGTCCGAGAAGAGCCGCGACGGGGGCTCCGGGAAGACCGGCATGGGGCGCGACATCCTGGCGGTCGGACTGCTCGCGCTCGGGACGGTCCTGGCCATCGCACTCGTCACCTTCTCGGCGCTCGACGGGCAGCTCATCACCCACGGTGTGCCGCCGGCCTCGAACCTGGTCGGCCCGGTCGGGCACCACGTCGCGCGGGCGCTCTACCAGGTGCTGGGGTTCTCGGCCCTGGTCTTGCCGGTGGCCCTCGTCGTCACCGCCGTCGCCCTCTTCCGCGGCCAGTCGCCCCGGGTCACCCTGGTCGGGTCCGCCGCCTACCTCGTCCTCACCGCCTCCGTCGCCACCCTGGCCCACCTCTTCCTGTCCGGCCGCGGGATCGCCAGCTTCGCGCCGGGCGGCGTCGTGGGGCGGCTGCTCTGTACCCGGGCCGAGTCGCTCATCGGCCCGGTCGGGACGGCGCTCGTCGTGGGGGCCGGCTCCGTGGTGGCGCTCATCGTGGCCACCGACGTGAAGGTGCAGCAGGTCTGGGCGGTCGCCTGGGAGGCCATCCGCTCGGCCTGGAACTGGTCGGTCCACCGGGTCGCGGTCGCCATCGACCGGCACCGCGCCGCGGTGGCCGAGATGCGTGCCGAGGAAGCCGCCCAGCGGGCCCGCGAGGAGGAGCTCGACGGGGCCGCCGTGATCGAGGCGGTCTCGGGCGAGGAGCGGGAAGGGCGCGCCATGGCCGGCGCGCTGGTCCGGGAGAAGAAGCGCGGGCGGCTCGACGACGAGCCGGCCTGGGCCACCGCCGACGCGGAGGAGGACGAGCTTCCCCGGCGCCGCCGACGCGTCAAGGAGGAGAAGGGCGAGGAGCCCATCCCCACCCCGCAGCCGCTCGTGGTCGCGGCCGTCCCCCCCGAGCCCACGCCCGACCCGCTGCCGCTCGAGTCCGGCCCGGCCCGCCCGGAGATCGTGGTCTCGGCGGCCATGCAGGAGCGCGGCAAGAAGAAGAGGGCGAAGGACGCTCCCGAGTTCGCCTTCATGCAGTCGGGCGAGGTGTTCAAGCTTCCCTCGGTGGACCTGCTCACCCGCCACGAGCAGCCCAAGGGGGAGCTCGACGAGGCCGGGATGCAGAAGGTGGCCGAGATCATCGTCTCGACGCTGCGGCAGCACGGCGTGGACGGCGCCATCCGGCACATCCGGCCGGGGCCGGTGGTCACGCTCTACGAGTTCATGCCGGTGGCCGGGGTGAAGCTCTCCCGGATCGAGAACCTCGACAAGGAACTCACCATGGCCCTGTCGGCCACGCGCATCCGCATCATCGCGCCCATCCCCGGCAAGGGAGTGGTGGGCATCGAGGTGCCGAACCGCGACCGGGCCACCGTCTACCTTCGGGACGTCATCGAGTGCGACGCCTTCGACCGGGCCGCCGGGCTCCTGCCGCTCGCGCTCGGCAAGAACATCGAGGGCATCCCGTACTGCGTGGACCTCCAGAGGATGCCCCACCTGCTCATCGCCGGCACCACCGGCGCCGGCAAGTCGGTCGGCCTGAACACCATGATCCTCTCGCTCCTCTACCGGCACGCGCCGGACCAGGTGCGCATGATCATGGTTGACCCGAAGATGACCGAGCTCTCCATCTACGAGGACATCCCCCATCTCCTGCTGCCGGTGGTGACCGATCCGCAGAAGGCGGCCCGGGCGCTCCAGTGGGCCGTCGACGAGATGGAGCGGCGCACCCAGATCCTGGCCGACACCGGCTCGAAGGACCTCAAGTCCTACAACGCCAAGGTCGAGAAGCTGCGCGCCGAGGGGCGCACCTTCGGGGACCAGGACGAGCCGCCGCCCCGGAAGCTGCTCGTCGTCGATGTGACCGAAGGTGAAACGGAGGAGGAGGCCGCGGCGCGGCTGGCCCGCGAGGAGCAGGTCCCGCTCTTCGAGGATCCGCTCCGGGCCCCCGTCCCCGGCGAGAAGAAGCCCCCCCAGAAGCTCCCCTACATGGTGGTGGTCATCGACGAGCTGGCCGACCTCATGATGACCGCGCCGCGCGAGGTGGAGATCTCGCTGGCCCGCCTGGCCCAGAAGGCCCGGGCCACCGGCATCCACCTCATCGTGGCCACGCAGCGCCCCTCCACCGACGTCATCACCGGGATGATCAAGAACAACTTCCCGGCCCGCATCAGCTTCCGTCTGGCCTCGCGCCACGACTCGACCACCATCATCAATGGCCCGGGCGCGGAGGCGCTGCTCGGCGACGGCGACATGCTGGTCCTCACCGCCACCCAGCCGGTCACCCGCGTGCAGGGTGCCTTCGTCTCCGAGGAGGAGATCGCCGGCGTGGTCGGGTTCCTGAAGCAGCAGGGGCGCCCGGTCTTCGACGACTCGATCCTGAAGGCGCGCGACGGCGCCGGCGACTCGCGGCGCGACGACGACGACGAGGACCCGGTCTACGACGAGGCGCTGGCCCTGGTCTCCCGCATGGAGGAGGTGTCGGTCTCCAAGCTCCAGCGGGAGATGCGGCTCGGCTACAACAAGGCCGCCAAGATCGTCGAGCGCATGGAGCGCGAGGGAGTGGTCGGGCCGCCCAACGGCGTGAAGCCGCGCCAGGTCCTCATCCGCCCGGCCGGCGAGATGAACCCGGTCCCGAACCTCTAGGGACGGGGCGGCAGCCGCGACTCCTCGCCCCGAAGCATCCGCCGGATGTTCGACTGGTGGCGGACCACGATGACGAGGAGCACGACGAGCGCCACCTGTGTCACCGGGGCGCCCTTCCCGTGGACGAGGGCCGCGCCCCCGGCCAGCGCGGCCGTGGCGGCGAGCGAGCTCACCGAGACCACCTTGCTGGCGGCGAAGGCCGCGCCGAAGACCAGGGCGGCGCCCAGCGTGAGCCACGGGGTGAGGGCGAGGAAGGCCCCGAGCGCGGTGGCCACGCCCTTGCCTCCCCGGAAGCGCAGCCAGACCGGGAAGACGTGCCCGAGGAAGGCGGAGAGCCCGGCCGCGGCCGGCCAGGCGGCGTCGTGCGGGACCCCGAACGCCCAGGCGGCGATCCCCACCGGGATGGCCCCCTTGGCCGCGTCGAGGACCAGGGTGAGCACCCCCAGGCGCCGGCCGGCGGTGCGGGCCACGTTGGTGGCGCCGATGTTGCCGGAGCCCTCCTCCCGGACGTCCACGCCGGCGACGAAGCGCCCGAGCAGGAGCCCGAAGGGGATCGAGCCGAGGAGGTAGCTGGCGGCGACGAGCGCCCAGCCCAGCCGGTCCTCGGCCGTCACGCCGTCACCGCGCGGAGCAGCATCCACCCCCAGTTGAGGGCGGCGGCGCCCACGGCGCCCACGGCCATGGCGCGCCAGGCCCGCTCGGAGAGGCGCGGCCAGGGGAGGCCGGCCGCCACCCGGAGGAGGTCGAGGACGGCGTAGAGCCAGGCGCCCCCGGCCAGCAGCGCGCCCAGCGGGCTCGCGGACCAGGCCGCTCCCGCCTCGCCCCGGGCCAGCGCCACGAAGGCGTGGGTCATGCCGCAGGAGGCGCAGGGCAGCCCGGTGAGCGCCCGGAAGGGACACTCGGAGTGGAAGGAGAGCACCGGGAGGAAGCGCGCCACCAGGAAGGAGAGGGCGGCGACGGCCGCGAAGGCCTCGGGGATCCCGGGACGACCCCGGCGGCGCGCGACCGCGACCATGGCCGTCAGCCTCCGTGGACCTTCAGGCTGGAGAGGCCGGTGACCATCATCCACGCCGCCGCACAGCAGCAGGCGCAGAGGGCCAGGTAGGGAAGCAGGAGCGCCGTCCAGGCCTTGCCGGTGGTGGTCCGCTGGGCCTCCCGGAAGCCGGCGGCGGCAGCGAAGGCGAACCAGACCGCGCCCACCAGGTTGGCCAGGCCGGGCACCGGCGCCGCGCCGACGAGCATCGCGCCGGAGGCGTAGCCCACAACGGTGAGCGTGGCCTCGAAGCCGCGCGAGGCGGCGCCGAGGACCAGCAGGGCCACGTGGTAGACGCCCGCCCAGAGGAGGATCCAGATGGCGGAGATGAAGGGCGCGGCGACGAGCTGCGCCAGCATGCCGACGACGGTGATCCCGGACATCCACTGCACCATCCAGGTGTCCTGGAACTGGGATCCCTGGGGCACCTGCTTCAGCACGTCCTCGATCATCCCCCGGGTGGCCGCGCCCATGAGCGCGCCGTAGAGGGTCTGGAACCAGCTCGCCAGGGTCATGGCGATGACCCCGAAGAGGACCGCCGATCCGGGCGCTCCGACCTTCACCGACCGGAAGAACTCGGCGGGCTGGAGGCAGGAGAGCTTCCAGGTGGAGACGTAGGTCGCGATCCAGCCCTGCGTCGCGCGGTCGACGAAGGGTGCGTCGGCCTCGCCCACGGCCCAGGTCGCGCCGGGGCCGGGGAATCCGGGCGGATGGCCCTGGGGCGGGGCGGCGGGGGGAGGAGCCGGCTGCGCCACCGGCTGCGTCTGCGCCGGCGCGTTCGGGTCGGCCAGGTGGACCTGCTGGCCGCAGTGGGGGCAGGGCTGCACCCCGAATCGGTCGGTGTCGAAGGGTTTCTGGCAGAAGGCGCAGCGCGCGAGCATGGGGCGGGGAGCTTACCGCGGCGTCGGTGCCGCGTCACCGCATCGAAGGATTCGATCGCCGTGCCCGCGACGGCGGCGGGCTACAGCGAGGCGAGCTGGACGAGGAAACCGATCTGCAGGGCGAGGGTGAAGGCGACGATGGCGAGGTTCTTCATGGTGTTTCTCCTTGTGCCTTCCCATACGGCGTCCCGACCGGCCTATTTCAAGAGCCCCGGGAACCCGCGATGACAGGCAGGGTGAAACCCTTCGGCCTGGCGGAATAGGATGTCCCGAGGAGGGAGGAGCGACATGCGATGCACGGTGCTCGGCGCCGGCTCATGGGGTACGGCCCTCGGCGCCGTACTGGCCGGGAAGGGATTCCCCGTCGCCATCTGGGATGTGGACGGCGCACCGCTCCAGACCATCGCGGCGCGCCACGAGAACACCCGGTACCTTCCAGGCATCCCGCTCCCGGAGACGCTCCGCTCCGAGCCCGATCTGGCGCGCGCCCTGGAGGGGGCCGAACTGGTGGTGATCGCCGTTCCCTCCCATGCCGTGCGCCCCGTGGCCCTGCAGGCCCGGCCCGCCCTCCGCCCCGGGGTCCCCATCTGCTCGGTCGCGAAGGGCGTCGAGGTCGAGACGCTGATGACGATGAGCGAGGTCCTGGAGGACGTGCTGCCCGTGGACCTGCACCCCTACCTCACCTTCCTCTCCGGGCCGTCCTTCGCCGTCGAGGCCGCGCGCGGCGCGCCCACCGCGGTCACCGTGGCCGGGCGCTGGGATCGGGTGGGGAAGGTGGTGCAGGACGCCTTCCACACCCGGACCTTCCGGCCGTACACGACCTCCGACGTTGCCGGGGTGGAGATCGGCGGCTGCGCCAAGAACGTGGTGGCCATCGCCACCGGCCTGTGCGACGGCCTGGGCCTGGGCGCGAACGCCCGATCGGCCCTCATCACCCGCGGCCTCGCCGAGATCACCCGCCTGGCCGTGGCCAAGGGCGCGGTCCCGCTCACGCTGCTGGGGCTCTCGGGGCTCGGCGACCTCGTGCTCACCTGCTCCTCCGAGAAGTCCCGGAACTACCGGGTCGGCCTCGGGCTCGGCACGGGGCGGAAGCTCGAGGAGATCCAGCGCGAGCTCGGACAGGTGGCGGAGGGCGTCCTCAACGCGAGGAGCGTGGACCTCCTCGCCGCCAGGCTCGGCGTGGAGATGCCCATCTGCGGGGCCGTCCACCGCATCCTGTACGAGGGGGAGGAGCCGCGTGCCGCCGTGCGCGCGCTCATGGCGCGCGAGACCAGGGCGGAAGCCTAGCCCGGGTTCTGCTACCCTCCCTCCGCATGGGCATGGACGGCTACAAGCGGCTCCTGGACTTCAACGAGCGCTGGGTGGCGGAACGCACCGGCGAGCGCCCCGACTACTTCGCCCGCCTGAAGGACAACCAGGCCCCCGAGTACGTCTGGATCGGCTGCTCCGACAGCCGGGTTCCGGCCGAGACCGTCACCGGTTGCCAGCCTGGCGACCTCTTCGTCCACCGCAACGTGGCGAACCAGGTGATCCACACCGACCTCAACATGCTCACCGTGCTCTTCTACGCGGTGCAGGCGCTGCGGGTGCGCCACATCATCGTCTGCGGCCACTACGGCTGCGGCGGCGTGAAGGCTGCCACGTCGGGACGGGACTTCGGCCTCATCAACCGCTGGCTGCAGAACATCAAGGACTGCGCCGAGCGGCACCAGGACGAGCTGGCAGCGCTCCCCGACGAGGAGGCCCGCTCGCGGCGGCTCGTGGAGCTGAACGTGATCGAGCAGGTGGACCACCTGGCCAAGACCTCGGTGGTGCAGCGGGCCTGGAAGACCGAGGGGCGCCCCTGGCTGCACGGCTGGGTCTACGACATGAGGACCGGGCGGCTGAAGGAGCTGGTGCGGCGGACCTCGACCGACCTCCCCCACCCGGTGCACCGCTTCGACATCGACGAGGGGTGAGGCCTCAGCTGTCGCGCAGCGTCTCGACCTCGTCCACCGACACCGTGCCGCGGGTGCGGTAGACGGCGATGACGATGGCGAGGCCGACCGCGGCCTCGGCGGCGGCCACCGCGATGACGAAGAAGGCGATGGCGTGGCCGGACATGGAGCCCTGCTGGCGTGCGAAGGCCAGGAAGGTGAGGTTGGCCGCGTTGAGCATGAGCTCGATGCACATGAAGACGATGATGGCGTTCTTCTTCACGAGCACGCCGGCGAAGCCGATGGCGAAGAGGAAGGCGGCCAGGGCCAGGTAGCTGGACACGGGCACCATGGCTAGATCTTCTCCTTGGCCACCACCACCGCGCCCACGATGGCGACGAGGAGGAGCACGCTCGTGGCCTCGAAGGGGAGCATGTACTGGGTGAAGAGGATCCGTCCCACCGCCCGCACCGTGCCGAAGTCCTCCCCCACCGCCTTCATGGCGCGCGGTCCGGACTGGACGAAGGCGCTCACCACCAGGACGAGGACGCCGATGGAGCCGGCGATCCCCACCCACTTGAGCGCGGTGATCTTCTCGAGCCCCAGCTCGGCGTCGGTGAGCGAGAGCAGCATCACCACGAAGAGGAAGAGCACCATGATGGCGCCGGCGTAGACGATGATCTGGACGAAGGCCAGAAGGTGCGCGGTGAGGAGCACGTAGATGCCCGCCAGCCAGAAGAAGGCCGAGACCAGGCTCATGGCGGCGTGGACCGGGTTGCGGGCCGCGACCACGCCGGCGGCCGACGCGATCAGCGGGACGGCGAACATCCAGAAGAGGACCTGTTCGGCTGTGATGCCCATCGCTTACCTCACCGGCTGACGGTTGCCGCCCACCAGCGCCTCGCGGGAACTGCGAGAGACGCCCCAGGCGGTCTCGCCGTGCTTGCAGCCTCGCCCCTCGATGTGCTCCACGAACTCGTTCCGGAACTTCTTCACGAAGCTCTGCACCGGCATGGCGGCGGCGTCGCCGAGCGCGCAGATGGTCTGCCCCATGATGTTTCCAGGCAGCTGCTCGATGAGGGCCAGGTCCTTCATGGTGCCCTCGCCCCGCTCGATCTTCTCGAGGATCTTCCACATCCAGGGGGTGCCCTGGCGGCAGGGGGTGCACTGGCCGCAGCTCTCCTCGGCGTAGAACATGGCGATGCGCGCCAGGGCGCGGACCATGCAGACCGAGTCGTCCATGACGATGACGCCGCCCGAGCCGGACATGGTGCCGGCCACCTTGATCGCGTCGGGCTCGAGGGAGACGTCGATCTCGTCGCCGCTCAGCACCGGCGAGGAGGAGCCGCCCGGGATGACGGCCTTCACGGGGCGGCCGCTCACGGTCCCGCCGCAGTCCTCCATGATGAGCTTCTTGAGATTGTAGCCGGCGGGCTTCTCGTAGACCCCCGGGCGCTTCACGTTGCCGGAGACGCCGAAGAGGCGCGTTCCGCCGGTCTTGCCCGTCCCCAGCGCGGCGAAGGCCGCCCCGCCGTTCTCGAGGATCCAGGGGATGTTGGCCAGCGTCTCGACGTTGTTGATGATGGTGGGCTTCCCCCACAGGCCGACGATGGCCGGGAAGGGGGGCTTGAAGCGCGGATAGCCCTTCTTGCCCTCCACGGATTCCATGAGGGCCGACTCCTCGCCGCAGATGTAGGCGCCGGCCCCGCGGACCACGTGGACGTCGAGCTTGAAGTCGGCCTTCCCGCCCAGCTTCGGGCCGAGGAGCCCGGCCGCGTAGGCCTCCTCGATGGACGTCTCGAGGGCGCGGGCCTGCTTGGCGAACTCGCCGCGGATGTAGATGTAGGCCAGGTGGATGTCGAGGGCGAAGCAGGTGATGGCGATGCCCTCGAGGAGCATGTGCGGGTCGTACTCGCAGATGTACCGGTCCTTGAAGGTCCCGGGCTCCGACTCGTCGGCGTTGATGCAGAGGTAGCGGGGGCGGACGTCCTTGGGCAGGAAGGTCCACTTGAGGCCGGTGGAGAATCCGGCGCCGCCTCGGCCGCGCAGGTTGGAGGCCTTCACCTCGTCGACGATGGCGGCGGGCGGCATCCCGAGCGCCTTCTCCAGGCTCCGGTAGCCGCCGTCGGCCCTGTAGCCGGCCAGGGACGGATCGTTCTTGGGCCAGCGCTTCGTGAGGATCAGGGTGTCGCTCACTGGAGGGCTCCCAGGATCCGCTCGACCGACTGCGGGGTGAGGCTCTCGTGCATCTCCTCGTCGACCAGGATGACCGGCGCGGTGCCGCAGGAGCCCAGGCACTCGACCTGGCGCAGCGTGATCCGCCCGTCCTTGGTGGTCTCGCCGTTGTCGACGCCGAGCTTCTTCTTCAGATCCTCGAAGAGGTCGTAGCCGCCGCCCAGCGAGCAGGAGACGTTGGTGCAGACCTCCACCACGTGCCGGCCCACCGGACGCGTGTGGTACATCACGTAGAAGGTGGCGACCTCCTCCGCGCGGGTGACCGCAGCCCCCAGGCGGTCGGCCACGAGCTTCTGGGCCCCCGGGGAGAGCCAGCCGAAGATCTCCTGCGCGCGGCGCAGGGCTGCGAGCATCGCCGCTTCCTGGTGGTCGGGAGGATAGCGCTTCAGGATCTCGGGCAGCGCGGCGTCGAACCGGGCAACCTTGTCCCTGGGCAGGTCGGCGATGGCCTGCGGTCCGCTCTCCGCGGACGACTCGTCGTGATGGGCCATAAAGGTCGGAGATGCCTCGAAAAAAGTCTTCGCAGGCTACGGATCGGGTCCGGGGTTGTCAAGGAAGATCCGGGCGGCGAGAGAGGCCCGGAAATGCGCGAGGGCCCGCCGGATCGCATCCGGCAGGCCCTCGGATCCTGCGTCGGCGACGGCTACTTGCTCTTCTTGTTGAAGGCGTCCTTCAGACCCTTCGCCGGGGCGATCTTGACGACCGTCTTGGCGGCGATCTTGATGGCCTCGCCCGTCGCCGGGTTGCGGCCCATGCGCGCCTTGCGCGCCTGGAGCTTGACGGCCCCGAGCCCACCCAGCGGAATCTTGCCGGCGGACTTGAGGCTCTTCATGACGACTTCCTCGACAGCGGTGAACACTGCCTTGGCCTGGGCCTTCGAGATACCGGCCTTCTCGGCGACGGCGGTGAAGAACTGAGCCTGCGTCATGCTCATGTGGGACCCTCCTTGGGGCACCGCCGGGAAACCGCCGCAAAACCGCGCCGGGCCGGCGAAACGTGGGTTCCGGATATCGCTTTCGGATCCCCGAGTCAACTACCGACTGCGCGATTTGCCGTTAAAATGGGGCTGATCCGTCGATACACCCTGCGAGAAGATCAAAAAAGCCTCAGGAACGGCCCTTTCAGGGGGTCAGGAGGCCGTCAGGGCCTCCAGAACGCCCACAGGATCTCCCAGGCGATGAGGACGATGATGGTGCTCTCGAGCAGCTCGGCGCGGCGGGTGTCGGCGCCGTCGGAGAGGATCCGGTTCACCTCCGACAGCATCCGGTGCTTGCGCAGGACCGACTCCTGCCAGGCGGGAAGGCGGAAGCGCCCCAGCGCGGCCTGGTAGAGCCGCGCCAGGTAGAAGTCGCCCACGATCTTCACCGCGTTCTCCACCCGGTCCACCATCTCCGACATGTCCACCAGCAGCGCGGCGGTCCGGCGCATCAGGCGGCTGTAACGGCGGGTGAACATCCCGCCGGCGCCGGCGCGCTCCACCTCGCCGCGGATGCCGGCCAGCTCGCGGTCGAGGTAGGCGTCGTAGTAGCGCAGCTCGAGGAGCTGTGCGGTGGCGAGCTCGAGCAGGTCGGGGACGTCGGTGGATCCGCTGGGCTCGTGGACGAAGGCGCTGTTCCAGTCCACCACGGCGAGATCGGTCTCGAGGTAGGAGAAGCGGTTCTTGAGCACGTCGGACCGCTCCCCGGCCGAGAGCGGCACCGGGTCGGTCTCGCCGAGGAGCAGCCGGGCCAGCGGGGCGTGCTCGAGCAGCTCGTCGCCAGTGACGCTCCGGTCGAAGGCGCGCACGAAGAAGACCGCGTAGGTCTCGATGCCTTCCCACATGTGGGGGCGGAGCAGCGCGGGCGCCAGCGCGACGGTCATCTCGGCGGCGAGCGCCCGTGCCACCTCGTCCAGCTCCGGCGCGGGGCGCTCCAGGAGCGCCTCGGCGAGCGGCAGGAGCTCCTCGAGCGTGGTGCCGGGGACGATGGGGATCTCGAAGAGGAAGCTGGCGACGCCGTAGTCGAAGAGGCTGACCTGCACCTCCGCACGCCTGGACTGCCCGGCGACGCGCACCTCGCGCGCGGAGAGGCCGAGCCGCAGCGGTGGCTGGGCGATCTCGATGGCGCTGCGGGGACTGGCCAGCCGTGCGCGGGACTTGGGCGCCGAGGCCAGCGCCTCGGCCCGGGCCAGGTCGATCCCGTCGGCGACGTCGAGGATCCGGTAGATCCGGACCGAACCGTCCTGCACGCGAAAGACCGGGGGCTGCACGACCTCACCGTACCGCGGATTGGCCCGGTGGATCCCCGGCACGCCCCCGACGGAGCGTCAGCTCGGCCACGGCGACGCACCCGATCACCACGACCGGCGGCGCCTTCAGCGCGTACGGGTTGATGTACCGGTCCCGGAAGCCGCGCGGCACGAGGTCGGAGTAGGTCACCGAGACGAAGAGGAAGGCGAACCAGAGCAGCGCCCGGTGAGCCGGCGTCCGCGGCTGCGAGAAGTACCAGAGTCGGCGAGGCGGGGGCGCGGCCGGGTCACGGGGCCGACCCGGTGGGCCGGACGAGCTGGACGCCGGCGGCCGCGCAGTCGTCGGCGAATCGCTCCGACTCGAGGTGGCGCATCTCGGCGCCGCGGGCGGCAGCCACCGGGCCCTCGCCGGGGAGCCCGGGGTGGCACATGACGAGTCCGCCGTCCGCCAGGTCTCCGAGCCAGCCGCGCAGCAGGCCGGGAAAGTCGGAGCGGGCCGAGAGGTCGTAGACGCCGGCGAAGTCCGGGTTGTGGGGGAAGCCCCCTTCCTCGAGCCTCCGGAGCAGCGGGCGCGCCCCCAGCCCGGCGACGATGGCGGCCTTGGTCCCGCGCGGACGGAGCGGCACCACGCTCCGGACGTAGGGGGGATGGTCGCCGTACCGGTCGCGGAGCACGCGCAGGAGCGCGTTCCGGACCGGGCGCAGCTGGTGGACGTGGTGGTGGCCGTCCACGAAGGCGGGAGGTGCGCCCGTGGACGCCTCGAACCGGTCGAGCTGGGCGGCCACCCGATCGGCCACCCTGGCCTCGTCCACCAGGCCGAGCGCGCCGCGTGCGGCCAGCGCCAGGAGCCCGGCCGCCGAGCGGGTGCCCAGGTCGAGGTGGAGCCCGGCGTCGGCACGGCCGCGCAGCGCGGGGAGCGCGCGGGCTCCCTCGGCCCAGGCAGGCATGTCCACCATGCAGGTCACCGCGGTGAGCCGGCCGGCGGCGACGAGGCGGAGGATCCCCTCGTTCACCGAGAGTTCCATGCCGAAGTCGTCGGCGCAGAGGACCACCCCGCGCCGCGCCGGTCCGGGGGACGGGCTCATCCGGCGCTTCGCCCCTCGCCCGGCGGCAGCCGGCCGTGGTCCACCTCCTCGGCGACGAGGAAGTTGGGGCGGCGCTTGGCCTCCTCGAAGACCCGCCCCAGGTACTCCCCGATGATCCCGAGGGAGAGGAGCCGGACACCGGAGAAGAACATGATGGAGACCACGATGGTCGGATAGCCCGGGACCCGGGCGCCGTAGACCATCTCCTCCACGACGACCCAGGCGCCGTAGCCGAGGGCCACCACGGAGACGAGCGCCCCCACCACCGAGACGGCGCGGAGCGGCAGGGTCGAGAAGGAGGTGAGGCCGGCCCCCGCCAGACGCAGGAGGTTGCCGAAGCCGAAGGCGCTGCGCCCGCCCGCGCGAGGGCCCGGTTCGTATTCGATGGGGACGGAGCGGAAGCCAACCCAGGCGTAGAGCCCCTTCATGAAGCGGGCCCGCTCGGGGAGGCGCCGCAGCGCGTTCTCCTTGCCGAAGTTGCGGGAGAGCTCGACGTAGTGGACGGCGCAGTCCCGGGAGATCTCGAGCACCCGCTCGCGGGTGTCGTCCTTGCTGCCGTCGTTCACCACCACGATCTCGAAGGCGTCGGCGAGCGCGGCGAGCTGGTCGTGCAGCGTGCGCAGGAGGGTGGTGGCGTTCCTCCCCTCGTTGAACATGGGAACGACCGCCGAGATCCGGGGGCGGGACTTGGGGCGTTCCTGGACGGGGATGGGGTCCATTCGGGGGGCCCGATTGTCGCACAGGATCCGGATCCGGCGCACTTCGGGGGGTGGGGGGGGTCGGCCCTGTCGCGGCAACGTCCGCGGCGCGGACCATCGGGCAGATGGGGCGTTCACTGTCAGTTGCTTGACAGCCTCCGGAGTGATTCGCGCCTCGGCGAACTCGTCGCGCAGGGAAGGAGCCTGTGGCGGCCGCTTTGCGCCTTCCGGCGACGCGCGGCGCTCCCGGCGGGGTTCGAAGATCTCCGCGCGGGATCTCGCTCGCCTGGGCATCCTCGCTCGTTTGGCGAGGCCGAAATTTCTTGTGAGATGGTGGATTCATGAACGACACGAACCTCGTACAGGCCCGCGAATCCTCCCGCCGTCTCGCCGACCTTCTCCGCCGCGAGCACGTCGCCCTCGCAGACTTCCTCGTCGCCCTCTCCGCGTTCGACCGGATGGGGGCATACCGGAGGCTCGGCTTCGCCAACCTCTTCGACTACTTGCTCCGGGAGCTTCACATCTCCCGCGGTGCGGCCCACTACCGGAAGGTGGCGGCCCGGCGCTTCTCTTGCTGGGCGAGCAAGAGATCCAGCGCCGCCTCCAGCACCTGCTCGTCCTCCGCGCCGGGCTGCACGTGCGACTGGCCGGCCCTGGCCTTCCTGAGCTTCCCGACGAACACCCTCGACACGGTGAGGTGGAGCCGGCTCATCGTGGAGGTGAGCGGCTCGACGACGGTCCTCGCCGGTTCCCGCGCGGGTTCCGGGGGAGCCGCCAAAAGTTCACCCGGATCTCAGGATCCTACACATCTTGCGGCAGCGATCCGCCTGTGATCAAAGGGTTGGATGACGCGACCGCGAGTTCCCGAAGCCTCGGCAGAGTTCTCCGACGCGGAGTTCGGTGACGAGCGGCTCACACGACGGCTGACCCGGATCGCCGATTTTGCGGCGCGTGCGCCGGGCGCTGGGTTCCCGGCGATGGTCAAGTCGGATGCCGAACTCGAGGGCGTGTATCGGTTTCTGCGCAACGAGCGCGTGACTCCGGCCCGAATCCTTGCGCCGCACGTGGCCGAGACGCTGAAGCGCGCTCAGGGTTCCGCTGTCGTCATCGCGCACGACACGACCCAGTTCGCATTCACGGGCAAGGCGAGTCGCCGGGGGTTGGGGCGCGTCGGCACCTCGTACACGCAGCAGGGTTTCTTTGGTCACTTTGCCCTGGCTATTTCGGGCGACGAGTCGCGGACGCCCCTCGGTGTCGCTGGCATCAAGACGTTCGTCCGCAGCTGGGAGAAGCGCTCGACAATCTCAGCGCGAGAACGCGATGTGAATCCTGACTTGAGTGAGTCGAGGAAGTGGGTGGACCTGGTGCGAGTGACCGCCGCTGCGTTTCCTTGCGCGATCCACGTCATGGATCGCGAGGCGGATTCATTCACGCTGTTTGCTCGGCTGATCGCCGCGAACACCCGGTTCGTCGTGCGACTCGGCCGCGACAAGAATCTGGCGGAGCCTCCAGAGAAGCTATTTGCGGCGGCCGAACGTGCGCCCGTCCACGCCGTTCGATGCGTCCCGATATCCCGTCGACCTCGGCACAAGTCGGGCGCCGCAAGGATGCAGTTTCCGCCCAGGTGCGAGAGGACGGCGCGCCTCGAACTGCGGGCGGCCACATTCACGCTTCCACGTCCGACCCGACCCCGGTTCAAGACCGGGTATCCGGAGTCGCTCAGCGTAAACGTCGTCACGGTCGTCGAGCCCGATCCACCCACCGGGCAGGAGCCTGTCTGCTGGCGTCTTCTCACGACGGAACCAATCGGCACGCCGGAACAGGTCGAGGCAGTCGTTGACGCCTACAGGGCGCGGTGGCGCATCGAAGAGTTCTTCAAGGCGCTGAAGACCGGGTGCTCCCTGGAGAAGCGCCAACTGGAATCGCTGCGGACGCTCGTAAACGCGCTCGCGATGTTCTCCGTGATTGCCTGGCGACTGCTCGTTCTGCGCACCGTCGCGAACCTGGCGCCGGATGCGCCTGCGACTCACGCCGTCAGCCCGCAGCAGGTCCGATTGCTCCAAGCGCTTTCCGAAGCGCACCCAGACGGATTGCCGCGACTCCAGGTCCCGCGCAAGGCGACGGCGAAAGACGTGCTCCTCGCCGTCGCCGCCCTTGGCGGCCACATCAAGAACAACGGCCCCCCTGGGTGGCTCGTACTCGGACGTGGCTACGACGCGCTTCTCCTGATTCAGCTCGGCTGGCAGGCGCGCGAGAGATGTGATCAATGATGAGATCCGGGTGAACTTTCGGCGACTGCGCCGGCGCCTGCGCCAATACCCGCGCGGGAACCGGCGAGGACCGTGGTCGAGCCGCTCACCTCCACGATGAGCCGGCTCCACCTCACGGTGTCGAGGGTGTTCGTCGGGAAGCTCCGGAAGGCCAGGGCCGGGCAGTCGCGCGTGCAGCCCGGCGCGGAGGACGAGCAGGTGCTGGAGGCGGCGCTGGACCTCCTGCTCGCCCAGCAGGAGAAGCGGCGGGCCAGCGTTCCACCCAAGGTGAAGCGGGAGGTGCGCAAACGGGACGAGGGCAAGTGCCAGTGGAAGATCGATTCGGGTGGGGTCTGCGGATCGGAGGTGCGGACGGAGATCGACCACGTGGTCCCTCGCGGGAAGGGTGGGCCCTCCACGGTGGAGAACTGCAGGGTCCTCTGCGACGTCCACAACAGGGAGGCCGCCCGCCAGGTCTACGGCGACGCGCACATGGACCTCTTCACCCGTGGAGTACCCCACGCCTCCGAGTCGATGGCGGAGCGGGGCGCGGGGAAGCCTATAAACGCCTGTAACGACTATGCTTTCCCGATTCCGGTCACACTTCCCTGGCCACTGCCTCCATTCACACAAGAGGCTTTCGAACCCCCGACGCGGAACGGAGAACGCCATGACGACCCGGAACCAGAACTCGATTCGCTTCAACGTCTCGAAGTCCCACGGCTGGAACGACCTCTTCGTGGTCGCCTCCCTCGCCATCGTCCTCGGCGCCTTCGTCGCCCAGATCTCCTCGACTCCGAAGCACTCCTCCGGCTCGCTGCCGATGGCGGCGGTTTCCGCGACCGTCTCCACGAACGGCTAGCGATCTCCGGTGGGTAGCCCCACGGGGGGCGATGAGGCCACCTCGGCACCCGCCGGGGTGGCCGTTTTCGTGCCGGGTCGGGAGGTGAAGCGCGGCGTGGCATGCACGGCGAGTGAATGGCCCCCGACGAGGAGGACCTCGGCTCCCTCGGCGTTCGACGCGGCGAGCAGATCTTTGAAGCCGGGGTTCACCCGGCCAACATGCCGCAGTGCCTCGTCTTTTTCCGGATCACGCCAGGTTCCACCCTTCGGCCGTCACATGTTCCGAAATCGCGCCTCCAGGACTGCGTACGGAGTGCAGGACCCAGACGCGGAACGGAGAGCGCCATGACGACCCAGATCCAGAACACGATCCACTTCGGCAAGCTCGGCAAGGGACGCGGCTGGAAGGACCTCTTCGTGGTCAGCTTCCTCGCCCTCGTCCTCGGCGCCTTCGTCGTCCAGATCTCGACGTCTCACCGCACCGCCTCCCTGGACCGGCCGGTGGCCTCGGCGGCTTCCGCGGCCGTCAACCACGGGTAGATCCCTGGGAGGCAGTGGCCCCGGTCACGGGGCGAAAGAAGCCGGCCGTCCGGGACCCCTGAATCCCGGGCCGCCGGCTTCGATTTTCTGGGCCCGCTGGGCATGGCGCCTGCATTCATATTTCGGTATGAACGCACATATGGCCATCGCCTCCCCGCCCGGCACGCGCCGGATCACCGCGAACCTCGATTCCGATCTCCTCCGCAAGGCTTGCTCGGTCACCGGCGAGGGGATCACCGAGACCCTCACGATCGGGCTGGAGATGGTCCGCCGCTCGGCCGCCGCGAAGAGGGCGCGGGCGCTTCGCGGCAAGCTCAGGCTCGATCTCGATCTGGAGGTCTCGCGTGAGCGCGCTCGTCGTTGACACCTCGAGCTGGGTCACCTACCTCGGGCGAGGCGAGGGAGACCTCCTGGAGGAGGCGCTCGGGGAGGGGCGCGCGCACCTCCCGCCGGTCGTCGCCGCGGAGCTGCTCTCCGGCAGGCTGGTCCCGCGCCAGCGCCGCGCGCTGGAGGAGCTCCTCTCCGATCTTCCCCTCTGCGCGGCCGACCGGGACCACTGGTTCCGGGTCGGACGGCTGCGGAGATCACTGGCGGTGAAGGGACTGTCGGTCTCCACGCCCGACGCCCACGTGGCGCAGTGCACGCTCGACCTCGGCGGGGCGCTGCTCACCGAGGACGGCGTCTTCGCACGGATGGCGCGGCACCTCCCGCTGCGACTCGCCTGACCCGCACGGACGGTCCGGCCTCACGCCCCCACGAGCCGGAGCGGGGCCTGCGGCCTCGACTTGGGGAACTCGATCAGGTAGTCGCCGGAGAAGCAGGCGTCGCAGTAGCGCGACCGGTCCTCGCCGAGCGCCGCGTAGAGCCCGTCGGGTGACAGGTAGCCGAGCGAGTCGGCGGTGATGTAGCGGGCGATCTCCTCGACGCTGTGCGAGCTGGCGATGAGTTCCTGCCGGTTGGGCGTGTCGATGCCGTAGTAGCAGGGCCAGGCGGTGGGCGGCGACGAGATGCGCATGTGCACCTCGGTGGCCCCGGCGTTGCGCAGCATCTTCACGATCTTGCGGGAGGTGGTGCCGCGCACCACCGAATCGTCCACCACGACGAGCCGCTTGCCCTTCAGCATGTCCTTCACGGCGTTCAGCTTCAGCTTCACGCCGAAGTGGCGGATGGACTGGGCCGGCTCGATGAAGGTGCGCCCCACGTAGTGGGAGCGGACCAGCCCCATGGCGAATGGGATGCCGCTCGCCTTGGAGTAGCCGATGGCGGCCGGCACGCCCGAGTCGGGCACCGGGATGACCAGGTCGGCATCGGCGGGCTGCTCGGCGGCGAGGCGGGCCCCGAAGGCGTCGCGGGTGGCGTAGACCGACCTTCCGAAGAGCACCGAGTCGGGGCGCGCGAAGTAGATGTGCTCGAAGACGCATCGACCGCTCCGCTCCGGGGCGGGGGTGGTGAAGAGCCGCTCGGCGTGGAAGCCGGTCTCGTCGATGACCACCAGCTCGCCCGGCTCGACCTCGCGGATGTACTCGGCCTCGATGAGGTCGAGCGCGGTGGTCTCGCTGGCCAGCACGTAGCTGCCCTTCAGCCTCCCGATGACGAGCGGGCGGAAGCCCATGGGGTCGCGGACCCCGACGAGCGCCTTCTCGGTGAGGAGCACCAGGCTGTAGGCCCCCTGCACCTTCCCGAGGGCCTGGCGAAGCGCGGCCAGCAGGTGCTCCCGCGTCCCCGGGCGGTGCTCGGTGCGGGCCCGGGCCATGAGGTGGACCAGGACCTCGGTGTCGCTCGTGGTCTGGAAGATGGAGCCGGCCGCCTCGAGGTCGTTGCGCAACTGCTCGGCGTTGACCAGGTTGCCGTTGTGGGCCAGGGCGAGGGCGCCACCGGAGTACTGGATGGCGATGGGCTGGGCGTTTTTCAGATGACTCGCGCCCGCGGTCGAGTAGCGGACGTGGCCGATGGCCGCCCCGCCCTTCAGCGTCTCGAGGACCGGGGCGGTGAAGATGTCGGCGACGAGCCCCATGCCCCGGTGCACGTGCAGGGTCTTGCCGTCCGTGGCCACGATGCCGGCCGACTCCTGGCCCCGGTGCTGGAGCGCGTGAAGGCCGAGGTAGGTGAAGTTGGCGGCGTCGAGGTCGCCCCCGAGCGCCCAGATCCCGAAGACCCCGCACTCGTCCTTGAGCTTGTCGAACGCTGCGTCGTATCCCATGAGGCGCCGCAGTATAACGGTTGGGTGCTGAAAAGGCTCACCGCGTGGACCTTGGCCGCCATCGGCGCAACCCTCCTGATTCTCGCCATTTTTCCGGTTCGCGGGTCACGGGAACCGGAAGCGCCGCGCGTGGCGTGGGCTGCCCGCGGGGCGGGACCGCTCTCGGCCGGCGCCGCCGCCGTCCCCCTCCCCACCCCCCCGGGGATCCCGATCGGGGGCTATCCGCGCTTCCGTTACGCGAGCGAGGGGGTGGAGGACGAGCCCATGGCCCGGGCCATCGTCCTCGGCGAGCCCGGCCTCTCGGTCGCGATCGCGTCGGTGGACGTCCTGCTCGTCCCGGCGGCGCTGCGCCGCAAGGTCGAGGCCCGGCTCGGCGACCTCCGGCTCGACGCGATCCTCCTGGCCGCGACCCACACCCACTCCGGCCCGGGCGGCTTCTGGGACGACCTGCTCGGCGCCCGATTCGGCACGGGCCCGTACGACCCGGCGACCGAGGACGCGCTGGCAGGGAGCATCGCCGGCGCGATCCGCGCGGCCTGGGCGGCGAGGGCCCCGGCGAAGATCGCGGTGGCCAGCTCCCGGCGGGAGGATCTCGTCCGCAACCGGGACGGGGGAGCGGCCGGTGGGCACCTGCTCGTCGTCCGTGTCGAGCGCCCCGGCGGGGAGGTGGTGGGGCAGCTGGTCGTCTTCCCCGCCCACGCCACGACGCGCGCGAGCCGGAACCGGCTCCTCTCCGGCGAGTGGCCGGGTGTGCTGGCCCGGGAACTTTCCGGCGTGACGGTCTTCATGCAAGGCGCGGTGGGGGACCAGACCTGGGTGCTCCCGGCTCCGCAGGGCGGTCCACCCCAGCTGGCCTACGGACGGCTCGTCGCCGACGAGGTCCGGAGGCTCCCCTTCCCTCCAGGTGACGCAATGCCGGAGCTGGCGGCCGCCGCGGCGGAGGTCTCCCTGCCGGCTCCGTCGTTCGGAGCGGTTCCACCCTTCCTGGACCGTCTTCTCTCGAACCTCCTCTGGAACTGGCTGCCCGAGCGGACCGGCGTCGTCGCGCTGCGGATCGGACCGGCCACGCTCCTCGCGGTTCCCGCCGAGCCGGGCGAGGCCGTGGGGAGCGCCTGGCGCAGCGCGCTCGGCCCGGGCGCCGAGGTGGTGTCGCTCGTCGGCGACTACGTCGGGTACGTGGAGACCGCGGAGGGAGTCCGGGCCCGCGCCGGCGAGGCGAAGAGAACCTACCTCGGGCCTGAGCTGTCCCGGGTTCTCGAGGAGGGGCTCGCTGCCGCGAAGGGGGCCCTCCCCCCGGCGTCGGCGATGCCCCGGCTAGAAGCGGACGGCCAGCCCCCCCGGAGCGGGTTCCACCGCTGACGACGGGACGAGCAGCCACAGCACCGTGGCCCCCACTCCGAGGACGAGCGCGCTCCCCCCGGCGATCCAGGCGTTGCGACGTTCCGACTGGTAGGCGGAGGCCGCGGCTGCGTAGGCGGCCGGATCGACTCCCGGCTTGAGCGAACCGTCGGGCTGGAGCATCCCGGTCGCGTCCGCGTAGGACCCGGCCGCCGCGATCCCCTGCCAGGTGGCGATTCCCGCCGCCGCCACCGCGAGCCCGGTGGTGGCCCAGGCAGCCGGGCGCACCCACCCGTCGGCCGGGGATGGCTCCGCGGCGACCGGCGTCACGGGAGGAGCCTTCGGCGCAGCTGCTCCTGCCAAGGTGGGGGGTGGAACGGTGGCGTCCACGATCACGGTCTCGTCGCGCGCGAGATCCACCGTGAGGGTGCGCACCTCGCTCCCGGCCTGGACGCCCACCCGGTAGCTTCCGGCCGGGAGCCGGGCCTCCACCGGCACCGGGCCGAGCGGCCGCCCCTGAACGTACCCCTGTCCCGAGCCGTCGCGCGTCGTCACGAGGAGGCGGAAGCGCGGCCGCAGCGCGACCCGGCCGCGGGCCGCCTCGAACTCGCGCCGGAAGGCCGGCGAGAAGAGCTCGGGATCGAGCCGGAAGGCGGGGTCGAGCGCGAGGACCCGCTCCATGGCGGTGCGGGAGGCTTCCGCGTGACCGAGCGTGGACTCGACGACGGCGAGCTTCAGGAGCGTTCGCGTCCACTCGGCCTCGGGCGCGTCCACGGCCCGGCGCGATTCGAGGTCGGCCAGGACGTCGCGGTATCGGGCCGCGGCGGAGCGGTAGTCCCCGGAACGGACCGCCGCCTCGGCGGCCACGTGGGCGGCCTCGAGGTCGGGGAACGGCGAGGGGACAGGTGGCGGCGCGGCGGCTGCCGCCGACGTGGCGAGGAGCAGGGCGAGGACGGTCCCGAGCATTCCAGTGCGATTCCCGCCGATACCGGATGCAATCGGCGTGCGATCGGGACTGGCCCCGGTTCCGGGCCGGTCCGGCGCCTCGACCGTCCGCACCGCGGACCCGAAGTCCGCGCCTCGCACGGGGGCGACCGGGTCGTCCCCTGTCCGCATCGGGGAAATGGCTCGGAATGGCTTTCGCATCTGTCGGCCGTGACGCGGCGTCGGCTCCATACTAAACACTTCCTCCTACACCTCCAAAAGGGGTACCCAGTGGGCACCTGCCTGGCGCGACTGCGCGCCCCTCTCGTGTTCGTGACGTTCGCGCTCGTCCTGGCGGGGTGCGGTGATCTGCCCTCCCCGGCGGCCTGCTCGGCCTCCACTCCCTGCCCTTCCGGTTCCTGGTGCCGATCGGGGAGCTGCGTCGCCAACGCGCCCCCCGTCGCCGTGATCGATCCCCCCTCCACGGCGGGCTCGAACCGGCCGCTCCTCTTCCGCGGAACGGGCAGCCAGGACGACGACCCGGGTGACAGCATCGCCGCCTGGTCCTGGAAGGCCACGCCGCCGGCCGGCTCCACCGGCTGCGAACCGCTCCCGGGCACGGGCGCCAGCGCCGACTTCTCGGTGGTCTTCCCCTGCGCCGGCGATCACGAGATCTCCCTCGGCGTCGTGGATTCGATGGGGCTCCCGAGCGCGGTGCGGACGCTCCGGCTGCGCGTCGAGCCCACCCTCGACCCTCCGCTCCTCACCGCCGGGCTCGACGGCTCGACCGGGCACCGCTGCGGTGGAACGCCAATCTCCTGCACCCCCTGGGACGGAGTCTCGGCGGAGGTGGGGCTCGCGGCCGCGGGCTCCGGCCCGTCCGGCGTCACCTTCACCTACCGCTGGACGGTCGAGCTCCCCCGGAACTGGCGCAGCAGCCAGTCCCGCGGATCACCTTCTCCCCCGACGACACCTCGGCCGAGCCGGCCGTCCGGATCGAGACCTCGGGAACGGCCATCTCCGGCCGGTACACATTCGTGGTGGCTGCGACCGACTCCCGCGGCATGGTGGCGGTCGGGCGTCAGCGGGTGGACGTGGGGAACCGCCCGCCGGTCCTCTCGGGAGGCGGCCGGGTCCTCCTGCCGCACGGCTACGACGCAGCCTCGGCCCGGTTCGTGGCCACCGGCGAAACCCCCGTCGCCACCTGGAGCGACCCGGACGGGGACCCGGTGACCCCGCTGGGGTTCACCTCCAGCCGCTCTGGCGACGGCGGGAGCGTCCTCGACGTGCAGGGGCTCGGCGACCACGCGCGCGTCACCGTGGTCGTGCCCTTCGCGAAGCCGTCGGACGCCGGGCTCCTCATCGGCCCAGGTGTTTCACGAAGGGTGGAACTGATCGTCGCAGACGCGAACGGCGCCCGCGCCTCGGCCGGCTGGGACGTGGAGGTGACGAACCGCCCCCCGCGCCTCGCCGTCGCCGTGGCGACCGTGTCGGTGGACCACGGGTACGAGGACCCGTTCCAGCGTTACGCGGCCCAGGCTGCGCTCTCCACCTGGGTGGACGACGACGGCGACCCGCTGCTCCCCTCGGTCGGAGGCGACCCGGCCTGCACCGAGGTGGTGGAGCGGCAGGGCACGGCCTGGGTCACCTGCAGCACGCCGTTCACCGGGCGTCCAGACCCCGGCAAGCTCGTCGGCGTCCACACCCTGGCGGCGACGGCGGCCGACCCGTTCGTGGCCGGCCCGTCCCAGGAGACACGCCTCGAGATCCGCAACCGCCCCCCGCACCTCGCCGCCCAAGGCATCTCGCTGATGATGCCCTGCGTTCCCGACCGGACCATCTGCTGCACCGAGGGGCTGCCGCGGGGGACCTGCGTCGAGTACGAGGTGCGGTTCGTCCAGACCTCGGTGGCGACCGCCGTCGTGGTGGACGACGACGGCGACCCGCTCGACCTCACCACGGCGGCGACGGGCGGGTGCCTCTCGGCGGCGGCGGTGGCCGCGACCTGTGCGGGAGCGGCCTGCGAACCGGTCCTCACCATGTGCGGCAACAGCTGGACCTGTGGAGCGTGGCTGCCCGCCGGCGCACTCTCGGTGAGCGCAAGCGACGGGCTCTCCGGCGTGGCGGGCACGATCGACGTCGCGGGAACCTGCAGCCCGTGACCCGCTGGCTTGGGCCCCGGCGGCCGCTTGGCGCTACGAGGGGGGCACGACGAGCCGCTTGCGTTCCAGAGCGGCGTCGGCTGCGGCGGCGAGGTCCTCCGGGCCGAGGGCCTTGTCGAGGACGGCGTCCGCGCCGGCCGTCTCCATGCGCCTCTCCAGGGCCTCGTCGAGCGTCCCGGCGATGACCACGATGGCGAGCTCCGACTCGCCGCCCGCGCCGCGGATGGTGCGCACGAATCTCTCTCCGTCCATGACCGGCATGCGGACGTCGGTGACGAGCAGGTCGAGCGTGAGCAGCTCGTCGGCGACGACCTGCAACCCCTCCTGCCCGTCCCTGGCCGTGAGCACCTCGAAGCCGCGGGCCTGCAGCGAGTCGGTGAGGGCGCGCAGGATGAGCGCGTCGTCGTCCACCACCAGGGCCCGGCGCGGCCGCGCCGCGATGCGGGCCAGGACCGCCGCGAGCTTCTGCCGGCCGTCCTCGTCGAGCTCGATCTTCACCCCCATGCCGCGGGGGTTGCGGAACATCACCGTCGCCGGGGCGCGGAGCTGGGTGCCGCCGGGGAGCCGCATGTCCAGGGTGAGCTTCGTCCCCTCGGGCAGGACCGAGCTGGTCCGGACGAAAGCGCCTCCCTGCGACAGGTTCTCCACGTAGTCGGCGGCGAACTCCTCCGGCCTGGCGTACTCGAGGCGCGCGGTGAGCCCCTCGTCCGGCTTGACCTTGACCGGCGCATTCACGGTGTAGCGGGGCGCGATGCGCAAGTTCACGCCCGGGTCGTGGATGCTCGTGGCGTGGGTGGCCAGCGCCGCAGCCAGGATGGGCGGGAGCTCCTCGAAGGAGAGGCCGAACCCGGCCGCCTTGCCGGGCGCCGCGTCCTTCTCGTCGCGGACCTCGACGACGCGGGCGCTCGCCTCCAGGGGGCGGTCCATGCGGGGGACGCGCAGGAGGACGTTCACCACGTCGCCCAGCGGCGGTGCGCTCACCCCGGGGATGAAGAGGCGGCGGACGGCGGGGTCCCAGGTGACCGCGGCGAACGCGGCGCTCCCGGCGTCCATGGAGAGGGTGGGTCGGGCGTCGGAGGCGGCCCGGCGGTCGGGGGGCGCCCCGGCCACGTTGGCGATCCGGGCGGCGGCGTCGGGGACGCTGCGGGCCGGGACCTCCACCGACCGGACCTCGCAGCGGGCGGCCCGCTCCTCGAGCATCCGGCGGTCGTCGGCCCTGCCCGTGGTCAGGTTCCAGGGCATCCCACCGGCCCGTGCGCACCAGTAGTGAAACCTGGCCTCGGCCTCGGCGGAGAGCCCCCGGGTCCGCGCCACCACCAGGAAGGAACGCGTGGCCGGGCTGTAGCCCAGGTCCACGTTCTCGAGCGCGCCGCCCAGGATCTCGGGCAGCCAGGCGGTGAGCCGCTCGGCGGCCAGCAACCGATCACCCACGGTGCGTTCGAAGGATGCGGCCAGGAGCTGCTGCGGGGCGTCGGGCACGGGGGGTCCTCTCCGAGCGCGGCCGGAGAAGGCCGACGGTCGTCTTTCGATTGTAGCCCCCCGGACGAACCGGCGGCGACGCATCACCCGGGTGGAATCGTTGCTGGAGGTGAATGTGGGTCCCGGGGGGCGGCCCTTTTGGGGCGCGGCCGACGAGCCCGTGACCTCAGCGACGGACCTCCAGGGTCTCGCCGATCGCCAGCACCAGGATCCGTTCCGGGGGGATGGACCTGCGGACCCGTTCTGCCTCGAGCCGGACGGGCGGTTCGTCGAGCGGCTCGTCCGCCTGCTTGAACGTGCCCCAGTGCATGGCCACGAAGGTGCGCGCGCCCAGGTCCTCGAAGGCCTGCACCGCCTGCTCGGGGTCCACGTGGACCGATTCCATGAACCAGCGCGGGTCGTAGGCCCCGATGGGGAGCATGGCCACGTCGATCCCCGGGAAGCGGCGCGCGATCTCCTTGAAGCCGGAGAAGTAGGCCGTGTCGCCGGAGTGGTAGAGCGTCGCGGACGGACCCTGGATCACCCATCCGCCCCAGAGGGTGCGGTCGCGGTTGCCCAGGCCGCGCCCGGAGAAGTGCTGCGCCGGGACGAAGGTGATGGTCACGCCGCGGAACTTCACCGACTGCCACCAGCGCAGCCCCCTGTGGACCACCTTCTCCCGCGCCAGCGGGCCGTCCGTCTCCAGGCCGGCCAGCACCGGCGCGCCGACCGCGCGGAGGGTGGGCACGTCCATGTGGTCCCAGTGGTCGTGGGAGACGAGGGAGAGGTCGATGCGGGGAAGCTCCTCGGGGCGCAGCGCGGGCGGCACGTTGCGCCCCACCACGCCTCCCGGCCCCATCCGGTCGCCGAGCACCGGATCCACGAGCAGTGAAACGCCGTCCAGCTGGACGAGGAAGCTGGCATGGCCGAGCCAGGTGATCCGCGCCCCCTCGCCGCGCGCCGGCGGCTCGCGGAGCCGCTCCCGGTCGGGCGCGACGGTGGGCACGGGAGCCCGGTCGGGGCTCGAGCGCTTGGTCCCGTCGATCCGGTCCAGGATCTGCCAGCGGAGGAGGTCGCCGAACCCGTGCGACTCCCGCGGGTCCAGGTTGAGGAAGCGCCCCTCCTCGTCGCGCGGCTGGGGCGGCGCGGGGGGCTCCGCGGCCGACGCCAGTGCGGCGAGCAGGAGCGGGGCGGCGGGGTTCATCCGAGGGCGAGGAGCTGGCGGGACATGTCGAGGAGCCAGTCGCCGCGGCGCGTGACGGGAACCGGAGCGGCCGGGAGCCCCAGCCGCTCGACGATCCGGTTGTAGCCGAGCGCGGCGAGCGCCTGAAGGTTCACGGCGTCGTGGAGGTTGTACTCGACGAGGAGCCGGAGCGCGGCGCGGTCACCCTGCTCGTGGCGGCGCCAGAGGAGCACGGCGTCCCAGCCCCCCAGGCCGGCCAGGTGCTGCGGACGGCCGATGCCCTGCGCCTCCTCGAGGAGCTTCAGGCCTCCGCGGTGACCCAGCCGCGCCCACAGGTGGCGCAGGTCGACGTGGGCCGGCGGCGGGCGCCAGCCCGGGAAGGCGCGTCGGAGCACCGGCACGTCGAAGGAGAGGCCGTTGAAGGTGACGAGGAGCTTCCAGCCCCGGCTCGCGTCGGGGAAGTCGTCGAGGTCGCGGCCGCGCAGGAAGACGCGCGGGCCGGAGCGATCGAGCACGGCCACCGCGGTGACGGTGTCGCCGCCGTCGGTCTCGATGTCGAGGAACGCCGCGTCCTCCGCGAACGTGGGGAGGAGCCTCCACCGCTCGCGCGACGGCATCATGGCCGCGAGCGTCCCCGCGTCGCACCGGGCCAGCGCCTCCCGTGCGCGCGCCACCGCCTCGACGAGCCGCCCGTCGAGCCGCGACGTGGCCGCGCCCCGGCGTGCCTCCAGGTCGTCCCAGGTGGCGACGCCCTGCGACCAGAGCTGGCGCTCGCGCCACGGGCCGATGCCACTCGTCAATTGAAAGGTCCGGCGGAGCATGAGACGAGCGTAATCCAGGGGGACGGCCGGCGCAGCGGGTGACGTCCAGCGCCGGCCGGCGCCCGGGGGTGCGCCTCGTCTCCGCGCCGCTTGTCCTCGCGCCCCGGGGTACGCGTGGTCGCGGCGACAGGGCGACGCATCCGCCTCGGGGCCGCGCCGACCGGGGACTTCGATGAGGCGCTGCGGAGGCGGCCCGCGCCGAGGCGCCCCGGGCGCCTGGTGGAGGGGCGTCGCCGCGGCGCGCCGACGCTCCCCTCGAAGCGCGCGTTCGCGTCGCCTTCGGCCCGGGCCGTCCCAGCCGGCGCGGGCGTCCCTCGAGCGGCGCCCCGCACCGGGCGCCGGGTACTGGCGATGCTCTGGCCCGGTGTGACCCGGCGCCATTCACGCGAAGTGAACGACACCGCCGGGAGGACCAGCGCCGCGGAGAGGGACGCCCAGGCGCCGGCGGCAGCCGGCCTGACGGAACGAAGGCGCCCCGCGCACGCTACTCGCGCCCGCACGCCGAGACCCACGCCCCGACGTCCTGCGCGTGCCGCACGAACGCCTCGTAGAAGGGATGGCGGGCCACGGTGGCCGAGTCGCCGACCACGACGAGCTTCTTGCGCGCCCGCGTGATGGCCACGTTCATGCGCCGCACGTCGGAGAGGAACCCCACCTCGCCGAGGTCGTTCGAGCGCACCAGCGACACCACCACCGCGTCCTTCTCGCGCCCCTGGAACCCGTCCACCGAGTCCACCTCCACCCCCTCCTCCACGCGCGTCGCGAGAATCTGCCGGAGCCGCTGCACCTGCGCGTCGTACGGGGAGATCACCGCCACGTCGCCCGGCGCGACGCCGAGCGCGAGGATCCGCTCCACCTCGCGCGCGACCAGCTCCGCCTCCCCCTCGTTGTGGCGCGAGTCGGAGCCCTCCGGCGTTCCCTCCTCGAATCCCGTTCCTGCGGTGTCCACGAAGAGCAGCGGCTCCTCGTCGAGCTTCCACCCGGCCACCGACGGGTGGGCCCGCAGGCGCCCTCCGTACATGGCTTGCGACGGGAACCGCATGATGGCCTCGTTCATCCGCCGCTGCTCGACGAGGGTGACCATGGCCGCATCCCCGTGGGCGTGGGCCAGCCGCTCGAAGAGGGAGACCCCGAGCCCGCCCGCGGCCGCCGCCGCCGAGATGACGGTGGGCGGGAGCTGGAGGTGGTCGCCTGCCAGGACGGCGCGATCGGCGCGGAGCAGCGCCAGGATGGCCGCCGGCTCCACCGCCTGGGTGGCCTCGTCCACGGCGGCGAGCACGAAGCGTCGCCCCGAGAGGACCGGGGCGTCCACGCCGGTGAGGGTCGCCACCACCACCGGCGCCCGGTCGAGCACGTCCCGCTCGGCCCGGTCCTCGAGCCTGCGGGCCTCGGCGAGCAGCTCCCGGGCCCTCCGCTCGGCGTCGCGCGCCTCGCTGAAACGCCCCGGCCCGCGCTTCTCCCGCCGCTTGCGCGCTTCGCGCCGGAGCGAGAGGGCCTCCTCGACGAGCCCGGCTGCGATGAGCACCGCCTCGTGCCCCTCCACCCGGGCCTCCAGCGTCCGGTCGAGCAGGGCCGGCACCACGCGCGCCGGGTGGCCGACGCGCACGCCGTCCACCCCGGCCGCGACCAGCCGCTCGAGCAGGTTGTCGGCGGCCAGGTTGGAGGGCGCCGCGGCGAGCACCCTCTCCCCGCGCGCCACGGCGCGCCGGATCACCTCGACGAGCACGGTGGTCTTTCCGGTTCCGGGTGGACCGTGGACGAGCGCGAGGTCGAGTGCCCGGTCCGCCAGGTCGAGCGCTGCCTCCTGCTCCGGGGCCAGGCTCGTGGGCAGAGCCGGCCCGCGTGGCCGCGGAAGGAAGCGCGGCGCCTCCCCGCGGAGCACCGCGTGCCAGCGCTTTCCGTCCTCGGACCCCACCCGCCGGAGCCCGGCGGAGAGCCGCTCCCACGTCACCGGCGAGGGCACGAGCTCGAGGGAGACCCGCCCCGAGGTGGCCCAGTCCGGCGGTGGCTCGTCGAAGGCGACGGCGACCCGGTCCCGGCTGCGGCGCGCCACCACGCCCGCAGGCGCATCGTCCCGCTTCTCCCGGCGCAGCTCCACCCGCACCAGCGCCCCCACTCCGATGCGCGACGCGCCGAGCGGCCGTCCGGGCCGTCCGTAGGTGACGAGCGCCCGGCCGGCCAGGACCGCCTCGTCGAGCGCCTCCACGTCGGCGAGGGCCAGGCCCCGGGCCTCGCGCTCGGCGAGGCTGAGCCGCGCTGCGGCGTCGGCGAGACGCGCCTTCTCCTCCTCCCGCTCCGCGCCGAGGAGGCTGGCGAGACGGGCCAGGTGGGCAGTGAGGTCGATGGGCTCGATCACGGCGAGGGGGCAATCTACTCCGTTGCCCGGGGGTGTTCGGGACCCGTTTGCCTTCCGATGCGGAGGGGCGGTCTAGTCTTCCGCGCCGTCGACGGAAGGAGACGCCCGTGTCGACCCGAGGAACATCGATCCTGCTCGGAGCTGCGCTCCTCGCCGCTCCCGGGTGGTGCCTCGCCTTCGACACCGAGGGGCACCGGGTCATCGAGGCGCTCGCCTACCGGACGCTGCTCGAGGGCGGCGACGGCCAGCCGCCGCGGCCGGAAGTCCTCCGCGACCTCATCAACGACGGCGCGCTGGCCTCCCCCTTCTGCTTCGGGGCCAACCAGCCGGAGCGTTGCCTCGAGGCGGTGTCGGAGAATCCGCTCCTGGCGTGGCCCCAGCCGCGTACGGACCGCCCCGACAACAACTACAGCCGGCAGTTCAGCAAGCCAGGACAGTGCATCCACTTCATGGCGATGCTGTCCGACGAGGGCACCGTCCCGCTCGACGGGCGGCACGTGCCGCGCGGCCTCGCGACCACCGCTGTCGCCCGCTGCACCAACATGGTCGAGGACATGATGCGGCAGGTGGTCGTGGTGGGCGGCGCCGGTACCCGGGAGAGCGGTTACGGGCTGTACGAGCTCATGCACACCGTGACCGACTCCTTCTCTTACGCCCACGTGGAGCGCATCCCGGGAACGCTGAAGGTCGACTACCTGCGCGTCTGGGGGCCCGTCTCCGGGCTCCTGGTGAGCCGCCTCAGCGACTACTACGCCGACTCCCCCCTGCAGCACGACGCGGCCGACGTGCGCGACAGCGCCTACATCCGGACCTTCGCGATGGTGAAGGGGCGCCCTTGCAAGGAGCTCATCAATCTCCCCTACACGGTTCCCGTCGCCTGCCTCTCCGAGGAGGGCGACCATGCGCGGCGGGCGCTGGTCGAGCTCCTCGTCCTGGTGCGCGACCTCCGCCTCACGAAGGTCCGCGCCACACCCGGGGTGCATGCCGATCCCCAGGAGTCGGCGGCCTGGAAGGAGTACAAGGCCCGCTGGTTCGCCCCGTCGAATCCCTGCGAGGGGGTGGAGTGCCAGGCGAAGCAGCCGGCCGAGCTGGTCCAGGCCAGCGGCATGCTCTTCGGTGGCGGGACCACCATCAACCCGACCCGGGGCTTCTACGACGTCACGGGAACCTTCCGGCTCTTCCGGTGGACGCAGCAGGCGAGCCCGTTCGTGTTCGGCCTCGACGCCGAGGCCGGCTACCGGCGCATGTACCGGGAGGCGGCCAACCTGGGCGTCGTCGGGGCCGGGCTCATCCTCGGCGTGCCGATCGACCACCGGTCGGCCATCGGCTTCTACCCGCTCGGCGGGCGCTTCACGTTCGGTGGATCGGGGAGTGGGTGGGAGATCTACTCGCAGGGGTTGATGTTCGACTTCCACGCCACCGAGAACCTTTCCATCTCCCTGCAAGGCCCGGTCGAGATCGAGTGGCGCAACGTGCGCGTCAACTGGTCCTTCGGGTTGGTCGTGGGCTACACCCCCACCCGGAAGAGAGTCGCTGGTGGACACCTCACCCGGCACTCCGAGGAGATCGTCCCGGTCCACGACGACGATTGGGCTCCTGCGCCGCTCTGGTTCGGCCGCCTGAAGGGGCGGGAGACGACCTGGTCGCTGTTCCTCGACGCCACGCCGATCCCCCAGGCCTCCGCGCCGGACAGCGCGGTGATGGGAGGGCTCGCCGCCCTGGGCGCCCGGCTCATGTGGGATCGCAACCCCTGGGGGGACCGGCTGGCCACCGCCTACGGCGGCTCGCTGGAGATGGGAGTCCGCAACACGAGCCCCGACACGAGCTACCTGACGCTCACGGGCGCCCTCGAGGTCCGGTGGAACTTCCTCGCCTGGCTCGGACTCTCGATCGTCCCGGTCCGGATCGAGGGGGGCCCGAAGGTCCGGGGGATCCCGATCGACGACCCCTCGACGGGTGCACGCGGTTCCCCGCCGAACCAGTACTACCTCCAGGCGGGCTCCCGCATCGGCGTGGCGCTCTCCGCGGGCATGATCGAGTTGCTCGTCCAGGCGCCCACTCTGGCCTGGCAGGCGAGCCCCTTCGACACCGGGGAGATCCTGAGCTTGAACCTGGGCTTCCAGATCGCCCCGAACGATTGACGGCGCCGGGCGCCGCGGGGTCTACCAGGCGATGGCGATCCCGCCGGGCGCGGGGAGGAGGTCGCCGGCCTGCGGCGGGCCCTTCCTGCCCGGCCGGTGGAAGAGATAGGGAACCGCCCAGCCGATCAGGCTTCCCACGCCCGCGCCGACCAGGGTGTCGGAAAGGTAGTGCTTCTCCGCGGCCATTCGCAGGTAGGCGGTGAAGCTCGCCGCGGCGAGTCCGACGCCGAGCACCCAGGGAGCTCCGGGCATGTCCTGCATGAAGAACAGCGTGCTCCCCGACACCACCACGGCGAAGACGAAGGTCGTGTGGCCACCGAAGAACGAGACGTTCGCGTCGGAGACGGACGCCGGGTAGAGATCTGGGGTGCCGTGCCACACGTACGGGCGGGACCGTCCCACCGAGTACTTCACGATCACGTTCACGAGCATGGCGAGGCTGGTCGCCTGGGTCAGGAGGAGCAGCGTGAGCGTGCTCACCACGAGCCCTCCCGTGACGATGCCGTCGACCGTCCAGTCGTAGGAGAGCCTGGTGAGCGTCGGGGGAGGGGCGTTCGCCGGTGCGGCCCGGGCGTCGTCCTCGGCGCGCGCCACCGGCGCCGACAGGCAGAGACAAGAGGATGGCGGCGACCGGTGCGAGACGCATGGACCGAAGCTAGCACGCGCCCGGTGCTAAGGTACGCCGATGCCCGTCCTGCGCTCGCTCGCCCTGGCGCTCGTGATCGCCGTCGCCCCGCCGGCCCGCGGAGCCGAGCCCCCGGTCCCGCTCCAGTACAACCTCGCGCTCGACGCATCGATCACCGGCGCGATGGGGTCTCGGTGATCCTCCTCTCCGTCTTCCAGCCCGGGCTCCTGCCGGAGAGCTGCCGCTGGTGCACGCCGGGGCCCATCGACGCAGCCGTCCGCAACGCCCTGGTCTGGGAGGGAGGGGAACGAACGGCCGACCTCCTGTCCACGGTGATCGACGCCGTGATCCCGGCCTCGGCGGCGACCTACCTCCTCCTCTCCGCGAACGCTGGCGGGGACGTGAACGCCGGACTGGTGGACAGGTTGCTCGTGACCCAGGCCGCCGCCGCGGCCCTGCTCGTGAACCAGGTGGTGAAGCTCCTCGTGGGTCGCCAGCGCCCGCACGCGTTCTTCGGAAACGACCTCGGGTACGCGAGGAGCGAGGACCACCTGTCCTTCTCCGGGGGGCACACGTCGTTCGCCTTCTCGGTCGCAGCGGCCACCGTCACCGTGGCCGCCATGCGCGGCTACCCGGGCGTCGGGATCGCGGCCGGCGTGGGGTTCACGCTTTCCGCCGCCGTCGCCTACCTCCGGATCGGCGCCGACCAGCACTGGCTCTCCGACGTCCTCGTCGGCGCCGCCCTGGGTGGTCTCATGGGATGGGCCATTTCCCGGTTGTTCCACCCCCCCAGCCCGGCCCCCTCGACCGGCACGGCGCTGCGCGCCCCCGCCTTCGCGATGACCTTCGCCTTCTGAGTCCCGCGTGGAGCACCGCCTCCCCATCGACGGGACCCTCGACCTGCACACGTTCCGCCCCGCGGACGCCGCCGACGTGGTGTCCGACTGGCTCGAGGCCTGCGCCGAGGCGGGCCTGCGCGAGGTCCGCGTGGTCCACGGCAAGGGGATCGGCGCGCTCCGCCGCACCGTCCAGGCGACGCTCGAGCGCCACCCCCTGGTCGTCTCCTTTCGCACGGCCGGGGAGGACGGCGGCGGCTGGGGCGCCACGCTCGTCACCTTGCGTGAACCTGGCCCGCCGTCTTCCTAGGGCAGGACCTTGCGGAGGAAGGGGACGAGGAATCCCATGGTCGCGCCGTAGAGGCCGTGGAGGGCCAGGATCACCACCCCACGCCCCTGGCCCGCCTGGTAGAGGAGCGGGTCGAAGACGTGCACGATCCCCAGCCAGGCCGGGGCGTAGAGGACGAATCCGTAAACCGCGCCGACGCCGATGGAACGGCGCAGCGTGGCGGCCGGCCGCAGGATGGAGACGAAGATCAGCCCGTAGGCGATGGCAGCGAACCCGACCAGGAGCGCGCCCACGAAGGCCGGCAGCCCGACGTTCTCCGGCGCGACCGCGAATGGGCCGAAGAGGGTCGCGGCGACGAGCCGGAGCGGGAGGAGCCCCCCCTCGCCCTCCGGCAGGAGCATCATGGCGACGCCCCAGGCCACCAGTCCGCCGACGACGCCGGCCACGGCTCCGGCCGCGACCTCGCTCGAGACCGGCTGGCGGGCCGGGAGCGATTCGCGCCAGCGGAGGGGATCGCCGAGGTCGATGGCCATCGCCGCTACTCTACCCCGGCGCGCGACGCGGCCACGGCGAGCGCCTCGTCGAGACGGACCGGGTCCGGCCCGCTGCCCTGGGCGAGCTCGGGCGCGCCGCCCCCCTTGCCGCCGAGCAGCGCCACCGACTGCCGGAGGAGCTCTCCGAGGTTCACTCCCGGACCGCGCGCCCGGGCGAAGCACAGGTGGGCCCGCTCCCCGTCGACGGCGCCGACGAGCGCGATTCGGCCGCGCGCGGCGAGGGCCTGGGCGACCGCCTTTAGCCCCGCCGGCGACCCCATCGGACCGGAAAGCCTGGCCGACACCGGCACGCCGGCCGGGTGGATCCCCGCGAGCCGCTCCGCCTCCACCCCGGCGAGCGTCTCGAGCAGCACCCCGAGCTCCTTGCGCCGCGCCTGCCCCTCCTCGGAGAGCTTCCCGACCGCGACGGCCAGTTCCGGAGGAGCGCAGCGCAGCACCGCGCTGGCCTGGGAGAGCCGCTCCTCGGCCTGGTGCAGGAGTGCGAGCACCCTGCCGCCGCATGCGAACTCGACCCGCGTGCCCGCACCCCACTTCTGGGCCCGGAGCACGGCGACGGCGCCCACCTCCCCGGTCCTTCGCGGGTGGGTCCCTCCGCAGGGCGATGCGTCCACCAGGTCGCCGGCGCTGCCGACCACCACCACGCGCGCCCCCTTGGTCGCGTCCTTCCGGAGCGGCAGCGCGGTCAGCTCCTCCGGCGTGCGCTCCCGCGCGTCGACCGGTAGGTCGGCCCACACGAGCCGGTTTGCCTCGGCCTCCGCCGCGGAGAGCGCCTCCTGCGGGAGCCGGGCCGGCGGCTGGTCGAGGTCGATGGTGCAGGTCTCCACCCCGAGGTGGAAGGAGGTCGTGGCCGCCCCGCGCAGCCGCTGGAACGCCGCCGAGAGCAGGTGCTGGCCGTGGTGCTGCTGCATGTGGTCGAAGCGTCGCGCCCAGTCCACCGTGCAGGCAACCCGGGAGCCAGCCGAAGGCCCGTCGCCGGACCCGAGGACGTGGAGGATCTCCCCGTCGACCTCGACCACGTCGACGACGGGGGCGCCGCCGACGGCACCGTGATCGGCCGGCTGTCCCCCGCCCTCGGGATGGAAGGCGGTGCGGTCGAGGACGACCGCGGCCCGGCCGTCGCGCACACGCGTGGCGGTGATCGTGGCCTCGAAATCGGTCAAATATGTGTCGGAGAGGTGGAGTTTCTGGGTCACGAAAGCACCCTTAGCTGGAACCCCCCGTCATGTCTCGTCTTTTTCGCTCGGCCGCCGGAGTCGTTGGAACCTCCCACGTTCGAAGGTATTGTCCGCGCGCTTTCACCCCACCGGGAGACGCGCGTGTCGATCCTCACGAAGCTGATGCCGAAGACCGACGCCTTCTTCGACGCCTTCGAGAAGCAGGCCGCGCTCACCGTCGAGGGAGCGCGCCTCCTGAAGGAACTGTTCGAGGACTTCACGGACGTCCCGCGAAAGGTGAAGGGGATCAAGGACGTCGAGCACAAGGCCGACGACGTGACCCACGCCGCCTTCGCGCTCCTCTACACACAGTTCATCACCCCCTTCGATCGGGCGGTGATCCACCGACTCCTCTCCGCCATCGACGACGTCCTCGACCTCACCGACGCGGCCTCCGAGCGGGTGGGGCTCTACGACATCCAGACCCTCCTCCCGGAGGCCCGCGAGCTCGCGACCGTGCTCCTCGCCCAGACCCGGAAGATGCAGGAAGCGGTGCACGGACTCCGGAACATCAAGGACGCGCAGCGGATCCTCGACGCCTGCCTGGAGATCAACTCGCTCGAGAACCAGGCCGACTCGCTCCTCCGCCGCGCCCTCGCCGATCTCTTCCGCAGCGGGGCCGACGCGCTCACCATCATCAAGTGGAAGGAGATCCTCGACCTGATCGAGACCGCCACCGACCGGGCCGAGGACGTCGCCAACGTGATCGAGAACGTCGTCCTCGAGAACACCTGACGCGGCCCGTCCCGCGATCCGCCCATGCTCCTCGCCGTCGTCATCGGCCTCATCTTCGTCGCGCTGGCCTTCGATTTCATCAACGGCTTCCACGACGCGGCCAACTCGATCGCCACCATCGTCTCGACCCGGGTGCTCTCGCCGGTGACGGCGGTGGCCTGGGCCGCCTTCTTCAACTTCGTGGCCGCCGCCCCGGTCTTCTTCGGCGGGGAGCTGCGCGTGGCCCAGACGGTGGGCAAGGGCATCATCCAGTTCGACCTGCTGAAGGCGCAGGGCGTGGAGACCGTGCTCGCGGTGATCTTCGCCGCGCTCATGGGCGCCATCGTCTGGAACCTGCTCACCTGGTGGTGGGGGCTTCCCTCCTCGTCGTCCCACGCGCTGGCCGGCGGAATGGTGGGCGCGACCATTCCCGCACTCGGGGTGAAGGGGCTGGTGGTCTCGGGGATCCTCAAGATCTCCGCCTTCATCGTCCTCTCGCCGCTCATCGGCATGGCGCTCGGCTCGAGCCTCATGATCGTGACGGCCTGGATCGTGCGGACCTACCGCCCCGGACGCGTCGACGGCTGGTTCCGGAAGCTGCAGCTCGTCTCCTCGGCCATCTTCAGCTACAGCCACGGCTCGAACGACGCGCAGAAGGTGATGGGCATCATCGGCGTGATCCTCTACGGGACCATCTGGACCGACCGCCCCTTCCACGTGACCTGGTGGATCGTGCTCCTCACCCACTCGGCCATCGCGCTCGGGACCTTCTTCGGAGGGTGGCGGATCGTGAAGACCATGGGCTACGGGCTGACCAAGCTGCAGCCCATCGGGGGGTTCGCCGCCGAGACGGGCGGCGGGGTCACCATCCTCTTCCTCTCCCACCTCGGTATCCCCGTGTCGACCACCCACACCATCACCGGCGCCATCGTCGGGGTGGGGGCCACCAAGGGCTATCGGGCCGTGCGCTGGGGCCTGGCCGGACGCATCATCTGGGCGTGGATCTTCACGATTCCGGCCTCGGCGCTGGCTGCGGCCCTCATCTACGGCCTCGTCCGGGGCGTCCTCCACCTGGGTTCGTGACCGGATCGCAACCGAACGCTTCTTCCCGTGTTGGAGGGTAGGGATGGCTCCGGATCCCGACGCGGCGTTGATGGTCGCGTTCCAGGGTGGTGACGAGGCGGCGTTCCGGACACTCTTCGAGAAGCACGGACGCGCGACCATGGCCTTCTGCCAGAGATTCGTGAAGGACCACGCCAGGGCCGAGGAGCTCGCCCAGGACGTGTTCCTGAAGCTCCACACCGGGGCCGACCGCTACCAGCCCAGCGCCCGCTTCACCACCTTCCTCTACCGGATCGCCACGAACCACTGCCTGAACGAGGTGCGCCGCGGCGAGTACCGGGCTCGCCCGGAGATCGACCCGGACAGCGAGGACGGCTCCCCGCTCGACCCGGACGCGCTCGCCGGACCGTCGGCCACGCCCGAGGAGGAGGCCCGCGGCAACGCCCTCTCCCGCGACGTGGAGGCCATGCTGGCCCGCCTGCCGGAGAGCCAGCGGGCCGCATTCGTGCTGGCCCGGTTCGAGGGCCTCCCCTACGAGGAGATCGCGCTCGTGCTGGGAACCACGGTACCATCGGTGAAGTCGCTCGTGCACCGGGCCACCGTCTCGGCGGCGCGGGCGCTCGAGTCCTGGGCCGGGGAAGGAGCCGAGGCGTGAACCGCCGCGTGATCCACGTCGAGGAGGACCTGACCGCGCTCCTCGACGGCGCCCTCGAACCGGCCCGCCGCGCCGAGGTGGAGGCCCATCTGGCCGGATGCGCGGGGTGCCGCGCCGGCCGGGATACCCTCGCCGCCGCGCTCGCGACGATCGGCGCCCTTCCGCCGCCGGCCCCGCCGCTCCCCGGGTTCGAGCAGCGCTTCTACGCCCGGCTGGCCCGCGAGACGCCGCGCCGCCGCTCCCTCCTCGAGCGGCTCGGGGCCCGTCCACTGCGCTGGCTCGTCCCGGCCACGGGCCTGGCCGCCGCGCTGACCGTGGGAATCTGGGTGCGGCAGGACCGGCAGCAAACCGAGCTCGAGATGGCGCGCCACCTCGACCTGCTGGAGAACTACGTGGAGGTTGCGAGCCTCGACCTGGTCGAGACGCCCGAGGACCTCGACGTCGTCATCCACCTCGACGAGATCCGGGAGGGCCGCCCGTGATCGCCCGCACCGTCCTCGCCCTGGTCCTGGTCTTCGCTGCCGGCGCAGCACCCGCGCAGGAGACCCCTCGCGCCGCGCCGGGCGCAGCTCCGGCCGTCGCCGGTGCGCCCTCCCCGGCGGCCCGCGAGCGCTGGGAGAAGCTCTCCCCGTCCGAGAAGGACGTGCTCCGCAAGCGCTGGCAGACCTTCCAGGAGATGACGCCCGAGCGGCAGGCCGAGCTGAAGTCCCGCCTCGACCGCTGGCGCTCCCTCCCTCCCGACCAGCGGGCCGAGATCGCCCAGACCTGGAACCGCTTCCGCCAGCTCGCGCCCGACGAGCGGCGGGAGATGCTGCATCTCCTCGGCCGGTACCGCGAGATGACCCCGGAGCGGCAGGGGCAGGTCCGCCAGCTCTTCCGGAAGATGGTGGACGCGCCTCCGGAGGTCCGGCAGCGCTACCTCGACAATCTGCAGCGCTGGCGCCAGATGACGCCGGGCCAGCGGGACCAGGCGCGGGACATGTGGCGGCAGAAGGGGAAGAAGCCGTAGCATCCGCAGGTGTCGCCCCTCACCGCCATCCTGGCCGTCCTCCTCGCATCGGCCGGGGACGGGTCAACCTCGGCCGACGTCCTCGCGCTCGAGCTCTTGGCGGACGACGCGCCGCTCTGGGCGCGGGCCGGGCTGGCCGCTCGCTACACCGGCCAGGGCGCACTCCCCTCGACGCAGCTCCTCTTCGACCAGGCCGGCCAGGTCTTCGCGTCGGAGCTCTACCTCACCCCCGGGCCGTCGCAGGGCTACGCCTCGGCGCTGGTCTTCGTCTCGGCGGGCTGGGAGGCGACCTCCTGGCTCGGCTTCCGTCTCGACGTGGACTCGGGGCTCTTGCGGTCGCAGAGCTTCCCGGACGCGGTCGAGACCTGCGCCTCGCTCACCTCCCCCTCCGGGCTCGCGCCGGTGAGCGGCGGCGCCTGCAGCGGTTCGGGCCGGTACCTGCTCGCCACCACCACGAGCGGGCCGAGCGAGATCACCTCGAACGGCACCACCTTCCAGGAGGAGGCCAGCCAGACGGCCTTCATCCGCCAGATCTACGCCGAGGTGGACGCCGGGCCGGCCGGGGCCTTCCACGCGAGGCTGGGGCGGCAGCGGCTGCGCATCGGCGACGGCTTCGTCTACGACGACTGGGGGCTGGGGCTCGATCTCGACCTGGACGTGGGGGCCTTCGGGCCGCCGCTCGCCTTCTCGGCGTCGGTCTTCTACCCGTCCCGCTCCTGGCCCACCGGCTCGGAGTGGAAGTACCCGGCGGTGGCGATGACCGCGGAGTGGACCCCTTCGCTCGGCGAGTGGATCGGGGTCTGGGGCGCCTGGTCCAGCGACCAGAGCGGCGACGCGGCATCGGTCCTCCAGCAGGGGCTGGTGGAGGGGCAGGTGGTGGAGCTCGGGGCGACCGTCCCCGGCTCGGTCGCGTACCGGGCGGCCTCGCGGCGCCTGGCGATCCTGCTCAACACCCCGGGGAGCGGCGCCACCAGCCTGGGCTGGGCGGGCGTCTCCGGGCGTCTCGAGCTCACCTCCCGGATCGAGTTGCGCTTCACCGCGGGTGCGGCCTTCGGCACGGTGGGCGCCACCTCGGCGTCCGGGGGAACCGCCGCGGCGGTGGAGGTCCCGGCCCTCGGCTGGATCCTCACGACGCGCCTCACCGTACAGCCGGGATCCGGGTTCACCGTGAGTCCGTTCTTCATCTGGCTGACCGGGGACTCCCCCCCGTCCAGCCAGCAGATCGCCTCCGGAGCGGGCGACTGGGGTGGGTTCCTCGCCATCTCGCCCTACATCACCGCCACCAACCTCTTCTTCCAGGGCGGCATCGCCGAGTCCTTCGCCGACCGGCGCGCCAGCGGCTCGGGCGTGAACGCGCGCGGCGTGATCGCCCCCGGGGTGCAGGTGGGCTGGACGCCGGGGCACGGGTTCGACGCCACCCTCAAGGCGGCATGGCTCTGGGCCGATCAGCCGAGCGGGTTCGGCGGGTCGTCGTACGGTCCGGAGGTGGACCTGAACCTCTCCTGGTCGCCGTGGCGCTGGCTCTCGGTGCTGGCCGAGGCGGACCTGCTCGCGATGGGCGACTTCTTCCCCGACCAGGGGCTGGCCCGCAAGTTCATCCTGGGGATCAACGTCTCCACGCCATGATCGCGCTCGCCGCCATCGCCGCCGCGGCGCTCCTGGCCGCCGATCCTCCCGCGCCCGCGGTCGAGAAGGGGGCGAAGGGGCCGTCCCGCGATCCGGACGCCGAGCTCATCGAGAACCTGGAGCTCCTCGAGCGGCTCGAGCTCCTGCAGAACCTGGACGTGTTTTCTACACCGGCGCCTGAAAAGGCGCCGGAAGAGCCACCCAGGGAACCGCCTCCCGAACCACCACCCCCCCCTACCGCACCGTCCCCGCCAGCATCCCGCAGGCCGCGTTCCGGTCACCCCCGCCCGAGTAACGCCTCACGATCGGCTGCCCGGGCAGGTGGCGCGCCAGCGCGTCGCGGAAGGCGTTCCACTCCACCTCCGTCGGAGGCCGGTAGCGACCGGAGTCGTCGTTCACCGCGATGGGGTTGAGCCGCACCGGGATCCCGGAGAGCAGCTTGCCCAGCGCCAGCGCGTCCTCCTCCCCCACGTTCACGCCGGCCATCATCACGTACTCGAGCGTGACCCGCCCCCGAGCCGCCGCGTGCTCCCGCACCGCGTCCACGAGCTCGTCGAGCGGCTGGCCCCGCTCCACCGGCATCAGGGCCGCCCGCTTCTCCGGAATGGCCGAGTTGAGCGACACGCAGAGCCGGAACTTGTGCCCCTCGGCGGTGTAGCGCCGGATCATGGGAACGACTCCGGCGGTGGAGATGGAGATGCGCTGCCCGTCCACGCGCCCGCCGGCCGGGTCGCAGAGCACGTAGGCCGCGGCGATCACCGCCTCGTAGTTGTGGAAGGGCTCCCCCTGCCCCATGAAGACCGCGCCGGTGATGGGGAGCTGGCTGTCCCGGCGGACCTCCATCCACTGGCCGACCATCTCCCAGGGCTCGAGGTTGCGGGTGAGCCCGAGCCGCCCGGTGGCGCAGAAGGAGCAGGCGAGCGCGCAGCCCACCTGGGACGACAGGCAGAGGGTGTGGTGGGTGTCGAAGAGCGGGATGCGCACCGACTCGACGCGCGCGCCGTCCTTGAGCTCGAAGAGGTAGCGCCGGAAGCCGTCGGCTGCGTCCTCGCGGTGGGCGACCCGCAGCCGCTCCTCGGAGAGGGTGGCGGCGGCGCGGTCGAGGATCTCGCGCCGGACGTTGCGGGCGTCGCGCAGCGTCTTGCCACGGGCCACCGCCGCGCCGAGCAGCCGGCGTGCGTCGGCGAGCTCGACGCCGAGCAGCCGGGCGAGGCCGCGCGAATCCTGGTTGGCGACGTGCTCCACGTCCCGTGTCTATGCGGACGGGGCTTCCCGCGCCGCCTTCACCGCGGTGCGCCGCCGCATCACCCGCTCCCGCGCCTCGTCGAGGAGCGAGTAGACCACCGGCACGATCCCCAGCGTCAGCACCGTGGAGGTGAGCAGGCCGCCGATGATGGCCACGCCCATGGGCACGCGGGTCTCGGCGCCGTCGCCGCGGGCCAGCGCCACCGGGATCATGCCGGCGATCATGGCCACCGTGGTCATGAGGATGGGGCGGAGCCGGATGGGGCCGGCCTCGAGCAGCGCCTCGTGGGTGGACTTGCCGGCGGCGCGCAGCTGGTTGGTGAACTCGACGAGCAGGATGCCGTTCTTGGTGACGAGCCCCATCAGCATGATGAAGCCGATCATGGCCATCATCGACATGTACTGGCCGGTGACGAGCAGGCCGGCGATGCCGCCGATGACCGCGAAGGGGAGCGACATCATGATGGTGAAGGGGTGGATGAGGCTCTCGAACTGGGCGGCCAGGATGATGTAGACGAGCACCACGCCGAGCAGCAGGGCGAGCACGAAGGCCCTGGCCGCGTCTCCCAGTTCGCGCCCCTGCCCCTCGAAGTCTGTGGTGACCGAGGGCGGCAGATCCTTCTTCGCGAAGTCGCCCAGGAAGGCCATGGCCTCGCCCAGCGAGTAGTTGCGCAGGTCGGCGAGGAGCGTCACCTGGCGCATCTGGGCCTGGTGCTCGATCTGGGAGGGGCCGAGCGCCTCCTTCACGTCGGCGATCGTCCGCAGCTCGACCAGCTGGCCGGTGGGAGCCCGCACCGGGATCGATCCCAGCGCGGCCGGGTCGGCGAGCACCTCCGGGGGAAGCCGGAGCTTGATGTCCCAGGTGTCGCTCCCCTCGTGGAAGTCGGCGATCTTGTCGCCGGCCATGATGGCGCGGATGTTCTGGCCCACCGCGGCGGCCGGGATGCCGAAGGCGGCGGCCCGCTCCCGGTCGATCTCCACGTCGAGCTGCGGCTTTCCGCTGCGCCAGGTGGTGTCGATGTCGACGAGCCCCGGGTTTCCCTTCATGGCGAGGCGGGTCTTCTCCGCCGCAGCCAGCAACGCCTCGGGATCGGTGGAGCGGAGGTTGAACTGGACCATCTGCGGGCGGCTGCCGCCGCCGGCCACGGCGTTGAAGTCCTGGACGGCGATCTGTGCGGACGGGCTCGCCCGCAGGACCTTGCGCAGGTGCTCCTTCAGCTCGGACTGGCTGTAGCGCCGCTCGGCGATGGGGACGAAGTTGACGGTGATGTCCCCCTTGTTGACCTCCTCGCGCGCGCCGCCACCGGCCACCGAGAAGACCTCGGTGACTCCCGCCACCCCGCGCAGTTGCCGGGAGAGATCGTCGAGCTGCCGCTGGGTCTCGGCCAGCGTCGTGCCGGCCGGCATCTCCAGCGTGACCTTCACCACGCTCATGTCCTGCTGGGGGAGGAAGGTGAACTTGAGCTTGGTGGCGAGGAAGACCGTGAAGACCAGCACCAGCACGGCCGCGCCGACGGTGATCCCGCGGTGGCCGAGCAGCCAGCCGAGCGCCCGGCGGTAGGTGGCCTCGATGGCCCGCAGCACCTTCTCGATGGCCCGCGACACGGGCCCCTGACCGACGTGCTCGTTCAGGAGGCGCGCCGAGAGCATGGGCGTGAGCGTCATCGAGACGAAGTAGGAGATGAGGACCGCCACCGCGACGGTGACCCCGAACTGGTAGAAGAAGCGCCCCATCAGCCCCTTCATGAAGGCCACCGGGACGAAGACCGCCACCACCGCGAGCGTCACCGCCAGAACCGCCAGCGCGATCTCGCCGGTGCCCTTCTCGGCGGCCACCTCCGGGCTCTCGCCGTGCTCCAGGTGGCGCACGATGTTCTCGATGACCACGATGGCGTCATCGATGAGCAGGCCGATGGAGAGGGTGAGGGCCAGCATGGTGACGATGTTGAAGGTGAAGCCCAGCGCCTGCATCACCGCGAAGGTCCCGATGATGGCGGTGGGGAGCGCCACCGCCGACACCAGCGTGGAGCGCACGTTGCGCAGGAAGACGAGCACGACCACCACGGCCAGGATGCCGCCCAGGATCATGTCCTCCTGCACGGCCGCGATGGAGGAGCGGATGAACTTGGCCCCGTCCACCACCATGGCCACCCGGCTGCCCGGGGGAAGCTGCCCCTGGATCCCGGCCAGCGCCGCCTTGATCCGCTCGGCCACCTGCACGGTGTTGGCGCCGGACTGCTTGCGGACCACGAGCCCGATGGCGCTCCGGTCTCCCAGGGCCGCCGAGCTCCGGGCCTCGGCCGGGCCGTCCTCCACCCGGGCCACGTCGCCGAGCCGGACCGGGGTCCCGCGGGGGCTCGCCACGATGAGCGAACGCAGGGCCTCCACCGAGCGGGCCTCGGCCGCGATCTTCACCGAGCGTTCCACGCCGGTCTCCAGCGTGCGGCCCCCGGGAACGTCGATGCTCTGCGCCCGCAGCGCCTGGACCACGTCGTTCGGGGTGAGTCCGTAGCCGGTCAGGGCCTTGGGGTCGACCACCACGGTGATCTCCCGCTTGCGTCCGCCGGCCAGCTCCACCGCGCCCACCCCGGGGATCTGCTGCAGGGCCGGCTTGACGACGTCCTCGGCGACCTTGGTGAGCCGCTCGATGGGGAGCGGCGCCGAGAAGGCCAGCGTGACCACCGGCGCGGCGCCGATGTCGAACTTCTCCACGATGGGGGTCTGGATCTCGCGCGGCAGCTTGGAGAGCGTGGCCTGGACCCGGTCGCGTACGTCCTGCGCGGCCACGTCCACCTTGCGCTCCAGGTCGAAGCGGATGACCACCTGCGACACGTTCTCGACGTTGACGGACCGCAGGGTGTCGAGGCCGGGCAGCGTGTTGAGCGCCTCCTCGAGGGGCTTGGTGACGTTGCTCTCGATGGTCTCCGGGTCGGCGCCGGGGAGGATGGTGGTGACGGTGACGATGGGGAAGTCGACCTCGGGAAACTGGTCCACCCCGATGCGCGGGTAGGCCACGATGCCGAAGACGATGAGCACCAGGGTGAGCATCCCGGTGAAGACCGGGCGTGAGATGAAGGTGCGGATGGGGTTCACTTGGCCCCCTCGGCGGCGATGGGCACGACCGCGTCGCCGGGGCGCAGCGCGCCCGGATCGAGGATGACCACCGCGTCGGGGGTGAGACCGCCGGTGACGAGCACCGTCCCGGGGTTGAGCGGCGACACCTGCACGGCCTTCTCCTCGGCCTTTCCACCGCTGGCGACGAGCACGGTCGCGCCCTTCGCATCGGTGCGCACGGCGCTCGCGGGCAGGTAGAGCCCGTCCTTCTCGCCGAAGCCGCCGAAGTCCACGTTGGCCAGGCTTCCCGGGCGGATCACCGCTCCCTTGTCCTTCAGCACGTCGGCCAGCACCTCGATGGTGCGCGACTGCGGATCGACCACCGCGCCCTTCATCCGGACCTTGGCCTGGAAGCGCTGGCCGGAGGGGGTCAGCACGCCCTCGATGACCTGCCCGGCGCGCACGAAGCTCTCGATGGACTCCGGGGCGGCCAGGCGGACCTCGAGGTGGTCCACGTCGGTGACGCTGACGATGGGGGTGACCGGCATGAGGGTCACGGTGTCGCCGGCGTTGTGGAACTTGGCGGTCACCACCCCGTCGAATGGGGCCGCGATGACGGTGTCGGCGACCATCTGCTTCGCGCCGGCCAGCGCGGCGCGGGCCTGGTCGAGCTGGGCGGCGGCCACGTCCCGGCCGGTCTTGACCCGGTCGTAGCCGGCCTCGGGGAGGCTCTGCGCCTCGAAGAGCATCTTGGAGCGGGCCACCTCGCGGTCGGCCACGCCCAGGTTGGCGACGGCCAGCCGCTCCGCGGCCATCGCGTTCTCGAGCGCGATGCGGGCGTTCACCGGGTCCATCTCCACGAGCGGCGCGCCGGCGCGTACCCGGTCGCCCACCGCCACCAGGACCCGCTTGATCTGGCCGCTGGCCCGGGCGGAGAGGACCGCCTCCTCCTTGGCGCGCACCATGCCGGTGGCCCGGGCCAGCCCGGTCTCCATGCGCGTGGCCGGCTTCGCCACCCGTACGGCACGCCCCTCCGGGCCGGCGGCGGGCAGGCTGGCCTTCCCGGCGCCCTGCCCGCAGGCGGAGAGCAGGAGGGCCGCGAGGGTTGCGGGGAGCTTCGAGACGGTGCGGTGGATCATGCGGAGACTCCGTGAAGGACGAGGTCGGCGGCGGCCTGGACGCTCAGGTCGGGTGCGGACCCGGTCCTGTCCTGGCCGTGGTGGAGGGCGATGAGGATCCCGGCGGCGACGCGCGCGGCCACGGCGGGGGAGACGCGAAGCTCGGAGCGTCCCACGTGCTTCCGGAGCCAGGTTGCGATGAGCTTCTCGAGGTGGGCCTGTCTCTCGTGGGGGTCGCCGTGGGCGGACAGCAGGTCGAGCGTCTCGCCTCTCCGCTCGGCCAGCCGGCCAAGCGAGACGAGGAGGGCGGAGAAGCGTTCCCGGAGGGGGAGGCCTCGATCCACCGGCGCCTCGAATGCCTCCTGGACCTCGGCCAGGACCAGCTCGAGCAGGCTCTGGAAGATCTCCTCCTTGCTCCCGAAGTACCGGTAGAGCGAGGGGGCCGCGTAGCCGGCGGCCTGGGCCAGCTCGGAAAGCGTGGCGGCGGCGTAGCCGCGCCGGGCGAAGACCCGGGCGGCGGACTCGAGGATGTCCCGGCGGGCGTGCGCGCGGGTGCGCGCGCGCCGGTCCGTCGACGTGCGAATGGTCATTCGCGAGATGTAATGGTCCGTTCGCGCCCCTGGTGCAAGCGAATTTTTCGTGGCGGATTCACCGGGCCCTCCGCCAGCAGGAAGCGCCAGGGGCGGAACGCCCAGGACCCGGCGTAGCCCACCCCGATCCGGGGCGTGCGCAGCACCCGGCCGGGAGCCCGGTCCCCTTCCTCGAACCAGACCGTCCCTCCCTGGAGGTCGAGCCCGGTGTGGCGCCCGGCGTCGATGCGCAGGGCCCGGCAGAGGTTCCCCGGTCCCCGGGTGGCGTGGAGGCAGCCCGTGACCGGCTCTCCGGCGCGGATCAGGACCGCGGCGGGGAATCCCTCCGGCCCGGTGACGGCGTTCATGCAGTGATGCAGTCCGTAGACCCGGTAGACGTAGGCGTGGCCGGGAGGCCCGAACATCACACCGGTTCGGGGCGTCGGCCCGAAGCGGGCGTGGGAGGCCCGGTCGGAGGGGCCGTGGTAGGCCTCCGTCTCCACGATCCGGGCGGCCCGCCGCGTCCGGCCGTCCTGGTGCACGAGCACCTTTCCGAGGAGTTCCCGGGCCACCACCCGGGTGTCCCGGTCGAAGAAGGCGCGTGGCAGTCGGGCTCCCATCCGGGCATTGGACGGTATCGGGGAGGCGCCGCGGCCGCAAACGCGGTAGATCCACCGGACCGTGCGCCGCGCAAAGATCGTCTGCACCCTGGGTCCCGCCAGCGAATCCCCCGACGTCGTGCTGAAGCTCCTCGAGATGGGCATGGACGTCGCCCGCCTCAACTTCTCCCACGGCACCCACGACGACCACGCCGCCGTCATCGAGCGCATCCGCGCCGCCTCGCGGCAGCTCGTCCGGCCCGTGGCCATCCTGCAGGACCTCCAGGGGCCGAAGATCCGCACCGGCCCGCTGCAGGCCGGCCGCGCCGGGGTGGCGCTCGTCACCGGCGACACCATCGTCATCACCACCGAGAAGGAGGTCCTCGGCGACGAGCACCTCATCTCCACCACCTACCCCTTCCTGGCCCAGGACGTCCGCAAGGGGGACCGGCTGCTCGTGGACGACGGGCTGCTCGAGTTCAAGGTGCTCGACACCGACGGCGTCCGCGTCACCGCCCAGGTGGTCGAGGGCGGACGGCTGAAGGAGCACAAGGGCATCAACCTTCCCGGGGTGGCACTGCGTGTCTCGGCCCTCTCCGAGAAGGACCGGGCCGACCTGGCCTTCGGCGCCAGGCACGGCGTGGACTACGTGGCCCTCTCCTTCGTGCGCAGCGCCGGCGACGTCGAGGAGGCCCGCGCCGAGCTCCGGGCGCTGGGGCGCGTGGTGCCCATCATCGCCAAGATCGAGAAGCCGGAGGCGCTCGAGAACATCGACGAGATCGCCGAGGCGGCCGACGGGCTCATGGTGGCGCGCGGCGACCTGGGCGTCGAGGTGCCCGCCGAGCGGGTCCCCATCCTCCAGAAGTCGATCGTCGACCGGGGCAACCAGCTGGGCAAGCCGGTCATCATCGCCACCCAGATGCTCGACTCGATGATGCAGCACCCGCGCCCCACCCGCGCCGAGGCCAGCGACGTGGCCAACGCCGTCTGGGACGGCGCCGACGCGGTCATGCTCTCCGGGGAGACCGCCAGCGGCCGCTTCCCGCTGCTGGCGGTCCAGACCATGGACCGCATCGTGCGCGAGGCCGAGCGCAACTACTTCCTCTCCCGCCTGCGCCCGGTCGAGCCCCCTCCCCCGCCGGTGCCCTTCAACGACGTGGTGGCTTCCGCGGCGGTGCGCGCCGCCCTGGAGTCCAGCGCCCGCCTCATCGCCTGCTTCACGGTGGGTGGAACGACGGCCCGCCTGCTCTCCCGCTACCGCCCGCACGTCCCCGTGGTGGCCTTCTCGCCCGAGCAGCCCATCCGCCGGCGCATGGCGCTCTACTGGGGAGTCCTCCCGCGCATCCTGGAGCCGGTCCGCGACCCCGACTCGATGGCGCGGCTGGTGTCGGAGCGGCTGCTGGCCGACGGCCTGGCCGGCCCCGGCGACCGGGTCATCATCGTGTACGGGTCGCCGCTCGGCGAGCCCGGGAACACCAACTCGATCCGGCTGCACCAGATCCCCCTCGAACCGCCGCCGGGCAAGCGCTACCGGGTCCCCATCTAGCAGCCCGATCCGGAGGTCGAACCATGGACATCCCGGCCCTGCAGCAGGCCATCGCCGCCCAGGAGCTCGACGGCTGGCTCCTCTACGACTTCCACGGCCAGAACCCTACCGCCATCGGCGCGCTGGGGCTGGGGAGCCACATGCTCACCCGGCGCTGGGCCTACCTCGTCCCGGCCCGCGGAGAGCCGAGCCTCCTCGTCCACGCCATCGAGCGGGGCTCCTTCCCGGCCCACGTCCCGGGCCGGCGCGAGAGCTACGCCTCCTGGCAGTCCTTCCGGGCGGGCCTTTCGGGCATGCTCGCCGGCCTGCCCGGCCGGCGGCTCGCCATGGAGTACTTCCCCATGGCCGGCATCCCGTACCTGTCGCGGGTGGACGCCGGCACGCTGGAGCTCGTCCGCTCGCTGGGCGTCGAGGTGGTGTCCTCGGGCGAGCTGGTGCAGCAGTTCCTCTGCCGCCTCGACGACCGGCAGATCGAGAGCCACGCCCGCTCCTGCCGGGCCATCGACGAGGCCAAGGACGAGGCCTTCGCCCGGGTGGGCGAGGAGCACCGCCGCGGCCGCGACCCCGCCGAGCACGAGATCCAGGACCTGCTCATGGCCCGCTTCGCCGAGCGCGGGCTCGTCACCGACCACCCGCCCATCGTGGCGGTGAACGGCCACGCCGGCGATCCCCACTACGTGCCGTCGCGGGAGCGTCCCACGCCCATCCGCAGCGGGGACCTCCTGCTCATCGACCTGTGGGCCCGCGAGCCGCGCGCCGACGACCCCTACGCCGACATCACCTGGATGGCCTTCTGCGGCGACCGCCCTCCACCCAAGGTGCAGGAGATCTTCCGGGTCACCGCCGACGGGCGCGACGCCGGCTTCGGCCTGGTCGAGCGGGCCTTCCGGGCGAAGGAGCGGCTCGAGGGCTGGCAGGTGGACCGGGTGGTGCGCGACCACATCGCCTCGAAGGGCTACGGCGATCGCTTCGTCCACCGCACCGGCCACTCCATCGGCTTCGCCTCGCCCCACGGCGACGGGGCCAACATGGACGACCTGGAGACCCACGACACCCGGGTGCTGCTCGAGCGCACCGCCTTCTCCATCGAGCCGGGAATCTACCTCCCCGAGGAGGGCATGGGGGTGCGGCTGGAGATCGACGTCGTCCTCACTCCAGGTGGACCCCGCATCTTCTCCAAGCTCCAGCAGGAGCTGGTGCGGATCGCATGAGCGAGGCCCTCCCCGGCATGCCGGCGCCTCCCCCGCCGGCGCGGACCCGCCCGGCGGCGGCGGTGATCCTCTGGCGCGAGGGGCCGGAGGGGCGCGAGGTCTTCTGGGTCCGGCGCGGGGACGGGCTGCGCTTCGCCGGGGGCTTCCACGCCTTCCCGGGGGGAAGGGTCGACGAGGAGGACTCCCGGGTGCCGGTGGCGGGGCTCGCGGGGGAGGAGGCGGCCCACGTGGCCGGGGCCTGCCGCGAGCTCTTCGAGGAGGCCGGCGTGCTGCTGGCCCGTGGCGCCGAGAAGCTGCCGCCTGCGGTCAGGGACGAGGCGCGGCGTGCGCTCCTCGAGGAGCGGATCTCCTTCGCCGACCTGCTCTTCCGGGAGGCGCTGGCCATCGACCCCTCGCTGCTTTCCCCGGCCGGACGCTGGGTGACGCCGGAGCCCTTCCCGGTCCGCTTCGACGCCCGCTTCTACCTGGCCCGGTTGCCGGCCGGGCAGGAGGCATCGGTCTGGCCAGGCGAGCTCTCCGGGGGGGAGTTCGTCTCCACCGGGCGCGCGCTCGCTTCCTGGGCGCGGGGCGATGCGCTCCTCCACCCTCCCAACTGGTGGGGCATCACCTCCGTGGACCGCGCCGCGCCGCCGGAGGCGCTGGCGCTGCTCCGCGATCCACCCGCCGACCTGCTCATCGAGTTCCAGGGGGGCGTGGTGCTGGCGGCGCTGCGCACCCCCACGCTGCTCCCGGCCACCCACACCAACTGCTGGATGCTCGATCTCGAGCCCGGCGGCGGGGTGGCCGTCGTGGACCCCGGCTCTCCCGATCCCGCCGAGCAGGCCCGGCTCGACCGCATCCTCTCCATCATGGCCGCCGGGGGGCGGCCGGCCCGGGAGGTCTGGCTCACCCACCACCACGTGGACCACGTGGGCGGGCTCGCGCCGCTGGCCGCCCGGGGCCTCCCGGTCCGGGCCCACACGGAGACGGCCCGGCGCCTCGCCGGCGGGGCCTCGTTCCTCCCGGTCGAGGACGGCGAGATCCTGCACGGACGCTGGCGCGCCCTGTTCACTCCGGGTCACGCACCCGGACACCTCTGCTTCCTCGACGAGCGCAGCGGAGCGCTCGTGGCAGGCGACATGGTGAGCACCCTCTCCACCGTGGTCATCGATCCGCCCGAGGGGGACATGGGGCTCTACGTCTCGTCGCTCGAGCGGCTGCGCGGCCTCCCGGCCCGCACCCTCTACCCGGCGCACGGGTCTCCGGCCCCCTCGGCGGCCGCCAAGCTCGACGAGTACCTGGAGCACCGCCGCCTGCGGACCGCCAAGGTCGAGGCGGCGCTCACCCCGGGAGGGACGCTCTCCGATGTCACCCGGGCCGCCTACGACGACACGCCGCCCTTCCTCCTGCCGGTGGCGGAGCGGAGCTGCCTCGCTGCCCTCCTCTGGCTGGAGAATCTGGGACGGGCCCACCCTTCTGGGGGTACCTGGCACGGCAGATGACCCCAAAAGGGTCATTGTTCGGGAAGTTTTACCTGGCCCAGTCTGTTTTCTCGGAATCGGACCATGATCTGGTGGCCGGTCCGGGTTATCAAGAGCCGTCAGGAATGCCCGTGAGAACCTTCCGCGCCATCGCCATCCTCGCAGTCGCCTTCCTCGTGGGGGCCGCCTCCGCCGAGGGCGTCGTGCGGGCCCGGACCGCTCGCGCCACCGAATCGGCCGCTCAGGACGGGTCTGTCGGGGACCTCGTCTCGTTCGAGGTCCGCACCGAGGACGGGGCCACCATCGCGAAGAGCCGGCTGGTCAGCCCCGAGGGCAAGCTCGCCTCGGTGGTGGTGCGCGACCCGGCCGCCCCCTCTGCGGTGCGCATGGTGCTCCGGGTCACCACCTCCCGTGAGCTCTCGGGCAGCGTCTGCGTGAACTACGCGGTCCAGATCCCCGAGCTCTCGCTCACCCGGTCGGGCCGGGTCTGGGTGAAGCCGGGCGTCGAGTCCACGCTCCCCATCGGCCCCGACCTGGTCGCGGTCTTCACCGCGGTGCCGGTCCCGTCGAAGGCCTTCGACCAGCTCATCGAGTCGGAGCGCGCGCGCAAGGCGCCGCGGGCCTCCTAGCTTCCCGATCGGCGGAGCGCCGCCGCGCGACGCTCACGGCTTCCCGCGGATCTCCTCGTAGTGGATCACCCCCAGCTCCTGGCCGTCCTCGTTCCAGGTCGTCCAGCGGCCGCACTGCAGGCCGAAGCAGAACCTTCCCTCGGTGCGCTTCTTCCCGTTGCGCCAGCGCTGGAGGAACGGGCCGTGGCGCCGGCCCATGTCGAAGGAGACCTCCTCCTCGACCTTGCCGTCCTCGTACCACCAGGTCCACGGTCCGTGCTTCTCGCCCCCGCGGTAGCGCCCCGCGAGGGCCTTCCGCCCGTCACGGTGGCGCTCCAGCCAGGGGCCGTCGAGCTGGCCGTCGCGCCACGTTGACTCGACGTGAATGAGGTCGGCCTCGTAGTAGTCGCGGGCCGGCCCCTGCCGCTTCATGGCCCCGGCGCGGTCGGGCCCCTCGCACCACTCGGCGTTGCCGGAGGGCGGCGGGCTGCCGACCGGATGGCTCCCGGGCGGGCAGACGAGCGGGGCCGCGAGCAGCGCGGCGAGCAGGATCGCGGTCATTCGCCCCCCTCCCCGGCCGGGTCGCTCCGGGCCTGGAGCCATGCCGACACGACCGGGAAGACCTCGGTGGCGGCGTTGCGGCCGACGAGCAGATCGGTGTGGCCGTAGTCGGCGGAGTGGCCGGCGTCGCGCCGGAACTCGACGTAGGTCCGTGGACCGCCCCAGCGCTCGAAGCTGGCCCGCACCACGCCGGGGGGCGCGAACGGATCGCGGGGCGCGGCCAGGAAGAGGGCCGGCTGGCGGCAGGAGGCGAGGCCGGCCCGGTAGTCGTGCTCCCCGTCCGCGGACAGGCAGACGTCCCGGGTCACCCAGCCCGAGAGCTGCCGGAAGAGCGGGCCGGAGACATTCTCGATCCCGTTCGCCAGCAGCCGCCGGAGCACCGCCGGATCGACGTTGCGGCCGTTGATGGCGAGCTCCGCCGCGGGCGGGTGGGCGAGCCCCGCCCAGGGCGCCACCATGGCTGCGAGCGTCCGGTTGAATCGGCCGTCCACCAGTGCGCCGCGCCGGAGGTAGCGGGCCACCCTCCCCTCCACGTCGAAGCTCATGGGGCCGGCGATGGAGACGATGGCGGCGATCCGTTCCGGGTAGAGCTGGCAGGAGACCATTCCCGCCACGGCGCCCAGGCTGTGGCCGACCCAGAGGACCCGTTCCTCGCCGGTCTCCCTCCGGATGGCTTCGAGCACCGCCGGGACGTCCTCGTTCACGTAGTGGTCGAAGTTCCACGGGGTCGCCCCGGGGGGGCCGCGCCGGGAGTCGCCGTGGCCGCGCAGGTCGAGGGAGAAGGTCCGGAATCCGTCCCCGGCCAGGTGGGCTGCCAGGGAGACCGAGGCGACGCCGGAGTCGAGCGCCCAGCGGTTGGAAGCGAGGCCGTGCACGAGCAGCACCGGGGGCCGTCGCTCCGGAGCCCGAGGACGCCGGGTCCCCATCGCGAGCTGCCAGCCATCGCGCGTCCCGGCCCGGACGATCCCGTCGTCCCGGATGGGTTCCCGGAGCCGGCGGCTCCAGAATGCGTGGTGCCCGATCGCCAGCACTCCGAAGACCGCCGCGGCGGCAACGACGGCGAGCACCCATTCCATTGGGAGAAGGATCTACCGCAAGGACGGGCGTGGGCGCCGTGAAATCCCCCGCCGCGCGGTGGCCCGCCGGTTGCAGCCATCTCGTCCGTCGCCCGACGCCAGCGCCACCGAGGGGGGCTCCTCCTTGGTCGAAGACGGCGGGCATGGTTTCGATGCATGGTCGCGGGGCCGGACGGCTGTCCGGAAAGCGAGCAGACGCAAGCCCGGTTTCCGGGCAGAAGCAGACGAGGGCATCAACGCCGAGCCGGGCGGTCCCCGGCGCTTGACCGATGGCTCCGCGGAAGCGTAGCGTCGGAAAACTTCAACATCCACAGGGGTGCGCCGTGAAGAAGGTCGAAGCCATCATCAAGCCCTTCAAGCTGGACGAGGTGAAGCAGGCTCTCTCGGAGATCGGCATCGCCGGCCTGACCGCGACCGAGGTGAAGGGATTCGGCCGCCAGAAGGGGCACACCGAGCTCTACCGGGGCGCCGAGTACGTGGTCGACTTCCTCCCCAAGGTCAAGGTCGAGGTGGTGGTCTCCGATGCCCTGGCCACCAAGGTGGTCGAGGCCATCGAGCGCGCCGCCAAGACGGGCCGCATCGGCGACGGCAAGATCTTCGTCGTGCCGGTCGAAGAGGTGATCCGCATCCGCACCGGCGAGCGCGGCGAGGACGCCCTCTAGAGCCGGCTTCCCGGCAACGAGAGGGGGGGCGCCGTGTCCCGAGCCGGAAAGGCCACGCCGCTCCCGGCGGCGCTGGCTCGCGGTGCGATCGATTCCATCGGCGACCCGGTCCTCCTGGTGGGGCCGGACGGTGGCCTCCTGCACCTCAACCCAGCCGCCGAGGAGCTCTTCGACCGCAGCCGCGAGCGGTCGGTGGGTCTCCCCGTGCGAGCCCTCCCCGGGGGGGCGCCGCTCGAGGCGCTCGCCGACCGGGTCCGGCGCGCCCAGGAGGCCACCGGGGCCGATTTCGTGGGCCCGCGTGATCCGTCGGCGCACCTGCAGGTGGAGGCCTCCCCGCTCTTCGACGGCGCGGCGTGCGCGGGCACGGTGCTCGTGGTCCGGGCGCGCAGGAACGGGGAGCGGCACCTCGACTTCGAGGCGCTCGCCGCCGGGCTCGCGCACGAGATCAAGAATCCCCTCGCCGGCCTGCAGGGCTCGGCCGAGTTGCTCGCCCGCGAGGCCACTGGCGCGGCCCGCGAGTACGCCCTCGTGATCGCGAAGGAGGCCCGCAGGGTGGATGGCCTCGTCCGCGAGCTGCTCGACCTGGCGCGTCCGGCCATCCTCCAGGCCGGCCCGGTGAACATCCACACCGTGCTCCGGGACGTGATGCTGATCGCGAAGGGGCTCCCCGGCGGCGACCGGATCCTCTTCTCGCAGCGCTTCGACCCTTCCCTCCCGGCGATCCTGGGGGACCAGGAAAAGCTCACGCAGGTGGTGCTGAACCTGCTGCGCAACGCCGTGGAGGCGGTCCGCGAGACTCCGGGGGCGGAGGTGTCGATGGAGACGGGGGTCGCGCCGGTCAGGCTCCGCCAGTCCGGGGGGAGGACCACCACGCTGGCCCGGATCGCCGTGATCGACAACGGACCGGGCATCCCGGAGTCGATGCTGGGAAGGCTCTTCACGCCGTTCGCAACCTCGAAGGCGCAGGGAACGGGGCTCGGGTTGGCCGTCTCGCGCCGGATCGTCGAGGCCCACGGCGGCCGGATCGAGGTCCGCAACCGCCCCGGTGGGGGCGCCGAGGCGGCGGTCTTCTTGCCCCTCGTCCACGGTTGAAGCCACCCCGGGTGGGCCTGCTCCGGAACCGATCACGCCATCTGCCCGCGAAACGGGCATAAGGGGTGCATGACCGAGGCGGAAATGCGCAAGGTACTCATCGTCGACGACGAACCCTCGGTCCGCTTCGTCCTCGCCCGCACCTGCGAGCGGGTGGGCGCCCCCCACGTCGAGGCGGGGAGCGCGGAGCAGGCACGCGAGGAGCTGGCCCGCCACGGCACCGGTCGCCACGGGGGAATCGGGCTGGTGCTGCTCGACGTGCGTCTCCCCGGCGACGACGGGTTCACGCTCCTGAGCGAGCTCTCCGGCCACAGCGACTCGCCCTTCATCGTGGTCATGACGGCCGAGGACACCATGCGCTCGGCCGTGGAGGCCATGAAGCGGGGCGCCGCGGACTACCTGGGCAAGCCCTTCGACCTGGCCCGCGTCGAGCGCATCGTCCGCGACCTCGCCATCGGCCCGGAGCCGGATCCCGACGAGCGCCCGGAGCACGGAGCGCGCCCCCCCGAGCCGGAGCGACGGCGCGACGGCGCCCCGATCGAATCGCTCATCGGCCGCTCCCCGGCCATGGTCGACGTCTTCAAGGAGATCGGGCGGGTGGCCCGCACCGAGATGACGGTGACGCTGATGGGCGAGAGCGGAACGGGCAAGGAGCTCGTGGCCCGGGCCGTCCACTCCAACTCGGCGCGCGCCCGTGGCCCGTTCATCACGGTCAACATGGCCGCCATCCCGCGCGATCTCATGGAGAGCGAGCTCTACGGCCACGAGCGGGGCGCGTTCACCGGCGCCGCCGAGCGCCGTCCCGGCAAGTTCGAGCTCGCCAGCGGCGGCACTCTCTTCCTCGACGAGATCGGGGAGATGCCGGTCGAGCTGCAGGCCAAGCTCCTCCGGGTGCTCCAGGAGCGGGAGATCGACCGGGTGGGCGGCTCCCGTCCGCTCCCGGTGGATGTCCGCATCGTGGCCGCCACCAACGCCGACCTCTCCCGGTCGGTGGAGGACGGGCGCTTCCGCCGGGACCTGTTCTACCGGCTCGCGGTGGTGCCCATCCGGCTCCCGCCACTGCGCGAGCGGGACCACGACGTCATCCTGCTGGCCCGCCACTTCGCCACCAAGTACGGGGAGCAACTGCGGGGAAAGGCGCTCACGCTGGCTCGTGACGCCGAGCCGCTGCTCCTCGCCCACTCCTGGCCCGGCAACGTCCGGGAACTGCAGAACGTGATCCAGCGGGCGCTGCTCGCGCTGCCGGGCACGCGCATCACCGCCCGCGACCTCGGTCCCCTCCTGCCTGCCGGCGCCGTCCGGGAGAGGGGGCTGACCGGCTTCGTCGAGGGCTTCCTCGACGGTCCCGAGCCGGAAGGGGGGCGCTACCAGTCGGCGCTCGCCGCCCTGGAGGCCCCCCTCATCTCGGCTGCCATGGACCGCACCAAGGGCAACCAGCTCAAGGCCGCTGAGCTGCTCGGCATGAACCGGAACACGCTGCGGGAGCGCATGCGTGCCCTTGGATTGAAGTCCCGGGACTGACGCCCCTGGAACCTCCCGAGCCCGGTTTCCGGGCAGCCGATGCCTGTTTTTTGGGCATACCCAACGAAGGCACGCGCGATCACGGCTCGATCGGAGTAGATCCGGCTGGCACGCACCGTGCTAATCCGGAGCCTCGTCAACCCTCCGCCCCACCAGGAGACATCCCGGCAATGGCCACGATCACCCCGAAGCAGGCTCTCGACCTCGCCAAGCAGAACAAAGCGCAGTTCGTCGATCTGAAGTTCAACGACTTCCTCGGCATCTGGCAGCACTTCACCATCCCCATCGACGAGCTCAGCGAGGCCGTGTTCGAGGAGGGACTCGGGTTCGACGGGTCGTCGATCCGCGGCTGGCAGGCGATCCACGCCTCCGACATGCTGGTCATGCCGGACGCCAACACCGCCGTGATGGACCCTTTCATGTCGCTGCCGACGCTGTCGCTCATCTGCAACATCGTCGAGCCCATCACCAAGGAGCCGTACTCCCGCGACCCGCGCAACATCGCCATCAAGGCCGAGAAGTACCTGAAGTCCACCGGCATCGGCGACGTGGCCTACTTCGGCCCCGAGGCCGAGTTCTTCATCTTCGACGAGGTCCGCTACGAGGTCGGCGTCAACCAGTCCTTCTACAAGGTGGACTCGGTGGAGGGGCAGTGGAACACCGGCCGTGATGAGCCGGGCGGCAACCTCGGATACAAGCCCCGCTACAAGGAGGGCTACTTCCCGGTCGCCCCCACCGACAGCCAGCAGGACATCCGCTCCGAGATGTGCGCCATCATGGAGGCGATGGGCATCAAGGTGGAGCGGCAGCACCACGAGGTGGCCACCGCCGGCCAGGCCGAGATCGACATCCGCTTCGACGCGCTCTTGCCCATGGCCGACAAGCTGATGTGGTTCAAGTACATCATCAAGAACGTGGCGCGGCGGCACGGCAAGACCGTGACCTTCATGCCCAAGCCCCTCTACGGCGACAACGGATCGGGCATGCACGTGCACCAGTCGATCTGGAAGGGCGGCAAGCCGCTCTTCTCGGGCGACGGATACGCGGGGATGTCGGATCTCGCCATGTGGTACATCGGCGGAATCCTCAAGCACGCCCCGGCCCTGTCGGCGTTCTGCAACCCGACCACGAACAGTTACAAGCGGCTCGTGCCGGGCTTCGAGGCGCCGGTGAACCTGGCCTACTCGGCGCGCAACCGCTCGGCGTCGATCCGCATCCCGATGTACTCGCCGTCGCCCAAGGCGAAGCGCATCGAGTTCCGCTCGCCGGATCCTGCCGCCAACGGCTACATGGCCTTCGCGGCCATGCTCATGGCCGGGCTCGACGGCATCGAGAACAAGATCAACCCGGGGCAGCCGCTCGACAAGGACATCTACGGCATGACGCCGGAGGAGCTGAAGGACGTTCCCAAGCTGCCCGGCTCCCTCGACGAGGCCCTCGAGTCCCTGCGCAAGGACCACTCCTTCCTGCTCAAGGGCGACGTCTTCACCGAGGACGTGATCGAGACCTGGATCCAGTACAAGTACGACAAGGAAGTGAACCCCATCCGGATGCGCCCGAGCCCGCTCGAGTACGCGCTCTACTTCGACACCTAGGCCTTCGCGCCCGGCGCTGCAGCACGGCGGCCGCCCTCCGGGGCGGCCGTCCTCGTTTCGGGTTACAAGGGGCGCGTCGTGATCCCCTCCCCGTCGTCCCTGCGCGCCACGACCCGCGAGCTCGTGGGCGGCCTTCCCCGCGCCTACTGGGCGCTCTGGGTGGGACTGCTCGTGAACCGGGTGGGCAGCTTCGTGGTCCCGTTCCTGGCGCTCTACCTGACGCGGGAGCGCGGGCTCTCGGTGGCCGAGGCGGGGGGGCTGGTCTCGCTCTGGGGGCTCGGTGCGGTGGGAGCCGGCCCGGTGTCCGGCGTGGTGGCCGACCGGCTGGGGCGGCGGACGGCGCTCTTCGTCTCGCTCCTCGGCGGCGCGGCGCTCACCATGGCGCTCGGCTTCGTCTCCTCCCCGGCGCTGCTCGGGCCCCTCGTCTTCGGGGTGGGGTTCATCGGGGAGATCTACCGGCCGGCCTCGCACGCGGTCGTCGCCGACGTGGTGCCGCCCGAGAACCGGGTGCGCGCCTTCGGCCTCCTCTACTGGGCGGTGAACCTGGGCGTGGCCGTCGGCCTCGCGCTGGCGGGGCTGATGGCCTCGGTGAGCTACGTGCTCCTCTTCGTGGGCGACGGGCTCACCTCGCTGGTGTTCGCCTGGGTGGTCTGGCGCTTCGTCCCGGAGACGCGTCCGGTGTCGAATCCCGAGACGGTGCGGGAGGTGCTGCACGGCCTCGTGATGCCGCTGCGCGACCGGGTCTACCTGCCCTTCCTGGTCCTGCACGTGGTCATCGCCACGGTCTTCTTCCAGTTCCAGCTCACCCTCCCGGTCGACATGACGGAGCACGGGATCTCCCCCACCGGCTACGGCCTCCTCATGGCCCTGAACGGCGCCATCATCGTGGTCCTGCAGCCGCTCGCGGCGCGCTGGATCGCCTCCCGCGACCCGGGGCGAATCATGGCGGCGGGCTGCGCACTCATCGGGCTCGGGTTCGGGATGAACGCGCTCCACCACACCGTGGGCTGGTACGCCCTCGCGATCGTCGTCTGGACGGTGGGTGAGATCGCCTACCTCCCGGTCATCTCCACGGTCCCGGCCGAGCTCGCGCCCGAGGCGGTGCGCGGCCGGTACCAGGGGGCCTACTCGCTGGCCTGGTCGGTGGCGGCCTTCGTGGCCCCGGCGCTGGGGGCGTGGGGCCTCGCCCGCTTCGGGGCGCGGGGCGTGTGGGGGGCGTGCTTCGTCGCCGGGCTCGGGGTGGCGGCGGGGCAGCTCGTCGCCGGGCCGGCGCGGCGGCGCAGGCTGGCGGAGATCCGGGGACAGCGGGTGGCGTGATCCGGGGTGCCTTCGTTCCAGCCGGGCGGATGCCGCCGGCGCGTTGGCGTCCCTCTCCGCGGCGCTTGTCCTCAGGGCCATGGTTCACTTCAGGTAAATGGCGTCGGGTCACACCGGGCCCGAGCTTCGCCGGTTCCCGCCGCCCCTTGCGGAGGCGCCGCTATGAGGCACGCCCGCGCCGGCTGGGGAAGCCCGGGCCGAAGGCGACGCGGACGTGCCCGCTTCGTGGGGAGATCCGGGCGGCCGCTCGCGATCGGCGTGGTTAGAATGTCCGCGTGGGCGAGCTCCTCGTCGCGGCCTTCATTGGATTTTTCACGCTGCTCGCGATCGGGGCTGCTGCCGCCCAGCTGTACGGATTCACCCGCCGCCGGGGACGCGGGAAGGCCCGGTCGCGGGACTGAAACAGCGCGGTCGCCCGCACGACACCCCGCCCGCGGGTGAACGCCCGGATCTCCCCACGAGGCGAGCTGTCCGCGTCGCCTTCGGCCTGGGCCGTCTCAGCCGGCGCGGGCGTCACTCCGAGCATCGCCTCCGCAGGAGGCGCCAGGAATGAGCGTCGCTCGGGCGCAGTGTTCCCCGGCGCCATTCACTCGCCGTACGCTATTCCTCCGAGGACCAGCGATGCGGAGAGTGGCGCCCTGGCGTCCGGCGGCATCCGGCCTCCCGGAACGAAGGCGACTCGGACGCTACTCTCCGAGATACGCCTTCCGCACGTCGGGGCTCGCGAGGAGCTCGGCGCCGCTGCCCTGCATCACGATCGCTCCGGTCTCCAGCACGTAGGCATGGTGCGCGACCTGCAAGGCCATGTTGGCGTTCTGCTCCACGAGGAGCAGCGACACCCCGGCCTCGTTGATCTCCTGGATGACCTGGAAGATCCGGTCCACGAACTGCGGCGCGAGCCCGAGGGAAGGCTCGTCGAGGAGGAGCAGCGTGGGACGGCTCATGAGGGCGCGGGCCACGGCGAGCATCTGCTGCTCCCCGCCCGACAGCGTCCCGGACACCTGGCCGCTGCGCTCCTTCAGGATGGGGAAGAGCGCGTGGGCCCGCTCGCGGTCGGCGTCGATGCCGTCCCGGTCGCGGCGCAGGTAGGCCCCCAGCTCGAGGTTCTCCTTCACCGTGAGGTTGAGGAAGATGCCGCGCCCCTCCGGAGCCTGGGCCACTCCCTTGGCCACGATCTGATGGGAGGGGAGGCCCGCGATGGAGCGCCCCTGGAACTCGATGGCGCCGGAGGTGGGGCGGAGGAGCCCGGAGACGGCCCGGAGCGTGGTGCTCTTCCCGGCCCCGTTGGCCCCGATGAGGGCCACGATCTTGCCCTCCGGCACCTCGAGCGAGATCCCCTGCAGCGCCTGGATGACGCCGTAGTGGACCACCAGGTCCCGGATCGAGAGGAGCGAACCGCTCACGCCGGCTTGCCCTCCGCCCCGCGGGGCGGACGCAACCGGAGCTTTCCGTCGCCCAGGTAGGCCTCGATGACCTTGGGGTCGCGCCGGACCTCCTCGGGACGCCCGTGGGCGATGGTCACGCCGTGGTCGAGCACCAGCACCCGCTCCGAGATCCCCATCACGAGCCGCATGTCGTGCTCGATCACCAGGATGGCCAGCGCGAACTGGTCGCGGATGCGCCGGATGAGCTCCATGAGCGCCACCTTCTCGGAGGCGTTCATGCCGGCGGCAGGCTCGTCGAGGCAGAGGACCTTCGGTCCGGTGGCGAGCGCGCGGGCGATCTCGAGCCTTCGCTGCTCCCCGTACGGGAGGTTGCGGGCCAGCTCCTCCCGCCGGTGGGAGAGCTCCAGCACGGCGAGGAACTCGCTGGCCCGCTGCCGGATCCGCTCCTCCTCGGCGTCGTGGGTGGGGGTGAGCATCCAGGCCGAGGTGAAGCCGCTCCGCGACCCGGCGTGGCAGGCGATGCGCACGTTGTCGAAGGCGCTGAGCTCCTTGAAGAGGCGCACGTTCTGGAAGGTGCGGGCCACGCCCAGCTCGCAGATCTGGTGGGGGCGCAGACCGTTCACCCTCCGTCCGGCCACCTCCACCTCCCCCTCGGTGGGGGCGTAGACGCCGGTGAGCGCGTTGAAGGCGGTGGTCTTGCCGGCGCCGTTCGGTCCGATGAGGCCGACCAGCTCGCCGATGCGGAGCGACAGGTCGAATCCGGAGAGCGCGGTGAGGCCGCCGAAGCGCATCGTCACGCCGCGGGCCTCGAGCGCCGCCTCGCCCCGCCCGCTCACGGCGTCCCCCCGTCGGCCCGGCGGCGGAGCCAGCGCGGGACCGCGTCCCAGATCTCGCGGGTGCCGAAGAGGCCGCTCGGGCGGGTGAGCATGAGCACGATGAGCAGGAGCGAGAAGATCACCATCCGGTACTGGTCGGCGGCCTGCAGCGACTCGAGCGCCACGGTGAGCAGCGTCGCCGCCACGACCGACCCGGTGATGGAGCCCATGCCGCCCAGCACCACCATCACCACCACCTCCATCGACTTCACGAAGGTGAACATTCGCGGCGTGACCAGCTGGATCTTGTGGACCAGCAGCGCGCCGGCCAGCCCGGCGAAGGCGGCCGAGATGACGAAGGCCCGGACCTTCCACCCCACGGTGTCGACGCCCATGGCCTCGGCGGCCACCTCGTCCTCCCGGATGGCGAGCAGCGCCCGCCCCTGCGTGGAGAGCAGGAGGCGCCGCGCCATGACCACGGTGGCCACCACGCCCATCCCGGCCCAGACCACGTTGGTGGATGCGGGGAGGCCGGAGATGCCGGTGGCCTGGCCGAGCACCCGGGTGTTCTCGATGACCACCCGGATGATCTCGCCGAAGCCCAGCGTGACGATGGCGAGGTAGTCGCCCCGCAGACGGAGCGACGGGATGCCCACCAGCAAACCCGCCAGCGACGCCATGGCCATGCCCGCGAGGAGGGCCACGAGGAAGATCAGCGCGTCGGATGCCCCGAGCGGAAGCCCGGCCACCTGGAAGGCCTCCATCCCCGTGGTGACGAGCGCGGCGCTGTAGGCCCCCACCGCCATGAAGGCGGCGTGGCCGATGGAGAACTGGCCGGTGAAGCCGTTCACCACGTTGAGCGAGACCGCCAGGATCACGTTCACCGCGATGTTGATGAAGACGAACGAGTGGTAGCTGGCCAGCGCGCCCTGCACGAACCAGAGGACCGGCAGCGCCAGGAGGAACGGCGCGGCGGAGCGCAGGACGAGCCAGGCGCGCCCCGTCACACCTTCTCCACGGTGACCCGTCCGAGGAGCCCCTCGGGGCGGAGGATCAGGACCAGGATGAGCATGGCGAAGGCGATGCCGTCGCGGAAGGACGAGACCGTGTAGCCGGCCACCATCTCCTCGGCGAGCCCGAGCGCGATGCCGCCCAGCATGGCGCCCGGGACGTTGCCGATCCCTCCGAAGACGGCGGCCACGAAGGCCTTCAGGCCCGGCATGAGCCCCATGATCGGGTCGATGCGCGGCCGCGACCCGGCCACGAGCAGCGCCGCCACCGCGGCGAGCACGCTGCCCAGGACGAAGGTGGCCGAGATGACCCGGTTCACCGGGATGCCCATGAGCCCGGCGACGCGGGGATCGAAGGAGACGGCGCGCAGGGCCGTGCCGAAGCGGGTCCGGTAGACGATCCACTGCAGGCCCAGCATGAATCCCACCGCCACGAGGAAGGAGACCACGTCGTAATTGGAGACGTGCACGCCGCCGAGGACCGTCCAGTCCACCCGGGTGAAGGGCTCCGGGAAGAAGCGCGGCGTCGGGCCGGGCGGGAAGGTGGAGGGGAGCGCGCCCACCAGCGCGTCGAGCCAGCCCGGCACCCCCCAGCCCCACCCGCGCAGCACCTCCTCGAACGAGCGCCCCTGGGCCTGGAGGCTGGGGAGCTGGAACCCGTACTCGAGGAGGAAGGAGATGCCGATGGCGGTGATGAGGGTGGCCAGGCGCGGGCGGTTGCGCAGCGGCCGGTAGGCGAAGCGCTCGATGGCCCAGCCCATGGCCCCGGCGACCGCCATCGCGCCCAGGAAGACCACCACCGCCTTGCCGATGGTGGGGTGGTCCCGGACGTCGAGGGCGGTGGCGATGTAGAAGCCGGCGAAGGCCGCCGCCATGTACACGTCGCCGTGGGCGAAGTTGATGAGCTTCAGCACCCCGTAGACCATCGTGTAGCCCAGCGCGATGAGGGCGTAGATGGTCCCGAGCGAGACGCCGTTGACGACGTGCTGGAGGAACTCGGTCAAGACGGCGTCGGCCCGGGTCGACGTCCGTCAGGGGGCGACGGTGGTGACGTACGACGACTTCCCGTCCTTCACTTCCAGTACGACTGCGGGCTTGACCGCGTCGTGGTTGGCGTCGATGGTGATGATGCCGGTGACGCCCGGGTAGTCCTTGGTGGCGGCGATGGCGTCGCGGACCGCGGCGCCGGAGCCGTCGGCGGCCCGGTTCATGGCGTCGAACCCGACCATGGCGGCGTCGTAGCCCTGCGCCGCCAGGCCGTCCGGCACCGCCCCGTAGCGGGCCTTGTAGGCCTTCACGAAGTCCTGGATGCGCGGGCTGGGGTCGTCGGGCGAGTAGTGGTTCGAGAAGAAGGAGCCCTCGATGGCCTTCCCGCCGATCTCGAAGAGCTTGGAGGAGTCCCAGCCGTCGCCGCCCAGCAGCGGCTGCTTCATGCCCAGCTCGCGGGCCTGGCGGGCGATGAGGGCCACGTCGGTGTAGTAGCCGGGGACGTAGATGGCCTGCGGGTTCTTGTTCTTGATGGCGGTGAGCTGGGCCTTGAAGTCCTGGTCACCGGCCTTGTAGCTCTGGTCGTCGACGATGGTCCCGCCGAGCTCCTTGAACTTGGCCAGGAAGTAGTCGGCCAGCCCCATCGAGTAGTCGTTGCCCACGTCGCGCAGGATGGCGACCCGGTCGATCTTCTTGTCGTTGCGGGCGAACTTGGCCATCACGGTGCCCTGGAACGGGTCGATGAAGCAGACCCGGAAGACGAAGGGGCGGACCTTGTCCTTGTCCTTCGTGACCCTGGGGTTGGTGGAGGACGGCGTGATCATGGGCGTGCCGTTGCCGTCGGCGACCGGGGCCATGGCGAGCGAGCGGGACGACGCGACCTCACCGAGGAGCAGGTTCACCTTGTCGTTCACGATGAGGCGCGTGGCGGCGACCGCCGCCTCCTCGGGCTTGCCCTGGCTGTCCAGGGTGCGCAGCGAGATGGTCTTGCCCTTCACGCCGCCCTTGGCGTTCCACTGCTCGATGGCGAGCTTGATCCCGTTGTCGGTGGACTGCCCGAAGGTGGCCTCCGATCCGGTCATGGAGCCCACGTGGCCGACCAGGATCCTGTCGCTGGCCGGAGCGGGAGCGGCTGCGGCCTTGGCCGGCGCCTCCGTCTCGGGCTTCTTGCTCTGGCAGGCGACGACGGCGAGGGACGCTGCGAGGATTGCCACGGCGCGGGCTGCGTGCATCGAAACCTCCGATCGAGGGCTCTTCGGGGGGGAAGTGTGCCCCACTTCACGCCCGGAGTCATGCCGCGGTGGGGTCGGGACCGGACGCGCGACCGGGCAGCCGGGCCGCCAGGGCGAGCGACCCCGGCAGCCGGAGCCGGGCGGTGGCCAGGGCCGGGTCGCCCGGGGGGGCGGCCCAGGACAGGAGCCGTGCAACACGGGCGCGGGCCTCCGAAAGGCGTTCCCGGCTCACCGTCCCCCGCTCCACCGCCTCCCGGAGCAGGTCGACGGCCCGGTTCTGGACCTCGGCCCGGTGGCAGACCAGCAGGCCGTCCACCCCGGCCGCCACGGCCCCCGGCACGACCTCCTCCAGCGGGAAGTGGGCGGCCACCGCCTTCATCTCCAGGTCGTCGGAGAGGGCCGGCCCGTCGAAGCCGCACGTGCCGCGGAGGAGCTGCATCACTGGGGGTGAAATGGTGGCGGGCCGCACCGGGTCGACGGCCTCGAAGACCACGTGGGCGGTCATCACCGAGGCCACTCCGGCCCGGGAGAGCGCCCGGAAGGGCGCGAGCTCTACCGCCTCGAGCCGCGAGAGCGGATGGGGGAGGCGCGGCAGGCCCACGTGCGAGTCCTGGCTCGTGTCCCCGTGTCCGGGGAAGTGCTTGGCGCAGGCGGCCACGCCGGCCGACTGGAGGCCGCGGGCCAGCGCCGCCCCGAGCCGCCCGACCCGTTCAGGGTCGCGCCCCAGCGAGCGGTCGCCGATGACTGGATTGGCCGGATTGGTGTCCACGTCCACGACCGGCGCGTAGTCCTGGTCGATCCCCACCGCCCGCAGCTCGCGACCGAGCAGCGCCCCCACCTCGAAGGCGGTCCCCTCGTCGCCGGTCTCCCCCAGCGCGCGCATGGGGGGCAGCTCGGTGAATCCGTGGCGGGCGCGGAGCCGCGCCACCCTTCCCCCCTCCTGGTCCACGGTGACGAGGAGCGGCCGCCCCGCCGCGCGCTTGAGCGCCGCCGAGAGCTCGGCCACCTGCACGGCGCTCTCCACGTTGCGCGCGAAGAGGATCACGCCGTAGACCCCGCGCCGGATGAGTTCGAGGACCTCGGCGGACGGGGTGAGACCGTCGAACCCCACGCAGAGGAGGCCGGCGCACTCGGCGTCGAGTCGGAAAGAGCTCATCTCGGCAGGCATGATGCGGGCGGCTCAGGAGACGAGCAAGCCCTCGGCGAGGAAGGCGCCCACGGCGAGGAGCAGGAGCCATGACCAGAGGGGCACCTCCCTCGAACCGGATGGCTTCCCGTCGGAGGCCACCCGGGCGAGCGCCTCGCCCCCGAACCAGGCGGTGAGCTCGGCCGGCTCGAGACGCCGGGTGTCCGACTCGCGCGGGTCGGGCCAGACCGGGAAGGCGAGCGCCGGATCGAGCCTTTCGCCGCCGGTGGCGCGGTCGCGCACCTTCACCTGCCAGAGCCCGGGCCGGTCGGGGGTGAGGACCGGTGGCCCCTCCGCGGCCGCGCCGCCGCCCGGCGTCGCGACCTCGCGCCGTTCCCGCCCGTCCGGCCCCACCACCGCTGCCAGCGAGGACCCCGCCGGCAGCTCGATCGGCCGCGGCGCCCCCACCACGCCGGGCGCCGACCGTCGCTCGTCGAGCGAGCCGGCCAGCCAGGCGGCGATGCGCTGCATGGCGGGCAGGAAGCTCGTGCGGATGGTCCAGTCGGACCACTCCGGATCGAGGGTGGAGGCGAAGAGCATCACCCGCCCCTTGCCGCGCCGGGCCTCGACCAGCGCCGGCGCGCCGTCGTCGTAGCGGGCCAGCACCCGCGCACCGCCGTCCTTGGCTCCCGGCTTGAAGAGCATGTAGCGAAAGGCCCGCACCGACTCGAGCCCCTCCCGCGCCTGCCCGGTGAAGACCCGGAGGGCCGGGTGGTCCCAGTCGATCTCGGCGAACCGCGCCGCCTTGGCCTCGGCCCCGGGAGCGCCACGCTCGGCCGCGGTCTTCACCACGTGGAGGGGGGCCGGGAGCAACCCGCCCACCTCGGCGTCGTAGCGGTCGGGGTCCACGTCGTCCCCCATGGCGATGAAGAGACCGCCCCCGTTCTCGACGAAGGCCGTGAGCTCGGCCGCCTTGGGGCCAGGGGCGCGCAGGTCGAGCAGCATCACCACGTCGAAGTCGGCGAGCCGCGCCTTCGCGAACCCCTCGGCGTCCACCACCGTGGGGCGCACCGGCGAGGCGGGGCCGGAAAGCGCCGCCTCCAGGAAGTAGGCGGCGTCCCGGTGGCGCACCACCGACGGCGCGCCGTTCACCACGAGCACCTTCACGTCGCGCGGCACGTCCACGACCAGCGTGAGCGCGTCGTCGTCGGGGAGTGCGTCGGGCGGCAGGGCGACCGTCACCACCGCCGGGCCGCCGGCCGCGAAGTCGTGGGCCAGCGCCTTCCTCGTGCTCCCCGAGGCGGGAAGCTCGAGGAGCGACCGCAGCACGGTGCGCTCGTCCTTGCCGGGGCCCACCCGGAGCAGGAGCGGTACGTCCCGCTCCGCCTCCACCCCCTCGCCGTTCAGGGTGACGCCGATCCGGTAGCCGTGCGCGCCGGCGGCGGGCTCCGGCTCGGCCACGAGCCCTGCCACCCAGCGGTTCCCGAGCCGCTCCCCTCGGGCCGCGTCGAGGAGCACCACATCGGGGCGCAGGGCGCCTGCGGCCGCCGTGACCACCGGCGCCGGGGCGTCGAGCCGCCAGGCGCTGGCGGTGAGGTCGGTGGCGACCACCAGCCTGCGGCGCGAGGTGGCGGCGGCGGCCGGATCGCCGAGCGCGCGGACGGCGGCGGTGACGCAGGTGGTGAGGTCGGAGTGGGCGAAGCCCTGGCCGGCGTCGGCGACGAGCCGCCGCAGGGCCAGGCGGTCGAAGCCGGGAGGGTCGGCCTGCGGAATACCCTCCCCCCCGCAGATCACCACGGTGGCCGGCTCGTCGGGGCCGAGCGACGCCAGGACCTCGAGGACGTCCTCGCGCGCCCGGTCGAGGAGCGTCCGGCCGCCCAGCCGGTAGGCCATCGAGGCCGAGGTGTCGAGCACCACGGCGGTCGCCGCCGGGCCGGCCGGCCCGGGCGCGGCGCTCGCCTCCGGAGTGGAGAGGCGCGGCCGGGCGATGGCCAGCGCGGCGGCGGCGAGGAGCGCGGTGCGGGCGGCGAAGAGGAGGATCCGCCGCAGCTTGAGCCGCCGCTCGGTCTCGCGCCGCGCCTGCATGACGAAGTCGATGGCCGGGAACGGGACTGCCTTGGGGCGCCGCCGGTGGAAGAGGTGGATGGCGAGCGGGATGGCCGCCGCGGCGAGCCCCCAGAGGAGCGCGGGGTGCAGGAAGGACAGGTTCATGGCGTCGTCATGCCGCGGTCCGCTCCCGCCGCGCCAGGAACGGGACGAGCACCTCGTCGAGCGGCTGGTCGGTGCGGACCCGCACGTAGTCCACGTCGGCCTCGCCGCAGGCCGTGCGCACCTGCTCGAGCCACTTCCCGAGGAGCTCGAGGTACCCCTTCCGGACGTCGCGCCCCCGGGCCTCCACGCTGCGTGCGTCCTCCATGGAGAGGAAGAGGGTCGGGTCGTCGAAGGGGAAGTCGAGCTCGGACGGGTCGAGGAGGTGGAAGACCGTCACCTCGTGCCTGCGGCGGCGCAGGTCGGTGACCAGCCGGAGCATCCGCTCGTCCCGGTCGAGGAGGTCGGAGAAGACCATCAGCGCCGACCGGCGCCGGGCCCGCTCGGCCAGGAACGCCACCGCCGCCTCGACGCGGGTCTCCCCGCCCGGCTGGAGCGCCTCGAGGGTCTCGAGGATGGCGTTCACCTGCGAGGGCTCGGCGCGCGGGGTGAGCGCGATCGTGACCTTCCCGGAGAAGACCGCGAGACCGGCCGCGTCCTGCTGGCGCACCAGGAGGTGCGCGAGCGTCCCGGCGAGCGTGCTCGCGTAGCCGAGCTTGGTGAGCCGGTCGTCGGCGCCCCGGTATCCCATGGAGCCGGACGCGTCCACGACGAGCCAGGCCCGGAGGTTGGTCTCCTGCTCGAAGCGCTTCACGTAGTACTTGTCGAACTTGCCGTATGCCTTCCAGTCGACGTGCCGGAGTTCGTCGCCGGGCGCGTACTCCTTGTGCTCGCTGAACTCCACCGACTGTCCGTGGTGGGGGCTGCGGTGCAGGCCGGAGAGGACTCCCTCGGCGGTGGCCCGCACGCGCAGGCGCAGTCCGGCCAGGCGCGAGAGCACCCTCGGGTCGAGGAGCCGCTTTCCCGCCTCGGTCACTTCACCTTCTCGAGCAGCCGATCGACGATCTCCCGGCTCGACACGCCGTCGCTCTCCGCCCGGAAGTTGGCGATGACCCGGTGCACGAGCACCGGGCGGGCCAGCGCCCGCACGTCCTCCTCGGAGGCGGCCACCCGCCCGTCGAGCACGGCCCGGCTCTTGGCGCCGAGCACCAGGTACTGGCTGGCGCGCGGCCCGGCGCCCCAGGCCACGTAGTCCTTCACGAAGTCGGCCGATCCGGGATCCTTGGGACGCGTGGCCCGCACCAGTTCCACCGCGTAGCGGACCACGTGGTCGGCGGCGGGGACGCGCAGCACCAGATCTTGAAGCTGCCGGATGCGCGCCGGGGAGAGCACGCGGCGCAGCGGCGGACGGGTCCCGGAGGTGGTGGAGCGGACGATCTCCATCTCCTCGGCCGCGGACGGGTAGTCCACGTCCACGTAGAACATGAAGCGGTCGAGCTGCGCCTCGGGGAGCGGGTAGGTGCCCTCCTGCTCGATGGGGTTCTGGGTCGCGAAGACCAGGAACGGGAGGTCGAGCGCGTAGGTCCGTCCGCCGGCGGTGACCCGGTACTCCTGCATGGCCTGGAGGAGCGCGGCCTGGGTCTTGGGCGGCGTCCGGTTGATCTCGTCGGCGAGGAGCAGGTTCGCGAAGATGGGGCCGGGGACGAAGCGGAAGGCCCGCTTGCCCGTGGTGTGGTCCTCCTCGAGCACGTCGGTTCCGGTGATGTCCGACGGCATGAGGTCGGGGGTGAACTGGATGCGGTTGAAGGAGAGGTCGAGAGCCTCGGCCACGGTGGAGATGAGGAGCGTCTTGGCGAGCCCGGGAACGCCCACGAAGAGGGTGTGGCCGCGGGCGAAGAGGGCCACGAGCAGGTGGTCCACCACCGACCGCTGCCCCACGATGCGCTTCTCGATCTCCCCGAGCAGCGTGCGGCGCGCCTCGGCGAGCTCGTCCACCGCGGCGAGGTCGGCCTCGCGCGGGGCGGTTTCCTGGGTCTGCCGGTCGTCCATGTGCTCCTCGTTCGTGGTTCCGGTGCGCGTCGTCCCGGTCACGGGTGCGCCGAGCCGGTGAGTATGGCCGCGAAGCGCTTCTCGCGCGAGGCGGTGGTGGCGTCACCGAGGGCCTCGGCGGCGCGCGCCAGGCCGGCGTGGATCTCGGGGTCGAAGGGGTCGGTGCGGTTGGCGAGCAGGAAGCTCTCCCGCGCGGCCGCCCAGTCCTCCCGGGCGATGCGCACCCGGCCCAGTTGCACGTGGAGGGTGCTCGCCTCGGGGTGGGCGCGCAGGGCCTCGGCGAGGACCCGTTCGGCCTCGCCGGTGTGGCCGGTCATGAGCGACGCCAGCGCGTAGCGCCCGGCAAGAGTGGGCGAGGCCGCCCCGCCACGCTTCGCCGCCCGGGCGTACTCCTGGCGGGCCGGCTCCCAGCGGCCACGCTCCCGGAAGATCTCGCCCAGCCGGGCGTGGCCGCGCGCCTTCTCGTCGGGGATCTCCGACCACTCCGAGTAGGCCCCCGGGTCGCCCTGGAAGCGGAGCTTGCGCATCTCCCGCTCGCCTCCGGCCGGCAGGGGGCGCTCGAGCATCCAGCGCCGCCACTCCTTCTCGAAGGCCGGGAAGGGGACGGAGAGCGCCGCCGACACCGCCTGCTCGGCCGTGTCGCCCCGGGTCACCCCCTCGAGCACGCGCCGGACGGCGTCCGGCCCTCCCCGGGCGTGCATCACCTCGATCGCCACCGCGACCTCGGCGAAGGCCAGAGCCGCCGCCTCCTGGCTGGGCAGCTTGGCCATCGAGGGGTGCATCTGGGCGAAGGTGACGAGCTTGCCGCTCTTCGCGGCGTCGCGGAGCATGGCCGCCGACCAGGGGGAGAGGATGTCCCCGCCCGGCCCCCGCCAGCGCGACTCGTACCAGCGGGCGATCCCCTCGTGCAGCCAGATGGGCGTCTGGTTCCGGGTGAGCCGGGTCACCACGTGGTGGACGTACTCGTGGGAGGCGGTGTCGAGCCAGTCGTAGCCGTGCAGGAGCGCCTTGGGCGAGGTCAGCATCATCTTGTCGAACTTGCAGATGGCGATGGTGCCGGTGTTCTTGATCTCCTTCTCGGTGAGCGTGGAGAGGCGCGCCAGCTGGCGGGTGTCCTCGACCACCTCGATGAGCACCTTGCCGGGCGGCATCGCACCGAAGTCCTTCTCGAGCGCGGCCCGCTGGGCCTCGAGCGCCTCGAGGAGGTAGGGGACGAGGACCTCCTCCTTCCCCTTCGGGTAGCTCACCACGAAGTGATCGCTCTCGGCGCGCAGGTGGTTCCGGGTGACGTCGCGGGCCCCCTTGGCCATCGCCAGCCAGTCGCGCCCCATCCCGGAGGCGGTTCCCCTCTCGAGGAGCGCCACCGACTCCTCGTAGCGGTGCTCGTGGAAGCGCAGCACGCCCTGCGCCAGGGCGAGCACCGGCTCCGAAGCCTCGGCGCCGGCGAAGGGAGCGAGCGCCGCCCGGGCGCCCTCGACGTCCTCGTCGGAGAGGAGCTCGAGCGCATCGCGCGCCGCGGTACGCGCGTCGGGCCCGGCCGGCGGCGGCGCCGGGACGGCCGAGAGGGCCAGCGCGAGGAGGAGGGCAGAGGGGGTCACTTCACGAGCTCCTGGTAGTAGCGCTTCACCTCGCCCTGGTAGGGCTCCGGCGTGCCCTGCTTCATGGCCTCCAGCAGGTCGCGGCGGAACTGCTCGCGGTTCTTCGAGGCGTCCACCTGGGGGATCTCCACCTTCTCGCGCGACGGGTCCCCGTCCATCCCGTCTTGCTGCGGCGTTCCGGAGGAGGCGTACGGGAACGGGAAGCCCCCTTCGCCCTTGCCGCCCCCCTTCCCCATCTCCTCGAGCCCCTTGCGCAGGCGCCCGAGTGACCCGAGCGCCTCCTGCTGCTCGCCGACGCCGCGCTGGGGGTTCTTCTGGCCGAGCGACCCCGCCGCCGCCTGCATGTGGCCGCGCCCCTCGGCGAGCTCCCGGCTCGCCTGCGGCGGGAAGACCGGCGCCTCCTGCGAGAGCTGGTCGAGCTTCTGCTGCAGCCGCCCGGCCTTCTGCTCGAGGGCCTGCTGCTCCTGGGCCAGCCGGTCGAGCTTCTGCTGCTCCCCCTGGGGCAGGACGGTACGGGCCTCGGGGAAGAGCCGCTCCAGCTCCTCGCGGGCCTGGCGCGCCGGAGGCAGGGCGTTGCGGGCGTGCTCGGCTGCCTCCCGGAGCTCGGCCGGGTCGCGCTTCTGCAGCTGCGCGAAGCGCTCCGACATGGTCGCCTCGTCGTCGAGCCCGGTGGCGAGCCGCTGCAGGGGCGGCAGGGCCCGCCTGGAGGCCTCGAGGGCGGCGTCCAGGTCGCGGGACGACAGGGCCTTGCGCAGGTCGTCGAGCCGGTCGCGCGACTGGGCGAAGTCGTCCTCGGAGCGCGGCGTGGTCCCGGCACGCGACTGGCGGAGCTCGGCCTCTGCCTTCCGGGCCAGCTCGTCCACCTTGCGCAGCGAAGGCTCCGCCTTCTTGAGCCGCTCCTGCGCCGCCTTCCGGTAGGCGTCGCGCACCTTCTCGGTCTCGGACGCCACCTTCGCCTGCTCCTGCTCGACCGACTCGAGGTCCTTCTGGAACTCGCGCAGCTCGCGGGAGAGGGCGGCGGTGCGCTCGTCGGGGGCTCCGGCGGTGCGCTTCAGCGAGGCCATCATGTCGTCGAGGGCGCTCCCCATGGCGTCGAGCTCCTTCAGGGCGGCCTCGACGTCGTCCCGGGCCAGCATCTCCTCGACGCGCTGCATGCCCCCGGCGACGTCCTTTCCCTTGGCCATCTCGGCCATGGCCTCGGCGTTCATGTGGGAGTCGGAGACGCCGCGGGCCAGCTCCGACATCTGGTGCAGCATGTCCTGCATCCGGGCGCGGAGCCGCGCCACCTCGGCGAGCAGCTGCTTCTTGGCCTGCTCCGATGGGGCCTGTCTGTACTTCTCCAGCAGCGAGGCGAGCTCGCGCCGGCGCGAGGCCAGGTCCTTCGCCATGGCCACCAGGTCCTCGGCGCGCCGCTTGTCGAAGAGCTGCTCGAGATAGAGGATGTCCTTCTCCAGCTCCCGGTCGAGCGCGTCGTCGAGGTCGTCGACGCGCCTCGTGCCGAGGACGTCTCCGGGCCTGCCGAATTGCATCTGGCGGGCCAGCGTCTGGCGCGCCGCGGTCGCCAGGGCCTCCCGCTCGCGGAGCCCCTGGGCCACGTTCTGGAGCGCCGCCGGGAGCTCCCGGGGCGCGGCCTTCTCCTTGCGCATGGCCTGGGCCGCCTCGCGCAGCCGCTCGTGGAGCTGCCGGGTCCGCCCGTCGAGGGCCAGCCCCTTCTGCACCCTGGCGGCGTCGGCCGGCAGCCCCCGCGGCAGCTGCTCCATCCGGTCGCCCAGGATGCGGACCATCTCCTCCCAGTGGCGCCGGGCCTCGGCGAGCAGCCGCTGGTGGTGCTCGGCCTGGCTGTAGATCTTCACCGCCCGTGTGGGCGAGGCGGCGCGCTTGGGGCCGGAGACGGTGTCGTTGTCCTTCACCTCCAGCCAGTAGAGGAGCCGTTCCCCCTCGGCGAGCCGCAGGGGGGCGAGGTCGAGGTCGAACTCGCCCGCGTCGCGCCGCGCCGGGGCCAGCGAGCGGAGCGGCCGCCGCTCCTCCTCGCCGGCCGGGGCCTTCAGCACGAGCGTCAGGTCGGAGAGGCCGAAGTCGTCGGAGGCGTTCCACTCCACCCGGACCCGGGCGTCGCCGGCCACCTCCACCTCGCCGGCCGGGGCCGAGATGGCCACCTCGGGGAAGGCGTCGGCCTCCACCGTCACCGGGACGGGAGGCCCGTTCACCACCACCTTGTCGCCCTCGGTGAACTGGAACCGGTAGCTTCCCGGCTCCTCGACGAGGAAGGTACCGGTGAGCTCCCGTCCGTCCTTCACCGACAGCGCCACCACCCGGCGCGCCTTCGGATCGGCCCCCTCGACGGCGACCTGCGCCCCCTTGACCGGGCGGTCGGAGCGGGTGGCGAGGTGGACCTCGGTGCCGCGCGGCGCCACGACCGAGCCGTCGCTGCCTGGCACCTTGCGCTCGGAGCGACCGGTGTAGGCCGGGTAGCGGTAGGTGATCTCGACGTCCCCGGTGACGGGCTCGGCGCGGGGCGGACCGGCCGGGGCGGCGACGCCCTCGAGGAGACGCGACCAGCCCCGTCCCAGGTTGGGCCCGAGGAAGACGGCCAGGGCGGCCCAGGCCGCGAGCACGGCGGCGAGGGCCCAGGCGGCCCGGCGGGCGGGCCGGTCGGGCACGGCGGCGCGCAGGTCGATGGCGAGGGCCCGGGCCCCGGTGCGGGCCACGTGCTCGTCGGCGAGCGCCGTGGAGAGCCCCCGGGCGTCGAGGGCGGGCCGGTCGGCCGAGAGCTCGACCGCGGTGAGGAGCGCCGAGCGCAGCGAGTCGTCGCCGCCGGCGACCGTGGCCGCCACCTCCGGCGTGCCCCAGGCGGTTCGCCAGAGGGTGATGCCCGCCCAGGCGACCGTGCAGGAGGCGGCGAGCACGGCGAGGGCGAGGGCGGCGGGGCGCGGCCAGCTCCCCGGGGCGGCGGGTCCGACCCCCAGGGCGACGGCCCCGGCGAGCAGGATCGCGACCACGGCGGCCGCCCCAAAGCCCAGGGCAGTGGCGACGACGACCCCCCAGCGGCGCCGGCGGGCATCCGCGAGGACACTCGAGATCTCGGAGTACGGCCCTTGCACGTGTTCCCGGAACAGAGGAGAGGGACTTCGAAATCCGCGAAACCACGCGAAACTACGCGTACCCCGTCCGGGGCACAAGCGCTCAGGTACACCCGACCGGGTGTGGTAGCTTTCCCGGGCCGTGGTGAATTTCCCCTCCGCTACCCCGTCCCTGCCTATGGCTCTACCCGATCTCGAACTGGTGGAAAGAGCCAGGGGCGGCGACCCGGAGGCGTTCCGGGATCTCGTCGTCCGGCACCAGCGAAGGGTGTACGCCGTGGCGCTCGGAATCGTGAAGGACAGGGATCTCGCCTGGGACGTCTCCCAGGAGGCTTTCGTGCGCGTTCACCAGCACCTCGCCGAGTTCCGGGAGGAGTCCTCCTTCACCACCTGGCTCCACCGCATCACGGCCCGGGTCGCCATCGACGTCCTCCGCAAGGAGCGGCCGGGGAGGCGGAGCGACGTGGCCGACATCTCGGAGACGGTCCTCCAGGAGGCAGCGCCGGGGGTCCTCGCCACCGCGCTCGGCACCAACCCCCAGGAAACGGTGCTGCGGCACGAGCTCTCGGCGCGGCTCACCGAGGCCCTGGGCGAGCTGCCCGACCTGCACCGCGCCATCTTCGTCCTGCGCGAGATGGACGGCCTCTCGTACGAGGAGCTTGCCCTGCGGCTGGGGATCCCCAAGGGCACCGTGATGAGCCGCCTCTTCCACGCGCGCAAGAAGATGCAGGCGCTCCTGGCCGGATACGCCGGGATCGACGCGCCCGGCCGGGGAGACGCCCCGTGAGGTGCGCCGGCGCCGCCCCGCTGCTCGGCTCCCTTCCCGGTGAGCTCGACCCCACCGAGGGGGCGCTGCTCGGCGCGCATCTCGCGACCTGCGAGGCCTGCCGGGCGCGCCTCTCCGACATCGAGGCCCTCTCCGGGCTGGTCCAGGACGGGCTCCGCACCGAGGCGGCCCGGCGCGACCTCTCCACCTTCGCCGACGGCGTCATGGCTCGCATCCCCGCATCGGCCTGGCGGGGCGCTCCGGCCGGTCCGCTGGCGCGGCTGCGGGCCTTCCTGCGCCGCCACCGGGTGCTGGCGGCGGTCGCGCCCGCGCTGGCCGCGCTCGCCCTCTACCTGTACATTGGCCGGACCGGTGGAACCGGCCCTTCGGAGCTGTCCGTCGAGGTCACCTCGGAGGACCTGGCGGCGTTCGTGCTCGACACGAGCGACGGCCCGGTCATCCTGGTGGGCGAGAGTTCCGAGGGGACCTGACGGAGGGCGCATGCGGAGCACCTGGACGGCGGCGTGGATGGCGGTGGCGGTGCTCGTGTGCATGCCCGCGTGGGCGGCCGATGCACCGGTGCCGGTGCGCATCCGGGTGCTCCAGGGCTTCCGCCAGGGCGCGCCCGGCATGCCCCCCGGCCTCGAGGACCTGCGCGGACAGCTCTCCGCGACGGCCTACGTCCGCTGGGAGCAGGCCGGCGAGATTCAGGCGTCGATGGTGCCGGGCAAGACCCAGCCGGTGTCGCTCCCCACGGGAGGGACGGTCTCGGTGAAGCTCGTCGAGGCGCGGCAGGGGGCGGCCACCTTCGAGGTGAGCGCCCCGGGGTCGCGGACCCAGTCGCGGGTCACGGTGCCGCCGGGGAAGCGCATCGTGCAGCAGGTCTCGGCCGAGCAGGGCGGGAGCGCCTGGTTCGTCACCATCAAGGCGGGCGGGTAGCGGCGGCGCTGGCGGAGCCGGGTCAGCCCGGCGCCGCGTCCACCATCATCGCCACCAGCTCCTCGAACCCCGTGGTCGCCTGCCACCCGAGCTCGCGCCGCGCCTTCGACGGATCGGCGAGGAGCCGGGTGGGCTGGCCGGGGCGCATGAAGGCCGGGTCCTGCTTCACGTGGTCCTTCCAGTCGAGTCCAACGCGACGGAAGGCCAGCTCGCACAGTTCACGGACCGAGTGGGCGACCCCGGTCCCGATGATGTAGTCGGAGGGCTTCTCCTGCTGGAGCATGCGCCACATGGCGTCCACCGAGTCGCCGGCGAAGCCCCAGTCGCGGGTCACCTCAAGGTCGCCGAGCCAGAGCTCCCGCTGGTTGCCGGCGCGGATGGCCTTGGCGGCGTGGCACACCTTGGCGGTGACGAACTGGGGCGGCCGGCGTGGAGACTCGTGGTTGTAGAGGATCCCGGAGCAGGCGAAGAGGCCGTAGTGGTCCCGGTAGAGGGACACGAGCTGGTGGGCGAAGACCTTGGCGGCGGCGTAGGGGTTGGCGGGCGCCACCGGGGTCTCCTCGGTCTGGGGCGTCGAGGTGGTGAGGCCGAAGATCTCGGAGGTGCTGGACTGGTAGAAGCGGCTCTGCGGGGAGACCTCCCGCACGGCGTCCATGAGGTGGATGACTGGCCAGGAGGTGATCCGGATGGCGGTGGCAGGGTCCTCCCAGGACTGGGGCACGAAGGAGTGGCCGGCCATGTTGTAGACCTCGTCGGGCTCCACGTCGGCGATGCCGCTCAAGGTCCCGTACCGGTCGAGGAGGTCCATCTCGACGAGCTTCACGCCCAGCTCCCGCAAGGGCCTGCCACGCTGGCCGAGCAGCGTGCCGGGGCGGCCGCAGCCGACCACCTCGTAGCCCTTCCCGAGGAGGAGCTTCGCGAGGTACCAGCCGTCCTGGCCGGCGATTCCTGTGACGAGGGCGCGGGGCATGGGGGGCCTCCTTCGATCAGGGTTAGAGGTGCGCCTCCACGAGGATGGCCCTCATCCGGATCAGCATCTCCTTCGCGCCCATCCGGACGAGTATAGGGCATGGCGCTCCCGCGTCGCCTTCCAGGCCGTGGTCGCGCGTTGCGACCGGCCGAGACTTGCCCGTATTCTCGCCCCGTCCAGATGCAGGCGTCGATGGTGCCGGGCAAGACCCAGCCGGTGTCGCTCCCCAGGGGAGGGACGGTCTCGGTGAAGCTCGTCGAGGCGCGGCAGGGGGCGGCCACCTTCGAGGTGAGCGCCCCGGGGTCGCGGACCCAGTCGCGGGTCACGGTGCCGCCGGGGAAGCGCATCGTGCAGCAGGTCTCGGCCGAGCAGGGCGGGAGCGCCTGGTTCGTCACCATCAAGGCGGGGGGGGTAGAGGGGGCGGGTGGGCTGAATGGCGCCATCATTCAGGGGCTCGGCGCGCACGCATCCTTGACGATGGCGAGCAGTCGACGGCTGACCGCCTCCCGGCCGTGCTCATCGTGAACGCGCAGTTGCTCGCGTCGCGCGGCTTCCTCGTGGCGCGCCGGATCGTCGAGGTGATCTGCGATGGCTTGCGCCAATGCAGTTGCGTCACGCGGGGGCACCAAGGTCACGTTGGCGGGGTCGACCTGGCTCCTCAGCTGAGGGGTGTTCCCGACGATGAGGGGAACCCCTGCCTCCTGGGCCCTGAGGAGCATCGCGCTGGCGCCTCCGGGGACCTCAGGGTGGTAGGGCAGAACCAGGGCTGAGAGGCTCCGAAGGAATCCGTCCAGCCGAGGCGCCGGGATGAACCCGGGCATCTCGATCTCCGGCGCCAGGGCCGCCGTGCGACGCCGGAAGTCGCGCTCGTAGGGATCGTACTCCCCTCTTGCGGTTCCACCCGCCACGATGAGCCGGACACTCCGGTGAGTTTCGCCAATGATACGGTAGGCCTCCAGCAGGTCCTCGAGCCCCTTGGCCGGGGCCCAGTAGCCCAGGTACGCAATGGACGACGTCTCCGGCGGAATCCTGGGATCAAGTCCGGGACGATACAAAGGCTGTGGCAGGTAGGTCGCTGGAAGCCCGTTCACGGTATCGATGGCAGGGTTGAGGACGACCCGGGCCCGGCAACGGGCCAACATGGCCTGGACTGCGTGGCGACCGACCAGGGTCCAGAGGATGTTGTCAACGTGCGCCGCCACCTGCTTCGCGCGGGGGTATTTTCCGCCAGGCAGGCGCGGCGAAAAGAGACCTTGGACGATGACTCCGGGATCGTGGACCGTGACGACGACGGGCCGTTCGTTCGCGACGCTGCTGAGGCACCAGAAGATCGAGGCGTCCCCGGCCCCCATCTCGGCGAGGACGACGCCTTCCTGCGCCCGGACGAGTCGGGCGAGCCGCATCCCTTGCCAGCTCGGCAGTCCCTCCCCCGGCGCCGTGATCACGCTGATCCGCGCTCCTGGAAGTCCCTCCCTGAGGATCTCCAGCACCGATTCGCTGTAGTCCAGGATTCCGCCGAACCCGGGTCGGACGTAGACGATGGCCGTGCTCATTTCCCAACCTGGAGGCCATCCAAGCATGCCTCGATGTCGGACAGGCTTCCCCCGACCGGCAGGACGAATCCCCAGCGGCGATCAGGATTGTAGGGCGCCGCCGACCGCAGCCAGGATCGGCGCCCGGGCCGGGCTGGCTCCGAGAAGGCGATCCCGAGCAGCGCCCCGGAACCCGTGGCGAGTCGATCGAGTCTTCTGCTCCGGCCCGGAAAGGGACAGATGACCAGGTCCGGCTTCCAGGCGCGGACCCGTAGGAGATCTCCGTCCCGGTCGACTCGAGGCTCGGAACGGGCATCCGCCATCGGCACATAGGGAACCAGCTCGTGCTCCTGAATCAAGGGCGGCAGGTCCGGAGCGGTGCTGGGCCAGAGAATTCCCAGGTGTGCGCCGGGCACCCTGCGTGCGAGAAGCTGGAGAACCGGCCCCATCTGCATCGCGTCCTCCGGGGCGCCGGGCGCCGCCAGCAGGACGCGCCGGACACCGGCGAGGGCCAGCGCCATCGCTTCCCGACCACGGGACTCGGCAGCCCCCGGCAACGCCTCCGAGAGCCATCCCAGGAGGTGGCGTGGAAAGGCTTCCACGGGGAGGTCCGTACCGAGGGATTCCCGGTGCTCGTCCGTGAGGATCCGCCGCCAGCACGTGAACGGGACTCCACTTGGCTCACTCTTGGTCAACGTGCGCAGGAATCGGGCGACCAGGTCTACCTTTTCCTCGCGACTGGGGGCGCCATCCATGGCCGCCCGGAGCAGGGCCTGGATCATCTCCGTGTACGGTCGAGCCACTCTCCGGCTGGAGCCCGTCACCGTGCTCATCACCTTCTCGGGCGACATGGGGCGCGTCCAGGCTCGATACTGGAACAACCGATCGTCCACCTTGGCGAAATCGCCAAGCATCAGCAGCTTCATGCTGACCACCACGTCTCCTCCCCAGACCGGCTCGAAGGGAAGGCACCGAAGCAGCGCCTCGCGATGAATCAGGCCGTACACGTCGACCCAGTTGACGTGGTCGATCAGCCGCTGCGCGCGCTCCGGCCGCGTCAGTCCACGCGTCTGGAAGTTGCGATCGGTCCAGTCGTCCATCGGGTCGCCCTTCTCGTCCAGGAAGGTCACCGCCGTATTGCACACCGTCGCTTCCGGCCTGCGGAGCAGTTCCTCGACGCAAGCCTCCACGAATCTCGGATGCCGGCGATCGTCGTGAGCGCACCAAGCGAAATACTCGCCGCGCGCTTCGCGCGCGACGAACTCGAAATTTCGGGCCGCGCCGATGTTCGTCGCCTGCCTCACGTAGCGAATCCGCGGATCCCCAGCGGCATGCCGACGGCAGATCGCCTCGGTTCGGTCGACGGAGGCATTGTCCGAGATGAGGATCTCCAGCGGAGCCCATGTCTGGGCCTGGAGCGCATCCAGGGCATCCTCGAGATGGCGCTCGCCGTTGTAGACTGGGACTCCGAGCGTCACCCGCGGCGGCCTGGCCGTCATCTCGTCGTGCATGGCGCTCAACACCACCCTCCGGCGGAGCTCACGCCGGGCCCAGGCGTTCGATGACGGCCCTGGCGACTTCGCCAACCTGATTCCGGGTCAGGTTGAGCGCAGAAGGCAAGTTCAAGCCGGTCCGGCTCAAACGGTGCGAAACGGGGTTGTGCGGCGGGTCCACACCCGGCCTTGCATACGCTGGCAGCGAGCTCAGCGGATAGAAGAATGGCCGGCTGTCGATCCCGTGCTCACCCAGCCATCGGATCAGTTCCTCCTTGGCCGGGGCATCGGCCCGCTGGTTCACGAGGGTCACCATCCAGTAGCTGTTCCTGGTGCCCTCGGGCTCGGCGTTCATCGCGATTCCGGGCACCCCGCCCAGTTCGCTCCGGTACCACTCGAATATCTCCCGCTTCCTCTCGACCAGTTCGGGCAGGCGCTCGAGTTGCGCCAGTCCGAGCGCCGCCTGCATGCTGGACATCCTGTACTTGTGCGCCACCTCGAGATTCCAGAACTGTCGATCTCCCGGCCTCCGCCCGTGGTCGCGGAGGACGGATGCTCGCTCGAAGAGCTCGTCGTCGTCGGTGGCCAGCAGGCCCCCTTCCCCTGTGGTCAGGGTCTTCGACCCGTGAAAGCTGAAGACGCCGACGTTTCCCAGGCTCCCCGCCTTCCGTCCACGCCACTCGGAGCCGATGGCCTCCGCCGCATCCTCGATGATCGCGATCCCACGCTCCGCGGCGATGCGATGCAGGGCGCTCCAGTCGGGCATTCCGCCGTAGAGATCGACCGGGATGACCGCCTTGGTCCGGCTGGTGATCCGAGCCTCGAAGGATTCCGCTGACAGGCACCAGGTGACGGGATCGACGTCTGCGAACACGGGCGTGGCGCCGACGTAGCTCACCGGGGCGCTGGTGGCGATCCAGGTGCTGTCCGGAACCACGACCTCGTCCCCCGGACCCAGCCCGAGCGCCAGCAACGAGAGGTGGATGGCCGACGTGCAGGATGGGAGCGCCATGGCGTGACGCACCCCGAGGTGCTCGGCGAAGGCCCTCTCGAAGCGCTCGTGGAATATGCCCGCGTCCTGGTACCAGCCCCGGGTCACCGCGTCGGTGACGTAGTCGATCTCCTTCTGGGTGATCCACGGCCCGGCGATGGGGATTCGGCCCATGGGATCTAGTCCTGGACGCAACGCAGGTAACCGCTCGGCGCCACGCTGATGAGCAGCGTTTTCTCCAGCTCCTCGTCCACGACGAAGCGGCTGTTGCGGGCCAGGAACTCGCGAACCGCGGTCTTCGGGTTGTTGCCGGGGCCCCACGGTCGATCCGGGAACGCCCCCGGCGCCATGTCCTCGATGACGGTATCCATCACGATGAGGTAGCTGCCCTTGCAGACGAGCGGCGAGTACAGCTCGAGCTCCCGCGCGACGTGCTCGTGGGTGTGGTTCGAGTCGAGGATGACCATCACCTTCCGGTAGGAAGCGGCAACGGCGCGGACCTGTTCCAGCACGGCCTCGCTTGTGGATGAACCCTCGATCAGGGAGATCCATGGCGCCATCGGGTGTCGCTCGATCGCCTCGCGGTTGCGAGTCCGGATGTCGATGTCGATCCCGACGACCCGCCCTTCCCCACCGAGGAGCCGCAACAGTGAAGCGGAGAGGACCAGCGAGCCGCCGTGGGCCACTCCAGTCTCGACAATCAGGTCCGGCTTGGTCTCCCACACCACCTGCTGCAGGGCGACGATGTCCTGCGGGTACTGGATGATGGGACGGCCGAGCCAGGTGAAGTTGTAGGAGTACCGGTAGCGCGCGGTCTCGTCGAACCACGCCCTCGTGATCTTGGCCACGGAGCCGTCCCGGGACATGCGTTCCGCCCAGGCGCGCTTCTCCCGATCGAATTCCTCGCCCGCACTCATTCCCTCTTCCTTCCCGCCTCCAGCCTTCGGGCTGGGTTTCCCACCATCACCGCTCCTTGCTCGACGTTCCGTGTTACCACCGCACCGGCTCCGATGATCGCATTCTCGCCGATCCGCACCCTGGGCAGGATCGAGGCTCCGGTTCCGATCATCGCGAAATTCCCGATCTCGACGCACCCCGCCAGGTGGGCTCCCGGAGCGACGTGGACTCCGTCTCCAAGGACGCACTCGTGGTCGATGGTGGCTCCCGTGTTCACGATGCAAGCTCGGCCGATCGTCGCCTCGACGCACACCGCCGCCTGCGCCAGGATCTGGGAGCCCTCGCCGACGCGTGCATCGGCTGCCACGAAGGCTCTGGGGTGGACCGCCGTGAGCGGTGACAGGCCTTCGCCCCCGAGCCACTCCTGGATCTCCAGCCGATCCCTGCCCATCTCCCCGCCGATGGCCACCAGGAACCCCATTCCGGAGAAGTCCGCCTGCCGCTCTCTCCACCGCTCAAAGCCGGCTCGCCCCACGAACAGGGGCACGCCCGGAAATGGGCATTCGACGGTTGGATCGTTGTCGAAGACCGCCACGACGTCGTGACCTGCGTGGGCCATGCACTCCCGCAGCACCCTCGCCTGGCCGGTCGCTCCCCAGAGGATCATCTTCCCGAGAGTGCTCATTTCGTGGTTTCCCCGAGCAACGGCCACGCCCTGTCGCGCTGGTTGACCACCGAAGGCGTCCCTGGCCAATCGATCCCAAGCAAGGGATCGTCGAAGCGCAGCCCCCGGGAATGGCTGGGGCTCCATCGTCCCGAGATGGCGTACTGGACGAGCGTGTCGTCCTCGAGCGTCAGGAACCCGTGGGCCACGCCCTCAGGGACGTAGAGCGCCGCCATCTCGCCGGGGTCCAGGCGCGTGGACCACCACCGGTGAAGGGCGGGCGAGCCCGGGCGCAGGTCGACGATGACGTCGTGGATGGCTCCACGCAGGCACGAGACGACCTTGACCTCCTCGCAGGGGGCCACCTGGACGTGCATGCCGCGCAGCGTTCTCGCGCGTTGGTTCCAGGAGACGCTGACGTGATCAAGCACTCCTGCAAGGCCCCGTGCCTCCAGATCCTCCCGGCTCCAGGTTCGGGCGAAGAACCCGCGTTCGTCCGCCAGCCGGCTGGGACGGAGCAGGAACGAGCCAGGGATGGGCGTTGGATCGAAGATCACGCGAAATGGGGTGTGGGGATGGGGATCAGGAACTTTCCGCCACGGCGCCTGTACTCCGCCTGCTGGGCCAGGATCTCGTCCCTGAAGTTCCACGTCAGGAGCACCACCGCGTCGGGCTGGGACTCGAGCAGGACTTCCGGCGGCCGGATGGGCAGGTGCACGCCGGGCATGAAGCGCCCCTGCTTGTGCCTGGAACGGTCGACGACGTAGTCCAAGGTCTCGCTCCCCACGCCTGCAAAGTTGAGGAGGGTGCTTCCCTTGGCAGCGGCGCCGTAGGCCGCGATCCGCTGCCCTCTCGCCTTCATGTCGGCGAGCATGCCGCGGAAGCGATCTCGCCATGCAAGGACTCGTGGCGCGAACTCGGCGTAGTAACCCGTGGTCGTCATACCCGCGTCGGCCTCCCGGCGGAGCATCGCCCCGACGCGCTGCGAGGTGGCACCGCGGGCCGGGGAGCGCGCCACCTCGAGCAGCAGCGACCCACCATGCATCGGGATCTCCTCCACGTCACGGATCTCGAGGCCGTGGCGCCGGAACAGTCGATCCAGCGCGGTGAGCGAAAAGTAGCAGAGGTGCTCATGATAGATCGTGTCGAACTCGAGTCGGGGGATCATCTCGCCGAGGTAGGGCACCTCGATGATCGCGACGCCGTCATCCTTGAGAACGGCGTACACTCCCCTCACGAAGCCGTTCAGGTCCGGTACATGGGCGAGGACGTTGTTGGCATGGAGCACGTCGGCACGCTGGCCCGAGGCGACCAGTCGGACCGCGAGGTCCATCCCGAAGAACTCGGTCACCGTGGGGATGCCCCGCTCCCGCACGGCGACGGCGGCGACGTTTCGAGCTGGTTCGATGCCCAGCACGGGAACGCCACGTTGCTTGTAGTACTGGAGTAGGTACCCGTCGTTGCTGGCCACCTCCATCACCAGGCTATCGCCCCCCAGCCGCCGCTCGCCGGCCAATCGCCCCACCAGCGTGCGCGCGTGCTCCAGCATGGTGTCGGAGACCGATGAGAAGTAGGGATAGTCGAGGAAGAGTTCCTCCGGGGGCACGGCCTCCGTGATTTGGACCAGGCTGCAGGTCGGGCAGAAGGCGAGGGCGAGCGGGTAGAGCGCCTCTGGCAAGTCCAGCCGGTCGGAGTGCACGAGGGCGTTCGCCAGCGGCGTGTGCCCGAGCGACAGCACGACCTCCAGGCCCCTCGAACCACAGGCCCGGCAGGCGTTCACCTGGGTCATGCCTTGTCCCCCAGGAAGTCCCGGTACCAGGCGATGGTCCTCTCCAGCCCATCGTCCAGGGTGTGGAGCGCCTTCCATCCCAGCAGACGGCGCGCCTTCTCGGCCGTCAGGTACTGGTGACGGATCTCGCGCTGGGCCTCGTTCCGGATGTCGGGTTCGAGGCCCGATCCCATGCGGCGCAGGATCCGGTCCACGAACTCCCGAACGGTGACCTGGACCTCGTTGGAGAAGTTGAACGCCTGTCCTCGGAGGGAGTGGTCTGCGGCGAGCTTCTCGGCGAGCAGCAGGTATGCTGCGGCTCCGTCCTCGACGTAGAAGTAGTCCCGAACGTAGGCGCCGTCCGACCGGATCACGGGTCGATGCCCGCGAAGCACCGATCGAATGGTGCCTGGAACGATGCGGTTCCAGTTGAGGTCGCCGCCGCCGAAGAAATTGCCGCACCGGGTGATTGCCACGGGTAGCCCGAAGGAGTGCGCGTAGCTCTGGCCGATGAGGTCCGCGCACGACTTCGACACGTCGTACGGGTGGCGCCCCTGGAGCGGGGCCTCCTCGGCATACGGGAGGTGGTGGTGATCGCCGTAGGCCTTGTCGGACGACGCCACGACGATCTGCTTCACCAGGGGGCTTCTCCGGCAGGCCTCCAGCAGGGACCAGGTGCCCCCCACGTTCGTCTCGAACGTGGATGCGGGATTGCGATTTGCGATGGGAACGATCGTCTGGGCCGCGAGGTGAAGGACCGTGTCGATCTCGTACTCCCCGAGCGCTCGCTCGAGAAGGGCCTGGTCCCGAACGTCGCCCTGGATGACGGTGATTCGATCGAGCATTCCGGCGCGCACGAACTCCGAGCGCGGCACCGAATCCCGCACGAGGCAGCTGACCTGCGCCCCCGCGTCGAGGAGACGCTTCACGGTCCACGAGCCCACCAATCCCGTCGCACCGGTCACGAACGTCGGTCGATCTCGCCAGAATTCGCTCAATGCCAGGTCCTCCAGGGAGCGCGGCCCTGCTGCCAGAGAGACTCCAGGAGGTTCTTGTCCCGGAGCGTGTCCATGCACTGCCAGAATCCGGCATGTCGGAAGGCGGCCAGCTGACCGTCGGTGGCGAGCCGCTCGAGCACCTCCGCCTCGAGGCTCGTCCTGTCGCCGTCGAGATACGCGAACACCTGTGGCTCAAAGACGATGAAGCCGCCATTGATCCATCCCTCACCAGCCTGCGGCTTCTCGGTGAAGGCCCTCACCGCGTCGCCATCGAGGACGAGCCCACCGAAGCGTGCGGGGGGGCGAACCGCGGTCACCGTCGCGATGCGCCCTTGCTTGCGGTGGAATCGAAGAAGCTCGCCGAGGTCCACGTCCGACACCCCGTCCCCGTAAGTCAACATGAAGGTCTCCTCGCCCACCCATGGCTGGAGCCGCTTCAACCGGCCTCCGGTGTACGAGTCGAGCCCGGTGTCCACCAGGTTCACGAGCCAGCGCTCGCATTCCCGGGAGGACGGGGCGACCTTGCCCGTGGCCGTCTCCACGGCCATGTTTCCGCTGAGGGTGGCGTAGTCGAGGAAGTAGCGCTTGATCGCTTCCCCTTTGTACCCGAGGGCCACGAAGAATTCGTTGAACCCGTGGCGATCATAGTGCTTCATGATGTGCCACAGGATCGGCTTGCCCCCGATCTCGACCATGGGCTTCGGCCGCACCTCCGTCTCCTCCGCGAGGCGCGTTCCCAGACCACCGGCCAGCAGGACGACCTTCATTCCGCTCCTCCCTCCAGCGTCCGGTAAGCCCATCGCAGCATGGGTCGAACGACTCCCGGGTACGGCCCGGCGTAGGGCCCTCGGACTCCGTCGCCCTCGCTCCTGTCCACGACCGCGAACGCGACCGCATCCTGCTCGATGGCGTGCACGGTCGTTCGCGGGAAGCTGCTCACTGCGGCCAGTACCCGGAAATACCCTTCGGCGAGGAAATTGCCAGGGATCGTGCACGTGCTTCGGACCAGACCGCGGGGCCGGGGACTCTTTCCCCACTCCGGCGAATTAAAGTCGGCCGTGACGAAGACGCAAGTTCCCTGGTCGTCAAAGAGGTGCAGGTTCGCCGCGGCCCCGGCCGCCGGGTTCAGGTTCCAGAAGTCCACCTCGATGTGAACGGGCTTCCGGATGTCCACCTCCGGTGCCGGATTCCCGGCATCGTCAAGCACCCGCACCGCGTGGAGCCTGGCCACGGCATCTCCGGGGGCGAGGGCCGTGTCCGGCCACTCACGGACTGCCGCTCCGTGCATTGCGCCACCGTGAAGATAGTGGTGAACCACCTCGCTTGCGGTCCCGTCGCGCAGCAGACTGCCCTGGTCGAGCAGGAGGGCCCTCGTGCAGAGCCGGGTCACGGCCGTCATGTCGTGGGACACGAACACGACGGTTCGCCCCTGCGATCCCGCCTGCTCCATCTTCTGGAGGCACTTCCTCTGGAACTCGGCGTCGCCCACCGCGAGGACCTCGTCGACGACCAGAATGGTCGTCTCCAGGTGGGCAGCCACGGCGAACGCCAGCCGCATGTACATCCCGCTCGAGTAGTGCTTGGCCGGAGTGTCGATGAACTTCTCGATCCCCGCGAAGGCCACGATCTCGTCGAACTTCCGCGCGACCTCCGCTCGCTTCATCCCGAGGATTGCACCGTTGAGGAACACGTTCTCCCGACCGGTCAGCTCCGGGTGGAATCCCGTCCCCACCTCCAGGAGCGCGCCCATCGTTCCCCACACAGCCGCCTGGCCCGTCGTCGGCTCCGCAACGCCCGACAGGATCTTGAGCAGGGTGCTCTTTCCCGCGCCGTTGCGCCCGATCACCCCGACGGCCTGGCCCACGGGAACCTCGAACGAGACGTCCTTCAGCGCCCAGAATGTTGCCAGGGGTTCGGCGCGGCGCCGCCCCCGCATCCAGCGCAAGGGTGCACCGAGGTTGCGTCGCAGGCTGTCCGCGAAGGTGTCGTAGTCGGGCCCACCGCCACGCAGCCGGTAGCGCTTGCCCAGTCCCTCGACTCTGAGCGCCGGAGTCCCCATGGCTAGATGACGTCGGCGAAGCCGCGCTCCATGCGGCGAAAGTAGAGGAGCCCGGAGACGAGCAGCAGGCTCGCGACGACGGAGGAGACTGCGAGCAGGCCACCGGAGACCTGGCCCGCCCCCAGGAGGGCCCATCGAAAGCCCTCCACGACTCCGGCCATGGGGTTGAGTCCCATCACGGGACGCCACCGCTCGGGAACGATGCTGGCGGGGTACGCGACCGGGGTCGCGAGGAGCCAGAGCTGGCCGAGGAAGGGGACGGTGTAGCGGATGTCTCGATACCGGACGTTCAACGTCGCGAGCCACAGCCCGACGCCCAGGGCGGTCACGAGCGTCAAGAGGACGAGCGGACCGAGCGCCAGCATCCGCCAGGTCGGGGAGAACCCATACCAGGCCATCGCTGCGGCCAGGAGCAGGAAGGAGACGAGGAAGTCCAGGACTCCCGCTCCCACCGAGGCGATCGGGACGATGACTCTCGGGAAATAGACCTTGCGAAGCATGTTCTGGTTGTCGACGAGGCTCGTGCTCGACTGGAGCAGCGCGAACGCGAAGAGCTGCCAAGGGATGAGCCCGGCGAGGGCGAAGATCGGGTAGGGCAGCCCGTCCGATGGAATTCCCCCGAGGCGACCGAAGAAGACCGCGAACACGATCGCCGTGAGCAACGGCTGCAGGACCGCCCAGCCGACCCCCAGTGCGGTCTGGCGATAACGCAGCTGGACGTCGCGCCAAGCCATGAAGAGCAGTAGCTCGCGATGCCGCCAGACCTCGGCCAGATCCAGGGGCGCCCAGCCCGAGTGGGCGCGGATGACCCGCGACGGCAAGGCCTCGGCACGTTTCTGGATTTCCTCTGTCATCATGCCCAGATGGTCCGTGTATACCACGGGCTCCGGGGAACCACTTCTTCCCAGCCTCACGGATTCCGTCTGCCCGTGATCCTCCCTCCCACGTCGCGGAAGCCCGCCCCCAGGATCTGGCGGAGAACTCGCCACCGGGTGACCCGGAGCGCGGCCTCGAGGCGATCGGGAGAGCTGGGCGCGCTCGCCAGGATCGCCTCCAGGCGCTCGAATGTCGCTCCCAAGAGCATTTCTCGCCGCCTTTCCAGCATGCTCCCCTCCGCCGCATCGGCCAACGACTGGCGCCGTTCCGGGTACTCGTGCAGCATTCGCAGGGCCCGGGCGGCCTCGCCGACGTCCGCCTCGGCCCATTCTTGCCCGGGCCGGCCGACCTCGGACAGGTAGTGTGAGTGGCGCGTGGAGACAGGAACCATGCGGTACCCGACCGGAACGGAATCCCGATCGGTCATGAAGTCCATGTTGCCCGACCAGCCGGTCGCCACCACCACCTTGCGGAGGCTCATCGCCTCCATGAGGTGCAGCCCCAGCCCCTCCGAGCGGTGGAGCGAGACCATGACGTCCCCGCTCGCATACAGGCCAAGCACCTCGGGGTAGGAGAGAGACCGATCCACCACCCGGATCCGTCGGTCCGCAGCGACCCGGGCGCGCAGTGCCTCGGCCTGGGCACGGTAGGCCTGCACCCCTGGCCATGGCTTGGTCTTGATCACGAGCCGCACCCCGGGGTCGTTGGGGAACGCCTGCCGGAACGCCTCCAGGGCGGCCCAGGGATTCTTCCGCTCGATGTCGCTGCCGATGTCGAAGGAGACGACGAAGGTAGTGCCCTTCCCCGTGAGCCCCCATGCGTCCCGGTCGGGCCGGATCCCCTCCGGAAGGAACACAGCCTGGGGGTAGTGGAGGACCCGCTCCGGAGGGACCGCGGCGGCACAGGCCGCCTGCACGAAGCGCGTGGGCGCCAGGATCACGTCCATCGCCTCCAGCACGGGAACCCAGGCGACCGGAACGAGGGGAAGCTCCCAGAAGGGCACGCATGCGGCCATGGCGGGTCGCTCCACGGCGCCCCGCCATTGCCGAGCATACCAGGCGATCTCCAGCGGGTTCACCTGGAGCAACACAACGCTCTTCGCCGCCGGCCCGGTCGCTGGCCCGGCGATCGGCACGGACTCGACGGGGCCGACCAGACCCACGAGCCGAGCCAGTTCGCGGGCGAGCCGGGCAGGCTCGATCGACACCGCACGGCCGCAACGGGAAGATGCGGTCAGGGCCTGGATGGTGTTCCGGGCGGCGACCGTGAGCCCGAAGTCGCCGCCGAGGAAGCCGACCACGTCATACCGCCAGGGCATTCGCCGTCTATACCACGCGTCACCCTACGGCCCCGTTGGCAAGCTCTCGCTCCTGCCGTACAAGTTCTCCATGCGCCGGCTCGCGATCGTCGAGTACGTGATGAGCGCGGGCGGCCTCGAGCGAGTCCTCCGCGGCCTTGCCGGGGCGTTCCTGGAGATCCCGGAGGCGCGCGACTGGGACATCACGTTCCTGCTGGCCCGGTACAACTCCGCCTACCACCGGTGCGAGTGGCCCGTGGAGATCACGGGACCGAACCTACGGGTGGAGTGGCTCGGTCACGGCTCGGCCGCCAGCCGATTCCTCGACCCGCTCGCCCACGCGCAGGGCCTCTGGGGGCTCCCCCTGTCGAAGCCCGGAGGCGCCGTGCTGGCGCAGAGCCTGCGCCGGGCGGGACCGGAGTGGTGGCGAGCCTGGCTGGGGGATTCGCGCGCGCTCATCGCTCGTGCGAGCGCACGCTTCGACCTGCTCTGCTTTCCCTATCCGGTCCTTCTCGACGTTCCCAAGCTCGACGTCCCCGTCGTCACCACCCCCCAGGACTTCAACTTCAAGCATTTCTTCGCGGAGGACGACCCCTGGCGCCTCCGCCAGGAACGCGTGACCCAGGCCTGGCTCGCGCGGTCCGACCGCATCCTTCTCACCACCGATTCGGTCCGCGAGGAACTGGGCCGATTCTACCCGGAGTTCGCGGAGAGGTCCGGCGTGGTCCGGCTGGGAGTGGACGTCCGGGACGCCCCTCCAGACCCCGTGGTGCTGGAGCAGTTCCGCCAGGACCACGGACTCCCTGGTGAATTCCTACTCATGACCGGCTGGGTGATGGCGCACAAGAACCACCTCGCCATCGTCGATGCGCTGTCGCGCCTCCGGCGGCAGGGGCGGCGGGTCCCAGCGGTGTTCGTGGGCCCCAATGCCATCCACCTCCGGGAGTCGCGCGAGGTCGGGTTCCCGGCTGGGTATGCGGGACAGGTGCGGGCCGCTCTCCGCGAGGCAGGATTCGAGCACGGTCGCGATTTCTTCGCCCTGGGCTACGTGACCGACCAGGACGTCCAGAAGCTCTACCGGCTCGCCACCGTCTTCCTCCTCCCCTCCCTCTACGAGGGGTTCGGCCTGCCGAGCTTGGAGGCGCTGCGGGCCGGCTGCCCGACGATCGTCTCGTCGATTCCCCCGCTCGAGGAGCAGAACCGACTTCTCGGCGGTTTGCTTCGCACCTTCGACCCGCGGGATCCCGCGGCCCTGGCCGACCGGATCGCCTGGGTGCTCGACCACCGGGAGGAGGCCCGGGCCGAGGCCCGCGCGGCCGGCGAGCGGGTGGCCGAGATCTACGACTGGCGCAAGACCGCGCAGGCCTACCTCGCCCACTTCGAGGAGGTCATCGAGCAGCGCGCCCGGTAGC